>NZ_CP132985.1:0-1200000 GCF_003286595.3 Aerococcus mictus | reverse complement strand
CGAATCCATGTCTATGAAGGGGGCGGTGCCGGAGGTCAAGGGGTGGTCTTAACTCAACATCTCCTCCAAGCGGCCTTAGCAGCGGGAGCTGAGATTAAGTATAATACCACAGCTGTTTCTTTAGTTCATAAAGGAAAAAAAGTTGTCGGACTGCTGGCTAAATCGGCAGGAGAAAGACAGTTTTACCTGGCTAATAAGGGGATTGTCTTAGCAACAGCTTCCATTGACCATAATCCAGCCTTAGCCCGTGGCTTAAGCCCCCAACACTATCATGATTTAAAATATAATACTTGTCTTTCAACAGCAACCAATACCGGGGATGGAATTCTCTTAGGCCAGTCCGTAGGGGCAGCTATAGGTGGATTTGGAGGATGTATTGACTTTTGCGGAAATACTGGTAACGCAACGGATAACCGGGTGCCTACTTTGCCAATGATCCTTGTGAATGGTCAAGGAGATCGTTTCGTCTGTGAAGATGCAACTTATGCCTATCACTACCGGGCAATTTTCCAAGAAGAGAAAAAATTATTCAAGCCAACCTATATGATTTTTAACCAGGGAGCTTTAGGCGCTCCAGGAAGTCCTTGGACTGAAGAAAATATTCAGGCAGATATAGAATCCGGTCTGGTGATTAGTGGAGATAATTTGGAAGACTTGGCCCAAAAGCTAGAGATTCCTTATGAAAATTTACTCGCTACGATTGAAGAGTGGAACCGTTCTGCTCAAGAAGGCTTGGACCCCCTATATGGAAGAAAAACTGGCGTTCAAGCCCTTGATCAAGCGCCTTACTATGCTTATCAAAATTCAGCAAGTAATCTGGGCTCGCTTGGGGGACTAAAGATTAATATCGATGGCCAAGTACTGGATGTTTTTGGCCAAGTGATTCCTGGCTTATACGCAGCGGGGCTCAATGCCGGTGAGTGGATTGGTCCTTACTATCCTGGCTCTGGTACAGCAATTTCAGGGATCATTCACCAGGGGCGTAGAGCAGCCCAGGCCATGGCTAAGGCTTAGTCCAGTCAATAATTATATTTTACGGGCAGAAGTGATGGTTACTTTCTAATAGCCATTAAGACTAAGGAAAGGAACGATTACTTCTGCCCTTTATTTCTAGAATGAGAAGGGATTGGTTAACAAAATAGCGAGCAAGAAATCATCAAGTAATGAGAGCAAGCGAAAAGAAGAAAGGATTAAGCAATGCAAAATCAGAAAATTAAAAATATGGTCCATATTGGGCTTGCTTATTTAGGAGTAATTATCGGTGCCGGTTTTGCTTCTGGAAAGGAAATGTTACAGTATTTTGTTTCTTTTGGTAAGTGGGGAATTGTCGGTCTCTGCCTTTCAGCGCTATTATTTATTGTGGGTGGCGTGATTCTCCTTCAATTTGGATCCTACTACAAGGCTCAAGAACACAGTGAAGTCTTTAACAATATTTCTTCTCCCTTTGTTTCTAAAGTAATTGACTTTATTATTAACTTTAACCTCTTTTGTACTGGATTTGTAATGATTGCTGGGGCAGGGACTAACCTCAACCAGCAGTTCGATTGGCCGATTTGGATCGGGGCCTTACTCTTGTCCATTTTGGTGATCGCGACAGCTTATTTGGACGTCGATAAGGTGACCACCTTGATTGGTGCTATAACACCCTTTGTTATTATTTTTCTAATCGCACTGCTCATTTATACCCTTGTTCAACAACCGCTTAGCTTTGATGAAGCGATGGCTATTTCTTGGTCCCAAGAAACGACCTTACCGAATTGGTTTATTTCCACTATTAATTACTCCTGTTTAGCACTCATGCTAGCCATGTCCATGGCTATGGTCATCGGAGGTGAACAATATAGTCCCAAACAAGCTGGGGTTGGCGGATTCTTCGGGGGAGCCTTGGTCACCTTATTACTCTTTGCCTCCTTCTTTTCTATCAGTTTAAATATTAATAGCGTAGCAAGCAGTTCTATGCCTTTATTGGAACTATATAATAAGGTTCATCCGCTTTTGGGAACCCTCATGGCCTTGATTATTTTCGGTATGATTTATAACACAGCTATAGGGACCTATTATGCTCTCGCTAAACGGGTGGTTCGTACTAAGCCACAATATTTTTCAAAAGCAATGATTATCTTAGTAGTTCTTGGCTTTGCTCTTTCATTTATCGGCTTTGAAACCTTGGTGGCCTATCTCTTTCCCTTAATTGGTTATTTAGGTATTTTTGTGATGGCACTATTAATTATTCAATGGCTATTACGTTACCGTAAAATTCATCGCGAAAATAAAATTAGAGACCGATTGATAAAACATGAAATTGATCGTATTGATGAGGAATATGACTTTGATACTCGCGATAAGAAACATATGGAGCGCTTATATGATGAATCTAATGTTGAAAATAAACAGTTGAAAGCAGAAGTTCAAGAGCTAGGTAAAACCATCTACGAAGAAGAAAATAACACGGAGGAATAAGTCATAAAAATTACAAAACGCTGACTTTGTTTTTAAGCGTTTGCTTGAAAAGCTAGGGCGAAGAACCTGGCTTTTCGTTTTTACAGGGGTTTTTATCCTAAGATTTTAAAAAGATTAAGTATAATTGAGGTGAATATATTGTAATTAAGCTTATTAAGGAAATGAGGATAGAACATGAATGGAACCATGATGCAGTATTTTGAATGGGAGCTTCCTGATGATGGTAAACATTGGCAACGCCTAGCCAGTGATGCTAGTCATTTGGCTGAAAAAGGCTTTAGCCATGTGTGGATGCCACCAGCTTGTAAGGGAACTGGAAGGAATGATGTAGGTTATGGCATCTATGACTTATATGATCTGGGAGAGTTTGATCAGAAAGGTAGCTTATGGACGAAATACGGCAGTAAAAAGGATTATTTAGCTGCCATTCAAGCCTTAAAAGATCAACAAATTAGCCCCTTAGCTGATGTGGTTTTAAATCATAAGGCGGGGGCTGATCAAACGGAAACATTTCAAGCCTATGAAGTTGATCCCAAGAATAGACAAAGAAAAATCGGCCAAGCCCACGACATTGAAGGCTGGACCAAATTTACTTTCCCGGGGCGAAAGGGGAAATACAGCAACTTTACTTGGAATTGGACCCACTTTTCCGGGGTTGATTATGATCAAGCCAAGGATCAAAAGGGCATATTTATGATTAAGGGGCTTAACAAAGGCTGGTCGGATAATGAAGATGTCGATGATGAGAATGGTAATTATGACTATTTAATGTATGCAGATATTGACTATGAAAATCCTGAAGTAAGAGCAGAAGTTCTAGACTGGGCCTTGTGGTTTATCAAGGAAACGGGGGTTAGCGGCTTTCGTTTAGATGCTTTAAAGCATATTGATGATGATTTTATTGACAGTCTATGTGACAAATTACTTGATGAATTTCCTGATTTCTACTTTATTGGCGAGTATTGGAAGGGGGATTATCAAAGTTTAGAAAATTATTTAAAGGAAACGGAACTTAATATCGATCTTTTCGATGTTAAGCTCCATCAGAACTTTTATGCAGCATCAACTTCTTGGGATCACTTTGATATGTCTACTATTTTGGAAGATACTTTATTGAAAAATAACCCGACCTTGGCCATCTCTTTCGTTGATAACCACGATTCCCAACCGGGACAGTCCCTTGAATCTTGGGTGGAAGATTGGTTTAAGCCCATAGCCTACGCCCTCATTCTCCTCCATGAAAATGGCTTACCTTGTGTTTTCTATGGCGATTATTATGGCATTCAAGGGGACCAGCCAATTCCTAATAAGCAAGCCATGTTAGACACCTTGTTAGACTTACGTCGGGATAAAGCTTATGGGAAACAAAATAACTATTTTGACCATCCTAATTGTGTCGGTTTTACCAGGCAGGGAGACCAAGACCATCCTAGTGGTTTGGCTGTATTAATGTCTAACGGGGAGGCTGGCTATAAGGAGATGTATGTAGGGGAAGAGCACGCCCAGGAACAGTGGAGACTAGTCTTTTCATCAAAGGATACGGATCAGTCTGCAGTTACTATTTCTGAAAAGGGACTGGCTTGTTTTTCCTGTCCAGCCGGAGGAGTTGCTGTTTGGAGCAAATATGAAGAAGACGAAGCTAGCGAATGATTATCAAAATGAAGGAGTGATCACTATGAATATTGACCAATTAGACCAAGAAGTAAAGTCTTGGTTCCCTGAAATTAAAGCCCTCATTCAAGAAAATACCAGCTACAAAACCAAAGAAAAACGTGATTTTCGTGACTTAGCCACTGAAATCGATATAGCTGTTCAAGAATTAATTGAAAACCATATTAAACAACTCCCCGGCCATCAGACCATTATTGGTGAAGAAACTTATGGCCAAACAGAGGTAGATCCCGAGGCTAGTCATCTATGGATTATTGACCCGATTGATGGCACAGCAAACTTTGTTAAGCAAAAAGAAAATTACGCCACGATGATCACTTATTTTTCCCATGGACAGGCTAAACTAGCCTATGTTTATGATGTCTTTGGTGATGAACTATACTCTGCCAGTTTAGGTGACGGGGTGTATTGTAATGGCAAGCGCTTAGAACCAGTGGCTGATCTTAGTCTAAGAGACTCTCTTATTGGTATTTCTCCTCAACATAATATCAAACGCGACTATTTCTATTATATTGCTGATAATGCCTTCGATATCCGAAATTATGGCTGCTCTTCACTAGATGGAATCAGTGTAATCAAGGGCCAATATGGAGCCTTTGTCAACCCTGGTGGGGGACCCTGGGATTATGCGCCCTTCATTTTGATGGCTCAGGAGATGGGACTGCATTTTTCCAATTTTTCTAATCAAATGCCGGATTATACCAAACCCTCCAATTTTATTATTGCTAGTCCAGCTTGTTTTAGTGAACTTGAGCCTCTCATTCAGTCTTATACAGATACGGGCAACTATAATATTTAAAATCATCCACTAACAGGATCCGTTCCAATAATCAAATAAAGATTTAACAGATACAATATCATCAGAGTGTACGTCCCTGGCAAATTATCAATTGAAAGTTATTGGCAAATTGCTATAGTTAAGATAAATACATTAACAAGCAAAGGAGAATGTCCAAATGTCAGGGATAACATTAATGTTTTCTGGAATTGTTCTGATTTCCAATGGGTTAAACTACCTTGATAAGGTTGAAGATAATTCCAATGCACTGATTAATATTTTTACTGGTCTCTTGTATATCTTTCTAAATGTCATGATTTGTGTTCATGGAATTTTTGCTGAAAAAGACTCCACCTATTATTATACAGCGATTTCAGGTCTCTTATTTGGTTACACTTACTTATCCTACGGTGTCAATCGGATCAAACAATGGGATAACAAAAATCTGGGCTACTTTTCCATATTTGTTACCTTTAACTCGATTTTCTTTGCTGTATGGATCCTCATGGGAAATGGCGGTAATTATTGGGATGTCTTTAACTGGATCATGTGGGGTTATCTATGGGCAACCAACTACTTTAGCCACAATTTAGGGCGTAAATATGGCGATTGGTTATATTATCTGACCATTTTTGCCGGGGTAGTGACTTGCTGGATTCCAGCCTTGCTCATTCTCACCGGAAACTGGCCAAGTACTTTATAGTTTTAGGATAAAGAGTCAAGAAATAAAGAGCATATAAAAAGACTGTCATTATCAATCTTATTCATCTAGTCAATCTTACTAAGTGAAAGAGAAAGTGGTAATGACAGTTTTTTAGTCTTTATGCTTTGTTACGAGGACGTTTTTCGCCCCAGTATTGGTAATAGTCCACCTTGAGGGCTCCATTGTAGAGCTTACGTTTTTTAGTGGCTTTTTGGCCATAGTAATTTTCGAAATTTTCATCACTGGTTAAAATATACTTACTCCAAGTTTTGAGGGGTCGGTAAATTTCTCCCATCTTTTCATAAAGGTCATGGATATAGTCCTCATCATTTAGGCGTTCACCGTAGGGTGGGTTGGAGATAATAATGCCATAGCTTTTTTGGGTGGTAAAATCAGCTAATTGCATTTGTTTAAAGTGGATTTGGTGACTAACACCTGCTGCTTCAGCATTTTTCTGAGCAATCTCGATCATGCGATGGTCAATATCGCAAGCGAGAATATCTAATTGAACCTCATGGTCAATAGCAGCTCGCGCTTGGTCTCTGACCTGGTCAAAGACTTCTTTAGGAAAAATATCCCAGTCCTCACATACAAATGACCGCTTAAGACCAGGTGCAATATTCATCCCTTTCATAGCCGCCTCAATGGCGATGGTTCCAGAGCCAGTGGTCGGATCATAAAGGGGGCGGTCTGGAAACCATGTGGTTAAATCAACCAGGGCTGCAGCTAAAGTCTCTTTTAAGGGAGCTCCACCTTTTTCTTGACGGTAACCGCGCTTGAAGAGACTAGTCCCTGAAGTATCTAGGGTCAAGAGGGCCTTGTCTTTGTGAATACTTATCTCAATGGGGTAGCGAGCACCGGCCTCTGGTAAATGACCACGACGATGGTAGACCTCACTTAAGCGGTCAACGATCGCCTTTTTAACCATACTCTGACATGTCGGCACATGGTGGAGTTTAGATTTTACTGATTTCCCTGAAACGGGGAATTCAGCGTCGAGGGGGAGGATGTCCTCCCAGGCAATGGCTTTGGTCTGTTCATAAAGTTGGTCAAAAGTGGTCGCTTTAAATTCTCCCATAACAATTTTTATCCGGTCAGCAGTTCTTAACCAAATATTAGTCTTAGCAACATCACTAAGGTCACCTTGAAAGCGAACTCTGCCATTTTCATTTTCCCTTGAGTAACCCAGATCTTTTAATTCTTTGGATACTAAGGCCTCAATCCCGCTAGCGCAGGTGGCAATTAAGGAATATTGTTTCATAATGGTCTCCTTTATTAGTTAGTCTGTTACATCTTAACATGAAAATCGCCATGATAAAAAGGCTGGAACATTGTCCCAGCCTCTTATGTTGCCTGATGTAAATTTCTATAAGCCATGTTCTGTTCACAAGTAGGTCAGGAAGCTACTTGATCGGTAATCATCTATCTGCATTACTGCCCCGACGAATTCGTTCATTTCCGATTCGTCAAGTGCCCCTACCAATGTTTGGGTTGCTCGCTCGAGGGGTTTACCGCGTTCCACTTGAAGGGTTTCCCGTTCAACTTCGTCACTGTGGCACTTTTCAGGATGACTCAAGCCTAGACTAAGTCCTTAGCTTTTTTGTCCGCCGTCTGAGCCTTAGCTTATGGTTTCGCTAAGCACGATCACTACAAGCTTCTCAGCTTGTGCGAGCATGGACTTTCCTCAGATACCTCGGGGTACCCGCGATTACCCGAAATTTACAATGTTCAACTCTAGAATTCTACCGTAAATACGATTAAATTGCTAGTGTTTTCTGTTGACTTTTATTCGCTACGGTAAATACGAGTTTCTTCAACAGGGTCTTCTTGATAGTTCTCATTTTGTTTGCGAATGCTTTGTCCGTAGACCGTTTTTTCCAGTTTAGAAAGGCGCTTGAGTATATCGTAGTTAGTCGTTGCCGCTTGACTAGAACTCCTGCTAGTGTTGTTCGTCTGTTTGCTTTCACTTTCGATATTTTGTTTTAAGCGATTATTTTCTTGGCGTAAAAAGGCTAGTTCCTTTTCATAGGATTCATAGTCACGAATAATTAAATCTAAAAACGCGTCAACTTCTTCGGTATTAAAGCCACGCAAGGCTGGTTTAAATTCTTTTTGTAGTATATCTTTGGTTGTTAAGTTACGAGCAGACATTCCAGACACCTCAAATTAGTAATAATTGTAATAAAACCATTATAGCATAAAAGAAGATCTATTAAGACTGGGTCTCTTGGGTTTAAGAAAATTATTAAGAAATTTTTTTGATTGACCAATAACTGTTATAATAAATTTAATTATAAAAATTCGCTTTCCTAATCAATAGACATTTTATTTTAAATAGGGGAGCAAGGGATAGTTAAAAAGGAGATTGACATGCCAAATACACGTTTTTATTCCTTAGCAAAGTACCTTCAAGAACAACTAGAAAAAGAGCCCAGCGCTTTTCCTTGGCGCCTAATTGAAGATGGCCAGCGAGGCGAACTATTATTACAATTTTTTATTGCTAACCCAGCTGGTGAATACCGTACTGCTCCAGTGACTTTTGAGGATCATTTTGGCCAATACTATAATGATCTCGATTATTATGCCCTGAGCTTTTCATTTTCCAAACATGCTAGGAAGAATGATAGTCAAAGTAACCACATTGTCATTCCCGCTAATCAAGCGCCTAATGCTTTTGAAAAGTCATATATTGACGCTTGCTTACAACTTATTCACCAACTTGTTAACGAAACTGCTCACCAACTACGGGGCCTAGAAGCTAATGTACGCCAGCAAATGACAATTCATTGGTCCAATAAAGCCTTAGTAACCATTATTGATAACTTGAAGGTAGCCAATCGTTATGATGCTTCCTTACTCTGTTTCTAGAGGGAGGAATGAGATTATGGACTGGTTAGAAATAATTATATATTGTCAAAATATACCCTCTGACTTAGTATCAGATTGTTTAATGGCGCTCGGTTCTAATGGGGTCGCTATCCAAGATATCGAAGATTATTTAAAGCTTCCCTCAGCCTTTGGTGTCTTTAAAAGCGATGATGTCCTAGAAAAATATGGGGACTCCCCCATTGTAAAAGGCTATTTTTCAGCTGAAACGGACCAATCAGCCTTAAAAGAAGCGATTGCCGAAAAATTACAGGCACTTGATCCTGCTTGGTCCTCACAAGGACTAAGCATTAACCGCTTGGAAGACCAATCTTGGGTGTCGAACTGGCAAGACTATTATCAACCGATTCAAGTCAATCATTGGTTATCAATTATTCCGGTTTGGGAAAAAGACAGTCAACAGGCTGATTCCAATGCTATTTATTTGGATCCTGGCATGGCTTTCGGCACCGGAGACCATCCCACGACCCAGTTAGCCATTCATTTAATGGGTCTGGTCTTACAAAAGGGCGACCGGGTGATTGATGTGGGGACCGGTTCAGGTATTTTAGCGATTACGGCAAAACGCTTAGGGGCTCAAAGTGTCGCTGCCTATGACTATGATGAGAGCATTATCGAAACTGCTAAGGCTAATATTAACCTCAATGCTGGCATGGATCAGGTGACGGTTCAGTCTAACGATAAGCTCAACGGTATCCATGACCAGGTAGATGTGATCACTGCCAATATTTTAGCGGATATCCTCCTGCCGCTCGTTCCCCAAGCCTATGACAACTTAAAAGACAATGGATCTTTTATCTTATCCGGCATCTACTATACTGAAGTTGACAAGCTAAAGGATGCATTAATCGCTAATGATTTTTATTTACCTTGGATTATGCGAGCTGGGGATTGGTTTGGAATCCTAGCCAAGAAGGGTAGAGAGCATCGAGATAAAAATAGTTTATAGGTAAGTAATTGCCTGCACTCATTCAGACGCGTTATAATAACTTTAATATACTTAGATGTGTGTCTAAAAGATCTTGTAGAATGGAGGGCTTCTTATGTCAGAAATCAAAAACAAAAGTAAAGAAGAAGTCATCGCTTCCTGTGAACAATATATGCCTGAAGATAAAGTAGCTATGATAAAAAAAGCCTGTGCTTTTGCGGAGAGGGCGCATGAAGGACAAAAACGTAAATCGGGCGAACCGTTTTTTATTCATCCCACCCAAGTGGCCAGTATTCTGGCTGATTTACAAATGGACCCGGATACTGTAGCCACTGGCTTCTTGCATGATGTGGTCGAAGATACTGGCATTACTTTAGATGATATAGAATACTTTTTCTCTAAAACCATTGCCACTTTGGTTGATGGGGTGACGAAGTTAGGGAAGGTGAAGTATCGTTCGAAAGAGGAACAGCTAGCTGAAAACCACCAAAAGCTCCTCTTAGCCATGGCCAATGATTTGCGGGTAATTGTGGTCAAACTGGCTGATCGTTTACATAACATGCGCACCTTAAAATGGCACCGTCCTGAAAAGCAAGTCAGCATTTCCGAAGAAACCCTTGATATCTATGCGCCCTTAGCCGACCGCCTAGGGATGAGTCAAATCAAATGGGAATTAGAGGACACCTGTTTGCGCTATATTAATCCAGAGGCTTATTACCAGATCGTTCACCTGATGAACTCAAAAAGAGAAGAACGGGAAGCTTATATTGATGCGACGATTGACGTTTTAAATAAGTATGTCAAGCCCATTATTGATGGCGAATACGATATCTATGGCCGTCCTAAGCATATCTATTCCATCTATAAAAAGATGCACCAGCAAAAGAAAACCTTTGACGAAATTTATGACCTCCTAGCTATCCGTGTCTTGGTTCCTAGCGTAAAGGATTGCTATGCAGTCTTAGGCATTGTCCATACCAGCTGGAAACCTCTACCTGGACGTTTCAAGGACTATATCGCTATGCCTAAGGCCAATGGCTACCAATCTCTGCATACCACGGTCTTAGGTGAACATGGCCAACCTGTTGAAATTCAAATTAGAACCTTTGATATGCATGAGGTGGCTGAGTATGGGGTAGCAGCTCACTGGGCTTACAAAAAAGGGGTTACCGACAAGGTAGAAACTGACGATTTAGATAAACAATTAGAGTGGTTCCATCAAATTGAGGATTTACAAGACGATTCGGATGATGCCACTCAGTTTGTGGAAAGCGTTAAAGAGGATATTTTTAAGGACAAGGTCTATGTCTTTACCCCCAAGGGTGATGTGAGCGAATTACCCTCAGGCGCCAGCCCACTGGATTTTGCTTATCAAATCCATACCGAAGTCGGACATAGTACAGTAGGGGCCAAAGTAAACGGAAAGATTGTTCCTTTGAACTATGGCTTACATACCGGTGATATTGTTGAAATCCTAACCTCTAAGAATTCTGCTGGTCCTAGTCGGGACTGGGTGAATTTCGTGATGACTAATCGGGCTAAAAATAAGATTAAACGGCATTTTAAATTATTAGATCGTGATGAAAATATTGAACGTGGCCGGGAAGCCGTGATTAAAACCGTTAAGGAGATGGACTTTTCCTTTAATGAATTATTCAACAAGGATATGCAGGCTAAATGTTTGGAACGCTTTAATTTTTCAAGTATCGACGACTTATTTGCAGCAGTGGGCTTTGGTGAACTATCCGCTTCCGCTGTCGCCAATAAGATCACTGAAAATGAACGGAAACGCCGTGATAAAGAGGAGCACCAGTCGAAACTGGAAGATTTCCTCCAAGAAGAAGAGGAGCGTAAAAATAACGGTCAATCCAGCCGGGGGGGCAAGTCCGAGCGGATGGCCGTTCGCCACAATGATGGAATTGTGGTGGAAGGTGAAGATAATGTTCTCTTCCGCCTAGCTCATTGCTGTAACCCTATACCAGGTGATGACATTATTGGCTTTATCACTATGGGACGGGGGGTAACCATTCACCGCCAAGACTGTCAAAATATCCAAAATATGAATGAGGTTCAATCTCAACGATTGATTGAAGTCTATTGGGAAGACGCGGCTACCCACAATAATTCCTATGCCGTAGAAATTATGATCGATGGATTTGACCGTAACGGTTTTCTTAACGATATCTTGCAGGTTATTACGCCTTTGGTAACCAATATTTCTAACGTCAACGGAAATGTTGATCATAAGACCAATAACTTGAAGGTACGCATTAGAATTGTTATTCAAAGTTTAGACCAGTTAGAGAAGATTATTGACCGTATTAAAAATGTTCCCGATGTTTATGATGTTGAACGGGTTTAGTGAATGTCTTTAAAATGTCAGTGATCGATGAGAGAATAGTTGAGTGAATAAAAATTTATTGAATAGAAAGGGAGATTTTTTGCGAATTGTTATCCAACGGGCTAAGGAGGCTAGTGTAAGTATTGATGGCGAAACAGTCGGTCACATTGACCATGGCTTTGTGCTCCTAGTGGGTGTCCATGATAGTGATACTGAAGAGACCGTTAAATATATGGCTAAAAAGATTGCCAAAATGCGAATTTTTGCTGATGAAAACGATAAATTGAACTTGGATATTAAGCAAGTTGGCGGGAAGATCTTATCGATTTCTCAATTTACCCTCTATGCGAGAACCAAGAAGGGCAACCGGCCAAGCTTTATCGATGCGGCTAAAGCAGACCACGGAGATGCCATCTATCAACAACTGAATGAAGAACTACGTAATAACTATAATTTAGAAGTCGAAACGGGTCAGTTTGGAGCTGATATGCAGGTTCAATTAATTAATGATGGCCCAATAACGATTATCTTAGATTCAGATGAATAGCTTGCACGATTTTATTCGGTAAAATGAAAACTCACTCAAGATTTTTAAATCCTGAGTGAGTTTTTTTGTCATTATTTACTTTATTCTTGGTAATTAATAATTAAGGCATTGAGAATGCTTTGGGCAACTTTTTGGTAATATTCATCTTGGCTAAAGGCCTTGACATCATTTGGATTACTCATGTAGCCCAATTCAATCAGTATCGCAGGGGGTTTTGAATCACGAATGACTTGGAAATTACCGAAACGAGTGCCATTACTTGCCAGGGGCATTTTTTCCATCAATTGCGCTTGGACATTTTCACTTAAAGGAATAGAAGCGTCATCGTAGTAGTAAACGGTGGTTCCCGATACTGTCGTTTCTTCAGCAGCGTCATAGTGAAGACTAATGAAGGCATCCGCTTGGGCTTGATTATAGATGTCTGCACGCGGCGCTAGGTCAACAAAAGTATCATCTTCCCGAGTCATTAAGACATTAACTCCATAATCTTCTAACAGTCCCTTCACAACTTGGGCGGTTTTTAGGGTGACATTTTTTTCCTGTTTATCACCGCGGATGGCTCCCGGATCACTCCCCCCGTGACCAGGGTCTAAGACAATGGTTTTTCCTTTAATGGTTGAGGTATTGGCTAGGGATTTTGCCTTATCTTCCATGGCGGTTGAATCTGATTCTGCCAACCAATTGGCTAGGTAACCTTCCGTACCGTCTTGGGCTTTGACATGGTAATAGGCACCTTCTTGGCCAAGATAGGCAAATTTTTCATGGATTTGACCCTTATAGATAATTTCTGAATCATTACTTGCCTGGCTGCGGATATGGACACCGGCAGCGGTAGCGGTCACTGAGGCGTCATAATTAGCTAAGAAAGCGTCTGTTGCTGCTTTTTCTTCCTTAGTCTGTTGGCGTCCTGGGGCTTGGGTAATGACTCCTGGGGTGATTTCAATTTGATTTTGGGGGATCCAGCCAATGTCGTCCTTGTATTGGATATTGATCATATCACCCGACTGGTAGAGGATATTATATTTTTCATTATCATTGGCTTGGCCAATCACTTGAGAATTGGTGGAATCATCTTGATAAACATTAACCTGGTCGGATAAAACCGTGGCAATAAATCCTGTTCCTGCCTTCGCTTCTTCTTCATTATTAGCTAAGCTATCATTAGCTAACCAATTGGGAATCCAGCCGCTTTGACCATTATCAAGGATGATATGCTTCCAGTCGTGCTTTTCTTCAAGCACCTGATATTGACTCCCTTGGTCAATTTGCTGGGAGATATCATAGGTGATTCCGGGACCATTTCGCATATTAATGACACCAGTGGTCACTTCTTTGGTCGACTTGACTTTAACGTGATAAATCAGGGCAAAAGCAATAATGAATAAGGTCAGAATAATAATAGAGAAAACTAAATAGGTATTTTTTTTCTTATCTTTTGTTTGTGAAGGAGAATTTTTGGACAAGAGTTGAACCTCCTAAGAACTTTCTTTTAAGTCTAGCCTTTTTTAAAGAGATGATAGATTTTCGAATAAATAATAAGTATTAGAAAGAATACATATGATTCATTATAATAAAAATTCCTAATAAAAACAGCGGAAACTTATTAAATCAGTTGACATTTTTAAGACAATTAGGTAATCTTACTAAGGAATACCTATGACGGGGATGCAAGTAAAGCATTAGATAAGTGTGGTTTAGAGAGAGTGATATTTGCTGGGAGTCACTTCGTACACTTTTAGACAACCCCTGAGGTGGATAGTGCAAAGCTATTCCGTTATCGCGCGTTAGTCGACAAGGGTAGTAAGACTACTAAACTAAGGTGGTACCACGATTGTCATCGTCCTTATTTCTGAACAGAAATAGGGGCGTTTTTTATTACCACTAAATATTAAAAGGAGGCAGGATATGATTCAAAAACCTAAAGGGACTGTGGATATTTTACCGGGTCAAGTTGAAATTTGGCAAGCAATTGAAAAAACAGCCCGAGATATTATGGCCAAATATCGCTTTAATGAAATTCGCACACCCATGTTTGAATCTTATGATCTTTTTGCTCGTGGTGTAGGAGAAACAACCGACGTCGTCACCAAGGAAATGTATGATTTCTATGATAAAGGTGACCGTCATATTGCTTTGAAACCTGAAGGGACAGCACCCATTGTACGGGCCTTTATTGAAAATAAACTGTATGGCCCTGAACACATTAAGCCTTATAAGGTCTATTACATTAGTCCCATGTTTCGTTATGAGCGTCCCCAAGGTGGCCGGCAACGTCAATTTCATCAGTTAGGGGTTGAGGTTTTTGATGGGAAAACCGTCCTTAGTGATGTAGAAACCATTGCTCTAGCTTGGGAAATTCTTGAAACTCTTGGAGTTAAAGACTTGAAATTAGTAATTAATTCCTTAGGCGATAATGAAGCGCGTTTGGACTACCGTGAAGCCTTAATTAATTACTTAAAACCTTTTGAAGAGGAACTGAGCGAAGATTCTAAGACCCGTCTTTATCAAAATCCTTTGCGCGTGCTTGATAGTAAGGACGCCAAGGATAAGGAAATTGTTAAAGATGCGCCTAAAATTCTTGATTATTTATCAGAAGCCTCTAAAGAGCGTTTTGAACAAGTCCAAAGCTTATTAGCAGCCCTAAATATTCCTTATCAAATTGACTCTAATATGGTTCGCGGTCTCGACTATTACCAAGATACCATTTTTGAAATTATGACAAATAATGAAGTCTTTGGTGCGGAAACCACCATTTGTGGTGGGGGGTCATATTCCGGACTAGTGAAAGAACTTTCCGAAGGTCGGGAAGATGTGCCGGGATTCGGTTTTGCGATTGGAATGGAACGCTTGATTTTATTACTGGAAGCACAAAAATCAGATTTAGCAGTTGAAAATCCTCTCGATATCTATTTGGTAACCATCGGACAAAGTGTTGTCACAGAAGCTTTACAAATTGTCCAAGCTCTAAGACGGCAAGGCTTAAATGTTGAATTTGATCTCAACCAACGCAAAACCAAAAAGCAATTTCGTGATGCAGACCGCCATGGTGCCGCCTATACCTTAACCTTAGGTGAGAGTGAGCTAGCGGATAAAAATATTAATGTGAAGAATATGAATTCTGGCAAAGAGCGTCATTTCGCTATTGATGATGTGATTGAACACTTTGACCAGGTAAAAAAAGCTATGAAAGAAGGAAATGATTAATGAAAAGAACAAGTTATTGTGGCCTCGTTTCTAATGAAATGATTGGCCAAGAAGTGACCTTAAAGGGTTGGGTACAACGTCGCCGTGACTTAGGTGGGGTTATCTTCGTCGATATGCGTGACCGCGAAGGCTTTGTCCAAGTGGTATTTAATGAAGCCAACCTGGGCGACCATTTTAATCGGGCAGAAAAATTACGTTCTGAATACGTAATCGAAGTCCAAGGACAAGTTGTCGCTCGGGCAGAAGGGGAAATTAACCCTAAAATAAAAAATGGGGATATTGAAGTAATGGCCAGTGATTTGACCATTCTCAATCGCGCTAAAACACCACCATTCCCTGTAGAAGATACTATCGATGTTAATGAAGATAAACGGATGCAATACCGTTATATCGACCTACGCCGTCAAAGAATGCAAGATAATATCCGCTTACGGTCTCAAGTGACCCACGCCATTCGTTCATTCTTAGACCAAGATGGCTTTTTAGATATTGAAACCCCTTACTTATCAAAATCAACTCCAGAAGGGGCGCGTGACTATTTAGTTCCTTCCCGAGTTCATCCAGGTGAATTCTATGCCTTACCTCAATCACCACAATTATTAAAACAACTTTTAATGGCCAGTGGCTTTGACCGCTATTATCAAATTGTGCGTTGCTTTAGAGATGAGGACCTGCGTGGGGACCGTCAACCTGAATTTACCCAGGTCGACTTGGAAACCAGCTTCTTGAGTCAAGAAGAAATTCGTGATATCGTCGAAAACATGTTAAAAGCAGTCATGAAACAAGTTAAAGGACTCGACATGACAGAAGATTTCCCAGTGATTTCTTATGATGAAGCCATGAGCCGCTATGGTTCTGATAAACCTGATACCCGCTTTGGCTTAGAATTGGTTGATTTATCAGATATCGTTGACCAATATGATTTTAAGGTCTTCAATATGGCCATTGAAAATGGGGGAATTGTTAAGGGAATTAATATTAAGGGAGCTGCTGATCAATATTCAAGAAAAGATCTGGATGGCTTGACCCCTTACACCAAACCATTTGGCTCAAAAGGGATCGCTTGGATTAAAGTGACTGAAGATGGACTAACAGGGCCAATTGGTAAATTCTTTAAAGAAAACCCACAACCATTAATGGAACGGATGAATGCTGAAGCAGGGGACATTTTGGCCTTCTCTGCTGACCAAGCTTCGGTAGTTAACGCTTCATTAGGGGAAGTCCGGTTAAAATTTGGTCGTGAATTAGACTTGATGGATAAGAATCAATTTAATTTCTTATGGGTAGTTGACTGGCCTTTATTAGAATACAATGCTGATGAAAAACGTTATACTGCCATGCACCACCCCTTCACTATGCCAAACGAAGAAGATCTTGACCGTTTAGAAAGTGAACCTGAATCTGTCTACTCTCAAGCCTATGATATTGTCTTGAATGGTTATGAAATTGGTGGAGGTTCCATCCGTATTCACCAAAAAGAGGTTCAATTAGCTATGCTAAAAGCTTTAGGATTCTCAGAAGAAAAAGCTAACCAACAATTTGGTTTCTTATTAGATGCTTTGGATTATGGTTTCCCTCCCCATGGTGGTTTAGCGATTGGCTTAGACCGCTTAGTGATGCTCATAGCCGGAGAAGACAATATTCGTGAAGTGATGGCCTTTCCTAAGAATGGTCGTGCGGTGGATGTGCTCACCGATGCTCCAAGTCCTGTTTCTGACAAGCAATTGGATGAACTTAATTTAGAAGTGACTAAAATTGACCTTGACTAATCCCTGCTTGCAAGAAAATTCCTGATTAAGTAAGAAATAAATGTAACTTTTAGTCAGAGAGAAAAGGTGAGGAAAATGAATAAAAAAAGCTGGATCGTTGTCATTGTGGCCGCACTAATCCTATTCTTTGGTGTCCAAAGTGCAGCTGTGCGTGAGAAAGAAGCTGATTTGGATGATGCGATCTCAAATAAATTCTTTGCTAGTGATAAAACCATCGAAGAGGGCGATAGCAATTCTCAAATTGCTGTCCTCCAGGTCAATGGGACTATCGCTGATACGGGAGATCAAAACTCTTTGTTTTCAGCTAATCAAGGCTATGATCACCAAGGAACCCTGTCTGCTATTAAAAAAATAAAAGAAGATCATAAAGTTAAAGCTTTACTTCTAGAAGTTGATTCCCCAGGTGGAGCCGTTTACGAGAGTGTTGAGCTCTACCGGGCTTTAAAGGATTTGAAGGAAAGTCGCCAAATTCCTATCTACGTCAGCATGAAGTCCATGGCCGCTAGCGGAGGCTATATGATTTCAATGGCTGCAGATAAGATCTTTGCTGATACGGAAACGACTACTGGGTCAATTGGTGTCATTCTTTCCACTTTTAATATCAGTAAGTTACTAGAGGAACATGGTATTAAACCTGAAGTCTTTAAATCGGGAGACCATAAGGATCTATTATCGATGTATAGAGACCCTAGTGATGAAGACCGGGAAATTATCAATAATATTTTAAAAGAATCCTATGATCGCTTTGTAAAAATTGTAGCCGAGGGCCGGGGAATGAATGAAGACGAAGTCCGTAAATTAGCTGACGGGCGCATTTATTCAGGACAACAAGCCTTGGATAAGCACTTGATTGATGCCATTGGTTACCGTCAAGATGCCTTAGAGGCCTTAAAGGCTGATCACGATTTAGAAGGTGGCCGGGTTTACTTAGTAAGTACTGACGAAGACCAACAACAATTTAGCAGGTTAATTCGTCGCTTTAGCCAAGCTATTCCTTTGAGTAAGTTATTGAAAGCAGATACACCAGCTAATGAAATTGAAGCGGTTAAGGAACTAACTGACCAAGCCCCACGTCCATATTATCTCTACGGAGGTGAATAAGATGTTTGGTAAAAAGAAAAAAACAGATGATAAGCAAAATATTGATATTTCTGGCTTAAATGATGAACTTTACCAAGGTAGCTTAGAAAATAAATCGGCTCCAGGAGAGGGCTATAAGACCACTTGTTTTCCTAGTTATTCTGACTCAGTTGATCAATTGCCTCGCCAGGTTTATGGAGGTTTTTGGCAACGTTTATTGGCCTATTGCTTAGATTATCTATTCATTAAAGCCTTAGTAAGTATCCTTTTAGCACTTGCCAGTCTATTTTTAAGTAGAGACTTACTTGAACAAGGCGATTTAGTGAATTTCCTAGCAGTTAATTTTATCTGGGTTTTATACTTTACCTTGTCGACTTACCTCCTTAATGGACAAAGTTTAGGCAAATTTTTCTGTCGCTTAAGAGTTGTTAAGGCTGATGAAAGTCGCTTATCATTGGGAACCTGCCTGATACGTGAAGGTTTAGGGAAAGTTATCCTGCGCCAGTTCCCAATTCTAGCCTTAGTTATTGTTTTCACGCCTAAACGCGAAAACTTTATCGACTTTTTTACCGACACACGGGTGCTGTCTCTCAGCCAAATGGACTTAATTAATTATCCTAGTCCTTCCAAAAGTTAAGTTATAGGAAGTATGCCAATCAGAGTGATTAGCAAGTGTGTCATCAATTAACTCCTTATGGGATTATACAAAAGAGGTTGCGATGTATCGGTCGCAACCTCTTTTCAATCTTTTTCAAAGTATATTTGCCTAGAAAATTTATCACTTTATTTTTGTTGGGGCTTGAAGTTCATGAACATAAGGATGAGGGTAGCTGTTTCTTCAATGCTGCGGTCAGCAACATTGATAATGGGACATTGCAGACGCTCATAAACCTCATTGGCATAGGATAATTCTTTTTCAATGCGGTCATCGGCGCTATAAAGCCCTGATTCATCCACCCCATAGCTACGCATGCGTTCACGACGAAATTTATTTAGTACATTAATGTCATTGGTGAGCCCGATGATTTTATTGGATTCAATTTTAAAAATTTCTTCAGGGAGTTGTGCTTCTGGGACTAAAGGTAAATTAGCTACTTTATAACCTTGGAAGGCCAGATAGATACTGAGGGGAGTCTTACTGGTACGCGAAATACCTAATAGAACGATATCCGCTTCCTCAAAACGGTTAGGGTAACGCCCATCATCATTTTGAACCGCAAATTCAAGGGCTTGAATACGTTTATAGTATTGGTCATTTAATTTATGACGCTGGCCGGGCTTTTGGGTAGAAGGAGTGCCAGATTCTTCACCAATCAGTTCAATAATGGGATGAAGGACGTTATAATAAAAAAGCCCATGATCTTGACAAAAGCGAGCAGCGGTTTGGTGAAGGTCTTCTTTAACAAAGCTCACTACGATATGGGCTTGATTGTCTTTAGCTGCTTCCAGAACTGGGATCAGCGAGTCCTCATGAAGAATGAAAGGAAAGCTCTTTATATTGATTTCAACATCAGGAAACTGTACCATTACACTATCTAAGAGATCAGTTGTTAATTGGCCGACTGCATCAGATAGTAAATAAAAATCTTTAATTTGTTTTTCTTCAGTCATTATTACACATCCTATTTCATCCATTATGTTTTAAAACAAATTATAACATGGCCATAAAGCAAATGCATGCTATAATAAATTAAATTGGGAGGGGTCTCTATGTCTGAATTTGTAAAAAATGCTATGAACCAATTAAATGATTTAGGTTATAAGTATACGCAAAGACGGGCGGATATGTTAGCGGTTTTTGACCAAGATATTAATCATTTTAAATCAGCCAAGGATGTCCAACAAGCCATGAAAAAAGACCATCCTAATATAAGTTTTGATACGATTTACCGGAATTTGCGCTTATTTACTGATTATGATCTATTAGAAGAAAATGAAATTGATGGGGAGATGGTATTCCGTCAACATTGTGATCCCATCTTAGGCCACCACCATCACTTCGTATGTAACCACTGCGGGAAAACCGTTCCCGTTCGTTTAGGTGATTTATCCTACTATAGCCAACAGCTTCCTGGCTATGAAATTAACGGGCATAGTTTTCAACTTTTTGGGCTCTGTCCTGACTGCTTAGCTGAAAGCGAAAAGCAGTCTTAATAAAGCATAAGAAAAACTCAGCCTCTTATCAGATTCTCTGCCAGTCAAGGTAGAAAAATTGATAGGAGACTGAGTTTTTTAGTTAATTCTAGTAGAGATATTTTTCTTAGGAGACTTTAGGCTAAGGTGTTTGATCCGTTTCTTTAGGACGATAAAGTTTGCGGGCAATAATTGGAGTAATAATCGAGCTGATAACTACCCCAAAAGCAATTTGAGCAGTAGCCGAGGCGACAAATTCTTGATAGCTGGGAATAACTGCACCAATAATAGCAGGAACGGAAACAGACATCCCAGCAATTGAAGACATAGCTAAGGAGGTGACTCCATCTTCTTTTAAGAGGTAACGTTCAACTAAGACCATGATAAGAACCATAGGAATATAGAAGAGAATGGTTAAGAGCACGCCTTGTGGCCCCGCTTTGATGGCGTCGATTAGATTAATGTTAGCTCCAAAAGCAAAGCCCATGAAGGGGAGGGTAATTGCTGCTCCAGGTGCTAGATAATCCCGCATCTTAGAATCTAAATTGCCTAGTACCGCTCCAACGATGACAGGAATGATGGTTGAGATAATTGGGGTCCAATTAATGGCAGTGGTTTGAGAGATACTAAAAACTAACATAGGGTAAGCTGGGGTACATAACAAGCCAACTAACCCAAAGGCACTGATGTCATCTTTAGTCCCATAGTCACTTTCCAAGGCTAGGAATAAAGAAGGATTGGTGGAAGCGATAGCAGCAATATAAGCAATGGCTGATATTCCCCAAATCCCATCCATGTCAAAGAATTGAATAAACAAAAGGCCTAAAACAATATTAATGATGACCTTTACTAGGATAAGGACGCCTTCTTTTCTTAAGACCACACTTAAATGGGAGAGATCAATAGAAGCTCCCGAGCAAAGGCAAGCAAATCCGATAATGTAATTTAAACCATCGGCAGTAAAGATAGCTTGAGTAGCCCCACCGATTTCAAAAATACCGGGGGCAAAGGTGCAAAATAATGCTGATATAAGCATAGGGACTAGTAAGAGACCACCAGGAACTTTCTTCATAAAATCGTACATTGAATAACTCCTTATAGCTAATGATAAATAGGTTTAATTGCGCATTAAAGTCAATTATAAGCCTATTTTTTTTAATTACAAGATAATAAAAATGAAATTTACAATTAAATAATATAAAAGAGCGTATTGATATTTATATTATGTAAAAAGCGAACTATATTAAACGTTTTTAGAAATTCGTCCGTAAAAATGTTGTTTTATGCTATAATCTGAGTTATACTTGTCTTGTAGTTAAAACGAACTTTTTATATTAGAGAGGTGCAAAATGTTCGGAAAGAAAGTTAAAACTTTAGTTATTGGTGCTTTAGCAGGTTTAGCGCTTGCTGGTTGTCAAGGTCAAAATGCCGGTACCAGTGGATCTTCGACTAGTGACAAATCAGCTAGTGATGAATATCGTATTGCCATGGTTACTGATGGGAATGGGATAGATGACCGCTCCTTCAACCAGTCAGCTTGGGAAGGAATGGAAAAATGGGCCAAGGATCATGGCTTTTCTGAAAATGCGCGTTCATTTTATCAATCACATTCAGAAGCAGATTTCATTCCTAACTTATCGACTGCAACAGCTGATAATTATAATATCGTATTTGGTATTGGCTCTTTTATGGTTGAGCCAATCCAAAAAATAGCAGAAACCAATCCTGACCAACACTATGGCTTAGTCGATGGACAAGTTGATCTGCCTAATGTGGTTTCATTATCCTTTAAAGATAACGAATCGGCTTATTTAGCTGGTGTCGCCGCTGCAAAATCGACTAAGAAAGATAAAGTTGGATTTATTGGCGGTATGAAAATTCCAGGCATTGAACGTTTTGAAGCTGGTTTTAAGCAAGGGGTAAAGGATACTAAGCCTGAAGTTGAGGTTGATGTTCAATATGCGGATTCCTTTGGCGATGCTGCCCGTGGTCAACAAATTTCTTCTTCAATGTATCAAAACGGCATTGATATCATCTTTACAGCCGCAGGACAAACCGGTAACGGTGCCTTTACTGAAACCCGCAATCGCTTGGAAAATGGGGAAAAGGGCCTTTGGATTATTGGTTGTGACCGTGACCAATCGAGTGAAGGAGAATGGTCTCAAGGTAACTTTACCCTTGCTTCTACCTTAAAACTCATCGGTACGACAATCGCTAAGGTTACTGACCAATCCATGTCAGGAGACTTCCCTGGTGGACAAAGTCAATTTAATGGTGTTAAAGAAGGTGCAGTTGACTTAGTAGATACTAACTTAGATGAAGAAGCTAAGACAGCTGTTAATGAAGCGCGTGAAGGCATCAAGAGCGATAAAATTACCGTACCTGAAAAGCTTGCTGATTTAAAATAGAAGGATGAATATCGTGTCAAAACAGAATTTAGCATTAGAAATTAAAGATATCAGTAAAAAATTTGGCGATTTTACTGCAAATGATCATATTTCCTTTAATGTTAAGCAAGGTGAAATTCATGCTTTATTGGGCGAAAATGGGGCAGGGAAATCGACCTTGATGAATATTTTGACAGGTTTATTGACCCCAACTAGTGGTGAGATTCTTATCAACCAAGAACAGGTGACGGTTAGCTCACCAGCAGTTGCCTATGAAAAGGGAATCGGCATGGTTCACCAACACTTCATGCTTATTGATGATTTTACTGTGACTGAAAATATTATGCTGGGTGCTGAAATCACCCAGCATGGCTTTTTAAAGAAAGAGAATAGTGAAAAAGTTGTCAGTGAACTCAGTGAGAAGTATGATTTAAAAGTTGACCCAAGAGCGAAAATTAAAGATATCTCTGTAGGTATGCAACAAAGAGTTGAAATATTAAAATTACTCTACCGGGATGTTGATATTCTGATATTAGATGAACCGACTGGTGTCTTAACCCCGCAAGAGATCACTGAATTGATAAAAACTTTACGTCATTTAGCGGCTAAAGGAAAAGCAATTATTCTTATTTCTCATAAGTTAAGTGAAATCAAGGCTGCTGCAGACCGTTGCACCATTATTCGTCGTGGTAAAAAAATTGCCACCGTTGATGTGGACGAGGTCAGTGAACAAGAACTCGCCGATATGATGGTAGGTCGTAAGGTGCAAATCCATGTAAATAAAGAAGCTTCCCAGCTAGGTAATGAAGTCCTAAAGATAAAAGATCTGGTCCTGGAAAAACGTCATCAACCGATCCTAAGAGGGGTCAATTTAAACTTGTTTGCGGGAGAGATACTGGGGATCGCTGGTATTGATGGTAATGGTCAAAGTGAATTGATCGATGTTTTAACCGGATTAAGTGAAGCGACTATGGGACATATTTATTTAGATGGAGAAGAAATTACCCATGATAATACTCGCCAGATCGCTGAAAAGGGGATGGGACATATTCCTGAAGATCGCCATAAACGCGGCTTAATCTTAGCAATGCCTATTTCTGATAACTTTATATTACGTAATTACTATCAAAAGCCCTTTAGTAAAAATTTGTTAATGCACTCTGATGCGATTGAAAATAACGCTAAAGACCTAGTCAATAAGTACCATATTGCTATTCCAAATATTTCAGCAAAGGCTAGTCAGTTATCTGGAGGAAACCAACAGAAAATTGTTATTGCCCGTGAACTTGAAAACCACCCCAAAGTCTTGATTGCTGCTCAGCCTACTCGAGGATTAGATATTGGTGCGGTTGAAGAGGTTCATGAAAGATTATTGGAAGAGAGACGTAAAGGCAAGGCTATTCTCTTAGTTAGCCAAGAATTGGATGAGTTGATGTCTTTATCTGATCGTATTGCTGTTATTCACCAGGGACAAATTAC
The DNA here is from genome assembly GCF_003286595.3 of Aerococcus mictus. NCBI lineage: Bacteria > Bacillati > Bacillota > Bacilli > Lactobacillales > Aerococcaceae > Aerococcus > Aerococcus mictus. Next base: position 1,175,634 of record NZ_CP132985.1, on the reverse strand, counting down.
CGGTATTGTGGATAGTCAGGAGACCAACGAAACCGAGTTAGGTTTATTGATGGCTGGAGAATCAATTGACAAATTAGAAAAAGTAGGTGAGAACGGTGAATAATAGTAAAAAGATGTCCTATGCCTTAATTATTTCCTTGTTATCGATTGTTCTAGGATTTTTTGTTGGGGCTTTAATTATGCTGTTCTTCGGTTACAATCCGATCCTTGCTTACCAAGCGATGATCGGGAAGGTGATCACTGGTCCTTATTTCTTAGGAGAGGCCTTTCGTGAAGCGACCGTTTTAACTTTTACTGGTTTATCATTTGCTCTAGCTGCTAAGGCTAATTTTTTTAACATTGGTATTCCAGGTCAGTACTTATTAGGTTGGATTGCTTCCGTTTGGTTTGCCTTAGCCAACCCCGATTTACCGCGAATAGCCCTAGTCCCACTTTGCTTTCTAGTAGGAGCTTTAGCTGGAGGTTTTTGGGGATGTTTAGTAGGTGCTTTCAAAGCTTGGCGTGGTAGTAACGAAGTGATCACTACCATCATGCTGAATTATATTGCCCTTTATCTTACCAACTGGATTATCAGAGGTCCTTTGGGAAGCCAATTGAAAACACCGGAAATGACTGAAAATGCCAGTTTATCTTTAAAATGGCTCAGTGAATTAAGTAATGGCTCACGGTTAAATCTAGGAATATTTATTGCCTTTATTTTTATGGTTTTATACCACTTATATATAAATAAAACTATAAAAGGGTTTGAAACCCGGTCGATTGGCCTAAATCCGGAAGCCAGTCGTTACGCCGGAATGTCAATTAAAGAAAATATTATCTTAACCATGACTTTATCTGGCCTATGTGCAGGTGTTGGTGGTGTAATTACTGGCTTAGGGACTTTTCAAGGGATAACGATTCAAGGAACACTTCCTAGTGAAGGGTTTAATGGTATTGCTGTTGCTCTGTTAGGAATGAATCATCCACTAGGCATTTTCCTATCAGCTTTACTCTTTGGCATTCTAAATGTGGGATCGCGTTTTATGCCCAATAGTGCAGGGGTTCCTGATGAAATGGCCCAAGTGGTCATCGCATGTATAATCTTTTTTGTTGGGACAGCCTACATTGTTGATTGGGCAAAAAATAAGTTGCAAGCCCTTAAACAAGCCAAAGGAAAGGAGTAGAAAATGTCATTCATTGATATGCTACAATTATTAGTTTCTAATGCTTTGTTATACGCAGCCCCTTTAATCTTGACAGCCATTGGCGGTACTTTTTCTGAGAGATCCGGTGTAGTGAACATTGGTTTAGAGGGGATTATGGTCATTGGTGCTTTTTCTGGTGCCTTATCGAATTTCTTCCTAGCCCCTCAATTTGGCTCTTGGTCCCCGTGGATTTCCTTAATCATCGCCGGATTATTTGGCCTGATTTATTCTGCTCTCCATGCAGTAGCGACTATTCATTTGCGTGCTGACCACACCATATCAGGAACGGTGTTAAATCTAGCTGCTCCAGCCTTAACGGTCTTTTTATGCCGGGCGCTTACAGGGTCAGCACAAACCGGACCTTTGGCTGTCCCTTTTATTAATCGAACGTTTACATTCCTCAGTAAAATCCCCCTAATCGGACCGATTCTTTTTGTGAATACTCCCCCAGTTGCCTGGTTTAGTTTTTTCTTCGCGCTAATCGCTTGGCTAGTTTTATTTAAGACTCGCTTCGGTTTACGTTTACGTTCAGTAGGGGAGTCTCCTCTAACCGCTGAAAGCTTAGGGATAAATGTTTACGCGATGAAGTATGCTGGAGTTTTGATTTCAGGTTTTCTGGGAGGCATCGGTGGTGCTATCCAGTCTCAGGCGATTGCTAATGAGTTTGCTGTGACGACCATTTCTGGTCAAGGTTATATGGCTTTAGCAGCCATGATTTTTGGACATTGGCATCCGATTGGTGCGACTCTCTCAGCGGTGTTTTTTGGACTTGCCCAAGCTTTAGGCTATGCAAGTAACTATATTCCGGGATTATCAGGAATTCCAGACCTTTGGTTGCAAATATTACCTTATTTAATTACCTTAGTGACAGTGGTTTTCTTTATAGGTAAATCGGTTGGGCCTAAAGCTAATGGAGTAACCTATGTAAAGAGTAAATAAATGAAAAGGAGGATATTAATGCGACAAATATATTTTAATCACGACGGTGCAGTTGATGATTTAGTAGCATTATTTTTATTAAGTCAGGCTAAAGATATTGAAATCCTAGGTGTGGGTGTGGTTCCAGGTGATTGCTATTTAGAACCTGCTTTATCTGCTTCTGAAAAGATCCTGAACCGTTTTGCGCCAGGTAAAGCAATCAAAATCGCTCCCTCAGTGGCTCGACCTAAGAATCCTTTTCCTAAGGAATGGCGTGAACATGCCTTTACTGTAGATGCCTTACCCGTTTTAAATGAATATGAAATCAGTCAAAAATTAATAGTTGATCAAGCAGCCCACTTGCAACTGGTTGATATTCTTAAATCCGCTGACCAAGCTATTGACCTGGTCTTTACAGGTCCTTTGTCTGACTTAGCGCTAGCACTAGATACTGATTCAAGTATTGCTACTAAAATTAATAAATTATATTGGATGGGCGGCGCCTTTCAAGCAAAGGGTAATGTCCTCGAACCTGAACATGATGGTTCAGCTGAATGGAATGCTTTTTGGGATCCAGAGGCAGTCGAACGGGTATTTCAAGAAGCATTCCCTATTGATATCGTTGCCTTAGAAAGTACCGAAAAGGTGCCACTAACAATACCGATACGTCAGGCTTGGGCTAAAGAACGGAAAAATTTAGGGATAGATTTTCTAGGTAACTGCTATGCCTTAGTGCCACCATTAGTTCACCAAGTCTCAAATTCGACTTATTATCTTTGGGATGTGTTGACAGCCATTTCCTATATTGATCCTTCATTGACAAAGAAGCATGCCTTAAAGGCCAAGGTCGCCACCAAGGGGATTAATCAAGGGCAGACCTATGAGGACGAAAATGGTCGTTTAGTCGATGTGGGTTATGATGTCAAACATGCGGAATTTTTCCAAACAATTTTTAATTTAGCTTGGCAATAATTAAAAAAATTTATACTTTATGCCAATAACTTAGCTTTTGACCCTTACTTTAATTAAAGTTAAGATTGACTGACTTTCGATTATTCGTTATAATCAACTTTGTACATTTCCTAAAGTGGAGGAAATGGTAAGGATGAAACGAGGGGAGGTATATACCATGTCAAAGACTGTAGTTCGTAAAAACGAATCTATTGATGACGCTCTTCGTCGCTTTAAACGCTCGGTTTCAAAATCCGGCACCTTACGTGAAGCACGCAAACGTGAATATTATGAAAAACCATCAGTTCGCCGTAAGAAAAAATCGGAAGCTGCTCGTAAACGTAAATTCTAATCGTGCATAACCTAAAGGACAGATTGGAGGCGCCTCATGGCAAAAATTGATCAATTAAATCAAGATATGAAAGAAGCCATGAAAGCTAAAGATAAATTCCGTTTATCCGTTATTCGCATGTTAAAGGGCGCTTTACAAAAAGCCGAAATTGACAAAGAAGAAGCGTTAACGGATGATGAAGAACTAAGCATCTTATCTAGAGAATTGAAACAAAGAAAAGATTCTGTGAATGAATTTCATGAAGCTGGAAGAGATGACTTAGCTGACCAAACCGCTAAAGAAATAGAAATCGTTGAAAACTACCTACCAAAACAACTTTCTGAAGAAGAAATTACCCAAGCAGTTAAGGAAGTTATTGATCAAGTAGGTGCCAGTTCAATGAAAGACTTCGGAAAAGTTATGGGAACAGCCGTAGCTAAACTGAAAGGTCAAGCGGATGGTAATCAAATTCAAAAAGTAGCAAAATCCTTGCTATCATAAAAGTATAGGGGAGTTGGACCGTTGATCCAACTCCTTTTTATATGGGCAAGGCCTCTGTAATTCTTCTACTGAATGAAAGGCAGAAGTTCTGTTTCATTATTCGATTTTTTTAACGCCTTTTGCTATACTAATCTTATCAATTAAAAGGGGGCAGATTGCTTTTGACACAGTCACTGACTACTAAGACCATTCAATTAAAGGATCCAGCGATAGCTCTAACTTTATATGGAATCCATGACCGGCATTTGCGTTTGATCGAAGAATCCTATACTTTACAAATCAATGCTCGTGGTGATAAATTAGAACTCATTGGCGCTAGTGATACGATTGAAACAGTAGCAGAAATTATTCAATCTCTTGAAGTATTGATCAATAAGGGCAAAACGATTGGAGAACGTGACATTATTACAGCCATCAAAATGGCTAATAATGGTCAACTCGATACTTTTATCGACTTATATGACCAGGCAATTGGGAAAAGCTATGATGGCAAGATTATCCAACCTAAAACTTTTGGGCAAAAACAATATATTGATGCTATTAAGGCTAACCCACTAACATTTGGTATCGGACCTGCCGGAACGGGGAAAACCTTTTTAGCAGTAGTTATGGCCGTTTCTGCCTTAAAAAAGGGCCAGGTTAAACGTATTATACTCACCCGTCCTGCAGTTGAAGCTGGTGAGAGTTTGGGTTTCCTACCAGGGGATTTAAAAGAAAAAGTTGATCCTTACCTTAGACCTATCTATGATGCCCTATATACTATCTATGGTGCTGACCATACTGAACGATTGTTGGAGCGAGGGGTCATTGAAATTGCTCCCTTAGCTTATATGCGCGGTAGGACCTTAGATGATGCTTTTGTGATTTTAGACGAAGCACAAAACACGACTAAGGCGCAAATGAAAATGTTCTTGACTCGTTTAGGTTTCGGGTCAAAAATGATTGTCAACGGCGATAAAACTCAAATCGATCTCCCTAGAGGAATAAAGTCAGGACTTACTGATGCCGAAAACATTATCAAGGGTGTTGATAACATCCGTTTTGTCTATTTTGATACCGATGATGTCGTCAGACATCCAGTGGTTTCAGCAATTATTAAAGCCTATGATAAAGAAGCTGAACAAAGGAAACATGGAGGTGAATAGGCATGTTATCTGTCTTATTCAAGGATAAAACAGGAGAACTAAGCGAAAATCAAGTTAATATTATATTAGGGGTCTTAGATGCAGCAGCAAAACGACTTGAGCTGAATCGAGAAACGGAAATGTCCGCGACTATTGTCCACGATGATGAAATCCACGCCATTAACCGGGATTACCGGGGGAAAGACCGGCCAACAGACGTGATTAGTTTTGCCATCAACGATGAAAGCGAAGGCGATAGTCCTATTGCTGAGTGGCCAGAAGATTTGCCTTATGAATTAGGAGATTTGATTATTTCTTTAGACACGGCTAAACGTCAGGCAGAGGAATATAATCATTCATTAGAACGGGAGCTAGGTTTTCTAGCTTGTCATGGTTTTTTGCATTTGAACGGTTATGACCATATCGAGCCAGAAGATGAAAAAGTAATGTTTGGCCTACAAAGAGAGATTTTGGATGCCTATGGACTCAAAAGAGAATAAAGAGCTCAAGGAAGACTATAAGAATAAGCGCTTCAAAAACCGGTCTTTTATTCGGTCACTCGGCTTTGCTAGTGAAGGAATCGTATTCACCTTTAAACATGAACGTAATTTTCGATTCCAAACCGCCTCACTGTTTTTAGTGGTTTGTTTAGCACTCTTGCTCAAAATTAAGCGCTTAGAATTTATCATTTTGCTTTTTTGTTGTCTTATGGTTATGGCTTGTGAAATGATTAATACTTGTTTTGAATGGATGGTCGATTTAACTACCAACTACCAATATCATCCGATTGCAAAACATATTAAGGATGTGGCTGCTGGTTTAGTCTTGCTCACATCTATTTTTTCGGTAGTGATTGGTATAATTATTTTCACGCCTTATCTATTAGCACTTCTCTTTTAAATTTAGAAAGGACTACTTGTGTTCAATCAAAATAATTATCATTCAGGCTTTGTAGCCATTGTAGGACGTCCCAATGTGGGGAAATCGACCCTACTTAACCATATTATTGGTCAAAAAGTAGCCATTATGAGTGACAAGGCCCAGACTACCCGCAACAAAATCCATGCCATTTATACCACCGATGAGGTCCAAATTGTCTTTATCGATACCCCAGGAATTCACAAACCTAAGCATGAATTAGGGGAATACATGGTTAAAAGTGCCTATTCTGCATTGGATGAGGTTGAAGTCATTTTAATGCTTGTCAATTCCACTGAAAAAATTGGCCCAGGTGACCGTTTCATTATGGAAAAAATTGCTGCTTACGATACGCCCAAGATCTTAGCAGTGAATAAAACCGACCAATTAGACAAGGAAGACTTGGCGGCTTATTTAGAAAGTATCCCAAATAAGGATATCTTTGATCAAATTATTCCCTTATCTGCTTTAACAGGGGATAATGTGGACCAATTGCTCAAGGAGTTAACCAAGGAAATGCCACTTGGTCCGCAATATTACCCTGAAGATCAAGTCACTGACCACCCTGAATATTTTGTTGTCAGTGAAATGATTCGGGAACAAATTTTGCAATTAACCCGAGAAGAAATTCCCCATTCGGTAGCGGTAACCGTAGACAAAATGCAAAAAGATGAGTATAACAAAGTCCATATTTATGCCAATATTATTGTTGAGCGAAAGAGCCAAAAGGGCATCATTATCGGAAAAAATGGTTCAATGATTAAGAAAATTGGATCCAATGCCCGTCGTGAGATAGAGACCTTGCTCGGTTCTAAGGCCTTTCTGGAATTGTGGGTAAAAGTCCAACCCCATTGGCGTGATAAACGTAATTTGCTCAATGATTTTGGCTACCGCCCAAAAACTGATTACTAATAAACTTTAGGAGTCGCTAGAAAGAGTGAGAATATGACCATCAATCAAGCTACTTTTCCGGGGATTGTTCTCTATCAAAGGCCCTATAAGGAAAAAGATTTGCTGGTTAAGATTTTTACTCAACCCTATGGCAAGCGCATGTTTTTTGTTCGTAATATTCATAAACCTAACAATGTGTTAAAGCAACCTAGCTTTGCCTTTGTTCGGGCGGAATATATTGGTACGATCAATGACCGGGGTTTTTCCTTTCTTAAAGAAGTCAAATCGATGACTTTTCCCAAGCATACCATGAGTGATTTAGAAGCGATGGCTTATGCCAGCTATCTCTGCCATTTAGTGGACGCCTCTATGCCGGATAGAGAAGTCGACCAGGTACTCTTTACTCAACTTGAACAGGCCTTAGATAAGATTGAAACAGGCTTTAATCCTGCCATCATTGCTAATATTTTAGAAGTTCAGCTCTTGGCTAAATTTGGGGTCATGCCCCAATTGCATGCCTGTCAAATTTGTCAAGAGGACCAGGGAATTTTTGATTTTTCCGTTGCTTTTGATGGGCTATTGTGCCAAAAGCATTTCGATAGGGATCCTAGAAGACTCCATTGGCCGGCCCGGGCGGCACATTTCATCAAACTGTTCAGTCAAATCAACTTTTCCAAATTACAAAGCATTCAGTTAAATAGCCAAAGTCAAGCCATGATTCGCCGAGCAATCGATGATTTATATGATGAATATGTGGGCTTGCACCTGAAAAGCAAAAGCTTTATCGATAAATTGGCGAATTTTTCCAATCCGCTTGACTAGCTTAGAAGTCGTGAAGTATCATAAGTATGATAATATACTAATGTGATAACTAGTAAGGAGTACAAGTCTTCTATCTGCAAAGTGAGCCTTGATAGTGAGAAAAGGCCGGATAACACTTGGAAGGGCGTACTAGAGCATTAATAAAAAAGAGCTAGCCTGAGCTAGAAGTAGGGTGGAACCGCGAAACCATCGTCCCTATGTATACCTTTTTGTATACATAGGGTTTTTCTTTGCTAGCAAAAAACCAGCAATTAGTCTATTGTCAATTTCAGATTTGAAATAAAAATGAGAGTGAGGAAGTCAGATGACAACTACTGCCAAAACCGTTCAGGAAATGATTCTTGCCTTGCATCAATTCTGGTCTAATCAAGGATGTTTAGTGTTAAATGCCTATGATACCGAAAAAGGTGCAGGGACCATGAGTCCATATACTTTCTTAAGAGCTATTGGACCAGAACCTTGGAATGCATGTTACGTAGAACCTTCACGGCGTCCCGACGATGGCCGTTACGGTCAAAACCCTAACCGTCTTTACCAACATCATCAATACCAAGTGGTCATGAAGCCAAATCCTGATAATATTCAGGAACTCTATATCGAAAGTCTCAAGAGCTTAGGGATCGATCCATTGAAGCATGATATTCGTTTTGTTGAAGATAACTGGGAAAACCCATCCATGGGTTGTGCTGGTTTAGGTTGGGAAGTTTGGTTAGATGGAATGGAAATCACTCAATTTACTTATTTCCAACAAGTGGGTGGTTTAGATTGTTATCCGACCACTTCTGAGCTCACTTATGGGATTGAAAGACTTGCTTCCTACCTTCAAGGAGTAGATTCCGTCTATGATTTGGAATGGTCTCGGGGCGTGAAATACGGAGAAATCTTTAAACAACCTGAATTTGAACATTCGACTTATTCCTTTGAAAAAGCGGATACACAGATGTTATTTAATAATTTTGACGCCTATGAAAGAGAGGCCAATCAACAGATCGATAACGGCCTAGTTCACCCAGCCTACGACTATATCCTCAAATGTTCACATACCTTTAATTTGTTGGATGCTCGCGGCGTTGTGTCAGTGACCGACCGTGCGGCCTACTTGGCTCGGGTTCGCCACATGGCAAGACGGGTAGCACGTCTAATGGTCGAAAAACGTAAAGAATTAGGTTTCCCTTTATTATCGCGCGAAGAAGCCCAAAGCTATTTGAAGGAGGACGGTAAGCATGAATAATCACAGCTATTTAATTGAAATTGGCTTAGAAGAAATGCCAGCCCAATATGTTCGTAGCATCAGTGAGCAATTTCAAAAACGGGTCGAAAACTTTCTTGATGAAAATCGTTTAAGCTATGGTTCGATTGAAACTTTTGCTACCCCGAGACGTTTTGCGGTTTTAGTAAAAGAATTGGCTGACCGCCAAAGTACCTTTGAAGAAGAAGCTAAGGGTCCGGCCAAAAGAATTGCCCAAGATGAAGCTGGGAACTGGACCAAGGCGGCTATGGGTTTTGCGCGTGGCAAGGGGCTCACTGTTGATGATATCTATTTTAAAGAATTAAAAGGTGAAGACTATGCCTACGTTACCGTACGTTCTGAAGGACTCAATGTTGAAGAGGTATTGCCAGAAATAAAAACTTGTGTCAGTGACATGACTTTCCCGGTCTCTATGCATTGGGATTCTCACGAATTCCGCTACATCCGTCCGGTTCACTGGATTGTATCCCTATTAGATAAAGAGGTTATTCCTTTTAATGTCTTAGCGGTTGAAGCTGGCAATCTATCTCGCGGTCATCGTTTTCTCCATAATGAAAGTGTTGAAATCAGTCATGCTAGTCTTTATGAAGAAAGCCTGGAAAAAGCAGCTGTCATTGTTAATCAAGATAAGAGAAAACAAATGATTAAGGAACAAATTGAAGCCCTTGCCAAAGAAAACAATTATCAGGTTCCACTTGATCAAGACCTACTCGAAGAAGTGACCCAAATTGTTGAATATCCAACGGCTTTTGTAGGGGATTTTGATGAAAAATACTTATCTCTTCCAGCCCCTGTCTTGATTACAAGTATGCGGGAACACCAACGCTATTTTGCGGTGGAAGACCAAGAAGGTAAGTTATTGCCTCATTTCATTGCTTTAAGAAATGGTAACCGAGATCATATCGAAACCGTTAAAAATGGGAACGAAAAGGTGCTGGTGGCTCGTTTAGAAGATGCCATGTTCTTTGTAAAAGAAGACCAAAAGCATGCGATTGATGATTTTGCTCAAAAATTAACTGATGTGACTTTCCACGCTGAGATTGGTTCTATGAAGCAAAAAATGGAAAGAACTGGAAAAATCGCTCATTATCTCTATGAAAACTGGACCATGCATGAAGTTTTTGCCGGGCAATTAGCTACTGATTTCACCCAAGAAATTGATCGTACCGCAGCAATCTATAAATTTGACCTGGTGACTCAAATCGTGGATGAATTTAGCGAATTGCAAGGAATTATCGGAGAAATTTATGCTAAAAAAGCTGGAGAAGACCCCCAAGTAGCCACAGCAATCCGTGAACACTATTTACCAAGTGGTAACGCGAGTGAGCTTCCCCAAAGCCCGCTAGGCCTGCTCTTTGCTATTAGTGATAAATTAGAATCAATTATTTCTTTCTTTGCTATTGGAAAAATTCCTTCAGGTTCCAACGACCCCTTTGCCTTAAGACGGCAAATGATTGGGATTTTAGCAATTTTAGAAGCTGAACACTTACCTTTAGAATGGCATCAAGCCTTGAAAGATATCTTTGACCAGGTTTATGACTTTGACCAAGATAAGCAAGTCGAATTGAGTCAAGCCATTATCCAATTCTTATCTGACCGGCTTAAGAATAACCTGGCTGACAAGGGAATTCGCTTTGATATTTCTCAAGCCGCTAGAGAAGCTAAATATATCGATGTATTAACTATCATCCAATCTGCTGAATTATTAAATGCTCACAAAGAAGACGAGGACTATAAAGATAATGTTGAAGCATGGCAACGGATCAATAATATTATCCTTAAAGTTAGCCAAGAAGAGGTTGAACTTCCCCTTGTTAATGAAGATTTATTTGAAAGCGATTCGGAACGTAATCTCTACCAAGCGGTGTCGGATTTAAGACTAGATGAAGGGGTAGAAGAAGCTTATGAGGAAATTACCGCTTTAACACCGCTAATTACTCAATTCTTCGAAGATAACATGGTCTTTACCGATAACCAAGATATCCGCAACAACCGCTTAGCACTGCTAACTCTAATTGACCAAGCAATCACTAAGCATTATAATGTTCAAGCCTTACAAGCTAAGTAATAATATAAAAAATTTGAAAGGAGGGGGACCATGTCAACATTTTATGATTATGCCAAAATATGGGTTCAAGCCGGCAAGGGAGGCGATGGTTTAGTTGCCTTTCTCCGTGAAAAATACCGTCCTGATGGAGGCCCCGCTGGTGGTGATGGTGGTCGTGGCGGTGATGTCATTTTTAAGGTGGATGAAGGCTTAAGAACCCTGATTGATTTCCGCTACAATCGTCACTTTAAGGCCAAGCCAGGAGAAAATGGAATGACCAAAGGCCGTTATGGACGTGGGGCAGATGACTTAGTCGTCCCAGTGCCTCCTGGAACAACAGTGCGCGACTTTGATACAGGTGACTTGATTGGTGACTTAGTGGATGACGGCCAGGAGCTCATAGTTGCTAAGGGAGGTCGTGGCGGACGTGGTAATATCAAATTCGCCACTCATAATAATCCTGCCCCAGAAATCGCTGAAAATGGGGAACCTGGCCAAGAAAGAACCTTGCAGCTAGAATTAAAACTTCTTGCCGATGCGGGTTTAGTCGGTTTTCCATCAGTCGGAAAGTCGACCTTGCTATCTGTTGTCAGTGCAGCAAAACCTAAGGTAGGGGACTATCATTTCACTACTATTAATCCTAATTTAGGTGTAGTAACGACAAGAAACCATGAGGAATTTGTCTTAGCTGACCTTCCCGGTTTAATTGAAGGAGCCTCAGAGGGCATTGGCCTAGGTATGCAATTTTTACGTCATATTGAACGCACAAAAGTTATCTTACATGTGGTTGATATGGGCGCTTATGAAAACCGGGATCCTTTCGAGGATTATGTCAAAATCAATAAGGAACTCAGCAATTATGATGAGAATTTGATTGCTAGACCGACGATTATCGTTGCAAATAAGATGGACATTCCCGAAGCGGTTTTATATTTAGAAGAATTTAAAGAGAAGTTAAGCACTTACTTTTCAGACAATTATCCTGACTTAAACGTCCCTGAAATTTATCCTATTTCTGCCTTCACCCATGCGGGGATTAACGAATTGATGGACCATACGGCTGTATTGATTGATGAAGAAACCGAACGAAGAGAGGTTCAAGAGGCAGAAAAGGCAGCAGAAGATCAAAAGGAAAACGTCAACTATCAAATTGAAGAAGAGGAACCTTACTTCTATATTAACCGGGATAGTGACGGTACCTTTATTCTTTCCGGTAGACGCATAGAAAAAGATTTCAAGATGGCCAACTTAGAATATGATGAAAGTGCTATGCGCTTTGCTCGTCGCTTGAAAAAACAAGGTGTCGACGAAGCTTTGCGAGAAAAGGGAGCCAAATCAGGCGATATTGTGCGCTTGTTAGACTATGAATTTGAATTTTTAGATTAGGTGAATATTTATGGAGTTAACTTTTTTAGGTACTGGTGCAGGGGTACCCAGCAAGGCCCGCAATGTGTCTTGTACCCTGTTAAAATTATTAGACGAGCGCAATGAAATGTGGATGTTTGATTGTGGTGAAGGCAGTCAACAGCAGTTTCTTAAAACAACTTTGAAACCCAGAAAAGTAACTAAAATATTTATTTCCCATGTCCATGGTGACCATATGTATGGTTTACCCGGCTTTTTAAGTAGTCGAAGCTTCCAAGGTGGAGAAAATGTTCCCTTAACGATTTATGGACCCAAAGGTGTGAAAAAATATGTTCAAACTAGCTTAGGTATTTCCAAAACCCGCCTTACCTATCCAATTTATTACCAGGAATTAGACCAATCTGGGATTGCCTTTAAAGACCAGCAATTTACGGTTAAATATGCGACTTTAGACCATATTGTTCCTAGTTATGGTTTTAGGGTAGAAGAAGCCGATTCAGCAGGTGAATTATTAATTGATAAGGCCCGGGAAGCAGGGGTGCCAAATGGTCCGCTCTTAGGCCAATTAAAGGCAGGTTTAACCATTCAATTGGAAGATGGTAGGGAACTCCAAGGAAAAGACTTCCTTGGACCCGATAAGCGCGGAAAAATTGTCAGCATCTATGGGGATACCCGCTATTGCCAGGCTGGGATTGATTTAGCCCAAAATGCTGATGTCTTGGTTCATGAAGCTACTTTTGAGGCTGGTGAAGAAAAAATGGCCCATGATTATTACCATTCCACTGCTAGCCAGGCTGCCATGGTGGCCAAAAAAGCCGGGGCAAAACAGCTCTACCTGACCCATATTTCGGCACGCTATGTGGGGGCAATGGCTAAAGAATTGCAAAAAGGTGCCGAAAAAATATTCCCTGCTAGCCAAGTGGTGAAGGATTTTGATAGCTATGCCATTAAGTGATAAGGGTAAGCAAGAGCAGTGGGCCTTGCTTACTGGAGCATCTAGTGGGATTGGCCGGGCTACCGCGATTGCTCTCGCCAAAGCAGGTTACTCACTCTTACTAACCGCTAGGCACCAGGAACGCTTGGAAGAAAGTAAGCAGCTATGCTTAGAGGCTGGTGCAAAAGCGGTAGATATTTTTCCCGCTGACTTAAAGGATTTAGAGGCAATTGACCGTCTTGTCCACTATGCTTTTGAGCGTTATTCCATAAGGATTGTTGTTCATAGTGCTGGTTTAGGCTATTTTGAACGGGTGATTCAACAAAGTGATGCCCATACTTTGGAACAGATCAATACCAATTTGATAAGCGCCATCTATCTTTGCCAACGCGTCGCCATTGCTATGCTTGACCAAGGCTTGAGTAAGACCTATTTGGTGATTTTGGCATCAATTGCCGCGCGAATTCAAACTGCTGGCAATGCTAGCTATGCAGCAAGTAAGGCTGGCTTGTTAGCCTTTGCTAATGGATTAAGACAAGAGCTATGGTCAACGCCTATCCAGGTAATGACTGTTTTACCCGGTCCAGTAAAGACCGCCTTTTTTGACCTGGCAGATCCGAGTGGACAATTTATTCAGGCAGTTGATACCTTCACGGTTGAAGCAGAAGAAGTTGCCCACGCGATTTGCCAGGGGATAAAAAGAAACAAGATGGAAGTTGTTGTCCCTAATTACTATGCCTACTTAAACAAGATCTTGTCGCTTTCGATTCCCTTAGGCTACCGTTTGATCCATTGGACCATGGCACGGATAAAATCACGTTAAGGGCAAGAGACATCAAGATGCTAAAGAAAGGGGTTAGCTATGCTAAAGGCAAATTATGAGTGGCAATTAAGGCCAAGTTTTGATCAATTGGATTTAGAAAAAGAGCAAGTGATTAAGGAAACTCAATTGTCGCCATTCCTTGTCGACTTACTTTTTCAGAGAGGGAAACAAAGCTCTCAGGAAATTAATGATTTTTTGAGTGAAAAGCCTCATTTTCATGATCCCTTTCTACTCCATGATATGCAAAAAGCCATTGATCGTTTAGAAGAAGCTGTTAGAAATAATGAGCTTATATTAATCTATGGCGACTATGATGCCGATGGAATTACAGCAACCACGATTCTTTATGAACTTTTAGAATCTATAGGGGCTAACGTAACGTATTACTTACCAGACCGCTTTGTGGATGGCTATGGCCCTAATAAGGAAGTGTATGCCTACTACATTAAGCAAGGGGTCCAATTAATTCTAACCTGTGATAATGGTGTTGCCGGTCATGAGGCAGTGAAATATGCCGAAGATGCTGGCGTTAATGTCATTATCACTGACCACCATGAAATTGGAAACACTTTACCTGAGGCCTATGCTATTGTTCATCCCAGACACCCTGAGGGGAATTATCCCTTTGATGATTTATGTGGAGCTGGAGTAGCCTTTAAGTTAGCCCAAGCGATGACTGGTGGCTTACCAGTCGAATATTTGGATGTCTGTGCTATTGGAACAATCGCTGATCTGGTCCGCTTAGAGGATGAAAATCGCAGCATTGTTCAGCAGGGCTTAAAGGTTATGGCTCATAGTGAAAGAATTGGTCTAATGACTTTAATGAAAAGTCAAAACATTGATCTAAACCATATCGATGAAGAAACTATCGCCTTTAACATAGCCCCACGACTTAATGCTCTAGGTCGTCTAGGCTCGGCTAAACCAGGAGTTGAACTACTCACGAGTTTCGACCCGGATTATTGTCAGGAACTAGTTAATACCATTGAAACGACCAATCAAAAACGACGAGCAATTGTTGACCAGGTTAGTCAGCAAGCGATTCAGACAGTCGAAGAGTGGGAAGAATTACCAGAAATTATCATTTTATCTCATTCCAATTGGCATGAAGGGGTTCTAGGTATTGTGGCTAGTCGACTGGTAGAGCGTTATCAGCGGCCTAGTATCATTTTAAATTATAATGCTGAGAAGGCAGAATATAAGGGGTCAGGTCGTTCAGTTGCAGGAATCAACCTCTTCAAGCTTCTCCAAGCTGCAAAGGAATATGCCCCTAAGAGTGGGGGACATGCCATGGCAGCTGGTATGACCATTGCTGAAGACCAATTTGAAGCTTGGAAAGCGGCAATCTATCAGGCAGTTGAGCCCTACAAAGAGCAATTACAAGGGAAGATTCCTTTAACAATTGACGCCAAGATTAATGCCGATCAATTGACCTTAGAAAATATTCAGGAGCTTAATCGCTTAAAACCATTTGGTGCAGCGAATCCCAAACCTATATTTTTAATCGAAAATGAATCGATCTCAACGCCACAGCAATTAGGAAAAGATAAGAACACCTTAAAATTTTCTTTGACTAAGGAAAATCAACAGCTAGAAGTTATCGGTTTTCAGAAGGGAAATTTGGCTAATTATTTACAGGCTGGTCAAAGTGTTGATCTGGTTGTCGAAGCATCCATTAATACCTGGCAGGGAAAAAGTCGGCCACAAGCTATTTTACTCGATATGGCTAGCGACCAAAAAATAATCGTTGACTGGCGAAGAGAAAAAAATCCTGACCTTATTTTTTCTCTTTCCCAAAGCTATTATTATTTTGAAAGCAAGTCCTTAATTGCTCAATATAAGGGGCAGATTCCTAGTCAATCTTCTTTAATAGGGGAAGAAGACTTGAAGAAGAGCAGGGAACATTATAGCCAGTTAGTTATTTTTGAACTACCAAAAAATTTGCAAAAGCTAAGAGACTTCGTTCATAATGAGAATATAGAAACGATCTATCTATTTTCATATAGTCCGATATCAGCAAGAAAAATTGGTATGCCCAATCGCGATCAATTTGCTTTGCTTTATCGTTATTTCATTTTCTATAAAGAACTTGATTTGACCGAAAAAAAGGCAGACTTGGCTAGGTATTTAAAGCTACCGCTTCCTCTTCTTAACTTATTACTAAAAGTTTTAGTTGAAGCAGAGCTTTTAGACCAAAATGGCCAGATTTATCGTATTCGACCAGGCCAGAATAAGATCGATTTGAAAGAGTCAACCAGCCTAAAAAATTGGGCAAAGCAAATTGAAAAAGAAAACTTTCTTTTAAATGAAACCATTGAAAATTTAACTCGGTATTTTTTCCAGGAGGATAATTTATGAACTTAAAAGACTACATTAAGGATATACCTAATTTCCCTGAGGAAGGCATTATATTTAGAGATATTACACCTTTACTCCAGGACCCTCAGGCTTTTCAATATGCAGTTGATAAAATTGCAGATTTTGCTCGTGAAAAATCAGCAGATGTGATCATAGGTCCAGAGGCTAGGGGCTTTATCGTTGGCTGTCCAGTAGCTTATGCTTTAAATAAGGGCTTCGTTCCTGCCCGCAAAAAGAATAAATTACCTCGTGAAAAAGTCAGCATTGAATATGATTTAGAATATGGAAGCAATACTATTGAAATTCATAAAGATGCTATTCAACCTGGGCAAAAAGTCCTCATTGTTGATGATCTCTTGGCCACTGGTGGGACCATTCGTGGCACTAAAAAATTAGTTGAAGAACTTGGTGGGGAAGTCGTTGGCGCTGCCTTTATTATTGAATTAGAAAACCTTAAAGGTCGTCAACTAATCAATGATTTAGATATTCTGTCCCTCATTAATTATGAATAATGGTATCAAGATACTATAAAGCTTATAATCCAAATAAAACCGCTCTCTAAGTCAGTGTAAATGACTTAAAGAGCGGTTTTTTGCTTTAAAAAGTATGTTCACGGTAAAGGCTAACGACTTTACCTAATATGGTGACGTCATCAAGAATTATTGGCTCTAAACTGGCATTCTCAGGTTGGAGGCGGAAGTGACCTTTTTCTTTGAAGAAACGTTTACAGGTAGCTTCGTCATCATCTGTCATAGCAATAACAATATCACCATTAGATGCCGAACTTTGTTGGCGAACAATGACATAGTCACCATCAAGGATACCGGTTTCGATCATACTTTCTCCGCGAATTTGCAACATGAAATATTCGCCATCTTGACTATTAAGACTTGGTGGGGTGGGGAAATAGCCGTCAACGTCTTCATAGGCATCGATAGGCTGCCCAGCAGTAACCGTACCGATAATAGGAATACCGGGTTGGTCCACGCCTAACATCTTTAAACCTTTATGGGTAATTTCCAAGGCTCTGGGTTTGGTAGAATCTTTGAATAAATAACCACCTGCTTCCAAGCGATTAAGATGGCCGTGAACAGTTGAGGTAGATGCTAACCCTACTTGGTCACATATTTCTCTAACTGTAGGGGGATAGCCCTGATTTTTTACACTATCATAAATGCATTGTAAGACTTGTAGGGGTCTTTCTTTCATATTGTTTCACCGAAACTTTCCATATATATTATCCGAGTCATTTCATTCTTATTTACTATAAAAATGGTTCAAGCGGTTCACATTTGTGCTTTTATTGTAGCATAGCTCGAAATTTTGTGCAAACGTGCGTTCGTTTCTATTGCTTGATTAAGCTTGTAAATGGGCATCGGGACTTACGAAGACTGTTTTTTGCTCAAAGTAATTAACAAAGCCAGGTTTAGCTCCATTAGGTTTTTTTACATGCTTGACCTGTGTATAGTCCACGGGGACATTGTTGGCCTGCCGGTATTTAGAGAAATAGGCGGCATATGTTGCTGCTTCGATGATTTCCTCATCACTAGGCTGGTCAGTTTCTAATATCACATGGCTGCCTGGAATATCTTTAACGTGAAACCAGTAGTGGTTTTTGTTAGCCCGTCTTGTGGTTAGTTCATCATTTTGCGTATTATTACGACCAACAAGGATAGTGTTTCCTAAACTTGTTTGATACTGTCTCGGTTTTAAAGGTTTCTTGCGCTTATGGTGATTATGTTTTTGTTGTTTAATATAGCCTTCACGAATGAGCTCTTGACGAATATCTTCTAACTCATTGGGTTCAGCTATTTCAATTTGATCTTGAACACTTTCTAAATAGTCTAATTCTGCTTGGGCAATTTGACTTTGTTCTTTAATATGTCGCTTGGCCGTATCTAATTTACGATAGCGTTGAAAATATTTTTGGGCATTTTGAGAAGGCTCTAATAGAGGATCGAGAGCGATCTCAATGGGCTTATTATTATCATAATAGTTAGGTAATTGGATACTGGACATACCTTTTTCTACTTGAAAGAGGTATGTGGTTAAAATTTCTCCCTTTAACTGATAGTCTTCAGCCTGTTTACTTTTTTCCATATCTTGCTTAAGATTAGCTAATTTACGTTGATTATGCTTAATCCGTTGAGCAACAACCTGGCTAATTTGTTCACTGACCTGATTGACTCGTGAAAAGAGGGCTTTCTTTTCATAATAGTCATCGAGGAGCTGGGTAAAAGTTTCGTAACTGCTTTGCTTTCCGCCTAGGCTTTGATAGGGGAAAGCCGTTGCAGTGACCTGACCGTCATTTTGACTCAGGGTTGGTTGGGATTGGTCAAAAGCATTGAGAAAGGCAGTAAAAGTTGCACTTTTATCTTGGGATTCAGTAAGTCTCTGGGCTAATTCTATCGCGCTATCTTTGCCAAATCCCATAAAGGTTTTCTGTATTTCTTTAGCGTCAGCCTTAAGGTCATATTCATTGGGGTTGATACTGAAAGGATTGACCTTATCTCCTTGAGGAGGTAAATGGTATGTCGCACCAGGAAGGAGGGTACGGAATCGGTTTTGGCTAATATCTATTTTTGTGATGAGGTCGGCAATTTTACCATCCTGATTAAGAACTAGGATATTACTTCGTCTACCCATGACTTCAATAATGAGTTTATAGGGTTCACTAATCCCCAATTCATTTTTGCTTTCAATACTAATGATAATTATGCGGTCGTTTTCATATTGACTGAAATTGATGATTTTTCCCCCATCAATATGCTTACGTAAAAACATACAAAAATTGGGTGGGGTATCTGGCACACTATATTGGTGATTAGTAAGCTGAACGCGGGGGGCTTGTGGCGTCGCTGCGAGTAGTAATTTATATTTTTTGCGATTTGACCGAACGGTAAGAAGAATTTCTTGGTCATAGGGTTGTTGCACCTTTGAGATTCTTCCCCCAGCCAAGCAAGCGTTTAATTCTTGTATAAGTCCATGAATAAATAGTCCATCATAAGACATGGAATCACCTACTTTCCTAGCTTATTATTATAACAAAGAAGCCCAGGAATTACTAAGAACCTTGATTGTAAGCCTTATCTTTTTGTTTATAACTTAATTATGCTATAATGATGATAAAGTAATGAGAAAGGAATGATTATATGGAATTAAAAGATTATATGAATGTTCTTGAAAATATTGGGGCTTGTGTTTTCTCAACAGTAAATGAAGACGGAGAAGCAGATGCACGTTACGCTAATGTTGGTGTAGCGAATGAACACGGGGTATTCTTCATGACTGCTCCTACCACTAACTTCTATAAACAATTAACCAATAATCCTAAAATTGCGATTACTGGTATGTTAAAAGAAGACGGCATTGAAGTGATTCGTTTACAAGGTACTGTTCGTGAAATTGGTAAAGAACATCTTGAAGCAATCTTGAAAGACAACCCATTTGTACAAGATGTTTACCCAGATGAAGAAGAACGTGCAACCGTTCAAGCCTTCCAATTATATGAAGGCGAAGGTTCATACCAACATCTTCAAAATCACGTTAAAGAAGAATTTTCTTTTGGTGAATAATTGAGAACGTTCGAAAAGACTGTGAGCCTATCACAGTCTTTTTTATTGGCTATTATTTTGGCAAAAAGAACGTGAAAAATTTTATAATAAACAAGATCGATTGAATTTAAATTATATTTTGCGCTAGAAGCTTTCACCAGACCTCTAGCGCTTTCTTTTTTACCATAGGGAATAGATAATATAAAAAAATCACATTTATAACTTAGGAATAGTATTCCCTGAATTAGAATGTATGCTTTATAAATTGTACGAAATCACATAGAAGGGATAGGCTCTTTACGGTGTATTATTTTTTTAATTTTAGCATCAAAGACTTATAAAATCGCTTTTAAAAATACCCTAATTATGTATAATATAATCATAATTTATAAATATTATAAGGAGAATAACAATAATATGAATAATTATGAAAAAAGACAGCGATTCTCTATCAGAAAATTATCTGTGGGTGTTGGTTCTGTATTAATTGCTACTCTTTTGTTTGCTCAAGGAGGGCCTGTTTATGCGGACGAAATTTCTAATACTGACAATACACTTAGCCACGCTAGAGAGGAAGAAGCTCCGTCTATAACAGGTGAAAAAAATAATAACTTACCTGATAGGGTGAGTTATTATAATGCTGGTGGAGCTCCAGAAAATAAAGACACTAATAAAAATTCTCTAAATAAAACTGAAAAATCTCTAGAAGTTAAAACAGCAGCGCCTACAAACGCTAAAGATCCTATGCCAACAGCAAGTGATGCAAATTTAAAAGTCACGCACTTTGTAAGGGATCCTGAAGTGGAAGGCACAGAACTTAAGTATGATGAAGATCCTATAAAATATAACAAGGTAAGCCCCGCAAAATTACCTGAAACAGTCGGTTTTGTAAAATCAGATGATTCAGATAAACGTGTCACTAACGTTTTCGCCCTGTCAGATCAATCGGGAAATAATGATGCTTATTACATTGCTGTGAACACTAATTTAAAGACAAATGAATATGAAGGAAGTGTTTATGACAAGAATAAGAAGCTGATTAATACTTATAAATTAGATAAGAATGGTGAGATACCCCTTCCTCTATTTGGTCAGGATGCAAACTTCTCTAAGGCCAACTTACCTAAAGTAAAATTCAAAGTGGATGAAAACGGAGAATATTTAGTATTTGACCGTGCCAAAGATTGGAAGCGGACAAATAAATATTCTGCGAAGAGTTTGTATGCAGCAGCAGTTAAAACTGTTATTCCTGATAAATACGAATACCATAATGGGGCCCATGACGAATACAACCAATCATTGCCACATAAGACAAAGGTTTTGGTCAATTATTTAGAAGTTGGAACGAAAAAACAATTAGCCCCTTCCCAAGAATTCCCTGCTTTTGTAGGAGATAGCTATATTACTAACAGTTCGAAAGAGCGTTTTTATAAAGAGTTTAATAAAGACGATTATCGTTTGGTCAAAGCATCCAACTATCCTGAAGGTAAGATCAATGGTACTTATTGGGCCGGTAAGGGTTTTTCAATAGTCAATACGATTGATAATAACGCAGCTAGTGTTTCTAGAAAATTTGTTGTTCGTCGTACAGTGGTTAATGATAATGGTGATATTGTCATTGAAATGTGGGATAAGGCTACAGGAGTTAAACTTCCAATCAGAAATTATAAGACGGTTGATAAAAAAGTCGTTGAGCTGGTAAACAAAGAAAAAGTTAAAGAAGAAGATTATCAAGTATATGTTTCAGAACCAATCGCTTCATCAGTGGCAGGTGTGAAGTCAGATGCTAAGTACATCGGTGTCAATTTCTTATGGAAAGATGACAAAGGAATTCTATCATTCTCGAATGATGGAAAAAAGCGTTATAAATTTAACGATATGCCAAAAGGTCAAAGATTATCCTACTGGACTAGCGGCTGGCAACCTGCAGGGAAAGAGATCACTTATTGGTATGAGCGAATCAATAAACCTAAAGGCTCTTTCCAAGAACACCATATTTATAGAACCGTAGATAAGAATGGCAATGTGATTTCTGAAGATTCCAAAGAAGACAGTAAGACTACTGAGGGGAAATCTTCAGAAACTTACACTACCTCCAAGAAAGATAAGCCTGGCTACAAACTGGTTAAGGTAGAAGCTAAAAATGGTGGTAAGTTTGATAAGAATGGTGGCGAAACCAAAGCCAACTATGTTGACAACACTAAACAAGAA
The DNA here is from genome assembly GCF_003286595.3 of Aerococcus mictus. Taxonomy (NCBI): domain Bacteria; kingdom Bacillati; phylum Bacillota; class Bacilli; order Lactobacillales; family Aerococcaceae; genus Aerococcus; species Aerococcus mictus. The sequence goes on along the minus strand of NZ_CP132985.1, from coordinate 1,153,453 downwards.
GTCACCTATATTTATGAAAAAGTTCAAGAAGAAAAAGGTTCTTTCCAAGAGCACCATATCTACAGAACGGTTGATAAGAACGGGAATGTGATTTCTGAAGATTCCCAAGAAGATGGCAAGACTACTGAAGGGAAATCTGACAAAACTTACACCACTTCTAAGAAGGATAAGCCAGGCTATAAGCTGGTTAAAATTGAAGGGAAAAATGGTGGAAAGTTCGATAAGAATGGTGGTGAAACCAAAGCCAACTACGTTGACAATACTAAACAAGAAGTGACCTATGTTTACGAAAGAGTTCAAGAAGAAAAAGGTTCTTTCCAAGAACACCATATCTACAGAACGGTTGATAAAAACGGCAATGTAATCTCTGAAGATTCCAAAGAAGACAGTAAGACTACTGAGGGGAAATCTTCAGAAACTTACACTACCTCCAAGAAAGATAAGCCTGGCTACAAACTCGTTAAGGTAGAAGCTAAAAACGGCGGTCGATTTGATAAGAATGGTGGAGAAACCAAAGCCAACTACGTTGACAATACCAAACAAGAAGTGACCTATATTTACGAAAGAGTTCAAGAAGAAAAAGGCTCTTTCCAAGAACACCATATTTATAGAACCGTAGATAAGAATGGCAATGTGATCTCTGAAGATTCCAAAGAAGACAGTAAGACTACTGAGGGGAAATCTGACAAAACTTACACCACTTCTAAGAAGGATAAGCCAGGCTATAAGCTGGTTAAAATTGAAGGGAAAAATGGTGGAAAGTTCGATAAGAATGGTGGTGAAACCAAAGCCAACTACGTTGACAATACTAAACAAGAAGTGACCTATGTTTACGAAAGAGTTCAAGAAGAAAAAGGTTCTTTCCAAGAACACCATATCTACAGAACGGTTGATAAAAACGGCAATGTAATCTCTGAAGATTCCAAAGAAGACAGTAAGACTACTGAGGGGAAATCTTCAGAAACTTACACTACCTCCAAGAAAGATAAGCCTGGCTACAAACTCGTTAAGGTAGAAGCTAAAAACGGCGGTCGATTTGATAAGAATGGTGGAGAAACCAAAGCTAACTACGTTGACAATACCAAACAAGAAGTGACATACCTCTACGAAAAAGTTCAAGAAGAAAAAGGTTCCTTCCAAGAGCACCACATCTACAGAACGGTTGATAAGAACGGGAATGTGATTTCTGAAGATTCCCAAGAAGATGGCAAGACTACTGAAGGGAAATCGGACGAAACTTACACCACTTCGAAGAAAGACAAAGCTGGCTACAAACTGGTCAAAGTTGAAGGTAAAAACGGTGGTCAATTCAATAAAAATGGTGCTGAAACCAAATCTAACTACGTTGACAATACCAAACAGGAAGTAACTTACATCTACGAAAAAGTCCAAGAAGAAAAAGGTTCTTTCCAAGAACACCATATCTACAGAACGGTTGATAAAAACGGCAATGTAATCTCTGAATATTCCAAAGAAGACGGCAAGACCACTGAAGGGAAATCAGACGAAACTTACACTACCTCTAAGAAAGATAAGCCTGGTTATAAACTGGTTAAGATTGAAGGTAAGAATGGTGGGAAGTTCGCTAAGGATGGCGCTGAAACTAAAGCCAACTACGTTGACAACACTAAACAAGAAGTGACCTATGTTTACGAAAGAGTTCAAGAAGAAAAAGGTTCTTTCCAAGAACACCATATCTACAGAACCGTTGATAAGAACGGGAATGTTATTTCTGAAGATTCCAAAGAAGACGGAAAGACTACTGAAGGGAAATCGGACGAAACTTACACCACTTCGAAGAAAGACAAAGCTGGCTATAAACTAGTTAAGGTAGAAGCTAAAAATGGCGGTCAATTTGATAAGAATGGTGCCGAAACTAAATCCAATTACGTAGGCAATACCAAGCAAGAAGTCACCTACATCTATGAAAAAGTTCAAGAAGAAAAAGGCTCCTTCCAAGAACATCATATCTATAGAACCGTTGATAAAAATGGAAATATCCTTTCAACTGATGAAGTCACCGATGGTGAAACTTCTGAAGGAAAATCTTCTGACCACTACACTACCTTCAAAAAGGACAAGGCTGGCTATAAACTGGTTAAAATTGAAGGTAAGAATGGCGGCAAGTTTGATAAGAACGGTGCCGAAACTAAAGGCAACTACGTTGACAACATTAAACAAGAAGTGACTTATATCTACGAAAGAGTTCAAGAAGAAGCGCCAGTTGAGAAGAAAGGCTCCTTCCAAGAACACCATATTTATAGAACTGTTGATAAGAACGGAAATGTGATTTCAGAAGATTCCAAAGAAAATGGTAAGACTACTGAAGGTAAATCAGACGAAACTTACACCACTTCTAAGAAGGATAAAGCTGGCTATAAACTGGCTAGAGTTGAAGCAAAAAATGGTGGCCAATTCGACAAGAATGGTGCTGAAACCAAAGCCAACTATGTTGAAAATACCAAACAAGAAGTGACTTATATCTACGAAAGAGTTCAAGAAGAAGCACCAGTAGAAGAAAAAGGAATCTTCCAAGAACACCATATCTATCAAACAGTTGATGAAGAAGGAAAAGTTGTTTCAATTGATGAGCTAGTAGATATTCCAGAAACTAGTGGAAAATCAACTGAACAATACATCACTTCTAAAAAAGATAAGTCCGGTTACCGCTTAGTGAAAGTGGAAGCTAAGAATGGAGCACACTTTGATAAGGCAGGTAAGAGTACGCAAGGCCAATACATCGAGAATATCAAGCAAGAAGTCACCTATATCTATGTGAAGTTACAGGATATTAAAAAACCTGTTCAAGAACATAATAGCCGCCAAACGAATGATAAGGTTAAGAAAGTAGATTCAGTTGACAAGGTAGTAGAAGTGTTACCAGAAACCAGCAAGAAAATTTCTACTCAGAACACACAAGCTAAGGAAAGTGAAAAAGAAGGAGACGCTTCTTTTGATAATCCAAGTGATTATACTCAGTTAGCTACTACACCAACGAATGTTTCCTCTAGCCTACCTAAGACTGGGTCTATCGGCTCATCTTCACTGACATCAGTTTTTGGGCTAGCTCTTACTCTAGTAGGTGTTAGAGTCTTTAAGAAAAGAAAGATTTAATTTTTTACTTTTACAGATACTTTATTTAGTGACTACTTATACTGAGTAATTCGTTTTAAGCGAAGTTTCAAATAGAAATATGTCTAGTTAAAGCAAGCCCTCCCAACTATACTTCGAGTAGTTAGGAGGGTTTTTCTTTACTTTTTATAGCAATTTTACAAGAAGTATAATTTGATATTTAACGTTTTCATTTCTTTTCAAGACTCTAAGCTTTGGTATAATGAGGGTATCAAGAAATAGGGGGATAGTCATGAAGCGTATACCTTGGGATCAGTATTTTTTATCACAAGCCTTGGTTTTATCGATGCGGAGCACTTGTGACCGTTTGATGGTGGGCGCTGTGATCGTTAGAGATAATCGTGTTATTGCTGGAGGCTATAATGGTTCTGTCAGCGGAGAGACCCATTGTAGTGAAGGGGGATGTTACTTGGAAGATGGGCATTGTGTGCGCACGATCCATGCTGAAATGAATGCAATTATTCAGTGCGCTAAATTTGGTGTTTCTACTGAGGGCGCTGAAATCTATGTGACGCACTTTCCTTGCTTGCCTTGTACCAAGCAAATTATTCAAGCTGGAATAAAAAAAGTTTCCTATCTCTATGACTACCATAATCATCCTTACGCCCTGGAACTCTACCAAAAAACCGGGGTAACGGTCTGGAAAAGGCAGTTAGAAGATGACTTCTTCCATCAACTTCATCAACAAAATTTACTCAATTGTGAGAAGGAAAAACAGAGCAAAGAAAAGAATTCGTTTTCATAATCAGAATTGTCTGACATCTAATCCATTATCTGCTATAATTTTCATATGATTTAATCGTTCTCCATAGGAATAGGTTTTATCAGTTTATATCTATACTCAATAGAAAGTGTGAATGTAATATGAACGCAAAAGAATATCTTCAAGAAACACGTCAATTGTGGGATAAGAAGTATGAACAGGAACCAGAATTTTTACAAGTCCTTCATGAATTTGTAGATAGTGTTGAACCTGTTTTTGAAGAACATCCCGAATATATTGAGGCTAACCTATTACAAATTTTAGCTATTCCAGAACGTATCATTGAGTTTAGAGTGCCTTGGATGGATGATCAAGGTAAGGCTCGAGTTAACACCGCTTTTCGGGTTCAATTTAATTCAGCAATTGGGCCATACAAAGGTGGTCTACGTTTCCATCCAACCGTTAATAAGAGTATTTTAAAATTCTTAGGTTTTGAACAAATCTTTAAAAATAGCTTAACCGGCCTACCTATTGGCGGAGGTAAGGGTGGCTCTGACTTTGATCCTAAGGGCAAATCAGACCAAGAAATTATGCGCTTTTGTCAAAGCTTTATGACCGAATTACAAAAATATATCGGTCCTGATATGGATGTTCCAGCAGGGGATATTGGTGTAGGTGCCCGTGAAGTCGGCTACTTATACGGCCAATATAAACGTCTAAATGGTTTCCAAAATGGTGTGATTACCGGAAAACCTTTAACTTATGGAGGTTCACTCGCACGTACCCAAGCCACGGGTTATGGTGCGGTTTATTTCTTGAATAATATGTTAGCTGCCAAGGGAGAAGCTATTGAAGGCAAACGGATTATGATCTCTGGAGCTGGTAATGTGGCTATTTATGCTGCTGAAAAGGCTCAAGAACTTGGCGCTACTGTCCTTACAGTCTCCGACTCCAATGGTTACGTCGTGGATGAAGAAGGCATCGATATTGATTTACTAAAAGACGTCAAGGAAAATAGACGTGAACGTATCAAGGTGTATGCCGAGGAACGCCCAAGTGCCAGCTACTACGAAGGAGTAGTTTGGGATCACGAAATTGACGTTGATGTGGCTATGCCATGTGCTACTCAAAATGAACTGAAAAAACCGGGTGCTGATCAAGCTGTTAAGAATGGGGTTAAATTTATCTCTGAAGGTGCTAATATGCCTTTAGATAAAGCTGCAACAGATACCCTTCTCGAAGCCGGTGTATTCGTTGGTCCGGCTAAAGCAGCTAATGCCGGTGGGGTAGCTGTATCAGCCTTAGAAATGTCTCAAAATAGTCAAAGATTATCTTGGACCTTTGAAGAAGTCGACCAAAAATTAAAAGATATCATGGATAATATCTATCAACAAGCGACATCAGCCGCTGAAAAATACACCAATGACCCTTATAACTTAATTGCAGGAGCTAACATTGCTGGTTTTAGTAAAGTTGCTCAAGCGATGTTATCTCAAGGACTTGTTTAATCCTTTTAAAAAGAGTATATTGTTGAAAAAGAGCGATGATTAAAATCGCTCTTTTTCGTAATCAAATTATACTGGGCAAAGAGAAAGGGATGAGCAAATGGAGAAAGTTGAAATTGATAAATCTGAAATTATTCAACATTTTCCCAAGCGCCAAGCCAATTCATATAAGGGCGACTACGGCAATATTGTTTTGATCGGAGGCAACCAGTCCATGGGTGGTGCAATTCAGATGGCCGCAATGGCTTGTGTCAATAGTGGGGCAGGACTGACGACTGTCTTTACCGATCCAGTAAACCGGCCTGCCATCCATAGCGTTTTACCTGAAGTGATGGTTAGTGATTGGCGTCGGCAAGATAGCTTGAAGAAGGCCATTGAAAAGGCTGATGTGATTGGCATCGGGCCAGGCTTTGGTCGCGACCATTCACGCTTTAACCAGATTATGTTACTCATTAAACAAGTTATTGCTGACAAAATATTGGTTATTGATGCCGATGCGATTTCTATTCTCAGCCAAAAAGACCAAGGCTTAGACCAATTATCCCAGGCGAAATATCTCGTTTTGACTCCACATTATGGGGAGTGGGATCGCTTATCGCATGGTGAAATTTCCTACCACGATAATGAAGGAATTCAATCATTCGTTAACCATTATCAACTGAATTTGGTCCTTAAAGGAGCACCTAGCCGTTTATATTTTGCTGACCATGCAAACTTTTATCAATTAGCTATCGGCAATCCTGGTATGGCAACTGGTGGAATGGGTGATACCTTGACTGGGATGGTTTGTGGCTTTATGGGCCAATATACAGATCATGAAGCCGCATTGAAAGCTGCTACTTTCCTTCATAGCTATATTGCAGACCGCATTTACCAAGATCAATATATTGTTCGCCCTAGTCAAATCGCTGATCTCTTACCCAGAGTTATGAAAGAGATGGAGGCAGAACGTGAGTAAAAAACATAAAAAGACCAATGCTATGCGCCTCTTAGACCAGGCCAAGATCCCTTATGAAGAAGCCATCATTCCATATAGAGATGGTAGTTTTCAACCACAAGCAGGGAAATCGTCCTACAAAACCTTGGTAGCTAGAAGCCATGACCATGAAATCGTTGTATTTGTGATACCGCTTGACCAGGAGCTTGATCTTAAGCAATGTGCCCGCGTCATTAACAGTAAGCGGGTTGAGTTAGTCCATGTTAAGGAACTATTGGGCCTCACCGGCTATGTACGAGGCGGTTGTTCGCCTCTAGGCATGAAAAAGAAATATCGTACTTGGTATAATGATTCCTGTCTTGATGAAGACAAAATATATGTCAGTGCTGGTGAACGGGGCAAACAAATCGGACTTGATCCTAAGGCTCTAATAGAAGTTACTCAGGGCAAAGTTGATCATTTGATACGTTAGTCGAAACAATACCACTTTCACTTATAATGTAATCTGCTTTTATGTCATAGTCTTTGCAAGGAATATCTGAAGTCATTAGTTTATCGAAGTAAGGAATAATGGTTATTCCTTTAAAATCAGCCAAGAGGCGGTCATAATAGCCTCCACCGTAGCCTAAACGTTGACCCTGGCGGTTACAACTTAAGCAGGGTAAGATGATGAGATCAAGCCTACTAATGTCAGCTTGGGGACTATTAGCTTGAGGCTCCAAAATACCATATCTACTTTTTTGATAAGTGGTCGATTCATCAATATAGTACAAATCAAGTGACTTTCCATGAACTCGGGGGAGGATTACTTGAATCCCTTGCTTAAAACAAAAACGAATCAGCTCTTGGGTATTAAATTCAAAGGGCAGACTGGAAAAAAGTAAGATACGCTTAGCTTGGTTAAAAATTGAAAAATTGACTAGTTTATCGCTAATAATTTCATTTGCCCAATGATAATAAGACTGGGGGAGGGCTTGGCGTTTTGTTTTGATTTTTTGACGTAGCCTGCTTTTTTTACTATCGATTTCATCAGTCATTTCGCTTTGTCTCCTTTCCTTGGTGGGGAAATAATTGCGGGTAACGATAGCATTGAGGGTTACGGGCAGTACAAATCGTCCTGCCAAAGGCAATTAAAGCATGGTGGGCATCCTTCCATTCACTAGCAGGGAGGACCTTAGTAATTCGTTTTTCCACTTCTCTTACCGTAGCATTTGGATCGACAAAGTGATGATGTTTTGCTATGCGACTGATATGGGTATCGACAGCAAAGGCTGGCTGGTCAAAGCCTAGACTGAGGACGACACTGGCTGTTTTTCTCCCCACACCACTTAGACTTTCTAAATCCTTGCGTTGACCGGGAACTTGACCACCGTACTTGTCGATTAATTGTTGACCCACTGCATGCAAATAACGCGCCTTGCTGTGATAGAGGCCTAGCTGATTGATAAAGGGTTCAATGTCCTGAGGGCTGGCCTCCGCTAGGTGTTTAGGCGTGGGAAAAGCTTTAAAAAGATCAGGAGTCACTTCATTGACCTTTTTATCAGTGGATTGGGCGCTGAGCATCACAGCGATGAGTAATTGGTAAACAGAATTGAAGTTTAAACTTGGGCCAGCGTCGGGAAAGAGGGCCATAATTTCTTTCAGAACGGATAAGGTTTCTGAATCAGTTAAAAGCAATAAAAACACCTTTTCTATTAAATATAAGTAAATTTTACGAAAAAAAGAAGTTGGCATGGGGGCCAGCTTCTTTTTTATTAAGCAGGAATTATTTAGCAATGAAAACATCACAGGCCGCATGGATCATAATATACTCAGAAACGGACCCAATGAGTAAGCGATCAAGTACGCCTTTACCAGTCGACCCCATCATAATTAAATCAATTTCTTGTTCTTCGGCAAAGTCAAGAATTTCTTTTCTAGGATCTCCAGGACGGGCTTCAATGGTGATATCTGTAATTCCGACCTCTTGAGCTTCTTTTTGGTAATTCTTTAATAATTCTTGGTAGGCGCATAATTCATGGTCATGGGCTTTTAAATTAAAGTCATCAAAGTCATAACGTAAGAAATCAGCAGCTACACTAAAAATATAGAGTTTAGCTTGATAGATATGAGCATATTCAAGGGCTTGTTCAAAGGCAGCCTTGGCTGGTTCAGAACCATCAATAGGTACCATTATTTTTTGAATATTTTTCTTTGGCATAATTAACCTTCCTTACTAGCGGACAATAAGCACTGAAACAGGGGAATGGCGAACAACGAATTGAGAAACGGAGCCCATAAAGAGACGTTCTCTAGCATTTTTCCCAGTTGCCCCAACAACAATCAATTCAAAGGCAGGATCTTCTTTTAAAAGGTGAATGATTTGTCGCTTAGGCTCGCCTACAAAGACCTCAGCATTGACTTGGTCAAAGTCAAATTGATTCTTGGCAAGTTGACGGTAATTATTGAGTAACTCTTGCCGTTGGCCGACAAGGCTGTGAGAATAATCACTTTCTTCACGGTTAGATAAAATATCTTCGTCGATAACAGATACCAGGTATAAATTGGCCTCCTTAGCCTTGGCGATAGTGACCGCTTCAACAAAAGCATCGCGAGCTTGGTCAGAGTCGTCGACAGCAACTAAAATTTTTCTTTTTATTGACATGAATATTCCTCCCTTATATAAACGTTTTCTTTATTATTATTTTAGCAATCTAAACACTTATAATCAATAATAGCCTGAGGCTCTAACTTTGACTAGTAGGAGTAAATTTTCCATGGTAAGATATTTAACAGGTTTATCTATTATTCGTTAAAAAATACATATATAGGAGGATCAATTGAGTGAAAAAAGAATATCGTCAAAGTCTTAATTTAATCACTGATATTTTATTAGTTGTTATCACAGCCTGGGGGTCTTTTCAAAATGGTTGGTTTAATTTACCCAACTTGGTTTCCTGGATGGGGCTGATTGGAGTTATTGGTTTGGCAAAGAAGTGGCAAGGAAATTTCATTTTTAACGCGATTCAAAATATCTCTGCTGCTATAGTAGCAGGCCGTAATCGGATCTTTGGTGACATGTTTACCAGCATTTATTATTTATTTACCCAAATCTTTGGTTTTCAGCAATGGCAACATCATAAAGATGAATCCGGGGAGCTTATTGTAGACGAAAAGACGAATTGGCGTTTAGTAGGTTTCGCTGTTTTAGTAGGTTTCTTTGGTTTAGGGACCGTTTCTTATTTTCTCGGTGGCGTATTTATCTTCTGGGACGCATTTAATAATGCCACAGCTATCATTGCTCAATACATGCAATTGGTGCAAAGAAAGCGGGCCAGCTGGATTTTATGGTTAATCACTAATCTTATCTCCCTTTATATTTTCCTCATGCAGGGGGTACCACAAATGGCCATCATGTATTTCGTCTTTTCACTCAATGCCTGCCGCGGTTTTATTAACTGGAAAAATTAGGCCAGCATAGACAGGGGATTAGACTGTTAAATAGGCAAAATAATCTGTACAATTAAATTACCATAGTTAAAAAGAGGGGGATAATGATGAGTAAGGTTATGATAATTGTCAATCCAGGGTCTGGAGATAATCAAGGCGAGGAATACGGTAAACGACTAGCTGATTTTCTCAACGGTAAGTTTGATCAAGTCGATATAAAAAAGACTGAAGGAGATAATGACGCCTTGAAGTTTGCCCAGGAAGCCTGTCAAGGCCATTATGATTCTTTATTTACTGTTGGCGGTGATGGAACCATTAATGAAGCGGTCAATGGGCTCGCCGGCCAGGACTACCGACCCACTTTAGGTTTCTTCCCAGCAGGAACCAACAATACTTTTGCCCAATTATTTAATATTTCTGAAGATATTGATCAGTATATTGAGAACTTAGATTTAGAAGAAAGCCATCGTTTAGATATTGGTCGCTGTAATGATCAATATTTCAACTACTATGTTTGTTTTGGCAAGTTAATTGAAGCAACCACAGGAACCAGTTCCGAAGAGAAATCACAATTTGGCTCCTTTGCTTACCTGAAGAATATTTTATCAGCTCTACCTAAAGATGACACCCATCCTATTAAAATTGAATCTGATAGTGAAAGTTTTGAAGGCAAAGCCAGTCATGTATTTGTCCTATTAACTAACCAAGTGGGAAACCTGGTCTTCTCTAATGAACAAAGTAATTTACAAGACGGTCAATTTCAAGTGTATATTTTAACCGATGAATCAACCGGGTCAAAGTTATCTGCGCTAAAGGATATCCTTTTTGGTCAATTAGAAGATAATGACTCGATCAAAAGCTTTGCCTGTTCCAAGTTAACCATCACGAATTCTGATGATAATGAAACCCAGGTCGATATTGATGGTAACGATGGGCCTTATCTCCCATGCGAAATTGAATTATTGCCAAAGCACATTAATTTCTATGTTCCTAAGACCCAAGCAGTTCAATAAAGGCTAATTTAAATAAATTTAAGACAATTTAATAAGGCTTTAGTGTATACTAAGGAAAAGTAATAGGAGTCTAGTATGGCTCCTATTTTAATTATAAAAAAATAAAGGAACATCCTATATTATGAAAGATATTTATAATCGCTATCATAAAATGTTTAAAATAGTATTTTATATTTTACTGATCTTATTTTTCGGCTATCTCATTCAAAATGAGTTACGGTCAATTAATTGGTCCTTGTTTTTTGATTCCTTAGCTGACCTACCTGCTTTTACCCGGATGGCCTTAGTAATCTTTGGATTATTAGGCTTTAGCTTTAACGGGTGGTATGACTATGTTGCTACCCGTAACTACACGGTGACTGCCCATAGCTATAAAATTTTACAAATGGGCTGGATAAGCCAAGCATTTAATGAATTTATCGGCTTAAGTGGCTTTACCGGTGCTGCTCTTAGAAATAATTTTTATCAAAAGCACGGGCTGAAGCCTAAGCAAGCCATACAAATTTCCTTAGAAACTTGGTTTGCCAGTTTTCTGGGCTTAGGCGTCTTATTATTAATCGTCTTATTATCAGGAAAAATTGATGGTTATTCACTATTACTTCCAGTAATTTATTTACTCTATCTGCCTTTGTATTTTTTCTATGATAAATTGCCTTTAGCCAGAAAATTGGGTAAAAAATTTGGCCTAGAAGCTATCACTTGGAAGAAGAAATTGGCTTACCTATCCGCTTCGCTGTGTGACTGGGTAGCTTCTTTTACCTATTTTTATATTGTGATGTTAATTTTTATGCCGCATTTATCACCGATATTTGCCATGATGGTCTATAGCTTCGCTAACGTCGTAGGGATTTTAAGTTTTATTCCTGGAGGTTTGGGGACCTTTGACCTGACGGTATTATTAATGATGCAAAATGCCGGTTATAATCCCGATCAAGTTTTGGCAGCGATTGTTATCCTCCGGGTATGTTACTACGTCATTCCCTGGTTATTAGCTTGTTTCTATGTTTTCCATAACTGGTTTACCAGTAAACTATTCGAAGAAGATATGAAGATAAAGGCATGGGGAAAGTGGATTGTTCGCTTTGTTTCCTTTTTACTCTCAGTTAACGGCTTGGTTTTAATTTCTTCAGTGATTTCACCAGCCGTTCCTGAGCGGATTCATTTGCTTAAATACCTGATTCCCAGATCTTTACAAAGTGTCTCCATTCTTTTGGTCCTTTTAATCGGGTGTACTGCCTTTATTTTATCTTTTGGCCTATTTAAGCGGATCAGAAGGGCATTATGGTTGACACTTATTCTCTTACCTCTAGGAGCCATTGCTTGTATGATTAAGGGCTTAGACTATGAGGAAGCGATCTTCTTACTCCTATCGACTTATTTACTTTATCAGTCCCGTTTTCTCTTTACTCGCAATCATTTGGCATTGAATCGTAAGAATATTTTACTTAGCTTTTTCGCCTGTGCAGGTCTTTTGTTAATCATTTTTTTAATCACCGGGCACTTTAGACATATGCCTTTCACTCGTCATGTCTATTTATTAAATCCATTACATATTTTCTTCTACCTGGTGATTGCTAGTTTGTTGACTATTTTAGTGCTATTTAGTCGCAGTGAACGACTGGACTTCCTACCACCTTCCCTAGATGAAATTAATCTTTACGAACAGCTTATCGCTGAATATGGGGGGAGCGAATATAGCCACTTAGTCTATTTGAAAGACAAGATGATCTTTTTTAACACTGAACAAACTGTGGCTATTTTATACCGCCCCTCATCGGATAATTTAATTGCCTTGGGTGACCCCATTGGTAACAGTCAGGATTTTCCTAGCGCCTTAGAAGAATTTTTGGAATATGCTGAACATATGGATATGGCGGTCGGCTTTTATGAGGTTACCCCTCATTACCTGGATGCTTTTTGTAGTTTAGGCTACGCTACCTTGAAAATAGGGGAGTCGGCGATTATTGATTTAGATGAATTTACTTTTGAAGGGAAGAAGAATAAAAACCGGCGTTCCGTTCGCAATGATATGACCCGGGCTGGGCTCTATTTTGAAGTTTACCAACCGCCTTATAATGATAAATTTATCCATGACTTGCGGCAAATTTCTGATCAGTGGCTTAATAAGCGAGAAGAAATGAGTTTTTCCATGGGGGCTTTCTATGAGGACTATCTAGCTAGAGAGCGGATTGCCGTCTTAAGAGATGAGAAGGCGATCTATGCTTTTGCAAGTATTATGCCGATATCGGAGGACATGATTTCAATTGATTTAATGCGTTATATCAGTCATGATGCTGGGGATGTCATGCAGATGCTCATTTTGCAGTTATTGCAATGGGCCAAAGACCTTGGCTACCACCGCTTTGTTTTGGGGATGGCGCCTTTGGCTAATGTAGGGACAAAATCCTATGCTAGCCCACGGGATAAGACCTTGCATCTGGTATATGATTTTGGTAATCGCTTTTATGGCTTTAAAGGATTACGTGCCTACAAATCTAAATTCCGTCCTGAATGGGAAAACCGCTATATTATTTATCCTAATCAGACCACTTTAATCAAGATTTTAATTAGTTTATTAGATATTACCCACAAGACAAGGGATTAATGTTTATTTTTTAAGGAATTTCGATTACACTAAATAGAAACGACGATAGGAAAGGAAGCGATATCATGTCACAAACCGTTTATACCGTATACTGGGAAAATAAACGTGATGATGTCCGCAAAGAACACGGGACCTTTGCCAGTGAAGAAGAGGCTTTAGCAGGGATTAAAGCTTGGTGGGAGTTACAAAAGGACAAATATGACAATGTCCAAACTGTTCGCACTAATACCGGAGCCTTAGAAATCCAATACGAAGATGATAATTATGTCTATCGGATTGAGGAGGAACAATTAGATGGCCAGCTGCCAAAAAAATCCTATACTTTAAGAAAACCTGGTCAAATTGAGGCGGAAAGAAACAAATATGATGTCGATGACGATTATTATCTTTTTGATGAGTTAGCCGAACCTTATCGTGACCGTCTGATTGTAGCTATGAATGACAGCCAAAAGGCTCGCCAATATATCTATAATGAACGCGGACAACTCATCAAAAAATTAGGTCAATAAAATTTTAATCAAAGTCAAAAGAGAGTCAAATTCCCATAAAAGGAACTTGACTCTCTTTTTTGACCAGAAAAGGGTTTTGGAAGCGCTTTATAACAAAAGGGTTATTGAAAAGGCTTAATTTTATGATTAAACTAGTTAGGGTGTTCTTAATTGCCAATTGATAGAAGGAGGAAAAAACAATGAAAGAGAAACTTTTTGAAAGTTTGCAACGTTTAGGGAAAACCTTTATGTTACCAATTTCAATTTTACCCTTAGCTGGTTTATTTCTAGGTATATCAGCTTCTTTTACAGGTGAAACATTTGTGAAAATGTATCACTTAGAAAATATTCTTTCGCCGGGAATGCCGCTCCATAGTATTTTAAGCGTTTTAGGAGACTGCGGAGCCGTTGTCTTTGATAACCTAGGTTTATTGTTTGCTATATCTATTGCCTTAGGTTTGGCTAAAAGCGAGAAAGGGGTGGCAGCCTTATCAGCCGTGGTAGGCTACTTTATGATGTACGCTTCACTATCTAGTTCCATCATCCACCTCCGTGGTTTAGAAGAATTGGAAAAAATACCAGGATTGATCACATCATTACTTGGCTTTGAACATACCATGAACCTGGGTGTTTTTGGTGGGATTATTATTGGCTGTCTAGTGGCTTGGCTACATAATCGTTATTACAAGATCGAACTCCCTGATGCCTTGTCATTTTTCGCTGGTACTCATTTTGTCCCAATTGTTTCAGCAGTTGCTGGAGTCGTTAGTGGACTTATTTTATCTTTTATCTGGCCGTATTTTGCCGCTGGGATTGCTAATCTCGGTCAGATTATCGCTAATACTGGCCACTTAGGGACCTTCCTTTACGGTTATATTTATCGTGCCTTAATTCCATTTGGATTGCATCATATTTTTTATTTACCATTTTGGCAAACCGCTGTAGGAGGGACTGCCGTCGTTGATGGGACCACTGTTGTGGGCGCCCAAAATATTATTTTTGCCCAATTAAAGGCTGGAGAAGCTATTTCTCCCGATGCAGCTAGATTCTTTGCCTTCCAATTTCCAGAGATGATTTTTGCCTTACCAGCTGCTGCCTACGCCATGTATCGTGCCGCTAGATCAGATAAGAAGACCATGGTCAAGGGGCTATTATTTTCTGCATCCCTAACCTCAATTGTTACGGGGATTACCGAGCCGATTGAATTTACTATTTTATTTGCCTCTCCCTTACTTTATTTTGGGGTGCATTGTGTTCTCTTTGCTTTATCTACTGTCTTAGTTCATATTGCCGGAGTAGGGGTTGGACTAACTTTCTCAGGCGGGTTAATTGACTTTATTCTTTACGGCGTCTTGCCAGGCAATGCGAGAACACATTGGATTCCTGTGGTTATTATCGGTATTATCTACGCCATTGTCTATTTCTTCCTCTTCCATTGGATTATTAAGAAATTTGACTTGGATACTCCAGGAAGAAAAGCAGATACTTCATTACATACTAAAGAAGAATTCCGGAACAAAAATGCGCTTAATGGCTTGAGTGAAACTGACCAAAGAGCTTATCAAATTGTTAGCGGTTTAGGTGGTACCGATAACCTGGTTGATGTTGATAATTGTGCCACCCGTCTACGGGTAACGGTCAAAAACGGTGATGAGGTTAATAAGGAAGCCCTACAAGCCACTGGCGCAGCTGGCGTTGTGGTACGTGGTAATAGTGTCCAAGTCATCTACGGGACCACAGTGTCAACCATTAAGACCCAGGTGACTGAATTTATTGACAGTGGTCAAGCTCCCAAAACAGCCGCAACGGTCGTGAACGAAAAGCAAGCAGAAGATCTCAAAGGATCAGCTCAAGTCGTTAGTGATCAAGCGATTTTAGATGGTATCCCAGTAGAACTTTATGCGGTTGCAGATGGTGAGGTCATTAGCATTGATAAGGTTGAAGATGAGGTCTTTTCTCAAAAAATGATGGGGGACGGCTATGCTATCCAACCTAGTCAAGGCCAGGTGGTCGCGCCAGTAAATGGGAAAATCTTAAATATCTTTCCAACTAAGCATGCCCTTGGTATCCAAAGTGATGAAGGCCTTGAAATCCTCGTTCACATGGGCTTAGACACGGTTGAACTCAAAGGCGAAGGCTTTACTATTCAGGTTGAAGAAGGACAAAGTGTCAAAGCTGGGGAGCCGTTAGCTCAAATGGACCTAGCAAGTATCGAAGCCAAAGGTAAAGCTTGTGACATTATGGTTGTCTTAACCAATAGTGATAGGGTTCATAGCCTCGATGTTCTTGATCAAAAACAAGTCACAGCTGGCGAAAAGGTCGGCGAAGCCTTATTGAATAAAGAATAGAGTGTTAATTAGTAATACTTAACTAAAGGTTCTAGTGGTGGAACAAGTCGTCTACTGCTAGGCCTTTTTATATACTAATCGCTCGGCAGAGCTTCGCATAAAAGTTTTAAACCATTACTTCCTTCATGAATTTACTTAATTATTTTAATAGACGGAACAGACTTTAGGGTATATTATAAAGAGAAAGTTAGTGCAGTTATTAGGAAAGGGGTTAGACAATGGAAGCAGGTTATCAAAATACAAAAGTTAATCAAAGCTTTTACTTACAAGTGGACGATCAGCATAAGTTGTATGTCGAAGACTGTGGAAACACAAAAGGCCAGCCAGTTATTTTTCTACATGGAGGTCCTGGGAGTGAGATTACTCCAAGTTGCCGCTTATTTTTCGATCCTGAAAAATATCATATTATTTTATTTGACCAACGAGGGACTGGGAAGAGCAAGCCTTTTTTATCTACCGAGAATAATACACCTTTTGACAGCGTTCGCGATATGGAACTGATCCGTGAATACTACGGCTATGACAATTGGTTTGTTTTTGGGGGCTCTTACGGATCGACCTTGGCTTTGGTCTACGCCATTTTACATCCTGAACGGGTGGAACAATTGATACTAAGAGGGATCTTTCTCGGCCGTCAAGAAGAGATCGATTGGTTGTATGAAGGTGGGGCAGCAAAATTTTATCCCGAAGCTTACGAAAAATATCTGTCGTTCTTGAGTGATGAGGAGCAAAAATAATTGCGTCCATGCTTATTATCAAAAAATCCATCAGGGAGATAAAGAAGCTCATCAAGCGGCATGTAGGTATTGGACCAAGTGGGAATCTTCCTTGTTGACCTTATTGCCTCATTTTCCCGAAGAAAACCAACTTAGTCCAAGTGAAGAAGCAACAGCCGTTTTAGAATCGCATTACTTTGAAAATCATATGTTTTTTGAAGAAGATAATTATATTTTAAATAATGTTCATCGCTTTAATGATATCCCGATGGAAATTGTCCAAGGCCGGTATGATGTCATTTGCCCACCAAGTTCAGCCCATCAACTCCACCAAGCATGTCCAAAATCTAATTTACATCTGGTAGAAGCCAGTGGCCATAGCCCTTACGATCCTGAAATGTTAAAAACGATCGTTGCTATTATGGACCAATTAGCGGAATAAAAGAAAAAGCACTCCTCAAGATGACTTAGAAGGATAAGTGATCGTTGAAGGGTGCTTTTCTATTTAATTAAAAAAGGGATTTGTTAATTTTTCTTCAGCAATGGTAGAAGCCCCGTAATGTCCTGGATAAACCAGGGTCTGGTCTGGTAGAGTAAACAATTTTTGTGGAATACTTTGCATAATCGCTTGACTATCTCCACCCGGAAAGTCGGTTCGACCGATCGTTCCTTTAAAGAGGGTATCACCAGTCATCATGAAAGGCTGGTCGTCATTATTAAAGAATAAGCAAGTACTTCCCTTAGTATGTCCCGGTGTATGGATAGGGGTAAAGTCAATACTTCCGATACTTTGTTTTTGGTCATCTTGATAGTAAGAATCAGCCGCTTGAAAAGTCAAGTGACCTAAACCAATAAAGGGACTCATATTATACATGGGGTCACTCAACCAAGGCGCCTCAGCTTGATTGATGTAAACCGGAATTTGATAGTATTGCCGGATATCGTCTAGGGCACCGATATGGTCACAATGACCATGAGTAATTAAGACAGCAAGGGGTTTTAGCTGTAGCTTTTGAATTTCCGCACGAATTTTGTCCGCTGAAGAACCGGGATCAATAATTAGAGCTTCTTGATTTTGCTCGTTATAGACTAGATAGGTATTAGCCTCCAACACCTCAGTAACGACTCGAGATACTATGAGCATAAGTTGACCTCCTGAATATATACTAAAAATAAAAATAAAGCCATAGTTGCTGGGAATCCAACAGCTATGGCATACAGAAGTGAATAATTTGTTAGTCTTCTTGTTGTTCTTTAACGAAATCAAGGAATTGATGGAAGAGCATATCTAAGAATTTATCTGTTCCTTCATCAGTCATGCGACCGGTTTCGTCAAATTTGTTAGCAGCTTGTCCCATTAAAAATTCTGCACCTGGGAAAACTCTAGCATATAAACCTGGAGAAGTGAAAATGTTACGTAAATTATCTTGGGCACGAACAGAACCTAGGGTACCTAATGAAGCCCCCACAATCATAACAGGTTTGTTTTGGAAAGGTTTACGAACACTTGATAACCATTCGATAACACTTTTTAGGGCTGCGGTAATAGCGTGGTCATATTCAGCTGTTGAAATAACAACGCCGTCAGCAGCTTCAATTTTGTCTGCTAATTCATTGACCACGTCAGGAACATCTTGCCCCATGTAATCTGCGTTAAATAGAGGGATTTCGTTAATTTCAGCAACTTCAAATTCAACTTCGTCACCGAATTTATTGGCCATATGTTCAATTAAAAGACGGTTATGAGACTTAGAAGCATTGTTACCAATAATACCGACAATTTTCAATTAAAAAAACTCCTTTCGCTAAGCCAGGGATTTCCTGTTTAACAATTTGATTATTTGATATTTAGCGTGATTAAAAAATTAAACGCTTTCTTAATTATTGTAAAATGAATTTGGCAAAATGTCTACACTATTGAGAAAATAAATAGAATATAATAGTTATGGATTATTTCTTATCTTCAGTCGCTTTTACTGTTATTATAGATATAACCTATATTTTAAAGGAGCTGGTAGAATGCGTTATTTTTATCTCATTTTAGGTTGGACTTCCTTCGCTCTAGGTGCCTTGGGAACCTTTATCCCTGTATTACCAACAACTCCATTCATGCTATTAGCAGCCTGGGCCTTTGCGCGTAGCTCTAAGCGCTTTGATCAATGGCTGAAAAGTACAAAAATCTACCAATATTATGGAGCAGATTTTGAAGATGGTGGTGGGATTCCTTTAAAAAAGAAAGCACAAATTATACTCATTACCTATACCGTAATGGCTATATCCATTTATTTTGTCCCACTTAAGCCTGTCAGATTACTAATTATTGTCATAGGTATAATATTTGGGTTATGGTTATTTTTCAAAATGCCTACCAAAAAAGAGTAAAGGCCTATTTAGCCTTTACTTTTATTCTTCTCATAGTAGCATCGACACTGTCATAATACACCGTTCCAAACTTAGCCAAATGTAGCATAAGTAAATATAACTGATAAAATTCTAAGCGGAATTCATAGCCTTCAGCCATGGGATAGAAGGCTTGATAGGATTGATAAAAATCCTGGTTAAATCCGCCAAAGACCATGGAGACCCCGATATCAAACTCCCGATCGCCGTAAAAAGGGGCAGGATCAAAGATAGCCGGTCGACCATCGCTTAAAAACATAAAATTACCTGACCATAAGTCGCCATGTAGGAGGGAAGGGTGACTCTTATGCTGGCTCAAGCTATCTATAATGATAGCGCGAATTTCTTGATAGGCATCACTTTCGGCCTTTTGCCATAGTTGGTGGTCCATCAGATAGTCATGGAGGGGGTCTAGCCTTTGTTGAATGAAAAAGTCAGACCAAGAGACATTCCAAGCATTTGAGAAGGTTAAGCTGGACCCTTGATAATCAAGGTCAAAGCCAAATTGACCCTTGTCGCTGTGGACATGGTGTAAGTTACTGATTAATTCAGCCAATCGCTTTTGGTCGCCTAAAAAGCCTTCATCAAGATAAGTCAAGAGCAGATAGGCGTCACCATTAATTTCGCCCTGACTGATCACTTTTGGTGCGGTGATACCTGCCTTTTCAAAGGCCTTAAGACCAGCAACCTCACTGTCATAAAAGGAAGCTGGTGTATTTTTTTGGACCAGGAGGAAGTAAGGACCATTACTACTATCGATGCGATAAGCATCGTTGACGTCTCCACCTGCAACAGGATGGAGCTTTTGAATGTCCTTCACTGGTAATTGACTGATCCATTGACGGTTAATTTTCGTCATTATTAGGACTCCTTTCGCTATATTTTATTCATAAATTAGTCGATAGTCTATATGATATTTAATTATGCTACTTGCTTTCATTTTTAGCAGCAAGTACCTTTTTATAGACCTCAAGAACGCCTTGATCATTGTTGCTTTGGCTGGTTGTATAGTTGGCGTAAGATTTGACCTGGTCAGTTGCGTTCTTCATGGCAAAGGAATGAGGGGTTAAGGAGAGCATTTCGGTATCGTTCCCACTATCACCAATAACGACTAATTCACGGGGAGAATAATTAAGTTTTTCCAGTAATTTTTCTAAGCCGTGACCCTTTGATTGGCCTTCCATAGTGATATCAATCCACTTTGCGCCACTAGGCATCACGGTATAAGGGCCGGAAATTTGCTCTTGATACTCTTTGAGGTAGTCTTTATTGTCATAATCAGGGAAGTAGGCAGTTACTTTATTCACTTCAGCTTCTACTTGACTTAAATCCTCAACAAATTCGATCTTTACATAGTCGCTAAAATCATCGTAGTAAGGTTTTGCTTGGTAATCAAAATAAGCCTTATCATTAGCAATTAGAGCGGGAATGCCTTTAGAAGCCTTTTTAATTAAACGAACTAAGTTCCTATAACCAGCCTTGGAAATGGTTGAATTATAAACAGTCTCTTCCTGGTAGCTAACGAAGGTCCCACCAGAGCAGACTAAGGCCATTTCTTTTATCCGGTCTTTAAAGACTGCTTCTAAAGCATAATAAGGTTTCCCTGAAGCAATCCCAAAAATAATCCCTTGGTCCTGCAAGTCGTCCATATAGGAGCCAAGTTGCTTAGGCAATTTACCTTGGTCATTTAAGAGGGTGCCGTCCATGTCACTAGCAACTAATTTGATTTCTTCAAAGCTTTCAGTCATAATTTTTCCTTTCTTTTGCTTTCACTTAGATTCTTATTTACCTTAACTCTAGCACACAATGCCCTTAAAAAATATTCTTAGTCACTTTAAGTTAACTTCGCTAAACACATCAATAGGAATAAGCAGGGCTTTTAGCTATAATATCCCTTAGAGATTAAAGAAGAAAGAGGTTTTTAAATGGCCGATCGTACACCAGGACTAACTTATCAAGCCGTTTACAAAGGAATGAAATTATTATTAAAAGCTGAATCAGATATTGTAGTAGATATTGTTGGACACGGCGGAATCGGTAAGACGCAACTGGTACAAAATTTAGCCCGAGACTTGGGCTATGGGTTTTATGAAATGACCTGTTCCTTACTGCAACCGGGGGACTTAACCATGCCCATCCCCAAAGAGAACCGCATTGAATATTATCTCAACCCCCAAATTCAAGGGGCAGTGGATGAAGCCAAAGCAAACCCTGACCATAAGGTGATCTTATTTTTAGATGAATTTAACCGTCCCATCGCCATGGTTCAAAGCGAACTCATGAACTTGGTATTACAACGTCATCTAATGGGAATTCAGCTCCCTGATAATGTCATTATTATTACCGCAGAGAATCCTTCTAGCGATACAGAGGGGTTTGAAGGAAACGCTTATGCAACGAGTGCACGTGATTTAGCTATTAATGACCGGACCATGCGCATTCGGATGGGAGCTAATTTAGACCATTGGGTAGAGAGCTTTGCTGACCAGGAAAATGAGTCGGGGCAGGCTAACATTCATCCGCTAGTCAAGGACTATCTCCAAGCAGAAGGGCGTCAATATTTCATTGTTATTGATGAGACCCGTGATAAAAACCCAACTCCTCGTGCCTATGAACGTTTATCCCACTTGCTCTATGATTATGAAGCCATGGGGATTGATCCAACACAAATTGAAGATGATGACTTACTCGCCTTCTTAATTGAAGGGATCGACGGCTGTATTGGTGAAGAGGCCGGACAGGTCTTCTTGTCTTATCTAGAAAATCACCAAGGGGACTACATTAGTCCTAAAGAAATTATTGATTTAGATAGTCCGGATTTACCTGAATCAATTAAAGAACGTTTTTTAAAGATGCCTGCGATTAGGAAGAAAAGAATTATTCAAGATTTAACTCAATCGCTCTTGGACCATAAGAAGCACATCAAGGATCCGGATTTGCTTAGTCGCTATGTTGATTTATTTTTACTCGCTGACCCCGACTTAATCTATTCCTTAGTCACTCGCCTAATGCAAGCTGAAGCAGGGAGTGCTTTAGAAGAATTAAGAGCAGGACTAAGTGAAGACGAACGCTTTATCGATAAAGCTTATGCCATCACTATGGCTAGTGGATCAGATTTAGAAGATAATGACTAATATTTCCGGAACTAGAAAAAGAATAAAAGAGGTGAGAGCGATGAATCGAATGCAGAGCGAACCGACTCAGGAAGAAAAGGAAGATAAAATCCAGCAGTCAGATCTTCTTTATGATGATATCAATCAGCTCTTTCGTGAACTCAATTATGCCTTCATCATCTATATGAATTTCGGATGGTCGGAGGACTATGATAAATTTACTCAGTTAATGGATGAATTTATTGGTCTTTTATGTGCTAAACTCATGGCAAATCGTTCTTACCAAGGAGCTGGAGACGTTCTTTTTGCTGGAGTTTTATACCAGATGGACCGCAGGATGTCTGAAGACCTGGCAAAGCCTCTGAATGTCAGTGTTGAGGGAACTAGCTTAACCCTGTCAGTCAATCCGGTCTTGTTTTTCATGTACTATCAGGGCCCAAAGCAAATGTTAGCTGGCATCCGTCAAATTTGTTACCATATTATTTTTAATCATTTGACTGACTATGATTGGGCCTTCCTCAATGAAGAAGATGGCAAAATGATGAGCGTGGCCATGGATACTGAGGTCAATCAATACATCGATAACCTCCCAGACCACGCAGCTAGCCTTGAGGGCATGAGGAATTTGCTGTCTAAAAACTCCCTTAACGAGAAACAGGGTTCTTTATATTACTATCAAGAGTTGAAAGCTGCTCACGATGACCCCAAACACCATAGCCATGATCGGGTATGGTCAACCTTTGAGAAGATGAAGGGCAGTGGAGATATGAATGATACCTATAGTCAACTCAGCAAAAATTTTGATCCTGAAAAAGCTCGGGAATTGCGAATAGAATCGGCAGAACAATTAAATGATGAAATGAAGAAAAATCATTCCATGCAGCCTGTTATTCCCCAGAGTAAGAATAATGACTTACACCGAAAAATTATCAACGGTATTGTACGTAGGGCTTATGAAAATATGGATGAAGAAATGCGTAAACACCTCAGTGGTAATATTAAAGAAAAAGTTCAAGTTCTCTTTAAGCAACGTTCTCTGAATTGGAAGGACATTATCATGCGCGGTTTAGGTCAAGCACCAATTCCCTATCGCTATTCCAAAAACCGGGTCAATCGCCGCCAACCCTATCGGATCGACCTACCGGGAAGAACTTTAGACACTGCCGCTCAATTAGTGGCCTTCATTGATACCAGTGCTTCGCAAAATGCCGAGGCTTTAGCATACAGCTTAGCAGAGCTTGCTAATATTAATAAAACTTTAGGGACTGATATTTGGGTGGTCCAAGTAGATACCCAGGTGGTCGGTGTTAATAAACTGGATCAAAGTAATGTTGACCAGTTTCAATTTGAGGGTCGGGGAGGAACCAGTTTTGCACCCGCCTTTGAATGGTTACACGACAATGGTTTTAATGATAGAAATTCAGTGTCTGTCTATTTTACTGATGGATACGGCGATGATGGCTTTGAGCGTTACGGTTATCAAAACATGTACTGGGTGCTGACAACAGCTGACCCTAAGGAGCCTTCGCCACTATCTACCGATAGCGGAGGAAAATTATTATACTTACGCCAAGATGAAAAATATAATCACCGGATAATTAAACAAAAGCATTAACGCTAGGCATAAAGGAGAGAGGGAAATTTGACATTAGGGTCAAGTAAAAAAAAGCAAGTCATCTTAAAAAGTCAATTCGGTCACTATCTGGAACTTGTAAAAACTATTAATTATGATGAGCTAGCGCAGGCAGGGATTAATATTGCATTCAATTTTAAAGGGATTAATGATGAAATTGCTTTCTACATGGTCATTCATGGCTATTTAGCTGCATTTGATAGTGACCGACAAAAGGAAACCTTGATACGTCAAGCCAATAATTATCGCCTAAATAATGATGTTACTGTAGAAGATCTGGACCAATTCCTCGAAGTGGTGTGGGATGACTACCAAGTTCGTATGGAAGCAAGTGATAGTGAAAATAAGTCAGATAACAATATCATTGCCCGGCACGGTAACAGCCAAAAACTTTGGAATCACTTTATGGCAGAAAATATCCCTGAACTGGAAAATAAACGCCAGCGCTATCTTTCCAGTCAAGAGTGGTAATGAAGCATATTATTTGTTCTTTATCAAATAAAAATGATATGATGAGAGTAGTTAAAGAGGAAAGGAGTTTTGCATATGTCAGATGAAAAAGTTGTTGTTAACATGCTTAATCAAAAAGGTGAAGATTCAGGTACCGCTACCTTTGAAGAAGGCGACGGTAAGGTAAAAGTTACTGTAGATTTTCACGGTTTACCAGAAGGTGAATTTGCAATGCACATTCACGAATATGGTGCTGCATCTCCAGAAGAAGAATTTGCTGATGCAAAAAGTCACTTCAACCCAACAGGTGTTGACCATGGTAAAAAATCAGAAAATGGTCCTCACTTAGGTGACTTACCAAACATTGAAGTTCCTGCTAGTGGTGACTTTAAAGGAGTCTACGAAATTGAAGGCCTTTCTCTAAAAGAGGATGCTAAATATTCCCTTCATAATGAAGGTAACGGGACAGCCCTAATTGTACACACTGGTGCAGATGACTATATTTCCCAACCTACAGGGGATGCTGGTGGTCGTCAATTAGGTGGCGTAATCTTCCCAGCTAAATAAGCGATTAAGTAGGTTATAGACACTGTGAGCTCATGGTTAGACCATGGGCTCTTTTTATTTTTAGCTAGATTTTATTCATTTTAAACTATTTTTTATGTAAGAATATCTAACCAATTTTTCCTTTTTATGGTATTATTAAAAAAATAAACGATTTTGAATAAGAATTTGTAACATAATAAAGGAGGCATTCTTATGCTGTTTACGGATGAGGAAAAATTACAAATTTTACGCGACGTATTAGCAATTGAAAGTGAAAATGATCAAGAGGCAGAAGTCGCTGAATATTTTAGCCGCTTACTGGCTAAGTATGGTATTGAGAGCGAAATTATTGAATACCAAGCTGGACGTTCTTCACTTATTGCCAATATCTATGGTAGTGAAGGTGGAGAAGGAAAGGTCTTGGTCTATTCAGGGCATTTTGATGTCGTATCTGCAGGCGACCATAGTGACTGGACCTATCCGCCTTTTGCTGGAGAGATTCATGATGGAAAAATCTATGGCAGGGGGACTTCAGATATGAAGTCTGGTTTGGTTGACTTGGTTTTGGCTGCCATTGAATTAAAGGAAGCCGGCGCCAATTTTAAAGGTTGCCTACGCTTAGCCCTAACGGTTGGTGAAGAAATTGGCATGTATGGGTCGAAACAATTAGTCGAAGCAGGTTATTTAGATGATGCAGATGGCTTTTTAATTGCAGAACCATCAGGAAGTGAGTCAGTGGTATATGCCCATAAAGGATCTATCCAATATGAAATTATTGCCCATGGGAAAACTGTTCACTCTTCCATGCCAGAAGTGGGGATTGATGCCTTGCAGTTAATGGTTGATTATATCAACTTAAGTAATCAACGTTTTGATGAAAACTTTAATACAGAATCTGCTTATAATGCTGACCTAGGGAAGACCCTAAATGTCAATACAGTGATCGAGGGCGGAACCCAGATCAATAGTGTGGCTGGTTTAGTAAAAATGAAAGCCAATACCCGAACAGTTCCTGAAGCGGGCAATGATTTAGTGTTATCGATAATTAATGACTGTATCGAAGAGCTAAATGCTAAGAGTGAGGGGTATTTAGAATTGAATCTTCTTCAAGACAATCCACCAGCAACCTCAACAGAAGATAATGATTTAATTAAAGCCATCCAATCCAGTGTCAGTCATGAATTAGAGCTGACCGTTACCGGTGGAGCAACAGATGCTTCTAATTTCGGTCAAATTGGTGAAGACTATGATTTAGCGGTTTATGGGCCAGGAGAACCCTCAGTCGCTCACCAAGAAAATGAATATGTTTCCTTAGATAAATTTTTAGCTTTCGTCGATATCTATAAAGAAACAGCCCTAAACTACCTTAAATAAAATACCTATCCTAGCGAAATGAAAGAGGACTGCCTATGAATGAAGAAGTTCACTACTTAGAAATTGCTAACAGCTCGATCGTTTTCATCCTGTGTGCCATAGTCATTTTAATTGTTAGCGTTCAAGCGATCTTGTTTATCAAGAAAGCCTATAATCGAGGTCTGGAATTGGGAATGACCAAGAAAACTTTAAAAAGAGCGATGACCAATAGTGCCATGCTATCTGTAGTTCCTTCCCTGCCTATTATCGTGATGATGCTAGCCTTATCTGTGCCTTTAGGAAAATACTTTCCTTGGCTTCGTCTATCGATTGTTGGTTCAGCTGGCTATGAGGGAATGGCGGCTAATATTGCTGCCCAAAGTCAAGGACTTACCGACATTTCAGACCCTAACCTAACAGCAGAAGTCTTCATTATTATTATGTTTGTGATGACTATTGGGATCATATGGGGGATACTATTTAACATCCTCTTTATGGGTAAGCTAGACCAAGTCTCCCAAAAAGCTAAGGAAGAAAGCCATAATACGAATATAGTCGCTTTAGTATCAGGCGCTTTATTTACGGCAATGTTGATTACTTTATCGACACCTTATGTATTTAATACGGAAAATATCTCATCCCTTGTGGCTTTTTTGGCCGCCGGACTGACTACTTTAATCATCGATTTCTTAGCAAAGCGCTTTGGCTGGACTAGCCTAAAAGATTATTCCCTACCCGTTGCTTTAATAGTAGGGATGGGAGCCGTCATCCTACAAGCACAAATAGTTTAAGGAGTTTAGCCTATGAATGATAAAAAAACACGCACTTCAAAAGAATTTTCTCAAGAAATCAATCGACTTGGTAAGCTCACCAGTATAATTGCCTTAATTGCCATGTTTATGGTACCGATAGGAACGGCTTATTGGTATGGAGTAGGTTTATCCTTTACTAAGGCTTTAGCAGCCGGGAGTAGTTTAATCGCTATTTTTCTACCCATGGCTGTGGTAGAGAACTTGTCCTTTTATCCCATTTTTGGTTCTGGAGCCATGTATTTGAGTTCTATTACCGGAAACATTACTAACATGAAAATGCCAGTTACAGTAGCCGGGCAAAAAATTGCTGGGGTCAGTCCAGGGAGCGAAAAAGGGGATGTGATTGCCATCATTTGTGTGGGGATCTCTTCACTGGTGACTATTGTGGTTTTAGCTGCTGGGGTATTTTTAATTGGCTCCTGGCTAGTGCCTATCTTAAACCATCCTGTCCTTAAACCGGGTTTTGACCATATTACGCCAGCCCTTTTTGGCGCCATAACAGTCCCTCAGTTACTGAATAATAAGAAGATAGCTATTGCCCCTTTAATTTTTACGGCCGCTTTATTCTTATTTTTAGGTCCTGCAGCCTATAGTCAATACCAATCTTATATCTTAATTTCTGCGATGGTAATTTCATTTGCGGTTGCTTACTTTTTAGATAAGAATAAGCAATCATAAGCTGATATGTCTTTATAAGCTTCTTGGCTTGCGACCATCCATAGCCAATAGATATCAAAAATATATCTGATAAGATAGGGTTTAATGATCATTAACCGAATTTTAATCAATGATTTGTTGACTTATCAAGCTTTTAACCAATCAATAGTGATCGATCTTTCGGTCCATCTTTCCAGAATGATGATAAAGTGATTTGCCTTTAGGGCAAAGACTTGCTATGCTATAAAACAAATAAATAAATTAACTGTGATGAGAAGAGTAGCTTATTCAAAGCGTTTACAGAAAATTAGTAGGGATGAGAGCTAATAACGATTGAATCAGTGAAGATGAACTCGGAGGTTTTAGAAGGTGCTGGCTTTCTAAACGGTAGCAACCGTTACTTTGCAACAATTGATAAAGATTGTATAAGTGACTCCACTAGAAATAGAGGAGTAATCAGGGTGGTACCACGGTTATCCCGTCCCTAGGAAAGATTATTGTTCCAGGGATGGGATTTTTTTATGACATCAATTAAAAATAAAAGGAGTGCTAATTATGTCAGAATTTACTCAGTTAAAACAATCACCATTTCGTTATGACCATGTGGGATCTTTTCTGCGTCCCCAAGAGCTCATTGAGGCAAGAGCGAAATTTGAAAATGGAGAAATTGAATATTCAGAACTTAAAACTTTAGAAGACCAAGCGATTATTGACCTGATCAAAAAGGAAGAAGCCGTTGGTTTAAAGACCATCACGGATGGTGAATTCCGCCGTAAAAGTTGGCATTTTGACTTCTTCTGGGGACTCAATGGCGTTGATCGTGTTGAAGTAGAAGCGGGAACTCAATTCTCCGGAGAACAAGTCTTTGCGGTAACCAGTCGAATTGTTAATAAAATAACTGGTGATAATCATCCCTTTGTGGATCATTTCAAATTTACCCAATCACATGCTTCTGATCATGTTGACGTTAAGCAAACTATTCCAGCACCAGCTCAATTCTTGCAAGAAGTTTTACGTGACTTTAATAAGGAATATACCCAGGCCATCTATAGCCAATTAGACGACTTATTAGCTGATATTACCCAAGCCTATAGCCAAGTCATTGAAGACCTCTACCAAGCAGGCTGTCGGACCGTTCAATTTGATGATTGTACTTGGGGACGTTTAGCTGGGGGTAAAGATTACGATGGTAGTGAATATAGCCAAGAAAAAATCGAAGAATTAAAAACCCTATATGTCCGCGTCAATAATGCAGTTATCGCAAATAAACCTTCCGATTTAAGAATAAATACCCATATCTGCAGGGGAAATTTCCGCTCAACTTGGTTTGCTTCAGGAGGTTATGACAGCGTACAAAGCCCCTTATTTGACCAAGAAAATGTCCATGCCTACTTCCTAGAGTATGACTCTGAGCGGGCAGGAACTTTTGAACCTCTAAAGACTGTATCTGATGACAAGCATGTCGTCTTAGGCTTAGTCACAACAAAGTCAGCTGAATTAGAAAGCAAAGACGACCTAATCAACCGGATTAAAGAAGCCAGTCAATATGTACCTTTAGATCATTTAAGTATTAGCCCTCAATGTGGCTTTTCTTCCAATGAAATTGGCAATAAAATCAGTGAAGAAGACCAATGGAAGAAAATAAAATTATTAATCGAAGTTGCTAAAGAAGTATGGGGCGAAGACGCCTAAGTTACCGCTCACCAAAATTTACTAAGCCTTAGTAATTACAACGATGCCTAAGAAGCTGAAGTTGATTGAAAAGTTGAAAGGGGTAATTGATTTACCACAGAAGAACTTTTTAGTCAATTTCAGCTTTTTGGATTATATAGGGATTTATCTGATAGAATTGTATTCTTTTTATTTTATTGATATATTAAAACTATGAAAAATATTCACAGGAATAATAATTCAAAAAGAAGGAGATTCTATGATTGAATTTGATCAGGTTGAGAAAATTTATCCTGGTAATGTCCAGGCCTTAAAGAAATCGTCCCTAACGATTAATGATGGTGAGTTTGTTTGTTTTATTGGGCGATCGGGTAGTGGGAAAACTACCGCACTCCGTATGATAAACCGGATGCATGACCCCAGTTCTGGGGCCATATTAATTAATGGACAAAAGACTACCGACCTTAACCCCGTTGATTTGAGGCGTAAAATTGGTTATGTCATCCAACAAATTGGACTCATGCCCCACATGACGATTTACGATAACATTGTTACCGTACCACGCTTACTCAAAGTAGATGAAGAAGAATGCAAAAGAATCGCCCATCGCTTATTAAAACGGGTGGAATTACCGGAAGATTTCCTTGACCGCTATCCTTCTGAACTATCAGGAGGACAGCAACAACGGGTGGGGGTTATCCGTGCTTTAGCTGCGAATCCAGAAATTGTTTTAATGGATGAACCCTTTGGAGCTTTGGATCCCATTACCAGGGATTCCTTACAAGAACTCGTCAAGGATTTACAAAGAGAATATGGGTCAACCTTTGTTTTTGTGACTCATGATATGGATGAGGCATTGGCTCTGGCTGACCGAATTGCTATTTGGCGGGATGGCGATTTGGTTCAATATGATACTCCAGATAATATTATTCAAAATCCAGCAGATGACTATGTCCGCGATTTCTTGGGAGAAGACCGTCTCATGCAGGCTCGGGCCAATATCATCACGGTTAAAGAAATTATGAACACAAATCCCTTAACGATTAGTTTGGGCAAATCGATTAGCGATGCTATTCGGGTTATGCGCAATAACCATGTCGATTCGCTATTTGTAATTGATGATTATCGCCATCTAATGGGAAGGATTAGCCTGGAAACCATTACTCATGAACAGTCCCGTGATGCCTCTGTCAGTGCGGTAATGGACCAAAGGACTTATCCAGTCCAAGAGGATGACTTGGTCCAAGATACCATGCAACGGATCCTAAAAGGAGCTTTGCCTAATATTCCAGTCGTCAATAGTGACCGGCAATTAACTGGTATTGTCACCCGCAGTGCTTTAGTTAACTTTGTTTACGATAGTGTCTGGGGCGATGATAGTGAAGAAGATTCTTCAGAAGAAGCAGTCACCAATCAAGAAGAGGGGACTGAATAAGTATGATTGAATTTTTACAACAAGAAGGCGATGAAATTTTAAGACTTTTAGGCCAGCACATTAGTATTTCCCTCATTTCCTTAGGATTGGGAATCATCGTAGCCATTCCATTAGGGATCTTTCTATCTCAACATCAAAAATATGCCGGTGGTTTTATTAGTTTAGTAAGTATCTTACAAACTATTCCCACTATGGCGCTTTTGGCCTTAATGATCCCTTTCTTTGGTGTGGGGAGGACGCCATCGATTATTGCCTTATTTCTCTATTCCTTATTACCGATTCTTAGAAATACTTATTTAGGAATGACTTCGGTAAGTGCTGATCTCTTAGATGCAGGTAAAGGCATGGGTTTGACCCCTTGGCAATTAATTTGGAAAGTGCAACTTCCCTTAGCTACACCCGTGATTATGGCTGGGGTGCGTTTATCAGCGGTCTATGTGATTGCCTGGACCACGCTCGCTGCCTATATCGGTGGTGGGGGCTTAGGAGAAATGATCTTTAATGGTCTAAACCTCTTTAGAGCTGATCTAATCTTTGGCGGGACTATCCCAGTAACCATACTCGCTTTAGTGGTTGACTTTATCATGGGGAAAGTTGAACAATGGTCCTCACCTCAAATGTCATCAAAAGAGGAGGCGGCTTAAGCATGAAACGTATTATTAAAAGTATTATTGCTCTGATCAGTGTCGTCTTATTGTCTAGTTGTTCCTTACCCGGTTTATCTAATGCTGCTGATTCGGATACCATAACCATTGCCAGTTTAGGAAGTACAGAAGCTGAAATTATGGGCTTCATCGTTGAAGGCATGGTAGAACATTATATACCTATTGATGCTAATCGTATTACTAACCTAGGTTCCTCATCAATGAACCACGCTGCCCTCCAAACCGGAGATGCAAACGTGGCCTCAGTTCGTTATACAGGGACCAGCTTGACTGGTGAATTAGGCCAAGAACCGATCACAGATCCCCAACTCGCGCTTGAGAAAGTCGTTAAAGGCTTTGAAGAGGAATTTAACCAAACCTGGTATCCTACTTATGGCTTTGCCAATACCTATGCCTTTATGGTAAGACGAGAAGATGCGGAGGAACTAGGACTTGAAAAGGTCAGCGATTTAGAAGAATATGCCGATACCTTTAAGGTGGGAGTCGATAACTCCTGGCTAGAACGCGAAGGGGACGGCTATGATGGCTTTGTCCAAACTTACGGTTTTGATTTTGATAATCTTTACCCAATGGCTATCGGTTTAGTTTACACAGCTATAGCTAATGAAGAAATTGATGTTGCCTTAGGCTATTCAACCGATGGAAGAATTATCTCTGAAGATCTCAAGGTCTTAGAAGATGACAGACACCTATTCCCTCCTTATGACGCTAGTCCTGTCGCTACAAATGAGATCCGTGCTAGGTATCCTGATCTTGATAAGGTCATGGCCAAACTTGCAGGAGCGATCAGTAACGAAGAAATGCAACGGCTAAACTTTACCGCTGATAATTACTTATTAGAACCAAGTACAGTCGCTAAGGAATGGTTACTACGTCATAATTATTTTGAAGACAAAGAACCTTACTTAGAACCAGTCAGAAAAAAGGAGGTTGAATAAGACATGGCCGATATTACGGATTTAAGTGTATGGCAACAATTACTTTATTATTATTCAGAAAATAGTTCTTATGTCATTAGTCAATTCTTTCAACAGATGCTAATGGCCTTATACGGCACCATTTTTGCCTGTTTATTGGCTATCCCACTAGGCTTTTATATTGCTAGACGGGAAAAACTGGCCAATATCGTGATAAGTATCGCTAATATTATTCAAACCGTTCCAGCCCTGGCCTTACTATCTGTATTGATGCTTTACTTAGGGCTAGGTTCAAATCTGGTGGTTTTAACCGTTTTCCTTTATTCCTTATTGCCGATTTTGCGGAATACCTATACTGGGGTTAGAAATATCGATGCCGGCATCATTGATGTTGGTAAGGGCATGGGAATGACGAAGATGCAAGTGATTTTAAAAGTTGAATTTCCCTTAGCCTTCCCGGTCATTTTAGGGGGTATTCGCAATGCCTTCATTACCGCCATTGGGATTGCTACCATTGGTACCTTTGTTGGAGCAGGGGGATTAGGTTCTATTTTAACCCGGGGGGTTAATGCTTCGGAAGGGACCAGTATTATCTTAGCTGGAGTAATACCAATTGCCTTAATGTCTATCGTGGCTGATTATCTGATGGAATTGCTGGAAAGACGGCTCAGTCCTAATGCAAGTAAGAATAAATAAGTGAAAGGAGAATTGCATGACGGCTACAAATTATACTGTCCGTTATAATGTCTTTTCTGATATTCCTGTCTTAGAGGTATTTATGGAAGGGCAGGGAAATGAATTAAAGGACTTTATTATTGGCTACCATGGCTGGACTAATGTCAAAGAATCGATTCTAACCCAAGCCATCGCTTTTGCTAAGGCAGGCTTTCATGTGGTTATTCCTGATGCCTATCTCCATGGACAACGGCGCCCCAACAATTACCAATACCAAATGGCAAATGACCTAGCAGCCGTTTTAAAGCATAATGTAGAAGAATTTCCACTTTTAGTTCAGGCCATAACAGAGGCTTATAGTGTAGACCACCTGGCTATTTTTGGAACTTCAATGGGAGGTCTGACGACTGGCTTAATCATTGCTAAGTATGGCCAAAAATTAGATGGGGCAGTCCAATACATTGCTTCCCTTGATGCGGTTAAACAATTAGAGCAATTATATAACCGATACCAAGCCAGTCAAAGTGTCAATGAAGACTTATCCTTTATCCGTAGCTGGAACCTAGCCGATCATCTTAATCAGCTAGAGGGCCTTCCTTTCTTTGTTTACAACGGGGGCAAGGATAACTGGATAAATACAGATATCAATCGCCAGCTTATCCCAAAAATACAGGCGAATAATGAAAAAGTTAATATCGCTTATCAGATTTATGAAGAAGAAGACCACTGGGTTCCTTTTGATATCATTGAGAAATCGGTCGACTTTATCCAAAAAAATATATAGTAAAATCGAATAGAATACGAAAAGGACTTCATTTCAACTGGGTGAAGTCCTTTTTTGTGTTTGTAAGGCTTAACTAGTCATTAACTTAAGTCCTATAAAAAAGCCCTGATTATTGTCAGGGCTTTTGTTTGTATATTGCATTTATTCCGCTCATGGCTTTAAAAGCCATCATTATGTTTTAAGTATTCCTCTTCCTCAGGAGTATTTTCACGACCTAAATATTCATTGCGATAGGGATAACGGCCATATTCTTTAATGATATCATAATGCATTTTTTCGTATTTTAAGCGATGGCTCAGACCGGGCTCAGAAGCAAAAAGTTCGAGAGCTTGTTCATGAATTTTAAGCGATTCCGAATGCATAAAGGGCATATAGAAGAAACCACGTTCTTCAACTGTTAGACCACTTAAATCGGCATGCCTTATTCCTTCTTGAGCTAAAGCAAGGGCCATATTGTCGTAAGCGTAGGCTTGACCACTATTCCGGTAAATATTACGGGAGAACTGGTCTAAGACAATAATTTCAGCCAGCCTACCTTCAACGCCTTGACGCCAATCTGCATGTTCACCAGCAGCAACTTGTCCATGTAACTTAGAAAAATTATCTATAATTAACTGATCAACTTGGTTGCCACCGTTAAACCATTGTTTGGAATCAAGTTCTTTAAACCAAAAATCGAGTACATCATTATAATCCATTTTTTTCACCTCTCAGATAACTAAGCTTTTATTAAACTTATCATAGTAAGCTTTTTTTAGCGAATAAAACGAAAAATATTGGTAAGTTGGCGAAAAAATGTAATCCTAGGTATAATTAAATTAGTATTTCATGTCTGTAAGTACTTAATATTATTAGAAGGTATGAAAAGATTTTTTTTTGCTCTAAGTTTGATATTATGGGGAATGTTAATATCACGAGTGCCAAATAATCGTTTTATGGTCTTATATTTAATCCTTTCAATAATCATTTGTTTAAGCTATGCATATCATTATAAGAATAAGAAATAGGGGAGTATTATGCAAGAAATTGCCTTAGTTGCCTTATCCAATGGACTAAGCCATAATCAAAAGGATTCACTAGTCGACCTAATCAGGTTATTAGAAAATCTTTCTATTAAGGTGCACTACCAAGCGGATGCCTTATTTAGTGACTCTAAAATTGGAGCAGTTAATGCCAAACGACGCGCTGAAATTGTCAACCAATATTTTAAAAATCCCGCAATTGATTATATCTTTGACTTATCTGGCGGGGATATTGCTAATGAAACTATTTGCTATTTAGATTATAAAGCAATTAAAAATTCGTCATGCAAATTATTCGGTTATTCCGATTTAACTACTGTCATTAATGCCATCTATAGTCAAACAGGTAAAAGTTCTGTACTTTTTCAGGTACGTCATTTAGTTGACAAAAGTAGTAATATGCAATTTGAGGCTTTTACCAGTTTATTAAAGGATACTGAGGCAAAAAAGCTAGTCAACAAATATATCCAGGAAAATTCTGAATTTATTCAGGGGAGTTCCTTAAGGGGTTTAGTATTAGGTGGTAACATACGCTGTTTCTTAAAATTAGCAGGTACCTCTTATTGGCCTAATTTAAAGGAGAAAATTTTATTTTTAGAAAGTTTTTCTGGCTTGGAAGGTCGTATAAGAACTTATTTAGCTCAATTACAACAATTAGCTGTTTTTGAAGAAATAAGCGGTTTAATATTAGGATCTTTTACCGAATTCGATAGTAAAATAGGTAGAGATTATCTAATAGATATTGTTAAGGAGTATACTAACCCTGAACTCCCGTTAGTATCAACGGAAGCCATAGGACACCAAAAAGATTCATTACCACTAATTATCGGTCAAGAGCTATCCTTAAATGCCCAATTGGATTAATTACTGGTTAAATCTTCTGTATTTTGTAATGGCATAAAAATAAAATTAGCGGGTACTCTAGCACAGTAGATACATTCTATTGTGCTTTTTTACTTTAATATATGACTATAAATAATTATAAAAGGACAAGGTGTACCTTAAAAAACGGGCTAAGTTAATCATTTTTCTAGTTATATAGTATACTTTTCTTGATATTTAATTTGATTAAAAAGTTATATTTTTATTGACAAGTCGATTTTACGGCGCCAAAATAAATCAATAAAATTAAAGGAGAGCTTAATGGAATCTATTTACAGAATATTAAGAAAAGATATTTTTATCTATGCCTTTCTCACATGTTTATTATCTGTAGCTATGGTCAGTGAAGCCTATTTGATGCAATTTATTATTGATGCTATAAACTTAGGTGAAAGTAGATTTATTATCGTATCTCTTTTGACCATTGCCTTTATATTAGTTCAAACGCTGATCTATTATTTCCAGCAATTATTAACTGCCGTATTAAGTAAAAAGTCAGCCTATGTTTTTCGCAAACAGATTTTTGCAAATATTCAAAGATTACCGCTTGATTTACTAACAGGGGAAAAGAATGATAAACTTTTAGCTTCCTTAACCACACAAATTAATCAAGTCGAAGCCAATTATTTTTACTCGATTTATTGGGGTGGCTATCTCATTTGCCAGCTACTTGTAGCGGTTATTGTTTCTTTATACTTTAATCCTATCCTGTCTATCTTATCAATTGTCCTAAGCCTTCCTAATTTATTTGTAGCATTTTTATTTAAAAATAAGTTAGAGAAGAAACAGGAGGAGCTTATCGAGGAAACCAATTCATCAGTAGCTACTATCCAAGATTTGATTGGAGGATCAACTGACTGGCGCGTAGCAAATAAGGAATTGAGTATTTTAAAATTATTCGAAAAAAGAACCTTAAATCTCTTAAATAAACAAGTTCAAGTTGAAAAATCACAATACACGGTTGTCAGCTTGAATCAATTGTTTTCAAATCTTCTCTATTTTGGGACTTGGATCATAGGTGGTCTATTTATTATCCATGGTCAACTCACACTAGGGGGAATGATTGCATTCTCTCAATTATTAGCAAGAATTGCCTTTCCTATATATACTTCTTCTGATTTACTGACAAAATATATTAGTGGTAAAAAGACTTTAGATGCACTTTCCCAAGAATTTATAGAGGTCGATCAAGCAAGTCATACAGTGAAGGACTTTAATATCATTTCCCTTCATCAATTTTCCTTAAAAAATAGAAAGGACAGTAAGGCACTTAATGTTTCCTTTGAGAAAAATAAAAAGTATTTACTAATAGGAAAGAGTGGTATTGGCAAGACAACAATTCTAAAGGCTATTTTAAGAGAGCAAAGTGACTATAAGGGCAGCGTTAAAATAGATGGCCTTGATGTTAAGACTATTAAGGAAAGTAATCTTTTTGAACATATTGGCTATGTTCCGCAACAACCTCACGTGTTTAGTGCTAGTTTGAAGGATAATCTGACCTTATTTTCTAATGATTATTCTAATGATGAATTATTTGAAGTATTACACTTTGTTGAGTTAAGCCAATGGGCCAACGAAGACAGTTTAGATATGATGATTTCTAGTGGAGAAGTCAGTCTATCCGGCGGAGAGGCTAAAAGAGTCTGTCTTGCTCGAGCTTTACTAATGAAGAAAGATATTCTATTATTAGACGAATTTTCTGCTGGTATTGACTACGAAAGCTTAATGAAGATAGAAAATAAACTAATCAATTTAGATAAAACCCTTATTTATGTCAGCCATGTTGATATTGATCGGGCAGGTAAACAATTCGATGAAGTAATTGATTTAAATCACTATTTTGCTAGTTAAGAAATACTTGAATATCTCTTTATAAGATTTTGTATACTTAACTATATTGTGCTTTTATTGATAGAATAAAACAGGCTAGGGTGGAAGAATCTATATTAAAAATATAGTGTAAACAAGGTGGTGACTAGCATAATGAAATATCTTAGTGGGCAGTTTGCTTTAAATATTCCCTGCAAACTAGAGACATATGGTGACTGGCATATTTTAGCCTTAGATTGGTCTAATCCGGACTTTAAAGAGTCAAGAAATAGCGTCTTTGGACATTACGGCATTGAAAATAATAAAAAATTACCTTATCATACAGGTACTTATTTTGTAGCAAATCATTTAAGAGCTATATTAGATTTGTTAGATGATGGCTACGTAAAATATTTAGTAGGTATGAAGAACGACTTTATTGGTACCGACCAATATAATGAAGAATTTTTTGATCAAGTTTATTTACTGAAGAACAATAAGCATTGGCAAGCAATTTATACATTATTGCTTAGAGAATTTGGTCTAGAGTGGTATGCCTATGTTTATGTAAAGGAAAGTTTAAATAATTAAAAATTTGATTTGTACGATAAAAAGCCTAGATGCATCTTTTAGAAATCTAGGCTTTTTATAATGGCAATTAGCTTAATTGAGAGCGATTCTGCTGCAAATTCAGTATAAAAGCTGAAGAATTATACGTTTCGTTACAGGCTATAAGCTAAATAAGGAAGGATTTGATGAAATTCTGTAGATATAAAATTATCTATTAAAAGAAAAATTAATAGATTGTCTTATATAGAAAATATGGTGCTATCGCTTTGAAAGATACTTATCTACAAGTAGAGATAGACATAAATTATTGTTGGCCAAGACCATTAATCATATGCGAGCGAACTCCAAGAAGCAATACTAAGGTGCGAACGGAATTAACTACATAAGATTGCTCATAAGGAAATTCACTAAATTTTATTATTTTCTTCATAAGATTGAATATATTTAGCTTATTTTATTTTTTATCTTTTCTAGTTAACATAATATATATTATCGAGAGTAATTAACTAATAAATTTTTCCCTTCTTCTTTAATTCAAGCGCAATAAATAGCGTTTATTAGCTTGCTTTGCAATTCTAGCTAATAAACGCTACTTCTAATATATTATTGATTACGATCAATTAAATCTTGGTACAATTCGCTTACCGTCTTTTTATAGATGGGATGCATTTTATTAGGAGCGATTTCTTTTAAAGGCCCTAAGACAAAGTCACGATTGACCATGTCGATATGTGGAATCGTCAATTCTTGGCTATCCAAGACTTTATCTCCATAAAAGATAATATCAATATCTATTAGACGTGGTCCCCATCGATAAGTCTCTGTCCGCCCCATTTCTTTTTCAATCTTCTTTATAGCTTTTAATAAATCCAAAGGAGCTAAATCCGTTATGATTTCGATAACCCCATTGAGAAAATCATCCTGATCAGTTACCCCGTAAGCAGCATTAGATAAATTGGCTGATCTTTTAGTGACTTTTGTGCCTTCCAAGGCATCAACGGCTTGCACAGCTTGATCTAGATTCTTGCTGAGCTCTCCTATATTAGAACCAATAGCTAAATATACTGTTGTTTTCATTTAAATAACTCCATCACCCGAATCGCGCGTAAATTTTCTTTAACATCGTGAACCCGCACCATTTCTATTCCTTTCATGGCTGCAAAACAGGAAACAGCAATTGTCCCTTCCAAACGCTGACTGGGTTCTAATCCCCCCAGACGTTGACCGATGAACGTCTTTCTGGATACGGCCAGAAGAATAGGAAGCTGATATTTTTTCATAAAGTCGATATTCTTAATTAAACTGACATTGTGGTCATAATTTTTTCCAAAACCAATACCAGGGTCTAGAATAATCTTATCTCTTTGAATGCCGTGATCAAGGGCTAATTGAATTTGCTGGTCGAAAAATTCTTCTACTTCAGTAATTAAGTCATCGTAATGCGGATCATTTTGCATGTCTTTAGGTTTGCCTTTTATATGCATAATAATTATAGGCACTTGATATTTAGCAACTACATCAGCCATTCTCTCATCAAAAGTGAGTCCAGAGATATCATTAATAATATCCGCACCGGCTAATATAGCTGCTTCCGCTGTTGTAGCCCGATAAGTGTCAATAGACAATAAGATGTTAGGATATTTTTCTCTAATCATACTTACTGCTCTTTGGATATTTTGAATTTCAGTATGCTCATCAATTGGATCTATACCGGGACGTGTTGATTCTGCTCCAATATCTAAAATAAAGGCACCTTCTTGAATAAACTGATCTACCCTCTGCATTAAATTTTCTTCTGAAACACGAGATTCTTTGTAAAATGAATTTTTAGTAATATTAATAATTCCCATAATTTCAGTTTGATGAAAAGCAATTTTTCTACCATCTCTTAAAACAAAACTATGCATAATTTCCCTCACTTAACTAGCATATTCACCATTGACTCAGCATTTCTTTTTGAATCACTACTGACTTCTAGGTATTATAAAATAATAGCATATAAAGCATATCGTTTGGAATACTTTTATAGTGTGATCGAAAAGCTAGAATTTCACCACCGAGTTTTGCCCCATGCCAGGGACACCAAAGAAAAAGAAAAAGAACAGGACCTTCTAATCCTGTTCTTTAATTGGGGGCTATTTAAAGCTTGTTAAATCTTACAAGTAGAAGATTTGTGCCACAATGACAGTAACGATTAAGGATAATAAGAAGCCACCGTTACTTACAATAAATGCTTCTTTAAAACCATGTTTGAAGTCTAAACCACTAATATTGTTAAAGGTTAAGACAACTCCTGATTGAGGAACAACTGTAATTACTCCACCACCAATAACAACGATACGGTGGATAATTTCAGCTGGAATCCCCATTGATAAGTAAGTTGGTGCTAATTGGGTAATAACTGTCCCGATGGCACCTGAAGCAGCCATGACCCCTGAAAGAATAGCGGTTGCAACCGCTAAACTAACTAATGGTGGTCCAGGAATATTAAGGATGGCTTGTTTAATTGCGTCAAAGGTTGGCGCACTGGTTAATACCGCTCCAAAGGCCACAGCACTTGCTGCCCCAAAGGAAGAGCCTACTGAGCCTGTAGCACCAGCATTTAAGACTTCTGTTTGCTTAGGTAAATAAGATTTAAATAAGAACGCAGATAACACAATGCTAATGGTTAAGGCAATTAAGATGATATTATCAACGTTTGAAAAAATCATAATAGTTGCAATTAAAATAACCAAAGGAATAATACTGGTCACAAAGGATGGTAAGTCATTATCAGAATGTTCAACGACATCCTCTTCGATCTG
The DNA here is from genome assembly GCF_003286595.3 of Aerococcus mictus. Taxonomy (NCBI): domain Bacteria; kingdom Bacillati; phylum Bacillota; class Bacilli; order Lactobacillales; family Aerococcaceae; genus Aerococcus; species Aerococcus mictus. The sequence goes on along the minus strand of NZ_CP132985.1, from coordinate 1,112,379 downwards.
ACTTGTATCTCCTTCAAGATATGAATAGAAACCTTCGCCTTTTGCTTGACTCTTGTCGAGTTCGTATTTCATATACCATAGACCAAAGCCCAGCATGACAACAGTAGAAATAATCCCAAGCACTGGAGCAGCCGTTAAGCTCGTGCCAAGTGTCGTTGTAGGGATAGCATTTTGTACGGACGGAGTTCCCGGAATCATGGACATGGTAAAGGTCCCGGCTCCTAAATATAATGGAATAGATAATAATTTCCAGTTAATATCTAATTTCTTAAAAATCGGTCTGGCAAGAGGAATTAAAGTAAAGAAAACCACAAAAATACTAATACCACCAAAGGTTAGTAAGGCCCCGATAAAGGTTAAGGCTACCAGCACTTTATAGGCACTTTCAGTTCCAACTTTGTCTAAAATAAAGTTAGCAATAGAAACGGTTGCTCCACTCTTATCCATGTATTGGCCTAAAATAGCACCCAGGATGAAAATCCCGAAGTTCTTAATTAAAAAGCCGGCCAATCCTGCCATATAAGAATTTTCTGGACCAATTAATGATCCAAAGATATCCATTTGGTTACATAAGATAATAATTAAAGCAGATAGTGGCGCTGCCACTACCATGCTTAAACCTTTAAATGAAAGGTAAATGACGCTAATTATGGCTACAATTAGCCCAATAATACCAATAACTTCCATAAGTTAATACACCTTTCCTCGTTCTAAAGACTATCGATTGCTTGCAGCGTTTTCGCCAGCAATTCTTCCGTAAGTAAAGATGTCAATTAAGGCGTTTCCGCCAAGACGGTTCCCTGCGTGAATACCACCTGCAACTTCACCAGCTGCAAATAAGCCATCAATAACTTCACCATCTTCATTGATTACTTGGGCATTCACATTGATTTTCAAACCACCCATGGTATGATGAGTTGCAGGACTTCTTGGAGTCGCGTAGAATGGAGGAACCTCTACCTTATAGTTGAATGAACCCTTATTAAATTCAGGGTCGTGTCCATCCTCAACATATTGGTTATATTTCTCAATGGTATCAACCAGAACTTCAGGATCAATATTGATTTGTTCAGCAAGTTCTTCTAAGGTATCTGCTCTAAAGCAAGCATCATTTTTAATATCATTTTCGAGTTGTTCATCAGTAGAATTGAAACGGGTTGCCGCAATATTCTTATCAGAAATATTGTAAATCAATCCACCTTGGTCAAAGATTGCTTGGCAAAGTTGGTCACGGTTTCCATATTCATTAACAAAACGTTTACCTTCTAAGTTAACAAAGACGAAATCGGAAGGTGGACAGTCAATCCCACTAAAGATATTACCTGTAATAGGGTCGGCACTAGGCATTAATTGAGCAAAGCCCATATCTACTAGAGCTGCATTAACTGATAACCCCATTGCAATACCATCACCGGTTAAAGCTGGTGAATTGGTTGTTGGAATAGTTTCAGGAAGATTACCCCAGTAATTATCATATTTTTTGACCATTTCATAGTTAGCTGAGTAGCCACCAGTAGCCATAACTACCCCACTCTTAGCGTGAACGGTTAAGTCATTGCCGTTACTGAATTGAGCTTTCACACCAACAATTTTACCGTCTTCTACCAGTAATTCTTTGGCTTGGCAGTCAGTAATAATTTCCCCACCTTGTTGGGTAAAGTATTTTTGCAAGGGGTCAATAAAGCCATAACCACCAGTAGGAATTGGTTCACGGGCACGGCGCCAGGAAGCTCCCACAGGTTCAGTAACATGCTCTTCATCAAATTCAACGCCCTTGGTTTTCATCCATTCAATAGTTTGACGACCTTTGTGGGTTAAATTAGATACTAAGTCGTAATTACCATAGGTAACATGACCATCTAAGTCTTTCCGGGTTCCTCCTAATAAGGTTTGGATACAGAAGAGGTTTTCTGAATCAAAGAGGTAATTTTCTCCGTTTTCCATATCAGCAAAGTATTTTTCTAGCTCGTCTTTTAACTCACGGAATTGTGGGCGATAGGCTTCTGGGATGTCCGCTTCGTCCATTTGATAAATTCCCTTTAAGTTATTGACTTCCCCTGGGAAAGCATCAAAGCCTTTTTGCCATTCAGGGTCAGCAGAGTTAATTTGTCCCCCAGTCCGAGTAGTATTTCCGCCGAGTGAAGGGAATTTTTCAAGAAGAATGACTTTAGCTCCCTTATCAACGGCACCGATTGCTGCTGATAAACCGGCTCCACCTGAACCTAATACAACCACATCAGCAGTTTTTTCATCAGGACTTTCAGCTTGGTCAGCTTGGTATTTAGGGCGATTACGGAATTCTTCAGGGTCCCCACCGGCTGCTTCAATAGCGTCGGCAACACCTGCCAAAATCCCCTTACTGGTTACTGTCGCTCCACTGACGGTATCGACATTGAGGGTTTGGCCTTCAATAATTGCTTTAGGAATTCTTTCAAAGACTGGTGAAGTGATTCCCTTACTTTCACCACTAGTATCAATCTCAATACTCTTAATGCGATCGTCAGTCAGAGTGACTTCCATAGGTAAAGACCCATTGTGTCCTGCTGCTCTAACAGAATAACTACCTGGTTCAAAAAGACCTTTTGTCATCTTTATACCTCCTAAAAATAAATAGATAACCTGTGTTCGTGATAAGGATAACATATTAAGAATAGCTGTTACTATACTTTAGGAGTTAATATAAACATGTTCAATTTCAAACTAAACAAAATAGAAAATAACCCATTAGTGATTAAAGTAATAGCTATCAAGGATTCTTGTAAAAATGTTATAATGTAATTTATTAATAAATATAATGAGGTAATTAAATGAAATTAGACCGTATTATCAGTAAATATCATTTAACTGACACTGAAGTTGATATTTTAAAGCATATAATCCAATCTGATGCTAAGCTTACGATCCGCGAGCTAGCAGAAAAAGCCTATGTTTCCCCGGCAACCATTATCCATTTGGCCAAAAAAATGAACTTCTCTGGTTATAGTGAATTATTATTTCAATTTAACCAAGAACGTGAAAAAGAAATGCACGTCAGCCAACAATCAATCATCGATTGCTATGGTGATGCTTTTTATCAAATGATTGAAAAGTATCAAGATAAGCTATTTATTTTTATGGGTCTAGGCTTTTCCTTACACTTAGCCAATTATATGTCTGACCTCTTAAATACTTTTGGCTTTCGCTCCATAAGTAATACTTACGAGGAATTCATCAATAAAACCTTTGCTGAGGAAGCCGTTATTATTTTCATTAGTCATTCTGGGGAGACCGAATATCTCCTACGTTTAGCTCAGCTTGCTCATAAGAACGGTGTAGAATATATGGTATTTACCGGTAATCCAAGTGGTCAGCTACAAAAAAATGCGCAACTAACAATTGACACCAAATCCTATTCTATTTTTCGGTATAAGGAATATAAAGCCCAAGTCTTTTTTGGCCTAACACTCATTTATTTTGAGGAATTAATCGCTGATTCCTTGAAAAGATTAGATAGATAACAAGCAATCAATACTAAAAAGCCCAGTGGATTGGTTACCGATTCACTGGGCTGTTCTTTATGGGCTTCTTTTACTTCGTATTGAGTAATAATTCATCACTAACTAATTGATCACCAACACTCTTTTTAAAGAGCTCCATAAGATCTTCGACTGACAACTTGCTTTTATCATCCCCACTCACATCAACCACAATTCGTCCTTCATGAAGCATAATTAAACGATTTCCATAGCTTAAAGCGTCGTTCATATCATGAGTAATCATTAAGCTGGTTAATTGATGTTCTGAAATTAATTGGTCTGTTAAGTCCATAACCATAGCACTGGTCCGAGGATCAAGAGCTGCAATATGTTCATCCAGGAGTAAAAGTTCTGGCTTCTGCAAAATAGCCATCAAGAGGGTTAACACCTGGCGTTGCCCGCCTGATAAATTAGCAGCTGGTGTAGTTAAGCGTTGATCCAGACCCAGATTCATTCGGCCTAATTCTCTATGAAAAACTTGCCGCATTTCTTCAGTAACCGCCAGATTAAAAGACCGCTTCTCCCCTCTTTTATAAGCAATAGCGAGGTTTTCTTCAATGGTTAAGTTGCGAGCAGTGCCCATTTGTGGGTCTTGAAAAACCCGACTAATCTGACCAGCACGTTTAAAGGCAGGATCTTGAGTAATTTCTTTTCCCTTTAAAAAGATCTGCCCAGAAGTCACAGGATGGGTTCCAGCAATTAAGTTTAATAGAGTTGATTTTCCCGCCCCATTGGATCCAATCACACAAACAAATTCCCCTTCATGAATAGTCAAATTAAAGTCTTTGATCACATGATTTTCATTAGCACTATTCATATTAAAAACTTTGTTTACCTGCTTTAATTTCAATAATTCTGACATAGTAACCACCTTTCTACTGTTTTTGTTTTGTCTTGTGCTCGATTTGACTCTTGGCATAAGGAGCAAAGAGGATAATCGCTAGGGTTAAGGAGGATAAGATTTTTATATCACTTGGTAAGACAGGAATGACTTGCTGTTGCATGATAAAGTCAATAATTAAGCGATAAATGACTGCCCCAATAGCAATCGTTACTAAGCGTTTACCGAAGCTTAAATTTCGACAAATAACCTCGCCTATAATTACTGCTGCTAAGCCAATAACAATGGTTCCTGTCCCCATGGCAATGTCCGCATAACCATTATTTTGACAGATAATCGCACCGGACAAAGCGATCAAACCGTTTGAAATCATCAGGCCAACTAATTTCATTTGATCAGTTCGAATACCATTGGCTTCCGCCATAAGGGGATTATCCCCGGTCGCCCTTAGACTTAAACCATACTCAGTATTCATAAATACAACCAAAATAAAGATCACTAAAATGACGAAAATCAAGCTGATGGTTAAGGAAGCAGCTGTGGAATTAAAGCCCAGATTATAAAGGCTATCCATTAGGTTGGCTTCACCTAATAAGGGAGTATTAGCTTGACCCATGATGCGGATATTTACTGAGTAGAGTCCGGTCATGGTTAGAATCCCTGATAATAAGGCTGGAATATGCATCTTATTAATCATAAAACCGTTCACTGCTCCTGCCAGCATACCAGCAAGGAAAGCGAGCAAGGTAGCTAATAAGGGATGCCAACCCGAAACAATCAGCTTGGCACATACCGCTGCCCCGAGAGGAAAGCTTCCCTCAGCAGACATATCAGCAATATCTAAGATGCGAAAGCTTAAATAAACCCCAAAGGCTAAGATAGTCCACATCAAGCCCTGTGAAATACTAGAAATAATGATGGCCATTATTCTATTCTCCCTTCTTCAGCTGCTCGGTATCAATTCCAAGTGCGCTTGCCATTTCTTCATTCACTTGTAATTCGAATTCATTAGCTTTTTCTACTGGCATCTCACTAATATCAGCCCCCTCTTCTAAAATTTTAAGGGCCATTTCAGCAGTTTGACGGCCCAAAAGTTTGAAATTAACTCCGTAGGTCGCAAGACAACCCTCAATATGAGCACTTTCTGCGCCAATTGTTGGAACTTTTTCTTCTTTTACTACTTTACCGATAGTAGGAATGGTTTGGGCAATGGTATTATCAGTCGGTAAGCAAATACCATCTACCTTTTTAGCTAAAGCAGTGATTGCAGATTGCACTTCATTGCTTGTGGTTACCGTTTGAGCTTCGACCTTTAGACCTTTACTTTCAGCGTATTCTTTAAAGGCAGTAAATTGAATTTCAGAATTGACCTCGCTTGAATTGTAAGGCATGCCGACTGTCTTCATTTCTGGGTTAATCTTCAAGAGCAAGTCGACCGCTTTTTCAACGGGAGCTCTGTCACTAGTCCCACTAGCATTGGTCCCTGGATGATCGTTTGATTTAACTAGATTAGCCGCTTCAGGATCGGTGACTGCGGTAAATAAAGTAGGCGTTTCCTTATCAGCATTGAGTGCTGCTTGAGCAGCGGGCGTAGCAATTGTAAAGACGAGATCTTTTCGTCCTTTCATCCCCTGAGCAATGCTATTGAGATTGGATTGGTCTGCTTGGGCATTTTGGTAGTCGACTTTAATCTTTTCTCCATCTTTTAAGCCGCCTTCAGCCAATCCTTCTAGGAAACCTTCATGGGAATCATTCAGTGCTTGGTGTTCTGCGTATTGAATGATGCCAATTTCTTTTTGATCGTTCTCTTTCCCTTGGCCACAACCCATTAGTCCAAGAGCTAATGCTCCTAAGCTCATTATTTTCATCACTTGTTTTTTCATCCTAATCTCCTCTTTCTAATGTCTAAAATCACTATTTTCTTTATTTCTAACAACACAGTCTTAATAAAAACAAAAAAGGTTCAATTAGTTTCGATAAAAACTAATTGAACCTTTTGAGAGTGTATTCCAAAAGAATTCGCCTCAAGCCATTAGAATTTATCATTCCAGATGGCTTGAACACATAAAAACTGTAGCCATCATAGATACAAAAACTTGCGTTTGTTTGTATCTATGATAGTGTCACAGCTACAAACATTATCTAAAATAGCTATAGTAATATGTATTAGTGGTGATATCTAAAGATAAAACCATATGCGAATTGAATTGGATTGCTAACATTTCTCTTACGTCCTTTTTATTAAGATACATTCATCATAAGCAGGAAATTGATAAATGTCAACGACTTTCTTGTTTTAATATTCAAACAATTTGAAATTTATTGAGACAAAGCCAGCTTCGTGTCAGAAAAAATAATCTCCACACGAAGTCGTGAAAGCCCCAAATCATCGGCTTAAGCATTAATAAAAGTTTTAAATTTTAAAGGGATTAATTTTCAAATAAAAGTAAGTTCTAAAACATAGTTAATTAAAAAAAGCCGGACCTTAAGTCCAGCTTGACTCTACTTCTATTAAGTTGACTACTTAAATTAAAAATAAGTAATTATCCTTGAAATGAATCGGTTAATAGACTTACCTTTGATTTTACACCAAACAGTGTGCTTCAAAGCGACTTGCTAGTTAGTGACATTGAGATCTGACTAACTAATCAAAATTCTTTTTAAAAAATCACTTTTAATTTAATCTTTCCAGACTCTTGTTCTCTCATTATCTAGCGTTAAAGCTCTATCATGTCTAACTGCTTGCCGCCAGGCGAGAAATCCAGAGATAGGGGCGATAAAAGAGACCCATAAAAGAACCAGGAAGTTTTGAAGAATAGCTCGCCCAAGCAATGAAGAGAAAGAGCCAAAATAAACAATATTCTGTAAAAAGTTATTAATAAATCCCCGATTGTAACTCCAGAAAGAATAATGCCAAAATTCCCAAGCCAAAAATGTCCAGACTAAGGTAAATAGGCCCCCTAAACTAAATAAAGTAGCGCCGCTCCCACCGAACAAAGTAAAAAACACCATGAGACAACCAAAAAAGCGTCGAACGTTATATTCCTCCCTAAATTCAGGAGTAAGATGGTATTTAATGGATTGTAAAAAGGATTCACCTTTATCCTGAGCTTCTAATGTTTGCTCATTACTATTGGAACTTTCATAGATATTTTCATTATTCGTTGAATTTGTAAACAGCTCATCCTTTTTGGGTGGTTGAACGTAGTCTTTATCTACTAGCTTATCTTTTTTCGATGGCTGAACATATTCCTTATTTGCAGTAAAATCTTTTTTTGGTGGTTGAACATAGTCTTTATCTGTCATATTTTAGTCCTCCAATAATTTTAAAATATCCTCATCGGTGATTTGGTTAATATCTGCTTGCGGGTCATTTGCTACTCGACTGGATAGGTGCTTAATCAAGCGCTCATTAACATTTCTGATCCAGCGACCATTGCTATGGTCATTCGAGCCTGCATAAGCTTTTTTAATGATCTCTCCATAAAGCGATTCATTGAACGTGTAACTTTGCTTGCTCAATCCCAAACGACCGATTTCTACAATCTCATCTTCAGAGTAATCTTCAAAATCAAAAACATTTGGAATACGGCTAGTTAAGCCAGAGTTAGTACTTAAAAATGTATTCATTTCCTTGGTATAACCCGCTAAAACAATGATAATATCTTGACGGTGGTCTTCCATAAATTTAAGGATCTCATTGATAGCTTCCTGACCAAAATTATCATTACTATTGGCTAGTGAATAAGCTTCGTCAATAAAGAGGACCCCACCTAAAGCGGATTCCAAAACTTCTCTCGTTTTTAAGGAGGTTTGGCCCACATAGCCAGCGACAAGATCACTCCTCGACACTTCGATAAATTTCTTTTGAGCGATAATTCCCTTTTGATAGAAAATTTCACCTAGAATACGAGCAACAGTCGTCTTTCCTGTCCCTGGATTTCCTAAGAAGAGCGAGTGTAGGGTGAACTTGGCTTCTCCACCATTTTCTTCTTCACGTCGACGATTTAATTCTGCTAAATGGACAAAATCTGAAATTTGCTGTTTAACTTTTGCCAGTCCGATCAATTCATTTAAGGAGTCAAAGGCATCCTTTCCAGTTTTAACTTCATAACTGGCATGTTTACCTAGGACTTCATCAATATCTTGATTGGTGATGGTATTTAAATCTTCAAATTGTTCATTTTTATAGCAACGATCAGCCAAGGCCTTATAGAGTTTTTCATTAAAGTTACGTATCCAGCGTCCATTACTTCGATCCAGCGAGGCATTGTATACCCTGGAAACATTACGCTTATAATAATCGCAATCTTCTAATAGATAATCATTTGCCTTTAACTGCTTCTCTCCCATGGAAACTATTTCATCAGCTGTATAGTCCTCAAAGAGGAAGGTGTTAGGTACCCTTGATTTTAAGCCCGGGTTGGTCTTCAGAAACTGTTCCATTTCTTTCGTATAACCCGCAAAAATAATCATCGTATCATCACGGTTATCTTCCATGAAGGTTAAAATCGTATTAATCGCTTCCTGCCCATGATTGACACTAGCGTCTTTCTTATTCAAAGTGTAGGCTTCATCAATAAAAAGGATTCCGCCCTTAGCTTGGTCTAAAATATTTTGTGTTTGAATAGCAGTTTGTCCCACATAACCAGAAATAAGGTCTGCCTCTTTTACTTCGATGAATTTCAATTCATCACCCTTAAATATGCCGTAGTCAAATAGGACTTCCCCTAAGATTCGAGCCAATGTTGTTTTTCCTGTTCCAGGATTTCCCATAAAAACGGAATGCAGGACAACCTTTTGGGGCTTAAGTCCCTTAGCTATTCGGTGCTTATTGAATTCCACCATCCGAATCATTTTTTTGATTTCTTCTTTGACCTTAGTGAGCCCGACTAAATTTTTTAGTTTCTCCATCGATGCTTGAGGATTTCTCTCTACTTCTTTTTGATTTTGCGGAACTTGTTTATCTTCAGTTAGCCCTTGATTTTCAGCTAATAAATTGAAATAACTCGTTTCATCAACTTCAAAATTAAGATCGTCTACTTTTCCTTGATCATAGCTTAACTGTTTGATATATAGGTGTGAGTCTTGAATTACTCGAACATTTGGATCAATTATCCTATTCAATTTTAACTCGTCAGCAATCAAGGCTGAGTTACCGCCAATATACAAATCAAGTAACTCACTACATTTTCCTTGCAAGTCAACAATATGTTGAAATCTGACTAGTGATGATTCATGGATTCCTAAGTAATAAACGATTTCCACAGAATTCATAAACAATTTGGAATCGTATATATTGATAGCACTCACTGAAGAATCCGAAAAACTTAGATTTGATCCTTCTTGAGCTTGGACAGCCCAAGCATGGCTTTCACTGCTCGTAATTTCTTGAATAATCGATGAGGAACTCACTGTTACAGACGAATTTTTTATACTACAGGCAGGATAACCACTTTCAATACTTCCGCCTTCGATATGAGACTGCTTGATATTTAATTTGGAAAATTCCGAAATAATTACATTCATTCCATAGTTTATAATTGTACAATTTGAAATATTTATTTCAGATCCTTGGAAAAATGAAGCCGAATAAAAAGTCGAATTACAAAATGTTCCTTGAGAATCAATAAGCTTTATTGATTTTTTTAAATCTGAGTTTTGAGGATAAGTAGCACAATCTGTCATAGTCAAATTAGAATTCTCTGCACAATATATTAAAACCTGATTTTGATCGGTATCGGAATCATTGACGATACAATTACTAAATATCGCACTAGAATTACTTTCAACTCCAATTGCTGAAAAATCACTATAGGTACGATCAAACCATAGGTCAGTAAAGGTCACTGTCGCTCCGTCAGTAACAGCAATTGGTACCTTAATAGCACTAGTGAATAATTGCCCCCCATCACTTTTAGGCAAAATATTTCCTACAAAATTAAGCGATTTCTTTATATTTAAGCCTGCTATATATGCTTGATCAATATAATAATCTGGCTCAAATTCGATGGTATCACCATTGCTTGCCGCTTCATAAGCATCGACTAAATCCCAGGCATCATCGCCTATTCCAACTTTATAAAATGACATATTTTCACTCCATTACAAGTTCATCTATGCTTCTATTTTTAAGATATTTTATCCGACGTCATAAATGATCGACGTCGTGAAATAATAGCCTATTAAGCTATTCCCATAATTAAGAAGTAAATTAACACGGGAGTATAGGAAATATTATACATTAATTTTATATAAGAGTTATATTTTAATAAAAATTTCATAAACTTTTTTTATATTTATAGAATATTAGTGTGAAATCCAAACCTATTCCTTAATCCAAAAATATAAACTTTCATATATAATAAATTATTCAATTCCTAGAGAATCCTGTCAGCACACAAAAAAATGCCACAATCTTATCATTGTGACATTTTGTTTATATTCATTTAATACTTAATCAAAAACTAGATTAGCCTTCAAAGGAATCTGTTAATGGAGGGACAATTTGTTTCTTACGCGAAACAATGCCTTTCAAGGCTAATTGATGGTCTGTAACATCTACATCAAAAGCTTTTTCAAGGTTCTTAGTTAAGGAATCATCGCCAACTAATAGACCTTCTGAGTCATTGGTTAAGATGTTGGTGATCACCAATAAGAAAGCATCGTAATTATTATTAATTAGTAATTCTTTCATGGCTTTAAGGACTTCATCCTTACGTTTGATAACATCGTTAGCATCTACCACATTCACTTGGCCAATGCGAACTTCTTTTCCACCCATATTAAAGGATTTCGCGTCTCCATCAGCGATTTCTACAGCTGATTTATCATCAACATTAGCACCAGCCTTAAGCATTTCGGTTCCGTAGCTTTCATCGTCCACTCCAGCAATTTCAGCTAGTTTTTTAGCGATTTCCTTGTCTTTTTCGGTACAGGTTGGAGAAGAATAGAGTAAGGTGTCAGAGATAATCCCTGATAACATTAATCCTGCAATTTGTTGAGGGATTTCAACGCCCTTTTCTTGATAAAGGTCATAAATCACACTTTGGGTACATCCTAAAGGTTTAGCAATGTAATAAAGTGGTGCAGAGGTTTCGAAGTTTCCTACCCGGTGGTGGTCGACCACGGCAAAGACATTAAGGTCTTTTATATCTGCAACAGATTGTTGGAACTCGTTATGGTCCACTAAAGCTACGGTATCAGTTTCATCACCGGCTTTTTCAATCACACGAAGGCCTTCATGATTAAAATGATCTAGGGCATATTTAGTTTCGTCATTAGCCTCTCCTAAAGCAACGGGTTCGGTATCATAACCTAGGGTATTTAATAAATAGCTAAAGGAAATAGCACTGGTAATCGCATCCATATCAGGATTTTGGTGGCCAAAAATTAAAATTTTACTCATAATAACTCCTATCTTTTACTCTGAATAGTATAAATAAAGTATTCAAAAGAATTATTTCAAATTTATATTTAGTGTAACAAAAGCAGGCCCAATTGTTAATAGAATAAATCGTAAATCCAGTGATTAGGTCACTTATTTTTCTGGATCTTTTCTGTATAGGGGAATGACATTAAGCAATTCACCTAAACGGCCTTCGTCAATAATTTGTGAGCCATTACTATAACGCTCATGAAGTGGCACATCAACCGCTTTAATCTGGCTTAGTTCCCCATTACTGGTATATAATTCATAGACTTCTTGAGTCGATTCAACCTCTAGAGCTTGAACTAAACGGTGGGGTTTTGATTTAACCTCGCGTAGTACCATCAGGCCCCGCTTAGCCCGGGTCATGGTTTGAATATCCCGCCAACGTATCCGTTTCATATAACCCCGCTGTGTGGCAAGGAGGATTTGCTGGTCCTCATCCACCTGGTCTTGGTAGACAAAATTAACCACCTGGTCTTGGTCTTTAAGGTTGATGGAAATAACCCCCTTAGCACGTAGACCTACTGTATTAATTTCACTGATTTGGTAACGCAAGCTAAAGCCTAAGGCGGTAAATAAGATCACTTCGCCACTTTGATTGTCTTTTTGATTATTAACTAAATAGCAGTTAACTACTTCATCAAGAGGGCTGGATAAAGGCATAATTTGAGAAGCTTTATTCTTGTGGCCCCGAATTTTCTTCAATTCACTGAGCCTACTTTGTTTAATCATTCCTTCTCGAGTAGCAAGGACAATCGTATCTTGACTGTCCTTATCATAGGGATAGACTTGGATAATCTTCTCATCGGAAGCAATAGGAATGCGTTGAGAAAGGTGTTCGCCAAGGTCTTTCCAGCGGAGTTCTTGCATCTCATAAACTGGTTGGAAAACATAATTGCCCTTATTAGTAATAAGGACTAAATTCTCTAAAGTTGAATGCGAAGCTAAGTATAAGACATGGTCGCCATCTCTTAAGCCTAAGTCGGAGAAATTAGAGGATTGGTAGCTTCTTAGGCTAGAGCGCTTAATATAACCGCCCCGGGTCACTACAGTAACGACCTCTTCATCAGGAATTAAAAATTCCTTCTTAATTTTTATTTCTTCTACCTCAGCTTCAATCTTAGTTAAACGGTCAGTAGCATAAGCTTTTTTGATAGCCTTCAATTCTGATTGAATTAACTTCATCAAAATCGTTTCATCGCTTAAAATCGCTTGGTATTGATTAATGGCTTCATTTAGAGATAACTTTTCTTCCTGCAGAGCCGTAATATCAGTATTGGTTAAGCGATAGAGTTGTAAGGTGACGATGGCTTCTGCTTGCGCCTGAGAAAATTGATACTCATTAATCAGGTTATTTTTAGCATCCTTTTTATCAGTACTGTTGCGAATAATTGCAATCACTTGGTCAAGAATGGAAATAGCCTTAATCAAACCATCAACAATATGGCGGCGACTTTGGGCCTTGTTTAAGTCATATTGGGTTCTACGACTCACCACGTCTTTGCGGTGGTCAATATAGGCTTGAATAATCGCAATTAAACCAACCTGTTCCGGACGTTGCTTGTTAATGGCCACCATATTGAAATTATAGTTGATTTGTAAATTAGTATGCTTAAAGTAATACTGTAAAATTTGATCGGCATCGGCATCTTTTTTCAGTTCAACAATAATACGTAAGCCAGATCGGTCAGATTCATCACGGACTTCCAGGACCCCATCAATACTTCGATTGAGGCGTAATTCGTCCATCTTACGGACCAAATCAGCCTTATTGACCTCAAAAGGCAGCTCTGTAATTACGATCTGTTTACGGCCTGCCTTAAGCGACTCCACTTCCGTTTGTGCCCGAACTACTACCTTGCCTCGACCCGTTTTATAGGCTTTAATCAGCTGGTCTTTTCCTTGGATAATGCCCCCAGTGGGAAAATCAGGGCCGGGAAGATACTTCATCAGGGTTTCTACCTTAGCTTTAGGGTGATCAATATAGTAATTGACTGCATCAATGACTTCCCCCAGATTGTGGGTAGGAATTTCAGTAGCGTAACCTGCTGATATCCCTTGTGAGCCATTGACTAATAAATTAGGAAAACCAGCAGGTAAAACAACAGGTTCTTCCTCAGTATCATCAAAGTTCAAAATGGTATCGACAGTATCTTTGTTTAAGTCCTTAAGTAGTTCATCGGCCAGCTTAGATAATCGTGCTTCAGTATAACGCATGGCTGCCGCAGGGTCGCCGTCCATGGACCCATTATTCCCATGCATATCAATCAGGGGCATGCGGTTTTTCCAAGCTTGACTCATTCTCACCATGGCTTCATAAACCGAGCTATCTCCATGGGGGTGATAATTGCCAATCACATTCCCGACGGTTTTGGCGGACTTCCTAAAAGCATGGTCTGAAGTATTGCCATCATGATACATAGCATATAAAATGCGCCGTTGGACGGGTTTGAGTCCATCCCTGATATCAGGCAAAGCGCGATCTTGAATAATATATTTGGAATAACGACCAAAACGATCGCCCATTACTTCGTCAAGACTTAGTTCTTGAATATCAATCGCCATTCACTTCAGCTCCTTCATCAAATAAATCCATTTGCCCTTCTTTATCACTCATACTTGTGACTTGGTCCGATTGAGCGATTAACTCGCTAGCTTCAATCGCATCGCTTTCTTCATGGTTGGCGTGTTCCAATAACTTATCTTCTTCATCCATGGTAAATTGGACATTATCTTCAATCCAATCCCTCCGTGGTTCAACCTTATTCCCCATCAAAACGGATACCCGTTTTTCGGCTTGGGATAAGTCATCGAGGGTGACACGAATTAAGGTCCGACTTTCTGGATTCATGGTGGTATCCCATAATTGGTCAGCATTCATTTCCCCCAAACCTTTATAACGTTGGAGGGTATAGCCCTTACCAAACTTTTTAGTCTCTTGGGCGAGTTCTTCATCTGTCCAGGCATACGCAATCTTTTCATTCTTGCCCTTGCCTCGGGAGAGTTTATACAAAGGCGGCATGGCAATATAAACCTTGCCCGCTTCAATTAAGGGACGCATGTAACGGTAAAAGAAGGTCAAAAGTAAGACTTGAATATGGGCCCCGTCAGTATCCGCATCGGTCATGATGATCACTTTATCATAGTTAGAGTCATGGATATCAAACTCTGGACCCACGCCTGCACCTACGGTATGGATAATGGTGTTTAGTTCTTCATTTTTAAGAATATCGGTTAGGCTTGCCTTTTCCGTATTTAAAACCTTTCCTCTTAACGGAAGGATAGCTTGAAATTTACGGTCCCGCCCTAACTTGGCTGATCCGCCCGCTGAATCTCCTTCGACTAAGAAGAGTTCATTTTTCTTGGTATTTTTACTTTGTGCGGGAGTGAGTTTACCGGAAAGTAAGGTTTCTTTACTCTTGCCTTTTTTGCCGTGGCGACTTTCCTCCCTAGCCTTACGAGCTGCTTCTCGGGCCTGGCGCGCTTTTAGAGCCTTACGAACTAACATCTGCGCTATTTCGCCGTTCTCTAATAAATAGATCGATAAATGGGTGTTCACCATATTTTCTACGGCTAAACGCGCTTGTGGAGTCCCTAATTTCCCCTTGGTTTGTCCTTCAAACTGTAAAATTTCTTCAGGAATTCTTACAGAGATGACCGCAGTAAAGCCCTCACGAACATCTGAGCCTTCTAGGTTTTTCTCCTTGGGTTTAATCAGGTTAACCTTTCTAGCATACTCATTAAAGGCCTTGGTCATCCCGGTTTTTAAAGCCGTTTCATGGGTCCCACCATCTGGCGTACGAACATTGTTAACAAAGGACAAGATGGTCTCAGAATAGCCATCATTGTATTGAAAGGCTAATTCCATTTCGATATTAGAACTTTTATCCTTGTCTTCAATATAAGTGACCTCTTGGAGCACTTCTTTATTTTCATTTAAATAATGAATAAATTCGACCAGGCCATCTTCATAGTGGAAGCTTTCCTGGCTAGCATTTTTTTCATCAGTAAAATGAATCGCTAAGCCTTTAGTTAAAAAGGCCTTTTCCCTTAATTGTTCTTTAATGGTGTCACTATTAAATTCTGTTGCACCAAAGATCTTAGGATCGGGGTGAAAGTGAATACTTGTTCCAGTCTGCTTACTTTTATGGCTGGTTAACTTAGGCTTATGGGGCTTACCGCCCTGACTAAAGCTTTGGTAATACTTTTTATTATCGCGGTAAACGGTGACCTCTAAGGAATCGGATAAGGCATTAACAACACTAGATCCTACTCCGTGGAGTCCTCCAGAGGTCTTATAAGCACTTTCGCTAAATTTCCCTCCCGCGTGAAGGACGGTCAGAATCACTTCAACAGTTGGTTTACCACTACTATGTTTACCGATCGGCATTCCCCGTCCATTATCAGTTACCGTAACGCTATTATCTTCATGAATGGTCACTGAAATTTCATCACAGTAGCCCGCTAAAGCTTCATCAATGGAATTGTCTACAATCTCATAAACCAAGTGATGTAAGCCGCGATTATCGGTTGACCCGATATACATTCCTGGTCGCTTACGAACTGCTTCTAAGCCTTCTAATATTTGAATGGATGACTCATCATAAGTTGCCTTAGAATTTTTTGCCATGCAGTGCATCTCCTCTAACCTATTTATATGCATATTTACCATAATACTTTAATTTCATTAAATTGCAAAATTTTTTTCTAGCTCATACGCTCCCTTTGACTTATGCTATAATACCAATAACTGAATAGAAAGGAATCAGCTAATGATAATTAATCTTATCTTCCTATTTATTTCATATCTACTGGGCGCAATTCCATTCGGTGTGGTTATCGGTAAGTATCTTTACCACAAAGACATTCGAGGGGTGGGCTCAGGAAATATTGGTACGACCAACGCCTTCCGTGCCTTTGGTCCCAAGGGTGGCTTATTGGTATTCCTGTGCGATATGGTAAAGGGAATGCTACCGGTTCTTATTGCTAATTACAGTTCTCACTTTACTGATATTGATAGCATGCTTTTTGGTTTAGCGGCTATCTTAGGCCACACCTTTTCACTTTTTCTCCACTTCAAAGGTGGAAAAGCCGTAGCGACCAGTTTTGGCGTAGGTCTAGCTCTGGCACCCCTGGCTTCCTTAGGAGGGATTGCGGTCTTTTTCATTGTTCTCTATCTTTTTAGAATGGTTAGTCTAGCGAGCATTATAGCCATGATCGCAGCTTCTATCATTTCTTTTCATTATGCTGTTCCGATTAGGATTTTGATCTTATTCATTACCCTTCTAATCATTTTCCGCCACAAAGATAATATTAAACGCATCCTAGCTGGTAAAGAAGCTAAAGTGCCATTTGGCATGGGATACAAAAAAAATAAACAATAAAAAATCGCGTCATCTGGCGCGATTTTTTGCTTTAAACTTCTTCCGCTAAACGTTTTTTCAAATACTCCAGGTTTTCTTTACTCTGAGTATCAATATGGGTCCCTTTCATCCCTAAAGACCGGGAAGTAAATACCCCAGCAGATTCCATTTTTCGTAGGGCATTTACAATCACAGAGCGGGTAATATTCTCTTCTTTAGCGATTTTAGAGGCTGTAATGCGTGTGCGTGGCTCTTCTAAGTCTTTAAAAATAACATATAAGGCATTTAATTCCGAATAAGAAAGTGAACGAATAGCTGAATCCACCACTTGTTTTTTCTGTTCTTTTTCCTCTTGACGACGGCGTTTAATAAACACCATCTCCATGGCTAGAACCGTCCCCACATATTCACCAAGAATCAGGTCATAGCAATTAAAGTCTTCATAGGGACGAGCTAAGATTAAATAGCCTAATTTGGTGGTATTACCATAAATAGGAATAATAGTGGTCATGCCTTTGTTAAATTTATCACGAAATTCCAAGGCCAAGATAGTCCGGTCATCTGAAGTTGGAATGTTTGACTTGGTTTCTTGGATCGGTGAGATAATATCTAAATAATTGGGGTCTAGTTGGTGGGCTTGCATCATGGCTTCGGTCCGCTCACTATTGATTTCCTCATAAATAGCAAAATACCCCAATAGCTCTCCTTCAACAGATACCAAATACGCGTTGGCCTCTAAATTTTCCGCTAAGTAACGGACTAACTTTTGAAAGGGAAAATCTGCCATCTCATCATCATAAATATTCCCTTCACGGATAACCTTATTAATGTCTCTAATTTTTTCTAAAACGCCCTCTACCGATTCAGCTATCATTCTTTGTCCTCCTTATGTACATCACTATGCTTAGCTCTTGGAAAGTATTTCAAATAATTATTTCTTAAAGATTCTTTTGACATATGTGTATAAATTTGCGTACTAGATAAACTTGAGTGCCCTAATAATTCTTGTACTGTCCTTATATCAGCTCCATGGTTAAGAAGATGGGTAGCAAAAGAATGGCGTAATTTATGGGGATGAATATCCAGGTTACTGGCGCTTTTTTTGACTAAATCATTCAAAATATAAGTCACGCCTGATGGAGTCAAGGCTTCTCCCCGACTATTAACGAAGATGTACTCATGATCATGGCCCTTTAAGAGATCAGGTCGGCCAGAATCTAAGTATTCCTCCAATGCCTTTTTACAATAGGAACCAAAAGGAACATAGCGATCTTTGCTCCCCTTACCATGCAGTAAGGCAATAGAATTTTTAAGATCCACTTGCTTTATGGTCAAATTCGTACATTCACTCACCCGAGCACCAGTCGCATATAAGAATTCTAACAGCGCTATATTTCGCTTATCCAGGGCTCGCGGCCCCTTAGCCGCCTCAAACAAGGGATCTAACTCAGCTTCATAAAAAAAATCGGGTAATTTTAGTCCCGTTTTAGCTGCTTGAACATAGGTAAAAGGATTATCTTCCAGCAGACCTTGGTCAAGAAAACGATTGAAAGCGGTTCTCAAACTGCTTAAATGACGAGCTAAACTTTTACGACTCAATCCCTTTCTTTGCAGATGACTTAAATAGAGGCGAATATCTCGGTAGCTTAACTGCTCGAAATCGCTTATTAATAGTTCGTCCCTAAGAAAGGAGATAAAATCGTCAAAATCGCTTAAATACGCCTTTAAGGTCTGATCACTATAATGTTTCTCATCTTTTATATATTCTTTTAACCTTTTTCGATAACTTTCAAAAGTCATAAAATCCCTCTTAGCTCATATAATCTACCATATTAAAGGGCTTTTTTCAAGTAATTGTCGGAATTTTCAAAACATTTATAAAGTTAATTTACCTTTTACTGAGTGAAAATAAAAAACCTGTAATCCTTTTTGATTATCAGGTTTCGTATTCTGTCAGCAAAAGCTCTAATCATCGCCTTTTTGGACATCTTCTTTATAGTCACAATTGCTACAAATCACTTGTTTAGAGCCGCGTTTTTTCTTTTCAACCAAGTAATGGTCACATTTAGGACAGGACCGCCCCACCGGTTTATCCCAGGAAACAAAATCACAATCAGGATAACGGGAACAACCGTAAAAGATTCGTTTTTTCTTCGATTTCCGTTCGACAACTTGTCCTTCCTTACAGGTTGGGCAATTCACGCCGATTTCTTTAACAATGGCCTTAGTATTACGGCAATCAGGAAAATTACTACATGCATAAAATTTCCCATAACGTCCTAATTTAATTACCATTGGATGACCACAGACGTCGCAATCAAAGCCTGCTGGTTCGTCTTTAATTTCGATTTTTTCCATTTCTTTGTCAGCTTTTTCAATATCCTTACTAAAAGGTTGATAGAAAGCATCAACGACGTCTATCCAATTCTTATTACCGTCTTCTACATGGTCTAATTCATCTTCCAAGTTAGCGGTAAATTGTGGATCAACGATATCAGGGAAAAATTCAGAAATTAAACTATTAACAATCTCACCTAATTCAGTGGGTTCAAAGCGTCTAGCTTCTAATTTAACATAGTAGCGCTTAATCAGGGTTTCTAAAGTTGGAGAGTAAGTAGAAGGACGACCAACCCCTAATTCTTCTAGAGTCTTAATTAAGCTTGCTTCAGTGTAACGAGCTGGTGGTTGGGTAAAATGTTGGTTAGGAGTTAATTCTTTACTCTTTACCTTTTCACCGTTTTCTAGTTCTGGCAAGAGATTATCCTTTTCATTATTATCCGGATAAACTCTAAGGTAACCAGTAAATTTAATTTTTGATCCATTTGCCCTAAAGCTCACATCATTTTGAACCAGATCACAGGCCACCGTATCATAGACAGCTGGTGCCATTTCGCTAGCCATAAAGCGAGACCAGATAAGACTATATAGCTTGAATTGGTCTTTACTGAGATAAGCTTCAACGCTATCGGGATGACGAAAGGCAGAAGTCGGTCGAATAGCCTCATGGGCATCTTGGGCTCCTTGTCCGCTAGCCCCGCTAGTCCCCTTACCGATATATTCCTTACCGTATTTGTCTTGGATAAATTGGCCGGCTTCTTGTTTAGCACCATCAGAAATCCGGGTGGAGTCAGTACGCATGTAGGTAATTAAACCCACTGTCCCTTCACTGCCTAATTTAATCCCTTCATATAACTGTTGAGCAACCATCATGGTCTTTCGCGTTCTAAAGCGTAAGCGTTTGGAAGCTTCTTGTTGGAGGGAAGAAGTCGTAAATGGCTTTTGCGGATTTCTTTTTCTTTGCTTTTTGGTCAAATTTTGAACTTCAAATTGATCACTAGTGATATTAGCCATTAATGCTTTGACATCATCTTCATTTTTTAGATCAATCTTTTTCCCTTTAAATTTGGAGGCATTGGCCTTGAAAGTTTCTTTTCCTTTTTGGAATACGCCTTCAATGCTCCAATATTCTTCAGGCACAAAGTTACGGATTTCCTCTTCGCGGTCAACGACCATTTTTAAGGCAACGGATTGCACCCGACCAGCGGATAAGCCCTTCTTGACCTTAGCCCATAAAATGGGGGACAAGTTATAGCCCACCAAGCGGTCTAAGATCCGTCTAGCCTGCTGAGCGTCCACCAAGTCCTTATCAATGGCGCGTGGATTGTTGATCGCTTCTTTAACCGTATCCTTGGTAATTTCATTATAAGTGACCCGGATATCTTCTTCGGGATCTAATTTTAAAATATGGGCTAAGTGCCAAGCAATCGCTTCTCCTTCTCGGTCCGGGTCAGAAGCTAAGTAAATATTATTTGCTTTTTTTGCCTCTTTTTTAAGATCTTTGATCGTATCTCCCTTACCACGAATTGTAATATAATGGGGATCATAATTATTTTCAATATCTATTCCCATTTTACTTTTAGGAAGATCTCGTAAGTGGCCCTTACTTGCCACCACTTTATATTTACGTCCTAAGTATTTCTCAATCGTTTTTGCTTTCGTTGGTGATTCGACAATCACTAAATCTTTTTTAGGTGTTTTCTTTCTTTTTGTAGCCAATAATATGCTCCTCTCTTCTTGGGAGATTTAAACGCTTCATATCATAGGCGAATTTTTTAACCTTGTCAAATATAAGATTTTTAGCTGTTAAATAAAAAAAGGATAACGATAAGTCTCTAAGATATCATCCGCTTCGCTAATCAGCTTGGCCCCTGCCTGAATTAAAGCATTAGTGCCTTGAGAACGGACACTAAAAATATTACCTGGAGTAGCCAAAACCTCGCGATTGGCCTGTAAGGCATAGTTAGCAGTAATTAAACTGCCCGATTTTTTCTTAGCTTCAACAACCCAGGTGGCTCTAGACAGTCCCGCAATCACTTCATTTCGATATGGGAAATGCCACTTTTTTACCCCGGTAAAACTAGGCAGTGGAGAGACCAGCAGGTGATTTTTAGCAATAAAATCTTGCAAAGCGCGGTGTTCTTTAGGGTAAACCTTAGCTAGACCGGTCCCTATCACAGCGATGGTTCTTCCTGAATTTTGAATACTGGAGCGGTGGGCAAGGCTGTCAACGCCACGAGCCAAACCGCTCACGATAACTAAAGAGTTAACAAGATTTGGCATCAGCTTATCAATAACTTTTTGGGCATAGTTACTACAATCTCTCGCCCCAACTATAGACAAACAATCAGCTTTTAACCAGTCAATATTGCCTTGACAAAATAAAACCAAAGGCGGCTTATGACTTTCTTTTAAAAGGTCTGGGTATTGAGGGTCAAAGTAAGTGATGGGAAAAATTTTCTCTTTTTCATAATAGTTTTGATAGAAAGACCAAGGTCTATGACTCAAAAAGCGAAGGAGTTTTGGATAATATTTTCTTCCTTTTAAATAATGTCTCAGCACCTCTTGATAATCAGGATTCTCTAATAAGCCTTTAAACACCTGGACTCGGTCCTCATAACCCACTATGGCAGACTCCGTTAAATGAATGAGTACTTGCCTAGCGCCATGATAATTCCTTTCATCATACATATAACCACCCTTTCATAGCCTATTCAGCCGGAAAAGGATGACAATTTCATTAGAAATAGTCCTTAATTGGTGCAAAACTTCTCCGATGGATGGGACAGGGGCCATAAGTCTCTATTGCTTTAAGATGTTCCTTGGTTCCATAACCGACATTGCGGTCGAAGCCATAAGCTGGATATTGCTTAGCATAATCACGCATGATTTGGTCACGATATTCTTTAGCGATAATGCTAGCAGCAGCGATTGCGCTTACCCGGTCATCCCCCTTAATTAGACTACTATGAGGAATATCTAAGGACAAATCGACAGCATCAATTAAAACATATTCTGCTTGGGGACTTAATTTCTTTATACTATTCATCATTGAGCGTTTGGTGGCATTTAAAATATTGTAGCGATCAATAGCCTCATTATCTTGAACATTGATAGCTATAGCGACACTATTTTCTTTAATCAGAGGAATTAAGTTTTGCCGTTGGACTTGACTAAGTTGTTTAGAATCGCGCAAATCAAACAGGGGGCGCTTAGGCTTTAAAATGACTGCGGCAGTGACCACTGGCCCTGCTAAGGGACCACGTCCGACCTCGTCTACTCCGGCAATATATTGAAAGCCCTTAGCATGTAAGTCAGCTTCAATTTGGTTCATATAACGTATATGTTCTTGACGCTCTGACTCCTTAGTCAAACGACGATCATACTGGCTTAAAGCCTTGATAACGCCCTGTCGCTGGTCTAATCGCCAGCTAGCCACTAAGTCAGTATCAATGGCTGATAGGTCCTGTTTCAGGTAGTCTTTTATCGCTTGTACAGTTAGCTTATCTTTAGTCATCAGCCGATCCTTTCTCAGCTTGTTCCAGTCGATAATCTTCATAACGATCAAGGGTCATTGGCGCAATTTTTCCACTACGAAATTCACGAATTATCCAGTCGCTAAAGCGCTCATAGTCATCTTTCATTCCCATTTTACTTGTCAATGACATCATTAATTCAGGATAAGGCGGTTGGGCTTCCTCTTCTGATAAATTAAAGAACTGACAAAAGTCTTCCATATAATAATCCATCATAAATTGCATGGCATAAAGGGCAATGTCATCACTATAGTAATGGGTGTCTTTAATAGCTCCTGTCAGAGCGAGATTCATCCCCACCAGTGGGTCTTCAAATTTAGGCCAGAGGATGCCAGGGGTATCCAATAAGGAAAAATCTTTATCAATTTGTACCCATTGCTGTCCTTTAGTAACACCAGGGCGATTCCCTACTTTTGCTGTTTTCTTATGGGTCAGTTGATTGATCAGGGTAGACTTACCCACGTTGGGAATCCCTAGTACCATTAAACGTATCGTTTTTTGTTTCATGCCCTTGTCTAGCCATTTTTGCCGCTCGCTATCAGTTACTTCCAAGAGGTAGTGACGTAACTTCTTAATTTCTTTATTATTTTTACTGTCGATAGCAATGGCATCGGTATCTTTGTTTCTTAAGTAATTTAGCCACAGTTTATTTTGAATCGGATCAGCTAAATCAGCTTTATTTAAGACAATTAAATGTTTTTTCTGTTGAATAATTTGATCAATCAAAGGGTTTTTACTGGCAATGGGAATACGGGCATCACGAATTTCTACTACCCAATCCACACTCTTTAATTGTTCTTGAACTTGTCTTTTAGCCTTGGCCATGTGGCCAGGAAACCATTGTATTGTGCTCACTTTCTTCACCTTCCTCATAAGAAAAGGCAGCTACATCTTTGAAACTGCCTTCTCATCCATTCAATTATTCTATTACTCAATTCGGCCAGCTTCATCAAAAGGCCAAATCCTCCAATTAACTTCTCCGTAAATGAGATCACCAGCTACTGGCCCAAAAGCACGGCTATCCTTTGAAACTGGTCGATTATCTCCCATTACAAAATAGGAATCTTCGGGAACTTTTTCAATGGTAAAATTCTCAGTCACTAATTTTCCGGGATTTTCGGCTTTTAATTCATTGAGATAAGGCTCATTATAGGCTTGGTCATTAATATATAATTGATTATCACGATATTCCACCTTATCTCCTGGCATACCTATAACTCTTTTGATATATTTGTCCCCGCTATTATCCGGAGCATCTAATACAACGATATCAAAACGATCCACATCTCCCAGACGGCTAACGATGAGATGCTGGCCATCCTCCGTTGTGGGATTCATAGAGGCCCCTCTAACAGTAAATTGAAAACCGATGAAATGGCGAATCCCTAGATAGAGTAGGAGGGCAACCGCTACAATAATAATGATTTCTCCAATACCACTAAGAAATTTCTTCATTAATCTAAAACCTTCTTCTATTGTGCATGCTCAAGTAAATAGTCAACAGCTTTATCTTTTTGGGTATCGTGGGCTAGAATATAGTCTCTTAGCGCACGAGTTAAGGCTTGCGCAGTTTCATCATTCACTTGACCGGTTTTTTCAAGCTCATGATCTGCTTGGAAAGCACCCAGGGCTGTCTGAGTCTGTTCATCAAATTTTCCTTGTACTTGATCAGATTCCAGATAGCCTAATAAGGCAAGTTGCGCTTGGATATTTTTTATTTTATCAGATTCTTCCCCTAATTGGTAATTTTGACTGCCATCAACTAAGGAAAGTTCTGAGTAATCTGGTAATTGGGCTTCGATATCTGGACTAATGCCTTGCTTATGAATCCAGGAACCGTCAGGAGTTAGCCAATGGGCATAAGTTATTTTTAATTGGTCCTTATCATCCAATTTGACCACTGTTTGGACGGTACCCTTACCAAAACTTTGACTGCCAATGACTGGAATATGGGCAGATTGCTGTAAGGCACCTGCTAGAATCTCAGAAGCACTTGCACTCCCCTTATCAATCAAGATGACACTGGGTTCATCAATTTTAAAGTCCCCCATCTTGCTTTTATCGGCTTGAATCTTCTTCCGATTGCCTTGGCTATCTTCAATTTGAACAATAGTATCTCCGTCGGCTAAGAAGTAATTTGAAATTTGAATTGCTGAACTGAGTAATCCCCCAGGATTGCCACGAACATCGAAGATAAAGGACTTAACGCCTTCTTCACGCATACTCTTAATCGTTTCCTGGACATCTTTAGCGGTAGGTTCAGAGAAAGAAGAAATTTGAATGAGACCAATTTCGGGATGGCCTTCAATTTTGTGACTATAGACCGTCTGCAAGGGAATCTCTGCTCGAGTTAAGGACAGCTCTTGTTGGTCGCCACCACGTTCAATCACTAGTTGAACCTGGCTTCCCGCTTCTCCTCGGATCATATTAGCCGCTTCTTGGGCGTTTTTCCCTTCCAAGGATTCACCGTTAACACTTTTAATGATATCGTCGGTTTGTATGCCTGCCATTTCAGCTGGGCTGCCCTTAATGGGGCTAATGACCACAATTTGATTATCCCTTACTGTAATTTGCGCGCCAATGCCTTCAAAATTAGCCTCAATGGTTTGATCTAATTGAGAAGATTCATCGCCATGCAAGTATGTCGTATAGGGATCATCAACGGCTTCTGTCATCCCTTTTAAGGCACCATCGATTAATTTTTCACGGTTCACATCACCAATGTAGCCATCAGTAATTAATGAAAATGTTTTTTGTAGCTTACTAATTTCCTGGGTAGACATGGTATTTTGGGCGTGGATTTGCCAAGGCAATCGTCCTGTGGTCAAATAATTGGTGGCAAAAAAGGTCAGTATGGCTGTTAGAGCAATGACTAATAAGCTTGATAAGAATCGCGTCCAAGGGGGTTTAGTGCTAAATTGACCCTCGGCCTTTGCCTCATCAGTGTTTTCTTCCTGCTCTAGCAAAATTTTCTCTTTTATTTCAGAGTCTGCTTGAGCTTTTGAAGCATGGGAGGATTGACCATCTTCTGCTTTATTTATTTCATTATTGTCTTGATTATCTGCTGGTTTTTTATTTTCATCCGTCATATTTTCACTTCCTAGTCATTAGTCATTGTTGAGATAAGCTTGCCACAATTCATCAAATTGAGAAACCCACTGAGAGTAGCGACTATTTAACTCAATATAATCACTAATACTAGCAAAATCAGTAGCAGTTTTGGGGAAATCTCCATCAAGATAGATTAATTCAGCCAATTGGCTCTTGGGATCTTGACTTGTCCCACTACTATTGCGGTGTTTTTGAATATATTGATAAAATGGCTTCACTTTAATCTTTCTCTCCCAACTGGTCTAAGATTTGGCTAATTTTCTGCTCAGGAATTGCTAATTGTAAAACAATTTGATCATTAGTCAAATCGATTGTTTCAACTTCAAAGGCAATGCCTTCCTTAGCTAGTAATTCTTTTAAAGAAATAATGATCGATTCTGATGCAGTATCAATCGCTAAAGGCAGGTCACTAGGAATAATCTTGGAAAGAATGGGTAAAAAGAGATTTAAAGGAAGATCTAAGGATAGTATTGAAAAATTAACTACTTTCAAACTAAGATTGCCACTGGAATGGATCTCAGGGCGAGTAGTTAAGGTGTAAGCAAGGAATTGGTTTAAAAGCTGAATTTTTCCTTTAATAACGATTGCGTCCTGATTATTTTCCAAAAGAAAAGGCAGGTCTTCTTGGTTGAGAAGATGAACCAAGTGGTCAACAGTCATCGCTAGTTTAACTGGAACCATTGCCTGGTCAGAACTCTTGGGCTGATTTACTTGGACTTGGTCTTGGTAGGTATTTGCTTGACTATTTTGATAGATATAAAAATATACAGAAGCAAATAAAATCGCCAAAAAGGTAAGCAAGCTTAGAAATGCAATTTTCCATGGATTTCTTTGCTTCTTTTTATTCTCCACCGTAGAACCTCCCTAGTCTCATTTCTTTCTTTCCCAGAATTCGAACTGGTAATGATAATTCGATTCGCTATTAAGATCTTGGTCAACAACCGCATAGCGCCTAAATTGACTCAGATCAGGATTAAAGCTAGTATCCCCCTCAACATTTTCAGCGATATTAGTAATCCGAAGCTCGTCCAAATAAGGCCAGAACAAGCGGTAGATTTCTGCGCCTCCGATAACCATAACATCTTCGTCTTTAGCTAGCTCGATAATCTCATCCTTCTGATTAATGATTTGAACCTGATCCTCATTATTAGCGTTAACCCCCGGCAAGCTTTTCTTACGGGTCAGAATGTAATTTTTACGTTCTTTTAATGGGCGGTTTCCCATCGACTCGAAGGTTTTTCGGCCCATAACTACAGTCTTATGCAGGGTTTCTTGCTTAAAAAATTTCATATCTTCGCTAATATGCCAAGGAAGTTGGTTATTTTTTCCTATAATACCATTAGCCGCATGGGCCCATATAGCTATTAACATGATAGCCTCCTTTTATCCATACACTTTCAATCAGCCTAAATCTATACAGCCACTGGAGCCTTTATCGGAGCCTGAGGGTGATAATTATTCAATACGATATCATCCTTTTCAAGGTCAAACATGGATTTATCACTTTTTATTTCAAGCTGAGGTAATTGACCTGGTTGACGACTTAATTGTTCTTTTACCTGGTCGAAATGATTATTATAGATATGAACATCACCAAAAGTATGAACAAAGTCTCCGACTTCCAAGCCAACTTCACGGGCAATTAAATGAGTTAATAAAGCATAGGAAGCAATGTTAAAAGGAACCCCTAAAAAGACATCGCCACTTCTTTGGTAGAGTTGGCAGGAAAGCTTGCCGTCATTAACGTAAAATTGACTTAAGGTATGGCAGGGAGGCAGGGCCATATTAGGAATATCTTCTGGATTCCAGGCAGATAAGATAATCCGGCGAGAATCAGGGGTATTTTTAAGCTGCTCTAGAATATTAGCAATTTGATCGATAGAACCTCCATCACGAGTTTCCCAATCCCGCCATTGTTTGCCATAGACATTACCTAATTCACCATATTCTTTAGCAAAGTCTTCATCATTAAGAATCTTTTGACAAAAGTCTGCTTTAACGTTTAAATATTCGGCTTTAAATTCTGAATCCTTTTCTGCCCGCAAACCAAAATTGGTCATATCTGGGCCCTGATAGTCCTCACTGTTTATCCAGTTTTCAAAGGCCCACTCATCCCAAATATGGTTATT
Source organism: Aerococcus mictus (assembly GCF_003286595.3). Lineage (NCBI taxonomy): Bacteria > Bacillati > Bacillota > Bacilli > Lactobacillales > Aerococcaceae > Aerococcus > Aerococcus mictus. The sequence continues at coordinate 1,084,115 of NZ_CP132985.1, read as the reverse complement.
ATTTTCTAATAAATAACGAATATTGGTATCTCCTCTTAAAAACCATAGAAGTTCACTCTTTATCAGTCCAAAGGCCACCTTCTTAGTCGTCAAAATCGGAAAACCTTCTCTTAAATCAAAACGCATCTGATAACCAAAAATTGAACGCGTGCCAACACCAGTACGGTCGGACTTGTCATGGCCCTTTTCTAAAATGGTCTGTAACAAGTCTAAATATTGCTTCACTACTTTTCCCTCCAATAATTATATTAAGGCTTCATAGTACCACAGAGTATCTCTCAAAATTTTCGTATCTTAGCTTAAGGTTTCAATTCACTCAAATAATCCCAATATTCCATTTTTTCTAGCAAATCATTTTCTTTGCTTTCTTTTTCTTTTTGCAGCTCAGATAACTTTCCGTAGTCGGATCCATTTGCTAGCATATCATTTTCTATTCTTTGGATATCAGTCTCTAACTGATCGATTTGACTCTCAATAACTTGCCAATCTTGCTTTTCTTTATAGGTCATTCTTTTCTTACTACTTTGACTAGTGTCAGAAGCATTACTTTTATGTAGATCATCACTTTTTTGGACTTGACTTTGTTTTGGAGAATGGCCACTTTTGGCTTTTTCTTTATGCTCCCTTTCATAGTCCGTGAAGTTTCCAAAAAATAGTTGACAAGATTTGTCCTTATGAACAATTAATAATTTATCAACCGTTTTATCTAAAAAGTAGCGGTCATGGCTAACCGTCAACATCGCACCCGGAAATTGAGCCAGGTAATCCTCTAAGACTGTTAAAGTATCAATATCTAAATCATTGGTAGGTTCGTCTAGGAATAAGACATTAGGCCGTTCCATTAATAAGCGCAAAAGATACAAACGTTTCTTTTCTCCACCTGATAATTTAGCAATTAACTGTCCATGACTTTCCCGGTTAAATAAAAAAGTTTCTAACATTTGCGATGCTGACAGTTTACGTCCATCATCATAGACAATTTCATCAGCAACTTCACTAATATAGTTAATTAGTCGCTTATTTTCTGGTAAATCAGTAGGAACTTGTTGGAAATAAGCAATCTTAACAGTAGGTCCAATGTCAATCTGTCCGCTTAAAGGAGGGATTATTCCCGCAATGGTATTTAGTAAGCTGGTCTTACCGACACCATTTTCACCAATAATACCGATGCGGTCCCGATTTTGGATTAGTAAATTAATATCTTCAAGTAAAGGCTGGCGGCTATCATAACCCACACTAACGTCTTCTAGAGAAATAACTTTTTTCCCTAAACGTTCTTGATCAAAGTCTAGTTGAACGGAACCTTGAAGAGACCGGTGCTGATTTAAATCTTCTTTAAGATCATTAAAACGATTAATACGGGCCTGTTGCTTGGTAGATCTGGCCTTAGCCCCTTGGCGCATCCAGGCCAGTTCCTGCTTATACAATTTCTTTTGCTTGGCTTGATTAGCGGCTTCAACATCTAACTCAACGGCACGTTTGTTCAAGTAATCTTGGTAATTTCCCTGGTATTCAGTCAGTTTCCCTCTATCTAAGGCAAATACCCGTTGGGCTACCGTATCCAGGAAGTAACGGTCATGAGTCACAATAACCACTGATTTTTTATAATTATTAATATAATTTTCCAGCCATTTGACCATTTCAAAATCCATGTGGTTAGTCGGTTCATCCAACAATAAAAGATCAGGTTCATCAATTAATACTTTAGCCAATCCCAACCTGCGTTTTTGGCCCCCGCTTAAATGCCCTACCTTTTGATAGAGATCATTGAGTTCCAACTTAGTAAGGATAGTTTGAATGTTTGTATCTAACTGCCAAGCATCTAAGCGATTCATTTCGCTTTCCCAATGTGAAAATTCCTTTTGTTTCTTTTCATCATTAGGATCTTGAGACAGAGCCAGTGTCGCTTGTTCATAGGCTTTAACTGTTTTGACTAAGGGACTATCTCCAGAATATACCGCTTCAAAGAGGCTTTGCTGATCATCTAAGTCTGGATTTTGACTAACTAAACCGATGGAATAATCGTTACTATGTTCAATCGTTCCGCTATCCAGATGATCCTTACCGGCTAAAATTTTTAATAAGGTGGACTTCCCTGATCCATTGGGGCCGATCAAGGCAATATGGTCGCCTTCACGAATTAAAAAAGATACCTCATCAAGTAACTGTTTGATGCCATATGTTTTACTCCAATTTTTAGCTAAGTAATCTTGCAAAATAATCGCTCCTCTTTTAACTTCTGTTCCATTCTAGCACAACTCATAGACTTGGGCATAGTCAGCGAATTGCTAGAAAAGTCCACTAATCTTTCCTTGATTATCAATGGACATCTTGAGAGCAGCTGGTTGCTTAGGTAAACCTGGCATGGTTAAAACGTTACCCGTCAAAGCAACAATGAAGCCTGCCCCTAGCTTGGGAACTAACTCACGAATATGTAGGGTGAAATTCTCTGGAGCACCTAGCAATTTAGGATCATCACTCAGGGAGTATTGGGTTTTTGCCATACATACCGGTAAATGATCCCAGCCGTTTTTCTTAATAGCCGCTAATTGTTTCTTAGCCTCGGCTGAATATTCAACACCCTCCCCACCGTATATTTTTTGATTAATTACTTGAATTTTTTCTTCAATACTCATTTCATCAGCTTGATAAAGGGGTTGAAAGTGAGTATTTTGCTCTCCATCAATGGAGTCGATCACGGCTTGACCAAGGTCAAGCGCCCCTTGGCCTCCTTTTTCCCAGACATCTGCCAAGTAAGAAGGCGTCTCCTCTTTTTGACAGAGCTCTTTTATCAGTTCAATCTCTTCGTCAGTATCGTCCTTAAAGTGATTAATAGCTACTAAAACAGGGACTTGGTAGGATTTCATAATTTGAATATGTCGACCTAGGTTAGCAAAGCCTTTTCTAACTGCCTCGAGTTTTTCCTCTAAAGCTGCATTTTTATCCAAATCAGGATTGCCGTGATGTTTTAGGGCTCTTGCAGTAGCCACGATAACTACGGCATCGGGAGATTTTTCTAAGATAGGAACTTTGATATCCATAAATTTCTCGGCCCCTAAGTCAGCTCCAAAGCCAGCTTCAGTGATCACATAATCTGCTAAACGAAGAGCCGTATCGGTTGCAATCACTGAATTGCAGCCATGGGCAATATTAGCAAAAGGTCCCCCATGGATCAATGCTGGCGTATGTTCTAGGGTTTGCACTAAATTCGGTAAAATAGCATCCTTCATTAATAAGGCCATGGCACCTGAACAGCCTAAATCTTTTACTGTAACCGCTTCTTGGTCTCGAGTATAGCCAATCACAATTTTATCGAAGCGTTGACGTAATTCATCAAGATTTCTAGAAAGGCAAAGGATTGCCATAATCTCTGAGGCAACGGTAATATCAAAACCATCTTCGCGTACATAGCCATTACCAGGACTCCCCAGGCCTACCACAATATGACGTAACACCCGGTCATTCATATCCATGACCCGTTTCCAGGTAATCCGTCGGCTATCAATACCTAACTGGTTTCCCTGTTGAATGTGGTTATCAATAATTGCTGATAGAAGATTATTAGCTTGAGTAATCGCGTGTAGATCACCGGTAAAATGTAAATTAATATCTTCCATAGGCACTACTTGGGCATAGCCTCCACCAGCTGCCCCGCCTTTTAATCCCATTGTCGGTCCCAGTGAGGGTTCTCTTAGGGCAATCATGGTTTTTTTATCTAAGCGTCTTAGGGCATCACCTAAGCCAATAGTCAAGGTAGATTTTCCTTCGCCTGCAGGGGTAGGATTAATCGATGTTACTAAAATTAGCCTACCTTTTTTATTATCTTTTAATTTTTCAAGGGCTTGATGGTTAATTTTAGCCTTATCATGGCCATAAGGAATCAGATCCTCTTCGTTTAAATTGACTTCTTTGGCAATCTCTTTAATAGGTAAAGACTTATTAGCTTGTGCAATTTCGATATCCGTTAACATGTTATAACCTCATTTCACTGCTTAGTAGTTAAATTATACTATAGGAATTTAACTTGAGCCTTAAGAAAATAATTTTCTATTTTAAAATTAAAAACTTAAGCTTTGACTATGTCGATCAGGAAAAGGAGCTCCTATTTTAACTACGGTATTAGCCAAGAAAAATGGTGTCGACGAGGAATTTGAGTCCTCAATCAACACCAGAATTTCATATCCAGTTAAACTTAGTCCCTATTAATAAGCTCATTCTCCTAATAACGTAACAAGGCATAAGTAGACGTCTCTGAAACAGAGCTAGCAGGAATAACTGAAATCTCCCCACCATTTATAATGGTTTGATGGATTAATTCATCAATCAAACTCGCATAAGTCGACGTCTCTCCATAGAAAATTACTAGCTCAGCAATCCTACCTTCTTTAGCTGCTAGCTGAATATCCTCAACTTCTTCCATAAGAAGAGAAGCTCCCCTAGCCTCTTCAATATTATCTTCTATGCTTTTAACATTGTCTTTGGCTAGTGGTGACAGAGTCTCAGCTAAAAGCGCTTTAATTCTTTGGTGGTTTTCGCCGCTAATTGGCTGCTCAATCGCTGTATCCAAGTAAACCTTCGATGAAGATTCCTTTTTAAAGGCAGCAATATTCTCCTTGGTTCCAGCTAATAATATTTTTCTTTCCACTTCCTTAGCCAGTTTGTCGAATTCTTGATCTAGGTATCTGAAATATTTATCTCGATCTCTTTCAACTTGGGCTGATTTGCTTTGATTAGAATGGATAGACCCTTGACCCCTAGATGTCGTTTGTTTGTTTTCGGAATCATTATCGTCATAAATATCGTAAAATGAACTTTTGATTTCATCAATCTCAGTCGGTTCATAGGAATACTGGTCAGCTAAATATAATTGGACTTGGTCTTTAGCAATATCGGCCAAAATCACATCAAAAGCTTCCTCATAGTAAGCTAATAAGGGAACCAAATGGAAATAATCTCCTACATAGGCGATTTCCTCTTGCTCTTGCCGTAATCTAAAGATCTCAATCAACTGATCACTAGCTAATATCACCAAGCCCTCTTTATTTTTTTGCCAAAAATCAACTTTTTCATCAATTAACTTGGATAAGTGATCAAAAGTCCTTTGCCAATCACTATCGGGATAATTAGTCTCTAATTGAGTCTTGACTTCATTGAGTAAATTTTCATAACGGATAGGATCTTGCTGATTTTCCGGAGCAGCTCGATGAGTCGTCATATATATGGAAATTTTGGGGCTAGTGGTTTCTTCATTTGCTTTTACTAGACGCGGTAAACGTTTGTCAACAGTCATAGTAGTCTCCTTTCCCTTAAGCGCTTCAACTTCTATATCTACTATAAAATAAATATTGGCTTTTTACTAACGGAAAGGTTTACTTTAAAATAATCAAGTAGTTAAAAATCAAAATTATATTGAATTAGTTGTTTAATAAGATGGAAATCTTTTTTAGACAATCTTTCGATGTATTGAATTTCTCTTCCACCAGCTTCAGTCACATCTAAAGAATACATTTGCTGGGTCATCACTTGACCTGTAGTTTGGTAGCCCTTTAGTCTTAAATGGGTTTTAAGTTTCCTTTTTGTATTGGTTATCGGGCAGACAATGACAAAATGGGTGGCATGGTTATAGTCATCGGAGGAAACGATTAAAGCTGGCCGGCGTTTTTGAATTTCGTGCCCCTTGGAAGGGTTAAAATTAATCCAGACAATGTCTTTTTGCCGTGGTTGGTAGGCCATCAGTCCACCTCCTTGTGATCGTAATCATCCCAGGCTTCTCCCAGGTAAAATTCCCCATCACAAGCATGACGATAAGGGTTATCTACCCGGGGAAGTAAAATAAAGCTATCTTCTTGGTCATCATTTTCCTTTAAAGTCCATTGACTATATTCTTTAAATATTTCTTCATTTGGCAGCAGTAAAGCAGGCCCCTTTTCAGTGTGAATAATTTTTAAATCCAAGACTTAGCCTCCTCATGTTTAATTCTTCAGGTGAAAAAAGACCGCCTAAGCAGTCTTTTTTCTTTAACTCTATTTCTCATCATCCATATCCAAGATGGCCAGGAAGGCTTCCTGAGGCACTTCAACAGATCCTACTGCCTTCATGCGCTTCTTACCTTCTTTTTGTTTCTTCAACAGCTTCTGTCTTCTGGTGACGTCACCACCATATAACTTGGCAGTAACATCTTTTCGATAAGCCTTGATCGTAGTGCGAGCAATAATTTTATTCCCAATGGCTGCTTGAACAGGCACTTCGAACATTTGCCGTGGAATCACTTCTTTTAATTTTTCGGCTAGTTTACGCCCACGGTCATAGGCAAAATCACGGTGGACAATAGTACTCAAGGCGTCGACAGGTTCTCCACTCAGTAAGATATCGAGTTTGACTAAATTGCTCTTTTGATAACCGATCAGTTGATAGTCAAGCGAAGCATAGCCCTTGGTGCCGGATTTTAGACGGTCAAAAAAGTCAAAAATCACTTCATTCAGGGGCATTTCATAAATAATATTCACCCGAATATCATCCAGGTATTCCATGTTGACAAAATTTCCCCGCTTTTGTTGGGCAAGTTCCATGACATTTCCAACAAAATCCTTAGGTACCATAATTTCAGCACGGACGTAAGGCTCTTCAATCCAATCGATTTGGGTATTATCTGGCATTTCAGAAGGGTTGGAGACTTCTACCATTTCCCCATCGGTTTTATAAACATGGTAAATAACCGATGGTGCGGTCATGATTAAATCAAGGTTGAAATCACGTTCGAGTCGTTCTTGAGTAACATCCATATGGAGCATACCTAAGAAACCACACCGATAGCCAAAACCTAAAGCTTGGGAAGATTCCGGCTCAAAGGTTAGAGAGGCGTCGTTTAATTGCAGCTTTTCTAAGGCTTCTCTAAGGGCAACATAATCAGCAGAATCTACTGGATATAGACCACTATATACCATAGGCATCATGGGACGATAACCAGGTAAGGCTTCTGCTGCAGGACGATCCGCTAAAGTCACAGTATCGCCCACCTTAGTATCTTGGATAGTCTTGATACTTGCAGTAATATAGCCAACATCCCCTGCCATTAAATAATCCCGACTAATGGGGTGAGGCGACATAATTCCTAGGTCAGTGACATCAAACTGCTTACCATTACTCATTAATTCAATGGTATCACCAGGTTTTACTATGCCGTTTTCAATCCGCACACTAAGAACGACTCCCCGATAAGAATCATAGACGGAGTCGAAAATCAATGCCTGGAGAGGCGCTTCGATATCCCCTTGGGGAGCAGGTATTTTAGTCACAATTTGTTCCAGGATTTCTTCAATACCAATCCCAGTCTTAGCACTACACAAGACCGCCTCGCTTGCATCAATACCAATAATATCCTCAATTTCAGTTCTGACATATTCAGGATTAGCTGCAGGTAAATCGATCTTATTGATGACTGGCACTAACTCTAAATCATTATCCACTGCTAAATAAGCATTTGCCAAAGTTTGAGCTTCAATCCCTTGAGCCGCATCAACCACCAAAAGCGCCCCTTCACAGGCTTGCAGACTCCGTGATACTTCATAGGCAAAATCGACGTGCCCAGGAGTATCGATCAAATGGAAGATATATTCTTGGCCATCTTCTGCTTGGTACTCTAATTCAACGGCATTTAGTTTAATAGTGATGCCACGTTCTTGCTCTAAATCCATGGAATCAAGTAGTTGATCATGCATTTCCCGGTCGGAAACCGTCCCAGTCTTTTGCAAAATACGGTCAGCTAAAGTTGACTTACCGTGGTCAATATGGGCCACAATCGAAAAATTTCTAATGCGTTTCTGTCTTTCTTTTAATTCATTAATATCAATTGCTTTTGTCACTCGTTTGCTCACTTCCTTATCTAATCTATAAAGAGTTCACCCTTCATTATAACATATACCCATGCAGAGTTCAGATGATATCTAAAACAAAGCATTAAAAAAAGTTCTAGTATAGCTAAAGCAAAAAACCGTAACCTTCCTAGGCAGAAGATTACGGTTTTTAGATGATTAAAATCAGTTAAAAATTTCAACCTCATTTTGCTTATGAAAAGGCATCTTTAATCTTATCAAAGAAATTCTTCTCTTCTTCAGTGACATTATTTCCAGATGCCTTAGCATAGTCACGAAGAGCAGCCTTTTGTTTGTCATTGAGATGTTTAGGTGTAATGATCTTAATATTGACTAATTGGTCCCCATTGCGATCACGGTTTAATACTGGGGCGCCTTTGCCACGTAAACGAATGGTATCTCCGCTTTGTGTACCTGCAGGAATCTTAAGGTTCACTTTGCCGTGAACGGTTGGAACCTCAACTTCATCACCCAGAGCGGCTTGGGCAAAGTTTAGAGGCAAGTCAATACTGATTTGTGACCCTTTGCGTTGGAAGATATTACTTTTAGCTACACGGAAAACCACATAGAGGTCCCCAGCTGGACCCTTATTGTAGCCAGCTGAACCTTGTCCGGAAAGACGAATCGATTGCCCATCTTCTACACCGGCTGGGACCTTCACTTTAACCGTATGGCTCTTCTCTTCTCGACCGCTTCCTTGGCAATTAGTACATGGGTCTTCGATAATCTTACCTTCACCTTGACACTGGCTACAGGTGGTTTGGCTAGCCATTTGACCAAATGGGGTATTTCTTACTTGTTGAACGACCCCTTGCCCATTACAGGTTGGGCAAGTTTTCTTCGACGTTCCTGGCTTAGCACCAGAGCCTTCACAAACCTGGCAAGCTTCTTCGCGTTTATATGAGATCGTTTCTTCTTTACCAAAGATAGCTTCTTCAAAGCTTAAATCCATGGTGTATTGTAAGTCATCCCCACGGCGAGGTGCAGTCCTAGACCGTTGACTAGCAGACGAGCCAAAGCCACCGAAGCCACCTTGACCACCAAAGAACTGATCGAAGATATCTTCAAAGCCAGAGAAACCTTGTCCTGAGTAGGATTGATAACTTCCGTTGCCAAAGCCACCGAAACCACCATTTGCACCAGCATGACCAAACTGATCGTATTGTTTCCGTTTGTTTTCATCACTTAAAACTTCATATGCTTCCGTTACTTCTTTATATTTTTCTTCAGCACCGGGATCATGGTTTAAATCAGGATGATATTTTTTTGCTAGTTTACGGTAAGCACGCTTGATATCTTTCTGGCTGGCGTCTTTACTGACACCTAAAATGTCATAGTAATCTCCTTTAGCCATATTTTACCCCCTTATCCTCGATACAATAGTTTGTCCCTGCCTTAAGACAGGGACAAGCCTACTATAGTCGATTATTTATCGTCATTTACTTCTTCGAAGTCACCTTCAACGGTACCATCATCATTATTATCTTGATTTTCATTTTGGCCTTCTGCTTGGTTAGCTTCGTAAAGTTTTACCGTTAATTGTTGAAGAACTTCCATTAATTCGTCCTTCTTAGCCTTCATCTCATCAGTATTTCCAGCTTCTTGGGCAGCCTTTAGTTCGTCTTTTAATTGGTTGGCTTTATCGATGTCTGCTTGATCTGCTTTACCTTCAACATCTTTAGTAGTTTTTTCGGTTTGATGGATGATTTGTTCAACTTCATTCTTCAATTCTGCTTCTTCTTTACGCTTGTTATCTTCTTCAGCGTTAGCTTCAGCATCTTTCATCATGCGGTCAATTTCTTCATCGGTTAAACCAGAATTAGATTGAATGGTAATCGCTTGCTCCTTACCGGTGCCTTTATCTGTGGCTGAAACATTAACGATCCCGTTTTTGTCAATATCAAATTTCACTTCGATTTGAGGGACACCACGAGGAGCTGGGTTAATATCGGTTAATTGGAAACGACCTAAAGTCTTGTTGTCAGCAGCCATAGGACGTTCACCTTGTAAGACGTGGATATCTACAGCGGGTTGGTTATCTGCAGCCGTTGAAAAGACTTGGGATTTAGAGGTTGGGATAGTCGTGTTCCGATCAATTAATTTGGTGAAGACCCCACCCATGGTTTCAATACCTAAGGATAGTGGCGTAACATCGAGCAAGACAACGTCTTTAACGTCACCAGTAATCACACCACCTTGAATAGCAGCACCCATAGCAACCACTTCATCAGGGTTAACACCACGGTGTGGGTCTTGGCCAGTTAATTCTTTAACATGGTCAACCACTGCCGGAATACGGGTAGAACCACCAACTAAAATCACTTGGTCAATATCTGACTTGGATAAGTCAGCGTCAGCTAAGGCTTGTTGAACGGGTTTAGTGGTCCGGTCAACTAAGTCATCAGTAAGTTCGTTGAATTTTGCCCGAGTTAAGGTTAATTCTAAGTGTAATGGACCACTTTCACCAGCAGAGATGAATGGTAAGCTGATTTGTGTAGAGGTAACTCCGGATAAATCCTTTTTCGCTTTTTCTGCAGCATCTTTGAGACGTTGCATAGCCATTTTGTCATTGGAAAGATCGATCCCATTATCCTTCTTAAATTCTTCAACTAAGTAGTCCACAATGCGTTGGTCAAAGTCATCCCCACCTAATTTATTATCGCCGGCAGTAGATAAAACTTCAAAGACACCGTCACCGAGTTCTAAGACAGAAACGTCAAAGGTCCCGCCACCTAGGTCAAAGACTAGGATTTGTTCGTCTTTATCATCTTTGTCTAAACCATAAGCTAAAGCAGCTGCAGTAGGTTCGTTAACAATCCGTTCAACTTCTAAGCCGGCAATTTTACCAGCATCTTTGGTTGCTTGACGTTGGGCGTCATTAAAGTAAGCTGGCACAGTAATAACAGCTTTACTTACACTTTCTCCTAAGTAATCTTCAGCGTAGCCTTTTAGGTATTGTAAGATCATAGCAGAAATTTCTTCTGGGGTGTAATCTTTGTCATTGACATGAACCTTGTACCCGGATTCCCCCATATGACGTTTAATCGAAGCAACTGTATTCGGGTTTGTCACCATTTGGCGTTTAGCGACTTCTCCTACTTGAATTTCGCCATCTTTAAAAGCTACTACAGAGGGTGAAGTGCGATTGCCTTCTGGGTTAGTAATAATTACTGGTTCTCCACCTTCTAATACTGAAACGGCAGAGTTTGTAGTTCCTAAGTCAATTCCTATAATTTTACTCATTATTTATTATCTCCTTTTTTATTATTGTGCAACGACTACCATAGCTGGTCTTAAGACACGGTCTTTGATGACATAGCCTTTTTGATAGACTTCAACGATAGTATCTGATTCTTGACCGTCATCAGCAGGAACAGATGAAACGGATTGGTGGAAATTAGGATCAAATTTTTCACCTTTAGGATCAATCGTTTTTATTTCTTCATCATTAAAGGCACTTTGAATACTTTCCAATACCATTTCAATGCCGCGTTTCATACTGCGACTTGCTTCATCATCTGCTTCAATAGTCAAGGCCCGTTCTAAGTTATCAACTGCACCTAAGAGTTTTTCAGCTAAATGTTGGGAACGGTATTTAGCAGCATCTTGTCTTTCCTTATTATTTCTTCTTTGAATATTCTTAATTTCCGCAGATAAGCGAAGAATTTGATCATTTTTTTCTTCAAGTTCTTTCTTTATGCTTTGAAGTTCACTCTCTTTATCATTCTCATGGACTTCTTTATCTTCATCTGCGGTTTTATTTTTCTCATCATCAGCCAGGTGTTCTGACTCATTATCCTTATCGGCTTTATTATTTTGATTTTGTTTCAAATCTTGAGCCTTGTTTTTATCCTGGATAGACTTTTCATCTTCAGTTATATTTTCTGGGTCAACATCCTGATTGTTCTTATTATGAACTTTGCTCATCTGTTTACCCCTCCTCTTTATCATTTTTATAATATGAATCGATATAGTGATTGAGCTGTAGTCTCACACCTTGAAATAGTTGAGCCATTCGCAGGTAAGACATATTTTCTGGGCCGAGAATAGCCACAGAAATCGTTTGTTGATCATTATTACCACCAACAAAATTGGTAGCCATAATAGATAAATGATTGAGGCCATCAGCCTGCATGTCCTTACCTACCTTCACTTGAATCCCTTGATCACCAGGATCAATGAGTGTATCTAATAAGTTAGGATTAGCAAATAGACGATTTAAATTCTCTACCTGTTGGTAAGCATCACTTTGATAGAGATGATTATAGAGATTTGCCTTACCTTTAGCAAAGACGCGTGAAGCATCCATTTTTTTAAGTAAATCTTCGATTATACTTCCTTCATAAAGTAAGCGTCGAATTGATTCATCGAAATAGGACATATAGTTACTTTTAAGGCGTACAAGAACGCTAGGAAGACTTAAACCAATTAAATCACGGTTAATAATATTTGCCATATCCTCTAAGGCTTCCATAGATACACTGTCTGGCAAACGATAAATTTGCGTTTCCACTGTCCCTTCTTCTGTCACTAAGACAAGCATCACTTGCCGGCTAGTTACCGGTACAAAGCGAAAGCCAGCTAAGTGATAATGGTAAGCGTCAGGTCCTAAAGAAATCGCCACATAGTTCGTTAGCTCAGCTAAAAGTTCAGTTGAGCGATTAACGATTTCATCTAAGGCCAAGTAAGGTGATTGAAATATTTCACTCACCTTTTCATTTTCCGCTTCACTTAATCCACTATCGATAATTCCACCATTCTTGGGAAGAATATAATTAATGTAGAAACGATAGCCGGCTTCAGTGGGCACTCTTCCGGAAGACGAGTGCATCTTTTTAATCAAATCAAGTTTTTCAAGTTTTGCCATATCATTTCTAATAGTTGCAGAACTTGCCTCAAGGCCAGTCAGTTTTAGAATCGATTTAGAGCCAATCGGTTCTTCACTTTGACTATAGGCGTCAATAATTGCTTTTAAAACAATAATTTGTCTTTTACTTAACATCTTATCACCTCTTTTAGCACTTGACAGCTCCTTCTGCTAACATATCTATATACTAACATGGTTAAGTGCATATGTCAATAAAAGTCAAACTGTTTTTCAAAGAATTTCCTAGTCATTACAATTCCTATTTTGACCTTTAGCAAAACAATTTCATAGGTAATGTTAAAAGATAGCCCTTACTTAGTAATAACAGCTGGCAGTGATAACTTACTAGCGACTCAACCTTTACCTTGGATCGGTCCCTAGCCTCATACAAAAATGACAAAATAAAAAAAGTTGGCAAATCGACACCAACTTTTTAGAGAATTTAGTTTTGATAATTTTCATATTTTTGTAGACGACTTAGGCAGTCACTTTTATCTTGATTCAACTGTTCCACCATAGCCTCTACACTAGAGAATTTCTTTTCACCCCGTAAATATTCGTACCAAAATACCAGCATTTCTTCACCATAAATTTCTGACTCAAAATCAAACAAGTTAATTTCAATGGTCTTGTCATTATCATCACCAAAAGTGACATTATATCCAATGGAAGCCATCCCCCAGAATAGCTGATGGTTGATTTGACATTGAACCAAATAAACACCAACTTTGGGAATTAAAGTACTGGCCTGGGTATAGATATTAGCCGTTGGAAAGCCTAGGGTACGGCCTCGTTTAAAGCCGTTAATGACCAAACCACGGAAGAAATAAGGATAGCCCAGCGCCTGGTTAGCTTCTTCCAATGATCCCTCAGTTAGCTCCTTGCGAATCTGTTTGGAAGCAATTTTATTATTATTTTCATTCAATACGGGGACTTCAATAATTTTGAAGCGATCTTCAGCATAGTCTGGCAAGTTTTTCATATTAGCTATGGCTTTAGCTCCATAGGTATAATCAAAGCCCGCAACAACTACCTTAGCATTTAAGCCAACCAGATAATTATCAACGAAAGCTTTGGGGCTTTGATTAGAAAAGGCACTGGTATAATCAACTAAGTAAACCCGATCTACCCCAAAAGTCTCAAGTAAAAGCATCTTTTCTTGATTTTGCGTCAGGTATTTCATTTGATTAGGGTGAAGGTCTTGATTAACAATTAAAGGTGAAATATTAAATGTCATCACTGCTAATGGAAGCTTGCGTTTGAAGGCTTCCTTCCTTGCAGCTTTAATCACTGCTTGATGGCCACGGTGGACACCATCAAAAAAACCCAAAGCTAAAACGATGCCCTCATTATTTTTAAGATTCTGATCTATGGGATGATGAATGGTTATTACTTGCATAAGACACCTCATTGTTAAAGTCATCAGTTATATCAGCATTTTTAACGGTTTCATTTGTTCTTCATCACTGGGATGTTGTCCATAAATAGCCATGAGTCCTTGCTGGCCATAAAAAGCCACCGGCAATTGGTCTCGATATTCTTCGGCCAAATTATTTTTATTTAAAACCGCCCCGTTGCTGACGAGTTTTTCTAATTTGCCACTAATCTCAATATGAACTAAGTCTTGGATCAAAAAATCGATGGGAAAAATAAAATCATTTTTTCCTTGACTAATTTGATCTTCAATTTCAGATAAAGTAAAGCATTGTGATTGGGTAAAGGGGCTCGAGGCTATCCGACTAAGGTCAGTCATGGTCGCAGCATAGCCTAGTGCCTCTCCTAAGTCTGAAGCAAGGGTCCTCACATATGTCCCCTTGCCACACCGGACGCGAAAATTAAAACTTTGCACTTGCTGGCCTTGATCGTATCGGCAGGGCTTTATAAGGTCAAATTCATAGACATTAACCAGTCTTTTCGGGCGGTCAACCTTCTCACCATGGCGGGCATAGTCATATAACTTTCGACCGTTAACCTTAACAGCAGAATACATGGGAGGGACTTGAGTAATTGTACCTAACATGCTATCCATAGCTTTTTGAATAAGCTGTCCATCGACAGCTTCCTTCACAGGCGTTTGGCGAACAATTTTTCCGTCCAAATCTTCTGTTTCTGTTTGAAAACCTAAGGTAATTTCTCCTTGATAGACCTTTTCCTTATCAGTGATCCAATTAGCCATTTTTGTCGCCTTATTCACACAAATTGGCAATACGCCACTCACATTGGGATCCAAGGTACCGGTATGTCCCACCCGTCTGGTCTTTAACAATTTACGTAAGGCATTGACACAATCGTGACTAGTCATCCCTCTTTCCTTCCATAAAGGAATTATGCCATCCATGGCTTCACCTCCTATTATTTAATACTTACAAAATCTTCGATTAACTGACAGAAGTCATCTGCATATTTATCTGCCTTTACTGGACCTACCCCGCTAATATCAAGAAATTCATGATAGTTCTTAGGCTTTATTTCCACCATATCAAGAAGACTCTGGTTATTAAAAATAATATAGGCAGGAACATTTTCTTCACTAGCTAAACTATAGCGTAATTCACGAAGTGCTTCAAATAATTCTTCATCTTCTGGCGATAAATGATCAGTCAATGATTGAGCTTTCTGACTAGTCTTCGTTTTATTTTCTGATCGAATATAGGCAGATTCTTTAATATAAAGGCACTTATTTCCTTTTAGAATAGGTAGCGCCTTTTTCGTAAGGCTAAGTCCCTTATATTCATTAACCGCCAAGGCCCCTTCAGAAATTAATTGAGAAATAATATTCTTAATTGTTTGCTCATTCATGTCTTTTAACAAAGCATAGGTTGATAATTGGTCAAAATGTTTCTCTTTAATTTTTTGGAGTTTTTTACCTTTTAAAACATCTGTGACTAGGGTCATGCCATAAGGATAAGCCATTCTAACAATACAAGAGAGGATCATTTGTCCTTCTCGACTGACATCAACCTTTTTGACTTGCTGCAAACAATTGGAGCAATTTTGGCAATGGTCAGGAGCTTCCTGACCGAAGTAGGCTAAAATGTGTTGTCTCAAGCAGGAAGAGGTCGTTGCATAATTAATCATATCATTTAAGCGACCTTCACTAGTGGGATCATTGCTTTGACTAATTAAAAATTTAGCGGTCAAGATATCCTTGGGGCTGTAGAGAAGAATGGCTCTAGCCGGCAAGCCGTCTCTGCCTGCCCGGCCTGCTTCTTGGTAGTAACTCTCTAAATTAGTGGGCAAGTTATAATGGATCACCCGCCGAACATCAGGTTTATCAATTCCCATCCCAAAGGCATTGGTTGCTACAATGATATTAGTACGCTCATAGATAAAGTCATTTTGCGAAGCCATACGGTCTGCTGGGCTCATTCCCGCATGGTAAGCGCTCACCGGAAGGCCTTGGTCACTTAGCCATTCACTCAAACGATCAACAGTTTTTCGAGAAGAAGCATAAATGATAGCTGCTTCTTCTTTATCTATTAAATCCATTACAGTCTTCTTCTTTGATTCTGGTTCCATTACCTCAAAAGTCAGGTTGGGACGATCAAAGGAATTAATGAGGACATAGGGGTTCTCAAGAGCCAATTGATGAATAATATCCTGTTGAACCCGATTGGTAGCTGTGGCTGTAAAGGCACTGACAACCGGTCGGTGATTTAACAGACCAATAAAGTTAGCAATCTCTCTATAAGAGGCTCTAAAGTCGTGTCCCCATTGGGAAACACAGTGGGCTTCATCAATAGCTATTTGATCTAAGGGTAAGTCATTAGCTAATTGTAGAAAAGACTCGCTCTTTAACCTTTCTGGTGATATATAAATCAGCTTGACATGTCCAGAATTGATCCTTTCCAGGACAGCAAAATAATCCTCACTGGATAGACTGGAGTTTAGATAGACACTATGAATTCCATGTTCATTAAGACTATCTACTTGGTCCTTCATTAATGAGATTAAAGGAGAGATTACTAAAGTAATACCAGGTAAGATTAAAGCAGGTAATTGATAGCAAATTGATTTGCCTCCGCCAGTGGGTAGAATCCCCAAACTATCGCGACCAGCTAGAATACTCTCAATGAGTTCCTTTTGTCCGGGGCGAAACGTTTTATAGCCAAAATATTTTTCCAAAGCATGCTCAATTAGCATAGAAACCTCCCTCTCCATCACGTTTTTTTATTATAACAAATTTTCTAGAGGCTTAGGGATATTTCACCTTTAAGATGCAAAGAAAAAAGACTAGAAGTGCTACAACTTGTCTCTTTAACCAAGTGAAGTAGCACTTTCTAGTTCTTGTTGTTTTACTATTTAATTAGCTTTTCTAGGTCTGCATCGATCAACTTAGCCAATGATTAATACATTCCTGATCTGCCATCAGCTAAATTAATATAGATATTTTTTGCTTGGGTATAGGCATTGAGAATCATTTTATGAGTTTCTCGACCAATCCCTGAATCCTTGTAGCCCCCAAATGGTGCCCCAGCTTCAAAGCTATTATAGGTATTAATCCAAATTCGTCCCGTTCTTACTCCACGAGCTACCTTAAAGGCGGTATCTAAATTTTTAGTAAATACACCTCCTGCTAAGCCATAGTCACTATCATTAGCAATACGGATGGCGTCGTCGACGTCTTTAAATTTAATCACAGTAGCAACAGGGCCAAAAATTTCTTCTTGCGCCACCCGCATACTATTGTCTGCCAGAAGTAAGGTTGGTTCAAAGTAATAGCCCTTTTCAAGGTCTCCTTCTGAAGCTGAATGACCACCGGTAATAATTTCAGCTCCTTCATCTAAAGCTACTTGAATGTATTCGCTCACCTTTTGATGTTGCGCTTGACTAGCTTGGGCACCTAATTGGGTGTCCTTTTCCCAAGGCAAACCAACTTTCACCTTTTTAAATTCTTCTTTTAAGCGACCGATAAATTCATCATAAATCGATTCTTGCACTAAAATTCGTGATCCTGCTGAGCATACTTCCCCTTGATTGAATAAGATACCCAATTGAGCTCCTTCTAAGGCTTGTTCCATATCCATATCTTCAAAGAAAATATTGGCCGATTTTCCGCCTAATTCCAGGGTAGCTGGGATGAGGTTTTCAGCTGCTGAAATCCCTACTTGGCGGCCAACCGAAGTTGACCCGGTAAAGGCGATTTTATCAATATCTGGATGGTGTTGGAGGTATTCCCCACTCTTTGAACCGCTCCCAGTAATAATATTTAATACACCCTTTGGTAAGAGATCATTGATTAATTTAGCTAACTCTAAAACGCTTAGAGAAGTGGAAGAGGAGGGTTTTAATACAATGGTATCCCCCGCTGCTAAAGCTGGCGCTATTTTCCAGGCCGCCATTAAAAAAGGAAAGTTCCAAGGAATAATCTGGCCGACAACGCCAATTGGTTCCCGGAGAACCATGGATAAGGTATTGTCGTCTAACATTTTAAAACTATCTTCCTCGCTACGAATAACACTAGCGAAGTAACGAAAATGGTCAGCTGCTAAAGGAATATCAGCTCCTTGGGTTTCTCGAATCGGCTTACCATTATCCAGGGTTTCAATTAAAGCCAAACGCTCTTGGTTATCTTCGATAACATCTGCAATTTGATTAAGAGTTTTGGCTCTTTCTTTGACATCCGTTCTTCCCCATTTTGGAAAGGCTTGGCGGGCAGCAGCAACGGCTTGATTGACATCTTCCTCAGTGGCATCGGTAATTTCAGCTAATTTTTCGCCATTTGCTGGGCTATAATCTTCAATCGTGTCTTGCCCACTGCCATTAGTCCATTCACCATTGATTAACAATTGATAACGCTTTTCAAGTTTAAGGTCTTTAATATCCATTGTTATCTCCCTTCATCTCAGAATACAGTTAAAAATGTAATCTCAGTATACCTAAAAAGTGCTTTCATTAAAAGGATTTGGCTTTACTTAATTAGCTAATAATAACTCATCATTATTGAGACTTTCACCGACATTATGATGGAAGAGTTGTAGTAAGTCGTCAATACTACAATTTTCTTTCTCTTCTCCAGAGATATCAACAACTACTTGGCCATCATGAAGCATGATTAAACGATTGCCATAAGCTAGCGCATCATTCATATCATGGGTGATCATTAGAGTAGTCAGTTGATATTGGCTGACCAAGTCTTGGGTTAAAGACATTACCATTGCACTTGTGCGCGGATCTAAGGCAGCCGTATGCTCGTCAAGAAGTAATAGTTTTGGAGTTTGTAAGACAGCCATAAGTAAAGTTAAGACTTGACGTTGGCCCCCTGATAAGGAACTTACCCGTTCTTGCATCCGGTTTTCTAAACCCATGCCTAAGGTACTTAAACGGGAGCGAAATTCTTCGCGCATATCTTTTGTAATAGATGTTTGAAAGCTGCGCTTGTGTCCTCGCTTATAAGCAATGGCTAAGTTTTCTTCTACGCTAAGGGATTTCGCTGTGCCCATTTGTGGGTCTTGAAAGACCCGACTAATCATTTTTGCGCGTTTATAAGCTGGTAAAGCAGAAATTTCACGGTCGTCTAAATAAATCTGTCCAGAGCTCAAAGGAATCGTTCCGGCAATAAGATTCATCATGGTTGATTTTCCTGCGCCGTTGCTGCCAATAACACTAATAAAATCGTTATCTTTAATCGAAAGATTTAAATCTTTAATGACCTGATGGGGTTTACTCGATTGCGTTTGAAATACCTTATTTAAATTCTTTAATTGAACTAATTCATTCATGATCATTTTCCTTTCTTTAATCATTTAAATGAGCGCTTTTCTTAGTCTTCCATTCTACTTGTGGGCCCCATAGGATAATTGCTAAGACTATGGCGGATAGTATCTTGATATCACTTGGTAAAATCGGAATATATTTCATGATTAAGTCGATAATTACTCGGTAGATAATCGCACCCAAAATAATTGACAATAAACGACTTGGTAATTTTACTTGGCTTAATAAGACTTCGCCAATCACAATGGCAGCTAGACCAATGACGATGGTTCCGGTTCCCATTGATAGGTCAGCATAGCCGTTATACTGAGCGATTAAAGCCCCTGATAGAGCAATCAAGGCATTGGAAATCATGTAGCCCACTAATTGCACGTGGTCCGTTCGAATCCCGTTAGCTTCTGCCATTAAGGCATTATCACCAGTTGCAATTAAACTCAATCCGTACTCAGTGCCCATAAAAATCACAAGTCCTAAAACAATAACCATGACGGTTAATAAGCCTAGTAAAAATGGTGACCATGTTGTCGATAAGCCTAAGTTCTCTAAGGAAGTTAACAAAGTTTTTTCTCCTAGTAAGGGAGTATTAGCTTGACCCATGACCCTTAAATTAATGGAATAAAGTCCAGTCATGGTCAAAATTCCTGCTAAGAGGGTCGGTATTTTCATCTTTGTGGTCATAAAACCTGTTAGAAAGCCAGCCAGAGCACCGGCTAGAAGAGCCGCTAGAACCGCTAAAAAGGGATGAACCTGATTAACTAATAATTTAGCACAAACTGCCGCCCCCAGAGGGAAACTCCCCTCTGCTGATAAGTCGGCTAAGCCTAAGATTCTAAAAGTAATATATACCCCAATGGCCAAAATTGACCACATCATTCCCTGCGAAACACTAGATATCATTAAATCCATTCTTTTTACACCTCTTCTAAATATGCCTTATCTGGCTATTTAACTTTCATTTCCTTTAATAATTATTGATCGCTTTGATTACTATTCCTTCAAACGCGCCTTTAATTCTTCACTATCCATTCCCAAGGCAGCAGCCATTTCATCATTTACCTTAACGACTAGTTCCTTAGACATTTCTACTGGAGTTTCTTCAGGCTTTTTATCGCCCTTGAGAATATCCACTGCCATATTCCCGGTTTGTTGTCCCAATTTATAGTAGTCTACCCCATAGGCACATAAGGAACCTTCGATAGCAGCATCGAAAGCGGCTACGGATGGTGTCTTGGTCTCCATTAAGACTTTACCGATCGTTTGAATGGTATTAGCAATGGTGTTATCTGTTGGAAGGTAAATTCCATCTACTTTTTCTGCTAAGATTTTAGTCGCTTGTTGGACTTCATTAGTTGATGTCACCGTCATACTTTCGACCTTTAAGCCCTTGGATTCGATATATTCCTTGGCTTGTTCATATTGGACTTCTGAGTTTACTTCACTTGAGTTATATAAAATCCCGATGGTTTTGATGGATGGATCAGCCTTTAATAATAAATCAACAACATCACCGACAGGAGCCATATCACTAGTACCGGTCATATTTTTACCCGGTTTTTCCATACTTTCAACTAATTTAGCGCCGACCGGATCAGTAACCGCGGTAAATAATTGCGGGGTCTCCTTGTCAGTATTGAGCATGGCTTGTGCAGCTGGAGTAGCAATACTTAAAACCAGGTCCTTTTTTCCCTTTAATTGCTGGGTAATGCTTTGCAAGTTCGATTGATCGCCTTGGGAATTGTGGAATTCAATCGCTAAATTCTTCCCTTCTTCATAGCCGGCTTCTTTCAGGCTATCTTGGAACCCTTCCTTGGCTCTTTGTAGGGAATCATGTTCCATATATTGGATAATCCCCACATCCACCTTATCATTACTACTTTCCTTGCCTTGATTTGAACAAGCGGCTAGTGTACAGGTTAAGAGACCTGCTGCTAGATAACGTAAATATTTTTTCATCATTTTTCCTCCATAAAACTAAATAAACACAATTGATTTGCTATTTTTTCTGACAGCTAAACGGACCTTCCATACTATCACTCTCCCAAAAGGTATAAAAAAAGCCCACCTAGTTTGGACAAAACTAAATGGGCTTATTAATAGCATATATTAATGGTGGTGCCACCCATTTAGAATTTATCCATTCTATGAGGGCTAGACACGCTTAAGATCCTTAGCCATCATAGATACAAACTTAAGTTTGACGTTTGTATCTATGATGTTTCATAGTACAAACGCTATCTAAAATAGCTAAAGTAAAATCGTACATTTTGATAAGTAGAGCATGCGCTCTGCTTGATAAGATATTTAACTGACATGATCACATGCTCCTTTCTTAAGCTGTTGAAGTAATATTAAACAATTTTTAAGGCAGAGTCAACTCTTAATTTAAAATATAAGTTTATATTTTCTAGATTTTTAAATTTGATTTTTTTAATAAAAGAGCGAAAAGACTTATTTAAGGGTATTCTTGGAGAATATTTTTTTAAAATCGATCTATTATTTTGATCGATCTTGATCATTATTTCAAAATATGCTCTGATTTCTTAATCCACTCGGCTAATCTTTTATTAAAATTTCATTTCTAAGTTTCAGTTTAAAAGAAAAAAGAGGCCTACAGATACACAGCCTCTTTTCAAAATATATTTCAAGCGCTGAGCAAGCTTTCGTTGGAAGAAGATGGTGAAAAAATCTCTTTGAAAATTTTGACACATTTTTCTTCCAACGGTCTTGCTCTTTGACGCGCTTGTCACAGTCTCTTCTAAGAATATTAATCTTCTTTATTTAACTGAGCCAATAACTGGTCAATACGTTGACCATATTCGATCGATTCATCCCGCTTAAAGACAACTTCTGGTGTCTTATAAATACGTAAGCGTTGACCTAACAACGAACGTACTAAGCCACTGACCTTATCAAGTCCCTTTTGCACTTTTTCATGCTCACTTTGTGAATCAGATAAGGTGGAATAATAAATGGTAGCGTTTTGTAAATCACCAGTTAAATCAACATCAGTAATGGTAATATTTTTGACACGAGGATCTTTCACTTCTTTACGCAGAATCGAGTTAACTTCGCGTAAGATTTCTTGACTAACTCGCTCTACGCGACGATTCGTAGACATAAAACCACTCCTTGTTAAATATTAACGCTTCACTTCTACCATATGGTAGGCTTCGATTTGATCGTCCACTTTAATATCATTATAGTCTTCAATCATCAATCCACATTCATAGCCTTTGTTAACTTGTTTAACATCATCTTGGAAACGGCGTAGTGAAGATAATTGGCCTTCATAGATAACAATATTATCGCGAATTAAGCGAATTTTACTGTTTCTTTCGATATATCCATCCGTGACATAACCTCCACCGATAGTTCCTAACTTAGAAACATGGTAGGTTTCCCGAATCGTTACATAACCCGTAATTTCTTCTTTATATTCTGGATCTAACTGACCTTTCATTGCATCTTCAACTTCTTGAAGCGCGTTGTAAATCACGTTATGAAGACGAATTTCGACTTCTTCTTCTTGGGCTTGGGTTTTAGCTGTTGGTGTTGGTCTGACATTGAAACCAATAATAACTGCATTGGAAGCTGCCGCTAAGGATACATCACTCTCGTTAATGGCACCGACAGCACCATGAATAATATCAACCTTAACGCCTTCAACATCAATTTTCTTCATACTGGAGGCAATAGCCTCAACAGAACCTTGGACATCGGCCTTAATAATAATATTAACGGTCTTCATTTCGCCTTCTTTAATGGTATCAAACAGGTTATCAAGGGTCACCTTATGGGTTTGATGGCGGCGTAATTCTTGAGCTTGTTGGGCACGACGTTCACCAATATTTCTGGCAGTCTTTTCATCATCAAAGACCACAAAACGGTCGCCTGCTTGAGGAGCTTCTTGTAGACCGGTAATTTCAATTGGCGTTGAAGGACCTGCTGATTTAATCCGACGACCTTGGTCGTTAGTCATGGTACGAACCCGTCCATAAGTGTCTCCTACAACAATAGCGTCTCCTTGGTGTAAAGTCCCTTCTTGAACCAAAATAGTCGCTACGGCACCACGATGGGCATCTAATTCCGCTTCAATCACAGAACCAAGGGCGTTGCGATTAGGATTGGCTTTTAGTTCTTCAACTTCAGCCACTAAGAGAATCATTTCAAGTAATTCATCAATATTTTCACCAAACTTGGCTGAAATATTAACAAAAATGGTATCGCCGCCCCATTCTTCTGGAATCAACTCATATTCGGTTAATTCTTGTTTAACGCGGTCAGGGTTGGCCTGTGGTTTATCAATTTTATTAACTGCTACGATAATAGGTACTTCAGCTGCCTTAGCATGGTTAATGGCTTCAACAGTTTGTGGCATAACACCATCATCAGCTGCTACAACAATGACGACAATATCGGTAACGTCAGCTCCACGTGAACGCATGGTAGTGAAGGCCGCGTGTCCCGGAGTATCTAAAAAGGTAATTTCTTTGTCATTAGCATGGACTTGGTAGGCACCAATATGTTGGGTAATGCCACCAGCTTCCCCTTCAACCACGTTAGCGTGTCTTAAGTAATCTAGTAAGGTAGTTTTCCCGTGGTCAACGTGACCCATAATGGTTACAACGGCTGGACGTTCTTGTAAATTATCCGCTTTTTCTTCTTTAGCCTCTTCAAAATAATGGTCGAAGTCAGTAGGATCAATGATAACCTTTTCTTCAGCTTCAATGCCATATTCAGCTAAAATTAATTGAATAGTATCTGAATCTAAAGCTTGGTTTTGGTTGGCCATAACACCAAGCATCATCAAACTCTTAATAATATCAGCTGGAGACCTTTTGATTTTTTTAGCTAACTCAGCAACGGTCATGCCATCAGTAAATTCAATTTTTTCTGGGCTTTCTTTTTTCTTGCGGCTAGGAGCCGAAGAATTATTATGTTGGACTTTTTTACGTTGATTATGTTTTAAATGCTTGTCCTCATATTTTGATTGTTTGTTATTTTTACGGCGATTCTTTTTATTGTTTTTCTTATTGGCCTTTTTATTAGTGTTTGATTGGCTGTTCTTGCCGGATTGACCGTCCTTCTTTTTATGGTCTTGGCCTTTTTCTTCTTGCTTATTCGCTGGTTTTTTCTCGCCTTTGTTATGATTATGCTTTTCTTGTTTTTTACCAGCTTTTTCAGACTGAGATTGCTTATTACCTTGTTTCTCTTGGCTAGACTCTTTTTGCTTAGGCTGACTTTTTCCCTTTGCAAAATACTTTTCCATGGTTTGGATATCTTCATCTGTCATCGAAGACATATGGCTAGTGTAGGATAATCCAGCCTTTTTAGCACTAGCTAATAACTCCTTACTAGAAATATTTTTTTCTTTTGCATATTCATAGACACGTTTTTTTGACATGTCATCACCTTCCTTAATCTTATCGCTTCATGATTTGTTCTCTCCTATAAGAAATATCACTTGAAACACAATCAATTAAATTTTTTAGCAAAGCCTTGATTAGTAAAAGCGCAAATTGACCGCTTCTTACCGAGGGCTTGGCTTATCTCTGCTTGGGTAAATTCTAAACTCAAGGGAACTTGGTAAAAATCACATTTGTTCTTAATGGTTTTTAATGAACGCTCACTTAAATCTGTCGCTGCGATGACGTGAAGTGCCTTACCCTTTTGAACGGCTTCAATAACGCTGCTTTCTCCACTGATCAAGCCACCGGCAACCTGGGCAAGCCCTAAAAGATTTAAGCGCTTATTCATTGCCATATAGCTCTTTTCTAGCTTTCATATGATCAGCGTAATCCTTTAATTCATTATAAAAAGCGTCATCAATGCTAACTTCCAAGTGCTTGTCCAGTAGGTGCTTATCCCATGCCTTTTGAACTATGTCAGGGTCGGTCGCTACATAGGCACCGCGTCCATTCATTTTCCCACTCGGGTCAATAGCAACTTCGCCCTCTGGTGTACGGACAACCCGAATTAACTCTTTTTTTGGAAATTGCTCATTAGACACCACACACCGACGCATCGGTATTTTGCGCTTTTTCATAAATATCCCCTCTATTCTTTTTCGAGATCTTGACCTTCATCCAACAATTCATCGTATGTCACTTCATCGGATTCTTCAACATCTGAAACAATTTCTTCCATATCATCAGGATGGATATTTTCTTCATCGTAATTTTCGAAACCAGCTTGGTCATCTGCTGAAACTTCTGATAATAAAGGATCAGTTTCCTCACTAACTAGAGAATCAGAGGCTAAGGCAGCCGGATCACTCATGAGTTCTTCCCCTGCGTTAACATCGTTTAAGAGGCTTTCGACTTCTTCACTCTCAGCTTCAAGATTTTGATCTTGTAAAAATTTTTCTTTGTATTCTTCAGAATCTTGATAGTCTTCATACTCAGTTTCAGACTTAATATCAATCTTATAACCCGTTAACTTAGCTGCTAGACGAGCGTTTTGCCCTCGCTTACCGATGGCTAAAGACAAATGATTGTCTGGAACAACGACTACACAAGCCTGTTCATTAGGAACAAAGTGAACAGCGAGAACATCAGCAGGATTTAAAGCATTAGCAATGAGAACCGCAGGATCCTCATCCCATTCGATAATATCCATATTTTCGCCCTTCAGTTCATTAACCACTGTTTGCACCCGGCTACCTCTAGGCCCCACACAGGTCCCCACCGGATCCACATTAGGGTCATTAGAATAAACAGCTAGCTTAGAACGATCGCCTGCTTCTCTAGCAATTGCGCGAATTTCAACGGTCCCATCGTAAATTTCGGGAACTTCTTGCTCAAATAAGCGTTTTAGCATATTAGGATGGGTACGACTCACGTAAATTTGAGGTCCCTTTGTGGTATTTTCGACCCTTTCCACATAAACTTGGATACGGTCATGGGGTTGGAAATACTCTCCAGGGATTTGTCCCTCAGGAGTCAAAACTGCCTCAATTTTACCTAAATTCACATAGATATAACGCCGGTCTTGTCTTTCCACTGTCCCCGTTAACAAGTCATCTTCATAATCGATAAATTCTTCATAAATGATTTCACGTTCTGCTTCACGTAAACGTTGGGTGATGACCTGCTTGGCTGTTTGTGCTGCGATACGCCCAAAATCTTCTGGAGTGACTTCAAAGCGAATTTTATCGCCAATTTCGTAACCCCGATTGATTTCCAAAGCATCCTCTAGGGATACTTCTAAATTAGAGTCCATCACGGTTTCCACCACTTCTTTTACAGAATAAACGTGGAAACTCCCTTTTTTATCATCAAAAACAACTTCGACATTTTGTGCCTGGTCAAAATTTCGCTTGTAAGCAAAGACCAATGCTGATTGCACAGCATCTATAATGGTATCCTTTGATATACCTTTTTCTTGTTCTAACATTTCAAAGGCTTGAATTAGTTGTTTACTCATTTCTATCCCTCTTTAAAATTCTATTGCCAAACGAATTAAAGACACGCTTTTACGCGGAAAGTCTTGAACTAAACGTCGGGTCTTATCTTTTACTTCTAAAGTAAAGTATTGTTCACTAGCTTCTAAAAGGCGTCCTTCAACAAATTTGCTACCATCAATTTCATGATAGAAATTTAAATGAACCCATTTACCAATTGCTTGTTGGATGGCATTGTCATTATTTAAAGGACGTTCCGCTCCAGGAGAAGATACTTCTAGGTAGTAAGCTTGGGGAATAGGGTCGTCTTCGACATTGTCTAAGATTTCAGAAATCTTTTCACTTGCTTTTACACAATCAGCGATCGTTATGCCGTCATTATTATCTATGTAGATGCGTAAATACCAATCCTTACCCTCTTTGGAAAAAGTGATATCAAATAATTGATATCCCATTTCATTAATATCAGCTTCAATTAATGCTTTCACTTGGTCAGTAACTTTAGCCATACTTCCCTCACTTTCTACTCATGAAAAAGAGTGAGCGCTAGCGCTCACTCCTTCCTTCCTATAACAACACTATTATCTTAACATATTTTTCATTAACTAGCAATAGCTAGGCTTTTTTGCCCTGACCTATCAAGCCACTGACACTTGAGATCGGCAAGGAAAAAATTAGCCCATGTCCTGGCTCCGTAATTTTCATTGTCTCTGAAATGTTATCTGTTACTTGTTTAATTTTATTGGCGGGAAGAACCATCCAAACAATCTCTTTTTCGGGTTCAATTTGAATGGAAAAAATGCTGGATTTTTCATGGGCGCCACTTCCACGACCGTGTAAAATCGTTGCTCCCTTAGCTCCTTCGTCACGGGCAGCATCAACCACTTGATCAGCTAAATCCCTTTGTACTATGGTTACCAGGAGCTGGTCTTTGTTTTTCTGGTCTGCCTCATTAAAGAAATAACTATGGTTTTGATTGCCTAAATAAGAAGACACATCAAAAGAAAATAGGACACCTGTCCCCTTTTTCTTTAATTTCAGGGCATCTTCTAAATGGGCATGGATTTCCGCTTCTTTTTCTTTTGGAACAATGGTTAAAAAGATTTCACGTTCGGTTCCTTGTAAACCCAAGGACCGCAATAAGTTGCTTTGAACAGTCCCGTAGGCTCTAATAATCGTTCCACCTGATGCACCAGCTTGTTTGGCGCGCTTCAATAAACGGCTAGCCATCCCTTCTTTAACAATGGCTAAAAATAAAACTGGTTCTTTATTCACTTTTATTCCCCTTTCTCCATCAGCGCTTATACTTAATCACTTGTCTTTGTTTGAATCTTAAATATTAATCCGAGTAATTCTACCATGATCACCGGAATCATAGCAACAAAAGCAATCACACCAAAGGCATCTAATGCATTTGCATTGGGGAGATAGTCAGCTGCTCCTTGGGCAAAGGCTAAAATAAAAGTAGCTGTCATCGGACCAGAAGCTACCCCACCAGCGTCAAAAGCGATCCCAGTAAATAGATTAGGGACTTGGTAAGACAAGAGGATGGCCAGGGCAAAACCAGGTAAGAGGAAATGCCAGACCATTAACTGGTCACTGGAAATTCGTAACATGGATAAACCGACTGCTAGAGCCACTCCTATGGAGAGTGCAATCATAAGGATTTTATTAGGAATATATCCACCCGTAACATCCTCAACTTGGTCTCCCAAGACATGGACAGCAGGCTCAGCGAGAACAACAACTAAACCAAGAATAAATCCAGTAATAATTAACCATAGATTTCCTCTTTCAGCCATGGCTTGACCAAGGAATTTCCCCATATCCATGAAACCTTCATGAACGCCAACTAGGAAAATAGTTAAACCAATCACCGTATAAATAATTCCTTTAAAAATATCCATCAATTCTTCTTTATCAAGTTGGAAATGTCTCCAGTTCATATAGATAAATAAGAGAACAATCGGGATAAGGGCAATAATCGATTCAACTAGAGTCGGCAGAAAACTGGATACAATCGCATAAAACACATTTTGTGTCGGTTCAACCACCGATTCAGCCGGTTGAATATTACTTTGCGATAATAGAATCAGTAAAAGGGTCGCTAAGATTGGCCCAGTACTCATGGCGCCAACCAGACCAAAGGCGTTGTCTTCAGCGTCCTTTCCCCCCATCCTTTGGGCAAGGGAACCTGACAAGGCTAAAATAAAGGGAGTGGTTAATGCCCCTGTAGTCGCGCCAGAAGCGTCAAACCCCATAGCAATGTTAGAGTCTTCAGAAAAAATAGCTAGTATTAAAATAATTCCGTAAACAAGTGCAAAGAAATGCTTTAAAGCAATTCGTTTCAAGAGTCGAAATACTCCAAATGCAATCATGATCCCCACACCAATAGAGACTGATAAGACGACTAGTTGCTGACTCAAGGCACCTGAAGTCGCCTCTTGAATTTGCAGACCCAGTATCAATAAGTCTGGCTCAGCGATAGTCACTGCAAAACCAATAATAAAACTGATTACTGCAATGACCTTAACCGAACTATTTCCGGCAACATAGTGACCTAAGTGATTTCCAATTGGGGTCATCCCCACATCAATACCAGTTAGAAAAATCGTCAGCCCTAACATGAGTAAAATCGCCCCGATAATAAAAGCGAGCAACATATTAGCCGGCACATCAACCACAAAAAATGATAGCACTAATACAATAGCCACCACAGGTAATACCGAGTAAGCTGTTTCTTTAAAACTATCAATTAAAACATCCATAGACGCTCTCCTTTCTTACAGATTTTATTCAATTTCGCGCAATAAACCGGTCGTATTATTGACAGGTAGGGAAAAGGTAATTCCTGAATTTGGTGATCTCAGGTTCATTTTTTCAACAATAGCCTGGGAAATGGCACTTACCTTTTCACTATCTACCACCATTAAGACAATATCTTTTTCTTCTTCAATGGTGACATCAAAAGCGGCTTCATAATCTTTATAACCCGCTCCACGTCCCTTAACGACAGTAGCTCCGACAGCTCCCGCTTCCCGGGCAGTTTTGATCACATCGCGACCATATTTATGGTCAACAATGGTAATAATCATTTCTTGCATCATAACAGCTCCTCTCTTCAAAAGATTCAGTCACTTTAAAAGTGAATATGAACAAATAAAAATAAGTTTACTTTGATCGTAACATAGCAAACAAGCGATTAGCTAGTAAAAGGCTCTTTGCTTGCAAAGCTAGAAGAACCAATATAATAAAACAAGGCTGTCGAAAATAACAGCCTTGTTAAGTATTACGCCTTTTAATTGCTTATCTCTATTAAAAATCAAATAGAGATAATTGATTTTCTTCCGGTAAGCCATTTAGTGCATTGCACTCATCTAAATGATCGATAACTGATTGGCTGACCTTACCACGAATCTTCAGATCTTCTTTTGATAAGAAAGGAGATTCTTCCCTGGCTTTAACGACTTGTTGAGCCACGCTGACACCTAGTCCAGAAACAGCACGGAAGGGTGCAATTAAGGTATCATCTCCTTCGATAACAAAGTCTTTAGCATCTGATTTCTCTAAATCAACCATCTTAAATTTCAAACCACGCTCCCACATTTCATTGACTAATTCTAGCACAATTTGTAGGGACTTTTCTTTGGCACTGGCATCATTACCCTTAGCCTTTATCTCTTTAAGGCGGTCCTTGTTCGATTCTAAACCGCCAGCCATGGCTTTCAAATCAAAATCTTCAGCCCTGACACTGAGATAGGCACAATAGTACCAGATGGGATGGTGCACTTTGAACCAAGCTACCCGCAAGGCGTTAATCACATAAGCAGCCGCATGGGCTTTAGGGAACATATACTTAATTTTTTGGCAGGAATCCATGTACCATTCTGGTACCTCATGTTCTTTCATAATCGCTTGATGTTCAGGTGACAGCCCTTTCCCCTTTCTTACCTTTTCCATAATTTGGAAGGAATCGCTCTTAGGGACTCCCATATGAATCAAATCCATCATAATGTCGTCCCGACAACCAATAACATCCTTTAATTCCATGCCCTTTTCACTAACCAAGGTTTCGGCATTCCCCAGCCAAACATCAGTTCCGTGAGAAAGACCGGAAATTTGTAGTAATTCGGCAAAAGTGCTGGGGTGAGTCGCTTCTAGCATCTGTCTAACGAATGGCGTACCAAATTCAGGAATACCCAGGGTCCCGGTTTTGGAAAAAATTTGCTCTGGAGACACCCCAAGGGAGTCGGTTCCATTAAATAGTTTATAGACTTCGGGATCGTCCATCGGGATATCTGTTGGCTCAATTCCCGAAAGATCCTGTAATTTACGAATAACCGTAGGATCATCGTGACCCAGGCAGTCTAATTTTAAGACATTGTCATGGATGGAATGGAAATCAAAGTGGGTAGTTCGCCAATCAGCAGTTTGCTCATCGGCAGGGTATTGGATCGGGGTAAAATCATAAACGTCCATGTTTTCTGGAATAACAATAATCCCACCCGGGTGTTGTCCAGTTGTTCGTTTTACCCCGGTAGCCCCTTTGGCGAGGAAATCTTTTTCGGTTTGCCTTAAGTTTAAATTATGGTCTCGGTCATAACCTAAAACATAGCCAAAAGCGGTCTTATCAGCAACAGTAGAGATGGTTCCGGCTTTATAAACGTGGTCCTCCCCAAAAAGGACCTTAGTATAGTTGTGGGCTTGAGCTTGATATTCTCCGGAGAAGTTAAGGTCGATATCAGGTACCTTGTCCCCATTAAAACCTAAGAAGGTTTCAAACGGAATATCATGACCATCCTTAGACAATGGCTGACCACATTCGGGACAATCCTTATCTTCTAAGTCAAAACCAGATCCAATTTCGCCATGGGTATAGAAATGGCTGTAATGGCAGTTCAGGCAGACATAGTGTGGTGGAAGAGGATTAACTTCAGTGATACCTAACATGGTGGCAGCAAAGGAAGAGCCTACTGACCCCCGAGAACCAACAATATAGCCATCCTCATTCGATTTCCACACTAACTTTTGCGCAATGTAATAGATCACCGCAAAACCGTTACCAATAATACTGTCCAATTCCCGTTCTAATCTTTCTTCAATCAGTTCAGGTAAATTCTCACCGTAAATTTCATGAGCCTTAGTAAAAGCATCATTACGAATGGACTCTTCAGCACCATCGATATGGGGGGTATACAACTTATCGTGAATAGGTTCCACAAATTCAATGGTATCAGCTATGGCATTAGAATTAGTGACTACTAATTCAAAGGCTTTCTCTTCGCCTAAAAAGGCAAAATCATCGAGCATTTCTTTGGTCGTTCTGAAATGGGCTCTAGGAAAATATTTAGAGCGGTTAGATTTTATTGAATTGATCAAAATTTCCCGGTAAATCTTATCTTCGGGATTAAGATAATGCGCATCTCCTGTCGCTACCACTGGAATACCAAGTTCATCACCAATGTCCACTAAATCGTTAATGATATTTTCTAAAGCCTCATTATTGATAATATCTTGATTACGTAAAAGAGGCTCATAAGATGCTTTGGGTTGAATTTCGAGGTAATCGTAAAACTCAGCAAATTTCTTAGCGGTTTCCTTTCCTTTCTGCATGGCAGCAGTAAAGACTTCTCCTTCTGAACAAGCGGAACCAATCAATAGATGCTCACGGTGTTCCTTTAGGAGCGAGCGAGGAATACGCGGAACCCGGTGAAAATAGTCAACATTAGAGGCACTCACTAATTTAAATAAGTCCTTAAGCCCCTTTTGATTTTTGGCTAAGATGGTCGCATGGAAGGGGCGTCCCTTTTTATAGGCATCTCCTTGACCTATATCACGGTTCAACTGATCATGGTAAACCATATCATGAGATTCTTTGGCTTCCTTAACAAAAATCCACACCAAAGCACCCGTTGAAGTCGCATCGTAAATCGCCCGGTGGTGATGTTCTAGAGAGACGTTAAAATGCTTAGACAAGGTGTTTAAACGGAAGGATTTCAAATGTGGGTAAAGGTAGCGAGCTAATTCCAAGGTATCAATCACTGGATTTTCTATGGTAGGTAAGCCATTTCTTTGATAGGCAGCATCAATAAAGCCAACGTCAAAACTCGCGTTATGGGCGACTAAAATCGTTCCTTGACAGAAGTCCAAGAAATCCTGCATCACTTCGGGTTCAGGACGGGCATTAGCTACCATACTGTCGGTAATGCCTGTCAATTCGGTGGTAAAACTAGATAAGTGATGGCCTGGGTTTAAGAACTCAGAAAACTCTCCGACCACATTGCCTTTATGCATTTTTACCGCACCAATTTCAATAATCGTGTTATAAACTGCCGATAAACCGGTCGTTTCCACGTCAAAAATAACATAAGTCGCATTTTCTAATTCAACGTGGCCGGGATTATAGGCAATGGGAACACCATCATCAACGACATAGGATTCCATACCATAAATCAGCTTGACTCCAGTGTCTTTAGCTGCTTGACTAGCTTCAGGAAAAGCCTGGACATTACCATGGTCAGTAACAGCAATAGCTTTGTGCCCCCATGCGGCCGCCTGCTTGACAAAATCTGTCACAGAATTCGTAGCATCCAGGGCACTCATATTCGTGTGTAAGTGAAGCTCTACACGTTTTTGATCTTCTGGCATGGTATCTTGACGTGGTTCCTTTTCAATGGCTTCCAGGTCACGTGCATTAACAACGAGGTCTCTAGCAAAGCGGTCATCCATTTGGATATCACCTCGAACACGTAGCCACATACCTTCCTTGATACTATTGAAGATGGCAATATCTGCGTCACTATTAGAGAATTTTTGTACAATAAAGGCCGAGGTATAATCTGACATTTTTAAGACAAGAATACAGCGCCCGGTTCTTAATTCCCGTATCTCAACATCAAAAACAACACCCTCCATTACAGCACGACGCTGCTCTTCAGTATAGCTTTTCATCATTTGAACTTGGTCACTAGGAATAGACCGACCGATTCGAATTTGATCTGGAGATTTAACTTGCTTAGCATTTGAAGGGGCTTGCTCACTACGCTCCTGGACAAGCTTGGCTTTTTCTTGTTCTTCCTTCTCTAGCGCTTGACGTCTAGACTGGTATTGCTCTTGCCGCTCATTCGCTTTAGCTTGATCAACAATAACCTTCAGACTTAGCTTATCGAAGCCGTGGCGCTGATAGCAATCCAGGATCGCCTGAACGTAGTTAGTTTCAACATATTCGCGAATGGGGTCATTTTCTACATAAAGGAACATCTTCCCCTGGTTAATTTTAGGAGGATTAGCATATAAAACTTGTTGAGCCATGCCATCTGACAAATTCAAGCATTCCAAAATCACTGGCCAATAAGCACTCACTTCTTGGTCACTAGCTGTACTTACTTGACTGATAATAACTTTCAATTTTACTTTGGCTATGGCTTGAAAAGTATTGGTTAGTTGGGCATAAAAAAGTTGATAAGCAGAAAAAGGTAAGCGTTCTGGGAAACGAATATTGAATTGATAGCAGCGAGAGACTTGGTGAACAATCACCTCTTCAATAGACCCCTGCTTAATATTTTCATCATCACTCTGCCAATGCATTTGCCTAAGTAAAGTTTGAAACATCTCTTCGTTAGAAAGCATTTCATTCTCCCTTCAAAATAAAGAAACCCTCAAAAGGGCTTCTCTTTTTATTTAAAATAATCGTAAGATATCGTTCCAGGTCACGGCAATCATTAAGACCATTAATAAGACAAAACCAATCAAATTAATAATTCCCTCTGTCCGTACACTTAAAGCTTTCCCCCGTATGGCTTCAATAATATTGAGAAAGGCCTTACCCCCATCAAGGGCTGGGAAAGGCAGGAGGTTCACTATGCCTAAATTCACAGTCAGATAAGCCATTAATTGTAGCACAGCAATAAAGCCGACTTCTACAGTTTGAGAGGTCGCCTGGTACATATAAACCGGACCACCAAAGTTATTAATATCAAAACCATTAACGACCATGGAAGCTATTGCGCTAATAATCCCAACGACAATCGCCCAAGTCGCTTTAAATCCATAAGCGATTTTAGCCCCAAAGGACTTATTTTGAGGTGCACGTACTCCGATTTGCCCGATTTTTTGACCTTTATCTGTTTCGACCGCTCCCACTTGAACAGCGATAGATTTTTGCTCTTGGTCACGTTCAACGGTAAAATTGACTTCTTGACCCGGGTGTTGACTGACAATTTTTTGCATGTCAGTAAAACTATCGATCTTCTCATCATTAATCTTGATGACCCGGTCTCCGCTTTCTAATCCCGCTTCTTGAGCAGCTGAGTTTTCAACCATCTCCCCTAATATTGGAGCATTGGTATAAACACCGCCTTGAAGAAAGGCGATAAGGATAAAGGCTAAGATACCTAAAATAAAATTATTCATTGGGCCCATGATATTAGTTAACAGGCGGTTAATTAAAGGGGCTGATTGGAACTGCTTGTCAAGCGGAGCAATTTTCACTAGGCTACCATTTTCTTCCAAAATATAGGCTTCTGGACTAACAGAATATTTTTTGGATTCAGTTTCACCAAATGGGACCCCATGAATATACATAGCCTCAGACAAGTCACTATCCATCACTTCCAATGGTAGAGCCTCAATATCTTCCTCATTACTGTCTAAGCAAATTAAATCAATCACTCGATCATCATTAAAACCGACTTTAATTTGTCGCCCTGGTTCGATGACTTCATCCATATCTTCAAGACCAGCCATACGCACATAGCCACCAATTGGTAAAAGACGTAGGGTATAAGTGGTTTCTTCTCCTTCATGATGAAAAATACGTGGACCCATACCAATAGCAAACTCACGAACCATAATCCCTGACCGTTTAGCCATGATAAAGTGGCCAAATTCATGGAATATCACGATAACACTGAAAATAATAATAAAAACGATAATTGCTTTCATAGAAACTCCTTACTACAAAAATGCCACTAAATAATGGAACATTGGCAGAACAATCAATAGACTATCAAATCGATCCAGTAAGCCTCCGTGTCCTGGTAGTATTTTTCCACTTTCTTTCACTTTAAAGTAGCGTTTAATGGCTGATTCAATGAGGTCGCCAAATTGCCCCAAGAGACAAAGAGCAATCGCCAAGATAACCACTGAAAGGAGTGGCAGATTCAAACTACCATCAAAAAAATTGAGGCAAAGACTATAGATGATCCCTGCCAATATCCCACCTATCGAGCCTTCGATGGTTTTATTAGGTGATATTTTAGGCGCTAACTTATGGCGGCCAAAATGAACGCCTGCTAGATAAGCAAAACTGTCATTAAACCATATAATACCAAAAGCAAAAATGACAGCAAAAAGTCCTAACCGTCGTGTCATAATCATATAATGATAACCAATGCCTACATAAACGGCTGAGACAGCTAAAGCACATAGGCGCTTAAAATCCATCTGTTCAGGAAAATAAACCATGGCTATAAACAAAAAAATGATTCCAGCATAGAAGAGATCCATTACCGTTAGAGAATGGGGAACAAAAGATAAGACCCGGTCTGGCAGTAAGACAACTAACATCATCAACTGGGTAACTAGCCCCTCAAAAGAAAAAAGCGGGACATTCATCATTTTTAGTAATTCACTCAAACTAACGATTCCTAACAAGACAACTAAAGCTTCAAAATACCCTCCCCCAATAAGCAAGAAAGGTATAAAAATTACTAAAGCGATAATTGCAGTAATCGTACGCGTCTTCATAGTCATACATCCATTCTATTTTAGGCCCCCATAGCGTCTTTGACGGCTTTGGTATTCGCCAATACATGATAAAAAGATTTTTTTGTCAAAATCAGGCCACTTAGTATCAATAAAATACATTTCACTATAGGCCAATTGCCAAAGTAAATAATTACTTAACCGGACTTCCCCACTCGAGCGAATTAAAAAATCAGGGTCATTGTAAGGTGCAAGTTGTTGGGTCATGAGATGATGGCTGATCGTGTCTTCATCTATCGAGTCAAGATCTAAATCCCCAGATTTAACTTCACCGGCAATTTCCTTTACCGCCTCAACTATCTCAGCTCTACTCCCATAATTAAAGGCAATATTGAGGATTAAGCCAGTGTTATCCTTAGTCTTATCTATAGCATTTTCAATAGATTGGATAGTGTATTTAGGCACTGAGCCTTTATTCCCCATAATTTTAACCTGAACATTATTCTCTATCAATTCGGGCAAGAGTTCTGCTTCCATTAAATTAGGCAATTTCATGAGATAAGACACTTCACTACG
Organism: Aerococcus mictus; assembly: GCF_003286595.3. NCBI lineage: Bacteria > Bacillati > Bacillota > Bacilli > Lactobacillales > Aerococcaceae > Aerococcus > Aerococcus mictus. The sequence continues at coordinate 1,046,977 of NZ_CP132985.1, read as the reverse complement.
AGGGCGTTTCCAATTTTCGGTAGAAAAGGCATATACAGTTAATATCTTGACACCGATTTGACTGGCCGCTACAGCGACGCGGCGAATGGCTTTTAGGCCCTCATGGTGTCCATCAGTACGCTTTAGACCACGTTCCTTCGCCCAACGACCGTTACCATCCATGATAATTGCAACATGCTGGGGAATTTCTAAATTAGGATCAAAAGGATGCGTTTCGTTCATAATGTTTCCACCTCAAATATAAATACTAGTTATATTGTACCGATTAGTCAGGAATTTTGTAAATCTCATTTCTCAAATTAATACCTATTTTAACATGTAAGGAGAAAAAAGCGGGAAGAATTACTTAAGAGTATCTCGCTGAATTCTAATCGCTAACAATAGGACTTAATAAAAGAAAAAGTGACTTCATATTCACCTCTTTAAAATATAAAGAAGGAATAAAAAGTCACTAATTCAAGCAATAAGTAAGGATTAACTATTTAAAATTTCATCTTCTTTATCGCTAGCAATTTTTTCCAAACGTTCAGTTACTTCATCAGTAATTTTTTGGACTTCTTTTTCATTACGACGAGCATCGTCTTCAGTGATTTCTCCGTCTTTTTCTGCTTTCTTAATGGTATCATTAGCATCACGACGAATGTTTCGAATTGCAATTTTGGCGTCTTCTAAATCACGACCAACTAACTTAGACAATTCTTGACGACGCTCCTGAGTTAGCGCAGGAATGACTAAACGAATTTTTTCCCCATCATTAGTAGGAGCTATACCTATATCCGACATTTGAATGGCACGATCAATATTGTCTAAGGCACTCCGGTCATATGGTGTCACCATTAACATTCTTGGCTCTGGAATGGTAATTGATGCGATTTGATTTAAAGGCGTATCAACCCCATAATATTCGACGTAGATACCATTCAATAAACTGGCATTGGCTACACCAGCACGAATCTTGCCGAGTTCATTTTGCAATGATTGCTCGCTCTTCTTCATACGGTTTTTTGTTTCCGTAAACAAGTTATTAATATCCATTATCCTAACCCCTTACCGTTGTTCCGATTTCTTCCCCTTCAACAACACGACGAATATTTCCACGCTCGTTAAGGTTAAAGACGACAATCGGAATATCATTATCCATACTCAAAGAACTTGCTGTTGCATCCATGACCTGTAGGCCCTTGGTAATCACTTCTGTGTGAGAAAGCTCTGAGAATTTCTCTGCATTTTGATCGACTTTTGGATCAGCTGTATAAACACCGTCTACTCCATTTTTAGCCATTAAAATAACGTCCGCTTCAATTTCTGCAGCGCGTAAAGCAGCAGCTGTGTCTGTGGAAAAATATGGATTCCCTGTTCCGCCAGCAAAGATGACTACCCGATCTTTTTCTAAATGGCGCACGGCTTTGCGACGAATATAAGGTTCAGCAATTTGTCGCATCTCGATCGAAGTTTGAACCCGGGTAGGCACTTCTAAGTTTTCTAAGGCATCTTGCAAGCCTAGGGCATTCATTATCGTAGCTAGCATCCCCATATAATCTGCTTGGGCCCGTTCCATACCAATTTCTTCGCCCGTTTTTCCACGCCAAATATTTCCGCCACCACAGACAATGGCTATTTCAACCCCTAATTGGTAGACATCCTTGAGTTCTTGGGCAATTTTTTTCATTGTTTTAGGGTCAATTCCAAAATTATTGTCGCCTGCTAGGGCTTCCCCGCTCAATTTTAAAACGATACGTTTATATTTTGTAGACATGATTCGCTCCTTAACCTTCTAATAAAAAGGCTGGGCTTAACCCAACCTATTAGTATTTTCCAACAAAGTATTTGCTGGATGATTAACGCATTTGACTTTGAACTTCAGCTGCGAAATCTTCTTCTTTTCTTTCAATTCCTTCACCAACAGCGTAGCGACGGAAATCTTCTACAGAAGCATCTTCTTTGTCTAATAATTCTTTAACAGTCATGCTGTCATCGAGTAAGTAGTCTTGGTCATTTAAGCAAACTTCAGCATAGAATTTGTGCATACGACCTTCAACCATTTTTTCAATAATCTTTTCAGGCTTACCTTCATTTTTAGCTTGTTCAGTCAAGACTTCACGTTCATGATCACGTTCTTCTTGGGGAATTTGCTCTTCACTAACATATTTAGGTGCAATCCCACTAACATGTAAGGCAAGATTTAAAGCTAATTGGTCATCAGAACTATTGACTAAAACAAGTGTAGCAATTTTCCCACCCATGTGGACATATTGTCCGAACACTTGGTCATCAGTTTTTTCAAAAACAGTGAAACGACGGAAGTTAATCCGTTCACCAATAATCGCAGTCTTTTGAGTAAGGTAGTCTTCTAAGGATTCGCCGTTAATTTCAACTTTTTCCTTAGCTTCTTCCATATCTTGTGGCTTATATTGTACTAAGGCATGTCCAATTTCATCGATAATTTCAGTGAACTTGTCATTTTTTGCAGCAAAATCAGTTTCAGTATTTACTTCTAAAATAGCTGCAGTATTGCCTTCAATATAAATCTTTGCCAAACCTTCAGCAGCAACACGATCCGCCTTCTTAGCAGCTTTCATTTGACCAGATTCACGTAAGTAATCGACAGCCTTATCGATGTCCCCATCAGTTTCTTGAAGAGCCTTCTTAGCGTCCATCATACCCACGCCAGTTTGATCACGTAATTGTTTAACTAACTTTGCACTAATTGCCATATTTTATTTTCCTCCTAGAGTGAATTCATTTCAAAAAAATAGCTATCTCATAAGTAAAAGCTACTTGAAGCTTGAGTTACCTAAGAAGATAGCTATCTACTCTTTTATATCTTACTATTTTTAGCGTTTTACTGCAACCGATTTAGATTATTCTTGGCCTTCTGCTTCTTCGTTTTCACTAGCAAATTGGGCAGCAACTTTTTCTAAATCTTCGTCTGTTGCTAATTCTTCGCTTGCATCTTCGTCATCTTCACCTTGGTTACCTTCAAGTACAGCGTCAGCTAAAGTACTTGCAATTAGGCGGATTGCACGAATGGCGTCATCGTTTGAAGGGATGACATAGTCAATATCATCAGGGTCACAGTTAGTGTCGACCATAGCAATGATTGGAATGTTTAATTTCTTAGCTTCGTTAACTGCAATTTCTTCCTTACGTGGATCAACCACAAAAATTGCATCTGGTAAGCTAGGCATATCAGCCATACCACCAAGGTTGTTCTCTAATTTTTCACGTTCTTTATTTAATTCAGAAACTTCTTTTTTAGGAAGAACATCAAAAGTACCGTCTTCTTCCATACGATCAATATCACGCATGCGTTGGATACTCTTTTGGATGGTGTCCCAGTTAGTTAACAAACCACCTAACCAACGATGGTTAACGTAGTATTGACCACAACGTAAAGCTTCTTCTTCAATGGCTTGTTGTGCTTGCTTCTTGGTTCCAACAAATAAGATGTTACCACCATTAGCAGCAATATCACGAACCACGTTGTAAGCCTTGTCTAATAATTTGACAGTTTGTTGTAAGTCAATAATATAAATGCCATTACGTTCGGTAAAAATGTAACGGTCCATTTTAGGATTCCAACGACGGGTTTGGTGACCGAAGTGAACCCCTGCTTCTAATAATTGTTTCATAGTCACTTGTGACATATCTATTACCTCCATTTGGTTATTTTTCCGCCTACGCTTCCAAGAAACGCTACTCATGCTAGAGCACCTGGCGTTTCAATCCACGCAGTGTGAAATAAATATATGTTAAACACATACTGAGCTATTATATATCATTATCAAGTAGAATACAAGGCCTATAAGGCTATTTTCAATTTAATCCGCTAAATCTTCATCTTGATCAATATAACGAACCACCTTAGCCGGCACCCCGACAGCTAGGGCGTTGTCCGGAATATCCTTAGTTACCACGCTGCCAGCTCCAATCACTGCACCAGAACCAATACTTACGCCAGGCATCACCGAGACATTGGCTCCTAGCCAACAGTTTGCCCCAACTTTAATTGGAAGAGCCCGCTCTAGGCCCTGGTTACGCTTTTTAATTTGTAGGTGGTGCTGTGCCGTATAGAAACCGCAAAAAGGGCCAATAAAGCAGTGGTCTCCTAAACTAATTGGTGCACCATCCATAAAGTAGGCAGAGTAATTGATAAAGCAATCATCACCAATACTGACATTAAAGCCATAGTCCACGTAAAAAGGCGCCAGTAATTGAGACTTATCCCCGAAATGAGCAAACAATTGTCGTAAGAAGGCCTCCTTTTGCTGAGAATCTTCGGATAGACAATCATTATATTTCTTAGCTAAGCCTTGAGCCTTTTGCCGCATAGCTAATAGCTCCTCATCATAATTAGCATCGTACCATTGACCAGCTTTCATTTTTTCGCGTTCAGACATTTTACCTTCCTTTTCATTCCTTAGGCAATTGTAAATTGACATGGTCAAGCGTTTCTTGGTAAGCGCGATCAACTCTGGCTTGAGTCGCATGATCTAATTGACCATAATACTTCCCGCCTTGAACCCAATCTTCTAAGACATAAACTGTGTAATCATATAGATCGAAGCCGTGCCCTCTTTTGCCATTAGGAGTGCGATTAACCCAGGTAGGATGGGCTTGAATAGTGTCAATCTTGGTGGTGTCTCCCTGCTTAGTCAGGCTAACATCCATCAGCACCCCTCTTTCCGTCCAAGGGTTGTCAACGGTTTCGATCCGTTGATTAGATAAGAAATTCCCCATGGAATAAATAATAAACTTATTTTCACCATTATGGTTGACCACTTCACTTGGTTGAATGACATGAGGATGGCCCCCAAAGACGAGATCAGCTCCCCAGTTAATCATCTTATGGTAGAGAGCTTTCTGTTCTTCATTAGGTTGTAACTGGTACTCAATACCCATATGCGGCATAACAATGGTTATATCCGCATTTTGCTCAGCAAAGTTAATTTCTTCCTTCATTTTTTCTTCATCAAGATCACTCATGGAAGCCTCATATTCTTTCTTGGAGAGATTTTGTTCCATACCGTTGTAGCCATATGCATAATTCAAAATGGCTATTTTAATGCCATTGACCTCTTTAATTAAGAGTTGATCAGTGGAACGTGGTGCCTTAGTATATACTCCGATCGTATCGATCCCTAAATCATTAAAGGCTTTTTGAGTTGAAGCCACACCTTCTGACCCCATATCCAAAATATGATTATTTGCTAAGGCCATCACATCATAACCAGCGTTCTTTATAGCTGAAGCGACTTCCACCGGAGCATTAAACATGGGATAACCGGTTAGCTCACGTCCTGGTGTGATGGTGCCTTCGTAATCACCAATCACCAAATCTCCCTGGCCTAACCAATCTTTAACGTAACGGAAGTTATTATTAAAATCATAAGTCCCATTTCCCTGCTCAGCAGACCAATAAACGATATCGTGGTAAAGTAGGTCCCCATTGCAAAAAATGCGCGCACTACTTGTTTTTGAAGAATTATTCTTAGGATTTAAGCTAAACTCCCAGCTTTGGCCATCCTTAGAATGCTTTAATTCTTGATAAAGAAATGCTCCTGAAATGACAATTAGTAGGGCAAAGAAAACACCTAAAAGCGCTTTTAACAGTCCTTTGATATTCATCATCTACCTCCTCTATTTTATACTTGACGTTTCACTTTTAACTTGCAGGCATATCTAAAATAAAGCGCAAGTCATCCATGGTTAAGTGGGAACTTTCTCCCATTTCCTCATCTTGGAAGAGTTCATCGAAAAGATGGCGTTTTTCTTCTTGTAATTCAGCAATGCGCTCTTCAATCGTTCCTTCGGTAATGAATCGGTAAACCTCAACATCTTTGGTCTGACCGATTCGGTGGGCCCTGCCGATAGCTTGTTCTTCAACAGAGGGATTCCACCACAGATCATAAAGAAAGACAGTATCTGCACCGGTCAGATTAATTCCTACCCCGCCAGCTCTTAGGGAGATTAAAAAGACGGATCCTTCACCTTGGTTGAAGCGGTTGACTTGATCTTGGCGTTTTTCTTTATTGGTTTTCCCTTCAATAATAAAATAGTTAATCGCTTCTTGGTCTAAATAATCCTGCATGATCGCTAGCATCGATGTAAATTGTGAAAATACCAATATTCTACGATTATTACTTAAGGCCCGTTCTAACATCCGCTTGAAATATTCAAATTTTCCACTCGTTCCTTGGTAGTCAGAATTAACTAAGGCTGGGTGGCAGCAAATTTGTCTCAAGCGGGTGATGGCAGCAAGCATTTCCATGTGTTTGTGAGAACCATTGCCATCATTATCTTTCAGGCGATCGCGAATATCTTCCAAGTAAGCAAGATAAACCGCCTTTTGATTTGATTCTAAGCTAGCATAGCGATTATGTACGGACTTATCAGGCAATTCCAATTGAACTTCCTGTTTGGTTCGACGTAAGACAAAGGGGCTAACCAATTTACGAATGCTTTCAATGGACATGGCCTGAAATTCTTTCTTCTGTGGCAGTAAACCCGGTAAGATCATTTGCATCAAAGCCCAAAACTCATTTAAATTATTCTCTAAAGGAGTCCCTGATAATCCGATCCGCATGCCGCTGTCCTGGTTAACAACTGATTGGTATAAAACCGTCCGTTCATTCTTGAGTGCTTGAGCTTCATCTAGAATCAAGACATCAAAATATTCTTGGTGGTAGGCTTCTTGGTCATTACGATAGGAATGGTAGGAACAAATCCAGATGGCCTTGGGATTTTCCTGACGAATTTTTTCTCTTTCCTCAACACTACCATCTAATACCACAACCTTCACCTCTGGAGCAAAGCGTTGAATTTCATATTTCCAATTATAAATAACAGAAGCTGGCGCTAAAATGAGCACATTGGCTTGAGGCAGTTTATCAAAGTAATCCAACAGGAAAGCCACTGTTTGAACAGTCTTCCCCAGTCCCATTTCATCAGCTAATAGCCCACCTAGGTTATATTTAGCCAATTGGCCTAACCACTGAACAGCATATTTTTGATAAGGAGCTAATTCAGTTTTTAAGCCTGGATTGCTTTGGTAATCTGACCGAGCTGGGTGGATGATATCTTGGTAGAATTGTTCAAAATCCACTGCCTGGCCTAAGGCATCTGCATATTTTAGACTTTGGTAGGCAGGAACTTGCCCCCCATTTTCCCAATGCGTATTGCCAGAACGCAGCTGTTTTAACATCTTATTCTGTTGAGGAGTAATGATTTTCTTCAAATCAATAATTTTTCCACTATCTAACTGCAGGTATTGGTCGTTTTGCTCGATAGCCTTTAAAATTTCATTGACTTCATCGTCATCAACATCATCCAGGGTGAAATTAATCGTTAAGAAGCGATTCTCTTCATTTTTACCAGTTTCTACTTTTAATTGCTTATCGTTATTTTGCCATTCCTCTAATTGTTGACTATAAGTCACCGTCCATTCATCAGGGAAGAATTTCTGACAATCGTTTAAAGCTTCCATGGTTTGATTAAAATTATCAAATTGACTAATAAATTGATTATCTGATTTTTCAAAGGCTAATTTGATAAGTTGTTGCTCGGATTGAATTTCGCCCTTAATATCTCTTAAGATAATACCCTTTTCTGGCAAAATATTTTCTCCTGGAGTATCAGATAACTGGTACTGGCCATAATGATAGATTAAATCAGCTTGTAAGAGACGATCACTGACATCTAGGGCTATCTCTACTTTCAATGGTCCCATTCCTGAGGCGAAACTTAACAATACAATATTATTGATAAGACCATGGGCAAGAATTTGGTAGCCAAAACAAGAAATAAACTCTTCAACCTCATCCGCACTAAGCTGCCACTGGTAGGAATGGTCAGCAAATGTTCCTTGCAACAATTCTAAATCATCAAAATAGCTTTGGTCAGCTTCAATTCTATAGAGATTGTAGCCATCGAAGATCATTTGGTAGAACTTATATAAGCGCATCCTAGGATTCATGATCACTAGGTAATTTCCATCCTTGTGCTGGAGTTCAAGTAAGACTGGCCGTTTGTCTTGATAAAAGTTAAGCTCAACTAAGTCATCATCGAGATAAAATTGGATATTGTCGCCATCTTGATTTGATTCACTGTGCTCTTGATAAAAATCTATCAACATGGCCAATTGCTTCTGAGATAAGAAATCTCGTTGGGGGCTTTGGTGAGATGTCGAAATATTTAATCCTGCTTCTAGGCGGTGATTGTTATTTTCCTTAATCAAAGCTAATTGGTAAAGCAAGTCATAAGTATCAGCATTAAAGGCTTCTTTCATGAGCCAGACCGCCTTATCGTGGCGGTTGGAGAGCCGATATGAGCCCGCATTTAAAAGTTGTCGATAAAAATCCGTAAAATCTTGGACATAGTAAAGTTGATCATAACCGACTTTTAGTCTTAAATAGAAGAGTCTTTCACTCGATAATTGATATTGGAGTCCAGTCATATCGTAAATTTCGAATTGAACCTTTAAACGATAGGTCTTGACTTGATCCTGGTCACTGAGCTTGTAATCCATTCTTTCACGGTAGGAAGTGAGTAATTTATCGATTGATGGATGCTGGTCCATCACATTTTCTGGATAATGAAATAGAGGTTTCTTGGAATATGCCATGGCACGCACCACATCATGGTCACGTAAAAACAATTCCACTGCAACAGTATGTGGGCAGTAAGATTTTTGTTGCCAGGTGATACAACGACAAATATCTTCTTCTTTACCAGTTCCATCTAAAATAACGATGTATTTTTCATCGTCAAGAACTTCTGCGCGCCAAATAGCTTCATTTTCATTAGGAATCACTTTTAGCACACGGTCCTGGTTAACTAGCTGCCTACCTTCCTCAATCATTTTTGTTGGTATACTCCAACGCATAAATTCACCCACTTTTTATAAATAATTAACTTCTTTGAATTAACTCATTATACCATACCAACGTAAAAGTGAATAGAATATCCAGCTTTAACGCATATGTAGAAACCTGTCATTATTAAGATTTAGATCCTACAAATAAGAAAAACTCCTAGGAGGAGTCCCTAGGAGTTTATATTTTAAGCTAATGATTTAAATTAACCTTGGTAGTAGCCGTTTTCAAGTAAGAGAGCAATACCTTGTCCACCACCGATACATGCTGAAGCAATCGCGTAACGGTATTCTGGATGGTTCTTGAATTCATACAATAGAGATGTAATGATACGTGCACCAGACATGCCTAATGGGTGACCTAAAGCAACTGCACCACCATGTGGGTTGAAATGATTCTTGTAGAAGTCAGTATCTTCTTCAATACCAAGTTCAATCAAGCAACCAATAGTTTGAGCTGCAAAGGCTTCATTAATTTCTAAGATATCAATGTCTTCTTTAAGGTCCATTTCTTGACGCGCAAGAATGTCTTTAATCGCTTGAACCGGTCCTAAGCCCATGTACGCAGGGTCACAACCAGCAATTTGGTAGTCAACGACGCGAGCCATGATTTCTAAGCCACGTTCTTCAGCAACTGATTTGGTGGTCATAATTTCAAAAGCACCACCGTCATTTAATCCAGAAGCATTACCTGCAGTAACAATACCATCTTTTTCAAAGGCTGGGCGTAATTTAGCTAATGATTCCATCGATGTTCCTGGACGTGGATGGCCGTCTTTTTCTACGACGTTAACTTTTCCTTTACGTCCTTTAACTTCTACCGGAATGATTTCTTGAGCGAAACGTCCGTTTTCAATAGCTTCTGCAGCTTTACGTTGGGATTCTACTGCAAATTGGTCAGCGCGTTCACGAGTAATTCCGTATTTACGAGCAACATTTTCTGCAGTGTTCCCCATGTGGTTAACACCAGAATCTTTACCAGAAGCAGAGCTATGGCCAGCTAAGTTAGCATCAATTAAAGGTTTATTGCCTCCCTTTAACCCCTCATAACGAGCGGATTCTGGTAGATAGAAAGGCGCACGAGATAAAGATTCTACCCCACCAGCGGCAATAATACTTTTATTGGAGAATAGTAATTCTTGTGCGGCTGATACAGCGGATTGAATACCTGATCCACAGATACGGTTAATAGTCATACCTGTTGCAGTATTTTTTACTCCTGCATCAATTCCGATAATGTTACCTAAATTATTGGTTGTTTGTGATCCAGTGACATGACCAACAATAACTTCTTCAATATCTTCAACGGCAACACCAGCACGTTTAGCAGCTTCTGTAAGAGAAATCACCCCTAATTCATCAACTGGTACTGTCTTTAAGTCGCCTAGGTAAGCACCAACAGGAGTCCGTGCGGCACCAACAAAAACAACTTCTTCATTTTTAGCTTTTAACATTCACTAAATCCTCCTTTAATTTCAAGGCCTTTATTATACAACATATCTAATTATTTTTTAGATTTTGCATCAATAATTTCTTTAAGGCCGCCCCATTCTTCTTTAAAGATATCAGGATTCATTTCTTTCAAGTCTTCGGCAATTTCAGGTTCAAATTCCATTTGGTCGAGAACATCTTTTTGGAGGTCAATTCCTGGTGCAATTTCAATTAAACGAACTTTACCTTCATGTAAGTCAAAGACAGCACGTTCAGTGACGTATAAGATATTTTGGTCGTTTTCTTGAGCATATTTACCAGAGAAACTTACTTGTTCAACTTCTTTCAAGAATTTAGGTCCACGACCTTGTTCATCAATGACTAATTTACCGTCTTCGATGTGTGATTTACCACCAACAGTTAAGGTACCTACAAAGACAAGGTTCTTAGTGTTTTGAGAAATATTAATGAATCCACCTGGACCAGGAACTTTAGGACCAAATTTTGTAACGTTATTGTTACCATATTGGTCAATTTGCCCAATTCCTAATACAGAAAGGTCTAAACCGTTACCATCGTAGAAGTCAAATTGGTTAGCCATAGCAATGGAAGCATCAGCATTACGTGAAGCACCAAAGTCTAAGCCACCAGCAGCACTACCACCCCAGATACCCATCTCTAGAGTTGTCACATATTCGTCAGCAACGCCTTCTTCTTGGGCAACAGAAGCCACCATGTCAGGCGTACCGATACCTAAGTTAATCACAGAATCAGGTTGCAATTCCATAGCTGCACGACGACCAATGACCTTACGTGATGAAAGTGGTGCAGGTTTAACGCTGTCCACTGGAACATTGATTTTTCCAGCTAATTCTGGACTGTAGTAGGTTCCCATGGTTTGGTAGTGATATTCAGGGTCAGCTACCACAATATAGTCAATTAAACCGCCTGGTACCACAATACTCTTAGGATCTAGAGAGTTGTTTTCAACAATTTGTTTTACTTGAGCAATAACGGTACCACCTTTTTTCTTGGTAGCCATTGCTAATTCAAGTTGTTCAAGAATACAGGTCTCATCTTCAACGTTCATGTTCCCTTTTTCATCAGCAAATGATCCACGGATAAAGGCAACGTCAATATCAAAATCTGGATATTTCAACCATTCTTCGCCACCAAATTCCGCTAGTTCAATAAGTTCTTCAGTGGTTTTTTCAGTTGCTTTAGCCCCTTCTAAACGAGGATCAACATAAGTTTGTAAACCAACTTTAGTTAAGAAAGGTTTGTTCCCAGCAATAGCGCGATATAGTTGAGTAAATACACCCTGTGGTAATAAGTAGGCTTCAACTTCGTTATTAACCACCTTATCAACCATACCAGGTGAAGAACCAACGTGACCAGCAATGATACGTTTTACCAAACCATCTGCTAATAAGTGGTCAGCACCACGGCCAGGTTTGTTGTTACCAATACCACATGACCACATGAAAGTGATGTCTTTGGGATGTTGTTCTTCTTCGTAACGTTCTTTAACCCCTACTAGTAAGTCTTCAGGTAGGCCCCCTAAACCAAAAGTACAAGTAGCTAATAGATCGTTATCTTTAATTAAATCAGCTGCTTCACGTCTTGAAATAACTGGTTTCTTTTTACCCATTTATCTCTCTCCTTTTCTATAAATACATTTCTTTTCTTAATATAAAATTGTTGAAGCAATTAACATAGCGATTAAGGCAAGCAAGTGACCACCATTAACCATTATAAACTGATGCATGAAAGCATTTTTTAAACTTAAGCCAGTCAAGTTGTTAAAGGTGATTGTCACTCCCGAATGAGGAACCACTGTAATCACAGCTGATGCAACAACTGCAATACGGTGAATCAATTCAGGCGCAATTCCCATCTCTAAATACGTTGGTGCAAAGTTTTGCATGACGATCCCCAGAGCCCCAGAACTAGAACCTGTAATCCCGCCAAGTAAAGCAGTTGCTACAGATAGTCCAATTAAAGGGTTACCTGGAATAGACATAATCGCATCTTGAACCACACTGAAGCCAGGAGCACTGGTTAATACTGATCCAAAAGCTACTGAGCTTGAGGTAGCAAAGGCTGATGGGACAGCACTATTAGCTCCATCATTCAATAATGAAGTTTGTTTTGGTAAATATTTCCGATATAAGAAGGCACTTAATAAGATACCCACAGTTAAAGCAATCAAAATAATATTCGGCACATCACTGAAGATTAAAATAATCGCAACTAAAGTAACCAATGGTAAAATGGCTAATAAAATTGGAGGGATATTTTCTTCATCTGTTTCAGCGTCAAGGTCAGCTTCTTCTCCAACTGATTCCCCTTCACCTAGATAAGAATAGAAAGTTTCTCCCTTAGCTAGACTCCGATTTAATTGAAACTTTAAGTAGGTCAGTCCAAAAGCAACCACAGTAATAACACCAATCATACTCAACACAGGAGCTGCTGTTAAAGTAGTCCCTAAGTAAGTCGTTGGTACCGCGTTTTGAACTGAAGGTGTCCCTGGTAGCATAGACATGGTTACGGTTGCCATTCCCAAGAATAGTGGAATAGGTAATAAGGACCAATTCACATTTAACTTTTTAAAGATTGGTCGAGCTAATGGGACTAAGGCAAACATAACCACAAATAAACTAATCCCACCATAAGTTAATATTGCTGCAATACCAGCGAAAGCTACTAGCACAATAAAGGGATTATCTAAACCAACTTTGGCCAAAACCCAGTTAGCGATCGAAACTGTAGCATTACTTTTTTCCATATATTGAGCCAGAACTGCGCCTAATAGGAAAATCGCAAAGTTTTTAATTAAGAAACCTGCAAGACCGGTCATATAAGAAGGTGCATCACCAATTAATGACCCAAAGATGTCCATTTGGTTGGTTAGAATAACAATTAATGTGGCTAGAGGAGCAGCAATAACAATGTTTAATCCTCTAACTGATAAATAAATAATTGCGATAATCGCAAGAAATATACCGATTACGCCAAGAATTTCCATATATTTTCTCCTTGCTGTAAAAAACATGATTAAAGGAACGGTTAACCGTTCCTTTAATTTTTATGCAGCGAGCAACATTACATGTTCATACCACCGTTAACTTGTAGTAATTGACCAGTGATATAACCTGAATCTGGTGAAGCTAAGAATTTCATTGCATTGGCAATATCTTTTGGATAACCAATACGTTTTACCGGAATACCATCAATCATATTTTGTTTGATTTCTTCTGGAATAGCATCGGTCATTGGGGTTTCAATGAAACCAGGTGCAACGGCATTAACGGTAACACCTTTTGCAGCACCTTCGCGAGCGATTGTCTTAGTCATACCAATAATACCTGCTTTTGAAGCGGAGTAGTTGGTTTGACCGAAGTTGCCTTCAACCCCTGCTAGGGAAGAAGCGTTTACAATCCGTCCATACCCTGCAGCAGTCATACGGATAAATGCTGCTTTAGAATAGTTAAATACACCTGTTAAGTTAGTTGCAATAACTTGGTCCCATTGTTCTTTAGTCATTTTCTTCAATGAAGCATCACGGGTAATACCAGCATTGTTGATTAAGACGTCAACTTTTCCGTATTTTTCAACAACATCTGCAATAATTTCCTCAGCACGGTCGAAATCAGATACATCTGCTTGATAAGCAACTGCTTTACCATTATTTTCATTAATGGCTTCTGCTGTCTTTTGTGCAGTTTCCTCATTGAAATCAACAATGACTACTTGAGCACCATCTTGAGCGAATTCTTTAGCGATTTCAGCACCAATACCTTGGCCTGCGCCAGTAACTACAACAACTTGATCGTTAAACATTCGATCTTCCTCCTTTGAAATAGCTAATGTATTAATTTATAGTTATAACAAGCTAAGTAACTACAAACCATTTCTTTTACATGCTTATTATATCGGAAAAGAAATGAAAATAGAAATAATAGATGAAAGCGCTATCAATAACTATATTGTTATAGCTGGTAAATTATGCTATACTATACACACCGTTAAGCATGCACTGACTATTTGGAGGTTTCTAAAAATGTCTAACATAACACCCTTAGTACTCATGGAAACAATTGTCGCCGAAGGTAATATCACTGCTGCTGCTGAAAAACTCTATGTCTCCCAACCTTATTTAAGTAAAATGTTAAGTCGTTTAGAAGGTGAGTATGGATTAGAATTTTTCACTCGTTTACCGCGTTCGGTTCAAATCACTTATGCCGGTGAACGTTATTTAGACCATTTGCGCAGAAAGCATGAAATCGACCTCGATATGCTAAGTGAATTTGATATGATCTCAAAAAACAAAAAAGGGAAAATTAAATTAGGAATTAATCCGGCCCTAGGTAGTAGTATCTTGCCTTTAATTATTCCACCCTTTCTTGATAAAAATCCCGAAATTAAATTTGAATTTTATGAAGAGGATGCCGATACCATTGATTCTTTAATCGAAAATCACATGATTGATATCGCTTTTGAAATGGCTCCTATGGAAAACAATGCTTTTCAACATCACTATGTCTATAGCGACCAGATGTATTTGATTGTCCCTAAAAATAACCCACTCTACCAAGAAAAATATGGAAGCGAGATCACCCATTTCCCCTACGATATTGAAAAATTAGATAATCTCCCCCTCGTCTTACTCCCCCATAATTTTGGCTTAAGGCGCTTAGTGGATTTATTTTATAACCGTAAAAGGCTAAAACAAAATGTCATTTTGGAAACTTCCACTGTCTATTCGGCAGTCGGTTTAACAAGAAAAGGGGTAGGGGCTACCTTTGTACCAGTTACAGGGATGTCTTGGCCAACTTTTAATGACTGTAACGTCTTTGTTTTTGATAGTGATATTTTTAAGTGTGACTATGTATTCTCTCATCGTCAAGATCGTTCCCTAGCACCAACCATCGTTGAATTTATTCGATCATCAACGGATATTCTTCGCGAACTCAGTCCAAAATTTACCTTCTCCACCAATAAAGACTAATAAAAAGCTCCCCGACTTATACAAAGTTTGGGGAGCTTTTCGCTTGTAAGCTACGCCTTAATTTCTAAATGACTAACGATTTTTGTAGTTAGGTTCCCGTTTTTCTTTGAAAGCTTTAATCCCTTCAGCAGCATCTTCAGTTTTGAAGTTGTCAATAAAGACTTCGGTTTCAAAGGCTAAAGCTTCATCGATAGGTAGGTGAGCGCCATCATTAATGGCACGTTTAGCTGCTTGTAAACCTTGTGGGGAGTTCTTAGCCATTTTTTCAGCAATCTTAGTTGCTTCTTCTTGCAGGCTGTCAGATGGAAAGACATTTTGAACTAAGCCAACTTCTTTAGCTTCTTCAGCTTTCAATGGTCTACCGGTATAAATTAATGATTTCGCATTAGCAACACCAATTAAACGTTGAAGTGTTTGGGTACCACCCCCACCAGGGATAATACCGATGCCAATTTCTGGTAAGGCAATATTTAATTTTTCACCAGCAATCCGATAGTCAGCAAAGAGTGACATTTCACAACCACCACCGCGAACAATGCCATCATAAACATAGATTACGGGTTTTTTAGCATAGTAGAAGCAGGAGTAGTTACGTTTAGACACTTTACAGTAATTTTCAATTCCGTTTTCTTCCTCTTGAGTTGCTAGCATTTCATCGAGATCCATCCCAGCAGAGAAGATTTTTCCTTCTTTTTGCATAACCATTGTGAAGTAAATAACACTTACTTCATCGTTGTTATCCATTTCATGAACAGCGTCTTCAATCAATTGTAAGTGTTCCATTTCCAAGATGTTTAACGGGTCATTTCTTAGAATAATTTTCCCCACTTTATTCTCAACTTTAGTCTCAACAACTGACATTTGAGTCACTCCTTCTAAAAATATTGTGTTTGTTTTCACAACTACATTATCTCACGCAGAAAGCCCTTTCACAAATTCCTTTTCTTTAGTATAGCGATAACTATTTCTTTATGTCAAATGTTTGCTATACTTGAGATAATGATTACTCACTAGAAAGGTATGATCGTATGTTAAACTTGTGTCCCGGACCCACTCATATCTCCCAAGCCGTTCTTAAAGCCTATGGTCAAGCAAAAACTAATCCTGATATTGACCACAAGTACACCCAATATCAACGTCAAGTTGAAAACCAGATATCACAGTTATTACATACCAAAGCTGTCTCTTTTTTTATGGTGGGTGAAGCCCTATTGGCTCTGGAAGCTGCTGTCAATTCTATCATCCAACCAGGAGACCGGGTTTTGGTGATTAGTAACGGGGTTTATGGTCAAGGTTTTCAAGACTTTGTCAACTTTGTTCAGGCAGAGGTAGTGCTCTATGAAAGTGACTGGCGCCGTGGGATTAATTTGAATGACTTAAAAGCCTTTCTAGAAAACGACCACGATTTTCAGGTGGCAACTTTCGTCCATTGTGAAACCCCCACCGGCATCACTAATGATATTCATGGCATCGGTCAAATCTTAAATAGCTATAATATTCTTTCTATAGTCGATTCAGTTTCCGCAATTGGCGGAGAATATATTAACTTTGACCAAGCTAAAGTGGATGTCTTACTAGGTGGTAGTCAAAAATGCTTTTCCGCTCCTGTAGGCTTGGCTAGTGTCACCCTTTCCAAACGTGCCATAGAGCATATGGAAAATCGTCATTCCCCTATCCCTAGCTTTTACGCCAATTTCCAATCTTATCTCAGCTTTGACGATCCGCATTTCGACTTTCCTTATACAATGAATGAACAGGCCATTTATGCCATGGATGTAGCTATTCAACAAGCGATTGACAGTGATTTTGCCAACAAGCATCAAAAATGGGCTGAAGCTACCCGACAATTATTTAAAGAAGCCGGTTTAGAACTCTATGCTAAAGACCATGCTTCCAATACATTAACCAGTGTTTTACTCCCTGAATCAGTTTCAAGCCTGGATGTGATGAAATTAGTGAGGAACGAAGGTATTTTAATTACTAAAGGCGATGGTCCCCAAGGCGAAAGGCTGCTCCGAATCGCCCATATGGGTAGTAATATGGAAGTCAAATATTTTCAAAAAATGTACCACGCCCTAGACAAAGCCTTTCATCATTTAAATATAGAATACCAAGGCGAGCTAGAAGAAAAGTTTATGTTAAGTGACATTGCTAAAAACTATTAAAAAAACGGAGATTCATAAAAAGTGAATCTCCATTTTTTATTACATTATGTTATTAACTCTTCCCTAGCTTAACTTTTAAAGAATTACGGGAAAACCACTTGAACTAAGAACATATAAGACAGGGTTCCGCCAGCAATACTCAGTAAAGAGCGGTTAGTCTTAGCCTGAAACAGGATTGTCACAAGGATGGCAATCAGCTCAGGCAAGGCGTAAGGATAAGCCAAGGGGGTACTTGATTGTAAGGAATAAACCACTAAAAGGCTAATGGCAGCGGCAGGAAGGACTTTCCCCAAATAAGTGACAAAGCGAGGAGGAACTTGGTTTTTCGAAAAAACCACAAAGACAATAAAACGGGTTAAGGCTGTTCCCAAAGCCAATAGAATAACCGTTAATAGCTGTTGGTTAAAGCTCATCTTTCTTCCTCCTCACGTATAAAAATAAAAAAGAATATAGCAATAATAATTAACATTGCAGGAATCAAGAAGCTGTTGGGGCCGAAAATAAATAAACAAATTAAGCCAGTAGCTAGGGCAAGGATTTGTGGCCTATGGTTAGCGCTTCCTTGCCATTGGTCGACAAAAATACTTACAAACAAGGCTGTTAAAATAAACTCAATTCCTCTTAAGCTAAAGCTGATAAAATTCCCTAAGAAAATCCCCAGAACTGTTCCAATAATCCAGTAAAGCTGGTCTAATAAACTGATCAAAAAGTAGACCCAAGACTTGTCAATATGATCGGGAACCCTAACCGAAGCTGTCAGTGAAAAGGTTTCATCAGACAAAGCAAAAATACTATAGTATTTTTTCCAACCTAGGGACTGATAACTTTCTAACATGGTAATGCCGTAAAACATGTGTCTTGCATTCACCATAACAGCTAGCATAAAAGCGGCAAAGGGATCATAGGCTCCCAATAAGACATTTATGCCGGCAAATTGAATCGAGCCCCCATAGACAAGTAGGCTCATTAAAATAGTTAACCAGGAGTGAATTCCTGAACTCGTTGCTAATAAACCAAAGGATAATGACAAGAATAAATACCCCATCATAATCGGGATCGTTTTGGGAAAGGCAAATTTTAGCGCTTCTTTCATCTACAAACCTCTTTTCTACGTTAAATGATTCTATCTTACAGGATAATATAGTTGTAAAGGAAAATAAATCACAGATAGCTCATCCAGTCATGATCTTTTCCAATCAGTCCTGATAGCCTTAGCTAACTTAGCTAATAATAAGAAAAACTGGGACAAATGCCCAGTTTCTCTTATAAGTAAAAATATGTGGTTAAGAATAGACTTCTTCTTTTAAAACAGCAATATTAGGATAGTTTCTCAATTGGCCCTTATAGTCTAGGCCATAACCGACAACAAACTTATCCGGAATTTCAAAGCCGATCCAGTCAGCCTGAAAGTCCTTTTTGCGTCGACTCGGTTTATCTAATAAAGAAACGGTTTTTATGGAAGCTGCCTGGCGGGATTTTAAGACCTTATACAGATAACTTAAAGTTCTCCCGGTATCTACAATATCTTCAACAAATAAGATATGACGCCCTTTTGCAGGGACCGATAAATCCTTTATTATCTTTACTTCGCCACTGGATTCAAAGGCATCACCGTAACTAGAAACATCCATAAAGTCAATTTCAAGAAGGATATCCATTTGTTTCATTAAATCAGCCATAAAGGGCATGCCCCCTTTTAAGACACAAACCAGTAAAGGATTCTTATCCTGATACTCTTCGGCAATGTCCTTAGCTAATTCTTCGATACGTTTTAATAATTCCGCTTGGGGAATAAGTATTTCTTCCATTAAATTATCCATTAAAAAGCTCCTAATTCTCTAATCTCTTATTCACTCTCGTGATCTTATAATAACAGATAATAGCTATAGGCGCAGAAAAAATTGAAAACTTTAGCTTTAACTATGACGAATTTAAGCCTTTTTCTTAGAAGAGTCATAAACATTGACTCCTAGGCGTTTTTGCATTTTATAAAGCAAACCGGTTTGCCGCAAGGTGGCTAAGAAAAAATAAGCTAAGACACCACCAATAATTGTTGCAATTAGAAAACTAGGAACATAAAACAGCCAAGTAATTCCTGTTTTTCCCAATAGAAGCGCCATTACTGGATAGGAAGCAATAGCTCCGATAATCCCGGTACCGATAATTTCACCAATTACACAAGCAAGGATAGAGCCATTAAAGAGACGATATAGTATTCCCGAAAGCACAGCACCAAAAACTTGGCCAGTGAGCGCTAACGGAGGCACCGAAAAAAGACTCATCCGGATAATTGCAGTCAGAATAGCATTTAATAAACTATACCAAGGACCCAATAAGACCGAACAAACCACATTAACAAAGTGGGCAGTAGGAGCAAAGCCCTCGACTCGAAAAATCGGTGAAATTACCACCCCAATGGCCACAAACATCGCTACCGTTACTAAAATCAATGGACTTGATTTTTTACTCATAAAATCCCTCCTAAAAGATAAAGGAGAGCACAAAAAAAGACTACCTACGCAAGCATTACCTTGATCAGGTTACAGGGTCGATATAAATCCTCTCAGCCGTGGCTCCCCTAATGAATAGTATTTTACCTACTCATCATATGTCACAAATAAAAATTAAACAAGCCTTTTCACCTATCTTTTGGAACACGTTTTGATTAGATAGTTCGCATTTTAAAAAGAGCCTGAGACTTTTGTCCCAGACTCTCTTTCTCAAATGTACTGACCTCTCACTATCCGTTCTTAGTGTTCTGGCGCATGGTAAACATAAATACTTTCATCATAAATCCCCATACGGGTAAAAGTCTGATGAGTAATAATAGAAATCGCCAAAGGCACTACCACATAGGTTAGGCAGAGGACCAGGATATTAACCACGACATTACCATCCATAAAATAATAAGCGTTGATCGGTCCAGAAAAACCTGTGATACCAAAACCAGCTGATTCTGTAGTCCCCTGAATATTAAATAGATACCCAAACAGCCCTACTACCCCTGCATTAATCACAATGGGTAGGGTCATTTTTAGGTTTTGTAAGTAGTTGGCCATAAACAATTTTGGACCAGCAAATAATAATGAAAAAGTAATTCCATTACTATTAACCCGCGATGAGGCATAGAGAAAAGTAAATACAACCGCTACAATTCCTAAGTTAGCTGCCCCAGCCGCTAGACCACTTATGGATACCGCGTAAGCAATCGCCACACTAGACAAAGGCGTAACGATAATAATGGCAAAGGCAATAGCGATTAAAATAGCCATAATTAATGGTTGAATCTCTGTGAGGTGAGCAATCCCCTGGCCTAAAAGTAAAGTCAGTTGACTAACCAAGGGTAGGATTAAACGACCAATAAAACCTGGTAAAATTCCTCCCAGTAAAGGAAGAACCACAATGTTGAGACTTTGCCATCGATTGTTATAAAGTTTAATAAAAATAGCAGCAATAAAGACGGTGATAATGGTGTTAATTAAGTCTCCCGTTCCCTTAAGTGCCCAAGTCCCATCGACTAAGCGAGCTGCCCCACTCCCTAAAAAAGCAGCTCCTGCTAATGCTGCAGTTTCCATGCCCTTCATATTTAACTGCAATGCCGCAAATAGACCGACTAAAAAAGGTACGGCAAATTGAAAGGCTTGAATAGAGCCAGCAAAGTCAGCCAAAAAGCCTGGCGTACTGAGCCAAGACCGAGTTAATGCGCCTAATATGGCACTAGGAATCAAACCGATAACAATACCTGTTGATGCCCCATTTAAAACTTGATTAAAGATATCCTTAATTTTTAAATTCTGCATAAATTAACCTTCCTGCTTTAAAGTATTTTTAATATCTTATCATGAAAACATGATAAAATCTTGAGAATTTTACTAAGATGCCAATTAAATAAAAAGATTATTTACTTTTACATTATATATTAATACTAAAAAAGGCAGCACTTGGCTGCCCTAATTTACATGATCCAATGATTTTAGATATACGCCAATACTTCTTATATGACAAAGCAATATACATTGTTACCAGAATGATTTCTTTTATAAGAGTTTTTAAGATACATGGTCGTTTACGCAGGTCAGACGTTTTCACTTCACTTTGAATTTCTTCTTTGCTTCATTTGTTGAATGAAACTAGAATACTTTCAGCTAGGGGTCATAAGGAAAGACCAGAATTTTAAACGAGTTTGTTAAACCACTTGCTCTCTTAATTAACTGTTAATCGAAACTCTTTTTTAATGAAAATGACTTTAATTGGCTAATAATATAAGAGAGAAAGCACCCTAGTGAGAAGTTTTCTCTGCCAATACGGCGGCTTAACCTATGATTCTAAAAGTAATCTATCCCCATTTGCAGGATAGATTATATACTATTTGCAAAACTCTAGATATCATTAAGCCCATTTTTCTTGACTTCTTCTAAATACATCTTGTATGACTATTTATCTTTCATTTTTCTAAATAATTTTATTCACTATCCATTTAAACGAACCTTCAAATCCTCACTGTTCATTCCCAGGGCAGCAGCCATTTCATCATTTACCTTAATGACCATGTCCTTAGAAGATTCCACTGGAATGTCTTCTGGTTTTTTATTTCCTTTCAGAATATCTACAGCCATATTTCCAGTTTGTTGGCCTAATTTATAGTAGTCTACCCCATAGGCACATAGGGAACCTTCGATAGCGGCATCGAAAGCAGCAACTGATGGTGTCTTGGTTTCCATTAGGACTTTACCAATGGTTTGAATGGTATTTGCAATGGTGTTATCCGTTGGTAGATAGATGCCATCTACTTTTTCCGCCAATATTTTTGTCGCTTGTTGCACGTCGTTAGTTGATGTCACCGTCATACTTTCAACTTTTAAGCCGTTGGATTCGATATATTCCTTGGCTTGTTCATATTGAACTTGCGCGTTCATTTCACTTGAGTTATACAAGATACCAATCGTTTTTATGCTTGGATCAGCCTTTAATAATAAATTAACAACATCGGCAACAGGGGTCATGTTACTAGTGCCGGTTATATTTTTACCGGGTTTTTCCTTACTTTCAACTAATTTTGCACCGACGGGATCAGTCACTGCCGTAAATAATTGCGGGGTCTCCTTGTCAGTGTTCAGCATAGCTTGTGCAGCTGGAGTAGCAATACTTAAAATCAGGTCCTTTTTTCCTTTTAATTGTTGGGTAATGCTTTGCAAGTTTGACTGGTCACCTTGAGAGTTATGGAATTCAATCGCTAAATTCTTGCCTTCTTCATAACCGGCCTCTTTCAAAGTATCTTGGAAACCTTCCTTAGCTTTTTGTAGGGAGTCGTGTTCCATGTATTGGATAATCCCCACATCCACCTTATCATTACTACTTTCCTTGCCTTGATTTGAACAAGCGGCTAGTGTACAGGTTAATAGACCTGCTGCTAGATAACGTAAATATTTTTTCATCTTTTTTCCTCCATTATTCGATATAAAGCGGTTAACTATCTATTTTTTCTGACTGTTAAACGGACCTTCCATACTATCACTCCCTTAAAAGGTATAAAAAAAGCCCATCTAGTTTGGAAAAAACTAAATGGGCTGAATAATAGCATATATTCATAGTGGTATAGCCCATTTAGAATTTATCCATTCTATGAGGGCTAGACACGCTTAAGATCCTTAGCCATCATAGATACAAACTTAAGTTTGACGTTTGTATCTATGATGTTTCATAGTACAAACGCTATCTAAAATAGCTAAAGTAAAATCGTACATTTTGATAAGTAGGGCATGCGCTCTGGTTGATAAGATATTTAACTAACATAATTACATGCTCCTTTCTTAAGCTGTTAAAACAATAATAAATATTTTTAAAGATAAAGTCAACTTATAATTTAAAATATAAATTTTATTTGCTAAAAGTAAGCTGTAATATGAGGTGCATAAAGGTGAGTAAGTCAAATAAACAGTAATTCTCTATACTTAAGAGTATCATAAATCGAGAAATGGTAAGCAACCGAGTAACCATTACCACTGTCGTTTTGAAATCTGCTTTAAATTTCTGAGACATAGGCCATTACAATTTTCCCCTTTTAAATTGTTTATAAAATTCCAAACCCATTGCTATTCCAATAGAGTGCTTTAATGCTATCATTTGGAGCTCTACAAAATAAAATATGAAAACTGACTGGATTAATTTCTAACACTTTTAAACAAAAGTTTTTAGTGAATCAATTCTTTTCTTCAAATCATTTCTTACCTAGGTGATATAAATATGTTTAAAGATAATCTATATTAATAATCTTAATAAAAAAGCCATAACTTTTTGAGCTATGACTTTAACTATAAAAATTTTCATCAATACTATTTGACAAAGAAAAATTATTCTCTCGCTTTTAAATTTTACCTAGGCACAACGCTAACCTAGCCACAATAGGATTTTTTATTTACGATTTCGCTCTCGAATAGCTTTTTCAAGGTCATAATGATAATTAGGATCAATTTCCCGATCGATTTCTTGAAAAGCCTGCCCAATTTGCTGGTCGATTTCCTTGAGTTCTTCTTTTGATAATTTCTTACCAGCAGGCAAATAGATGGGTTTTCCCACTCTGAACTTTACCCGATTTTGTCTCTTTCTTGAAAAGAGTCCAGAAATATGAATCGGTCCTTGGTAGGCAACAGGTAAAATATTAACTTTGCCCATTTTTGCTAATACAGCTGCCCCATCCTTAATTTCTGTCGAATAACGGGATCCAGTAGGAAAAAGTCCAACGTTATCTTCACCCTTTTTGAGTTCTGTTACTGCCGATTTTAAGGAAGCCATGCTAGGATTTTCTCGATCGACTGGCATAACGCCTAAGTGGTCTAAGCACCAATTCACCAAAGCAGATGAGAATAGTTCCTGCTTGGCTAAGAAATGAACCGGTTTAGGTAAGGTATGGATACCGATAATGACCGGATCAAGTATACTACGGTGGGGAGCAACAATTAAATATTGTTGGTCAGGATCATAGTCTTCATGATAGGAAAGCTCCGGTTTCCCATTAACAATTCGAATTAAGCCTTTAACCAAGTAAGCCATAAAGTTATAAAACCACATTTTTGTCACCTCGCTAGGATTTTCAAGCATCAGCTAAACTAGCCTTAAAAAACATAAACAAATAGAGGCTGGAATTCCTCCAACCTCCTAAAGATTATTTTTTCGTTTTTTTCATGGAATTAATAATTTGTTGGACACGTTTTTCAGAAGGTTTTTGACCCATTTGTGCCATCATAGTCCGAATCATATCAGCTGAAATTGGTGGGTTATCTTGGAAATAGTTCATCATATAACGACGAGCAATAAAGAAACCTAAGATCATACCGATAATCAAAGTAATAATGATAATAATAATCCAAGCGAAATTTGACATGAATGATTTCCCCCTCTATATAAACATCTTTTTAATTGTACTAAAAATTATCTGACTTGCCAAGTTTAAGAAAATTATAAGCTCCGAGGCTTTTACTCCTCCAAGTGTAAATCATAGTTGGGTAAGACCTTATCTAATATAGTCATAAAGCTCTTAGGCGGCTTAACCTGAAAGCGAAGTTTTTCTTTGGTGATTGGGTGATTGAATGATAATTCATAGGCATGGAGACACTGTCCCTGCTGACTAAAAAATCGCTGCTGATAAGCTTTAGCATAGAGTGGGTCATCGACAACAGGATGGTCCAAGTAAGCTAAGTGGGCCCTGATCTGGTGGGTACGGCCAGTTTCCAAGTTTAAGCGCAGCAAGGCATAGTTTTCCACTTGAGCGATTTGCTTGAAATGGGTCACTGCTTCTTTACCTAATGGATCGCCTACATAGCGCATCCGGTCTTTAGGATGACGGCGCAAGGGAATATCAATCGTCCCCTGCTTATCCGGTAAATGACCATAAATCAGGGCAAGGTATTTTCTATCCACTTGATGATTAGCCAAGTCTTCCAGCAAAGCTTGATAAGCTTGGTCTGATTTTGCGACTACCATTAGACCACTGGTATCTTTATCCAGCCGATGAACAATTCCTGGTCGATAATAATCGCCTAAGTCACTCAATGTAAAATGATTTTTTTTGGCATAGGCTAATAGGGCATTGACCAAGGTTCCACTTAAATGGCCCTTGGAGGGATGAACAACCATTCCTTTGGCTTTATTAATCACTAGCAGGTTTTTATCTTCATAAACGATGTCTAGGTCAAGCGACTCTCCCACTATCGGAATTTTCTCCTCTTCTTCAATCGCTAAGGAGATCTTATCCATAGGGTTTAAACGGTAACTGGGCTTAACTACTTGCTTATTCACTTTCACTTGACCCGTTTTAATCCATTGGGCGATCTCACTACGGCTATAACTATCTAAACGCTGACTCAAATAACGATCCAAACGCAGACTCTGATCATCATGATATTCATAGCTTTTCTCAAGCATGAAATCACTCCTCTTTTGATTCAAAGAATAATAAATAAATGATAAAGAAAATTACTCCCAAGCTTAAACAAGTATCCGCGAAATTAAAAACGGGAAAATCCATAAACTCTAGTTTAAACATATCCACAACATAGCCCAAGCGAACACGGTCAATAAAATTCCCAACAGCCCCTGCAAGCAACAAGGATAAGCTAGCCACATATAAGGGTTGGCGAACATTATCATGGTGGTAATAATAAATGATTAGGCCACTGACAAGTAAAGTAATGGGAATAAATAGCCACATATGACCAGCAAGCATTCCCCAGGCTGCCCCACGATTTTGTAAATAATGTAAGGATAAAAGATTAGGAATAAATGGGATCGTTTCATTTAAGACAATATGATTCACCGTCCACGCTTTTATCATTTGATCAATAATCACTAAGATAACGCTTAAGAGATAAAAAAACATGACAGAACTCCTTTAACTTATTTTAGTTAAGTGCACCCTTCTTAGCAAGCTGATCAGCAATATCATTATAGTGATCGTTTGAGTGGGCCTTGACCTTAACAAATTGAATGTTAATTTCTTTTTCTTTATCTAACATGAATTGGCGATATGCCTGAGTAAAGTCATTTTTGGCTTGCCAATCACCATTGACCCATTTTTCAATTCCTTGATAATCAAAATGAATAAGGACTGCTTTAGCTTCTAATTTAATTGCCGCCTTTACAGCTCGCATACTGGCCATCATTTCCCCTGCAACATTACGCATTTTGACTAATTCAGGATCATCGCCACCGCCAAAGAAGGTATATTTTTCGCCTTGGTAAATGAGAATGCCACCAAAGCCATAACGATTATTGGCAGTCATGAAACTGCCATCAACATAAGCTAGAACTTGGTCATTGGAATCTACCTTGACAGATTGACTACCTTGATCACTTAAAAAGTTTTCCGCCTCTGCTTGACTACTAAAGGATTTATAGACGGCATTGGGGTACTTATCGATGGCTTTTTTACAAGATGGCCAATCAGTGAAAATTCCAGTTTTCCGCCCTTTTTTTACCGCATAGTATTTCACATTATCTCTCCTTTTAAATACAAATAAAAAGTGAGACAAGCTAGTCTCACTTTAATAGTCAATATAAAGCGGGTGACGAGAATCGAACTCGCGACGACAGCTTGGGAAGCTGCAGTTTTACCACTAAACTACACCCGCAGAACAAACATGCTCTTTTCAACAAAAGTTATTATAGCATGTTTATCCCCTCTAAAGCAAGATTTATTTAATTTTTATTCCACCGGGAAAGTCTCTAAAGAATCAAGGGCTATCAAGACCGCATAATCCACCGGTCGTTCTAAAATTGAAGTTAAGGCTTCCTTATAAAGTGACATTTGGACCCGATAGCGTTTCAACAGGACTTGCCTTTGCTCTTTAGCGGGTAAATAGCCAATATGGTCGGTTTTATAGTCAAACAGCCATACCTGGTCATTTTCATCGATGAGAAATCCATCAATAATTCCGTGAATGAGGACCTTATCATTGGGGGCTAGCCCAGTAGAGGACTTTAGTTGGCGATAAGGCAGTAAATAGGAAAAAGGCTGTTCCCGGTAAACTTGGCTCTTAGGGTGAATAATTCTTTTACCCATAGTCGTTTCAAAGAAAGCTAATAGCTGCTGTAGATCCGCTTCACTTAAACTGCTTTCTTCGAGTAGTCCCTTATCAACTAAGTCCTTATAGCTTGCAGCTAGTGAATCGAAACTTGGCATGGCCTTTAAGTCAATCGCTTGTAGGAGTAAATGAATGGCTGAGCCATGCTCACTGGGACTATGCGTGGTTTGACTCTGAATAAATTCTGGGGCGGGATAGTGACTCGGAGTAAATCGCAGACCTTGCACTGCCTCGCTCTGACTATTTGAATAGCGCCACTGCATTTGACGGCCATCTTCTGGTTCCTCAAACAGCCGCTTTAATTCCGACACTGACTGATAACTACTCGTCTGACTAGCTGCCTGATAGGGATAGTCATAATCCAAGGGCGATGATATGATGTCTGTTTGAAGATTCTCCGTCTTAACGCTTGCCTTTTCAGGCGCAAGTTGAATATTTTGAAAGGCTGTCCGACTTAAGAGTTCTTCCTCATTGATCACCTGGATATGAAAATCCGTAGTCACGCTTTGATAGCTGGATTGAGGCGCCTGGTCATAATGACTTTTATTTCTAAAATCCGGATGGCGGGCAATTGCAGTTCCGATCCATTTTTGGATATTATCGCTTTGATTAGAAATAGCGCGTAGACTCTCATCGATGATCTGATTTTTTTGACTCAAGTCGGCCCATTTAATCCATTGATCAAAAGTTTTATCTCGGTCTTCTGTCGCGCCTACTAGATAAAGTTTTTGCTCAGCCCGGGTTAAGGCCACATATAACTTACGTTGTTCCTCGGCACTAAGTTCAAGACGCTCAAAGTGTTCAGCCAGCAAACGAATCGGATTGCTATAGCTGATGCCATTGAAACGGTCTTTAACCTTAACCCCAATACCAATTTGGTCATTAAGCAAAAGTTCATTCTTTAAATCGTCGACATTAAAGCCTTTAGCCATATTAAAGTAAAAAACAACCGGAAATTCTAGCCCCTTGCTAGCATGGACAGTCATTAATTGGACTGCATTTTGATTGAGATCGATGGTTTGGGGGCTTTCTAAGTCCTTCTCGCGTTCCTGCATTTTTTCAATAAAACGAATAAACTGAAAAAGGCCCCTGAATTGGTTTTTCTCAAAATCATAGGCTCTCTTATATAAGCCGTGTAAGTTACTTTCACGTTGTAAACCATTATTCATCCCACTCACATAGTCTAAATAGCCTGTATCTTGGTAGATTTGCCAAATTAATTGGGCGATCGAGTGCTCTTTGGTGAAAGTGCGCCAGGACCGGAGCCAATCGAGCAGTTGTTGGAGTTTATCGAGCAGGTCATTATCCTTTTCATTTTGGTGAGATTCAATATAAGATTGGACCGCATCAAAATAACCCCCCTCCCGCTCAACCATCCGTATCTGAGCCATTTCTGGTTCAGTCAAGCCGATAATTGGTGACCGTAATACAGCTGCCAAGGGAATATCTTGGTAAGGATTATCAATTAACTTCAACAGCTCTACCATGGTCATAATTTCAGTCCGTTGAAAATAATTTTGCTTTTTATCTTGCATAATCGGAATATCGTATTGAGTGAAAATATTTTCTAAATCTTGATAAAAAGTACGATTACTCCCCAAAATAACAATATCACTATAGCGCAGCGGGCGCATCTTATCTTCACTAATTGCATCCTTATCATAAATTTTAAAGCCCTTTTGCAGGAGTGAAGTTATTTTTTGGGCAATCACTTCTGCTTGGAGTTCGGTTCGAGACAGTTCTTGATTGCTATCTAAGCTTTGACGGTAATCCTCATTTTCTTCCATTAATAAGACTTCCGTTTGATAGCCTTCGAGGTCTGGGTACCAAGTGGCTCCTACACTTAACTGTCCTTCAGAAAGATAATCGACTCCACCGATTTTTTCGTCCATTAATTGAGAAAAGACAAAGTTGACAAAGCTTAATATCTCAGGGCGACTACGGAAATTTTCCGCTAGATTGATTCGATAAGAAGGCTCCTCAAAAGGCGGCGTTTGATCGTCAAAGTTAGCATAGCGCTGGTATTTATCCATAAATAATTTAGGGTCAGCATAGCGGAAGCGATAGATGCTTTGCTTCACATCCCCTACCATAAAGCGATTATGAGAACGGTACTCTTGACTAACCGCTTGAATAATTGCCTCTTGCAGGCCGTTGACGTCTTGATACTCATCGACCATGACCTCCTTAAATCGAGATTGATAATAAAGCAGGGCTTCATTCTTGTCAGGATCAGTCGAACTTAGAATTTGATAGGTATATAATTCAATGGCTTGAAAATCCAGCTGCTTTTCTTCAAGCATTTTTGCTTGCATGCGATCAATGAATAATTGACAAAGACGGACAATGGCTGAAGCTAAGTCATAGCTCTCTTCAAGCATTTTATTTGTGGTTTCTTCATCAAAGGCTAAAAATTTGTAGAGGTCAGTCTGGTTGATTTTAGCATTTAATTGCAAGTCTTTTAGTAGTTGACTATAAGCAGATCTTAGGGCCTTTTTTTGATCCATAGCTGGAGACTTGGCCTTAACTTTGTAGTTAATGAAGGCAAATTTGGGGCGGTCATTAAAATACTCATAGGCTGCTTGATAGTCCTTGTTTTCTAGGAGGTCTTTTAAATGAATAAAAAACTGCTTTTGCTCTTGGATGCCGGCAATTAATTCCTGAATGCCTTCGCCTCTTTCATCTCCTTCTAGGCCTTGACTGGGAATGCTTTCTTCATAGGCAGTAAAGGCTTTGATATAGCGATTTTCTAGTAGCTGGGATAAATAAGGGACCAGCTCCTGACGGTAAAAATTACTTTGGGAGTATGTTTTGTCAGCTTGATAATATTTTAAGGCTTCTTGGAGCCACTCTTTGGGTTTGGCGTGAGACCGTGCCTTATTATACAAAGCAAAAATTAACTGGCTGAGTTTATCATCACTAGCTTGCCGGCCATCTGAATAATTGTTGCTGAGAATAATAAAATCATCATGGTATTGGCTATATATATCACTTTCGCTATCTAAAAGGTCTTCTTTTAATTTTTTCCAAACTTTCTCATAAAAGAGTAACCATTCTGTCTCATCGGTCACTAGGCGAAATTTGGGGTCCAGATAAATTAGATAATAGTAGCGATTAATCACTTGCCGACAAAAGGCATCAATGGTCGAGATATTCGCTTGAGGCAGGGCTTGAACTTCCCTTTGGAGATGGAATCTTTTTTGACTATCTAGCTCACGATTAATTTCATCTTTTAGGCTTTTTTCAATCCGTTCTTTCATTTCCTTAGCCGCTAATTCTGTAAAAGTAACCACTAAGAGTTCGGATAGCTTACGCCCACTTTTCACTTGATTAATAATTCTCTCAACCAATACCCGGGTTTTTCCTGAGCCAGCTGAGGCTGAAAGTAATAAATTATGCTGGTTTAAATGAATAGCAGACCATTGTTGGTCCGTATAAGTTGCATTTTTCGGTTTAATTGGTATTTCCACCCTTATTCTTCCTCCTCACTTGTCTCATTTAATTTATTTGCGATCATTTGGAAAAAGGCTTCCTTAGAGAGCTTTAATCGGTCACGATAGTGTTTGCCTGGCTCGGTTAAGTCAAACTGAGCAATACTTTTATAGGCTGTCGTCGAGGGAAGATATTTTTCATCTTCCAGGGGCCGTAATTGAATATCACCACTCATGATATTTTCTGAACTGTTATAGATAACTTCTTTTATATAGTCTAATAAGGCTTGGAATTCTTTTAAGGTCAGTATTTTCCGCGACCTATTCTTATCAAAATCGCCGTCTTTTTTCAGTCCATAAGCATACAAGTCTTCCCCATCATAGCCCTCTTCCATAATGTCCTCGAGTAGTTGCTGGCTAGCTAGAAAATATTCATTACTTTTTAATTCCTGACTTAAATCAACCGTACCGCTAGCATTTTTTTCCATCATCTCAGCATATTCGCTTTGATTTTCAATCTTTTTCAAAGGAGCACTCATCTTTTGGTAAAAGGCTCCAAATGGAATAATCTTTTTATCGGGATTTTGGGCTTGAAATTTTTCCAAACAGACTAATAAATATGTATATAACTGGATATTAGTCCCTTGGAAAATATCTCCAAGACTGATAGCTCTTGATCCTGATTTATAATCAGTGATTTGACTAACTAAGTAATCTTGCCCCTTAAACTGCCAATTAAAAGTATCAATGCGGTCAATAATTCCCCGCAGGTGAACCCTAGTCTGGTCAGAAAGATTAAAGGAATAGGATTGATCCGCCTTCATCCCAAAACTTGCTTCATTGGCATGGTTATACCACTTGGTCTTATTCATTTTTATATCAAATTGTTTGATAAAACGATTAAGGTTAAAGTTTAATTGTTCTAATTGGTAATTATAAAACTGGTTGGCAGAAAAAATATCATAGGCTGGATCCTTTAAAGTAGTATTAAGCGCCTGGCTAAATAATTCATCAAATGAATCATCCGACTGTTTCTTTAGGTCATAATATTCTTGCAGTACCCGGTGGAAATAACTTCCTGTCAGGCGCTCATCAATTTTAAAGATGGGTCGCTCTCTTAACTTTAAACCGTACTGTAAAAAGTAAGAAAAAGGATCCTTATTATACAATTCTAAGCTTGAGACGGATACCGCCAGTTGAGATCCATATAGGGCCTTTGCTTCCTCTGAACTTAAATTGACCACTTTATTTTGGTGGTTTAGTCCCTGGAGTACTCTGAGGCTATAATCCCGACTCTTAGTCTCTTGGCTCAAAGCTTCTTTAAGTGCTTCCCATCGGTCTGAAACCGCCAAGTGCTGACTTTTATTGCCTTGATAAACTTGGATCAAGTAATGTAATTGACTACGCCAATTTCCAAAGACTAGAGAGTCTTTCTCAGACATTGGCAAGGCTAGTGATTTTTTATCCCAAACTTCGAGGTCAAAGCGCTCAATTAAGTAAGCTAAATAGGGAGAAATATCTATCGTTTTATCCCCTAGTTGATTATAGGGAAAAGACAAATATAAGCGCTCGCTAGCAGATAAAAAGAGTTTATAGGTAATAAATTTTTCGTTATTTGTCTTGACTTGGCTACTTAGATTCAAGCCTTCATTGACGTTAAAATAGTGATTTAGAACCTCACGATCTTCATCCGTCAGTAGGCTATGGTTTTGATAGGCCTTAGGTAAATTAGACTTGGTCAAAGCCATAACAAAGGTTACCTTTTTATGTTCTGAACGTTGACTGTCAATTCCTCGAATTGTTACTGAATCTAAGGTTGGGGGAACCATATTATATTTTGTCTGGTTAAAGGCACTGGCCAAAACTTCTTGAAAATCTTGAATTTTAAAGCTTTGATCCTTAAATAAACGATCATATTGATCAAGCACTTTGATAAAGGCTTGCCAAGCTTGTTCATGGTGCCGTCCCTCATCTAAGCGGTTATTAAGGGCATTATTTTGGGCCCAAAGCATTAATTGTTCAGGAATCTGATAGTGGACTAAAAATTGATAGAGGGCCAGCAAAGCTTCATGATTATTGCTTGCTTGGTCAAAAGCTGTAAAAAGGCCATCTAAGGCTTCAGCAAGAAAGGCTTTGACTTGATTAGCAATTTCCTGAGTTTTTTGATCTGATTCACTAGCAACCACTTGCCCGTAATCATCCACCCTTAAATATGACCAAGTGACCCCTTTTTGCCACCATTGTTTACCCTCATAGCCATTTTGTAGCACCACGTTTTCTGTGAGATCGACTTCTCGACGGAAACTTTCGACTTCAGACCAGGGATCCTCAGAATCATGCAAGGGCAATAACAGTTCAGTTCGTAACAGATTAAAGATATCCTCATAGCGCCAATCATAACGGTAAATGCGAATAAGCGCATCAATAAATAAAAATAAGGGATGGTCTGCCATGGATTCACTATCGTCAAGGAAATAGGGAATATTATTCATCTTTAAATAAGGCAAAAGCTGTTCTCTTACTTGATCAAAGTCCCTAGTCAAAATTTGAATATCCTGATAACGATAGGCTTGACAACTGACTAAATGATAAATTTGGTTAGCCACTTGTTCTGCTTCAATATAGGGGGTTTGGCAGGACCACACTTGGAGCAGATTTTTTACTTGGTCTTGCTCTTCTTTGGAAATAGTAGCGTAGGCTGCCTTGTCATTCGACCAGTCTTTCACTAGGGTCTGGTCAAGTAAGTAAAAGCCTGGATCAAACTGTTCATTAATCTTACCCACACGATCAAGCATCAGGGGACAATCGATAGCTTTGGCTAATTGGACTAAGTTATTATAGCTTTGCCGACTCAAACTAAATAAATCTTGCCCTTGAAATTCAGCCTTCATTGCCTTTTTACTATCCAGGGTTAATATTACTTCTACTTGGTCACAAGCCGCCAATAAGTCGCCAAGGATATCAAATTCATTAGCAGTAAAACGGTAGAAACCATCAACGACCACTCTAACCTGAGATAAATCGGTTGTCGCCAGGTAATGCTTTAATTGTTTGTAGAGAGCTTGTTCGGTAAGAATTTGATCGGCTAACTTGTTTTCAAAGCTTTGATAGATAAGAATAAGTTCTCTTAATTTATCTAATTGATTATCTAATAGGGGATCTTGGCCGTCCACCTCTGCCTCTACTGTATGGTAGATTTCAATTAAACGTTGACTACTGATATTTCCCTGGTCAAATTCCTTAAACAATTGGGTTAATTGTTCTTGAAACCCAATATAGCTACTTTCGCGGCGAAAGATAAGTAAATCTTCCTGCAAGTCATTTAAGATTTGCTTGATCAGCATCATTAGGCCAATATCATCTAGTCCTGATTGAATGGGCTCTTGGTTTTGTTCTAAAAAATACCAGGCCAATCGTTTAAAAGAAAAGACCTGTAAGCGCATCATGGCAACCCCATCACCACTAGCAGGCTTACTTTTATAAGTTTGGATATTATCAAGAATAATTTTCTCCATATCAAACTTCATATGTTCGGGAACTAAATAAAAGACCCGGTGATTTTGATCAGCCGCTAAGAAGCTTGCCATATCTCTCAATGTGCCCTCACGATTATCCTTAGTTTCTAAAATACGTGTGATTTGTAAACGCATGCTAACCTTCCTTTAATAGACTCCTACAAGAAATGAAAAGGATCAGTGTTGACCTCTGAAGGGAAGACAGCCAACCCCAAATGATTGGTTTGGCTCCACTGGGTCAACTCGTCTAGGACATAGGGAATACAAATAGCTTCCATATGGTGACCGGGGTCAATTAGACTCAGGCCACTTTCATAGATATCATGGGCAGTATGGTAATCCGCGTCAGCCGTAATAAAAACATCAGCCCCGGCTGCCTTGGCTGCTTGATAATAGGACGAACCTGCCCCACCTAATACGGCTACCCGGTGAATGAGAGCCTTGTCATCCTTAGTCACAAAGCGAATTCCTTCTAAGTGAGAAAGATCCTTAATTTTTTCCACATAATCTTTAAAGGAAATTTTCGCTTTTAATTCCCCAATTCTACCCATACCAATACTTTGATAATCATTATTCTTCTCATAGATTTCAACGACCGGTTCTTCATAAGGATGGTATTTTTTTACCAAGTCACAAACTTTCTCCTTTTCCCCTTCCTTGACAGTTAGGGACAGGGCAATTTCCTCAAGCTCAGTTTCTTGATCTACTTCACCAATTTTTGGTTGCGCCCCTTCTACAGGAATAAAACTTCCTTGACCAGTCCATTGAAAGAAACAATGCTGGTAATTTCCAATAACAGAAAGAGGATAGGCACTAAGCGCCTCTTTGAAGGCAGGCAAACTCTCCTTGGGTAAAAAAGTGACCAGGCGGTAATTTTTTTCATGGTAATGAGCAGCAAAAACCTCGGCATTTTCTATCCCATAACGTTCAGCCAACCAATCATTCATTCCAGGCTGACTACTATCAAGATTAGTATGAGCACTGTAGACGGCAATTTGGTGCCTAATCAGCTTGGCATACATGGCTTGTTGGGGATCATCCTCGCTGAGGCGCTTTGCTGGTCTAAATATTACCGGATGGTGGGAAAAAATAAAGTCAACTTGTTTCTCTATGGCCTCCTCAACCACCTCCGGACGGACATCTAAAGTCACTAAAACCCGCTTGACCTCTTGATCTAAAGAACCAAAATGTAAGCCAATAGGATCGCCTTCAAGCGCATAGGCAGTAGGAAAACGGTTTTCAAAATACTGGACAAGGTCGCTGACGGTTACTTTATTGGTCATCACTATCACCCTCCAAGGCTTGTTTGATCATTGCTAACTGTTGACTAAATTGCTGACGTCGTTGGCTAAGCGCTTCCCCATTCATTTGTTGAAGGATGCTCTCTACCTTGTGTTGGCGCCGGGTCCACTTTTTCCTAAAAATAGCTGGATTACTATTCTTGGTATAAATACCTAGATAAAGTTGGCTGTCACTGAGAGCAGGGACCTTTCCGACATATTCGGCAGCAATAATTTCATAAATTTTTCCTGCGTCTTCTAAAATCTCTTCCCCTACAATTTGGTAGCCTTTATCCAATAACCATTGGCGCAAGAGGTATTCATCAATATTTGCCTGTAAAATTAACTTGGGATAGTCTAATTGCGACAAAATATCCTCACCAGCGAGCAAAATTTCATGAATGAGCTTTCCCCCCATACCTGCAATTATAACCGTATCGACTGGGTCTTCTTTTGTTAAGGTGGCTAAACCATTGCCCAAGCGGCAAGATACTAAGTCGCCATAGTGATTATCAAGTACGGCTTGACACATCCGCTCATAAGGTCCTTGAGCGACTTCACTACAAATAGCCCCCTTAATCAGTCCTTGGTCTAATAAATAAATCGGAATATGAGCGTGGTCTGAACCAATATCTGCTATATAACTTCCCTTTTCAACGTAATTTGCGATTCCCTTAAGTCGTTTGGAGAGTGTTTTGGTCATTGCTTAGCTCCTCTTCTAATGATTTTATCGATGCCTTCTGCCAACAACTGGTAGCCAGCTTGAGTCAGGTGGACCCCCTCGATGGTTAGCTCAGGTCGGCAATAATTATTTGCGTCGTAAAATCCTTGCCAATCCCAATACGTTAATGAATATTTTTTATCAAATTGACTTAACTTATTATTCAAACGATCAATGAGCACATTGGAGACTGAGGGATTTTCACTAAGATTTCGCATCACTAGGGATAAGATCAGCTGAGACTCAGGATAATGCTGGTTAAAATATTCGATATTCTTTTCAATCCAGTAGGTCGGATTCTCGATGCCTAAACCCTGCCATAATTCATTAATCCCGTACATTAATAAAATGGTATCATACTCTTCACTTAAATTATTATTTTTGATTAGCATATCGTAACCTTCTTCGGCAATGCTGCCGCTCACGGCCCGGTTATCAATTTTTACATTTCCAATCTGGGCGAAGGGAAATTTCGCTAAAACCGAGTGTCCATAAAATAAGAGTCCAGCCATTTGCTTTATCAACCTTTCATCATAATTTCTCTATTTATCTTAGCAAACTTTGCGTATAATGATAATGATCTAAAAATTACTTTATTCTTAAGGAGGTAAGGAATACAATGGGATTTCGCTTTAAAAAAGAAGAAATGGAAAGTATCGACGACTTATTTGACCGTTTAATCCAACCAGCTAACCCGCGTCAGGAAGATCAAACCGAAGACCAAGCTGAGGAGAAAGCAAGTATTTATTTGAGCCAAGATTTTATTAGAAAGTATACCTCTTTTGATAGCTTTGAAGAGTTTTCATTGCAGGCACCACTTCCTCTACAAGCCGCTGATCAATTAAACGAGGGAGATTCCTATTTGATGAACCAATTCGTCCGTCAACATAGTGATTTTGATAGCTGGCAAGAACTCCTTAATCATAGATAATAAAAAGGCCAATTCGAGTGATCATCTTGAATTTGGCCTTTTTGTTTTGTATGCTTTTCTCATTATTCATTAAGGAGTTGCTGATAAATCGTTAAATAATCCTTAGCTGGTTTTTCCCAGCGGAAATCACGAGTCATGGCCTGTTGAATCAGATAATGCCAGGCTTCTGCTTGGTTGTAATAAACGCCGAGTGCATAGTGGACCATGTTGGAAAAATCCCCCGCATCAAAACGTTTAAAACTAAAGCCATTGCCTTCTCCGGTAAACTGATTATAAGGAATAACCGTATCCTTCAAGCCCCCTGTTTCATGAACCAGGGGTAAAGTGCCATAACGCAT
This sequence comes from Aerococcus mictus, assembly GCF_003286595.3. Lineage (NCBI taxonomy): Bacteria > Bacillati > Bacillota > Bacilli > Lactobacillales > Aerococcaceae > Aerococcus > Aerococcus mictus. The sequence goes on along the minus strand of NZ_CP132985.1, from coordinate 1,009,203 downwards.
TGAAATCATTTGCGAAAGCCCACAAGGTTCAAAGGCACTCGGCATCAGGAAGAGGTCGCTCCCGGCGTAAATTTGCTGAGCTAATTGAGTATCAAAAGCAATATAGGCACAAAAGCGGCCCTTATATTGGTCTTCAAAGTAACGGAAAGAATGCTCGAAGCGCTGGTCACCTGTCCCTAAAATGAGGAATTGGGCTGAAGTGGTATGCAACAGTTCTTCAGCCTTAGCTTCTAGTAATTGCATGCCCTTTTGATCAGTTAAACGGCTCACCACGGCAAGAAGGGGCCGGTCAGGATCAACTGCTAAGCCCACCCGTTCCTGTAAGAAGGCCTTATTGGCTGCCTTCCCATCACGCACTGTATCCATGCTATAGTTTTTGGCTAAGGCAGGGTCTGTTTGCGGATTATTCAAATCATAATCAATGCCATTGATTATCCCGCGAATTTTAAAAGCATTAGCTCGAAGCGTTCCATCTAAAGCTTCCCCAAATTCAGGCGTTTGGATCTCCCGAGCATAGCTAGGGCTCACAGTAGTGATAATATCACTAAAGTTGATCCCTCCCTTTAGATAATTGACCCGGTTATTTTGTCGCACACCCTTATCATGGAAGAGGCTATCAGTAGTATTGAAATAATTTTTTAAATTTTCTCGGTCCGTCCAACCTTGAAAGCGCAAGTTATGAATGGTTAATACCTTGCGAATATTCTTATAGGCTTCTACCCAATGATAGCGATCAACTAAGAGGGCTGGAATCATGGCGCTTTGCCAGTCATTGACATGAATGACGTTAGGAATGAAATCAATTTTCTCCATCATTTCAATAACTGCTAGGGAGAAAAAGGCAAAACGTTCTTCATCATCACCATAACCATAGAGGGAATCGCGATCAAAATAATCTAAATTATCGACAAAATAATAGCTTAGCCCTTCTAATTGTAAATATTTAATACCAACATAGGCTCTCTTCTTACCCATGTCGACAGTAAAGTGCATTAAATCGGTGACATCTTCTTTATATTTTTTTGGCATGAGCGTGTAGTAAGGGAGGACGACACGAATATCTACCCCCTGGCGCTGTAATTCCTTAGGTAGGGCATAGGAAACATCGCCCAGCCCCCCTGATTTAAAAAAAGGAGCTGCTTCTGCAGAAACAAATAAAACCTTCATCATGTCCTCTTTTCTAAGTCTTCCAATCACCTGACAAAAAAGCTTAGAAGTCAGATCTCTTGATAACTTCATGCTTACCAATAACAATTAAATCGTCAGGTTTTCCTTCAATAACTGCTCCTGGTTCAACGGTCACATTCTTATCTAAAATGGCATAGGAAACCTTAGCTCCTTTACCAATTTTACAGCCTTGCAGGATAATAGAGTGACTAACTTCAGCTTCAGCCTCCACCACGACCTTACGAAATAGTTGGGAATGGAATACCGTCCCAAAAATTTCACAGCCCGTAGCTAATTGGGAATGCTTAACGTCAGCTCCTTTAGCGTAAAATGTTGGAACCCCATTGTGTCCCTTGGTATAGATACTCTGTTTATTTTGAAAGAGTTCGGTATAAGCTTCTGCCTCTAACATATCCATACTTGCTTGGTAGTAAGCATTGATCGAATCGATATTAGCAATATAGCCATGATGTTCAACGCCCACCGTCTTATAATCTGGAAGGAATTGGATCAAAATATCATCAAGGTTTTGATTGATGTCTTGGCTTTCTGCCTTTTCGATAATTTCTAACATGATTTTAGTTGGTACGATGGACATGTTCATATCATATAGGACGGTATCACTTTCAATTGGGGTAACCCCCTCAACTTGTAATTCATTAATATAGCCTGCTTCATCCAAGCTAACCAACCGCTCATTGGGATGATATTCTATCATTTGGCGAGGAACACGGGTATATAGGCGGGCAATATCAGCGTCAGAATCTTCTAGGGCTTCAATTAAATCATTAATAACCACATTAGCTAAGACACGCGATCCGGCAACATAAACATAATCCGCATGCGAGCGATTAATAAATGTCTCATGGTCATCATAAAAATCGCCACGGCGACTAGCTGCTTCATAAAGCGCTTGTTTATGCTCCATTTGTGAGAAAGTAAATATGCCACCCCGATAAGTATCCAAGTCCCAAGGTTTGCCGCTACGGATATGGTCATAGACAGAGCGACCTGACCGGCCGATAAAGAGGGCTGCCGAACGCATATTAGCGTAAGTGATACTAGATAGAGCAAAGTCTAATAAGCGGTAACGGCAAGCAAAAGGTAACATGGCAATAGGGCGTTGCTTAGTCAATGGGTAAAGATCGTTATCATTTTCAGTTAAGTTTAATATTGCGCAAACTTTATTTTGAACCATGCTCACTACCCCCTATTATTTCTTCATATCCAGCCACCTGAATATCATGTATTTCACCAACAAAGCGTGTATTATCCATCACTTCAGCATTTTCACCCAGAATCGCATACTTAATTTCTGCATTCTGGCCAATTTTTGCTCCTGACATAATCACACTATTTTCAATCAGACTTCCCTTGCCAATTGTGACATTTTGCGAGATAACTGAATTTATAATGCTTCCACGATTAATCGTTCCATCACAAATCATTGAATCTTCGACATGGCTTTCTTCTGACATGAATTGTGGAGGGGCAACCGCAACTTTCGAAAAGATGGGCCAGGTATCTTCACGAATATTCAGCGGATGGTTAGGCTCTAAGAATTCCATATTAGCTTCCCAAAGACTATCGATGGTTCCAACATCCTTCCAGTAACCATGGAAGGAATAGGCGTAAAGTCTTTCTTGGTTTTCAAGATAAGCAGGAATAACATCATGGCCAAAGTCTTCCATTTCCTCAGGGTCATTTACCAAATATTGGCGTAATAAGTCCCAATTAAAAATATAAATCCCCATGGAAGCTAAATTACTCTTAGGCTCAGCCGGTTTCTCTTCAAATTCAACAATACGGCCGGCCTCATCCGTATTCATAATGCCAAAACGGGAAGCTTCTTCCATTGGAACGGGGATGACTCCTACCGTACAATCAGCTTCGTTCTTTATGTGCTCTTGAAGCATGGCTTCATAATTCATTTTATAAATATGGTCACCAGACAGGATAAGGACATATTTAGGTTGATGTGAATCGACGAAGGCAACATTTTGATAAATCGCATTGGCTGTTCCTTTAAACCATTTTTCTCCTTCACTACTTGAGTAAGGTTGTAAAACGGCTGCCCCGCCATCACTAACATCCAGCCCCCAAGGCGCTCCATTCCCAATATGGTCATTTAAAACTAGTGGTTCATACTGAGTCATCACTCCTACTGTCGTAATACCTGAATTCGCACAATTACTTAAGGGAAAATCAATGATACGGTATTTTCCCCCAAAAGGGACAGCAGGTTTAGCGATATCTTGAGTGAGTTTACCTAAACGAGTCCCTTTACCACCAGCTAGAATCATAGCTAACATTTCACTTTTCATAGATTACGAGATTACTCTCGTCCCTCCTCTCTGAAATAAAAATTATTTCCTAGCTTTCTACAGCACTATACGGCCTAGGAATTGAATTCACTTAATTGATTTCTTGTTTGCTGACTATTGTCTTTGGCTGCTTTCGCTTGCGATTTGGCCAAAGCTTCTTCATCAATGGTGTCTGGTACTAGTAGTAAAAGCGATAGACTCGGCAAAACAAGTTCAATTGAATAGTCTTGTTTTTGGTGTGCTTTGTCTTCGGTCTGGAAGATCTCTTTCTGGTAAATCCAGTTACCGCCAAATTCCTTCATTTCACTATTTAATAATATTCGGTAACTGCCTGGCAAAGGCACACCCAGTCGATAATTGTGGCGTTCAACTGGGGTAAAATTAAATATACAGATGACACAATCGCTTAATTCTTCCCCTTTGCGGATGAAAGCCACAATAGTTTCATCAGGATTATCTGCCTCAAGAAAAATGATGCCTTTAGCTGATAAATCATAGTGATGAAGCGCTTTCTCACTTAAGTATAACTGATTTAATGTGGAAATGTAATCTTGAAACTCCAAATTATATTCCCTGGACAAGGTCTCCCATTCTAAGCCTTCATAAAAACGCCATTCTAAAAATTGACCAATTTCATTGCCCATAAAGGCTAACTTTTTGCCGGGATATACCATCCGATAGCCTTCCATTAACCGTAAATTAGCAAACTGACGATAGCGGTTATCCCCTGGCATCTTCCCTAGTAAGGATTCTTTTCCATGAACGACCTCATCATGGGAAAAAGGCAGAATAAAGTTTTCATCAAACATATACATGAAGGTGAAGGTAATTAACCGGTAATTATAGGAGCGCGAGAGTGGATCAAGCTTGAAGAATTTGAGCGTATCATTCATCCAACCCATGTTCCATTTAAAATTAAATCCGAGACCACCTTGGTCAATCGACTGAGTGACTCCTGGCCAAGCAGTACTTTCCTCAGCAATCATCAAATATGAGGGGTCACGCAGGAAAATTTCTTTATTCAAGCGGCGTATAAAATCGACCCCTTCTAAATTGACATTATTACCATAAATATTAGGTGTCCAGTCCCCTTCATCGTAGTCAAGATAAAGCATGTTAGAAACCGCGTCCACCCGTAAGCCATCAAAATGAAACTCTTCTAGCCAATAGATAGCATTGGATATGAGAAAACTTTGGACTTGATTTTTTCCTAAGTCAAAATTCAGGGTTCCCCAACGAATGTTCTTAGCTCGCCTGGGATCACTATATTCAAAAGTCGGCCCACCATCAAAGTTAGCCATGGCATCATCATTAATCACAAAATGACCAGGTACCCAATCCATGATGACTCCTATTCCTGCTTGATGAGCTGCATCCACAAAACGTTTTAGCGGATCAAAGTCATGCCCATAACGGCCAGCAATGGAGTAATAACCACTGACTTGGTAACCCCATGAGGCTTCAAGTGGATGTTCGGTAAGAGGCATAAATTCAATATGAGTATAGCCCATTTTCTTAACGTAGGGAATTAACTCCTTGCGTAAATCATCGAAACTATAAGCCCTACCATCCGCATGACGTTGCCAAGAGGACTGATGGACTTCATAGATGTTAATCGGGCTCTGATAAAGATTTTTTTGTCGCCTAGTCTGGAGCCATTTTTCATCATTCCAGCTATAATTCGTGGGATCTTGGATAACTGAAGCAGTTTTAGGTGGGACCTCACTAGCAAAGGCAAAAGGGTCTTGTTTTTCTTTAACCAATCCATTCCGTCCTTCAATGACAAATTTGTATAAATCCCACTCAGCAGCTTCCTTAATAACTGTTGTCCAAGCACCAGTTTCTCCGACTCGTTCTAGCGCTTGCGGCTGCCACTGGTTAAAATCGCCTTCAATCGCCACTGATTTGGCCTGGGGAGCCCAAGTGGTAAAGCGATAACCGTCTTGAGGAGATGAAGCCATTTTATGGGCTCCTAAGAAGCGATAAGCATGATAATGTTTTCCTTTATTAAAGAAATACATATTGTCTTCAATATTTTTTAAACTTAATTCTTGATTAGACATCTATCTCACCCCTATCTTTCTATACAAAAAAGGCGAGGAGAAATCTCCTCGCCTTCCCTAGACTAAGGGTTAATCAGTGTTCACATCACTCATTAACCAAGTACCTACTTCCTGTAGTGGTTTAAACAATAAACCGTGTACTCTCTATAACACTACATGGACTTATCTTATGCCATGTTGATGTCGATTCATCGCATGAAATAAGTCTATCATAGAGTATCCTATTAAACAAGGAATTTATTTAAATCGTCTATAAGACTCCATCCTGAATCACTTCAATTTTATACCCATCAGGATCAGTCACAAAATAGTAGAAAGGATCCATTCCAGGTAAGCCAGAAATATCAGTCAATTCGTAACCTTTTTCTTCATGTTGGTCATGAATAGCTTTGACGTCATCAACTAATAAGCCAATATGTCCATAACCATTCCCAAGATCATAGCCATCACTGTCATAGTTATAGGTTAATTCTAAACGCCAGCTGGAGCCTGGTAAGGCCATATAACATAAGGTAAATTCATTATCCGGAAAATCCTTTTTATCAACCACTTCAAATCCGAAAGCTTCTTGATAAAAAGCAATTGAGGCTTCTAAATCCTTCACCCGCACACAAGTATGATCAACTTTCATTGCTTCCATCCCTTCTATATTTGCTACATTTATATATGCTTTAATCTTACCCTATCTCACTAAGATTTTCAAAGTAAAGCTGCTATCCAAACACTTTTACTAGGCCAAACTTAATTTCTTTAACTCAGTTCTTATATTTTCTTTCCAAGTATTTAAAAAGAGCGTAATCTAACATATAAACTACTAGTAGGTGTTTGGAAGCTAAATACGGTAAATAGATTATAAAGCGGAATAGAGAGTAATAAAAAAAGCGGTCCTTAGAACCGCTCATTCATTTACTTCTATAAGCCTTTTGCATGTTTCTAAAATATTCTATGCGGCCAAGAGGACTTGAACCTCCACGGGAATTACTCCCACTACCCCCTCAAGGTAGCGCGTCTGCCGATTCCGCCATGACCGCTAAATTTGACTACCCATATATCATAACTTAATTGACACTCTTCTGTCAAGGCCTTTTTATCTTTTTTGGCAAAAGAAAGATCTTACTAACACCAAATATCCCATAATCCAATGATATAAAAAAGAGCCGCGAGTATAGACTCGGGCTCTCTGTTTCTTATTCTCCTTGTGGGCGACGACATGCTAGCGTTCCCATGCCAATACATCCTTGGCCTCCATGGGTCCCTAAGACAGGGGTCAAATAAGTCGTCATATAATCTAAATCAGGAAATTCAGCTAAAATTGCTTGTTCAAATTCTTTGACTTCCTCAGGGGCATTCCCATGAGCAAAAGCTAATTTTAGCCCTGCAGGATAGCGATCTTTTGCCTCTTGAACGAGTTCAATATAGCGCTTAATCACCTTACGTTTGGTTCTAACCTTATCAAATAAAACCACTTCACCTGCTTCATTGAAGTATAAAATAACAAATACTCTTAGCATGGTAGACAAGGCTGCTTGAAAGGAAGTTGCTCGTCCGCCTTTAACAATATTTTTCAAGTCTTTTAACATGACATAGACACGGGAGTTATCAGCAATCCATTGCATTTCTTCCGCTATGGCTTCAGGCTGCCGTCCCTCTTCTACCATCGCCATCCCCTCTTTTAAGATGTGAAGCATTTGGATAGAAGTTCCCTTAGAATCGATAATATAAGAGTTAAAGTGATCAGCATACTCCTCTAAAATCATATGGGCAGTCTGTAAGGTCCCGCTTATTTTAGAGGAAAGGAAAATACCAAAAACTGTGTCATATCCTTCTTCCACTAGCTGGTCACAAACTCGGTAAAATTCTACAGGTTGAGGTTGCGAAGAGGTTGGTAGTTCCTCACTGGTCTCCAATTTGTTGTAAAAGCGTTTGCTTTCCGCAGTATCTGTCGTGTCACCAAAGACCTCCCCATCAGGAAAACGTACCGATAATTCCACTTCCATGACATTGGCTAAATTCTTAATATTATCGGGAAGTGATGCCGTACTATCAATGATAAAAGCAGCCTTCATAATTTACTCAATTTCCTCCTTATATAAAATGGGTATTTAATTATCTTATACTAGCACAAAAAAACAATTTCGATAAGTAAAGACCATTGTCTATAAGAGACTAGTTATCCACTAATTATTGATAGCATTTAACGTCCGCCCTCAATGCCATTTTTTCTCCACTATGTCAATGTCTTTATCATAGGGGATACAAAACTTGCAGAAAATATGGCATTTGTTTGCGCCACCATGGCCAATCATGGGCCACATCTTCTCCCCAAGTATCAAACCAAGCAGGGATTTGTTTACATTCAAAGGCCTCTTTTAAGCTATAAAAGCTTGGTAGGCCATCTTCTTCCCAGGGGCCGAGTCCTGTACATACAATGATATCGCCTTGGCGGTAATGATCAATAAACCAAGGATCATTTTGCCCCCAAAGGAAATCGACTGGTGAGTTATGGTAAATTTCAAAATCGTCCTGGTAGCCTTTCATGAAATAACGAACATCATACACTCCACTTAGAGCAATCACAGTATCAATTACATCTGGGTGGTTTAAAAAAGTATTAATGGCATGGTAGGCTCCCATACTGCAACCGGTTGCGCCCATGGGGTCCATCCAATTCGAAACATGTTTAATTAAAGGCAGGGCTTCTTCAATAAAATAACGATCATAAGCCTGTTGGGCTAAGGCCATATCATGACCAGATTTATTGGATAACCAGCTCTGGTCATCATAGGAGGATAAGGTAAAGAATTGCACCTTACCATTGTCAATCCAGGCTTGGCAGGCCTCAATCATCCCAAAATCAGCATATTCATTATGAGAGCCGCCTGAAGAGGGAAAGACCAAAAAGGGCTTTCCAGCGTGTCCATAACGATTAATTGACATATTCCTTCCAATATTGTGCCCATAGTGGGTATAGCTTTCAAAATTCATAACTGTCTCCTTAATATTCACCTAAGTATCAAATTAGTAGAGCGAAAATCAATTGATTTTGACTTGCCTTTAATCATTGCTTCACTCATTAACAAAATTGCCAGCATTGCTAGGGGTAGACTTATCTGCTAAGCTAGAAGATCAGTCATTTTTTATCAGCTGGATAGTTTTCCTCATAGTATAGCACATTTTAAATCGAGATTATTAGGATTAGACAATATTTGGCAAGCAATCAATCAGTCTCTGCTCATTGGTTGGAACAGTTGACAAACGGAACATATGTTCCTATATTAGGAGATAGTACCCTGATTACTACTATTTGTTATAAGGAAATGATTCTATGCCCGAGCAAACGAAGCACAAAAAATTCCCCCATGCCTATCGATCCATGATCAAATGGCAGAGCATGTTCCTATCTGAACACCGAGAAGCCTTACGATCAAGACAAAAAAATTACGGCAGAGTCCATCCCCAGGCCTTGACTAGCCAGCAAATGACTTTGACCGAACTCCGCCAGAAACTTTTTCTGGCCTTGAATAGTCAACTTCCCTGCACCATTGTTTTGAATGAAGTCGATTCAGATGGCCACTATCGATTACTACATGGTTATATACATAGCCTAGACCACGAGTATTTTCTGATGAACCAAGAAACAATTCCTTTATCTCTCCTTAAATCTTGCCAGGTCATTCTAGATTAATCGGCTTATTTTATCGAATATTAAAAGCCTAAGCGCTTTACTTGTAAATACAAGTAAAAATGATTATCATGGATAAATGGACATTTTCAAAAATAAAATGCTTAGAAAGGAGTTACTATGGAGTTTGCCAAAGACCACCTAAGTACACTACTCTTTCAGGTAGCGACTTTAGAAAAAAGCTATATCGACAAACAGGTTAAAAAAGCTAATCTAAATATCATTCAAGCCAAGAGTCTTTACTATATCCATCTCTATCCCCAACTCATCCAAAAAGAGCTCGCAGATTATTTGGATAAACCCCATGCTACGACCAGTAATATTGTGACTAGTCTAGAAAGTAAAGGTTATCTTTATCGCAAACAAATTTCCGGGAATGAACAAAAGAAATACCTGTTCTTAACGCCACAGGGAGAAAAACTGGCTAAAGAAATCAAATTCATTTTTGACCAACTTGAAGAAATTGTGACTAACAATTTATCCTTAAATGAAAAAAAAAGAATCCAAGAATTACTCAAACGTATTCACAATAATTTACAAGAACAAAAATAAGAAAGGAGCCGCCTATGTTAAAAATATTAAAACGCATCCCCATACACTTAATCTTGCTTAGTATCTTCTTTGCATTTGCCCAAGGGCTTGCTGAATTAGTCTTACCAACTTTCACCGCTGGCCTAGTTAACCAAGGGATTGTCCCTGGGGATTTTTCTGCCATTACCCGAATTGCTATCCAGATGCTAGGTGTCACCCTAATCATTGTTGGTTCTGCCCTAGCAAATATCTGGTTTGCTTCACAAGCCTCACAAGGACTGGGAAAAGATTTACGAGATACCATCTACGCTAAAGTACAACGCTTATCGAAAGATACTTACGATCATTTTGGTGGTGCCTCTCTGATTACTCGGAGCTCAAGTGACATTATGCAAATTGAATTGACCACAATGATGGTCTTACGTATGTTTCTATTGGCTCCGGCTATGCTTATTGCTAGCTTAGTGATGGCCTACCGAGCAAGCGCCTTACTTAGTCAAACCTATCTGGTTACCATTCCCCTAGTTATTATCTCTTTAGCCTTAGTCCTCTATTTCGCCTCCCCCTTATTCCGCGCCATGCAAGCCAAGGTGGACAATATGAACCTTATCTTTAGAGAGGGACTAACTGGTATTCGCGTCATTCGCGCCTTTAATAAGAGTGACTATGAATCCAAGCGCTTTGCTAAGGCCAATGAAGACTATCGGCAAACGGCTGTCGGCGCGCAAATTCGCTTAGCTTTCCTACTCCCTGCACTACTCTTAATTTTGAACCTAACCACGATTTATATTAACTGGTTCGGGGGGCATTTAGTCGCCAACCAACAACTCAGCATTGGGGTTATTCTTTCCTTTGTTTCCTATACATCCATTATGGGAATATCCTTTGCCTTTATCGGCATGATGTTTGTTCTCATCCCAAGAGCCCAAGTTTCAGCTGAACGGATTAACCAAGTCCTCGATGCTCCTGAAAAAATTCATTCCCCTGCTGATGGTGGCAAGGCTTTTGACCCTGAACGGCAAGCTAGACTAGATTTTGACCATGTCAATTACAGCTATCAAGGGGCAGAATCTAATGTTTTAACCGATATTAATTTCTCTATCAAAGCTGGGGAAACCCTAGGAATCATTGGCGGGACAGGTTCGGGAAAATCAACCATCGCTAACCTCATCCTGCGCTTCTATGAACGTTCTAGTGGCGACATCAAGATTAATGGCGAAAAAATTGAAAGCTATAATCTTGATGCTCTACGTGACTATATCGCCTACGTTCCTCAAAAGGCCAACCTTTTCAAAGGAAATATTCGCTCTAACTTAGAATTTGGTAAGGGTCAGGCTAGTGATGAAGAAATTTGGCAAAATTTAAAAATTGCTCAAGCTGCTGACTTTGTGTCAAACTTATCCGATGGCATTGACCACCGAGTCGAGCAACGCGGTTCAAATTTTTCAGGAGGGCAAAAACAACGTCTCTGCATCGCCAGAGCCTTGATGAAGGATGCGGATATTTTAATCTTTGATGACTCCTTCTCTGCCTTAGATGCTAAAACAGATATCAACCTAAGACAGGCACTGAGTCAGTACGCCAAGGATAAAATTACCCTTATTATTTCGCAAAAGGTCTCTACAATTAGGGATGCTGATAAAATTTTAGTCTTAGAAGACAATGGGAGTGTGGCTGGCTTAGGTAACCATGATACTTTAATGGAAACTTCGCCATTATATGCTTCTATTGTGTCATCACAACTCAAGGAGGTGAGTGAATAATGGGAAGACGTACACCAAAATCAACTAGCAAAGCCCTTAAACGTCTTTTTAAATTTTTTGGTCACTATCAAAAATCATTCATTGCAGTTGTAATCCTTTCGGTGGCAGCAACGATAGCCGAAACCGTTGCGCCTAAAATTTTAGGACAAGCAACGACCTTGATTGCTGAAGGGGTCAGCCAAGGCCTACAAGAAATGAATGGACAAATGGGCTATAAGATTGACTTTACCGGGATTTTCCGTGTACTTCTCGTAGTCGCTGCCTTATATATTGCCACTAGTATTGGCCGCTACTTCCAAAATTATTTACTGTCACATGCCGTACAAGGAACAATTGCTAATCTCCGCCAAGCCATGCGAGATAAATTGAATAAGCTTCCAATTAGTACCATTGATCATTTATCGACCGGTGAAATTTTGAGCCGGGCCATCAATGATATTGAAAATATTGCCCGTACCCTGCAACAAAATATTGCTCAAACCATTATGAGCATTACCCAGTTAATTGGTGTGGTAACGATGATCCTCATGATCAGTCCCAAAATTGGGGGGCTTATGATATTAACTGTTCTATTTGCTGTTTTCCTAGTTAGCCGCATCACACCAATAACTCAAAGACTCTTTGCTGACCGGCAAAGAATTCAGGGAAGCATTAATGACCATATTGAAGAAGACTATAATGGTCAAATTGAAATTCGTGCTTTCAACCAACAAGGGCATAAGCGCGATCTATTTGAAGAAGAAACCGATGCTTATTATAAAACCTCACAACGGGCAGAATTCTTTTCTGGTTTTCTCTATCCCATGGTCAACTTTATCCGTAATTTAGATTACGTCTTAATTGCCTTTGTCGGGGGGATAGATATTTTACAAGGCCGTCTACCACTTGGGGACGTCCAAGCCCTCTTGCAATACAACCCACAACTTTACCAACCCATTTCCAACCTTGCTACTATCGTTAACCAAATTCAAAGTACCCTAGCTTCCGCTGAACGGGTATTTGAATTCCTGGATCTGGAGGAAATGGAAGTAACCCATAGCGACTACTCCGTTATTGATACTGATAAAAAGGTAATCTTTGACAATGTTTATTTTGGTTATGATGAAGACCATTACACTTTAAAAGATTATAATTTGGATGTTAATGAGGGCGAAACTATTGCTATCGTTGGCCCTACTGGTGCTGGTAAAACGACTCTAATTAACTTATTAGAACGCTTCTATGATGTCGATAAAGGTAGTATTAAAATTGATGGTAAAGATATTCGTGACTATTCCCGCGAGGATGTTCGTAAACAAATGGGAATGGTCTTACAAGATACCTGGCTATTTAACGGAAGTATTTATGATAATATCGCATACGGTGATCATAACCAATCTGTTTCAGAGGAAGAAGTTTATGCAGCAGCTAAAACCGCCCATGTCGATGACTTTGTTCGGAAATTGCCTGATGGCTACGACACCATCATTAATGAAGATGCTTCAAATATTTCTCAGGGACAAAGACAGCTCATTACGATTGCCCGTGCCCTAGTAGCCACACCAGATATCTTAATCTTAGATGAAGCAACCTCAAGTATCGACACGCGTACTGAAGAATTAATTCAGAAAGCAACCGAAAAATTACTTAAAGGACGAACCAGTTTTGTGATTGCTCACCGTTTAAGTACGATTCAGGATGCTGATCAAATTATTGTTATGGACCAAGGAAGAATTATTGAAAAAGGTAACCATGAAAGTCTAATGGAAAAACGAGGCTTCTATTACGGCTTGTATAGTGCCCAATTCCAAGAAGATTAACAAAAAGCTCAGTCTCTTTTACTGTGTCATAGTAAAAAGTAGACTGAGCTTTTTCTATATATTATTTTCCATTAACGATATGCTTGTCTAACCAATCATTAAATTGTGAAGTAAATTGTTTCATGTCGTCAACTGCTTTAAAATCAGGAATATTACCAATAAGGACCTGGTCACTTTGCTTGGCCCGGTCTCCTTGTTTTTGGACAATCAGGATACTTTTTTGCGAAAACTCATTTTGAAAAAGACTTTGGGGTAAATTAATAAAGGCTTGCAAATAAGCTGTTTCATTTATTCCTTGCATTAATTGCGGAAGCGTTGGATCGGTTAAAGTAGATTTGGGGACTAAGAACAAGCCCCAAGCATTGTCCTCTAAATAATGAATCCCCTGCTCAATTAACAAGTAATGGGCATAGGCATGGGAGCCTTCCTCAATAAATTTTGCCCCGCTCTTAAAGGTCTGGGCGACTTGGTCTTGAGGATAATAGCCTATCGGTAAATCAGCAATAATGACCTGGCAGGGATCAACCAACAAATCTCCCAAAGCATCAGCAAGGGTGAGTTTTGGACTTAAGCCAAGCAAGGCCATGGCCTTTTCGCCAATAGATAGCATCAAGTCATCATTATCAACTCCGGCCCCAAGGACTTGATAGTCTTGGTCCGTAAAAGTCTTCGCCACCAGTGACCATAAATTACCAGTGCCAAAGCAGGGATCAAAAAGATTGATAGACTTTTCTAGCGAATTTTGATTCGACTCAACTAAGCGAAAGGCCAAGTAGCCGATAATTAAGGCAATGGCATCAGGAGTGGCTTGATAATTAGCCTGTATTTCTTGCTTCTTTACTCCTTCAATCAATAACCATTGGATGATATTATGCTTGGTTTCCTGGTCTAAAGACTGCCACTGACTTTTTTGATAGAGATTATTTAATTCCTTAATCACTTGATCGTCAGGTGCTCCGTTAATTTGCTGGGCTGATCCTAGTAATAGGTTCTGTAATGTTTCATGAATAGCCTCAACATAGGTCATCTCCAAGGCCTGAGCACTTTTTTCGGTCGCTTCATGCAAATATGTAAAGGCTGATTTAATTCCTTCGGTATCCATAACCTACTCCTTTTAATTGTCTATATAATAAAAAAGGGCTGTGACAACTGTCTCAGCCTCTTACGTCGTCTGCTTAAGCTTCTTGGTATACAGAAACTTGTTTGCTGTTACGACCTTTACGTTCAAATTTAACCACACCATCACATAGTGCGAATAAAGTATCGTCTCCACCGCGTCCAACGTTTACACCTGGATGAATATGGGTACCACGTTGACGGTAAAGAATTGATCCACCTGTTACAAATTGGCCATCTGCCCGTTTAGCTCCTAAACGTTTAGCTTGTGAGTCACGGCCGTTAGCTGTGGAACCGCCACCTTTTTTGTGGGCGAAAAATTGTAAATCTAATTTTAACATGTTAGGTTCCTCCTTTGTTTACTTATTTAAAGATACCTGAAGATAGTCAGGTTGACTGGCACTAACATCATCTTTTAAGGCATAATAGCAACTTTTAAATAAGACTTCAGCAAGCTGGGCTTGGTTATCATCCAAGTCAGCGGGAATTTCGCAATAGAGATAACCCCCATCTGGATCTAAGTCAACAATTGGAGCAACTTGTGTCAAACGCTCCAAATTATTCACCAGGGAAAAAGTTAAAGTTGACACCGCAGCACACACTAAATCATGGCCATATTCCCCTGATAAAGCGTGTCCTAGCACTGTCATACTTACAAAGCTTCCATCTTTACATTTAAACTTTGCCTGAATCATACTTAAGCCTTAATTGAATCAATTGTTACTTTAGTATAAGGTTGACGATGACCTTGTTTAGAACGAGAGTCTTTTTTAGGACGGTATTTGAAGGTAGTCACTTTCTTTTCGCGACCTTGTTTTTCAACAGTCCCTTCAACTGAGGCACCTTCTACTAATGGCGTACCAATTTTAGTACTTTCACCACCAACAAAGACTACTTCGTCAAAGGTTACCTTATCTCCTGCTTCAGCATCTAATTTTTCAACAAAGATTACTGAACCTTCCTCAACTTTAATTTGCTTTCCACCTGTTTTAATAACAGCGTACATGCAATGCACCTCCTTATAATTACTTAGACTCGCCAAGATAAGTGATCAAACAATACTTGATACTTCAACTTATCGATGCGCGGTTGCAGTTCTGGTGCTTACAGAAATACAACAAGAGTAGTTTAGCAAAATTAAGCCCTAAGGTCAAGGATAAATCCTTAGCTTTTGCTGTATTTTACTTTAAATCACTTGAATATCTTTTAAACTCGAAATACCTAATTCCGCTAAACGAAACGGTAATTCTTTCGCTAAATCAATACAAATTCCTGGATTTTTAAAGTGTTGGTAACCCACTTGTACTGCGTTAGCTCCGGCCATAAACATTTCAATCACATCATCGACAGTGCATACGCCGCCCACCCCAATAATAGGCAGTTGGCTTTGTTGGCGGACTTGGTGAATCATTCTTAAAGCCAAGGGTTTTAAGAGCGGTCCTGAGATTCCCCCATAGCCATTACCTAGAACTGGCCTTTTTTCTTTAATATCAATACCCATTCCGAGTAAGGTATTGATCATAGTTAAGCCATCTGCACCAGCTTCTTCCAAGGCTTGGGCCATAGCCACCACGCCATCGACATTGGGTGACAATTTAACGTATACTGGTAAGTCAACTAGGGACTTAATTTTTTCGGTTAATTCCTTAGCAAATTGAGGATCCTTACCAAAAGCAAGGTCGCCCTTTTTCACATTCGGACAAGAAATATTAATTTCAAGAGCGTTAACTAAACCGGATTGATCAAATAATTGGGCGACTTGACAATAGTCCTCAACTGTATTTCCTCCCACGCTAGCAATGATGGGCAAGCTAGGATATTTTTCTTTGAGCTGAGGAAGTTTTTCCTTGATAACCACATCAATTCCTGGATTTTTTAAACCTACTGCATTAAGACTGTATTCATCATTCCACCACATCTTAGGATCAGGGTTGCCTTCGCGAGCTTCCAAAGTGGTGGTTTTTATCACTAAGGCGCCTAATTGACTTAAATCGAGGTCTTGGCAATTAGAGAAATCACCATAACCAAAACTCCCACTAGCGGGCATTAAGGGGTTAGATAAGGATAAACCGGGTAATTCCACTTGGATATTATTCATGACTATTTCCTCCCTCAGCTTGATAAACAATTTCTCCATCAACTAAACAATATTCGGTTCGTCCGTATAAACTGGTGTTATTTAGGGGACTATTACTACTCTTTGAGGCGTAGTCACTAGCCTTGACTTGATAAGGACGGTCGAGATTAAAGATACTAATATCAGCAGCTTGCCCTGGCCAGATGGTTCCTGCTGTCTCTAAATGGAATAATTGACGAGGTTGGTCAGTCATTAGGGCAATAAGCCTTTCTAAACTGAGTTTTCCTCGCTTAACTAATAGCGTGTATAAACTCATAAAGGCTGTTTCACTACCAACAATTCCAAAGGGGGACTTCAAGAAGCCTTGACTCTTTTCTTCTTCGGTATGGGGAGCATGGTCTGTAGCGATCAAATCAATAGTCCCGTCATTTAAGGCTTGGACTAGGGCTTCTTGGTCTGATGAGTTTCTCAATGGCGGGTTCATTTTATAATTCGCATCATCTTTTAAGATATTGCCATCATGGAAGAGAAGGTGGTGAGGAGCAACCTCACAAGTAATATTCACTCCATCCAATTTGGCTTGGCGAATCAAATTTAAACTGGCCGCCGTAGACACATGGCAGACATGGTAGTGAACCCCTGTTGCCCGAGCTAATTCAATATCTCTAGCCAATTGACTGCTTTCAGCCACCGATAAAATTCCAGGAAGTTCCATACGCTCTGCAGCCTTTCCTGCATTGATCACGCCATTATTAAATAAGGAACGGTCTTCTAGGTGAGCGCAAATGGCTAGGCCTTGCTCTTTGGCTGCTAGCATCGCTTGATACATGGTTGCAGCTGATTGGACGCCATGTCCATCATTACTCAAGGCAAAAGCGCCCTCCTCCTTCATCGCAGGAATATCAACAACCTGATCGCTAGTTAAATCCTTAGTAATGGGAGCATATTGATGGATCTTCACCTCACCATCACTTTGATTCTTTTGAATTAACTGGCTAAGTTTTTCAGGGGTATCAGGAACAGGATTGGTGTTAGCCATGGTACATACGCTAGTAAAACCTCCGCGAGCTGCTGCCCGGCTACCACTAGCAATCGTTTCTTTGTCTTCAAAACCTGGTTCTCGGTAATGGACATGGATATCAATAAGGCCTGGAGTCACCAAACAGCCTGAAGCATCAATCACTTGATCAACTTCATCTTGGTCGACCAAGTGTTGACCAAGAGCTTGGATCTTTCCTTCCTCAATAAGAATATCCATAGTCGTCAAAGAACCCTGACTATAAACCTTACCTGCTTGAATTAGGACTTTCATTATTTCTCACCCTCAATCACACTCTTTAAGATAGCCATTCTCATATAAACGCCATTTTCCATTTGTTGCACAAAGCGACTCTTTTCTGATTCTACTAGTTCACTAGCCAGTTCAACGTCACGATTAATAGGACCTGGATGCATTAATATGGCATGGTCTTGTAGCTTTTGATAACGGTCTAAATTAATTCCATATTTCTCATGATAACGCTTAGGGTCAAAACTCTCCTCCAATGGGTCATCAGAATGTCTTTCATGTTGGACCCGTAAGAGCATCACCACATCCATTTGGTCAATTAACTGGTCAATGTCTTGGTAGCTGCCATATTGGTCCATTTGGGGATCATACCAGGCTTCTGGACCCGAAAAGAATACTTCACTCCCCAATTGGTTGAGTAATTGGGCATTGCTGCGAGCTACCCGTGAATTTTTAATGTCACCAATAATTGCAACCTTCAAACCATCAAAGTGCTTAAACTCCTCATAGATAGTCATCATATCTAGTAAGCATTGGCTCGGATGTTGGCCACTACCATCCCCACCATTAATAAGGTGGATTTTGTGGTGGTGCTTATTAAGCTCTTTTAATAGGTCAAGATAGTACTCATTTTGAGAATGGCGAATAACTAATGCATTAGCTCCAATAGCTTCTAAAGTAATAACGGTATCATAGAGACTTTCGCCTTTATTGACCGAACTCTGACTCACTTCAAAAGGTAAGACTTGATAACCCAAGCGCCGTTCTGCCTGCTCAAAACTCATATGTGTTCTAGTTGAATTTTCATAAAACAAATTAGCCATAGTAATGGATTGGGGATGAACCGCTACTGGACTATTTTTAAAAGTTTCCCCTTGTCTAATAAGCTCCATTACTTCTTCATTGCTTAAGTCTTGTACACTGGTTAAATGTTCCATTCTTATCCCCCTAAAATTTTTCTAAAGTTTAACGATTTCTTGTCTATCTTATAATGCTTGAGTTGAGATACTGCGACTTTGTAGTACCTTCAGCATAGCTAAAGCGGTATCTAAGGTGGTAAACAGTGGAATATTATGTTCAATAGCTAATTGACGGATAATTTGACCATCCTCACCAGCTTCTTTTTGTCCACCGACAGTATTGATAATGGCTTGAATCTTGCCATTTTCAATTAAATTAGGAATACTATTTGCCTCATTACTGCTTATTTTAGCCACAGCTTTTACTTTTAGACCGTTATTGCTAAAGTATTGGCCCGTACCCGTAGTCGTTAAAATTTCATACCCTAAGCACTTAAAGCCATTAGCCAGAGTCAAGGCTTCTTCTTTCGAAAGGTCATCAATGGTGAAGAGAATGTTTCCAAACTGTGGCAGGTGTAAGCCACTAGCCTCAAAGGCCTTGTAGAGAGCTTCTTCTAAACTACGACCACATCCAATGACTTCACCTGTCGATTTCATTTCCGGACCTAGTAAACTATCTACTTTGGCCAATTTATTAAAGGAGAAGACCGGTGCCTTGATATAGACGCCATCTGCTTCTTTTGGCGAACTAAGATCGATCAAATCGCCAAGTTTTTTACCAAGAATTAATTGGGTAGCGACTTGAGCCATAGAAATATTAGTTACCTTAGAGAGGAATGGCACCGTCCGACTGGCTCTTGGATTGACTTCGATCACATAGACTTTCTCGCCTTGGACGATAAATTGAATGTTCATTAAGCCCACACAGTGCAAGGATTTAGCTAATTCCTGACTGTATTGAATGATGGTTGCTTGCACCGATGCACTTAGGTTTTGAGGTGGATAGGCAGCAATGGAGTCTCCCGAGTGCACTCCGGCGCGTTCAATATGTTCCATAATGCCTGGAACATAGGCATCTTCACCATCTGAGATCACATCAACTTCACACTCTATACCGAGGAGGTAATCGTCGATTAAGACAGGATGATCCTCACTAACTTCAACAGCGCTTTGGATATATTTATGTAATTCAGTTTCACTATAGACAATTTCCATAGCCCGACCACCAATGACATAGGAAGGACGTACTAAAACAGGATAACCAATTTCTTTGGCTGCCTTGACCGCTTCACTTTCATTCATTACCGTTTTCCCATTAGGCTGAGGAATATTTAAAGAATGAATCAATTGTTCAAAAAGATCACGATCTTCTGCGCGGTCAATATCTTCTACTTGAGTTCCCAGTAATTTCACTCCAGCTCTAGCCAGTGGCCAAGCCAGATTAATCGCTGTTTGCCCACCGAACTGAACGATAACCCCTTTAGGCCGCTCTAAGTCAATAACATTCATCACATCTTCAAAACTTAAGGGTTCAAAATATAATTTGTCCGATATCGAAAAGTCAGTGGAGACCGTTTCTGGATTACTATTAATAACTATGGCTTCATAGCCTGCATGTTTTAAAGCTTCAACACAGTGGACCGTGGCATAGTCAAATTCAACCCCTTGACCAATACGAATAGGCCCAGACCCTAAGACAATGACTTTTTCACGGTTAGAAACTTGGGATTCGTTGGCTTCTGCGTAGGTGGAATAGAAGTATGGGGTTTGCGATTCAAATTCCCCTGCACAGGTATCAACCATTTTATAACTTGGCAGAATGCCAGTCTCAAGGCGATATTTTCTCACTTCTTCTGGCGTCCAGTCCCATAGTTCAGCGATTTTTACATCGGAAAAGCCTTTTACCTTGGCCTTGCGCAAGCTGTACTGATCCCCTACATTTTGGCTTAATTCTTCTTCCAATTCCGCAATAACTAAGAGCTTATCAAGGAAGAAAGGATTGATCCCAGTCCATTGGTTTAACAAATCAATATCTACCCCACGGCGGACCGCTTCAGATAAATAAAAGAAACGATCATCTTGGGGATGTTTGATTTTTTCAGCTATGGTATCCATATCTAAGTCAGCAAAGTCACTAATTTCATTATGGATCACGCCAATTTCTAATGACCGGTAAGCCTTGAGCAGGCTTTCTTCGATATTTCTACCAATCGCCATCACTTCCCCAGTTGCCTTCATTTGGGTCCCTAGATGGCGGTCAGCATGCTCAAACTTGTCAAAAGGAAAGCGCGGCATCTTACATACCACATAGTCTAAAGCAGGTTCAAACATGGAATAGGAAGAACCAGTGACTGGATTGATCATTTCATCGAGAGTCAAACCAACAGCTATCTTAGCGGCTAGTTTAGCAATAGGGTAACCAGTAGCCTTAGAAGCCAAGGCTGAAGAACGTGACACCCGAGGGTTAACTTCAATCACATAATAGTTAGCTGAATGAGGGTCCAGAGCTAATTGGACATTACAGCCACCTTCAATCCCGAGGGCCCGAATAATTTTTAAGCTCACATCTCTGAGCATTTGGCTATCCTCGTCGGAAAGAGTTTGTGATGGGGCAAAAACAATGGAATCCCCAGTATGAATACCCACCGGGTCAAAATTTTCCATATTACATACTACCAAGGCATTGTCTTGGCTATCCCGCATCACTTCGTATTCAATTTCTTTGTAGCCGGTGATCGAACGCTCAATCAAACATTGGTGAACTGGAGATAAGGATAAGCCATGTTCAGCAATTTCCGCTAATTCTTCCTCATTGTCGCAGAGTCCCCCACCAGTTCCTCCTAGAGTAAAAGCAGGACGAACAATTATCGGATAGCCAATTTCATTAGCAAAGGCGATAGCTTCATCAACATGGTGGACGATTTTGGATTCAGGAATCGGTTCACCTAAGCTTTCCATTAACTCCTTAAATTGTTCCCGGTCTTCAGCTTGGTTGATGGCTTTTAAGTCCGTTCCTAAGAGTTCGATTTCTAAATCTTCTAAAACGCCAGCTTGGGAAAGTTCAATAGCCATATTCAGGGCTGTTTGCCCCCCTAAGGTAGGTAAGAGAGCATCAGGATGTTCTTGGTGCAGAATTTGAGTTAAAAATTCCAATGTCAAAGGTTCCATATAAACCTTATCGGCTACTTCACGGTCAGTCATAATGGTCGCTGGATTAGAGTTCACTAAGACCACTTCATAACCTTCTTCGCGTAAGGCTAAACAAGCTTGAGTCCCTGCATAATCAAATTCTGCTGCCTGGCCAATCACAATAGGGCCAGAACCAATAACCATTATTTTTTTAATATCATTACGTTTTGTCATATTTCCTCCTATTTTCTAACTCACTGATTAGATTTAAATAGACTATTTTGCTTGTTTACTTTCTTCAATTAACTTTAAGAAGCTGTCAAATAGATAGTCAGCATCATGGGGGCCAGGGCAAGCATCGGGATGGTATTGCACCGAAAAGGCGGGGTATTTTTTGTGACGAAGCCCTTCGACAGTATGGTCATTAATCTCTTCATGGGTGATTTCTAGGTCTGCTGGTAAATCTTCTCGACTGACAGCATAACCGTGGTTTTGACTAGTAAAATGAATTTGACCAGTCGCAAGTTCCCTAACGGCATGGTTAAAACCACGATGACCAAATTTCATTTTATAAGTTTTAGCCCCGTTAGCCTTTGAAAACAGTTGATGGCCCATGCAGATTCCAAATAAGGGATAACGCTTCTCTAATTCGCGGATGGTGTCTAATGCTTCAGGAAGATCATCAGGGTCACCAGGTCCATTGGATAAAACAATCCCATCTGGAGCTAGGGCGGTAATTTCCTCTAAGCTGGTATCATATGGAACCACGGTCACCTGACAATTGCGCTTGGATAATTCAGCTAAGATTGAGTGTTTTAAACCAAAGTCCATCACGATGACCCGGTAACCTTGACCAGGAATCGGATAAGCCGCTTGGGTAGAGACTTTTTGAATCAATTTTTGATCAAGTTCTGTATTCCTTAGGACTGCCAATAGATCACTCAAAGGGGCTTCTTTACTGGTTAAGTAAGCCTTCATAACCCCATGCTTGCGGATTTTCTTGGTTAATAAACGAGTGTCAATACCAGCTAGGCCAGGAATTTTTTTCTGTTTTAAGAAGGTATCGAGATTCATTTGAGACTTCCAATGACTGGGACGTCTAGCCCACTCATGAACAATGACACCAACACATGAAGGATTTAAGGATTCATAGTTATCATAATTAATCCCATAGTTACCAATTAAGGGATAAGTAAAGGTCAATAATTGACCAGCGTAAGATTGGTCAGTGATGGATTCTTGATAACCAGACATTCCAGTATTAAAGACCAGCTCACCAATCACCTCTTTGTCGTAACCAAAGCCTTCTCCTTCAAAGACACTACCATCTTCTAAAATTAATCTCTTTTTTGTCATTTCTTATCCTTTCGTTAGCTCTCACAGGAGCCTTTTAACGCCTATTTTTAGTCGATAGGAACTGAACAAGCCTCTTTTATCCACTTTTTTCCACTAAAAAAGCCTCCTATACAAGGAGGCTCGACGAAAAGACTAGTCATGTATAGACTAATCCCTTTTTTATATAAGTCTCCTTGCCTGCCTCACGGGACAGGTTTAAAGGCAAATTCAATTTTTTATACTATAGCACAATCTTTGATTACTTGGCAATCATTTTCCCAAAAATAATAATAAGTAATTAAGATGGCTTATTTAAATTCTTCAGAAGAAACAATCCGAGTACCAAAATCTTCACCAAATTGGGTATCGTGGGTAACCACTAAAATGCCCTTCCCTTGTTTAGCAATAGCTTGAACTAACTTTCCTACCTGATTAGCGGACTCGCGGTCAAGGGCTGAAGTCGGTTCATCAAAACAAATGATCTCTGGTGACAGCATCATGGCTCTAGCAATAGCAACCCTTTGCTTTTGTCCTCCTGACAAGGTAGATGGATAGGCATTGGCCTTATCTTTTAGGCCCACGCTATCTAGTAAAAACATGGCCTGATCGAGCAAATCGGACTTTGGCGCTAACTTTTGAGCGATAGGTGCTTCTAAGACATTGTCTAATACTGTAAAATTAGGAAACAATTGGTAATTTTGAAAGACCATGCCAATGGCGTTTTGATAACGGCGTTGACTGGCCTTATCACTGTATTGAACCCCTTGGGAAGTCTCTTGGCAGAGGACCCGGTCACCAATGGCGATATTCCCTTGGTCACATTTTTCTAAGTTATTGATCAAACGCATAAATGTCGTCTTCCCGGTTCCAGATGGACCCAGTAAAATAACAATTTCCCCTGGATCAATCCGGCAATTAAATTTATCAATCACCATATTACCGTTGTAAGCTTTTTTTAAATTAGAAACTATTAAGGCCATTAAAATCCCTCCTCTTTCATCGCTGGACTACCAGCTCACCCGATATTCAATTCTACGCAAGGCAAGGGTTACAAAGGCAGTGAAGATTAAATAGAACACCCCACAAACCAGATAAGGAATAATGGTTGCATAGGTGTTAGCAGCAATCGAACCAGCCCGTAACAATTCTCCAAGGCCAATCACATAGACTAATGAAGTATCCTTAACTAAGGCAATCACTTCATTACCGACAGATGGTAGGGTTATTTTCATCACTTGGGGTAAAATGATGCGACGAAATCCTCTTTGCCAGCCAATTCCTAAGACTTTGATACTTTCATATTGTCCTTGGGGTACGGAAGTAATCCCACCCCGAAAAATTTCCGCAAAATAAGCGGCATAATTTATCACAAAGGCAATAAGGGCTGCGGTAAAGCGATCCAAATTAATTCCTAAATAAGGTAGGCCGAAGAAAACCATCATCAGTTGTAACATGAGCGGACTCCCTCGCATAATAAAGACATAGCCTTCAATTAACCATTGAATCAGTTTGGGGCTAAAGACGCGCAAAATGGCGATAAGAAAACCTAATGGAAGACTAAGTATCAGTACCAAGGCAAATAAGACAAGGGTTAGTTTAAAACCACTCCACAGGGAGGGAAGTATTTTTTGAATAATATTCTCCTGGCTAGCCACTTGGCGGTTTTCTCCAAACCATTTGGCGACAATTTCATCATATTTCCCGTTAGCCTTTACTTGGTCAAGCCCTTGGTCGATCATTGTCTTAAGACCGCTAGCAGATTTTCGCATCGCGACTGCCATTTGCTCAGGCTCCTTACTGGGGTCCACGAAGGAGTCATATTTTTCTTCCCCACGAACCTCCATAATATAGTGACCATAAGTATAATCAGTGACCACAGCATCCACACGACCGGAATCTAAATCAGCAAAAACCTCATTATAACTGGAATAGAGAACCGGTTTTTGCGCCAGCTTTTGGTAGAGTTGATTGGGCCAATCCTTAATGTCTTCAGCTGTCGTCGAGCCAGACTGGGTCGAAATCGTTTTTCCAGGTAAATCGGAGAGTTCCTTTATGGGACTTTCTTTTTTGGTAATAACGATGTTTGGACTTTCCAAATAAGGCTGTGAAAAGAGCATCTGTTCTTCTCTTTCAGGGGTAATTCCGACACCATTCCAAAGTAAGTCAATATTACCACTATTCAATTCGGTTTCTTTCATTGCCCAGTCAATCGGCTGAAAGTCGAGCTCCCAGCCGTAAATTTCAGCAATAGCTTGGGCTAAGTCAATGTCAAAACCAACAATTTCATTTTGCCCATTACGGAATCCCATAGGAGCAAAGGTATCATCTAGGCCAATGACGACCTTATCGCCTCTTTTTGGCCCCTCTTCAACTGCTTCCATCCGCTCTTGAGGAGCTGTCTCTTCAGCTTCAACATGGTGGTTTGCCACCAACCCCAAAATAGTAACTAAAGCAAAAACCATAACCATCCAAGACTTTTTCAAGTCGAATCCTGCTATCATGACAAACTCCTCCTTTTCTTTTAATAAAAAATAAAACGCCCTCTTCGTTCAAAACGAAAAGGACGCTTTCGTGGTTCCACCTTTTTTCGCAACTACCTCACAATAATTGCCTCATGATGTTAGTAACATCGCGATGTAACGCTCGCTAGGCGAATAGCCTTTTAAACTATTAACTCCTGGGTGTGTAGCTAAAGTTTCTTTGTCTGTTTCCACCAGCCAGACTCTCTTTAAAAGAAAGCTTTTAGCCTCTTCCATTCACTGTCATTATGATATTAATTTTCATTATACTGATATTATTTGTATTTAGCAAGATTTATTTATTTTTAAAACCCAATAAGGATCAGCCCTTGACCCAATTTACTAAGCGATAAATAATCAGGTTGAGCAGAAAAATCACTAAACTATTAAATAATAGGGAGGGCCCTAAAAAGCTAGCTAAGAACTTAAGATAAGTGTCCCCGTGAATACGTAAGATCCTATAGAGCCAATAAATCACATTGTGATATAAAAGATACATGATCACAGCCCAGACCCAAATGCTATAAAAATTCAAGGGAAAGCGATTTTTTACCTGGTAGGATAAGTAAACGACTGCTGGAAACAGAAATAAATTAATTCCTAGAATTCCGTTATAGTATGAATCATATAGAAAACCAATAATAAAAGCCATCAAGTAAATCGTTCTTGGCTGGTTATAGTATAAGGGAATCAGGGTTAAGCTTATCAGTAAAAGACTGGGAATAATTTGGTAGGCATAGGTATCCACACTAGCTAGTAAGACGTTGACTAAAGCGCCATCCAGTAAGAAAACAAAAATTAAGAAAACAGGAAGGGTTAAATGATAGCGTATATAATCGAACATATCACTCTCTCCTCCTAATTTGCATGATTACTTGCCCCAGCTTGGCTGGCTTGAGCTTGGTGATTGGCTCCTGGAATTTCTTCAGCCGCATTAGGGTTCTCTGTATCTGGTTCACTTCTTTGAGACATAATCACAAAGACATGACGGATATCATTGAAATTCGCTGCTGGCTCGACATAAACACGTTTAGCTAAAGCAAATTCATCATCTTCCATTTTAGCCACTTTTCCAATGATTAAACCTTCTGGAGAAACGCCTCCCAGACCACTTGTGGTTACCAGATTCCCCTCTTTTATTTTAGCTTCCTTAGGAATTTGATTGACAATTAAGCGGTTATGACTGGAATCGTATTGGTCAATCACCCCATAAAATATCCCATCATCCGATTGGACACCAGCAGCAATTTCCACCGCATCTTCTTGGTCTGAAGTGACTAAGCTCACTTTTGCACTTGTAGGACCAACTTCGGAAACTCGACCAATGAGGCCTGAGTCAGTCATGACCGACATGTTCTCCTTAACCCCGTTGTTTGAGCCGACGTCAATGGTTAACTTGTCTAGCCAATTTTCAGGGGCTCTGGAAATGACTGAAGCTGCAATTACTGTCTTGCCAACCAGGGTCGGTTTCAATTTTAAAAGATTGGTCATTTGCTTATTTTCTTCTTTTAAAATCGTATTTTGAGCTTCTAAGCTCTGTAAAGTGGACAGTTGTTTTTTTAATTGCTGATTTTCCTGATAGGTGTTCTGTAAATTAGTCACAGAATCGCCAAATTGCATGATGGAATTTGTTGGGGTCGATATCAGGCGAGCTACCATTGCAGTAAAGTCATTCACCCAGGTCATGGGTTGGGGTAAACTTTCCTGTCCAAAGGTGGAAAAAGCAATCAGGCTAAGCGAGCTAATAACACTCAATAGCACAACCACAAGTTTTTTATTTTCAAAAAATTGGCGCAATTTGCTCCATCCTTTCCAAGTCGTAAATCAATAGTAGTAATATTGTACCATTCATTAATCAGAATTATAATGATTTCCTGTTTAATTATAATTTTTTTACCATAGCTTGAAAAGCCGGAATTACTCTTCTCCTCCTAAATTAAAAAAGAGGCTAGGATAATGACTCCGCCTCTCTTCTAAATAAAAATATTCTTATCTAAATGACTCCACTAGTTCATGCTAACTCCAAGGTCAGTTGTTTTATTAATTAGAGTACCTTTTCTAAGAAATCTTGGGTCCGTTGATGTTGGGGATGATTGAATAGGTCTTCTGGTTTCCCTGACTCGACAATGTAACCACCATCCATAAACAAGGTACGGTCAGACACTTCTTTAGCAAAGCCCATTTCATGGGTCACAATTACCATGGTCATCCCTTGTCTAGCAAGATCTTTCATGACTTCTAACACGTCACCAACCATTTCTGGGTCCAAGGCTGAGGTGGGTTCGTCAAATAACATTAAGTCAGGATCCATAGCCAAGGCCCGAGCAATTGCTACCCGTTGCTTTTGACCACCAGATAAGGAATTAGGATAAGCATCGGCTTTTTCTTTAAGGCCAACGCTATCTAATAACTCAAGGGCTTTTTGGTCAGCTTCTTCTTGACTTAATTTATTTAATTGTAGAGGTGCTAGAGTAATATTTTCTTTAACAGTCATATGCGGAAATAGGTTAAATTGTTGGAAAACCATTCCGATATTTTCACGCGCCTTGTCGATATCGATACTTTCATCAGACATATCAATACCATCGACTACCACACTACCCCCATCAATCGTCTCTAAACGATTAATGCATCGCAATAAAGTAGATTTCCCTGAACCCGAAGGACCGATGATGCAGACCACTTCACCTTCGCTGATTTCTAAGTTGATATCTTTGAGAACTTCATTATCATCAAAACTCTTCTTTAGGTTTTGAATCACTACTTTTGCTTGAGCCATGTGAGTAACCCCTTTCATAAGTTAGGCCAATAAAAAAGACTAAAGAATTTCTAATCTTTTTTATCAAAGTATTAGTAACATTTATTGTTACTTACTTTAGCCTATTCCTTCTAAGATAGCAAGCATTTTTTAAAATAAGTGATAAATCAATCCATAAAATTACTTTTAGTCAAAACAAATTCGACTTCTTTAGTGGCTTCTCTGATTTTCTTTAAACCTAACATGTAGATTAATCTTTTGCATCAAAAAACTCATCATAAATTGCCCGTACAGCTTCTGCTTCTTTATTTTCCTTGATACCAAACATCACACTGTTTTCGCTAGACCCCTGGTTAATCATTTCTAAGTTAATGTTAGCTTGACTAAGGGCCTTAGTCGCCCGGGCAGTAATCCCGATACTTGATTGCATGGATTCACCAACAATCATCAAGAGGCAAAGATTCTCTCTTTTTTCGACCTTGTCAGCTGCTGTGCGTGTCTGGATCGCTAAAAGCAGTTCATCTAATTCTTTTGCGGAAAGTTGCTCTTCTTTAAAGATAACGTCAATATCATCAATCCCTGATACCACATGCTCTACACTACAGTCGTATTCTTCAAAAACGCTTAATACTCGGCGCATAAAACCCACTTCGCGATTCATCATATATTTTGTAATATAAACAGAAGCAAATCCACCATGGCTAGCGATACCAGCAATTGGCCATTTATTTTCAGTCATTTTTTTCTCCGTAATCATTGTCCCAGGGGCTTCCGGATTATTGGTATTTTTGACTACGACGGGAATGTTTTCTGCAAAAGCAGGGTACAATGCCTCGTCATGAACCACAGTAAAGCCTGCATAGGAGAGTTCACGCATTTCTCGATAGGTTAAATTGCTGATTCCAACCGGGTTGTGAACGTGGGCCGGGCTAGCAACAAAGATGCTATCAACATCAGTAAAGTTCTCATACATAGAGGCCCCCACTCCATTGGCAACGATAGCTCCGGTAATGTCGCTACCACCACGTGAAAAAGTGACTAACTTACCTTCTTTGGTGTAACCAAAAAAGCCAGGAAAAACTAAAATTTCATCACGTTCTTTTAATTTTGCTAAATTGAGATAGGATTCCGCTAAGACCTTAGCATTGCCGGGTTCATCACTAAGAATCAAACCCGCCTCACCAGGGTTGATGTAGCTCGCATTCAAGCCACAAGTTCTGAAATAGGCCGCGATTAATTTAGCGTTATTATCTTCCCCACTCGCTTTGAGGGCATCGATAAAGTATTCCGGTTGACTTTTATCCATATTGAGGATGTCATTTAAAGATTTTTTGATTTCATCAATGACTGGCTCTTGTATTTCTAAGGCTTCTGCCATATCGCGATACCTTTCAACGATTTCCTTATAGGTTTGGGAGGTATCCACGCTGCCATTCAGTGTCTGTGAGGCTAACTCAATTAATAAATCGGTCACTTTTATATCCCCATCAAAACGCTTTCCAGGTGCAGAAACAATAATAATTTTTCGGTCCTTATCACTGGCGATGATATTCTTCACTTTTTTTATTTGCTTATCATTAGCTAGAGAGCTACCACCGAATTTTACTACTTTCACTAAGACATCTCTTCCTTCTAGAATGAACTAATTGATCTAAAGATAGCATGATTAATAATTGGATTCAACAGTGATCATTTTCCTTTCAATTGTGATCTAAAAAAGCGAAGGATAAAATAAAGGCATTCAAGCATTGGAAAAGGATCCAACATTTGAATGCCATTACTATTATCAGAGTTGCTTTTAGTCTTCTAGAAAATCTTTTAATTGTTTGAGACGACTTGGGTGGCGTAATTTACGTAAGGCCTTGGCTTCAATTTGACGGATTCTTTCTCGAGTCACCCCAAATTGTTGTCCGACTTGTTCTAACGTTTTAGTTTGACCATCTTCTAAACCGAAACGAAGACGTAAGACATTTTCTTCCCGATCAGTTAAAGTATCCAGCACTTCATTGAGTTGTTCTTTTAACAATTCCTGATTGGTATATTCATCTGGCTGCATGGCATCATTGTCTTCAATAAAATCGCCAAGATGGGAATCATCTTCTTCACCAATAGGGGTTTCCAAGGAAACTGGTTCTTGTGAGATTTTCATAATGTTTCTCACTTTTTCAGTAGGTAGGTCCATTTCCGCACCAATTTCTTCTGGCGTGGGTTCGCGACCGAGTTCTTGGAGTAATTGCCGTTGAATGCGGACTAATTTATTAATAGTCTCCACCATATGTACCGGTATACGAATGGTACGGGCTTGGTCAGCGATCGAACGGGTAATCGCTTGACGAATCCACCAAGTGGCATAAGTGGAAAATTTGAAACCCTTGGTATAATCAAATTTTTCTACTGCCTTCATTAAGCCCATATTTCCTTCTTGGATCAGGTCTAAAAATGACATACCTCTACCGACATAACGTTTAGCAATCGACACGACTAAACGGAGATTGGCTTCGGCCAGCTCTTGCTTGGCTACTGGATCTCCGGCTTCAATTCTTTTGGCAAGGGCAACCTCTTCATCAGCTGTCAGTAAGTCTACTCGGCCAATTTCTTTAAGATACATACGTACAGGATCATTGGTTTTTACCTTTGAACTCGTTGAAGAAGTCGACTTATTAGTATCTTTTTTGTCTTTTTTATCTTTCTTCTTAGTTTTTTCTTCTTCATCTAAGATTTGATCAATATCTTTTTCAGATTCTTCATCGTCTTCTTGCATCTTAAGCGCTTCGTTTTGTAACTGACGGTTAGTTGGGCCCCCATCTTCATCAACAACGGCTACGCCACCGTCTTCAAATTTTTCAATAAGCTGATCCATTTGTTCATCATTCAAAGAATAGGGTTGAGCAATTTTATCACTTAACTCAGTATATAAAATAGAGCCCAATATTTTCTTCTCATTAAGTAATTCTTGACTGGCTTGTTTTAAAGTTTTTTCCTGCTTGTCGGTCGTTTTGCTCAATTAAATCTCTCCTGACTTCTTTTTTGACAGTTTCATTTGTCGCAATATTTGTATTCTCTGTTGATTTAAATCGCTAATTTTAGCATAATCATTAATTTGCTTAGCATCCGCTATATCCCGGTTGATCTGCCTAATTTGGTCCTGATAATGACTCTTATCTTTTATTTGATAAATTAAATCGCTAATTTCCTGACCAGTACACTCAGGCGGAAGATTCATCGCCTGAGCGTCAATAACGATCCGCCTATCAGCATCAGAGCGAAGGGTCTGATAAAAATTCCCAATATCAATACTTTCTCCTTCACTTTGCCGGTAGGCCCATAGTAAAAGATAGACACTTTCAATACTACTACTTTCAAAATGAAAGTTTCCATCAATATTTTTGATTAAATACCAAGCATTCTCAGATGTTAGTAGTCGGTTAAGTAATTGTAACTCAAAGCGCTGTAAACTGGAATATTTTTTTAAGGGGAATTTATCCAGTTGTATTTCTGCTTCCTCGCGGCTAACTTCAGAAAACTGCTCTTCTCGCTGTCCGGTCTCCTGCTCAAAGTGAAGTTGGGCTTGAAGCGAACGTTTATCAACCCCAGTGTCTTCACTCAATTCCTGTAAGTAGACATCTTGCTCAATAGTGGAAGATAAGCGGCTAATAACAGCTAGCATGGCCTTGATGTATTGGATCTTACCCTGGTCATTTGCTAAAGAAAACTCTTGCTGATAAAAGTGCCGATAGAAAGCAATCGGCGTCATTCTTTGCTCTTGGATAAATTGCTGGTAGCGTTGATCGCCATAGCGACCAATAAATTCATCAGGATCCATCCCACTTGGAAACATGAGCAGGTTAACTCGCATACTAGGACTTTGCTGGGCGATGTGTTCAAGCGCCCGCTTACTTGCCTTTAAACCGGGTTTGTCACCATCATAAGCGAGCAAAAGTTGGCGTGAGCTGCGATAGAGGACTTGAATCTGACGATCAGTTAAACTGGTCCCCAAAGAAGCGACGCCTTGCTTGACCCCGGCCTGGTAGGAATGAATGACATCCATAAAGCCTTCAAAAAGAATAATTTCCTTTTCCTTGCGAATGCTGTCTTGGGCTAAATCAAGGTTAAATAGAAAATTATTTTTTTTAAAAATCGGTGTTTCTGGACTGTTTAAGTATTTAGCCTGCGAATTTGCGCTATCGGCTTCAAGAATTCTTCCTGAGAAGCCCAAGACATGACCAAATTTATCACGTAAAGGAAATACTATACGTCCCCTAAAGCGATCGATTTTTTCCGGACCATCACCCACAAAAATGCCACTAGCTACAATTGCTTCACTGTCATACCCCTTGTTTTTTACATGGTTGAAAGTTAACTGGCCATCGTAGGGAGACCAACCAATGTGATATTGGACTAGGGTTTCCGATTTTAACCCCCGGTCTTCTAAATAGGTCAAAGCTTGGTGCCCAGCTTTGGTATTCATTAATAAATAATGGTATAAATTTGCCAGCTCTTCATGGATATCGATAAGCGTTTGCTCTTCTTCATTATACTGACGGACACTGGTCCCTGGGTCTAGCTGGTCAAAATTAAAGTCCAACTTAAGATTAGCTAATTGAGCCACTTCTTTTACAGCTTGAGGAAAGCTATATCCTTCTAAATCCATTAGGAAATTAAAGACATTGCCACCTTTACCACAAGAGAAGCACTTATAAAATTGCTTATTAGCTTCTACAGTAAATGAGGGCGTGTTTTCATCGTGAAAGGGACATTTGCCAAAGTAATTTTTTCCTCGCTTTTGAAGATCCACAAACTGACCAATAATATCTAAAATGTCAACATTTTGGCGGACCTGATCAATAACTTCCTCCGGTATAAAGGCCATTGTATCCTCCCACTTTCTCCACTGGCTATATCAGAGTAAATTATAGTGAAGATAATTTTTGAATGCAAGATAAGAGCGAAAATATTGTCAGATATTTCTTTTCAAACAATAGCTATTCGTCATAGTCTCCAGCCAATAAGGCATTGATGACTTCCCATGCCTCATCACGCCCCTCACGGTTGGCAGAAGAATAAGGTAAAATTTGATCTTCAGTCACCAAGTCTAAATCTTCTTTTATAGCTTGCAGGTGGTTGTGCCATTGATTTTTCTTCACCTTATCCGCCTTAGTCGCAATAATAAAATACGGTACCTGACACTGGTCAAGAAAATCTTTCATATTGATATCATCTTTACTCGGTCGGTGTCTAAAATCTACCAAAAGAAAGACAGCTTCTAAATTTTCCCGTTGGATAAAATAATCTGCCAGTTGTTTTTGCCAGCGACTTCGCTCCGTTTTACTTACTTTGGCGTATCCATAGCCAGGAACGTCAACTAAGTAAAGACTATTATCAAGATTATAATAATTTAACTGCTGGGTCTTCCCAGGCTTACTGGAAATACGAGCAATCTTTTTATGGTTGGTCATGGTATTAATGAAACTGCTCTTCCCCACATTGGACCGGCCAGCTAAAGCAATCTCTGGGCGGTCAGGAACTGGGTATTGTTTAGGACTGGCGGCGCTTAGCATAAATTCAATATTCTGTGCTTGTATCATGAGGTGCTCCTTACGTTATAAAACAGACTTAGGCGAGCTTGAGACTATTATTTAAAAGTGATTTTCCCTAAGCTTACTACAGGCTTAGGCGTCTTATGACTTGCTTAAATAAGGGACTGCATTGAGAAAGAGGCTGTGACTCTTGTCACAGCCCCTCTTCAATTAATTCATTAGGCAATTAACTGACCGTCTTGGTCATAGAGTTCGGGACTTGCATGATCTTTAACGACTTCTTCAGTAATGATAACCTTAGAAACATCTTCACGACTAGGAATATCATACATCACTTCTAACATCGATTCTTCAATAATGGACCTTAATCCCCGCGCTCCAGTTTTACGGTCAATAGCTTTTTGAGCAATGGCCCGTAAGGAGTCATCAGTAAACTCTAACTGAACATTATCCATGGCTAATAACTGCTTATATTGCTTAATCAAAGCATTCTTAGGTTCTGTCAGGATACGTTCCAAGTCTTCCTCATTCAATTCATCTAAACTAGCAATAATGGGTAAACGCCCGATAAATTCCGGAATTAAGCCATATTTTTGTAAGTCTTCAGGAATCACCTGCGTCATGAGGTCATGCTTTTCAGCTTTTGTCGTCTTAGTTGCTTGAAAGCCAATTACTTTATGGCCAGTACGTTCCTTAATGATATTTTCAATTCCATCGAAAGCCCCACCTACAATAAATAGGATATTAGTAGTATCGATTTGGATGAACTCTTGATGGGGATGTTTACGTCCACCTTGAGGAGGAACATTAGCAACCGTTCCTTCTAGAATTTTCAGGAGGGCCTGTTGAACCCCTTCACCACTGACATCGCGGGTAATAGAAACATTTTCCGCCTTGGTTGCTATTTTATCAATTTCATCAATATAAATAATACCTTGTTGAGCTTTATCCACATCAAAATCAGCTGCTTGTAGCAGTTTTAAGAGAATATTCTCAACGTCCTCTCCAACATAACCTGCTTCAGTTAAACTCGTGGCATCCGCAATAGCAAAGGGTACTTTCAATATGCGGGCTAGAGTTTGAGCTAAATAAGTTTTCCCTGAACCAGTTGGACCAACTAATAAGATATTACTTTTTTGTAATTCTACATTATCTTCGTCTTGATTCTTAATTTGGTTGCTGTTAATACGTTTATAGTGATTATAAACGGCCACAGATAAAGCCTTTTTGGCATCTGTCTGTCCAATCACGTAATCATCCAAAATTTGACGGATTTCAGTTGGCTTAGGAGGGTTCACGATAAACTCTTGGTTATCTGATTGAACGTTTAAGTCATCTTCAATAATTTCTTGACAGAGTTTCACACATTCATCACAGATATAAACATCCGGTCCTGCAATTAACTTGGTCACTTGGTCTTGTGACTTTCCACAAAAGGAACAATGGATATTGCTATCGTTATCGTCATTAAACATTCTACGCATTCCTCCTTCTCTATCTAATGTATTGTGACAAAAAACGAGTGTGAAGTCAATCAATGCGACCTCCCACTCGATTTCTGACCTATTTTTTAAAATAGCTGTTCAGATTATTTTTCTTTAGCTGTTGAGGTAATTAAGTTCATGGCTTGTTTTAATTCAATGTCATGTTTGAGCATATCTTCAGTAACCACGTTCTTAACGGCTTCAACTTCCATATTATAGGTTTCTGCTAGGTTTTCAATTTCCTTAGCAATATCCTCTTCACTCACTTCAATGTTTTCTTCAGCAATGATTTGTTCTAATAATAAATTGGTTTTTACCCGAGTATCGGCGTCTTCAGCAAATTGTTGACGTAAGTCTTCTTCAGAAGTACCAGTTAATTGATAGAACATTTCAGGGCTAATCCCTTGACGTTGCATTTCATTCAAGTAGTGGTCTAGTTGACGGTTAACTTCTTCATCGATCATTGCTTGAGGAACAGAAGAAAATTCAGCGTTGTCAACAGCTTGACGGATTGCTTGGTCTTCCACTTGTTCATCAGCTTGTTGGTCTTTAGCTTCTTGAAGTTGTTCACGATACTTAGCCTTCAATTCGTCTAAGCTTTCAACATCGTCATCAACATCCTTAGCAAATTCATCATCAAGTTCTGGGACTGATTTTTCTTTTACTTCATGAACTTTCACTTTAAAAATAGCGTCTTGACCAGCTAGATCTTCAGCGTGGTATTCTTCTGGGAAAGTGACTTTTACTTCTACTTCATCTCCAGATTTTGAACCCACTAATTGGTCTTCAAAGCCAGGAATAAAAGAATTTGAACCTAATTCTAGGGAGTGATTTTCTGCGCTACCCCCGGCAAAGTTTTCCCCATCGACAGAACCTTCATAGTCAATCACAACGGTGTCGCCTTCTTGAGCTTCTCCTTCCTTAATGGAAAGTTCTGCTAAGTTTTCTTGGGCTTGTTTTAAGCGGTTATCCACATCTTCATCAGTTACTTCACGGTCTTGTTTGTCAACAGTTAAGTCCTTGTAATCGCCTAAAGAAACTGAAGGCTTGGTGGCTACTTCAGCTTTTAATTCCCAAGAACCACCCTTGTGCATTTTTTCTACATCAAATTTAGGTTGGCCTACAACATCCAAATCAGCTTCTTTTACGGCATTAGCGTAAGCTTGTGGCAAGGCATAGTTTAAAGCATCTTCATATAAGGCTTCTTCACCAATCATTTTAACAAAAACTGGGTAACTTACTTTACCTTTACGGAAACCAGGAATATTAACTTTTCCTTTAACCCGGTTGTATGCTTGTTTTAAAGCTTTTTGAGCATCTTCTTTAGAAACGGTAAAGTGTAAAACACCTTCATTTGTCGCTGTTTCTTCAAATTTTACTGACATGCGGTCATTCCCCTAACTATAAATAAATTTCTAAATCAAGAATTAATCCTTAAGATTAATCTACACGTTCAGATATATTACACTAATTCCAAGGCTTTGTCCAATTTATCGCAAAATAATTCTTATCCATTGCAATTTTATAGGCTAGTCTTTAATATCTTTAGATGCATATCCATACTGTGCATTGATAAAAAGATTGCCTATATTATAATTATATTAAATAGAGGATGTATTTCTCTTAATAATGCCAATTTTTGCTATAATAAATTAATGGTTTGAGAGGAGGTAGGTCATGTATTATCCCAATGGGAAGAAGTACCATAAAGCTCCCTCGCTGAATAAGCATTCAAGACGTCAGCCAAAGACAATTTATGCTAAAAGAGGCATGTTGCTGGAGGACATGTTAAATGATTCCAATGCCTGGTATCTATCTCATGACTTGGCAGTTATCCATAAAAAACCAACGCCTATACAAGTGGTCCATGTCGATTATCCCAATCGTCAACATGCTAAAATCACGGAGGCCTACTATCGACAAGCCTCAACCACTGATTATAATGGAGTCTACCAAGGCAGGTATATTGATTTTGAAGCCAAGCAAACAAAAACAAAAACCCGTTTTCCCCTCAATAACTTCCATGACCATCAGATTAAACACATGGAAAAATGTAGTCAGCAAGGAGGTATAAGTTTTGTTATCTTACATTTCACCACCTTGTCGCAAAGCTATCTATACCCGCTTAGTGCTTTATTAGAGGACTGGCAAGCTTTTCAAGAGGGGCAAAAAGCTTCAATTAGTCTCAAACGCATCAAAAACCATGGTTATTTGATTAAAATCGGATACCAACCTCCCCTCGATTATTTAGCTGCTCTGGATAAGTATTTACAAAATAACAATTAAAAAGGAAGTGACTCTTTTGTCTACTCATTATCCCCATAATAGAAGGCGTACCTCTAGCTTAAATAAAGAGGAAAAGACACGACAAAGAAAAAATAATAATTTTAGCAATAAGCCCTTGTGGCAGAAAATATTACTGATTGGCCTTGGCGCTGTAGGCAGTGTCTTTATTATTTTAGCTATTATTGCCCTGATCTGGATTGCCCAAGCACCAGAAATTAGCGAAGGCGATTTACAAGGTTCAGTAGCCTCTGTCGTATATGATAACCAAGGAAACGAAGTCTTTGAAACCAGTCAAAATGAGCGGATTATTGTCGAAGGCGATGAAATCTCTCAAGAAACCTTTGACGCAGTGACTTCAATAGAAGATCGTCGCTTTCTCAAACACCGCGGTGTCGACCCTATCCGTATTATGGGCTCTTTATTTGCAAACCTAAGAGCAGGTGGGATTGCCCAAGGCGGTTCTACCCTTACCCAACAATTAGTGAAACTATCTGTTTTCTCTACAAATGAATCGGATCGAACCTATAAGAGAAAGGTCCAAGAGTTATGGTTGGCCTTACAGTTAGAATCACAATTTTCTAAACAGGAAATTTTTGAATACTACATTAATAAGGTTTATATGGCTAATGGTGTCTACGGTATTGGTACCGCCGCAAATATCTATTATGGCAAGCCTTTAACCGAGCTGAGCCTAGATCAAACTGCGCTTTTAGCCGGGATGCCGCAAGCACCAAATGAATACGATCCTTACCATAATCCTGATAAAGCCAAAGAGCGTCGTGATACCGTGCTCTACACCATGTTAGATAATAACACCATCACTCAAGAAGAGTACCAAGAAGCGATTAACCAGCCCATCGATCACGGGTTACTCCCGCTTAATGAACAGATTGATACCAATAATCAACAGAAATTGATGCTGGACTCCTATATTCAGCAAGTCGCTGCCGACGTTAAAGCGGCAGGCTACGACCTTTACTCCGATGGTTTAAAAGTCTATACTCATCTAGATATGCAAGCACAAACTTTCCTACATCAAACTGCTGAAGATAGCAATGGTTTACTTTTCGATAATGATAATATCCAAACAGCGGTATCCGTTCTAGACACCAGCAATAGTCATATCATTGCCCTATTCGGGGGTCGCCATTTAGAAAACCAATTGGGACTAAATCGGGCTACCCAGTTAAATCGTAGTGTCGGTTCATCCATAAAACCCTTATCTGCCTATGGACCTGCCTTTGAATATTTAAATTATTCACCAGGTCAAACTGAAAAAGATGAACCTTATCAATACTCAAGTGGCACCAAAGTTTATAACTGGGACCGTCAATATCAAGGAACCATGACCTTAAGAACAGCCTTGAAGAACTCAAGAAATATCCCTGCTATCAAAGTCTTCCAAGATGTTGGTCCAGAACGTGCCGACGAATTTCTAAAGAAATTAGGAATTACTTTGAATGATGGCAAAGGTCTGGTTGAATCCAATGCTATCGGTGGAGAAATGACTCCCTTACAATTAAGCGTTGCCTATGCTGCAATGGGGAATAATGGTCAATATAATGAAGCTAAAGCCGTTGATTACTTCATTACTACAGACGGAGAAGAAGTTGATGTTCAAGGTGAATCCCATGAAGCGATGAAAGATTCCACGGCCTACATGCTAACCTCTGTCCTAAAAGATACCTTTAAATCAGGTTTATCTTTCTGGATTCATAATCCTAATATCCATGAGGCTGGTAAAACTGGGACGACCAATTACACGGATGACCAAGTTCGCCAATTGAATATTCCAGCCGGAGCTGTCCCCGATCACTGGGCCAGCGGTTACACCAAAAACCATACAGTAACAGTATGGACTGGGCATGATGAGCCTTACCAGGAAAATGGTTACTTAACGAGAGCTCAACAGCAAATTGCGGATCGCCTATACCGGCAAGTAATGGATCACTTAGAAAGTAGAAATCCAAGTAGCGATTGGACCCAACCTGACTCCGTCCATACAGTTGATTTAATATTTGGCTCAAAACCACTCCGCTTAGCTAATCCAGGCGCTGGTCATAGTGTACGAGACTTAGTCAATAATGAATTGTATCAAGAACTTAAGCAAAATTATGGCAGACAAACCACCATCGATATTGACTCCAATTCTTACACTGAAAGTAGCGAAGAAGTCGAAACTTACATTTCAAGAGAAAGTGAAAGTCAAATCGAAGAAAGTAGTCATTCCGGACTGGAAGAAGGCCACTCAGATAGTGAATTATCTGAGATTGAAGATTCGACCTCATCTTATCCAAAAGAGGATGCACCTAACACAGATCGAGGCAATGAATCTGGTTTACAAAATCCACCTAGAGAAACACCAAGCTCTCAAAGAGAACCTAGTGTGAGTCCAGGAAATAGCCAAGGAGAAGGTTATAGTCGACGGACCATTTACAGGTCGGGAGGCGATAGTGGACTGCCTAATGCCAGTTAAAGCCTAGAAACTCTAATAACGATAAAAGCCCCCAAAGTCACTTTGGGGGTTTTTTCTGACTTTTAATAGTAAAGAAAATTCATCAAAAAAAGAGCTGGTGATTTATGGTGGCTCCAATAAGTCGGACTAAGCATCTAACTTTTGGAGTCATTACATTCGAAACCAGCTCTTTTTAGCTCTGCTCTTATATTCTCTTTTCTAGTTAGGAAGAATAAGCTGACGCTAGGCACGGATGTAATCCGTAATTGCTTGACGCTCGTTGTCATTGTCACATAGGATAGCAAATAACTGACTACCTAACAAATCATGGTAGACCTTAGGCAGGTCTTTAACGGCTTTAACATCATTAGCATAGCGTTCCTTAATGTCAGCAACTGAATGTTGGTAATTTTTATCTGCCTGCCTAAATGTCACCACACAATAGCGTGAATTATTGGGGTTAGCAGGAATTTCTTTATCTAAAACAACCTTGGCATACATATCGTATAAGTCGATACTATGAGCGTAGTCATAGGCATCATGACCGAAGCCACCAACAGCACGGTTATTATATTCAATTCCCAGATAAGAATTATCCGGCATCCGGAAGAATTCGATATGGAAGAAACGCTCCTTAATTCCAAAGGCTTTAACGACATTTTCGCCAATTTCTTTGAGTTTTGGATCGACTTCTTTTTCAATCCAGTAGACTCCATCACGGTCACCATTGACCCAATCCAAGGTCGGTTCTTCATAGGTTAGACTTCCATACCAAACAATATTTCCTTCTTGGTCCAATAATCCATCAAAAGTACATAACTGCCCACCTTCAATAAACTCTTCCATAAAGTAAGGCGTCGTGTGGTCCCATTGGGCTTCAAATTTTTCCAAGTCATTATCGTTATCAATTCGGTAAGTATTACCAGCACCTACCCCAACATCTGGTTTTAAGACAACTGGATAACCTAAGGCCTTAGCTGCCCGATTCAGGCTAACTTTAGTTCTAACTAAACGTCCCTTAGCTACTGGGCACTTAGCCTTCTTAAAGTATTTTTTCATTTCTGATTTGTGTTTTATTTTTTTCATTTCCTTTGGTTTCATCCCAACAATGTTAAATTGCTCACGTAATTGAGCATCTAGTTCTAACCAATATTCTTCTTGGGATTCTATCTGGTCGATTGGACCATATTTATGGAAGAAAAAGGCCACTGCCTTCTTCACAGCTAGAGTATCTTCTAAATTATCCACTCGGTAATATTCCGTCAGGGCTTCTTTAAGGGAGGCTGGTAGGATATCATAGGCTTCACTCCCAATGCCCAATACTGTTGCACCATTTTGATGAAGTTTAACAGCGAATTCTTGGAAATTTTGAGGAAAATATGGGGAAATATAGACAAAATTCATAATTATCAAACTCCTTTTAAAATGAGGATTACTACAAGTTGGCTTATTAATAGTTAAATTTACCACGAACGCCAATAATAGGCAAGGCAATTGTCTGACTAGCCTAACTTTTACCTTCTAAAAAATTTCCTATATAATAGTAGCTACAAGAGAAAGGATTCAACCATGTATCAAGAACATCACAATTTAAAGTCTTCCCATCCCGATAAACACCCCTTAGATTACTATAGCTGGACAGCAGACCATCCCGAGGCCATCATTCACTATGTACACGGTATGTCTGAAAGTGCCCTCCGCTATCAGCCCATGGGAGAATGGTTTCAGTCTCAAGGCATCACATTCATTGCCCATGATCAAGTTGGGCATGGTCCCTATGCCAAAGCCCATGATTCCCTAGGCTATTTTGGGCCCTATAATATGAAGTTAATTCTGGTAGAAGACCTCTACCGCGTGATTTGCGATGTCAAAGCGGTTAATCCCAATGTTCCTTATTTTCTGATTGGGCATTCCATGGGGTCTTTTATCAGTCGGCTTTTCCTACAAAAATACAGTCACATGGTCTCCGGAGCCATTCTCTCCGG
The DNA here is from genome assembly GCF_003286595.3 of Aerococcus mictus. NCBI lineage: Bacteria > Bacillati > Bacillota > Bacilli > Lactobacillales > Aerococcaceae > Aerococcus > Aerococcus mictus. The sequence goes on along the minus strand of NZ_CP132985.1, from coordinate 967,105 downwards.
TAGCGCCGATCATTCTTGTGTAATTGAATTGGGAAAATTATTGAGTCCCCTGTTGACCAAGCTTAGTCGTCCCCAAGCGACCAATTTCTTTTTGCACCGATTCTTATTTGGTGGACTTTTTACCCAGTTTAAACGTCGGCCTAGTGAGCGCGATTTACGGATCTTGAAATACTGGTACCCTCAACCAGAAAAAGTAGACTATCCCCTGGATGGTTTTCCTTTTACTAATGATGGCTTTTGGCATTTAATTAGGTTAGTCGACTCCGCTACCAAAAAGGGTTGGGCTAAGACGATTGACCCCCATCTCCCCCTGTATTTTATGAATGGGGCCAATGATTTTTTGCTAGGTCCAAAAAAAAACTTTCTGGCGCCTACCAGGAATTGAAGCAAGCTCATTTTCAAGATGTCATTTTTCAAATTTATGAAAAACGCGGTCATGAGCTTTTTCTTTATGACAATGAAGAAGTCGTTTACCGTGATATTCTGACTTGGATAAGTCAACATCGTCTGCCCAAACAAGCAAACTCAAGTAATTATTCTCTAAGGAAGTGACGCATATGACAAAGAAAAACTCCATAACCGACAGTGAGCATCAAGTTCTCCGGGTGATTTGGGCTCAAGGAGCAACCACCAGTCGTTTTGTAATCGATAGCCTCAGCGAAAAGACGGGTTGGAAACCCACAACCATCAAAACCCTCTTACATCGTTTAGTCAATAAAGGCTATCTAGCGACTGAAAAAAAAGGAGGACAGTATCTCTACCATCCTCTAATTTCTGAAGCAAGTAGCCAAGTGGCTGATATTAATAATTTACTCAAGCAACATTGTCGCACCCACGCCGATCAATTAATCATTGACATGATCCAACAAAGTGATCTGGACCAAAGCATGCAAGACAATATTTTCCAAGCCCTAAAGGATAAAGAACTTGTCCCAACTGTCACTTGTCATTGCATCCCTGGCCAATGCGAGTGTCACAAAGATATTGGGTAAATTTTTTATTCAGTAAGTTGCCAATTAATTGGACTTTGCCCACTCTCAATTAAGAGTTGGTTAGCCTTCGAAAAGGGTCGGGACCCAAAGAAACCTCGATAAGCTGATAAGGGACTAGGATGGACAGAAGTTAGAACGGCATGCTTATTTTCATCGATAAATCGTCTCTTCGACTTAGCCGCATTTCCCCATAAGATAAAGACAACCCGTTGATTACGCTTATTTAATTGTTGGATAGCAAAGTCGGTGACTTCTTCCCAACCCCGTCCGCGATGTGAATGGGCCTTGCCTTGGCGTACTGTTAAAACAGAGTTTAATAATAAGACCCCTTGCTCGGCCCACTCAGTCAAATTTCCATGGTGAACAGGTTGAAAACCAACATCAGTGCTTAGCTCTTGGTAGATATTGTTTAAGGAAGGCGGAATCGCCACACCTTTCTGTACCGAAAAACTTAGTCCATGGGCTTGATGAGGTTCATGATAAGGGTCTTGTCCCAAAATAACGACTTTTACCTGGTCAAAAGGGGTTAACTTAAAGGCCTCATAGATGTGCCACATATCTGGATAGATCACCCGATTACGATATTCATCTTTTAGAAACTCTCTTAATCTTTGGTAAGCAGGACTTTCAAAAACTGGATCTAAGGCCTCTTGCCATTGGTTATTAATGATTGTATGCACGCTTGATTTCCCCTTTCCTTTATCGCTTAACTTATACCTAGTCTACCATTTTTTAAAATGTTACAATAGCCATAGTTATAACGGATTTTATAAAAAAGGAGATTTTTATGCTGGAATTAATTGTTTCTGATATGGACGGAACATTGTTGGACGGGACCATGCACATCCACCCACGCAATCGTGAGGCCATCATGCATACCTACCAATTAGGTATCCCATTTATCGTTGCTACCGGAAGAAACTTCCACGAAGCCAAGGTACTATTAGACGAAGCCGGTATTCGTTGCCCAATTATCGGTTTAAATGGTGCCATTCTTTTTGATCGAGAAGGTGAGGTAGAGTATGAAATTGACTTAGATGACCAAGTTGCTAAAGAGATTATTCTCTACGGACGTGAACATGGTTATTACATGGAAGCCATGACTTCAAAGAACGTCTACTCCAATTCAAAGCACCAACGCCTTCATTATATTGCAGATATGATTCAAAGAATGTCTCCTGAATTGAGCTTTGAAGAAACCCTTAGTCGAGCCAGTCAATCGAATGAGGTTAACTCAATTGAATATATTGATGATTTAACTGACCTCATTGAAAAAGAAGGCCAGCACATCCTCAAATTAGTCTTTATTCATGAAAAGGGACCGCAAGTCCTCCACCCGATTCAGCAGGAATTAAGTCACCGCTATGATAACATTTATATTACCTCTTCTTTTAAGTCAAACTTGGAAATTTCAGCTAAGACAGCCAATAAAGGTGGGGCTGTCGCCAAGTACTGCCAAGCCCATGGCTATAATCCTAAAAATATCATGGCTATTGGGGATAATTTGAATGATCTAAAAATGCTGGAAATGGCTGGCTATAGCTTCGCCATGGCTAATGCTGATCCCGCCGTTAAAGAAATTGCTGACTATGTCACCGGTCCTCATACCGAAGGCGGTGTCGCTGATGCCATCTATAAAGCCTTGGATTTGAGTCAGACTAATACACAATGGGAAAAAGCACCCTATGGCGACTAAGTCCCCTAACTGGCAGAAGCTTAAAGAGCGGCTAAAGTCTAACTGGCAAAAATTAATTGCCCCAAAAGGCAAAAGCATACTTTTTGTGTGTTTGGCTAATATTTGTCGTTCTCCATTAGCAGAAGCCCTGCTACGTGAAAAAATTAAGCAAGCCCACTTCTCGCAGTCCATAAAAGTTGATTCCGCTTCCATTGAAAATTGGCGCAATGGTGATAAGGCGGATTCTCGTGTAATACAGCTGCTCAAGGAACATCACATACCCTATCAAGGACTAAAGAGTCGCCTTCTCAAGCCCATGGATGCTAAGCGTTTCGATTTGATTATCTGTATGGATACTACCATCTATGATGCCACTAGAGAGCGTCTGGGAGAAAGTTATTTTTCTAAAATCGTGCCCTTCTCTCATTTTCTTGAAGACCAGGCTGACGTTGATGATCCGATGTTAACCAAAGACTTTCAAACCACCTACCAACAAATTGACCGAGGAACTGATAAAATTATTCACTACCTCCAAAATAATACAATGAATCAATCAGCCAGTGATAGTAAAATTCAATAAACACAAAAGCGACAGGAATTAGAACCCTGTCGCTTTTGCATAAAATAGACTAAAATTATTCAATTTACTGATATTTCATACTACTAGCAAAGTGCTTTAGTCAGCTTATTTGACATAGTTAAGGATATCGTCTAGGCGGTCAACAATGGCAAGCGCCTGCGCCTTATTTTTCTCACTAGCTGCGACCAAGTCAGGCACCATGATGGTATCAATCCCCGAACGAAAACCAGCTTCAACCCCTGCTACGGAGTCTTCAATAATTAAAGCACTATCCTTACTTTGCCCCGTCTTCTCTAAGGCCTTTAAAAAGATTTCAGGATGAGGCTTAGAATGTGTAACTTCATCCCCAGAAGTAAAACCATCGATGTAGGAACTAATTCCAGCTCCTTTTAACCTGGAAATCACTTCTGAGCGGTTACTGGAAGAAGCCACATGGATGGTAACTTCCATGTCTTTAAGAGCCTCGAGAGTCTCTTGTAAACCGGCTTTATTGTCGATACCGGATTCAGCCTCAATTTCAACAAATCTTTGCTCTGCTTCATTGAAAAGCGTTTTGGCTAAATCTTGGCTGCCCGTTTTTTCCACTAGGGCCTGTAAGCAGGCTGCTGCTGTGCGACCGGCATGCTGGTCGATATATTCCTGATCGGTAAATTCTATTCCTCGCGCTTGAAAGACCTCTTGATAGGCCTTAAGGTAGACGGATTCTGTATCAATTAAGGTTCCATCCATATCAAAGATAACAACTGATTTCACTGGGTCACTTCCTTCATTCCATGTATTTATATAAATCGCTTACATTTTTTATCATATCACACTGCCCTTATCAGGACAAATTAGAGCTTTTTCTTCTCATTTACTGTTTGCAATCAAAGTTTTAATTCGTTATGATTAGTCAGTATGAGTGACTGAAACTACTCGATCATCAAAAAAAGTGAGGAATCATCATGTTACAAGTTTCAAATGTTAGCCTACATTTTTCTGACCGCAAACTTTACGATAATGTCAATTTAAAATTTAATCCTGGAAATTGTTACGGTATCATCGGTGCCAATGGAGCCGGTAAGTCAACCTTCCTTAAAATCCTATCGGGAGAAATTGCCCCTTCTACTGGTGAAGTCAGTAAAGAAGCCAATGAGCGCATTTCGGTCTTGAACCAAGACCACTTTGCCTTTGAAGAATATAGCCCAATTGATACAGTCATCATGGGAAATAAAGAACTCTACCAAATAAGAGAAGAGAAAGATGCCATTTATGCAAAAAGTGACTTCAGTGAAGAAGATGGTATTCGCGCCGGTGAACTTGAAGCCCAATTTGCGGAAATGAACGGTTGGGAGGCTGAATCCGAAGCTTCTCAATTACTCCAAGGTTTAGGAATTGCAGAAGACAAACACTATCAACTGATGAGTGAACTCGAAGAACGCGATAAAGTTAAGGTACTCTTAGCTCAAGCCCTCTTTGGAAATCCTGATATTCTCTTACTCGACGAACCAACCAATGGTTTAGATGCGGATTCTATCGAATGGCTAGCTGAATATATTATTAACTTTCCTAATGCAGTTATCGTGGTTTCCCATGACCGCTATTTCTTAAACCAAGTATGTACCCATATCTGTGATGTTGACTTTGGTAAAATTAAACTTTACGTGGGGAACTACGACTTTTGGAAACAATCCAGTGAGTTAGCAGCCAAATTACAAGCCGACGCCAACGCCAAAAAAGAAGAAAAAGTTAAAGAATTAAAGGCCTTTATCGCTCGTTTCTCAGCCAATGCTTCTAAATCAAAGCAAGCAACTTCTCGTAAGAAAATGCTCGATAAGATCGAACTCGATGATATTCAACCATCTAGCCGTAAGTATCCCTATGTTGGCTTTGAACCAGAACGTGAAATTGGTAATGACGTCTTAACCGTTGAAGGCCTCTCTAAGACAATCGATGGCGTCAAAGTGTTAGACAATATTACCTTCCACCTGAAAAATGATGATAAGGTAGCCTTTGTCAGTCGCAATGATGTCGCTGTTACTACCCTTTTCCAAATTTTAATGGGTGAAATGGAGCCGGATTCTGGTAGCTTCAAGTGGGGAATAACCACCAGTCAAAGTTACCTGCCACGCGACACCTCAAAAGAGTTTGATAACAGTGACCAATCGATATTAAACTGGCTCTTCCAATACGCTAAGACGCCTGAAGAACAAGACAATACTTTCTTGAGAAGCTTCTTAGGTCGCATGCTCTTTTCCGGTGATGACGTGAATAAACACGTCAATGTGCTATCTGGGGGCGAAAAAGTCCGCTGCATGCTCTCTAAAATGATGCTGTCTAAGGCTAACGTCCTAGTAATGGATAATCCGACTAACCACCTTGACCTGGAATCGATTTCCAGCTTGAATGATGGCTTAATCCGCTTTAAAGGCGTCCTATTATTCTCATCCCACGATAGAGAATTTCTTTCAACCATTGCTAACCGGGTGATCCATGTCAGTCCTAACGGCTTAGTTGACCGGATTGATACCGGTTATGAAGAGTATTTAAACAATGAAGATACTCAAGCTAGAGTTAACGCCTTATACCAAGATTAACAAGTGAATAATAACATTCAAAAAGCCCAAAAGGACTTGATAAACCTTTGGGCTTTTTGAGTGTCTTCTCATTTATTAGCTAGCGATAGCCTCAGGAAAATCTTGGATTATTTCTCTTTGGAATTTCTGAAAGAAAGTAAGCGAATCATTTTTTCGATGATTTTTCCTTGATCCATAAAGACAATGTGATCAGCAACATGACGGGCAAAGGAGATATAGTGAGTAACTACTACCATGGTCGTGCCTTTGTCAGCCAGTTTGCTAATCTAGTTTAAAACGTCATCCACATAGCCGTATAGTCACCACATTAATCAAAGAGATCTATGACAAAATAGACGTTTTATAAACAGAATAGTTTCATCTAAAAAGCCGCAATAGCTAATCGAATAAGCTATTGCGGGCCTCTGATGACCTCATCATCTTAAAAGCGATCTAAGACATTGAGGAATTTATGTACTCTTTGATTTTTCTGAGCGTTAAAGAAACTGTAAGGATCGCCCTCTTCAATCACTTCTCCCTGCTCCATAAATATAATATGATCAGCAACATTCTTAGCAAAGGACATTTCATGGGTCACAACGACCATGGTAGTTCCCTTTTTAGCAAGTTCAGTCATAATATTTAAAACCCCATCGACTAATTCCGGGTCTAAAGCTGAAGTCGGTTCATCAAAGAGGATGAGATCAGGACTAGGTGCGATTGCTCTAGCGATCCCCACTCTTTGTTGTTGTCCTCCCGAGAGTTGATTAGGATAGCGATCCTTGAGTTTAGCCATCCCTACCCAGTCAAGGATTTCTTCACTTCGAGCAACTGCTTCATCCTTAGCCCAGCCTCGCGCTGTAACCAGGGGTTCTAGCAGGTTTTCTAAAACCGTTTTATTATTAAACAAATTATAATTTTGAAAAACAAAACCAATATGTTGTCTAATCTTCAAAATTTCTTTTCGAGTAATTTTGCTTAAGTCATAATGCTCTCCTAAGAGGCCAAATTCACCATGATCTGCCTTTTCTAAGAAGTTTAAGCACCGTAAAAGGGTGGTCTTTCCTGACCCACTAGGGCCCAAAATAGCAATCACATCTCCGGAATCAACCGTTAAATCAATTCCTTTCAATATTTTTTGACCAAGAAAGGATTTGTGGATATTTTTAACATTCAACATCATTAATCACTCCTAGGCATGGGATAGATAATACTTATTAATGACCTGTCCAAGATATTGAATTAAGCCACAAAGTATTAAATAAATAACAAAGATAACAATATAAGCACTGGTAAAATTATAGGAATAGGCTGCTGCAGTCTTTGCAATAGCTGTGATATCTTGCACCGGCATCACAAAAACTAAAGAAGTTCCCTTAACCAGTTCAATAATCAAATTAATAAATGAAGGTAGAGCAACTTTAAGCAATTGCGGAAAAATAATTCTTTCAAAACTTTTCCAAGGACTTAAACCGGCACTTAGGGCTGCCTCCCACTGGCCATAATCAACAGCCATTAAAGCAGACCGAAAAATCTCGGTTAAGGAAGCTAGCGCAATTAAGGAGAAGATAATGTAGGCATAGATAATCGGATTAAAATTAAAGACGTCCACCTTAACATGAATTAAATTGGTGAATTGATTTAAAAGACTAGGCAGTAAACTGTAAAAGAACAGAATAAGAACAATTAAGGGAGTAGCACGTATGATCGCTAAGTAAACTTGAATAAACTTACTAATGACTGGCAGCTCCCTCTGTAAAGCTAAGGCAAACAATAAAGCAGGGGCGATAGAAAATAATACCGCTACCAGCATAATACTAAGGGTCACAGGAATTCCTTTTAAGGAAGCAAAAAATGTATCAATAATAAAATCCCAATTCATCGCCCTATACCTCCCCTTTAGAAATTTCTTTTTCTACTAGATGAATAGAAACCATAATTAATCCAGCAATAATCCAATAGATAATGGCTACTGCCAAATCAGTTTCTAAGGAAAAATTACCCATATTTCGATTAATAAATAATTGTCCTGCCCCCATGACATCAATTAATCCAATGGTATAAGCTAGGGCAGTGTTTTTTAATAAAGAAACCGTCGAGTTACCAATATTTGGTAGGGCAATCCTTAAGGCTTGAGGCAGTATGATTCTAAAGAAAGTCCTAGCTTCTGACAGGCCCAAAGCTAAGCCAGCCTCCCTTTGTCCCTTATTGACCGCATCATAACTTGCTTTGAACACAACAGAAATATTGGCTCCATATAGCAAAGTTAAGGCAATAATGACAAAGACTGCTTGTGAGAAATCATGAATGTTAATCTTAAGCCACCACTTCAATAGCTGGGGTAAACCATAAAATACTAGAAATATCATCACTATCGGTGGCGTGCAGCGCATAATAAATATATAAGACTTCGTTATTTGCTGATACCATCTTTGCTTTGCCTCTAAGCCATAAGCTAGAATAACTCCTAGTAAATTGCCAAGGGTAAAGGAAATAATTAATATAAATAATGATACTGGTATAAATGGTATCAATTCCTTAAATAAAGGGAATATGGATTTTACATCAAAATTAACCATATTATCTCCTTTCTACACTAGTCAGTGAATGGCAATAGCCCTGCTAACTTAGATTGAACTGACTGCTTACTCTGAAAATAATTATTCAGAAGACTTCATTTCATCTAGACTTAATCAGGGCTAAGTAACACATCCTCGTCTTACATCAGATTGCCATTTTAATCTTTAATATAATCAAATACATTTTTATTTAAGTATTGTTGGGATAATTTTTCTAATGTACCATCTTCACGGAGTTCTTTAATCGCTTGATCATAATCTTTGACTAATTGTTCATTTTCATCAGTCCGTTCAAATAATGGATAGATTGGAATCCCTTTATAAGTCACGTAGGTCAATTGATCAGCTTTATCATGGTAAGGACCATCTTCATCTTCTACAGACTTTTTATAGGATAGGTCAATAGAGAAGTAAGCATCATAACGTCCTTCAAGCACCCAACCATAGGCATCGGATAAGTCAAATTGATCAGCAGGAACCAAATCAATAGGATGATCAGGATTCTTTTTATTATAATCTTGAATCACATCATATTGACCGTTTTGTGGCGAAATAGGAACTAATCTCCCCTTAGCCTTAGCGAAATCATCGATGTTTTTATATTTATCCTTATCTTCAGAACGAATGGTCAACCCAATCACACTCGCCCCATGATAGTTTTTCGGAATAATAAACTTCTTAGCCCGCTCATCGGTATACCAGCATCCTTTAATCCCTGCGTCATACTTACCTGACTCTAAGCCAATGAGTAAGTCTTCATTAGATGTTGGGACAAAGTCAAAGTGATACTGAGGCAACTTCTTTTCAACTTCTCTAAAAACGGCAACCTCATAACCATCGGCTTCGCCCTTATCATTCACGAAATTATAGGGATAATAATTTTGCCAAAAAGCAACCTTCACATTGCGTGCATTTTCTTTACTTGGTTCATTACTTCGGTTTCTGATTAAGAAGCTGGCTAATACAACGACTACCGCCACTAAAATACCGATAAATAATTTTTTATTTTTCATTTTCAGCTGCCTCCTCTATACTTGCTTGGCGAACCCATTCAAAATGTTCTCTTGGTGTATCTGCTGGAATGGTACAATCTGCGCCAATCACATAAGGTGTATCACCAGCTTCTTTAATTAATTGCTTGGTATAAGCCTTAATTTCTTCCTCTGTTCCCTTGTAGATGAGGTCATCTGCTGTATTTTGGAAACCACCCACAACAACCTTATCTTTAAAGATCTTCTTGCCGTCTTCAATCGATAATTTTTCCGGCCCAGTTGCCCAATTAACCGCACTGGCTGGATAGTCAGCAAATTTTTCTAATCGGTTATGGGCGCCTAAGTAACCACAAACATGGAGGATATGGTGAGGTTTAAGTTCTTTAGCACGATTTAATAAAGCAGTATCCAATGGCTTAACCAGTTCAATAAAGTCTTGGTCAGTAAAATCATCGGTTTGTAAATCTTGAGTAGAGTAATAGATCCCGTCAACGGTAGTCTCTGATAAGATTCCTTCAATGACCTTTTGAATATCTCCCGCAATGACTTTTAAAATTTTTGCGAAAAGTTCAGGATCTTCCTGATAGAACCGGCTGACACGTTCATCTTGGTCATCATATAAGATTTTGAAGGTAGTTAATGGACCGAAAATATTATAAAAACTATACAATTGGTTATTGTGTAGGGCTTCGACCTCCTTGGCAAACTGAATTTGTTCTTGAATCCAAGGATCATCATTTGCTAGCGGTTCAATTTCTCCAACTTCCGATAAATGCTCAGCTTTTTGTAACTTTTCATTAGGATATTGAAAATAACCATCAGTCATTATCTTTATATAGTCAGGCTCAATGTCCTTAAGAAATTGTTGGTGGCCAGCTAAATTAGCTGGTTTGATTTGATCATCTTTCAACGCATTAGCATGGTAAACATCTTCTACAAAGTGGTGCCAGAAACCAACCGGTGTTCGCTCAGCTTGATGGCCATCAAAGACTGTTTTTACTAATTCCTTCTTACTCATTTTGTTTTCCTCCTTACTAGTAAAACTCCAATTCCTCAAATAAATAAAATTGAAGTTTAACTAATTTTTTGTAAGTTATATTTTTTATTGACTTAATATTAGTTAGGGACGACCTAAAAATCAATAGTTTTAAGTTAAAAATGATAATCTATCTTTCGATCAAATCTGATACACTCCCGCTCGATCAAATACGTTCGCCGGGTCCTTGAGTTGATTACAATAAAAAAGGCCCCAAAGTTAGGCATGATCCTAGACTGAGAGGCAAATAAATGGGGCTATCAATGTTTCTTTTTTTATTATATATTTAGTGTGAAAACAATTATTGTCTAATTTTTCTATCGTCTTTTATGATGGTAAATAGTTTATTTATTGAGGGGAGTTTTTATGAAATATATTTGGTCTTATATCAAGCCCTTTAAGAAAGAGTTAGTATTTATCTTCCTGGGTATGTTGATGTTTTCAGTGGTTAACCTAGGTTTACCAACCATGTTAGCAATGATTATTGATAACGCATTAATACCAGGTGACTTATCCAACCTTTACTTTTTCCTAGCAATTATGCTCTTTATTTCTTGTTTAGGGATTGCTGGACAGATTTTTGGCTCTTATTTTATTAGTAAGTTGTCAACGATGATGACAATGAATTTGCGTAATGATTTATTTAAAAAAATGCTTAAGCTTTCTCATCACGAGTTTCAAGATTACGGGGTCCCCTCTTTAACCAACCGGATGACTTCCGATGCTTTTATCCTCATGCAGTTTACTCAAATGACTCTTAGGACTTTGGCAACTGCACCAGTGATGATCATTATTAGTATTTATATGATTACACGGACTTCGCCCGAATTAGGTTTGTATGTTTTCCCCGTGGCACCTATGATAGTGGCCATGATTATCATTATTGCCTGGTTAACCTTACCGATTTCCCGTGCCCAACAAAAAACTTTAGATAGTATTAACCGGATTCTCAGAGAAAATATTACTGGTACTCGAGTCGTTCGTGCCTTTAACCGGGAACAATTTTTCGAAGAACGTTTTGAAGAAGTCAACCATACTTACCGGCAATACTCTAGTCGTCTGTTTAAAACCATGGCCATTACGCCCTCTCTCTTTTCTTTAATCATGAATATTACTATCATATTAATCGTCTGGTTTGGTGCTGGTTTTGCTGCTAGGGGGAGTGTTCAAGTAGGGACCTTAGTCGCCTTTATTGAGTACGTATGGCTAGCCCTCTTCTCCTTAACCATTTTTGCTAATATTTTCATGATGTATCCACGAGCAGTTGTTTCAGCAGGGCGACTCGACGAAGTCATGCATACACCAATAACCGTCCCTCACCCTGAAAATCCGATTATGGAGACTGATGGTAGTGGGCGCTTAGAATTCAATCACGTCGACTTTGCTTATCCGGATGCTGATGAACCCGTCCTAAGAGATATTAGCTTCTCATCAAAGGCTGGGGAAACCATCGCCTTTATCGGTTCCACTGGGTCGGGAAAATCAACCATTGTGAAGTTAATCCCCCGTTTCTACGATGTCTCCAGTGGGGAAATTAAGCTCGATGGTATTGATATTCGTGACCTAGACTTACAAGTTCTACGCTCTAAAATAGGCTACACGCCTCAAAAAGCCAACCTTTTCTCTGGTCAAATTGCCACCAACCTTCGCTATGGTAAGTTTGATGCGGACGAGGAAGACATGGACCACGCGACTTCGATCGCACAGGCTAGTGAATTTATCAATCGGCTAGCGACTCGTTACTACACCGAATTGACCGAAGGCGGCACTAATCTATCAGGTGGCCAGCGCCAACGCCTATCCATTGCCCGTTCAATTATTGGGGACCGGGAAATATATATATTTGATGATAGTTTTTCCGCTTTGGATTATAAAACTGACGCTGCTGTACGCCAAGCGCTTAAGGAAGAAACGAAAGACGCGACAACAATTATTATTGCCCAACGAGTCGGTACCATCATCAATGCTGATCAAATCATCGTTTTAGACCATGGTCAAATAGCCGCAAAAGGCACCCACAAGGAACTATTAAAGTCATCTCCGCTATATTATGAAATTGCTTCGTCACAACTTACCAAGGAGGAATTAGAATATGGAGAATAATCGTCAATTAATGAAGAGTCTCTGGCACTTTATTTCTCCCTACCGCTTTAAGTTCAGTTTAAGTGTTATTTGTACAATCGTTCTATGTCTATCAAATGTCCTTGAACCGATTGTCCTAGGCTTAGCAATTACTGAAATCTCTAAAAATATATTAGCCATCATGAACAATGTGCCAGGAGCTGGAATTAACTATGACTACTTATTAAAAATCATGGCCCTCTACTTTCTACGGGGAATCTTCTACCATGGTTCTTTTTACCTCAGTCAATACTGGTTAACTGATGTCGTGCAGCATTCGATTTATGATTTGCGTAATGCCATTAGTCATAAAGCAAATCGCCTACCAGTTTCCTATTTCGATAAAAATCAAACGGGAGATATTCTTAGCCGAATGACTAACGATGTGGATACCTTATCCAATGCCCTCCAGCAATCAGTTCTTCCCCTATTAACCGGCGTTTTACAAATTAGTTTTGCCTTAATCAGTATGTTTATATTGCATTGGAAGCTGGCCTTGGTTAGTGTCATCTCTATGCCTATTACTTACTTGAGTGCAAAATCTATTTTGAATTACTCCCAACCAATCTTTAAAAAACAAGCAGATGCTTTGGGACACCTCTTTGGCTATACCCAAGAGCAATTATCCGGCTACACCGAAATAAAAGTCTATAACAAAGAAAATGAGTCGGTTGATGAATTTGAAAAACGTAATCAAAATCTGCAGGAAGTTGGCTTTAAAGCCGCATTCCTAGCTGAAATTCTCCAACCCATTTTAAGCTTTATTTCTAATTTAGCCTATATTGTAATCACTGGTCTCGGTGCTTATTTCGTCTTTATCCAACAATTAACCATTGGTAACTTACAAGCCTTTGTTCAATATGTCTGGCAAATTAACCAACCCATCCAAACTATCACCCAACTCATCGGAGTGATTCAAAGTGCTGTAGCAGCCAGTCAGCGAATCTTCACCTTCCTTGGCGAAGAAGAGGTCTACCAAAAACCAGTGACTGAACATCTTCCTCTAACAATTAAAGGACAAGTTAGCTTTGACCATGTGATATTTGCCTATGATGAGGATAATATCTTAATGCACGATGTCTCCTTTACCGTAGAACCTGGTCAAACAGTTGCCATTGTTGGCCCAACTGGAGCAGGTAAAACTACCCTGATTAACCTGCTCATGCGCTTCTACGATGTCCTGGACGGGTCCATTAAGATTGATGGCATGAATATCAAAGATATCAGCCGACATGATTTGAGAAGCCATATTGGGATGGTCTTACAGGATGCTTGGCTCTATACAGATACTATCCGTGAAAATATTCGCCTTGGTGATCTAGAAGCCAGTGATTATGAAGTGATTGATGCTGCTAAGATAGCCAATGTTGATCATTTTATCCGTACCCTACCTGGGGGCTATGACATGGAAATTAACGAAGAAGGTAGTAATGTTTCTCTAGGGCAAAAACAACTCATGACTATCGCCCGGGCGATCGTTTCTGATCCTGATATTCTCATTCTCGATGAGGCAACTTCCTCGGTTGATACTCGTTTAGAGCAATTAATTCAATCTGCAATGGACCGTATCATGGAGAACCGCACCAGCTTCGTCATTGCCCACCGTCTATCAACCATCCGTAATGCCGACATCATACTAGTCATGAAAAATGGTGATATTATCGAACACGGTAACCATGATAGTCTCATGGCTAAAGACGGTTTCTATGCGGATCTTTACAATAGTCAATTTAACCAAGAAAGTGCCGCAGAAATTCACATGGGCTATTAGCGAATTCATTTTTTAATAACGATGACTATAAGTTTTCTTGCTGCTAGCTTTACTAAAAACCATTAAAATATTGTATAAGAAAAAGGCTGGAACTTTTGTTCCAGCCTTTTGCTCTTATTTAGGATCGATTTCTGCGCTCCAGGTTTCGATATCTAATTCTTTCAGATCAAGTCGATGATTAATGGTAGCTGCTGTGAGTTGGTAGATTACCGATACCGTAGGAACACTGAGTAACATTCCTGGTAAGCCAAAGAAGGCACCGCCGACAGTCACAGCGACTAGGGTCCATAAGCCAGGTAAACCAACGCTTCCCCCAACAACACGAGGATAAATAATATTCCCTTCCAGTTGTTGCACAACAGTTATAAAAATGATAAATAAGATCGCTTTGGTCGGACTAGTCACAACGATTAGCAAGGCCCCAGCAACAGCTCCGAAGATTGCTCCAAAAATAGGAATCAAACCCGAAGCTCCCATTATCACTGAAATAGTTAAAGCATAAGGAAAATGACAAATTAACATGCCAATGTAAACCAAAATTCCAAGTATAAAAGCTTCAAGAACCTGGCCACTAACAAAATTAGTGAAAACATCATTGGCTAACTTTCCCACATTGACTAAGTAATTTGCCCAAGGTAAATTACAAATGGCATAGATCACTTTCTTTACTTGTCTGGTTAAAGTTTCCTTGGCCGAAACCACAGTAATCCCAAAAACCAAAGAAATAAATAAATTAAACAGGCTATTCACCAGGCCAATACCGATGGTAAAGGTTTGTGAAAGCAAATTGGTAGCTAAGGATTGCACGAAGGCGATGGCTCTTTGGGCTAAATTATTTAAATTGATATCCAATTGTTGGATATAAGTCACTAATTCGGGATGACGGTCAATAAAACGCATGACCTTAGAGATGAGTTGACTAATGGTTGTAGGCACGATAGAAATGAATGAAGTGATCGTATCTTCAAAATCAGGTAGGACTAAAAAAATTAAAAAGTAAATCAGTAAGATGATTAGAATCAAGGAAAGGATAATAGCTAAGCCACGCAAGGTTTTCCGATGCCTTTTAAAATAATCGATTCTTTTTAAGTATTTTTCAATATAATTTACCGGAATCGATAGAATAAAGGCAATTGCTGCCCCAACTAAAAATGGACTAATTACATTTTGAATCTGGCCCATAAAATTACTGATAATATTTAAATTATTCATTATCCAAAGGACCGCCAAAAGAATGGCTATTCCACTAAAAACTTTTATCCAATTTTTTTCAAAATTCATTTTTCATTTCTCCTAATAGCGTCGCATTCTAATTGAATCAATATAGTGATTTTCAATTTTATGAATAACTATGTCGGCCCGATCTCGAGTAGGTAAAATATAGTCTTCCAAGTTAACTAAATTAATGTTTTCCCAAGTCCGCTTAGCTGAACGTAAAGCGTCATCTAAGGGCATCTTACTATAACGTTGGTTGTAGTGCTCGGGGTCTCTCTGGGCATTTTCACGAAGTAAAATAAACCGTTCCATATACCATTTTTCAATTAATTCAGTATCAGCATCAACATAAATAGACAGATCAGCATATTCACCAATAAAAAACTGGTCTGACCCGACAAATTGTAAGACATTGATCCCCTCAACAATTAAAATATGGGGCGATTTAATTTCCCGGTAGGCATTAAGTCGGTCATAACTTTCGTGAGAGTACAAAGGCACCTTGAGGCGCTGCTTATTGCTCTTGACAGCCATAAAAAACTTCTTTAATTCATGCATATCATAGCTTTCCGGGAAGCCCTTACGGTGCATTAAATCCCAATGTTCTAATTGCTCATTAGGATATAAAAAACCATCGGTAGTAATTAATTCAACATCTAAATAAGGAAAAAATTGTGATAAAAAGAGCTGTAATAGACGCGCCGTAGTACTTTTACCAACGGCAACACTCCCCGATATACCAATAATAAAAGGGGGTATTTTATCATTGATCCCTAAAAATTGATTGCGTTCACTAATCAACCTCTGATAATTTTTAAAGTATATACTAATTAATTGTGTGAGAGGCTGATAAATATCATTAGCATCTTCTAAAGTCAGATGGTCATTAAAAGCCAGCAAGTCCTCTAATTGCTTTTCAGTTAACTTCACATTAATATCAGATGTAATTTCGTTACGATAAGCATGCCAATCGTCACGATCAATAATATGATACATATTATTGAAAGCCATTCCCTAAACCCCTTACTAGTCTTTTCTATTCCAAGATATTTCAACACTTGCATGAATATTGTCATCAAACGATACTATCTTATGCTTGGTCAATAACTGCCTATCTCCCGCTAGATTGATTTCCGATTTTAACCAGCCGCGGTCCCCTTCATAGAGCTCGTGCTTATAGATGATGGTCAGCTGTTTCACCTGCCAGCTCTCTAAAAATTCTTGCCCCACTTGCCTAAATATCCAATCCAAATAAACTAAATTGTTAACATGCTTGTTTCGATCAATCGCCTGATGATCAACCAAGAATTCACTCAGCAAATCGTTATCTTTTGTTGGTGAAAATTTAATTTTACTCAAACGAATGCGCTTGCTAACATCAATACCTAGTTTGGCATCTAAGGAGAGCGTATCAACCCGCTCGATTTGACGACTGACAAAATCAATCAAAGTAAATACCATGGTACACTTGGCTAAAAGGGCTCTTTCTTGATCAACTAAGCTAAAGCTTCTTTTTACAAAGAAGGCGTTAGCCCCTGTTAACTCTGTGGCCACAGTGACAGATTCATTACATTCTGCTAGACGGTTAATACTTAACTGATTTTCAACGATTACCCAGATATAACGCGAGTCCAACGACCAAAGTCCGGCCTGCTTGAGGGCTTGGTCGTGGTCAGCAGAGAGGGCTAAAAAGAGAGCAATGAGGCTCTTAATTTGAATACGACCTTCTTGATCACATTGATCCTGACTGATAATAATATCTTTTTGATAAGACGCTGCCATTGAACCCCTTCTTCACAAAATTGTACTTGAACATTTAGAATATATCGACTTCCATTATAGCATTTAACTGTACTATAAATAAATAATAAAATAAGAAAAGCTCTAATAAACTCAGGCATTTTGACCCCCAAGCCTTTGACTAGTCAAGTATTCTCTTTTCATCTATAATGGAGCTAGTTTAAAGATACAGGGGAGTGAAAATATGCAAATTCGAATTAGTGATCAGGCATTAAAGTTTTTCAAAGAAGATATGGATTTAGGTTCCGGGGATGCTGTCCGTTTCACCAGTAAAGTCTATGGAAAAACCAACATTCATGAAGGGGTGTCGGTAATGGTTCAAGTCAGTCAACCACAAAAAGTCCTGGTAAGTGAAACAATCGATGGCATCACCTTCTTTGCTGAAGAAGATGATGCTTGGTTTTACAATGATCACTCTCTAGAAGTTGACTACGATGAAGAAGAAGAAAAATTATTATTTACTTTTGTTGATGACTAATTAAAAGGGGCAATGTAATTATGGATAATCTAAAAAAATTATTTTTAGCTGCTATCGGTGGAACTAGCCTAACCTTAGAAAAAGCTCAAGAAATGATCAAACAAGCCATTGATAAGGGACAAATAACCGTCCAAGAAGGTAAAGAACTGACTGAAGACTTAAAACGTAGCTTTACCGACCGAACTCAAAAACAATCGCTTTCTGAACAAATCGAATCCTTGCAAGTACAAGTTGATAATTTATCTGACCAAGTAAATCAGTTATCAGAAAAATTAAATGAGATCTAAGAAAATGTTTTCTGAACGCTTATCTAAGGGTAAGCGTTTTTTCATAAGGCTGAATTGCCATAGAATATAACTGATTAATCAGAATTCAAGGATAAATATTTGGCTTAGACGTCAGTCAAGAGTTAATCAGCTCATTGAGACTTTTTACTTTTAAGAGAACAAGACTGGGCCGAGTAATTATTTAACCCCATCTTTTTTAGGAAGTGATCGCATGGCAAATAAAACACATCGCTTAAGCGAAATCATTCAAGTTTTAGCTAACTTTGGTTTTGGAGAAGTTTACCAGCGCAGTTTTAAAAAATTGGATATCCAGGAAAGTGCTAAAAATTTAAGACAGGCTTTTGAAGCCTTGGGGCCTTCCTTCATTAAAATTGGTCAAATACTCTCCACTCGAAACGACCTCCTCTCAGAACCTTACATCTTAGAATTGCAAAAGCTACAACACTCTGCCCCTCCCTTTTCTTACCAAGAAGCCGAACAAATTATTAGAGAAGAATTAGGAGAAGCTCCTGACCAATGCTTCGCAAGTTTTGCTAAAGAAGCCCTAGCTACTGGATCGATTGCCCAAATCCACCGGGCCCAATTACAGACTGGTCAAGAGGTCGTGGTTAAAATCCAACGTCCCCAAATCAAAGAGCAATTAATCTCCGATATTGATTTATTCATTCACGTTATCAATAAAATCCCTACTATTTTCACCAATATTATCTCCAATCCAGTGGCTATTCTCCGGGAAATTCGCCAGCAGAGTCTTTTAGAGATGGATTTCTTAAATGAAGCAAATAATATGCGACGTTTTCAAAGCAACCATGACAAGCGTTGCTTAATTGGCGTTCCCAACTATTATGGTGATTTAACCACCCACAAAGTATTGGTTATGGACTATATTGCGGGGGTTTCTATTGGTAATGTCTCAAAGTTAAAACAAATGGGCTATGACTTGAATAATATCGCCGAAAAGCTGGTCTATTCTTTTCTTTACCAGGTATTTGAGGATGGTTTTTACCATGCCGACCCTCACCCCGGCAATATTCTTATTAGTCAGGAAAAAATTTATTTTATTGACCTAGGAATGATGGGGACACTCTCCTCCTCCGATCAAAAATTATTAATTAATTTATTAGAGGCCCTCGCTTTTAAGGATATTGATGAATTAGTCCGCCTCCTACAGATCATCTGTAAGGGACCTCGGATCACTGACCAGTATAGTCTGTATAAGGACGTTCAGTGGTTATTTGAGCGTTACCTCACCACTGGCCTGGAAGCGATTGATATGGGAGAAATTTTTCAAGAAGTCATGAAAACTGCCTTAAAATATAAGTTAACTTTTCCCACTAAGTTCGTCCAATTAAGTAAAACCGTGATTATCCTAGAAGGCATCTGTGAATCCTTGAATCCTGAATTTGATTTTATGTCTATTTTTATGGATTTTACCTTCCATCACTCCTTATTAGAGCAGAGTCATTTATTCAACAAGGATCACTTGCTCCGCGAATCCACTCGTTTATTGCGGTCGGGTATTTCTCTCCCCCAGCAAGCCAACCAGGCCCTCTCTGAATTCATTAAGGGCCGTACGACAATAAATATCTCCATGCGAGAAGTTAAAGAGTTAACTAAAGAACTTAATCAGATCATTAACCGAATTGTTACAGCCCTCATTTTGTCAGCAATAATCATCTCATCCGGCTTTATCGTTTCCCAAAACAATAGCCACTATGCCGGCAATATCGCCCTATTATTCTTTGTCATGGGAGTAGTCCTGGGGCTTTACCTGCTCTATTCCTTTGTTCGTTCACGAAAAAAATAATAGTTAATATTAAACCAGGAGAATGGAGCTTTTGGCTCATCCTCCTGGTTTTCCTCTTTTATTCTTTTAACATGTCTAGTCAATCGATAAAAACTAGTCTCACGCTCTTCACATGACGATTAATCTTTCATGTCTTCGACATCTTGAAAGTCTTTATCTTTCTTCCCGCGTCTTAGACGTTTTCTAAAGTGCGTTTTCATTAATTTATTAAGACTTTCAAGCGAAATTTCTTCGCCCTTCGCCTCTGATACTGCAATAATGGTTAAAACTTCAATATAGGACATCGCTAAAGCAGTCGTCACCATAGCAGCAGTCGAGCCCGAGATAAGTCCTCCTAGGGCAGACCCTAAACCTGGAATAAACTTCACCAAGTTTGAGGCAATGGTTCGCCCGAGATAAGTCGCCCCACCGGTTCCAATCACTGCCCCTAGGATACTAATGACTTGCTTACTTTGCATAGAGATGCCGAAAATAGCTGTTATCCTAGCTAGCATAGTAATTTGAATTGGCACGAGCAAAGTGGCGTCAGAGAAAGGAATCGGGGAAAAACCGACTCCAAAAGTCATGGCTACTGACTTTTTTGCCCAACGGCGAGCAGCCTTGGCCTTCCGTTTAATATCAATCCGTTGAGCATTGGTAAAAGCGGGATGAACGTTTTCTGGAATAACTAAGAAAGTTAAATTAAGTAAGTCTTCCAAGCCGAAAGCTTCAATAGTGACTTGATCATTAATCCTGTAATCGGCTGCCATGACTGGAATGACACCCTGGATAGGTAAATTAAGACTTTCAATATAAGCCTTCATGGTATCACCTGCTTCACCAATTGATTGGGTCAAAACGACAATAACTGGCATATGGTCAGCGAGCTCCTCAATCAAGTCAATTTCCATTTCTTCAATCCGTTGAGAATTCGCATTGATACAGTAATAAGCTGCGTGCAAATAGCTACCCTCTTTAGTGAGATCAGCTTGTAAAGCATTAATTTCTTCTTTAATTTGCTTTTGTACCTCTTTTGAAAGTTCTAGTCCCCGACTATCATATAAATTGATGGGCATGTCTTCTTTACTAAGCTTTTGAATATGTTGGGTGATGGGTTTTCCTACGCCCGTTTTAGCCAGTTCTTCTCGAAAGATATTATTAATTAAAGTACTTTTACCCACACCAGTTTTTCCAACGACAAGAATTTCAATTTTTTCCATTTCATTAATAGTATCGCCGGCCTGGTTGAGTAAATCGTCTGCGAGTGAAAAATCAAAGTTTTTAGGATTAAATGCCATTCTGCTACCTCCTCAGTTCCCTACAATTATAGCAGAAGACGCTATTAAAGATAAATTAGGACGACTTTAAGTCAAGCTTGCAAGACAAAGTCCACATTTTCTTCCTCCAACACCGATTAAGGACTTGTGTTATTATATAATTATAAAGTGAGCTTAATGGAAAGTAGGATGACCATGGAAAAGCAACCAAACCTCTTGTTTTCAAATCCCCAGATATTGAATTCGCGATCCTATCAAGTAACAAGTCAAATTTTTAGTGCGATTAGCCATGGCATCGGCTTACTCTTAGCCTTAATTGGTACGGGACTTTTAATTAGCAAAGCTCTCCATTTTCAAGA
Source organism: Aerococcus mictus (assembly GCF_003286595.3). Taxonomy (NCBI): domain Bacteria; kingdom Bacillati; phylum Bacillota; class Bacilli; order Lactobacillales; family Aerococcaceae; genus Aerococcus; species Aerococcus mictus. The sequence continues at coordinate 945,602 of NZ_CP132985.1, read as the reverse complement.
ACTTAATCGGCTAATGGCTTACACTATTTATGGCTTGTCGATGGTTAACTTATATTTCTTCTCAACCATGTACCATGCGCTATATTTTACCAAGGTAGCCCCAATCTTCCGCTTTTTTGATCATTGCAGTATTTATTTTCTCATTGCTGGCTCCTATAGCCCCTTTTGTTTAATTGCTTTAAACAACTCCCTGGGCTGGCTAATTATCTTCATTGAGTGGTTAATTGTAGCCTTAGGTCTTTATTGTGAAATCTATAAGCGGCATTGGTTGAAAAAATACTCAACCTACATTTATTTAAGTATGGGCTGGCTAGCTGTCTTTATTGTTTACCCAATCATCCAGTCGGTATCTCTGGCTGGCCTTCTATGGCTTTTAGCCGGGGGACTTTTTTATTCGCTAGGAACTTCTTTCTATCGTTTCGATCATAAATATGTCTATTTCCATACCATTTGGCACCTATTTGTTCTATTAGGGACCGCCTGCCAATTTATATCGATTTATTTTTATGTTTAACTCGCCTAATGAAGCAGGAACTTGCTAGAACAACTTTATTTAGGCAAAGCTCTGTCATTATGCTAAAATAGAACAAGCGATATTGATTCAATTCCAATAAACAAGCTAATTAATACTAGAAAAGGAGAATTTTATGATATTTAAGGTGACTTATCAAGAAAAAGCTAACGAAGCACCTGTTCGTGAAAAAACTCAAGCACTCTATATCGAGTCCGATAGCATTATCGATGTACGCCAACAATTACGAGAAAATACCCCTTATCTCGTTGAACACATCCAAGCATTAGATGAAGCCCATCTGGCCTATGAACAAAAAAGCCCAGATTTTCATCTTACGGAGTTTGATAAATAATGAGTTTTGAAGTAAAAGATAATGAAGTTTATGTCTTTGCCATTGGTGGTCTTGGAGAAATTGGGAAGAATATGTACGTGGTCCAATACCAAGACGAAATCATTATTATGGATAATGGGGTTAAATTTCCTGACGATGAATTACTTGGCATCGATTATGTAATTTCAGACTATAGCTACCTCATTGAGAATAAAGATAAGGTAAAAGGAATCTTTGTTTCCCATGGCCACGAAGACCATATCGGTGGAATTCCTTGGTTATTAAAACAAGTGAATTTTCCCATTTATGCTGATCAATTAGCACTGGCTTTAATTCGAGGTAAATTAGAAGAACATGGTTTATTAGGTGATGCGATTTTACATGAAATCGATGACGAATCTATCATTAATTTTGATAAAACATCCGTTTCTTTCTTCACAGTAAACCACTCAATTCCTGGCGCCAAGGGAATTTTAGTTAAGACTCCCGTTGGAGCCGTTGCTTTCACAGGAGACTATAAATTCGATTTTACTCCAATTGGTAAGCATGCAGACTTGCACAAAATGGCTCGTATCGGTGATGAGGGTCTCTTACTCTTATTAGCTGATTCAACCAACTCTGAAGTTCCTGGTTGGACCATGTCTGAACACTATGTGTCCAATTCATTGAAAGATATTATGACGCCAATCGAAGGCAGAATCATTTTTGCTTCCTTCGCTTCTAATATCTCCAGGTTAAGTGAAGCCATAGAAATAGCTGTCAACACTGGCAGAAAAATCGCCGTATTTGGGCGCTCAATGGAGAACGCCTTCCGTAATGCCCAAGAAATTGGCTATTTTAATATTCCAGAAGGTACCTTCATTGAATCAAAAGAAATTAACGACTATCCGGATAACGAGATCATGATTATGTGTACAGGGTCTCAGGGGGAACCACTAGCTGCCCTAAGTCGGATTGCTAATGGCACCCACCGTCAAGTAACCTTGCACCCAACAGATACCGTCGTATTTTCTTCTTCCCCAATTCCTGGTAACTTATCCAGCGTCAATAATCTGATTAACAAGTTATTAGAATCTGGTGCAGAGGTGGTTCATGGCAAGATTAATAATGTCCACACTTCGGGACATGCTAGTCAAGAACAACAAAAGTTATTACTTCGCTTAATGAAGCCAAAATTCTTTATGCCTGTTCATGGGGAGTACCGCATGCTGTGTGTTCATGGTGAAACCGCCCAAGCTGTTGGTGTACCTGAAGAAAACGTCATCATCCATGATAATGGACAAGTTGCTGCCCTAACCCAAGACTCCTGGCGAGAGGCTGGTAAGGTCCCTGCTGATGCTGTCTATGTTGATGGTAAGGGGATCGGTGATATCGGTAATATTGTCCTCCGTGACCGGCATAATCTTTCCGAGGATGGTATCGTCATCGTTGTCGTTACCGTTAACTTTGAAAATAACGAATTAGTTGCAGGTCCTGACATTGTCTCACGTGGATTTATTTATATGCGTGAATCTGGCGACTTAATTAAAGATGCCCAAAAGGTTGTTCAAACGACGGTTATTGGTCATCTCAACTCAGGAAAGGAAGTCAATGAGAAGATACTCCGTGATAGTATTCAAAACGCCCTCTATCCTTTCCTACACAAGCGTACCAAACGTAACCCAATGATTCTACCTGTTATCATGCCAGTTTAAACCAATAAGCATGTAAAAAAGGAGCGACTCCAGTGAATAATCTTTCACTGAAGTCGCTCCTTTTCTTTTAGTTGTTATTGAAAGAAAGCGTATAAATGGTTCCAAACATCTTGGTTAAAGACATTAAATAGCTGGTGGTCACTACTAATACCATAACCAAGTAATAAGCCAATTAAAAATAAGAGAACCATTCCTAAAAGGCAGATAAGTAACCACTTAAAAAGGTTTTTAAATCGACTGACTAAAAGCTCCTTGTTCATGATCCAACCTCATCTAAGCGGCTCTCAATTTCTTCCTGACTATATTTATCAAGATCAAGCCGAATAACCTTAGCTCCCAAAGCTTGCAATTTTTTATCAAAATTCGCGTAACCGCGATCGAGATATTCTAATTTACTTACCTTGGTAATGCCTTCTGCCACTAAGCCAGCAATAATTAGAGCTGCTGCTGCACGTAAATCAGTTGCCACAACTGCTGCTCCCTGTAAGTGGTTAGGGCCATCAATCGTCGCAGTATCACTGGTAATATTAAAAGAAACGTTCATCCGTCTTAATTCTTCTAAGTGCATAAAACGATTTTCAAAAACGGTCTCTTCTAATTTTGAACTTCCATGGGCAATGGCTTGGGCAATGCTGAATTGGGCCTGCATATCTGTAGGGAAACCGGGATAGGGCATGGTTTTTATATTTGTGGCCTTTAATTCTTTCGGACCGATAACCCGTATTCCTTCCATTTCTTCTTCAATTTGAACCCCCATTTCCTTTAATTTAGAAATTAAGGGAAGATTATGTTCTGCTACCGCATCTTTAACCAGGACATTGCCTCCAGTGACTGCTGCAGCTACCATAAATGTTCCCGCTTCAATGCGGTCATGGATGACGGCATGCTGGGTACCATGCAGAGACTCAACGCCTCGAATTCGGATGATATCGGTACCTGCCCCAGATATCCTTGCCCCCATACGGTTGAGGAAATTAGCCAAGTCAACAATTTCAGGTTCCTTAGCAACATTTTCTAAAATGGTGTCCCCTTTAGCTAGTGTTGCCGCCATCATAATATTTTCAGTTGCTCCTACACTAGGAAAGTCCAGGTAAATATCAGTACCGACTAATTCATCACAACGAGCTTCAATATAACCATTTTCGGTCGTCACCTTAGCTCCCAGGGCCTCAAAACCCTTAATATGTAAGTCAATGGGCCGTGAGCCAATAGCACAACCCCCTGGCATGGCCACTTTGACACAACCTAAGCGAGCTAATAAAGGTCCCATAACGACGACACTGGCGCGCATCTTACTGACAAATTCAAAAGGCGCTTCACTTTGGATAGCCCCACTAGCATCCACTGTTATCACTCCAGCTGCTTCATCAAAGTCCACTTGAGCATCAAGATAATCTAAAACCTTATTCATTAAATAGACATCAGAAAATAAAGGACAATTTTCAATGACACTTTTTCCTTCCTCGGCTAATAATGTTGCAGCCAAAATAGGAAGCACCGTGTTTTTGGCTCCATCGACTTGTACAGTTCCTTCTAAGCGCTGACCGCCTTTAACGACCATCGTTTCCATTTATTTAGACACCATCCATTTTCCTATACTTTCTAACGAAACTTTTTCCTTAAATTAAAGGGTACCGAACAAGCGGTCACCAGCGTCCCCTAAACCAGGAACAATATAGCCATCTTCATTGAGCTTTTCGTCAAGAGCGGCTGTATAAATTTCCACTTCAGGATGGGCTGCTTGTAAAGCTTCTACCCCTTCAGGAGCAGCAACCATACATAAGAACTTAATATCGGCAGGCGAAACATTGCGTTTCATCAAGGCCTCAATGGCTAGAATAGCTGACCCACCTGTTGCTAACATAGGGTCTACAACAAGTACTTGACGTTCTTCAATGTCACTAGGCATTTTAAAGAAATACTCGTGTGGTTCTAAAGTTTCTTCATCACGATACATACCAATATGGCCTACTTTAGCAGCTGGTGACAAAGATAGGATTCCGTCAACCATACCTAAGCCAGCCCGAAGAATAGGAACAATGGCCATCTTTTTACCAGTAATCATTTTTTGAGTCGTTTTTGTAATCGGGGTTTCGACTTCAACTTCTTTTAATGGCAAGTCACGTGTCGCTTCATAACCAACAAAAACCGTGATTTCATCAACCAGTTCACGAAAGTCCTTACTCCCTAAGTCTTTATCGCGTAAAATCGCTAATTTGTGTTGTACTAAGGGGTGGTTAACAATATGTAATCCTTCTTTGTTCATAAGAAACTCCTTCTTTTTAAATCTATTTCCCTACTTTACTCACTGAGCGGATATTTTTGGGTCAGTTGCTTAACTTGTTCCTTAACCTTGGCAATGACTTGATCATCATCAAAATATTTGACAACTTGAACAATCAATTGTGCCAGCAAGCGACAATCATCTGCGGTAAAGCCACGTGTCGTTATCGCTGGTGTCCCGATGCGAATGCCACTGCATTGGGTAGGCGGCAAAGTTTCACCTGGAATGGTGTTCTTATTGACCGTGATATGGACTTGACCAAGCTTCTCTTCGACTGCTTTACCCGTTAAATCAAAGTCACTGACTCTAAAAGCGATTAAGTGGTTATCCGTTCCACCAGACACCACATGAATACCAGCTTTACTAAATTCGCTAGCCATGGCCCGGGCATTGATCACTACGTTTTCCATATAATCTTTAAAGTCACTATTTAAAGCCTCTTGAAAAGCGACCGCCTTAGCAGCAATAACATGGAGTAAGGGACCACCTTGGTTACCGGGGAAAATTCGGCTATTAATTTTTTTAGCGTAGTCAGGATTATTGGTTAAAATAATCGCTCCCCGGGGACCTCTCAGGGTTTTATGGGTAGTTGAAGTCACTACATCAGCATAGTCAACTGGATTTTCATGGATTCCAGCTGCTACCAAACCAGCAAAATGAGCCATATCGACCATTAAAAGAGCCCCGACTTCATCAGCGATTTGGCGAAAGGCTTTAAAGTCTAACTTTCTAGAGTAAGCAGAATACCCTGCCACAATCATTTTTGGCTTTGCCTCCAAGGCAGTTTGACGAATAGCGGAATAATCCAGCTGTTCGCTTTCGGGATCGACACCGTAGGAAACAAAATGATAGCGCCGCCCAGAGAAATTAACTGGAGAGCCATGGGTCAAATGCCCACCATCGGTCAGATTCATTCCTAAAACCGTATCCCCAGCTTTAAGGAGGGCATCATAAACGGCCATATTAGCTCCCGAACCGGAATAAGGCTGGACGTTCACAAAGTCTGCGTTAAATAATTTCTTAGCGCGGTCAATGGCTAATTGTTCAATCTTATCAACGACCTCACAACCGCCATAGTATCTTTTTCCTGGATAGCCTTCCGCATACTTATTGGTTAAAATACTCCCCTGTGCGGCTAAAACTTCCTTTGATACCCAGTTTTCGCTAGCAATTAACTCGATACCATTTTCTTGACGCTGTCTTTCTTGATCAATTAAGGTAAAAACTTCATCCATTATCTCACTTCTTTCAATACAGATCGTATCTGTTGATACTAAGTCGATTTTACCATAGATCGTGATAGATGTTTACGATTCTATCTTTTTACTGGCAGCTTTTAGTAAACGATTACGGTAAGCGGTATTGGCCTCTGTATCAGCTAATAATTCAACATATAGTCTTTTAATTTGATCATTATCATCAAAGGCCCGTAACCCCGCAAATAAAAGGTGGGTAGCTGTTGCTTCATTAGTCCCTAAACTAAAAGTAGGCAGGTTAGCATCTAAGTGACTCAATATTTCATCGCTAGCGATCACCGCACTCTCAGGAGATAATCCCTGCTTCGAAGCAATAAGTTCAAGGAGCTTGTCATGACTGATGGCAATAACTTCTTGATGGGGACTATAGTGGCGATATTTCATCCCAGGTGCCTTGGGATGTTCCTTAGAATCTTCAGCAATTTGCTGGGTGGCGTCGATAATTCTTTGTTCCGGTAAGGCATTCCGTAAGTCTTTTAAGGTGATCGCACCTGGTCTTAAAATAGCCAATTCTTCTGGATTACTAATATCTAACACCGTCGATTCCACGCCAATATGGGTAGGTTGACTATCTAATACTCCCGCGATTTTACCATCAAAATCATGTAAAACATGGTCAACCGTCGTTGGACTCGGTTTGCCTGATAAATTAGCAGATGGTCCCACAATCGGAAAACCTGTTTCTCTAATGACTGCTAAGGTGAAGTCGTGGTCGGGCATCCGAATGCCCACTGTCTTTAACCCCCCGGTAACGGTTGGACCAAAAATTCCAACCTTAGTCGGAACAATCAAGGTCAAAGGCCCTGGCCAGAATTGATCAGTCAGTTTTTTAGCAATTGCAGCTTGCGCTTCATTGACTATATTAGAATAACGAAATAAATCTTCTTTACGGCAGACATGAACGATAAGGGGGTTATCACTAGGACGCCCCTTAGCTTGATAAACAGAAGCCACTGCCCTTTCGTTATTCGCAATCGCTCCTAAACCAAAGACAGTTTCCGTAGGGAAGGCAACCAATTGGCCTTGTTTTAAATATTCTGCTGCCTGAGCAGTCTGTTCAAATGTAAAGCGCTTGGTAATCATTTTATTTATCCTTCTTCCATTGCACATAGATTATTCGATCAATACCATTATAATCTTTAATCGATTTCACTTCAGCCTTAGGATTTGACTTTTTAAAGAGACTGATAATCTTAGCGGCTTGGTGACTTCCACATTCCATTAATAGGATCCCGTCAGCCTTCATAAAGGACTGGATGTGGCGGGCGAATTGCTTATAGTAATAATAACCATCGTCTTTGGCAAAGAGAGCTAGCTTCGGCTCATACTTTAAGACGTCCGCCCCCATTTCATCAATTTCATTTTCACTGATATAGGGCGGATTAGAAATAATCAGATCAAATTTTCGCTGAGGAACAGCGTTTAACATATTCCCCTGGATCCACTCAATAGTAACTTGGTGAAAATGGGCATTCTCCTTAGCAACTGCTAGGGCATCTGAAGAGATATCAACAGCCGTCAAATTCAAATCAGGAAATTCTTTAGCTAAAGTTACTGCAATTGCCCCTGACCCTGTTCCTAAATCTAAGACATCAGCTTGTTTGACCAATTGGCGTGTTTCTCTTAAGGAGTGAACGCAATCAATCAAGCGCTCCGTATCAAAACGAGGAATCAAAGTAGCCTCATTCACTCGAAAGCGGTAGCCATAAAACCATGCCTCCCCTAGTAAATACTGGTAAGGCATATCCTCATCGACTATTTTTTTCACCATTTCCTGGTAGTCTTTCATGATCACTAGATCCATTTGATCTTGTTGCTTACGATACCAAGTCGTTACATCCCAATCCATCATGCCTAATAAAAGGTGATAGGCAATTGCTGGGTCCTTACTGTTTGATTCCAAAAAAGAAGAAGCCCATTGCTGAGCTTCTATAAATCGTAGCTGATTAGATGGTAGTTTCATTGAGTTCCTCTAATTTTTGCGCTTGATCAGCAAGAATCAGGGCATCGATTATTTCATCTAATTCTCCGCCCATAATGCGATCTAATTTTTGTAAAGTTAGGTTAATACGGTGGTCAGTTACCCGGTTTTGTGGGTAATTATAGGTTCGGATTCTCTCAGACCGGTCCCCTGTTCCTACTAAGTTCTTTCTTTTTTCGTCGTATTCATCTTGTTCTTGTGATTGATAGTAGTCATAAACCCGTGACCGCAAGATAAGCATAGCTTTTTCCCGGTTTTGTTGTTGGGAACGTTGGTCCTGCATAGCTACTTGAATACCGGTCGGAATATGGGTCATCCGTACCGCTGAACTAGTCTTGTTAACGTGTTGTCCACCAGCACCGGAAGCGCGATAAATATCGGTTCTAATGTCCTTCTCATCAATTTCAAAGTCTAAATCTTCCAATTCTGGCATAACACCAACCGTAGCTGTTGAAGTATGGACACGACCTTGGGATTCGGTTTTAGGCACCCGTTGCACCCGGTGAGCACCACTTTCATATTTTAATTTTGAATAGACTTTGTCCCCTGAAATTTGAAGAATAATTTCTTTATAGCCCCCTAAGTCATTAGATGAGGCGTCAGCAACTTCAACATGCCAGCCTTGGGATTCTGCATAGCGCGAATACATTTCAAAGAGGTCAGCTGCGAATAATTGGGCCTCATCCCCACCAGCTGCCCCACGGATTTCCATAATAATGTTCTTGTCATCATTAGGATCACTAGGCAACATTAAAACCTTAATTTCTTCTTCTAAATCGTCACGCTCAGCTTTTAATTGATCGAGTTCATTCTTAGCCAGCTCTAACATGTCCTCTTCAGATGTCTCTTTAATCAGCTCTTCAGTGTCTTCGATGCCTGAAACAACTTCCTTATAGTGCTTAAAAGTATCTACTTTAGGACGTAGATCAGCTTCTTCCTTAGCTAGGTCTCGGAAGCGTTTATGGTCATTAATCACATCTGGATCACTTAAAAGCTCAGCAAGCTCTTGATAACGAGCGATAAAAGTATCTAATTGCTCTTCTAACATTTAATCAACCTTCCCTTATTGGCATAATGATGCACGGTGAACTGCGATTTTCCCATCTTCTAATGGGGGGTGGTTATAATGTTTACGACATACTGGATAATAAGATTCATTACCACCAATTTGAATTTGTTCACCAGTATATACCGGTTTGCCATTATGAATTCGTAAGTTCATTGTTGCTTTTTTAGCACAGAACCAACAAATTGTTTTTACTTCTTCGATTTTATCAGCCAAAATTAACAAATAGTGGGAGCCTTCAAAAAGTTCATTTTGAAAATCATTTTTTAGGCCAAATGCCATCACTGGTATGTTTAACTGGTCGACCACTTTAGCCAAATCAAAAATATTCTGCTTACTTAAAAATTGTGCTTCATCAACTAAGACACAGTAGATTTTTTCCTTTTCATTTTCAGATTCAATATAGGAAAAAATATCAGTATCAGGATCGATACTATAGGCCTCACGATCTTCTCCTATACGACTCGAAATAACGCCGATGGTCCCTGACCGGTCATCGATCGCACTAGTCATTACTTTGACAGGTTTACCTTGCTCTTCATAATTATGGGCAACTTTTAAGATTTCAAAAGATTTTCCACTATTCATTGCCCCGTATCGATAAAATAACTGTGCCATGGATTTTATACCTCACTATTCTCAGTTATTTATAATAACTTTAGTCAAGTCAATAGTCAACAAACAGCTAAACTTTAAAAGCTAAAACGTATGGCCACTGAAGCTGTTTTTACTCATAAAAAAAACTGGCAGATGCATTCATCCGCCAGTATCCAGCTAATGGGCTTTTTGATCGATAGCCAGATCAATCAATCTTTCAGCCAAATGGGGATTATTAACTAATAGAGGGCCGTGAAAATAAGAGCCAAAGCTATTCTTATAAATAACCCCTTCTACCTGATCTTCATCATTATTCCCATAGCCTTCAATCATCCGCCCCAAAGGCTCTACACCAGAAGCGAGATAGGTCCGACCGGCATGGTTTTCATAGCCTACATAGTCCTCATCAAAACGGTCACAATGCATTTTTGTGGTTCCAATCAGTCGTTCTGGATAGCTCTTAGTATAGAAATCAATGGCCCCAATACCAGGGTACTCTTCCCCATTAGTGGTCTGATAATAATTCCCCAAAAGTTGGTAGCCCCCACAAATTCCTAACAGCACCTTATTGGCTTCGATATAATCAAGCAAGGCAGCTTTCTTATTTTGCAAGTCACGGCTCACTACCGATTGCTCATAGTCTTGTCCGCCGCCAAAGAAGATAAAATCATAGCGGTCACCGTCTAAGGTGTCATCAATAGAAATAATCTCTTTTTCTACCTGAAGTCCCTTTTCCTTGGCAAGGTACTGGAGCATAAGCAGGTTTCCATTATCGCCATAGGTATTCATTAAATTGCCATAGAGATGGCCAATTCTAAAGATCATGATTTCATCCGCTCCTTCACAAGATGTTGGTCAGCTAATTCTCGTCTAAAATCGAGCATGGCAGTATAGGTGGCTAAGACATAGACTTTTTGGCTGGGGACAGATGCAATCCATTGTAGGGCTCCCTGTGAATTAGAAAGTTCTTCTAAGCGGTCCTCATCAAAACCGGCCACTTGCATCCGAACTTTAAGGTCTTTTACCCGTATGCCCCCTACCGCCGTAGCTTTAATGTTAGGTAATTGGGCGATATTTTCAAACATGGCGTCCCAAATCCAGGAAATATCCTGACCATCAGCAGGATTATCATTGAGGAGAACTAGTAGAGAAAACTCTTCTTGGTCTAACTCCAATAAAGAAACGATTTGGTTAAAACCAACCGGATTCTTAATGAGATTAATACGGGTGTCCTTGCCATGAATGGTCAAGGCTTCTTGACGACCAAACATCCGCTTGGCTCCCTGCAAGCCCTCATGAATAGCTGTTTGACTTAGCCCTAAATAACGAGCAATTGAATAAGCCGCTAGGGCATTATATATATTATAAATTCCCGCGACTGGGATGGTAAAGGATTGACCCTCAATAGTAAATGTCGAAGTTTCTGGAGTTAACTTATCCACCTGGTCCACTGAATAAGTTAAGCTTGGCCGGTGAAACTGACAATTAGGACAGAAATAATCCCCTAAATTACTATAAGTAATCATATGATAGTGAAGGATATGCTCGCAGCGGGGACATAGGACCCCGTCGGTATTATAATGGGCCATCTTATCAGTCGTTTTATCCGAATTACTAAAACCAAAGTAAGCCACATTATGATGAAAATCCCGTGACGCAAAAATTGGCGCGTCACCATTCATCAAGAGCAAACTTTTGGGACTCTTATGAGCCCCCTCTAAAATGTAATCGAAGGTCGTATAAATCTCCCCAAAGCGGTCCAACTGATCTCTAAATAGATTAGTTACTAAGATCAATTCCGGTTTAATGTATTCGGTAATGTGGCGAACGCTAGCCTCATCAACCTCAAGGACAGCTATTTTATCCCCCTGTCCTTTGGAATTAGCATTCAAGAAAGTGGATATAATCCCTTGTTCTAGGTTTGAGCCGGTATCATTGGTTAATACTTCATCAAACTTTTGCCGCAAAATATTAACGGTAAGAGCCGTGGTAACTGATTTACCATTGGTTCCGGTAATGATAACTACCCGGTAATTTTTGCCCAGTTCAGCTAAAATAGCCGGATCCAATTTTTTAGCAATTTTCCCTGGCAAACTGGATCCGCCTTTGGTTAATTTCTTGAGTAAAATTTGCACCAAGCGGGCGCTATGCTTGGCAACTTGTGAACGCAATGTCATTAAAAGCTACTCTCCTCTTTTTACTTACATCTTCAAATTCATTTTCCTGTAGCTATCGAGTTAGCTCGCTTAGCTAGGAAATTTGCTTAACTTTTTCTTCGTCAATAAAAGGTTTAGACCAGGATCACTAAGATTATTATTTATGGTCTTGGTCGACTAGGGGTTCCTTTAATTCCCGTTCTTGGATTAAATCTTCTTCATAGAGGCCCGAAACTTCCCGATACCATTCAAAGATATAGGTGAAAATCACCTTTAAAACGGCATAAACCGGAATAATAATGATAATTCCCACCACTCCAAAGAGGTCTCCACCAGCAATTAGTAGAAGCATAATGGTAATGGGGTGAATATTCAAATTACTGCCTAAAATGAGTGGGGAAATAATCCGACTTTCGATGGTTTGTTCAATAGCAAATACGATAAGTACCTTGATAACCATAAAAGGATCTTGAACTAAACCAACAATTAAAGACGGCAAGATTCCAAAGAAAGACCCTACATAGGGGATAACATTCAAGGCCCCTGCAACAACCGCTAAGATGGTCCCGTAATTTAAGCCGATAATGGCATAACCTATGGCAAACATCACTGCTACCGCGATTGCTACAAAGATTTGCCCTCTGACATAGGCTGAAATTTGCTGGTTCATATCCGCCAATAGCCGCATGGTCTTATTACGAATCTTCACTGGAATAAAGGAAGCAAAATTATCCCTAAATTTCTCACCATCAGCAATCAAATAAAACAAGATAATAGGTGCTGTCACTAAGGCAATAATCACCCGGGTAATCACACCGAAAACAGAACCAATACTGGACAAGGTTGTATTCATGAGCTCGCGCCAATTAAAGTTAAATTGATTTAAATTAAAATTATTTAAGTATTCTGCTAAAGTCTCCTGACTTCTCTCGAACCAGCGACCAAAGATAATATTTTCAATTTCTGACTGGTACTGGGCCCAAATATTTGACCAATTGCCGATTAAATGTTTGGCTTCATCAATTAAATTAGGAATGAATGAAATTAACCATAGAATGATTAAAACCAGTACCAGGAGCACAATTCCAGCTATCCAATAAGAATTCAAGCCCCTTTTCCTTAGAAAATTAATTAGGGGTGAAGACAAGTAGTAAAAGACCCCAGCAAAAATAATGGGTAAGATTATTGTTTGGATAAATTCAATAATTGGGGTAAAAACAAAAGCGATTTGGGTTAATAATAGGATAAATAAAGCGAATAAGATTAAAATGACTAATAGCGATACATAACGATTGTCTAGGACACGACTAACGATATCGGGCATTTTTAGCCAGGAAAAGCCTTGCTTATTTTGCTTTTTATCCTTATTTTTTATTTCTGTATTCTGCTTGTTTTGAGACATATAAACACCTACTTTTCCAAATGATTTTACCATACTTGTTCGCTAAATAAATTAACATAGTGTAAAATTTAATATATCAGAGATTGTAAAGGAGATTATTATGGAAAAGATCTATTTAGCTGGCTATACACGTCAAGACAACCAAGGCATCCATCTACTAAAATGGGATAGTCATCATGAGGAAATTAAAGGACATGAATTAATAATTTCTGAATCAAATCCAACTTACCTGGCTCTTTCTACTGATGGTAAAGAACTCTATACGCTCACTGACCAACCGAGCCCTGGAGTCAGCCATTATCGAAAAGAAGGTCAGCATTTCGTTTTTGTTGATCACTGTGCCTTCTTGGAACATAACGGCTGTTACCTAGCTCTAGATGAAGAGCGCCAATTATTACTCAATGCCAATTACCATGAAGGGACATTGGCGCTTATAAAAATACAAAGTGATGGTCAATTACAGCTCCAACAAATAATCAGCCGGACTGGCCAAGGGCCTCACCCCAACCAAGAAAGCTCTCACTGCCATTATTTTAACACCAGTCCAGATGGCAAATACTACCTAGCCTGTGACTTAGGGACAGATAGTGTGATCAGCTATCAATTTGACCAAGAGGGCCAATTACAGGAAAAAGCCTCCTACCAATGTCAAGCAGGAACTGGTCCCCGGCATTTAGTTTTCCACCCTAAAGAAGACATTCTTTATGTGATTGGTGAGCTTTCACACACCATCGATATTTTGACTTATGATGAGGGTCACTTTTCCTTTGTCGACCGGGTGAATTGTTTACCAGAGACTTATAGCGGTGAAAATAGTAGTGCTGCAATTCGTATCTCCCAAGATGGAAACTTCTTATATGTCTCCAATCGAGGTTACAACAGCCTAGAAGTATTTGAAGTTTCTAAAGATGGTTCTCAATTAAGTCATATTCAATCCATTCCCTCTGGTGGAGACTTTCCACGTGATTTTAACTTTGACGCTAACCAAAGTCACGTCATTGTAGGACATCAAAAAGAGAAGAAAGTGACCTTCTTTAAACGTGACCACAATACCGGACAGTTAAGCCCACTCAATGTTAGCTGTCCCCTCAATGAAATTGTTTGCGTCCAATAGGCTTAAGCAAATTAAAAAAAGCTAAAAATTACGCCTAGGCCTAGTCAAGACCCCGTATTTTAGCTATACTACAAAAATGCTAGTGAAAGGATGCGTTTATTTTAATGTTAGATATTATCAAAGTTTTCATCATGGGGATTGTCGAAGGAATTACCGAATGGTTGCCAATTAGTAGTACTGGCCACTTAATTTTGGTAGAAGAATTTATTTCCATGGATTTTAGACCGGAATTTTGGAATATTTTTGTATACGTTATCCAATTAGGGGCAATCTTAGCCGTTGTTTGGATCTATTTTGACCGCTTAAATCCTTTTTCAAGTCAAAAAAGTTCTGAAGAGAAAAAGCAGACTTGGGAAACTTGGTTTAAGGTGGTAGTTGGCTGTATTCCCGCAGGTGTTATTGGTCTTTTATTTAACGACTTCGCTGAAGAACATTTCCAAAATTGGGTGGTAGTATCTGCTGCACTGATTATTTACGGAATTGCCTTCATCGTCGTTGAAAATCGAAATAAAAACCGCCCTGTAACCGTCCATTCAACTCAAGACTTATCTTACAAAAAAGCCTTTCAAATTGGACTCTTCCAGGCCCTATCAGTCATTCCTGGGACCTCAAGGTCTGGTTCATCCATCCTAGGAGCAACGATTTTAGGAACCTCCCGCCCTACTGCTGCCGATTTTTCCTTTTTTATGAGTATTCCCATTATGTTCGGAATGACTTTCTTAAAACTAACTAAGGGATTCCTCGACGGATTTCGCTTTTCAACCGAGGAAGGCTTCCTACTAATCTTAGGAATGGTCATCGCCTACATTGTTTCGATTTTAACGATTCGCTTCTTACTACGCTATGTCCAAAAGAATGATTTTAAAGCCTTTGGTTGGTATCGGATTGCTTTAGGAATTATAGTAATTATCTTCTTTGCTATTTTTCAATAATCACTAAAATGGCTAAACGAAAAGAGAGACTGTTTTCACAGCCTCTCTTTTACTTTAGCTAAAGACTATTAGAATTTTAACTCTTTGTAATCATGCTTACTGGTTTCAGCTACATCGGCGCTAGTTAATTCACCCTTGTAGGTGTTTACCCCAGTAAATACTGTATGGTTAGCTTTAGCAGCTTCTTCAATACCTAAATTAGCAATTTGTTGAACATAAGTCATGGTAGCGTTAGTTAATGCTTCTGTAGCTGTCTTTGGTACAGCTCCTGGAATATTTGCAACGGTATAATGAACAATACCATGTTTAGTATATACGGGATCATCATGGTTGGTTGCATGGTCAGAAGTTTCAAAGTTACCACCTTGGTCAATAGCAACGTCGATTAAAACAGAACCTTCTTCCATGGTCTTCACCATCTCTTCTGTTACTAAAATTGGTGCCTTACGTCCAGGAATAAGAACGGAGCCAATGACTACATCAGCATCCTTTACTTCATTAGCAATGTTATAAGCATTGGACATTAATGTATTAACGCGACCTTGGAAGAGGTCATCTAATTCAGCTAAACGTGCTGGATTCAAGTCAAGAATAGTTACATTAGCGCCTAAGCCAACAGCCATCCGAGCGGCATTATAACCAACATTACCGCCGCCGATAATAACCACTTTCCCGGCTTGAGTTCCTGGCACACCACCTAAAAGTTTCCCTTTACCACCATTAGTTTTTTCAAGATAGTGAGCACCGACTTGAATAGCAGTCCGTCCAGCCACTTCACTCATTGGGTTAAGTAAAGGCAATTTTCCATTTAACTCCATAGTTTCATAAGCTACACCTGTGGTTTTATTTTCAATTAAAGCATCCACCAAAGGTTCGTTATCCGCTAAATGCAGATAGGTCATAACAATTAAGTCTTCACGGAGATATTGGTATTCAGATTCAAGGGGTTCTTTAACCTTAACCACCATATCAACGTCCCATGCTTCTTTAGCAGAGCTTACGATCTTAGCTCCTACTTCTTCATATTCACTATCTTCATATGAAGAACCTACACCAGCTGAGCTTTCGATAAGCACTTCATGACCAGCTTGGACAAGGTTAAAGGCATTGGCCGGTGTCATTGCCACCCGATCTTCATGATTCTTGATTTCTTTAGGTACACCAATTCTCATTATACAAAGCCTCCATTCACATATTTGACTCAAAACAGTTAGAGGATCAGAGCTGATCCTCCCAATTTCCAACTGACTTCAGTATATCAAATATGTGATGTAAATGCTTTCTTTATGCTCAAGGCTAGAGCAATTCGTGGCGGAGTTGTGCACCAGATTTTGCAGAAAGATAAGCTGGGGCAATATCAAAGACTGTTTTAGCCCCAAATTGTTCTTCCTTAGCTAAACGGTAAGCAGCTCGCGCATAGCAAGTATTCACTGCACCGGTGAACTCAGGGTTGCTACCTAATTGCAGAGCAAAATTATAAACTGCGTGGTGGTCAGCGCTGGTTTGTCCTTGGCGCACCACTTCGCCCCCATGAGGAATTCCTTGATGGTTTTGATCTAATTCTTCTTGAGAAATAAAATGCACATCGACTTGGTTATAGGGAGCGAAGTAATCTGGCATGGTCTTGATCGCTTTGGCAACTTGGTCTGGATCAGCGCCCTCTTCTAAGACCGCATAGACTTCACGACTATGGGCAGTCGCTTGTTGGTAATCAATAGGGTCACCAGCCTTTGCTGCCTCTAGCATGGCTTGATTAGGCACGGTATATTGAATAGCTGCCTTGACGCCATCTACCCGGCGTACTGCATCAGAATGGCCTTGGCTAACCCCTCTGCCCCAAAAAGTATAGCTTTGCCCTTGCGGTAAGATTGTTTCAGCTAATAAGCGGTTAAGTGAGAACAGACCTGGATCCCAACCCGTAGCAATCACAGAGACATGGCTATTTTCTTTAGCAAGTTGATCCATTTGATCGAAGTATTCTGGAATCTTATCGTGGTTATCGTAGGCATCCACGGTATTAAAGTTTTCCGCTAGACGAGGAGCTTGAACAGGAATATCAGATTGAGAACCACCACATAAAATTAGGACATCAATTTTGTCTTTAAAGTCAAGAATGTCATCAATTTGATAGGCCGGGCTCTTTGTATCTAATTGATCTGGATGCCGTCTAGTAAAAATCCCCAGCAATTCCATATCTTCCGCTGCATTAACTGCAATTTCCACACCTTTACCTAAATTACCATAGCCAACAATACCAACTTTAATCATTTTTGTTTCCTCCTTTAAATTCTAATAAAACTAATCTTCTTTATTCTTATAATTATAGTCGTTTCTGAGCAAATCTTGGTAGCTTTCTCGTTTGACAGCCAAATAAGATTGCCCATCCTCGACAAAGACCAGGGCTGGACGTCCCAGACGATTATAATTCGAACTCATTGTATAAGTATAAGCCCCTACTCGAGGAATCACCAAGAGGTCCCCGATCCGAGCCTCTGGCAAGGGAGCATCTTGAACCAACTGGTCACCAGTTTCACACAATTTTCCTGCCACGCGGTACTCCCCTTCGACCTCATCATTCATCCGATTAGCTAAGGCCGCTTCATATTTGGCTTGATACAGGGCTGGGCGAATATTGTCTGACATCCCACCATCGACAAAGACAAAGGGTTTACCAGCCAGGGTATGTTTGACACCCCCAACGCTATAAAGAGCTGTCCCGAAATCATTAATTAAAGCCCGTCCCGGCTCAATGCTTACGGTATCGACATGCTCTAAGCCATATTGATCAATTGCTGCTTCAATGACCTGAATATAGCTTTGTAAAAATTTCTCATAATCAAAAGGACGATCTGCTTGGCTATAGTACACGCCAAAACCGCCGCCCAGGTTAATCTCTCTTACCTGGCAGCCGGTTTCTTCTTCCATTTGCCGACAGAATCCCAACATTAAATCGGCTTCTTCAAAGAAGAATCTTTCTTCTAATATTTGTGAGCCGATATGACAATGGAAACCGGCAAAGTCGAGCCAATCGCTCTTAACCATCTCTTTAACCAAAGCCACCGTATCCTCATCATGGCTACTCATACCAAATTTAGAATCATCGCGGCTAGTTTGGATATATTTATGGGTGCTTGCTTCAATCCCTGGATTAATTCTCAAAAGGACCTTAGCCTGTTTATTAAGCGATTTAGCAATTTTCTCTACTTTATAAAAATCAGTCTGGCTATCAATAACAAATGTTCCAATCCCTTGCTCAAGAGCTAGAATGATCTCTGACTCTGTTTTATTATTGCCATGGAAATATATTTTTTCACCTGGAACACCAGCTGCCAAAAGGGTGTAAATTTCCCCACCACTAACGGCATCAAGATAACAGCCCTGTTCATTGATTAGTTGAGCGATATAAAGGTTTAAAAAGGCCTTGGAGGCATAGATAATATGAGTAGTAAACTTTTTAGAATGAAAGCCATTGATAAATATTTTCGCTTGATCTTTAATCCCCTTTTGATCATAAATATAAAGCGGAGTTCCGTACTCTTCCTTCAGACGAGAAACAGGAATATCGGCAATGTTTAATTCATTATTAACCACTTGCATGTGTTGCGTCAGTTTCATATTTTGCCTCCTAGATATTTTTTCATGATACTAACTATTTTACCCTAAAAACTGCTTTTAGTGATCAAATTGTCAGTCTACTCATTAAATTTATTGAAAGATTAGCAATATATAAGCTAAAAGTCAACAAATAATATATTACGGAAAAGAAGCCAATATTAGAAACATTTTTTAACTTTTATTAAAAAGCTATCACTTTTAAACGATAATTATTCAGAACATTCATGTTAAAATAGAGATACGAAAATGAGTATTCCAGTAATCAATAATATTGTAAGGGCTTCCTTTTACTTTATGAGTGGATTATGGTAAAATACTATTTCTATATAAGATATCGGGGAGTGAGTTTTTAATGAAAAAGACACAACTAAGAAAGGCCTTTGTCGAAGAATTAAAGACCTTAGATGGTCAATTTACACGTATGGGAATTGATACTACTAAAGCTATTGAAGAAGCTGTTGATGCGCTTCTCAACCATGATAATGAAGCCGCTGAAAAAGTGATTAAAAATGACGAAAAGATTAATGCTTATGAAGTGGCCATTGATAAGGAATGTTTCCGACTAATTTCCCTACAAAGCCCTATCGGCGATGAATTACGCTTTATTATTTCCATCATTAAGGCCAGCGCTGACCTTGAAAGAATGGGTGACCATGCCGTCTCTATTGCAAAAGGAGCTCTACGGATCGCAGATGAACCCCGTTTAGAAAATATTGAATCTGACCTAGAAATAATGACTGATACAGTCATTGAAATGGCCGAGCTAGCTGTTAACGCCTTTGTTACCCGTAATGACCAACAAGCTAAGGCGGCAGCAGAAATGGACGCCAAAGTTGACCACTACTTTGATAAACTAATCCCACAAGTCGTGTCAGATATGAAGAAGGATAACAGCTTAGTGGTAACTGGTGCTTCATATATTTCCATGATTTCTAATCTAGAACGCATGGGTGACTACGTGACCAACCTCTGCGAACGCATTATCTATTTAGATGAAGGCAAGGTTGTCGATCTTAACGGCTAAATAAGAAAATATAATTTTCACTTTATTAGGTGCTGATAAACATTATGGCTTATCAGCACCTTTTATATATTCTTTTTATTATTGACGCGCATAAGAATTAGTGAAAAAAACAAAAAAGAAGCTGGGACAAAAGTCCTAGCCTCTTTTCAAAATACAAACTATCTATTCAAAACGTGTTCCAAAAGTCAGCCCTGACGTCCACTTCATACAGGGTGTAAGATTTGGCGTATAGGCTTGGATGGTTGGAGTAAGTCAGAATAAAAGCGAAGCATTCGCTTGTTTCTGACTTGTGAAACCACTCCAAGTCTGCCAAATTGAACCCAACTACGAACTATGTGCGATAGGCTCTCGCCTATCTTCCATAGTTTGTTCCAGTTGCTATAGCTGTTCGAAGCGAAGAGCGAGTTACAGATATAGTATGCGTAGCTCTTCAGGGCTCTTTTGACTTTTGTCACACTCTCCTTTGTCTTAGCCACACCGATCTCAATACGGTTTGGTTATTTATCATTGACTTGGTAAGCCTTTAATAAGCTATAGGCTTTCTATGAATAACTCCTAATTTATTGGGCATAAACTTTTTTAAAAGATTTTTGCTTGATCCCAGGAATGGTTAACATGACCACAAAAGAGAAGATATAAAGACATGATAGGAAGAGCATAACCATGGTCACATTACCATGTTCCATAATGATCCCAATAATCATTGAAGAAAATCCACCTACTGCTCGTCCAACGTTTAAGATTAAATTATTGGCCATACTTTGGACGGACTTAGGGTATAGGTAAGAAACCGTTGCTCCATATCCCGGGAACATCCCATTGACAAAGAATCCCATCATGGCTCCGCCAAATAGCATTCCAAGTGGTGAGGTAATTTGGCTAAACAAGTAGACACCAAACGCTGATGCAAGTAAGAAAGCACCAAACATTAGCCGAGGGCCAAATTGGTCAAATAGTCGGCCAAAGACAACCATACCCAAGGACATGCCCAAAATGGTACTAATCATCCATAATGATGAACCTTGCACACTGAGGCCGGCTTGTTCTTGCATAATGGTTGGCAACCAATTCATCATGCCAAAGTAGCCAGCAATTTGAACCGTACACATTAACATAAGTGCAATGGTTTGGTAACTGGTCCGCAAGTCTTTAAATAAAACAGCAAAATTAATTTTTTCACTTTTATCGAGAGCTGAATCATTTTTTACCGGGTAAAATTCTTTTTCATCTTTAATAGCTACTTGCATATATAATACAAGGAGTAAAGGAGCGAGACCAAATAAGAACAATCCGCGCCAACCTAGGTGACTCAAGAATAATCCCGCTAGAGCAGCTGAAGTAATCGAGCCGACTTGGCCAGCTACCCCATTTAAAGCAGAAATCCGTCCCATTTTATGAACGGGGACAATTTGAGCCATGATTCCTAAAGCGATTCCGTACTCACCACCGACACCAATACCGGCAATGAAACGTAAGATATAAAGCATAGTGATCGAAGGCGCAAAAGCAATTGCTCCTGAGGCTAAAGAAAAGATAAGCAGGGTTATCTTTAAGATGTTTAGCTTATGGTAACGGTCGCCCAGATATCCAAAAATTAATCCACCTAATAACATCCCCAAGTTAGTTATGGTAGCGATAGCTCCCGCTTGGGCACCTGATAGTGAAAACTCACTAATAATGCTTGCCATTGAAAAGGATAGAAACATTACGTTGAGGTCATCGGTACCTGAGGCAATGATACTTGAAATAACAGCTTTTTTCTTATTTTCCATTTTTACACTCCTTAAACAAATACTCACAGGTATTTATTATTTAACTCTTTTGACTGTTAGCAGTCACTTTTACTTATTGGAAGACTGGTTCAGTTGACGGTGCCAATCCAAGATATTATCCATGTCTGCTTGGCTAAAGTCATGTTTTTCTTTAGCAACTTCTAATAAACTATGGAAATCGCTCAGTACGGCTAGTGGGATATTAGCAGCTTGGAAGTTTTTCTTGGCCCGATCCAATTCATAGGTGAAAATTGCAGCGACGCCAATCACTGAACACTCTTTAGCAACGGGTTGACAAGCTTCCAAGACGCTACCACCTGTTGAAATGAGGTCATCAATCAATACCACTTGGTCGTCAGCCTCTAGGTGACCTTCAATTTGCGATTGTCTCCCATGGTCTTTAGCCTTAGAGCGAACATACACCATAGGTAAGTCTAAAATTTCACTCACCCAAGCAGCATGAGGAATCCCGGCTGTCGCGGTCCCAGCAATACAGGTCACATTAGGATATTTTTCTTTGATCAAGTTAGCTAGGGCTTGAGCCACCAACTTACGGGCCTTGGGATAACTCATTAATTGACGATTATCACAGTAAATTGGGCTCTTAATCCCACTGGCCCAGGTAAACCAATCCTCATTACGGATAATCACGGCTTCATGATCTAATAATGCTTCGGCAACTTCGCGTTTAATATTTTGACTCATCTATTTACCCTCCCAATGTTCTTTCATTTCTTCATAAGCTCTCACTGGATCGTCGGCCTGAATAATCGGACGGCCCACTACAATGTAATCAGCACCGTTGGCTCGGGCTTCTTCTGGACTAGCAATTCTTTCTTGGTCATCGTGAGCATTCTTATTCAAACGAATCCCTGGTGTTAAGCTAAGTAATTGCCCTTTGGAAACTTCCTTAATCATTTTACTTTCTTGCACCGAAGAAACTAGGCCATCCACGCCACTGTCTAATGCTAAGCGGGTCAAATGTTCGACCGATTCAGCGACAGTGCCAGGAATTTGTAATTGATTATTTAACATTTCTTGGTTCGTTGAGGTCAGTTGGGTGATTGCAAGAACTTTTGGTTGATGTTTGCCTTCTTGAACCCCTTTAACCGCAGCTCGCATCATTTCTTTACCACCCATGGCATGAATGGTCACGAGTTCAATCGGTAATTGACTAAGCTGTAACATGGCTAGGTAAACCGTATTAGGAATATCATGACACTTCAAATCAAGAAAGACTTCATGTCCCATATCACATAAACGCTCAATGATACTTGGTCCTGACATATAAAATTGCGACATACCTACCTTGACCCCGATTTGGCGGCCTTCAAATAATTTTAAAAAATCAAAAGTTTCCGCTTCTGTTTTAAAATCCAACGCCACATATAATGTTTCCATTTTTTCACCTCTTTAACGAAAAAAGACCTAGACAATTCTGTCTAGGCCCTTAAAGTCATCATAATTAGCTATAAGTATGCACACTTATAGGTATTCTTATCATCACTTTTCGTGCCTCTCTGGACAGAATTAAAGTATAGAGTCTCGCTCTAAATCACAAGTATTGTAGCAAGGACACTTGCTTATGTCAACACAAAAAGTAAAAATATTTCATATGAAAGCAAAAAGTTAAAATTGCTTGGTTTCGTGCAAGCTTGAATGGGAATAAGGTATATTTGGTTCAAAGTAAGTTAAACAGTGAGATGATTTTGGATAAAATTAGAAGTAAATAACAACATCTAAAAAGCGATTAAAGCAAAAAAGCGGCCACTAACGACCGCTTATGCTTACTATTTATGGAGGTGAGGGGAGTCGAACCCCTGTCCAGACACCCCGCTAATACAGCTTTTACACTCATAGTTTATTGTTGATTAAGCGTACTAGAGGTCAATAAACAAACCTACTAGCTTGCGTACCTGATTATTCTCTTTCTATTGCTCCAGGCGGAAGCGCAAGACGTATCCCACTTCAATGAGACCTGTAACTAATACATGGGCGATACTAGGCAGATCTTAGCATGCTGCTAGGCAGCGAATGCTAAAGATTGACTTTCGTTTTTGTCAATTAAATTTAAGTTAACGTTTATGACGGAGACGTAACCTCCGAAATGTAGCTGTACCCCGGTCTGATGCCTGTCGAATCCAAAAAACACCCCCAAAGGGATACTTTTCTAATATAACAAACATCTTACCGAAAAGTCAAGATTTACGCTCCATTCAAAACTTCAACTTCATTTTTCTTATAGTTAACTTGATCCCCGTAATTTGTCAAAGGTCTTGCTGAGACTTATTCTTTTCTTTCCCGGTCCTTATTCACATCATCAATTTTTTCCTCTAAAGCAAAATGATCAGTTTGATTATAGGCTTCCAAATGGTAAAAACCATCTTGATACCTAACAATAGATACACTAGCATTATCTAAGGGTTCACCTAGAGAAAATTCTGGGATTAATTCATGGATCATATTGCGAATCGTCATGCCATGACTCACAATCAGAATATTTTGATCAGTTTCACGATGGGCGGTAATCACATCGATCAAGCCTAATTCAACCCGTAGCCAGAATGTCATAAAATCCTCGGCATCATGGGTGGGATCTAATTCATGGAAAGTATCCATTTCTACCTTCACACGGTCATTTGTAGTTAACAAGTCCTGCTTTTCATTCTCGATATAGTCAGAGACTTTTCCCCAGATCCGTTCAACTTCTAGCCCTTCAAAGCTCCCAAAGAACTGTTCCCGAAAGGCTTTACGTTTATTAATTGGAAGGTTGGAACCAGCATGGTAATTATATTTTAAAATAATCTCCGCTGTGGCTACAGTCCGTTGCAAATCACTGGTATAGACAGCCGAGAAATTAACATCACGTAAACCTATGGCGCTCCTTTGGGCATCGCGTTTACCCTTCTCTGTTAAAGGCGCATCCGCCCAACCTTGGATCCGATGATAGTGGTTGAGGTAGGTTTGGCCATGACGCATAAAATAAATTGTTACACCTTTACTCATTTCTTTCAACCTCGCATTCATACTGATAAACCTGAAACTATCATAACAAAAAATGCTCATTTTAGCGAAACATATCAAATTATAAAACGTTTACTAAAACTTTTCTGATATAATTTATTTAGATATAAAAAGATATTTCTATTCTTAAGTCTAGAAAGAGGAAGATTTCCTATGGAACGTGAGCAACTCGTTAGAAACCGTCTTCTTCAACTTGAACTTCATTTTAAAAGTATACGCTACTTTGACCGCAGGAAGGATAAGCAATTAGAATCAATCCTCCTCTTTAGCGATCAAAGACCTAATGAATTAATCATTATTTACTGCAAAGAAGGCTTTCTAACTATAAATTCTGATGATAAAAATTATATTATGGATAATAACAGCTATTGTATTATTAACAACAGAGCCCATTTAAAAGCCCAAGATATCGATGCGGAAGCTTTAGAAAAATGGTATGAATTATCGATCATCAGTCTAGTCGGCCGTAATCAAAGTTTTAAACTATCGCATGAAAACATTGCTTGTTGTCAAGACACTCATAAAGGGATTGAAAATTATTTACAATTAATTGACTACGAAGATAAAAAAGGTGAGCTTGAAGAGGACGAAAAAGAAACCATCTTACAAATGCTGATCCAAATGTTATTTACTCGAATATATTTCCAGCAAAAAAATTTATTCGCCTTAAAAAGTGAATTTACCAATGAGGAAAAAATTCACTGGCTGAAAAAGTATATTGATAACTATTATACCAAGGATATTAGTTTGGACCATCTCAGTAATTTAATCAGTATGAATAAATACTATATGATTCGTCTTTTTTCAGAGGCCTTTTCCGCGTCTCCGATTGATTATTTAATTAAAGTAAGAATAGATAAAACCAAGCAGCTACTGAAGGCCACCAATTTTAGTATCAGTCATGTCGGTAAATTGGTAGGCTTTGGCTCAGCTTCATATTTCTCAAAAATGTTTAAAAGACTAAATGGCATCTCACCTAGTCAATATCGGAAAGAGCATAGCCAAGATAATAAAGAAAACAATTAATCACTCACAGTAGCCAAATAGCTGATTTTCTATATCATATTTCTTCCGACCTAACGCCCCTTTTAAATAATTAAAAGGACTACGACCTGTAGCAAGTCTCAAAAGTTTGACATTTAGTCTAACTTTTGGGGAACTCTTACAGGTCATAGTCCTTTTTATGAATCCTTGTTCTTTTATAACACAAGAAATAACCTTTTAATATTTTTCTTTCATTGCCCGTTTAATGTCACGCTTCATATCTTTTTCTTTTAAGGCTTGGCGCTTATCGTATTTTTTCTTCCCTTTACCAATGCCGATGAGTAATTTAGCAAAGCCTCTTTTAATATACATCCGTAGTGGGATAATCGCATAACCTTCTTGGCTAACATGCTTAGCTAGGCGATTGATTTCACGTTTCTTTAATAATAATTTTCTTGGCCGCATAGGATCCGGGTTAAAACGGTTGCCTTGTTCAAAGGGACTCACATGCATCCCATAGACCCATACCTGACCATTTTCTACCCGGGCAAAGGAATCCTTTAAGTTTACCTTCCCCTTACGAATCGATTTAATTTCTGTTCCAGTTAAGACAAGACCAGCTTCAATAGTATCTTCAATGATATAATCATGATTCGCTTTGCGATTTGTCGCTACCACATTGTCTTGCTTCTTCTTTGTCACACAGTTTCTCCCCTTTTGTTATCATTTAGCCTTTCGAATAACAAAATTCTTCTTGTTTTTCTGCTTCTTATGCTTTTTCTTATGTTTATTCTTTTTAGCTTTTTTAGAATGCTTCTTGTGTCCTTGAATATTTTTCCCTTTATGATCGGTTTTCTTAGGCTGGGAATTAGTTTTCTTAGTCTTTTTCTCTGGGTTGATAATCTCAAAATCAATCTGTCTAGAGTCTGTATCAGCCTTGACCAATTTCACCCGCACTGGGTCTCCTATACGATAAATATTCCCCGTATGCTCCCCAACTAAGATCATATGTTTATCCACATAGTTATAATAATCATCATCCAAGTTAGAGATATGGACCAATCCTTCAACCGTATTAGCGAGTTGTACGAAGATACCAAACTTGGTCACTGAAGAAATAATACCATCAAATTCTTCCCCAACTTTATCAACCATAAATTCAGTTTTCTTAAGGCTCTCGGTTTCTCTTTCGGCATCCACACTACGCCGCTCTGTTTTTGAAGCTTGATCGGCAGTAACTTCAATGCTTTGACTGAGCTCATCCTTCTTGGCAGGATTGGGCTTGTGGGTGAGATAATAACGGATGAGGCGATGGGCTAAGAGGTCAGGATAACGACGAATTGGTGAAGTAAAGTGGGTATAGTCCTTGGCAGCTAGGCCGTAGTGACCAATTGGCTGGAGGTCATACTTAGCCTGTTGCATACTCCGTAAAGCCATGACTTGGACAACGGGAGCATAACTTTCACCAGCTGCTTCTTCCAGGGTATTTTGCAAATCTTTAGGACTTACTTTGCCGTCTGTTTTCTTCACATGAACCCCTAACGTTTGAGCAAATTCAATAAAGGTCTTCATCCGCTCATCATCAGGCGATTCGTGGATACGATAAATGAACGGCAGGTGGCGCTTAGTAAATTCATGAGCCACGATTTCATTAGCAGCTAGCATAAAAGATTCAATCATCCGTTCAGCTGTTCCACGTTCCCTAACCACAATATCAAGGGGACGGCCTTCTTTATCAACAATGATTTCAGCTTCAGGCGTATCAAAATCAATCGCCCCTCTGTGATGGCGTTTATCGCTTAAAGACTGGTGGAGTGCAGCCATGTCATTAAGCATAGGTAAAAGTTCAGTGTATTTTTCACTTAATTGTTTATCTTTACCCTCTAATAATTTATTAACGTCATCATAAACCATCCGATAGTCCGATTGGATGATGCTTGGCCCAATATGATAATTTATAACCTTGGCTGATTTAGGATCAATTTCCATCAAGCATGACATGGTTAAACGGTCCTGGTTAGCCTGTAAGGAACAAATCCCGTTGGATAAGCGTTGAGGTAGCATAGGAACCACGCGATCAGTTAAATATACACTGGTCCCACGTTTCCAGGCTTCCTTATCAATAGCGCTTCCTGCGGTAACATAATAGGAAACATCGGCAATATGAACACCTAACTCCAGATGGCCATTGCCAAGTTTTCTTAAGGAAATCGCATCGTCCAAGTCTTTAGCATCAGCCCCATCGATGGTAATCGTAAGTAAGGAACGATAATCATAACGTTTTTGAGCCTCC
This sequence comes from Aerococcus mictus, assembly GCF_003286595.3. Taxonomy (NCBI): domain Bacteria; kingdom Bacillati; phylum Bacillota; class Bacilli; order Lactobacillales; family Aerococcaceae; genus Aerococcus; species Aerococcus mictus. Next base: position 917,563 of record NZ_CP132985.1, on the reverse strand, counting down.
CCTGGGTCAATTTGCTCAGGGACTTCCTCCGCTTCATCAAGAACCTCCTCAGGAAATTCATGAGGAATATCAAACATATTTAAGATAGCGAGAATATCGACCCCAGGAGCATCCTTATGACCAATGGTTTGGATGACACGACCAGTCATTTGTAAGGGCTGGTCGAGAGAAGGATATTCTGCAATTTCTGCGATGACAATTTCACCCTCTACTGGGTGTAGTCCATCACTCAAGACAAAGCAAGTCATCATTTCTTCGCCTTTATTTTGAATCCTTATCCCACCAATATAACCGGATTCGGCTTTTAGCTTATCATTATAAGGAACAAATTCACCGGTCACTCGATTCAAAGCTCTTTCTAGTACCTTTGTAATCGTGCCTTCATCTTTTTGTTCTCCCCGGTTACGTTTAGTCAATTGAACCGCCACTTGGTCGCCATTCATTGCACCACCAGTTTCACCACGGGGGATGAAAATATCGTCATCAAATCCCTCAATGGAAACAAAACCAAAGCCTTTTTGATTTAAAGAAAAACTTCCCTGATAACGTTTGTCTGATTTTTTAGAAACTAAGCCCCCGTTATCAAGAATTTCGATGTCACCATTTCTCTGTAACTGGGCAACTAATTTTATAAATTCAGGATAGTCATCACTGCTATTGCAATTAAACCTCTGACTCCATTCTTGTATCGTTAAGGGGGTCGCTTCTTTTTTTACTGCAGCGACCAATTGCTGACTGACTTGGTCTATATTCATATATGTTTTACACCACCTGGTTGAGAAATTTGATTAGTGCTTGTTCAAATGCTTGATGGGCTTTGCCAACGGTAATCACATGGCCACTATCTTCAAAATGGGCTAAGGTCACCTGAGCATTGGGCATAGCTTCTTTCAACAGACGACCACTATTATCACCGACAAGTTCATCTTGACCGGCTTCGGCGATGAAGTAAGGTTTAGTGATTGTCCCTAGTTGGCTATGCATGGAATTGTTAAAACGATTGATCTTCTCTAGGGAAAGAGAGAGGTCCGCTTCAATGTCCTTTAATTCCGCTTCCAGAGCCTCTCCACTAAAGCCTTCCTTTTCTTTGACATTTCTAGCCATGGCCATAAAAGCCTTTCCTACATTCGTTTCTTCAATGTTTGTAGTCATAATAGGCGTACAGAAAGAGCCAGCTGCTATAAATTGACTCTCTTCTTCAATAAATAACTTGGTGGCAATAGAACCACCCAAAGACAAACCAAAGACCGCTAGCTTGTCATAGCCTTGGCTGTTGATAAAGGCTAAAGCTTGGCGAGCATCCTCGATCCAATCACTTGGATCTGCTGCTAAAATATCTTCTACGCGTCCAGTGCCATGACCGGTTAAATTATGACAATAGACTGTATAGCCTTCACGATTCAAAGCCCGCCCTGTCATTCTTACATCAGCTGTGCTTCCTGTATAAGCATGAAATAAGAGGACAGCTACTTCATTATCGCCGGTAAAATAAAATGATTCTTGCTTTTGCATAGAGGTCCCTGATCTTTCTAAGATTGACATTTTTCTATAAAAAAAGCTGGGATAAGCCCAGCACTTTCCTAAAACTAGGAAGATAATTTTGCTAACACGACAGCAATTATCATAAAGGCAAATCCTAGAACGCTAATAATGCGATCCATGGCCGCGTCAAAACCGCGGGCCTTTTTTCCATTCATTCCTTGGTCCATTGCGCCTGTGATATTGGCACTGGAACTTGTTTTGGCTGGGGAAATAATCACTGCTAATATCAATAAAATACTAATTACAATTATTGAAATAAGTAATATATTTTTCAAAAGTTTCCCTCGTCTCTTCTACTAGGTTTCTTAGCAATGGTAACATAATAATCATAGGGACTCAAGGAAAAAACTATTTCGTCTCAGCAGGACAGCTAGTCATTATTTATCATGAGGATTTTGAATCATACGAATCTTTTTAATCCCTTTAACGCTTCTAACATCTTCCATAAAGGTATTGACTTTGCTTAAAAGATCATCCCCACTCACATCGACTAAGGTGTAAGCATAATTTCCTCGACTCTTATTGATAATTTTTTCGATGTTAATATCTTCATCTGCTAGGTAACGAGATATCCCAGCCACCATATTAGGAATGTTTTCATTAATAATGGACAGACGTAATGGCGCATTGAAGGTCATTTCCACATTGGGGAAGTTAACAGAATTCTTGATTTCGCCACTTTCCAGGTAATGATTTACTTCTTGGGCCACCATCAAGGCACACTTTTCTTCAGATTGTTCGGTGCTTGCTCCTAAGTGAGGAGTCATAATAAAGTCCTCCCTACCTGCCAATTCTTCAAAATAGAAATCACTAGCAAAGTATTTCACCATGCCATTTTCTAAGAAGGTAAGCATGGCTTGGGGATCAACTGTTTCTTGACGTGAATAGTTAAGAATAATCGCTCCTGTTTTAACCAGAGAGAGGTTTTCAAAACCAATTAAATGGTGGGTTTCTTCTGTATAGGGGGTGTGGATGGTGATGTAGTCGGATTGTTGGAAAATATCTTTCACATCATCACAATAAGACACTTTTTGGTTAATTTGCCAAGCATTTTTCACTGAAATATAGTTATCATAGCCAATGACATCCATACCTAGTTCAATTCCCGCATTAGCGACCCGAGCGCCGACATTACCTAGGCCAATAACTCCTAAGGTCTTGCCCATTAGCTCTTGACCACGGAACATCTTCTTTCCGGCTTCAACTTGCTTGTGGACATCTTCCCCCTCTAAGCGATTGATCCAATGTTCTGCTTGAAAGACATTGCGAGAGAGATTAATCATCATAGCAATAACCAGTTCCTTAACCGAGTTGGCGTTGGCCCCCGGTGCATTAAAGACAACAATCCCCTTTTCACTACATTCATCAACAGGAATATTATTTACCCCCACGCCTGAGCGCCCGATTGCTTTTAGTTGAGACGAAAAGTTGTAGTTATGAATATCGCTACTGCGTAAAATAAGAGCATCCGGCTCTTGGTCATTATTAATTAAGTAGCCTTGTTTACGTAAATAATTAAGCCCTGTTTCAGCGATATTGTCTAAAGTATTAATTTTTTTCATGTTTAACCTCACTTTCAAAATCCTTCATGAATTGGACTAAGGCATCCACACCCGCTTCAGGGAAGGCATTATAGATGCTTGCGCGCATCCCACCTACAGAACGATGACCTTTCAAATTAATAAATCCCTTCTTCTTGGCTGCTTGGATAAATTCTTGGTCGATATCAGCATCTTGGCTGGTAAAAGGAATATTCATAGGTGAGCGATCTGATGGAAGAACCGGGTTAACAAAGATTTCTGATTGATCAATGGCTTGGTAGAGTTTAGCGGCTTTTCTTTGATTGATTTGGTCAATAGCGGCTAAGCCCCCCTGATTTTTAATCCATTCCAGAACTAAACGCATCACATAAATAGAGAAGGTTGGTGGGGTGTTGTATAAGGAATGCTTGCTGGCATGGGTTTTATAGTCTAAATAAGTTGGAATTACTTGACCATTATCCTCTAATAAATCATCACGGATAATCACTACACTGACACCAGCTGGTCCAACATTCTTTTGCGCCCCCGCATAAATCAAAGCAAATTGAGAAACATTCACGGGGTGGCTAAGGAAGTCCGATGACATATCAGCGACTAAGTTTGAGCTTTTCGGATCAGGATAATTTCGGAATTGGGTTCCCTCAATAGTATTGTTACTGGTGATATGAATGTAATCATAGTCACTAGAATTAAAATCGGTTAAGAGGGGTAATTTTTGGTATTGATCGTCTTTAGAAGAGGCTAGAATAGTAGCCTTACCGGTTAATTTTTTAGCTTCTTGATAGGCCTTCTCACCCCAGCTACCACCAATAAGGTAAGCCGCTTTACCGTTTTTTAATAAGTTTAATGGAAGTGCTGAAAATTGCAAGGTTGCACCACCTTGCATAAATAACACTTGATAATTGGAAGGGACAGCTAATAATTCTCGAATTAAAGATTCTGCTCCTTCAATGATCTCTTGAAAAGAGTCTGATCGGTGACTCATTTCCAAAACAGATAAGCCTTGACCATGATAATCAACTAAGTTCTCCTGAACATTTTCCAATACTTCTAAGGGTAAAGTTGCCGGTCCGGCAGAGAAATTCCACACACGAGTCATTTTTAACACGCCTTCCTATATAAACTCTATGATTGTTTCATGATTTTTCTTACCAATAAGTATAGCAAAGACTAGAAAAAAAGCCTATTTAATATTTAAAGGAAAAATAAAAACCAGCCTACTTTTCGAGACTAGTTTTTCCTAAACGATAAAAATAATAAAAGGCCCCTTCAACCAGAACCACCACCAAAATAAAGCAAGCCAAAAAGAATGTCTCTGGCAAGATTTCAATCACTGGATCAAGCTTGGGATCAAAGAGCCAAGCGTCATTATTGAATAAAACTTGGTGGAATAGAACAAAAACCTGGTCAAAAAATATAAGAAAGAGCGGTATTAATAAAAGAGGTAAGACCATTAACCCCTTCATGGGTCGATATAAATAGAAGTAAGCCTGGTTAGTTTTTACTTTTTTTAGGAAGCGAGCGGATAACAGACCACTGATTAATAATAAGATATATAGGATTTGAAATAGCCGCTTGACTTCATAAAAATGAAAGATCCCTTTTGGACTCATCGGAAAATGCTGTAAGGACAAGTGTTCAATCCACGGGAAATTGAGGTAAGCAATAATACGATGGTAGTCCTGGAAAATCTCCAACCATGATAAATCAACGACTTGATTGACCTCTTCAAGATATGCACTCAGATAATAGAGTGGGGTAAACCAAATCGTGAAGGTAATCGCTCCACACAATATAAAAAGCACCAGGCTGCTAAGTCCTAAGTAAAATCGGATATTTCTTGCCATAATTTTCCTAATTCCTCATAATCTTTAACGATATAATCTGGCTTAGCAGAAAAATCTTCTAAGTCTTCTTTATGATGGACACCGGTCTCAATTAATATCGCCGGCATATCCATACGATTTGCCGCTAAGATATCGGTGGTTAAGTTATCACCCAGCATGGCCACTTCATCGGCTTGAAGACCTAACTTAGCTAAGGCACCGGACATAATCAATTTTTCTGGTTTGCCACAAACCATGGGACGCGTCCGACTTACCTCACTGATCATACGACCTAGTGAGCCAGCACCGGGCACAAATCCTCGTTCATCTGGAAATTGTATATCCGGGTTAGTTAAGTAAAAATCCGCCCCTCTTTGGACTGCAATAGCTGCTTGAGCGAGCTGGTCATAAAAAACACTTTGATTCAAGCCTACGACTACTAGGTCAATCTGCTGATCAATATTTGTTCTTAGTTCAAAGCCTAAGTCACTGACACTCTTTTTAAGAATTTCACTACCAATAATATAAGCGGCCTGTTGGTGATCGACCTGGTGGTAAGCGTCTTTCAGAGCATAAACTAAGGCATCTACACTACTATAAACCCTTTCTGGATCAACCAAGATATGGTGTTCTTTTTCTAGGAAAGCTTGGACTTCTTGGTGGGACCTCATGGAATTATTGGTTAAAAATAAAAAGGGCGTTTGACTAGTAATGAGTTTTTCAATAAATGCTTTAGCTCCCTTAATTGAACTTTTCCCACGATAAACCGTTCCATCCAAATCAATCAATAAGCCTTTTATCTTCTTAGCTTTTCTCATCACTTTTTCCTTATTTTAAACGTTTTTTTATCAGTTACTTTAACAGCATTGGCTTTACGACTGGAATTTTTCTTTTTCACCGAGAAGCGCTTACCCACTGTCTTCGTTTGTTTTTTAGAAGCTTTTTTATGATTATTTCCTTGGTTATTATGACGACTATTCCTTCTCTTCTTGCGCTTAGAATTTTGATTATTCCGTTTACTCTTCAATTGGCGATTACGTTCATTTATTTCTTCTTCACTACGCAGGTGCTTTAAAACAAAATAATCGCAACCAAAACTACAATATTCATACAAATAATCATCTAAAAAAGAAATTTGCTGGTCAATACTGGTGTGGGGTAATTTATCTTCATAAAAACCCTTCAAACGCAATTGTTGGAAACTCCAATCGCCCACCACATAGTCATAGCTATCCAAAATATCCATATAGCGGTTAGCTAACTCCTGCTTATCGATGCCCGCTTCAGCATCCTTAACCACTTGAAAAGCTTGGCCATTGATTAAATAGCGATCATCAGCCTGTTGGATGACATCAGCAAAAATATAATTGTCGCTCTTACGTTGTTCTATCCAAGCTTGGCGGTCTTCTGTTTGAGACATTTAATCCCTCCTTGTTCCCTGGAATCATTAATTTCTATCTTAGCACACTTTATTTAACACGAAAAGCCTCTTAGTTTTCAAGAAGTCTTTCCCCATTAGAGTAAAAATAAAAAGGTGGGAGCGACCCACCTTATTAATTAAAAACGTTTTTAAATTTACTTATTGGATTATTTGCTTAAGTTGTAGAATGCATGGATTCCTTGGTATTCAGCAGTTTCACCAAGTTGGTCTTCAATACGTAGTAATTGGTTGTATTTAGCCATCCGGTCAGTACGTGATAAGGAACCAGTCTTAATTTGACCAGCGTTGGTTGCTACAGCAATGTCAGCGATGGTTGCATCTTCAGTTTCACCAGAACGGTGGGAAACAACGGCGGTGTAGTTAGCACGTTTAGCCATTTCGATGGCGTTGAAGGTTTCAGTTAAGGTACCAATTTGGTTAACCTTAATTAAGATTGAGTTTGCAATGCCTTCTTCAATACCACGTTTCAAGTAGTCGGTATTAGTTACATAGAGGTCATCACCAACTAATTGTACTTTATCACCGATACGTTCGGTTAATAATTTGAAACCTTCCCAGTCATTTTCATCCATACCATCTTCAACAGAGATGATTGGGTATTTGTTAACTAATTCTTCAATGTATTCAACTTGTTCAGCAGCAGAGCGAACAGCAGCGCCTTCACCTTCGAATTTGGTGTAGTCATATTTTCCATCAATGTAGAATTCAGAAGAAGCACAGTCTAAAGCGATAAAGATATCTTCACCGGCTTTACGTCCAGCAGCTTCGATCGCGTCAATAATGGTTTGCAAAGCGTCTTCAGTACCTTCAAAGCGAGGTGCAAAACCACCTTCGTCACCAACGGAAGTTTCTAAACCGCGGCCTTTAAGAATGCCTTTCAAAGCGTGGAAGGTTTCAGCACCCCAACGTAAAGCTTCTCTAAATGAAGGAGCCCCTGCAGGCACAATCATAAATTCTTGGAAGGCAATTGGTGCGTCTGAGTGAGAACCACCGTTAACAATATTCATCATTGGAGTAGGTAAAACATGGGCATTGAATCCACCTAAGTAGTTATACAATGGCACGTCTAATTCATCAGCAGCAGCATGAGCAGCAGCAAGAGAAACACCTAAGATAGCATTAGCCCCTAATTTACCTTTGTTCTTGGTACCGTCTAAAGCGATCATTGCTTCATCAATACCTACTTGGTCAGTAACTTCCATACCAACAATAGCTTCAGCAATCACTGTATTAACATTTTCAACAGCTTTTAGGACACCCTTACCTTCATAACGATCTTTGTCGCCATCGCGAAGTTCAACCGCTTCATGTTCACCAGTTGAAGCACCAGAAGGTACTAAACCACGGCCGAATGCGCCTAATTCAGTATATAATTCTACTTCAACGGTTGGGTTACCACGGGAGTCCAAAATTTCACGAGCATGGATGTTAGTAATTAATGACATAGATTTTATCTCCTTTTATCTAATTAATTTTATAATCTATTTGATGAATTATTCTGCAGCATTAACTAAAGCAAGAAAATCGTCGACTTGAAGACTAGCTCCGCCTACTAGGGCGCCATCAATATTTTCTTGAGCTAAGATATCTTTTACGTTAGCAGGTTTCACTGAACCACCGTAGAGGACACGAACAGCGTCACTAGCTTCTTGGCCTGCAACTTCAAAAACAACGTCACGGATATGGCCACAAATTTCTTCAGCGTCTTCTGGAGAGGCGGTTTTACCGGTACCAATTGCCCAGATAGGTTCATAAGCAATGACACTCTTAGCAATTTCTTCTTGGCTAAGTTCTTTTAAGGCTGCCTTGATTTGTCCAGTGATCCATTCTTTGGCAATACCTTCTTCACGTTGCTCTAAGGTTTCACCGCAACAAATAATTGGTGTCATACCATTATCGAAGATTGCTTTAGCTTTCTTAGCAACATCTTCATCGCTTTCGTTAAATAATTCCCGACGTTCAGAGTGACCGATAACCACGTAGCTCGCTCCTAGATCAGCTAAAGCTAAAGGTGAAATTTCTCCAGTGAAAGCCCCACTATTTTCATAGTAGCAGTTTTGAGCACCAACTTTAATGTTAGTGCCTTGACTTTCAGCGAGTAAGCTTTGAACGTATAGAGCTGGTGGGCAAACCAAAACTTCAGCCTTTTCGTTACCACTTAATTTAGCTTTCAAGTCTTCAATAAAAGCTTTTGCTTCACTAGCGGTTTTATTTAATTTCCAGTTTCCGGCAATTAAAACTTGTCTCACTTTGTTCATCCTTCCTTATTTTTCACTTAACGCTTCAACACCTGGTAGAGGATTACCTTCTAAGAATTGTAAAGAAGCTCCCCCACCGGTAGAAATGTGTGAGAATTTTTCTGCAAAGCCTGAATTCTTAGCAGCTGATGCAGAATCTCCACCACCAACAATAGTAATGGCATCGTCAAGGTCAGCAACCGCTTTACATACGGCATTGGTACCAACGGCAAATTTTTCCATTTCGAAGACACCCATAGGGCCATTCCATACGACCGTCTTGGCATCTTCTAATTGTTTAGCAAATAATTCATTGGTCTTAGGACCGGAATCCAATCCTTCCCAACCTTCAGGAATGGCATCAGCAGCCACTACTTGCGTATTAGCGTCATTTGAAAAGTCATCGGCAACGACAACATCTACTGGCAGGTAAAGTTTGTCACCAGCTTTTTCCATAATTTCTTTAGCTAATGAAACACGGTCTTCTTCTAACAAGGAGTTACCCACTTCATAACCCTTTGCTTTTAAGAAGGTATAAGCCATACCCCCACCAATAAGCACTTTGTCAGCCTTATTAAGTAAGGATTCGATCACGGCAATTTTATCGGAAACTTTAGCCCCACCTAAGATAGCAACAAAAGGTCGCTTAGGATTATTGACTGCATCCCCTAAGAAGTTTAATTCCTTTTCCATCAAGAAGCCAGCTACCGCATGGTCAACATTAGCAGAAATACCAACATTAGATGCATGGGCACGGTGAGCGGTCCCAAAGGCATCGTTAACAAAAATACCGTCGCCTAATGAAGCCCAGTATTTACCTAATTCAGGATCGTTACCGGATTCTTTCTTGCCATCAACATCTTCAAAACGGGTATTTTCAAAGAGTAAGACTTCCCCGTCATTTAATTGGTCAATAGCTTCTTCTAACTCTTGTCCCCGAGTAGCAGGAACAAAGACTACTTTTTGTCCTAGGAGTTCTTCTAAGTGTTTAGCGACTGGAGCAAGGGACTTGTCTTTTTTATCTTCTTCACTTTTGACTTTGCCTAAGTGGGAAAATAAGATCAATTTCCCTCCTTGCTCAATCACATATTTAATGGTTGGTAGGGCTTGGACCATCCGATTATCATCGGTAATTTCTCCATCCTTCATAGGGACATTGAAGTCAACCCGCATTAAAATCTTTTTACCTTGGACATTAACATCTTTTACAGTTTCTTTTGCCATATTCATTTCTCCTTTTTCTATCACTTAGAAAAAAGGCAGGGAGCGTCTGACTCCCCGCCTTTACATGGATAGACGCTTTTATTAAACGTTAGCGTTTATTATAACTTAGCGAAGTATTCTAAGGTACGTACTAATTGTGAAGTATATGACATTTCGTTGTCATACCATGCAGCAGTCTTCACTAATTGCTTACCGTCAACGTCCATAACTTTAGTTAAGGTTGAATCGAATAAGGAACCATAAGTCATACCTACAATATCTGAAGAAACGATTTCATCTTCGTTGTAACCGAAGGATTCATTTGAAGCAGCCTTCATAGCAGCGTTAACTTCTTCAACGGTAACATTCTTTTCAAGAACGGTGAAGAATTCTGTAATAGAACCAGATTTAACAGGTACACGTTGTGCGGAACCATCTAATTTACCATTTAATTCTGGTAAAACTTGTCCAACAGCTTTTGCAGCACCGGTAGTGTTAGGAATAATGTTTTCTGCAGCGGCACGTGCACGACGGAAGTCTCCCTTACGGTGTGGAGCATCCAATGTGTTTTGGTCCCCTGTATAAGCATGGATAGTAGACATTAAACCTTCAACAATACCAAAGCTCTTGTTTAAAGCATCTGCTAAAGGTGCTAAACAGTTAGTGGTACATGAAGCACCAGAAATAACAGTTTCATCCCCTGTTAAGATTTCGTGGTTGGTGTTGTAAACGATAGTTGGAATATCTGCTCCACCTGGTGCAGTAATAACAACTTTCTTAGCTCCACCTTTTAAGTGTAGTTCAGCTTTTTCTTTTGATGCAAAGAAACCAGTAGCTTCTAGAACAACTTCTACACCTAAGTCACCCCAAGGAATTTCAGCTGGGTCTGGATGAGACATAACTTTAACTTCTTTACCGTTTACTTTGAAGGCGTCATCTAAAACTTCAATTTCACCATTGAAACGACCATGAGTGGTGTCATATTTCAATAAGTGAGCTAACATTTTTGAGTCAGTTAAATCATTGATTGCAACTACTTCTAAACCTTCAACATCTTGGATACGACGGAAAGCTAAACGTCCGATACGTCCAAAACCATTAATACCTACTTTTACCATATTAATAATTTTCCTCCTTCGGAAATAAAAATATTTTTAATGAGTTTCCTCATTTAAAACCTGATTACTTACCCCTAAATCTGTCACTAAGACAAAATTAAAGGGTGCGAGTTTTGCAAAAGCTTGAATGGCTTTTGCTTTAGCACGTCCGCCAGCAATTAGAATGGGATATTGAATATCCTTTATTTGATCTAATTGTAAACCAATACGGGGCATTTGATAAACTATTTCCCCCTCATTGGTGTAAAAACACCCGAATGCTTCACCAATAGCTCCTTTAGCAAGGATTTTATCAATCAATTCTGATGAAAATCCCCGTCTTTGGGCCATGATTCTAGCATCGCCAACACTAAATAATAAAGCATCAGTCCGCTTTAAAATATTTAATGTAGCTTGAATGGAGGGCTCTTTTACCAATAAGTCTCTCGTTTCTTCAGTAAGAACATCAGGGACGTAGAGAGAATTAGTGGTCCCGTTTAAGCGGTGTGCGAGTTGGTCACTAATTGTATTTGCCTGAATCGCCACCGAATCGCCCATGCCACCACGGGCAGGAACTATCGTAAAATGCCGATTCTTAGTTAAAACTTTACGGTTTAAGCTTTTAGCAACCTCGAGTATTGTCGAGCCGCCTGAAACAGCCACCGTAATGTATCCTTCTGGCAAAGTATTGGCTAGATAGTTAGATAGGAAAACCCCTATTTGCGCCAAGGTACTATTTTCTTCATCAAGATTACTCTCAATAATATGTACCTCATCGATTCCTAGTTGCTTTTCTAAGCGTTGTTCCTTAGCAAATAAACTAGAATCTTCATGGAGCATTTCACGAGCAAAAGCTAAAGCTTCCTCACCCTTAGCGGTGATAACCATTCCATTTCTAGTGGAATCTAGTAACCCTTCTTTTTTAAGGATATTTGTTTCACGCCGGAGTGGTCGCTCAGTCATGTCTAACTTCTTTGCCAAAATTTGGCGACCAATAGGTTGAAAGCGTAAGACCATTTGTAAAATTTGCATCCTTTTTTTAAAGAGGTCTTCCAATTCAGGAACCACTTTAAGGATTCTACTGTAAACGGCTTTCATGACATTCAACTTTCTATTGCATGGACTTTTATTGTCCGTCATGCCTTTTTTTGACCAACACAGTGCAAAAAAATTTGAGCAGTTCTATCTGCTATTCATTTTTCTACACTAGTAGTATAACAAGAATATCATGCAGCCGCAAGCATTTTGCAGTGAAAATCCAAATTTTATAAAACCGAGTGTACTTACTTAAGCTACACTCGGTAATCATTCTGTATATGTCTTGTAAGGCTTTAAGATACTATTCTTGACCTTTTAGTCCTTGGTTAGAAGCCATGATTTCATCAATGATGCCATAGTCCTTAGCTTCTTTGGCAGTCATCCAGTAATCACGGTCCATATCTTTTTCTACTTTGTCGATATCTTGACCAGAACGTTCAGCAATAATTTCTTTTAAGGTTTGCTTGGTTTGTAAGATATGACGAGCTGAGATTTCAATTTCAGTGGCTTGACCTTGAACACCACCTAAAGGTTGGTGAATAAGCACTTCAGAATGCGGTAAGGCATAACGTTTCCCTTTTGTGCCGCCAATTAATAGGATTGAGCCCATAGAAGCTGCTAAACCAGTAACTATGGTTACAACATCGGCATTAACAAATTGCATAGTGTCATAAATTGCCATCCCGGCAGTTACTGATCCCCCTGGACTATTAATGTAAATATAGATATCTTTATCGTTATCTTGAGCATCTAAAAAAAGTAATTGGGCAATAACACTGTTTGCCATATCATCATTAACTTCTCCACTGAGCATAATAATACGGTCTTTCAGTAAGCGTGAATAAATATCATAAGCGCGTTCGCCACGAGGTGATTGTTCAATCACTGTAGGTACTAAATTCATTTAATTTCCTCCTTTTTCAACTTCTTATTCATTATAACCTTAATAGTCAATATAGGTCAATAGATAAACTTATGGCACTTTTCCTGGGAAAATTGATGATAATTTGACATTACTGCCTTTCAGACAGTATTAGGCTAGATTTTTTACTAGCCTTTATCTGATTTTGCAAGTGAGGCTATTATAGTAAGACATCACCGATAACAGCAATATTTTTTCAAGAAAGTTCTTAACAAAACTATGCTATTTGTGCTATAATACATTTATTGCTTGCACCCATAGTGTAATGGATATCACGTAAGATTCCGGTTCTTGAGATGGGGGTTCGATTCCCTCTGGGTGCGTAATAAGAAATTTTTGATTCATACGAATCTTAATTTATAACAAATATATGAAGAGCAAGGCTAGCAAAGGCCTTGCTTTTTTTTGATTGTAAGAAGCTAGATACAAATCAAGATATAGTCTTGTGTAATTGTGTCAATTATTAAAATGTTAAAATATAAAGTAAGCAATCTGTAGGTATCTCTGAAGCAAGGTGTTTATCTGCTTACTTGATTAATCAAACTCCTTATAATAAAAAAGACCTATCCCCTATCAGAGGATCAACCTTGATAAGGATAGGTCTTTATTAACTATTCTTGGCTTTCCCAAATTGGGATACTTGAGCCATTACTTTTTTCATCGATAATTTTAGCGACTTCAGGGGTTTGATAGTACTTCACAATTTTTTTGTATGTCTCATTGTCCTTATTCTTTTCATCGACGGCAATGACATTCCAATAAGGCTTAGAACTATCTGTCGCCTTTTCTAAATAAATGGAATCTTTAGTTGGGACGAAGCCTGCGTCGGCCGCCATATCATTATTGATGCAAGAAATCGTTACATCATTTAAGGCACTAGCTGTTTGATTAGAATCCAAGGTAATGAATTCTAGATTCTTAGGATTTTCAGTGATATCCTCAACCGTTGGCATGAGCCCTTTATCTGGGTTTAACTTAATTAGTCCTGCTTCTTGAAGCAGTAAGAGTGCCCGACTTTCATTTGAGACATCATTAGGTACTGCTACCTTGTCACCCTCTTTGACTTGATCGATGCTTTCAATCTTATTGGAGAAAACTCCCATTGGGTTAAGGGTGGTATATCCAATCGTAGTGTTGTGGTAACCAGATTCTTCATTCATATTGTCCATATAAATTTCAGTTAAGGCAGCGTGCATATCAATTTCATTATGCTCTAAGGCTTCAATGGGCATCCGATAATCAGTAAATTTTACCAATTCAAGGTCAATGCCTTCCTTTTCCTTCAATTCATCCTTTAAGTAATCCCATTCGTCATTTTTCTCACCAACGACCCCTACTTTTACCGTTTTATCACTATCAGTATTGCCAGATTGACAAGCCACTAGGGTAAAAGCAGCTAATAGGGCCATTAGGCGTAAAATCCATTTCTTCATTGCAATTCCTCCTACTATTTTACTCATAATGAGCTGACCCTTATATTTTACTAATTAAAGCTTGTTATGACAATGTTCTTAGCCTTATTTAAAAGTATTCATCGATGATCTATAACAACTATCATAAGAATAAAAAAAGCTGCACATTCCGTGCAGCGACTTAAAGATTCTTAAATATAACTGAGTTGAGTTGTGTAAAAAAGTTATTAAGAAGGTAAGAATCTTCAATAGATAAAAGTATATCATAGATGAAAACTAGCGCCAACCAGTCTTTTAGTAAATTAATCATTTCATAAAAAAGTCCCTGTGTTAAGACACAAGGACTCATTTAAATTATTCAGCTTTTTGAGTTTTATCGCTCGATTTAGCGCGACTTAAAGAGACATTAAGGAGAAAGCCACCAATAAGTCCGCCGATTAGCCATGCAAGTAAGTACATTAGACCATTAGTTACCCCACCAGCTAAGACTGCAAATACACCACCGTGAGGAACGTAAGAAACACAGCCAAAGAACATGCTTAAGGCTCCGGCAATTCCTGAACCAAGGGCTAGTGGTGGAATCACGTGTACTGGGTCTTTAGCAGCAAAAGGAATCGCCCCTTCAGTAATGAAGGCAGCACCCATCACATAATTGACATAGGCACTATTACGTTCTTCTTCAGACCATAGACTCTTTTGCAGGGTTGCAGAGATACCAATGGCTAATGGTGGAACCATACCCCCACACATAACGGCTGCCATCACGTTAGATCCTGCACCAGCTGATGCGGTGACTAAAGCAGTACCAGTAACATAGGCGGCTTTATTAATCGGACCACCCATATCGATAGACATCATCGCTCCAACCACAAAACCTAAGATAATGGTCATGGAAGGTGGAATACTATTGATAAGGCTCATTAAGCCGTTCATCACTGCGCCCATTGGTCCATTGATCACAAAGAGCATCAAGAAGCCCATAATCAATACCCCAAGGACTGGGTATAGGAAGATCGATTTCATCCCGTTTAAGGATTTAGGTAACCAGGCAAATAGTTTTTCTAGTAACCAAACAATACCGCCGGCTAAGAAACCAGCAACCAAGGCGCCAAGGAAACCAGAAGAAACCGAATTTTCAAAAATTCCAACTCCAGTAAAGGCAGCAAATTTACTTGGTTCCGCACAGATACCACCGATAACCCCGATAACTAAACCGATACGGTCTGCCATGGAATGACCGATAAAACCAGCCAACATAGGTAGCATCATGGCAAAGGATAAGTTACCTACTGTATTTAAGGCTTGCGCAATTTGGTTGTAATCATCAGCGGCTGGATCAGCAGAAGTAATCCCCCAGAAGAAAGACAAGGCAATTAAGATACCACCAGCAACAACGAATGGTAACATATGAGAAACACCATTCATTAAGTGCTTATAAGCTAAACGGCCTAATGTTTCGCCATCTGAACTCTCTTCTTCTTCAGCATTTTGACCTTTCTTAGCATGATAGATTGGTAGCTTATCATTGGCTGCTCGTTCCACTAACTGGTCAGCTTTGTTAACCCCATCACCAACAGGAACAATAATGATTGGTTTGCCATCGAAACGAGCCATTTCAACTTGTTTGTCAGCAGCAACAATAACAGCTGTCGCTTCTTCAATATCTTTTTTGGTTAAGCGGTTTTCTACCCCACTTTGACCATTAGTTTCAACCTTAATCCGGTAACCAGCGGCTTGTCCGGCTTTTTTCAAGCGTTCTTCCGCCATATAAGTATGGGCAATCCCAGTTGGGCAAGCGGTCACGGCAACGATATATACATCATTATCAGTATCAGTCTTATCCGCTTCAACTGGTGCAGCTTTGGCTTCACCAGTTTCTTCTGTTGCTTCTTCACTTTCATCATGAGCCTTGATAATTTCTAGGACTTCATCAGGACTTTCTGCTTTTAGTAAAGCATCTTTGACTCCGTCTTTTAACAAGACTTTAGACAATTGCGCTAAGGCCTTCAGGTGTTCCCCACCGCCCCCTTCTGGAGCAGCAATCATAAAGATTAATTTAGCTGGTTGACCGTCAAAGGATTCCCATTCAATTCCTTCTGCGCTCCGAGCAAAAATAATAGCAGCTTCTTTGATTGATTCATGTTGAGCATGGGGAATAGCAATCTCATCACCAACGCCAGTAGTGGATTGAGCTTCTCTGGCTTCTAATTTTTCCACATAAGCCTCAGCATCACTGACGCCTCCACAATCTGAGAAACGCTTAGCTAGATGGACTAGGGTATCTTTTTTACTTTCAGTTTGTAAGTTGAGATCCATAGCCTCTTTGACAAATAAATCAGATAATTTCATTGCTTTGAATCCTCCTTTTTAATTTTCTTTCTTAACGACAATTTGATCAACTAATTCTTCAACTAAGTCCTTCGTCGTAATGCCAACGGAAAAGGCTGTTCCTGACCCAGTAGCTGCAGCGATTTTTAATGATTCGGCATAGTCCTTACTTTCAACGTAAGCACTTATAAAGCCCGACAACATGGAATCGCCAGCTCCTACAGAATTTATAACCTTTCCTGTAGGCACATTGGCCCGGTAGATATCCCCTCTTTCAGTAAGCAATAAGCTCCCGTCGCCACCCAGAGATACCAAAACATTTAAAGCCCCAGCTTCCTGTAAGGCCTTGGCATATTTTATTAAATCAGCATCTGATTCAATCTGAGTTGCGAATAATTCACCAAGTTCCTCACGGTTAGGTTTAATAATAAAAGGTTTATATTCTAAACAGGCTTTTAATAATTGCTTATTAGAATCTAAAACAAAATTAACTTTTTTTTCTAAGCATAATTTAGCAATACTGATATAAGCTTCTTCATCCAATCCAGGGGCGGCATTACCTGCTAGAAAGACCGTATCATTTTCTGTCAGTTCTTTATTCAGGTAGGTCATTAATTCCTGGAATTTATCAGCATCGACTTTTGGTCCTTGGGCATTAATTTCGGTTTCTTGTGGGCCTTTGAGCTTCACATTAATCCGAGTAGGCTGGTCAAGCTCGATAAAATGGGTATTAACCCCTTCGGCTTCTAATTCATCAATAATAAATTGACCAGAAAACCCACCGATAAAACCAGTGGCAATATTTTCCTTACCTAAACGCTGGAAGACGACTGATGCATTAATCCCTTTACCACCTGCCACATAGTGGTCTTCATGGGAGCGGTTTAGGTCACCTAATTTTATATCATCAACTTGCATTACTAAATCCACAGCTGGATTAAAGGTAATGGTATAAATCATTGAGATACCTCCATAATTTTCATATAGTTTTCATATTTTGAATTGCTCTCATTAGTTAATAAAATAGCTCGGTCTAAGTCACAGACGTGACAGAAAGTACTTTGGTCAAATTTACTTGCATCAGCCAAGATATAACGGTAACGACTATGGTCAATTGCCGCCTTCTTAATTTGTGCTTCCTCAATGTCAGGTGTGGTATATCCTGTATCAAGATCAATGCCATTCATTCCTATAAAAGCTTTATCAAAGTTAAAAGATTGAACTTGAGATAAGGCTATGCCACCGATCAAGGTTCCCGTACTTTCTTTAATTTCACCGCCCACAACAATGGTGTGGATCTGTGATTGATAGAGAGCTTGGGCAACTTCCAGGCCATTAGTCACAACAATAATTTCCTTATTAATAATCCAGGGAATCATTTCAATCGTCGTGGTACCAGAATCAAGATAAATCGTGTCATGATCAGCAACCATTTCTCCGGCTAATTTTCCAATGAGTTGTTTTTCTAAAACATTCACTTGGCTTTTCTCGGATAAGGAAGCTTCCACATTACGTTGCTGAACTCTTTTGGCTCCACCATGAATACGTTCTAATTTCCCAGCCTTTTCCAAACTATCAAAATCTCTTCTAATGGTTGATTCAGAAACAGCTAACTGTTTTGATACCTCTTGAAGATTTAAGATAGGGACTTTGGTTAAGGCTTCCATAATATACTTCTGCCTTTCTTCGGTAAGCATAATCTCCCTCCCTCCATTAATTGAAATCGTTTTCTCTTTTAACATAGGATATTATAAAGGAAATCCAGCTGTTAATCAATCATTTTCTTTCATATTCTATCAAAAAGGGCCAATTTTTGACAGATTTTGCAGAATAAAGTGTATTTTATCTATCATATTGAACAAAGCTAGGGAATATATTTAGACAAATAAAAAAGCAACCCTTTATAGAGTTGCTTAAATATGACCCGTACGGGAATCGAACCCGTGTTACCGCCGTGAAAGGGCGGTGTCTTAACCGCTTGACCAACGGGCCAAAATATATTTTTTATGGTCCGAGACAGAATCGAACTGCCGACACCTTGAGCTTCAATCAAGTGCTCTACCAACTGAGCTATCGGACCTTGAAAAAGAAACGGTCCGGACGGGATTTGAACCCGCGATCTCCTCCGTGACAGGGAGGCATGTTAACCCCTACACCACCGGACCTAAAAAATTAGGTAAAATAAAATTGCGGAGACAGGATTCGAACCTGTGACCTCCGGGTTATGAGCCCGACGAGCTGCCAGCTGCTCTACTCCGCGATGTCAATATCTCCAGTTTAAATTAGGATAATACCTAAATATGACCCGTACGGGAATCGAACCCGTGTTACCGCCGTGAAAGGGCGGTGTCTTAACCGCTTGACCAACGGGCCATTGGATAACGGAGGATAAGGGATTCGAACCCTTGCGTCAGTTTCCCGACCTAACGATTTAGCAAACCGTCCTCTTCGGCCTCTTGAGTAATCCTCCACAAATTATAAATGGGCCTGAATGGACTCGAACCATCGACCTCACCCTTATCAGGGGTGCGCTCTAACCAGCTGAGCTACAGGCCCATATAATGTAAGCGGGTGACGAGAATCGAACTCGCGACAACAGCTTGGAAGGCTGTGGTTTTACCACTAAACTACACCCGCATACGGTCCGGACGGGATTTGAACCCGCGATCTCCTCCGTGACAGGGAGGCATGTTAACCCCTACACCACCGGACCTATTCAATTTTGAATAATTGCGGAGGCAGGATTCGAACCTGCGACCTCCGGGTTATGAGCCCGACGAGCTGCCAGCTGCTCTACTCCGCGATAATAAGTAAAGGAGGATAAGGGATTCGAACCCTTGCGCGGTTTGACCCGCCTGACGGTTTTCAAGACCGTTCCCTTCAGCCAGACTTGGGTAATCCTCCATAATATAATTAACAAGATGGACCTTGTAGGACTCGAACCTACGGCCGGACGGTTATGAGCCGTCTGCTCTAACCAACTGAGCTAAAGGTCCGAACATTAATAGCGGCGGAGGGGATCGAACCCCCGACCTCCCGGGTATGAACCGGACGCTCTAGCCAGCTGAGCTACACCGCCAAATTATAATGTAATGGAGGATAGCGGGATCGAACCGCTGACCTCCTGCTTGCAAAGCAGGCGCTCTCCCAGCTGAGCTAATCCCCCCAAAGTCGGGAAAACAGGATTCGAACCTGCGACCCCTTGGTCCCAAACCAAGTGCTCTACCAAGCTGAGCTATTTCCCGATAATGCACCCAGCAGGATTCGAACCTGCAACCGCCTGATTCGTAGTCAGGTACTCTATCCAGTTGAGCCATGGGTGCCTATTTATAAAAAGTTTATGCCGAGGACCGGAATCGAACCGGTACGGTGTTTAACCACCGCGGGATTTTAAGTCCCGTGCGTCTGCCTGTTCCGCCACCCCGGCATAATAATATTTAATTTTAAGCCATTTGGCTAAGCGGAAGACGGGATTCGAACCCGCGACCCCCACCTTGGCAAGGTGGTGTTCTACCACTGAACTACTTCCGCATGAGATATAATGCCGGCTAAAGGACTTGAACCCTCGACCCCCTGATTACAAATCAGATGCTCTACCAACTGAGCTAAGCCGGCTTTTATATTAGTGCGGGTGAAGGGACTTGAACCCCCACGCCTCTCGGCGCCAGATCCTAAATCTGGTGCGTCTGCCAATTCCGCCACACCCGCATGTAAATGATCCGTGGGAGGCTCGAACTCCCGACCCTCTGATTAAAAGTCAGATGCTCTACCAACTGAGCTAACGAATCATAATGGAGAATGAGGGGCTCGAACCCCCGACATTCTGCTTGTAAGGCAGACGCTCTCCCAGCTGAGCTAATTCTCCATAAAATATTGCACGGCAACGTCCTAGTCTCACAGGGGGCAACCCCCAACTACATTCGGCGCTAAGAAGCTTAACTGCTGTGTTCGGGATGGATACAGGTGGGTCCTTCTTGCCATCGTCACCGTACAATTTATTTTTTTGAGCTTGTTCGCTCAAAACTGAATCTATCATGTCTTCCTTAAACCTCATACAACCTTATCCTTTGGATAAGTCCTCGACCGATTAGTATTTGTCCGCTCCACTTATTGCTAAGCTTCCACTCCAAACCTATCAACCTGATCGTCTTTCAGGGGTCTTACTACTTTAAAAGTATGGGAAATCTCATCTTGAGGGGGGCTTCACGCTTAGATGCTTTCAGCGCTTATCCCGTCCACACATAGCTACCCAGCCATGCTCCTGGTGGAACAACTGGTACACCAGCGGTGTGTCCATCCCGGTCCTCTCGTACTAAGGACAGCTCCTCTCAAATTTCCAACGCCCGCGACGGATAGGGACCGAACTGTCTCACGACGTTCTGAACCCAGCTCGCGTACCGCTTTAATGGGCGAACAGCCCAACCCTTGGGACCGACTTCAGCCCCAGGATGCGATGAGCCGACATCGAGGTGCCAAACCTCCCCGTCGATGTGAACTCTTGGGGGAGATAAGCCTGTTATCCCCAGGGTAGCTTTTATCCGTTGAGCGATGGCCCTTCCATGCGGAACCACCGGATCACTAAGCCCGACTTTCGTCCCTGCTCGACTTGTAGGTCTCGCAGTCAAGCTCCCTTCTGCCTTTACACTCTGCGAATGATTTCCAACCATTCTGAGGGAACCTTTGGGCGCCTCCGTTACACTTTAGGAGGCGACCGCCCCAGTCAAACTGCCTGACTGACACTGTCTCCCGACCAGCTAATGGTCGCGGGTTAGAATGGTCATCCCACAAGGGTAGTATCCCACCAGTGCCTCCATCGAGACTAGCGTCCCGACTTCGATGGCTCCTACCTATCCTGTACATGTGGCACAAACATTCAATATCAACCTACAGTAAAGCTCCATGGGGTCTTTCCGTCCTGTCGCGGGTAACCAGCATCTTCACTGGTACTACAATTTCACCGAGCCTCTCGTTGAGACAGTGCCCAAATCGTTACGCCTTTCGTGCGGGTCAGAACTTACCTGACAAGGAATTTCGCTACCTTAGGACCGTTATAGTTACGGCCGCCGTTTACTGGGGCTTCAATTCAGAGCTTCGCTTACGCTAACCCTTCCTCTTAACCTTCCAGCACCGGGCAGGCGTCAGCCTCTATACATCATCTTTCGATTTGGCAGAGACCTATGTTTTTGATAAACAGTCGCTTGGGCCTATTCACTGCGGCTGACCTTGCGGTCAGCACCCCTTCTCCCGAAGTTACGGGGTCATTTTGCCGAGTTCCTTAACGAGAGTTCGCTCGCTCACCTTAGTGTTCTCCACTCGACTACCTGTGTCGGTTTGCGGTACGGGTTGTTTGATTCTCACTAGAAACTTTTCTTGACAGCGTGACGTCGGCGGCTTCGGTACTAAATTTCCCTCCCCGTCACAACTCATGAAGTCTGAGGCAAGCCTTTCACTCACCTTCTCAC
Organism: Aerococcus mictus; assembly: GCF_003286595.3. NCBI lineage: Bacteria > Bacillati > Bacillota > Bacilli > Lactobacillales > Aerococcaceae > Aerococcus > Aerococcus mictus. The sequence continues at coordinate 895,514 of NZ_CP132985.1, read as the reverse complement.
TTATTGCTTGGACGCGTTTTTCCATCTCCGCGCTCCGCTTAGCCTTCTGTGTCCTTCCATCGCTCAAACAAATCAAACAAGTACAGGAATCTCAACCTGTTGTCCATCGCCTATCCCTTTCGGTCTCGGCTTAGGTCCCGACTAACCCTGGGAGGACGAGCCTTCCCCAGGAAACCTTAGTCATTCGGTGGACGGGATTCTCACCCGTCTTTCGCTACTCATACCGGCATTCTCACTTCTATACGCTCCACATGTCCTCACGATCATGCTTCTCTGCCTATAGAACGCTCTCCTACCATCCTATGGATCCACAGCTTCGGTGTTCAGTTTAGCCCCGGTACATTTTCGGCGCAGGGTCACTCGACTAGTGAGCTATTACGCACTCTTTCAATGATGGCTGCTTCTAAGCCAACATCCTAGTTGTCTAAGCAACCCCACATCCTTTTCCACTTAACTGAAACTTTGGGACCTTAGCTGGTGGTCTGGGCTCTTTCCCTTTCGACTACGGATCTTATCACTCGCAGTCTGACTCCCGGACTAAACTATTTGGCATTCGGAGTTTATCAGATGTCGGTAATCCAGGATGGACCCCTCGATCAAACAGTGCTCTACCTCCAATAGTCATCATCCGAGGCTAGCCCTAAAGCTATTTCGGAGAGAACCAGCTATCTCCAAGTTCGATTGGAATTTCACCGCTACCCACACCTCATCCCCGCCTTTTTCAACAGACGTGGGTTCGGCCCTCCAGTGTGTTTTACCACACCTTCAGCCTGGACATGAGTAGATCACTTGGTTTCGGGTCGACGACAACAAACTCAACGCCCTCTTCAGACTCGCTTTCGCTGTGGCTCCGCTTCTTCAGCTTAACCTTGCTTGCTATCGTCACTCGCCGGTCCGTTCTACAAAAAGTACGCCATCACCCCTTAACGGGCTCTGACTGCTTGTAGGCATACGGTTTCAGGTACTCTTTCACTCCCCTTCCGGGGTGCTTTTCACCTTTCCCTCACGGTACTGGTTCACTATCGGTCACTAGGGAGTATTTAGGCTTGCCAGATGGTCCTGGCGGATTCCGACGGAATTTCACGTGTACCGCCGTACTCAGGATACTGAATGAGGTGGCTGAGCTTTCGCCTACGGGATTGTCACCCTCTCTGATCGCCCTTTCCATGGCGTTCGACTAGCTCATTCACTCCCGTCCATCAGTCCTACAACCCCAGCATGCAAGCACGCTGGTTTGGCCTCTTTCCGTTTCGCTCGCCGCTACTCGGGAAATCGATTTTTCTTTCTCTTCCTGTGGCTACTGAGATGTTTCAGTTCACCACGTCTACCTTCCACTCAGCTATGTGTTCACTGAGTGGACCATTGTCGATGAAAACAATGAGGTTCCCCCATTCGGAAATCTCCGGATCAAAGCTTACTTACAGCTCCCCGAAGCATATCGGTGTTCGTCCCGTCCTTCATCGGCTCCTAGTGCCAAGGCATTCACCGTACGCCCTTATTCACTTAACCACCGGTTAAGTTGTATGATGCGAAAAGTTTTAAAACTCTTTCTTTTTCGGTTTTTACGCTTGGTAAAATTGGTTTATTGACATTTCTATCTCGCAAAAAATAGAAATGCGGAATGTTATGATAGTATTCAGTTTTCAAAGAACAAATCTGCAACGTTTTCGTTGCAATGGAGGATAGCGGGATCGAACCGCTGACCTCCTGCTTGCAAAGCAGGCGCTCTCCCAGCTGAGCTAATCCCCCGGGTATGAGTTATGGTCATATAATAAACATGTAATGGGCCTGAATGGACTCGAACCATCGACCTCACCCTTATCAGGGGTGCGCTCTAACCAGCTGAGCTACAGGCCCGGTTAAATCCATCAACCATGTGGATAGACCTCTCAAAACTAAACAAAGAAGACTCAAATATGTATTCCGAATATATCCTTAGAAAGGAGGTGATCCAGCCGCAGGTTCACCTACAGCTACCTTGTTACGACTTCACCCCAATCATCTGTCCCACCTTCGGCGGCTGGCTCCAAAGGTTACCTCACCGACTTCAGGTGTTACAAACTCTCGTGGTGTGACGGGCGGTGTGTACAAGACCCGGGAACGTATTCACCGCGGCGTGCTGATCCGCGATTACTAGCGATTCCGGCTTCATGTAGTCGAGTTGCAGACTACAATCCGAACTGAGAATGGCTTTAAGAGATTCGCTTGCTTTCACAAGGTCGCTGCTCGTTGTACCATCCATTGTAGCACGTGTGTAGCCCAAGTCATAAGGGGCATGATGATTTGACGTCATCCCCGCCTTCCTCCGGTTTGTCACCGGCAGTCTCGCTAGAGTGCCCAACTGAATGCTGGCAACTAACAATAAGGGTTGCGCTCGTTGCGGGACTTAACCCAACATCTCACGACACGAGCTGACGACAACCATGCACCACCTGTCACTTTGTCCCCGAAGGGAAAGCTCTATCTCTAGAGTGGTCAAAGGATGTCAAGACTTGGTAAGGTTCTTCGCGTTGCTTCGAATTAAACCACATGCTCCACCGCTTGTGCGGGTCCCCGTCAATTCCTTTGAGTTTCAGCCTTGCGGCCGTACTCCCCAGGCGGAGTGCTTAATGCGTTAACTCCGGCACTGAAGGGTGGAAACCCTCCAACACCTAGCACTCATCGTTTACGGCGTGGACTACCAGGGTATCTAATCCTGTTTGCTACCCACGCTTTCGGGCCTCAGCGTCAGTGACAGACCAGAAAGTCGCCTTCGCCACTGGTGTTCTTCCATATATCTACGCATTCCACCGCTACACATGGAGTTCCACTTTCCTCTTCTGTACTCAAGTTCCCCAGTTTCCAATGCACTTCCACGGTTAAGCCGTGGGCTTTCACATCAGACTTAAGAAACCGCCTGCGCCCCCTTTACGCCCAATAAATCCGGACAACGCTTGCCACCTACGTATTACCGCGGCTGCTGGCACGTAGTTAGCCGTGGCTTTCTGGTAAGATACCGTCAAGACTGGAGCAGTTACTCTCCAATTTGTTCTTCTCTTACAACAGAGCTTTACGATCCGAAAACCTTCTTCACTCACGCGGCGTTGCTCCGTCAGGCTTGCGCCCATTGCGGAAGATTCCCTACTGCTGCCTCCCGTAGGAGTTTGGGCCGTGTCTCAGTCCCAATGTGGCCGATTACCCTCTCAGGTCGGCTATGCATCATTGCCTTGGTAGGCCGTTACCCCACCAACGAGCTAATGCACCGCAAGGCCATCGATAAGTGACAGCAAAGCCGTCTTTCCAAAGGCCACCATGTGGTGGCCTTTCCTATGCGGTATTAGCACCCGTTTCCGGATGTTGTCCCCCGCTTATCGGTAGGTTCCTTACGTGTTACTCACCCGTCCGCCGCTAACGTCAGAAGTGCAAGCACTTCGTCGGTTCGCTCGACTTGCATGTATTAGGCACGCCGCCAGCGTTCGTCCTGAGCCAGGATCAAACTCTCATGAAAGAATCATGAGCGTTGATAGCTCATTTGTTTGCTGACTAGTTATAGTCTGGTCTAGACTTATTGTTTGAATTGTTGGTTCATCAACAAAATGTTGATGCCCTACACATTTGGTTCGTCTTCTTTGTTCAGTTTTCAAAGGTCTATATCGCTTGTTGCGACTTTATTATCATACCGCAACCACTATCTCTTTGTCAAGAACTTTTTAAAATTTATTTTTTATTGTTGAATTTTCTCTCAAAATGAAGAAATAAACTTTTTGTTCTTTGAGAACGAGCGAAGATTTAACAACTGTGTTTTGCTCCGCTCATCAGCGACAAGAAATATAATATAATGTTTTGCTATCAAAGTCAATAGATTTTTCCAAAAAAGTTTGAAATAAATAAAAAAGAGAAGCTTCTTGATGAAACTCCTCTTCTAAAAGCCTGATTTTTCAGTTTTTATAGTTAATTAGTTTAATTAATAAAAGTGATTATTAGTTTTAAATTAATCTAAGCGTTGGTTAAGTTCATCAGCTAAATCATCGAATCCTGGTTTTCCGAGTAAAGCAAACATATTTTTCTTATATGCTTCTACGCCAGGTTGGTTAAATGGATTAACGCCGTTGAGATAGCCACTCATCCCTACTGTCAATTCAAAGAAGTAAATCATGTAACCTAAATGATAAGCATCCATTTCTTCAATATGGATAACAAAGTTAGGTACGCGACCGTCCGTATGGGCTAACAAGGTTCCTTGAAAAGCCTTAGTATTTACATAGTCCAAGTCCTTGCCTTCTAGGTAGGAAAGTCCATCTAAGTCACTGTCTAAGCGAGGGATATCAATATTTCTTTCAGGTGTATCCACTTTGATAACTGTTTCCATCAGGTTTCGTTTTCCGTCTTGGATAGATTGCCCAATGGAATGCAAGTCGGTGGAGAAGTTAGCAGAAGATGGATAAATTCCTTTTTGGTCTTTTCCTTCAGATTCACCGAATAATTGTTTCCACCACTCTGCAAAGTATTGCATCTTTGGTTCATAGTTCACTAAGATTTCAGTGTCATAACCCTTGCGGTGAAGGATGTTTCTTAGGCCTGCATATTGGTAGGCACTATTTTTCTTCAAGTCTGCATCTGATAGGTCTTCCATGGCTTGCTTAGCCCCTTCAAGGAGGGCATCTGTATCAGCACCACTCACCGCAATTGGTAAAAGCCCTACTGGTGTTAGAACGGTAAAGCGTCCCCCAACCCCGTCAGGAATAATAAAGGTCTCATAGCCTTCTTTATCGGCTTCTTCTCGTAGGGCACCTTTTGCTTTATCAGTTGTCGCATAAATCCGTTGTTTAGCAGCTTCTTTGCCATATTTATCTTCTAGTAATTGCTTAAAGATTCTAAAGGCAATGGCTGTTTCAGTAGTAGTTCCTGATTTACTAATAACATTGACTGAGAAATCACGGTCACCAATCACTTCAATTAATTCACTAAGGTAAGTTGAGCTTAAACTGTTACCGGCAAATAAAATTTGAGGATAGTCTCTTTTATCAGCTGGGAAATAGTTAATAAATTGATGACTTAAAAAGTCAATGGCTGCTTTGGCTCCCAAATAGGACCCACCTATTCCAAGCACCACTAAGACATCAGAGTCGTCTTGGATACGTTTGGCAGCTGCTTTTAGGCGGGCGTATTCTTCTTTGTCATAGTCTGCTGGAAGAGTTACCCAATCCGTAAAATCAGCACCTTGTCCTGTCTTTTCACGTAGCATCTTGTCTGCTGCGGTCACAAAGGGTTGTAAATAGTCTAATTCATGATCTTGAATAAAGTGTTGTGTTTTTGAATAATCAAAAGTTAATGTAGACAATGTTATTCCTCCAATCGATAATCTTTAATCTTTCCTGAATGGATATCCGCTAACGAGTTTTCAATCCACTCAGGCATTTTTTTATTGATTGTTTTAAAACCTATTTGTGGTGTATGACGCCGCTTGGGTTTCTTTATCCGCGCTGGAAAATTTGGGGTGTTGGTTGCTTTAAGGGCTCGAATCGATAGACTAATTTTCTTGGTGTACTCATCGATATCGATGATTTTTACTTTGACCTGGTCTCCCACCGAAAAACGTTCTTCTAAGTTGGTGACATAGCCATGGTCAACCTCAGAAATATGAACCAATCCATGACAATGAGAGTCCAATTTGATGAATAAACCATAGGATTGAATGCCAGTCACGGTTCCATTAAGAACATCGCCAATCCGATAGTTTTCTTGACGCTCCATTACTGATCAAGGCCTTCAATATCAATCGTAACAATTGATACATCTTCTAAGGGTTTATCATGGCTGTCTCGCTCGACTGCTTCGATCTGATAGACAACATCCATCCCATCGACTACTTGACCAAATACCGTATGTTTGTGATCGAGCCAAGGGGTTCCACCCTTTTGTGCATAGTTCTCAATAACTTCTTCAGGCCAAGAGAGTGCCTTCATCTGGTCTAACATGGCTTGGGGCACTTCTTTAGCAGAGACGATAAAGAATTGCGAGCCATTGGTATTTGGCCCTGCATTAGCCATGGAGAGAGCTCCGTTAAAGTTGAAGACTTGATTAGAAAACTCATCTTCAAATGCACTGCCGTAAATACTTTCTCCCCCTCTACCCGTTCCGGTTGGGTCGCCACCCTGAATCATAAAGTTTGGAATGACCCGGTGGAAAATAACCCCGTCATAATACCCAGATTGACTCAGTTCAATAAAGTTTTTCACTGTCTTTGGCGCTACCTCAGGGTATAGAGTGAGGGTAATATCCCCTAAAGTGGTTTTAATTGTTGCGGTAGGATTCTGATCATTGCTTTCCAGTTGTAGATAGTTCATTATTTACCTCCTTAGTTTAATTGTACCAAGATCGTAAATTTTTGTATAGAAGACTTTCAATAGCAGCAAACTTTCTCAGGGTCCTAAAAAACTTTTCTAGCCTCCTAATTCATGATAAGATTACACTAGTTAATATTAGAGAGGAAACATTCCAGTGAAAAATTTCCCCTTAACTGCCACGATTGTAGCAATTATTTTCACCCAAATAATTAAATACCCGATTGCCTATCTCTTTATGGGAAAAAAGGAAACCAAACTTTCTATTATCCATACGACCGGTGGCATGCCCAGTTCACATACCGCTGCGGTAACCGCTTTAATCACTTCCCTCATCCTTCAAGAAGGCTTTTTGTCTCCCTACGTTGCCATAGCAACGGCCTATGGGTTAATCGTTATGTTCGACGCCATGGGGGTAAGAAGACAAAGTGGTGAACAAGGCATTCTGATTAGAGAGTTATTGGCCATTTTACGTGAACACTATGTTAGTGAAGAGGATGGTCCAATCAATGAGAAGTTAGATCAGATTGATGACCAAAATATGGTTATCGATGATTATCTTGGGCATAAACCTTCGGAAGTCTTTGGGGGCTTTGTCGCTGGGGTCGGTGTTGCCTTTTTTATTCGCTTTATCTTTTTTTATTTTGATTGGATGATTTAATGACAGAAAAAAACATCAAAGATTTAACTATTATTGGCGCTGGACCCAGTGGTTTATTCGCCGCCTTTTATGCAGGAATGCGTCAGCTTTCTGTACAAATTATTGATAGTCTTGCTCAAGTTGGCGGACAGCCCTACGCCTTGTATCCTGACAAGGCGATTTTTGATATTGGAGCCCTTCCGCAAATTACGGGTAAGGAACTCAGTCAAGCCCTAATGGAACAAGTGAAGCCCTTTGCTTCGACCACTAGCTTTCACTTTAACCATGACATCACTGAAATCAATGATGAAGGGGATTATTTTTCCTTAAGAAGTCAAAAGGCATGCTTTTATAGCCGAGCCGTCTTAATTGCCGCTGGGGGCGGCGCTTTTAGACCACGTTCGGCAAATATTAAAAATGAAGCTGAATTTGAAGGAGACAAGTTATTTTATACCGTTAATCAGGCTCAAGATTTTCAGGGTCAAGCAGTTGCTATTTTAGGGGGAGGCGATACCGCTTTAGATAATGCTCTATTAGTCAGCCAGTACGCCAAGAAGCTTTATCTGGTCCACCGCCGAAATAGATTCCGTGGCCATGAATTTAGCCAAGCGCAATTGAAGACTAAAAGCAATGTTGAAATTCTCACTCCCTACCAAGCTAAGGCCATTCATGCCCTCGAAGGGTCTCAGCAGGTAGAACTCTTATTGACCAAAAGTCGCAGTCAGGAAAGCAGGAGCCTTCAGCTAGACAGTATTATTTCTTCTTATGGTTTTCAGGCAAACATCAATGCCTTTAAGTCATGGCCTATCGAGTCTCTTGGCCAACGTATTCCTGTTAATGAACACATGCAAACGAGTCTGGCAGGGGTCTACGCCATTGGTGATATTTGTACTTATACAGGTAAAACCCAGTTAATCGCTAGTGGCTTCGGTGAGGCACCAACAGCCATCAACGCCATCACCCACTACCTCTACCCCGAGGAAAAACTAGCCCCTCTTCATAGCACCACTTACTTTAAAAATTAAATTGCATAAACAAAAAAACCGCAGCTAATGATTGCATGCGGTTTTCTTATGCTAGGATTTCTATTTTTCTCACTCATCATCAGGTGTATTGATAACCTTAGTCATAGGGACTGGGGGAAGGTTATTATTTTGCTGACGAATTTTAGCATTGCGGTAGTTCGGACTAGTCTCGACGTTACCTTTTTTATTTTGCTTTTGCCAATTGATTAGAATGCGGTCAATGTAGCGCAAATTTAATACGCCATTCAAAACCGCTTCTTTAATGGCTGCCTTTACCGTTACCACATCATAGTGGTCTTCACTAAACCAAGCCGCCACTTGCTGGTATTCGATTGGCGATAAGGGACGACCAAATTCTTGTTCAATAATTTGAAAGATCGACCCTTCAGCCTTCTCTTCCGCTTGTTTTTCTTTTTTAGCATGGTTTTCTTCAAAAAAACGCTCTAATTTTTGATAAAGCAAGTCTAGGCTATAGTATTCAATCTGCTGCCCCTGGTCACTTTCTTCGCTCTCAATTGATAAGAATTTTTTATCAATCAAATTCTGAATCATATCATAAGTTTCACCCTGGCTATAGCCCATACGCTTTTGTAAGGCTTGAATCGGTGGAAAATCATCTTGCATTTGCTGAAAGCTGACAATATGAATGAGAAACATCACTTCCTCATTGCTCAAAGAGAGCGCTTGATAGTTTTCTAATAAGCTGGTCTGTAAAACCGTATATTGTTTTCTTTCAACCACTAAAGTCCACCCTCTTAATTCATTTTTTCTTGCATAAAGCTACTAATCCGCTCAATTGCCTCTAAGAATAAATCCTCATCAGTCGCATAAGATAAACGGACATGTTCTGGCATGCCAAAGGCGGATCCCGCTACCAAAGCAACGTGGGCTTCTTCTAGAATCGCCATGACAAAATCATCGACACTATCATAACCACAGCTTAAAGCAGCTTGCTGGCATTTTGGAAATAGATAAAAGGCCCCTTGGGGTTTATTAGCTAGTTCAAAACCTGGTAAATTGATTACGGCCTCATAGCCCTTATTTAGACGATCTTCATAGGTTGAACGCATGGATTCAACCAATTCCGGACCGCTCTTGAAGGCCCCTAAAGCCGCGTATTGGCTCACACCAGCTGCATTACCACTGATTTGACCCGCTAATTTGTTGAGCATTTTTATAATTTTTTGATCAGCCAAACAATAGCCTAAGCGCCAACCTGTCATCGCATAACTCTTTGACATACCATTCACCACAATGGTATTGGCACGAGCCTCAGGGCTTATAGCAGCAAGAGAATAAAACTGGTTGCCGTTATAAACTAACTGGCTATAAATTTCATCAGCAATCATCAATAGATTGTGCTCCAAACAGTAGTCAGCAATAGCCGCTAACTCTTCCTTACTTAAAACCGTTCCGGTCGGATTAGCCGGTGAATTAAGCAGCAAAATCTTTGTTTCTGGAGTGAGGTATTGGTCAATAATTTCAGGCGTTAAACGGAAATCATTGTCAGCATCAGTTTGAGCTAAAACTGCCTTGGCCCCAGTTAAACGTATCTGTTCTTCATAACTCACCCAATAGGGACTTGGAACAATTACTTCATCGCCTGGGTTTAATAGAATTTGGAACAAATCATAAAGGACTAACTTGCTGCCGTTAGCAATAAAGACTTGATCAGCCGTATAAGCTACCCCATCTTTTTCTTGATGAAATTTAGCAATAGCTTCTCTAACTTCTAAAAGTCCTCCAGCTGGCGTATAATGGTGGCCTTTCCCTTGCTCTAATGCTGCTTTAGCATAATCAACAATTGGACTAGGCGTAGGAAAATCTGGCTCTCCTAAGGTTAAACTAATAATATCCTTGCCTTGAGCTTTTAATTGTTTGGCGCGATCACTGGCCTTAAGGGTGCTTGATTCTTTTAATTCTAAAGCGCGTTTCGAAAACATGCTAGCTTTCCTCCTATAATTTATCTATGGTTTCATACCAATGGCCACTCGCTGCATTAATGTAATGATAGCCCAAGTGTCCATCTTGGTTAATAAAGGAAACTTCCCATACCAATTGGTCATCTTCAATTCCAATCCGGGCTTCTTTGACCTCTTGGGTATTCACATTATTTAAGGTCAATGACTTAGCTTCTTGTTCATTGACTAATTCGTTCACCTTGCCGGTTATTTTTTTATTAGTTTCCGGTTGATAGGCATAATAAATGAACTCACCTTGGTCATTCTCTCCTTGGATAGTATAAGTCGTGTGATCCTTATTTAAAACATAAAATTTCCCCATATTTTTTAAACCAATATCTTCTCGAGCCATAGTCATTAACTGTTTTTCCTCTTGAATAATTGGTTTTTGTGAATTGAAGAAAATCGTAAATAAGCCAAAATTAATAATAATTAAACACACAAGAAATGCATTTGCTAATCTTCTTGTCATAGGTCTCTCCTTTAGTCAGACTTGAGAATAGCGTCTAAACTGACTTCTTCTACTCTTAGTTCATCCCCAATTACCTTATCAATCGCATCCTTATAAGAACTATAAAAGAGCCGCTTATCTAAAACAATAAAGTCGGCCGGCGCTTGATCACTCAGCATACGTCCTAAACTCTGCTTGAAGCGTAAGAGCATTTGGGGTAAGGATTCTTGATAGAAATAACTCTGATTACGCTCCTCCCAGTAGTCACGACGGGCTTGCTCCCTCACTTCATCTGGCGAGCGAAAAGGTAATCTCGCTAGTAGGTAATAGTCACTATGAGATGGTAAATGTAGGCCCTCAGTCAAGGCCTGCAATCCGATCAGGAGGCCATGGTGACTATCATTATAGCGACTGATGGCATCTTGGTGGCCATATTTTTTCCCTTGAATAAAAGTGACAGCGATGAGCTCTTCCGGCCAAGATTCTTGAATAAAATGATTTAAGGCAGCCAATAGCTGTTTGGAATTGAGCATGAGATAAATTTTCTTATCCCCGTTAATCAATAGCGCCTGTAAAATCTCTGCTAAATAGTGGATCGATTCCTTCTCCGATAAATCATGGAGGGAGGGGTAATCGCTAAGAATATACAAGCCTTTATTGGCATAAATCGTCTGATCAATTGGATAAGTATAGAGATGATATTTTTTTATCCCATACATGCTTTCCAGACTCCGTCGACTTTCCGGCAAATTAACTGTAGCCGATAAGAATAGCACCTGACTCGGACACTTTTCCCAAATTTCACTCATAAAGTCTGCTACCGCCTTAGGATAAGCGCTAACTCGAGGATAATTTTCTGGATAGCTAATTATATAATAATAATCATTCTTATTGGTAAACAGTTTCTGAATATCTTCGATAATTTTTTGACCCAGCCCCAAGGCTTGTAGCCATTTTTGTATGTGATTTTGCTTTAATAACTTTTCTTTTTGCGCTAACGCTAAACTAGTGCCATAGACTCTTTGAACCCCTTTGAGATCTTCCCACAATTGGGCAAAAAGTAAATAAGTATTATATAAACGAGGATCAGTTCCAGAAAAATAAACGGCTTCATGACTGTCATGATTCAATAATTCATCCAAGACATGATCAAAGGTTTTAAGAGCATTTTGCAGCTGGTCTTGCCAAGTGTATAAGACTTCTTCAATTGCTCGATTACTGGTACCAAGATAATACTTGTCCGTTAACTGACTAAAAAAATGCTCTTGTTGGTTTAAGTAATCATTGATGTCTGCCAAATTCTGATGAACAGCGAGATCTTTTTCGATAATTTGTGGGAGCTGATGGCACTCATCAATAATCAGATCGCTTGCCTTAGTCCATAAGTTCTTAGCCACTAAGTCCTCTTTATGGCGAATTAAGTAGGCGTGGTTGGTCCAAATAATATCAGCCTTTTTGGCTAAGTGTAATTGGTGTTGGTAATAATTCCACTGCATAGGCATCTGGTCACTATGATAACGATTCTGATAGAGTGCCAGATTATCCCACTGTTCCCAGAGGGGAGATTGTCTCAAGCCATGATTTAATTCCGCTAAATCTCCTGTTTGCGTCTCACTTACCCAAAGTAATAAGGACAAGGTAAACATACTTTCATTTTTAGAAACATGATTTTCCTTGGCCTTCAGATAATTGATATAAGCTTGGAAGGTGTTTAAATCTAGATAATGGTCCTTACTTTTTAAGACCGCCACTTGTATCCTTCGCCCCAATTGATTCACCAATTCTTGCAGCTGGTCTTCTTGCCATTGTCTGATCATGACATTATTGGGAAAAGATACGATTAAATGTTTCCCAGTCTTAGAAGCAACTTGTAATTGACCTAAGATACTGTTATAGGTTTTTCCTTGGCCCGAATTGGCTTTCAAAAAAGCAAATTGGTCACTATTTTGGTCAAAGAAATTCATTACATCCTCTTGGATACTCAGATGACCACTATCTTGGTCTTCTTCTGTACCAGCTAGCGGCCGATATAGGCCCTCATTAATTTCAGGATTAAGGGTAAATGATCCACGGATCAGGCCCTTATTTCTTTGACAATGGGCATGATTATACCAATAGCTGAAATATTTCCCGCTTTGCCGAATAAAGAATTTTAACCAGGGCTGCATTGCTTTATATAAAGATTCAGGGAGGCTGGCCACTTTATCCATGACTTGGACTAGTAATTGAGCAGTGGCCCGGGCGTCTTCAATAGCAGTATGGGCCTTCACTAGATTAATGCCATGGTCAAGAGAAAAATCTCCTAGCTTATAGCTGGCTGCCTGTGGATATAGGACGCGGATTAATTCCACTGTATCGATCCCCTCTAGATCAAGAGCCGGTAAACCTACGCCTTCAAAGGAAGCGCTAAGAAATTTATAATCAAAATTAATATTGTGGGCCACAAAGACACAATCTTGTAATTGTTGAAAGAGGTCTGGAGCAATGTCTTCAAATAGGGGGGCATCCCGTAAATCTTCAGTCTGGATACCAGTTAAATCGCTAATATTTTTAGGAACAGGGATGAGTGGCTGGATATTGCTTTTAAATTCACCAATCTTTTTCTGCCCTTCTAAAAAAACAACCCCAATTTGAATAATGCGGTCGCCACGGTTATATTTGGTACCGGTAGTCTCTAAATCAACCACGGCATATTTAACAGGCATCTACCGTACACTCCTTCTATTTTCAGTTCATTGATTGGCTTTCAAATAGGCTAGTAAGTCGTCCTTGCTATTAGGACATTGTTCAGCAACAACAGCTGCTTCAGCCTGATTAAGATACTGGCCAATAAGGCGTTTATCATTCGGGGCTAAGTCAGCAATAATATCGCGGCCATTAAGGGCTAAGTCTTTACGGCTATGGATAGGCAGCGCTTTCCATATGGCTTCCACTTGCCCGGCTTCTCCTTTAGGGAAATGACGAGCAAATTCACTCTTAGCCTGGTCGTCTCCTTGAATGAAATTTTCCACTGTTTGAGCTGTGTTTAAGCCAAAACGATAGAGTAATTGCGCTGTCCAAGCAGACTGACTTTCTTGACGGGCGGTTAAGGCTAGGAAATATTCCTTAATTAACCGGTTCTGCTTATTCGACATTTTCCAAGACCGGGTAAAGTCATCAATAAATTGCAAGTCACACTTAGCCAGGAAAAAATAAACTGCCCAAGCAAAAGTATCACTAGGGAAAGCCCGCTCAGGACTCAAGACATCCACCATCTTTTTGAAAGTGTCTTGGCCATTTTCCGTTAGTGGACAGTAACGATAGAGCTGTAAATCAATAAAATCGGTCAGGCCGGCTTGCCAGTGCTGGCCTTGCCATAATTTAGCCATCTCTGTCTCTATCCGTTCGACAGCAATTTTTTCAAGTAAAGGCGCTGACTCCTTTATAGCTTGAGCAGTATCAAGCTCAAGGTCAAAACCTAATTGACTAGCAAAGCGCACTGCCCGCATCATCCTCAGAGCGTCTTCTTGAAAGCGGTCATGAGCCTTCCCGACCGCACGTAAACGCCCTGCTTTTAAATCTTCTTGCCCTTGAAAATAATCAATCAAGTCCCCTTCAGAATCCATAGCCATGGCATTAATCGTAAAATCACGGCGAAGAAGGTCTTCCTCTAGGGAGCGAACGAAAGTTACCTCTTTAGGTCTGCGGTAATCTTCATATTCAGATTCCGTTCTAAAGGTAGTGATTTCATAGGTGTCTCCATTGAAATAAGCCATAACCGTTCCATGTTCTAGGCCTACATCAAAATGTTTGGGGAAGATTGCCTGAATTTCTTCGGGAAAAGCACTGGTGGCGATGTCAACATCATGGCTAGCCAATCCCAATAAAGCATCACGGATACAGCCTCCGACAAAGTAGGCTTGGTAACCGAAAGTCTCTATTTTCTTTAAAACCGGTAAGGCTTTTTGGAATTCTTTATTATCAATAATCATAAAATGTGTTCCAATCCGTAGACAAATTCCTCTAATTGGTCACTAGCCTTTAGGGCAAGAGCAACACCATGCATATAGGATTCACGGTTATAAGAATCTTGGCGGATAGTCAAACCTTCTCCTGGCGCGCCAAATTGGACAATTTGATGCGAATTTAGGCCAGGCAAACGGACACTATGGATAGGAATCCCTTTATAATCAGCTCCACGAGCCCCTGCTATCGATTCATTACGGTTAACGACAAGGCCTTCTTTTTGCTTTTGACTTTCATGGATTAAATCCGCTGTCTTAATGGCGGTACCGCTAGGCGCATCTGCTTTTTGCTCATGGTGCATTTCAATAATTTCGACATGGTCCAAATATTTGGCAGCTTCTTGACTAAATAGTTGCATGAGGACGGATGATATTGCAAAATTAGGTGCAATCACTCCACCTAGTTTCTTTTCACTAGCTAAGGCTTGTAAGTGGCTAATTTCATCACTTTCTAAACCTGAAGTTCCAATGACAGGATGAATATTATGTTCAATATAAGTCTTACAATGATCATAAACCACACTTGGCTGGGTAAAATCAACTACAGCATCGACTTCAACCTCCACTAAGGCTTCTTCCACACTAGAATAAATTGGCGCCAAGCCTTTAAAAGTTTCCAAGTCGTCTTGATGTTGGTCTAAATGATGGTTAACTAGGGCTGCTAGCGTAAAGTCGTCACTTTCATTAATCATATTGACAGTCGTCTGTCCCATTTTTCCTAGAAAACCAGTAACCATTACCTTCATCTTGATCGCTTCCTTTCACTATCAATCTTCATATGCACCATTATAGCATGACTTAAAGCTCCTGTTCCCAGTCTTTTACTTGGTCGATAACTGAGCTAAGCGCTGGGGATTGCTTGAGTTCTGGTTTATCAGCTAATAGTTTGACAATTTTTCTAAATTGACCCTCTTCCCTTAAGAAATAGATATAGTCCACTAAGAAGTCATTGTCATCTTTTAAATCGCGACTAGCCAGGTCATAATATTTTCGGGCTTGATCATAATTTTCCGTTTGATTATAGAACTGGGCCATTAACCAGTGACTATTTCCATCACTGATCCCCTTATCCTTCATGGCCTCAATAAGTTCTTGAGCCCTATCCTCATTATCAGAGTCTAATGCCAAACGTAATAATTGTTGATAAGCTCTGATATTATCCTCATCAGCTTCTAGGACCTTCTCATAGTCTGCTTGGGCCTGCTTGAATTCCTTAAGGTAGAAATAGAAATTTGCTCTTTCCATGTATAAGACGCTGGCATAAGGGTCCTTACTAATGGCTTCATTAATGACTCTTAGAGCCTGATCGCTTTCATGAAGCTCCCATTTACACTTGGCTAAAAGTAGGTAATAGGAAGGATCTAGCAAATTATTTTCATAGAGAGGACTTAGTAATTGGTCACAATAGCTATAATCCTCGTCGTGGTATGCGAGAAAGGCTAATTGTTCCTTCTCAGCCTGGCTCAGTGCGCTGTTTTCTTTATTAGAAAGCAGCTGAGCCGCCTTGTCATATTGACCGGTAGCAACTAGGGCATACTGATAGTTATCTTTCACTTCTTCTCTAATTTCAGGGCTCAGGCCCTCCTTTTGACTTAGGTCATGGTAAAGTTTAAGGGCTTCTTTGAAGTCCCCCATAGTAAAGACTAATTGAGCCATACCAAATTCTATCGCCTCTTGACCAGGAGCCAGTTGGTTGGCTTCCTTCAATTTAGCCAGACTAACTTCAGGTAGACTGAGCATTTGATAAGCGTCAGCTTCCAATAGCAAGGCTTCCAGATATAAATCATCATTTGGATCAATACTGAGTAGGTAATCCAAGCCGTCTTCATAGCGGCCATCGTCCATAGCCAATTCTCCCAATAGCAAAGGCCAGGTGGCTTCACCGGGATAGCACTTAGCGGCTTCCTGATAAATGGCCTTGGCATAGGGAATAAAGCCAAGTTGTTGTAAATTATAGCCCAGCTGAGCAAAATCTTCCTTACTTCCCCTTTTAATCAGTTGGTTAAGCAAGTCCGCTAATTTTTCTTGGGCTTGGTCATATTTTTCTTGAACAATCAGTTCGGTGATTTCCTCATATAATTCCTTCATGCTAACCTCCATATTTGTTTATTTTAGCATAGATATAAAGCTTAACCCTACCGATAAGTAATAAATAAAAACTGCCAAGTCCTTCTGAGAACTTGGCAGTTTCAAGTTAAGGAAGATTAGCCCTTAACAACGTCTTTTAAACCTTTACCTGCTTTAAATGCAGGTACTTTACTTGCTGGAATTTGAATTTCTTCACCGGTTTGTGGATTACGTCCCTTACGAGCGGCACGTTCACGTACTTCAAAATTACCAAAACCGATAATTTGAACATTTTCCCCATCAGCTAAAAAGTTTTCAATTGAAGAAAATACTGCATCAACGACTGGTTGAACATTTTTCTTAGATTCACCAGTTGATTCAGCTACTTTTTGTACTAAGTCAGCTTTATTAGCCATTTTTACACCTCCAAAAATATTTCCATTCTTCTCGTGAATGGAGAATTATCATCAATGACAATTCTCTATAAATATACCACAGAAAGCACGTCATAACAACATTTATACCTTATATTTCAATGTTTTACCGCCGATTTCTGCTAATGATATGCAGGGGCGTTCCGCTAAAATCAAAGGCTTGCCGAATTTGGTTAGCCAGGAAGCGCTCATAGGAAAAATGCATAAGATCAGTGTCATTGACCATCACGACAAAGGTCGGTGGCCCTACGCTCACCTGAGTCATATAGTAAACCCGTAACTTTTTCCCTTTATCTGAAGGCGCTGGATTAATGCGGATAGCATCCGCCAAAACTTGATTAAGTAGGGAGGATTGAATCCGACGGTTAAAGTTTTCATGAACTTGGATAATAAGATCTGGAATCTTATCTAAACGCTGCTTACTTTTCGCAGAGACAAAAAGGATAGGGGCATAGGATAGGAATTGGAATTGAGCGCGGATATTATCTTCAAATTCCTTCATGGTGTGACTGTCTTTTTTTAGGGCATCCCATTTGTTAACTAGGATAATAATTCCCTTCCCTGCCTCATGAGCGTAGCCAGCTACGGTTTTATCTTGATCACGGATCCCTTCTTCGGCATTGAGGACGAGCAAGACAACAGATGCCTGTTCAATCGCAGACATCGACCGCATGACACTATATTTCTCAGTTGATTCAGAGACTCTCCCTTTTCGACGAATCCCTGCAGTGTCAATAATTTTAAAACTGCGCTCATTATATGAAAAGTAAGTATCCACTGCATCTCGGGTGGTGCCAGCAATATCAGAAACAATCACACGGTTCTCACCCAAAATCGCATTTACTAAGGAGGATTTTCCCACATTTGGCCGTCCAATTAAGGCAAAAGAAATCGTTTCCTCATCTTCGCTATCCTCATCTTCTAAAGGAAAGAGACGGTAGATTTCTGCCAAGAGATCTCCGATTCCTAGGCCGTGTGCACCTGAAATTGGATAGGGATCATTAAGGCCTAGTCGGTAAAAATCGTAAATTTCTGCTTGTAATTCGGGGTTATCCACCTTATTTACCGCTAAGAGGACAGGTTTATCAGACTTTTGCAGTAGACGGGCGATCATTTCATCCGTTTCTGTAACCCCATCAACTACACTAGTCATCATAATAATTAAATCAGCCTCTTCCACTGCAATTTCTGCTTGCAGGCGGATTTGTTCGACAAAGGGTTCGTCGTTAAATTCAATCCCCCCAGTGTCAATTAAACGTAGCTTCCGCCCCAGCCACTCTCCTTGGGCATAGACACGGTCACGGGTTACTCCAGGAACATCTTCAACGATGCTGATTCTTTGCCCGGCGATCCGGTTAAAAATTGTCGATTTTCCCACATTAGGTCGTCCGACAATGGCGATATTTAAGGTTTTCATCCATAGTCCCCTCCTTCTAGGCGAATAAATATTCCAATCGGATTAAACAAAAATAGGGCCGGGATAGCTCCCAGCCCTTATTAATCTTTACTAATCTTCTGAAGAATCGTCAAGATTTAAGTCTTTTAGTTGGTCACCTAAAAGATCAGCGAATGAGAAGCCTGTGTCTTCGTCATTGCTACTTTGAGATGCTTGTGAACGTTTTGCTTGAGCCGGTTTGTTACGACGGTTATTTGCTTGGCTCTTACGTTCGCGACGTGGAGCTCTTTGTTCGTCTTTGTCAGACTCAGAACGTTCTGGAGCTTCTTCAAGCGCTTTGATTGATAAAGATAGACGGTGTTCTTCTGGATTTACATCAAGCACTTTGACTTTAATATCTTGGCCTTCTTCAAGTTTATCCGAAGGATGGTTGACATGTTCATGAGAAATTTGTGAAATGTGAACTAAACCTTCAACGCCAGGGAAGACTTCTACGAAAGCACCAAAGTCTACGATTCGACGTACCACACCATCAAGTTCAGCGCCTTTAGGAGCTTTTTCTTCAATATCTTCCCAAGGACTTGGAGTAGCTGCCTTAGTAGATAAGGAGATACGATCACGGTCTTCATCGATTGACAAGATCTTCACCTTAACAGTTTGGCCAACTTCTAATTCATCAGAAGGATGGTTAACATGGTGGTGAGCAATTTGTGAAATGTGAACTAAACCATCGATACCACCTAAGTCAACAAAAGCACCAAAGTTAGCTAAGCGAGCGACAGTTCCTTCAACAACTTCGCCTTCTTCAAATTTTGCTAATTTTTCGGCACGTTCAGCTTCAGCTTGTTCACGAGCAATTTCTTTATGGGAAAGAATTAAACGGTTTTCTTGAGGATTAATTTCCACAATTTTCACTTCTAATTCTTTGCCTTTATATGGTGTGAAGTCACGTACAAAGTGGTCTTCAACCATAGAAGCTGGGATGAAACCACGAACGCCAGCATCAACCACTAAACCGCCCTTAACAACTTTTGTTACTGGAACAGTAATGGTTTCTTCATTTTCAGCTTTTTCTTCTAATTCTTTCCAAACTTTCTTTTGTTCTAAACGACGACGAGAAAGTAAGAAAGTTCCGTTTTCTTTATCTTTAATGTGTTTTACAACCACTAATTCGAGAGTATCACCAACATTAGCGATTTCAGTGACATCGTCAACATGGGAAGATGACAATTCACGGAAAGGTACGACCCCTTCAACACCAGCGCCTTCAATACCAACAATTAATTGATTGTTTTCATCAATGGTTAATACTTCTCCTGTTACCGTATCACCAATTTTCACTTCTTTTGTTTCTGCAAGCATATCCTCCATAGAAGGCATTTCTTCATTTGCCTCTACTTCGTTATTTGCTTGTTGTTCAAACTCATTTGTCATAAACTTATATCCTCTCCTGTAAATAAAAGTACTAACCATCGACACTTTGGTCAATGAATACCCTTCGATTATAACATGTTAATTTAAATAAGACAAATTTCTTAAAGCTTTTTTTAGATTTATCTTATTTATTTATTCTTTTTCCTCAATTAGACTCAATATCTTTTCTTCAACCTGGTCTAAATTCAAATCAGAACTATCAATAACAATAGCATCCCCAGCTGCTTTTAAGGGGCTATTTTCACGATGGGCATCGTAGTAATCACGAGCTTCAATTGCCTCAGTTAATTCTTCAATTGTTTGTTCAGATAGTCCTTTAGCCTGATTTTCTAAGAATCGTCTCTTCGCTCTAACTGCTGCTGAAGCGGTGAGGAAAATCTTAAGATCGGCATCAGGCAATACCACGGTTCCAATATCACGACCATCCATCACTAAGCCAGTATGGTTTCTAGCCCAACTTTGTTGTCGTTCAACCATAGCCTGGCGAACTCGGTCGATCGCAGAATAAGCAGAAACCGCTTGGGTAACATGGTCTTGACGGATTGCCTTAGTCACATCCCGTCCATTAAGGAAGATCTTTTGGCCTTCAGAGTCCGTCTCAAATTGAATATCGATGCTTTCTAATAGGCCATTAAGTGCTGGTGAGTTTTCAGCTTCAATCTGTCCTTTTAAGGCCAAAAGAGTTACACAGCGGTACATGGCACCCGTATCCAAGTAAACATAGTTTAAACGTTCAGCCAATCGTTTAGCGATGGTACTCTTTCCCGAAGAAGCGGGGCCGTCAATAGCAATGTTAATTTTTTTCATTTTCTATTCCTCAATTACTCAACCTTAGCGCCTATTGGTAGACCCGAAGAACCGTACCCGGTGCGATCGGTGAATTGGCATGTAAGCCGTTTAATTCCAGTAATTGATTCAGAGTCATTCCATGGTTAACCGCTATCCGATAAAGGTTATCTCCAGCAGAAACTTGATAACTTCCTACATTTTGATTTTGATTGGTATTTTGTTGATTTTGGTTTCGACTCGCTTGTTGACGGGATTGCTCTTGGGCAGCTGCTTGTTGTTGGGATTGTTGAACGGCTTGGGATTGTTCAGCTGCTTGACGGGCTTCCTGGGCAGCTTGTTGAGAAGCTTGAGCCGCTTGTTGGCTTTCTTCTTGTTTTTTACTTTCTTCTGCTTGTTTTGATTCCTCCGCCTTCTTGCTTTCTTCTTCGGCTTGTTTTTGGGAATCATTTTCAGACTTAGACACCATCACTTGGTCCACATTCATGCTTTCTGGTTGTTTTTGTTGGTTGCCGTAAATAATATAGGCTGCATAAGGAATCAAAATAAACAAGAGTCCTAGAGCAATCAAGACCTTGACCGTTGGGGATACACCCTTTTCCTTTTTATTTCTGGAAGACCGTGAATATTGACGGTTCTTCAAATTTTCGTACTCATCGGCCGAACTCGTCTCTGGTCCTGCTTCAACTTCCTCTTCTAAGTTAGCATTTTCTTCCTCAACTGCTGGCTCTTCTTTTTTCCATTTATTTTTAAACTGATTCCAATTGTCCTTGAATGCCATGATTATTCCTCCTTTATTACTAGAAAATTGTAGCATTTATTAGGCAAAATGTCAGTATTTTCCTTAGTTAAACCATTCCTAACTAGGAAATAAGGCATTAAGTCGCGCCCGCCAATCCTTCAACACTTTTTCTTTGGGGTTCACCAAGCGCTTAGGGGCCAAGGTCAGATATTCCTTAAAAGTTGCCGTATCTTCAAAATCAGCCTGACAATGCGAGCAACAAAAGCGATTAGTACTTATCCTTTCCTTGGAAAAATGACTTAGCAAGTAACGACGATAACAGCTATTTAAGGTGAGGTATTGAATCATTTGTTCGATTTCATTTTTCTTTATTTTTTGATAGTTTTGAAAGTCCTTCTGAATCTGCTCCTTATCCTGCGGTGAATAATTATAGTAAAAATAAGTGATTAAATTTTGGATTTGCTCCTCAAGTGCTAAGAAAGTCTGACTTTGCAAAAAATCAGCCCGCTGATAAGCCTGATTTAATCCTTGATAAAAAGGCGAAGCTTGAGCGTCAATTTGCTCTTTAAAATAATTTAAACGGCTAATTTCTTGGAGATTAGAATAAAGTAATACCAAAGCTTCTTGGCCGTCACGACCACATCGGCCACTCTCTTGCAGATAGTCAGCTAATGATTGCGGAGCATGATAGTGAATAACAAAACGTACATTGGCCTGGTTAATCCCCATGCCAAAAGCAGATGTGGCTAAAATCGCGTCAAGATGTCCCTTTTGAAATTGCTCTTGGACTTGCAAGCGCTCCTCACTAGTCTTGTCAGCATGGTAGCTGGCGAGCTTTAGCTGGCTGCTCGCTTTTAAATCTTGGTAAAGTTCTTCCAACTCCATTTTATTGTGGACATAAATGATTCCCGGCTTCGGTAAGGTCTCAAGCAAGGAATTAAGATGGTGAAATTTGTCCTTTTCATTAAGCTTCAATTGACCATAGAACAAATTAGGGCGGTCCAAGGGGCATTGGACTCGCTGATAGCTTTCCCAATCACTAAACAAATGCTGGGCAATATCTGCTAGTGTATTTTGACTAGCACTACCGCTCAGGGCTAGGGTTAAAGGATGATTTAAGGCTTGGCGAAATTGTCTGAGAGCACTGTACTCCGGGCGAAAATCATAGCCCCATTGAGAAATACAGTGCGCTTCATCAATGACCATCAGTTTGATAGCAATTTGCCTTAAGCGCCGTAAGACTGCGGGTTGGGAAAGCATTTCTGGTGACATAATAATAAATTGAAAGTCATGGAGATGATGAAGTAACCAGTTTTTTTCTTGTTTACTTAATTGACTAGTTATTGCCACACTTGCTTTAAAACCTAATGCCTGCAGCTGACTAACTTGGTCTTCCATCAATGCCAACAAAGGGGAGATAAGCAAAATGGGACCGGGATTTAAATACTGGTAGATCTGATAAATCAATGACTTGCCGCCAGCAGTGGGTAAAATACCAATCGTGTTTTCTCGCTTCTGTAAGTGGAGTAAAATTTCCTTTTGCCCAGGGCGAAAAGACTGGTAACCAAAGTGAGTCGCTAAGAGATCTTCTAACATCTTATTTGCTCCTTTCTGGCCTCTTTCACTTGCATCATTTGATAATAACGGTAAAGCCAATAAGGCGCTTTAGGAAAAGCTTTCTGAAAACTTTCAAAGTGATTATAAGCAAGCGACCAATCAATCTTCTTTAAATCTGCGCCGAACAAGTCACTGGCTTCCTGGGCTAAAACTTCTGGACGAGAAAGCATAATGTCCACATAATGATCAGCTATGGTAGAAACTTTTAAATGGCGGTTTTTAGCAATTTTTTCTAATGAATAGCCCTGTTTAATATAATGATAGCTCACATTAGCAGAATCTGACCAAGGAGGATATGGGGCAATAAAGCTTTCAAAAAAGCTTTTTAAGAGGGGGTAAGCATCCGCTGATAGAACTGTGATCATGAGGCGATCAATTAAACTACTATAGTACAAATGGCATTGGTCTAAAGTAAAATGATAACGACTTGCTAATTCATCATAAGTCAGCGCTGGCAGATCAACATAACCGATCCGTGCCAATAACATATCGGCTTGCTCCAGTGGCCAAGCAGCTAAAATTGCTTCTAATTCCTGCCCTAGTATAGTCGCTAACTCCTTTTTACGATACTTTTTTTGCGTCCAAGCAAAGAAGCACTTGATCTGGTATTGAATTTGAGCACTTTGTGTAAGGGGTTGGTAGCTTTTTTCACCATGGCTAGCATTAGCTAGAGCTTGAAAGAATAAGAGTAGACTAGTCTGTATAGCCTGGTGGTTAGCTTTTGGAAATAGCCCCTGCCGGTATTTTAGACCAGCCAGTAAAGTTTGCATATCAGTCTCTGGCTCATGATCAAACTGGCCTAACTTTTTCCAGCTTAACTTGGATAATTGAGGACATAAGTTAAATAAGAATAAGAGCTGGTGACTATAGGCGTAGAACAAGCTAGAGGGTGTGCGTTTACCAATAAGAATCTGATAAAGTGTATTTTGATTCAAGTCTGCTGTGCCTTTCTTGACTTCAGCTAAGAGTTCTAACATCTTTTCCCCCCTCATTGTCTATTTTCACATTCATTATAGCGAAGACCTACGGAAAAGGAAAAAGAAGAGGCAGATGAAAGGCTAATCGAAATAAAGCCTATTAATTTTATCTATTTAACTCACCATTACTGATCAATACGACTTTGTAATTCTTACTAAGTCTGATCTCAATAATTTAGCCTTTATTTAATTTTTGGGATAGCTATCCCAAGGATTGTATATTAAAAATCAAATTCTTATGTTTTAATGTAATAAGACTATTTGTTTTTACGCATCAAGACTGCATGTGTATCATAACTGTTTTTCTAAAAAGCAAGCCCACTATTTAAAAAGACATTTACTATCAACATGATTGAGATTAAAAACAAAAAGGACGACTGGATAATTTTCCAAGTCGTCTTTAATTTTTCTTACAGAAGGGAGTAATATTTAAATGGATACATCAACAGACCAAACAATGGCCAAGCTACTGAGTAAATTAGACCAGCGGCGCTTAAATATTATCAAATACCTCATTAGCAGTGACCAAGAAATGGTGGCCATCAAAGAATTAAAGAACCATTTTAATTGTTCATCACAGACAATAATTTCTGACTTAAAGCAACTCATTTTAATTTTTCCTGACAAACTACAGTTTGAAATGAAATATAAATACATCAAATTAGTTGCTTCTACCCCGCCTCAGGTTAATGCGTTTTATCCTTACTTTTTTAGCAATAGTATTTATTTCATTTTAATACGGACCATTTTCAGTCAAAAAATTTACTATATTTCTTATATGTGCGAAAAGTTATTCGTTAGTCGGTCTACTCTTTATCGCATCATTGATTCCATTAACCAATTTTTTACCAGTTATTATCCAAGTCTCAGTCTCACCATGAACCCCTTTACTATTGAGGGTCCCGAACGTGAGGTAAGGAAATTTTATTACGATTTTTTTGAATTTGGTTACCAGTTAACCCAATGGCCTTTTAATGAGGTGAGTCATCAGGACATTAACAAAATCTCCCTCTACTTAAGGCACTCCATGCCTAGCCTAGGACTTTATAGTAGTCACCCCTTGTTCCCCATTATTCTTGCCATCAATTTAATTCGTTATAAGCA
Source organism: Aerococcus mictus (assembly GCF_003286595.3). Lineage (NCBI taxonomy): Bacteria > Bacillati > Bacillota > Bacilli > Lactobacillales > Aerococcaceae > Aerococcus > Aerococcus mictus. Next base: position 870,553 of record NZ_CP132985.1, on the reverse strand, counting down.
TAAAGACCTGGTCCAAGACAGTTACTTACCAAGGGACCTATCGAGCTTACAAGAATCCTTAACCGCCACAAAGGCCCAATTTACTATCTTTGATATCGAGTATCGCTTAAAGGTATCCATCAATTCTGAAGCTGTCCGTCAACTCTTAGTCGGTCTAGCACCACACACCACTTACTTATCTATCCAAGCCTTACAGGAAGAAATTCGTTCTTCAAATGATCATTCTCAAGCCGTCGCTAACTTCTTTAAAGAATTGGATCAATTAACGACCAGCCAGCAATTAAGTCCTTTAGACCAAGATAAGAAGGATTTGTTGCTTTTATTACTCTATAATTGCTGCCAGGATAAGCTCGATTTAAAAGAAAATGAAAATTATTCTAAGATGCAGTTGACTGCTTTAGAAATCAGTAATTTAAAGGAAAAATGGGAACTCATCCTTCCCGGCTTTAACGCCCGTCTACAGCCAATTCTAGAAAGTTTTCAATCCTATTTCAGTAAAGGACTAATGGCCGAACGTACGGCTATTATGTTTTCTTATGTCTATTCATTTTATCCCTTAACTATCAATCATTTTTATAAGGACTATAAACGCCTAAATATCGCGGTTTATACCGGTCGTTCTTACAGTACTGGAGAAATCTGTGGAAAACTCCACCTGTTTTTTGGCTCATTAATTGAGGTCACCCCCATCACAGATACTTACTTTATGGAAGACCTAGACCATTCAAGGATTGATATTTTATTAACCACCTACCCCTTATTTAATCTTAAGGGCATAACCATTCATACAATAAAGGATGATCTAACGACTGAAGATTTAGGTTGGATTTACCAAATGATTAACCAACTCAAATTTTCTTAAAGTCCAGGAAGAAGAATGCCATCTTAACAACACGAAACATATAAAAACACCAGCTTAAGGAGCCAAGCAAGTATTAGCTTCTCATTAAGCTGGTGTCTTTTTTATTTCAATAGCAAGGGATTTACCTAGCGAATAATAACTGCCCTGAACTAAACTAAACGCCGCTTAGCCACAGGTAAGGCAGCCGATAAAACAATAAAGTTAGCTATCGAAATAATCAGACCCTTGAGTAAATTAAAGGGAACTATGCCATAAAGAATATATTCCTGCATGTTAGGAATTTCGAAATTCATCACAGCCATATAGAAGGGAGTAATGACATAGTAGTTAGCTAAAGAAAGGACAAACGTCATTAACACGCTACCGATTGCAAAAGCAAAGCAGACTTTGACATAGTACTTAGCCGTTTCAACTTGTTTGCTCAAACGAAGATCATAATTACGTAAAATATAGTAAATTGGCAAGCAATAAGAAAGAGTAGCTATGAAAGAAGCCATATCTCCGATTGGGTAACCCGCATTACCACCTGTTTGCATATAGTGTAAAAAGTTCCGTACAAAAGCAGCCCCTGCACCACTCCATGGTCCAAACAAAAAGGTGGTAAATAGGATCGGTACATCAGAAAAATCGACCTTTAAGAAAGGTATAGCAGGCAATATCGGAAAAGAAAACATCATAAGGATAAAGGCAATAGCCCCCATAACTGCGGTAACGATTAACTGACGTGTACTTGTTTTCATAACAATTTCCCCTTTCTTCTTCTCAGTCAGGGTTAATTGTTATTTCTTGAAAATAAAAAATTCCTTTCACCGAAAGTCTTCAATGAAAAGAATTAATTAGTAAGTATTTACTATCTTCTCCCATTCTGACTTTACAGTCGGTACTAGAATTTCACTAGTTCTATCAGCTCACTGATTCGCGGACTATCACCGCCGATCGGGAATCTAACCCTGCCCCGAAGATTTCATTTATTTAATTTTACAAATAAATTATAACCCCATTATAGGAGAAATGCAAGCGTTTTATTTTTGTAAGGCATATTGTTTTAAACGCTCAACTTCAGCTTTTAATAATGGCCGGTATTCACCCACTCCTAGACCTTCAGTCGTTAAAAAGCCATAGCGTTCGCGGTTCAAACGTTTTACGGGATGGCCAACTGCTTCAAGCATCTTACGGACTTGACGATTACGTCCTTCATGAATTGTCAACTCAACAGTTGCATTTTCCTTAGCAGCCTTATTTTTCCGAATGCGTGCCCTAGCCTTAGCGGTTTTCTGCCCGTCTATCACTAGACCTTCTTCTAAGCGCTTAAGAGCATCGGGACTAGGATAGCCCTTTACCTTAGCCACGTAGACCTTATCAATTTCGTAACGAGGATGCATTAATAAATTAGCAAATTCCCCATCATTGGTTAAAAGTAAGACTCCAGTCGTATGATAATCTAAACGCCCGATAGGATAAATACGTTGGGGGATCTCTTTAAAATAATCAACCACTACTTTTCTGCCCTTATCATCAGCAACAGAAGAAATGACCCCATCCGGCTTATTAAATAAGTAGTAAACGGGTTCTTCTTTATATATAGGCACCTGGTCAACTTCAACGAGGTCCTTCTTGGTGACCTTAGTGCCGAGTTCAGTAACCACCTGGCCGTTGACCTGCACCCGGCCAGCAAGGATTAATTTTTCGGCGTCACGTCTCGAAGCCACCCCAGCATGGGCAATGACCTTTTGTAATCTTTCCATTATTTATCTCCTTCTTCATCAAATAAGCTCTTATCTTCCTCATCTTCAGGTAAAAGCGATGATATATCAGGGAGGTCAGCTATTGAATTCAATCCAAAATATTGATAAAAATAATTAGTGACTTGGTAAAGAATCGGACGTCCAGGTCCCTCTTTTCGCCCAGCTTCTTCAATCAAGTCATGCAATAAGAGACGTTTAATCATGGCTTGCGATTGAACTCCCCTGATTTCATCAATTTCTAATCGGGTAATTGGGCCTTGGTAGGCAATCACTGCCAAGGTTTCCAAGGCTTGTTGGGACAGCTTCAAAGCAAAAGGACTGACTGCATATTTTTGGATTAAGTCAGCATAGATCTTTTGAGTCAGTAATTGATAGCGCCCCCCTAGACATACTAATTCTAGCCCCCGCTGACTATCAGTTTTTAATTTTTTGTCTAAGTTCCATAAACTATACTGGACCTTTTCTTTAGAAAGATCTAAAAGATTAGCTAGTTCCTCTAGGCTAAGGCCTTCCTCACCAGCAACGAATAATAAACTTTCGCAAGCACCCTCAATGGTCAATCCCCATCATCCTTCTTTTGTATGCTTATATCTGCAGCAATCTGATCTTGCTGGATAAGTAATTTTCCTTGTTTAACTAATTGTAACAGAGCCAGAAAATAAGTCACCACTTTCTCTCTGTTAGGCTGATTCGAACTCAGCAAAGAAAAAAAGGACAAGTGGTCTGACTCTTGGTCCAAGGCTTCTTCGATACTCGTAATCGCCTCATCAATAGTAAAAGTTTCCCCTTTTACAGTTCTTTCAAGTGGTTGTTCCTGCTTCAAGCGTAAAAACATTTTTTTAAAGGCCGATAAGAGGTCTTCACTGCTTACTTCGTTTTCAGGCAAAGGCACAACGGCTTGTAAATCCGAGAGGTCACTGGCCTCTTTAGAGTAACTCAAAGACCGGTCAGCTTGTTTTTCTTCTAAGATCGCTGAGACAGCCTTATATTGCTTATAAGTTAGTAATTGTTGGACTAAATCGGCACGTGGATCGTCTTCCTCTTCTTTTTCCATGGATTTTTTGGGTAAGAGTAATTTAGTCTTAATTTCAATTAAACTGGCCGCCATAATCAAGTAGTCACTGGCTAGTTCCAAGTCCCTTTTTTGGTGGCGGTGAATCGTTTCTAGGTATTGGTTGGTGATATCAACAATGGGAATATCAAAAATATCAACTTCCATCTGCTTAATTAAGTGCAAAAGCAAATCTAGCGGCCCCTCAAAAGCCGCTAGATCGATGTGTAATTCATCATTAGAAGTTTCAGTGTTTTCTTGCTTAGTTTTATTCATAAACCTTCCCCATCGTGATGAATGATATGTGGCATGGTACGTTGCTCATGTAAGGCCCATCCTTTTAAGATATCAGACATAGCTAGTGAGCCGCTAATGGTATACATAGGAAATTCCTGGGTTAAAGCAGTCAGCATGGCATAGGTAATCTCATTTTGGTCGAAAGAAGGATTAACTGAGCTATAACGTACTAATACTAATTCTTTTTCCTCATCTTGGTCAAAACCAATAATACCGACAATATTATCGGTTTCTTCATCACGCCATAAGTAAAGTTGACGCTTACCTGCTTTTATACGCTTCATTTCTGCCATCAAGTCATCCATAGACTTATAGGCATCTAGATAAGATAACAAACCCATAACTACTTTCTCATAATTTGAAATGTATGGAATTAGCATAACTCACCTAACCTCTCTTAAAGATTCTATGGTTCATAGACTATCACAAACACCCCAAAAAGAAAACACTCACTTTTCTAAGCAAATATCCAATACCATAAAAATAGAAAACTTTTTGAAATCACATTCCTAAATATCTAAAGCCTTAAAGACATTAGTTAAGGAATCCTCAAAGACCAACGTATCTTTTCTATCCACTTGAATCTTTGTTTTATTAATGACTGCTAAATAAGAGCCATTAAAATAATCAATTAAACCAGCGGCAGGATAGACTCTTAAAGAAGTCCCAGCAACGATCATCAAGTCCGCTTGCTCAATGGCTCTAACCGCCCCTAATATCTCTTTTTGATCGAGTGCCTCTTCGTAAAGAACGACATTAGGACGTACGATGGCCTGGTCAAAGCTGCATCGTGGGATCCCTTGCTCATCTTTTTCTAAGTCTTCTGTCCGATAGTGTCGTTTACATTTTAGACAGTAATTATCCCAGACATTGCCATGTAATTCATAGACTTTTTGACTTCCCGCCTCTTGGTGAAGACCGTCGATATTTTGAGTGACAATGGCAACTTCTTTCCCCTTAGCTTCTAAATCAGCTAAATAGCGGTGACAGGCATTGGGTTTAGCATCTGGATAAACTAAATGATCAAAGTAATAGTCAAAAAATATTTGGGGGTATTTCTCAAAGAAAGAATGTGAAATAATTTCTTCTGCACTGACCTGATATCCAGAATCTTGCATAAATAAACCATCCGCAGAACGAAAATCAGGAATGCCACTTGCTGTGGATACTCCTGCTCCTCCAAAGAAGACGATCCGATCACTTTCATAAATCATATTTTTTAAAGTTTCGATCTTATTCATTACCAGCCCTCCTATAGTTCTATTGTATCAAAGTTTAGCATGATCTTCGAATGGCTTTTCCTTTCAATTCTTTTCTATGCCTATTAAAGTAATGATATAATAATATCAACTTAAATGTAGAAAGGACCTATTTAATGAAGCCATTCAAGAAAATCATTGCCTTGGCCTGCCTCTGTGCGACCTTATTCTTTCTAAGTGCTTGCTCTTCGCAAAACAAAACCGATGACCTATTTTTTAGTGATCTCTTTACCACCTGGCAAAAGAAACAGGAAGCAGCTAGCCAAGTAGATAAAAATAGTGACAATGCAGGTAGTCAAGCCCTCATCAATTCCTTCAATACTGAGTGGGAGCAAATGAAAAAGTATCAAGACCAAAGCTTTAAAGATAAAGATTTAGAAAATAAGGTGCAGAACTACTTAAATGAATTAAAAGCTTGTGTGGATGCTTTGAACCAAGAGCCGGCTACCATCGATAGTCAGACTGCTTTTAATGATCATTACCGGAAGCGAATTGATATCCTGAAAGACTTATCCCAAGATTCACGCTTTATCATTCAAGCAGAAGCTTTGGAAGAAATTGACGCAGATAAAAATTCCAAAGCCCTTGAAGATGCTAAAGAAAATCTTGACTTCCGTAAAGCAACCTATTCTCAACTTGAAGAGGATTTAAATAATTTACAGTTCACTGTTGACCAAGCGGCAAGTACTGACCAAAGCATTGTCATGACGGGGACATTAACTAACCATGCCAAAGCTGACTTGGTGAATTTGGGGATAACCTTTAAATTTGTCGATGCTGACCAAAAAGAGTTAGCTTCTGATACATGGAAGACTGACCGGCTCAAACAAGGTGAAAGTCAAACTGTAACCATTAAGAATACCGCTCCTCAAGCAGCTCACATTCAAATCGAATTGAATGACGGCCTGTCTATTGAAAAATAATATCAATCTAAGAGGATAAATAAATGCTGATAAGGTCTGTTTCGGATACTTAGCGAAGACATCTTAAAAGAGTCATCACTACAGAAAGAGGTTGGAACATAACTTCCAACCTCTTTTTCTATGCTCTCGGAAAAGTTTTTTTATAAATTTCGCGCATATGTTGCGAATGGATGTGGGTATAAATTTGCGTGGTAGAAATGTCAGCGTGACCCAGGAGTTCTTGAACCACTCTTAAGTCTGCCCCATTTTCCAATAAGTGGGTTGCAAATGAGTGCCGCAAGGTATGGGGGCTGACTTCTTTTCTTATCCCAGCAGCTTGGATATATTGCTTGAGCTTCTTCCAAACCCCTTGCCGACTAAGGGGACGTCCGTGATGGTTCAAATAAATCATCCCTTGAGATTGATCATTTTCTCCCAAGAGTTTGAGGCGGCTCTCTTTGAGATAAGTCTGTAGCCAATCTTTGGCCACTTCTCCAAGAGGAATGATGCGCTCCTTGTTGCCCTTACCAACCGTTTGGAGAAAGCCGAGATCTTCGTGAAAATCACTGATTTTTAAATGGACCAATTCGCTTACCCGCAGCCCACTCGCGTAAAGTAACTCTAATAAACTACGATCACGCAAGCCAAGAGTCGAATTGACGTCCGGCATTTCTAACAAACGATCAACTTCTTCAACACTTAGCACTTGAGGGAGCTGCTGCTTCTTCTTAGGCAAGGAGATATTTTCCACTGGGTTCTCTTCAATCACTGAGTCTAAAATCAAATATTTAAAGAAGTGACGTAGGGTCGATAAATATTGACTCATGGTTGAGACTGCCCGACCCTTTTGGTTTAACTTTTCCAGCTGTTGGATAATATCCTGGCGTTTGACGGCTTGAATATCCTCTATCCCCGCTTCAGACAAAATCATTTGAAATTGATTTAAAACATTATGGTAAGTTTTAATGGTATTTTCCGAAAGGCCTTGTTCTACCCGTAAAGCAATTAAAAAATCCTCAATCAAATCATTGATAGTCAAAAAATCACTTATCCTTTAAAGTTATCCCATCTTCATTTTGTTCAATTCGCTGAGTTTTCATCAGGTGGCCCAAGGCACGTTTAAATTGAGCCTTGGAAATATTAAAGGCTGATCGAATCGCATCGGGGTCACTCTTGTCGTTATAAGGCAAAAAGCCCTCAGGAGTCCGTTTTAAGACTTGATAAATCATTTCGGCATCATCATTGATAACTTCGAAAGCACGTGGCTTTAGGGATAAGTTCAGATTCCCATTTTGTCCGATACCAATAACCCGAGCTTCCACCTCTTCTCCTAGGCGAGGCTCTACTTCCCATTCACTGGGGTGGATAAAAGCCAAGTAGTAATCCTCTGTGATTAAGTGGCTCCCATTCAATTTACACTGGTAGACCCGGGCTTTTTTGACTTGATTAATCCAACGCTTTTCATTTCCCTTAACTTTACTGGTTAAAGACTGGACAACCACAGAATCGGCAAGATTAGCCCATTGCCGGTCCTTACGATCTACGGATAATTTCACATAAAGCTTATCGCCCTTTTTAGGCCAAAGCCCTGTTTCACTAGGTAACTCATCCATAGACAAGACCATATCCTTATCTGGAAGGCCAATATCTAAAAAGACACCTAGATCATGGCGAACTTGGGTGACCTCAGCCCAGCCATAGGTATTTTGTCGACTCTTGGGAAAATCTAGAGTCGCTTTGGCTTGGTTTTTTTGATTAGTATAGATAAACACTGGGATTTCTTGTCCAATATTCAGCGATTTTATCTTATCACTGGGGTTTAATTCAAAGGTCTTCCCCTCGAACTGGACATAATAATTCTTTGCATTATAGTCACTCACTCTAGCAGAGACTACACTAGCTAGTTCTTTCATTTACTGGTCTCCTTCATATCGATTTCTTTAAGTATAGCATAGACGCGGCCCTCCCCAAATGGATTGCCAGAAGGCCTATGAGGAAAAATAAAAAAGCCAGTACCTTATAATAGGCACTGACTTCGTCTCGTTCAGGCTTAGATAGTCGTTGTGGCACCATCATAAACCATACCGCGACGTGCATCCAAGGTAATCAATTGGCCTTCTTCAAGAATGTTCGTCGCATCTTTAGCATTAACGATGACCGGTGTTCCGGTATTGACACTCATTACAGCAGCATGGCTAGTTAGGGTGGCATTTTCTACAATAACAGCCCCTGCCTTCTTAATGGCTTCATTATAGCGTTCATCAGTTGTAGAAACCACTAAGATGTTATCATGGTTAGCTTTTTCAATGGCTTCTTCTGGGCTTTGAGCTTTAACCACGTGTCCAATGACTGATTGATTTCCTAGCCCTTGAGCTTCAATCAAACGTTCACCGATCATTTGAATCTTCATCAAGTTGGTGGTCCCTGTTTCCCCAACCGGTACACCAGCTGTAATAAGGATAAGGTCGCCATCTTTAGCGTAGTCTTCTTCTTTAGCAATTTGGGTGGCAAGTAAGGTCATTTCATCGGTAGATGCTGGTTTTTCAATGACCATTGGAACCACACCACGGCTAAGTAATAACTTATGCGCACGACTTTCAGAGAAGGTAAGCGCTAAGATCATGGCATTAGGACGGTACTTAGAAATTAAACGAGCAGTATGACCTGAATTTGTTGCAGCAACGATGGTTTGAATATTCAAATTGCGAGCTGTATGGGCAACAGATTGAGCAATGGCTTCAGAAACATCACTGTTTTGATATTCTTTAAGGGCTTGTTGGGCTTGACCACGTAATTCGCTTTCACGTTCAGTAGTCATAGCGATACGGGTCATGGTCTTAACGGCTTCAAGTGGGTAGTCACCAGCAGCTGTTTCACCGGATAACATAATCGCATCGGTACCGTCTAGAATGGCATTAGCAACGTCAGAAGCTTCAGCCCGGGTTGGACGTGGGTTACGTTGCATAGAATCTAACATTTGGGTAGCAGTAATAACTGGTTTACCAGCCGCATTACACTTACGGATTAATTCTTTTTGAACAACTGGCACCATTTCAGTTGGAATTTCTACCCCTAGGTCACCACGGGCAACCATTAAACCATCAGAAACTTGCAAAATCCCGTCAATATTATCTACCCCTTCTTGGGTTTCAATTTTAGGGATAATTTGAACTGTTTCGTTCCCGGTTTCTTCTAAAATTTCGCGAATCTCTAAAACATCTTCTGGCTTACGAACAAAGGAAGCAGCGATAATGTCAATTCCATTTTCTAGGCCAAAACGAATGTCGGCTTCATCTTTTTCAGTGATACCAGGTAGGGATACGGAAACGCCAGGAATATTAACCCCCTTCTTGTCTTTGATTAAACCACTATTTTCCACAACAGTGGTAACAATTCCCTTATCAAAGTCAATGTCAGTAACACGTAAATCGACTAAACCATCATCAATGAGAATATGAGAATCAACATGAACATCATTAATTAATTGAGGGTAAGTGACTGAAATCATGTCTTGGGTTCCTTCAACTTCAGTCATAGAAATTTTAACGGTTTTACCCTTTTCTAAGAAAACCGGAGCATGGTCCTTCATGTTATGGGTACGAATTTCAGGACCCTTGGTATCTAGCATAACTGCAATCCGTTTTCCAGCTTCACGTTCCACTTGGCGAATCGCTTTGATGCGGGCTAAGTGTTCATCGTGGTCACCGTGAGAAAAGTTCATCCGGGCAACGTCCATACCTGCTTTAGCCAGTTCGACTAGGGTTTCTGGATCTTCTGAAGCAGGTCCAATCGTACATACAACTTTGGTTTTCTTTAATAATTTCATATCAAATGGCATTTCATTTTCTCCTTTTATTTTTAAGACCAAACTGAGGTTTCTTGGTTAAGATCATAGAGATATTTATTGAGCGTATTACGTTTTTGACGGTCGTCTTTTTTCTCTAGGGCATTTTCAATGTCGGTATAGACAATTTTATTATCTACAATCCCCATACATACTCCAGATTGACCGTTAGCTAAAGCTTCAACAGCTGCATGTCCTAAAGAAGTTGCTAACATACGGTCTTTAGCGCTTGGTGATCCTCCACGTTGAACGTGTCCTAATACGGTAGTCCGAATGTGGTAATTTCCATATTCATCCAGTAAATCAGCAAATTTATAGCCTGGCATAACGCCTTCAGCTAAAACAATGAGGGTATGCTTCTTACCCTTTTCACGTCCTTGATTAATTTGGTCAACGACCTCTTGGATATCAAAATTAATTTCTGGAATAATCACTTGGTCAGCACCACATCCAATGCCAGACCATAAGGCGATATCTCCGGCATGCCGCCCCATTACTTCAACCACAAAAGTCCGCATGTGGCTTTTGGCGGTATCTCTTAACTTATCCAAAGCTTCTAGGGCAGTGTTGCATGCCGTATCAAAACCGATGGTAAAGTCAGTACCAGGAATATCATTATCGATTGTTCCAGGAATACCAACCGTTGGGAAGCCACGTCGTGACAAGGCCAAAGCCCCTTGATAGGACCCGTCTCCGCCAATGACAACCAAGCCGTCAATTTCATGACGTTTTAATTGTTCTATGGCTTTGAGTTGGCCTTCTTCCTCTGCAAATTCAGGGTAGCGGGCTGTAAACAGAATCGTTCCGCCACGCGAAGATAGGGTGGAAACATCAGCAGCAGTCATTTGGAAAATATCTCCATCTGCTAAGCCACGGAATCCATAACGTACCCCATAAGCTTCGTTACCATCAAAAATGATCTTACGTACGATTGCGCGGATCGCAGCATTCATGCCAGGAGCATCGCCACCGCTTGTTAAGACCGCAATTTTTTTTGCCATATAAATCTTATCCTTTCTTTTCCCTTCACGTCATATAATATCATGTTTCTAAGCTGATTACTAAGGGTTTTCCTATTAAAACGATTTCATTAATAAAGAACATTCTCAGAGCCGTAAATTTTTCTTAATTCTTGAATGACTTCGGGGCGGGCTTGAACAGCAAAGCGCTCACCCAATTGATATTTTTTCTGTTCTTTGGCCATGGTGAAAGTTAATTTAACCCTGCCGTGATACTTGTTGATAAGAGCAAGGAGGTCTGCTTTTTTCTCACTAGCCACCTGGCTACTTGCCACGCGAATGTTTATTGTTTGAATCGAGTTCAGCCGTTTCCTTTCCAATTCAGTGAGCAACTGATGATTTAAGGGTTGACACTGGTCTAAAACCACTTGCAAGCCTTGTTTCCTGGTCTGAGTCTTGCCTTGGACAAGGACTTGCTGGCCTTCCCTTATGTAGGCAGCAAAATCAATATAAGCTTTAGGAAAAGCAATCACCTCAACTTCACTATGCTCATCACGCAAAGTTAAGAAAGCCATGGGCTGGTTCTTTTTCGTTTGAATTCTTTTCACCTTGACAATTTCTCCAATAATCGTCACCTGACTTTTATCGCTTAACTTATTGATGGGTTGAATTTGACCATTTTGGTAGTAAGGACGATAGTCACTATATAATTCGACGCTAATGGACTGACCCAGGGTTTCTTGCTCCCCCTCCAAAAGAAGACGATCATCATACTCATTCAATTGCTTAATTTCAGGAGCATAAAGCTCGCGATTCTCCTGATTGAACAAGGAAAGTTGCTGGTTGTTGCTTCCGCCAAATAAGTTCACCGCTTCTAGTAACTTTGGCAAAGCCTCTTCTATTAAGGTGCGGCGATTATATCCAAAGCTGTCCAAAGCTCCCGCAAGCGCCAATTTTTCCAGATTGTCAGCCTTTAAATAGTTTTTTGGCAGGCGTTGAATAAAGTCTCCCAATGACCGATACTGCCCCCCATTGAGCCGTTCCTGGACAATGGCTGTGGTAAAGTTTCGCATCAAGCCACGAATATCAGTAAGACCGAGTAAAATATGCTGGTCATCAACTACCTGCATGGTTGTATATGACCGGTTGACATCGGGGAGTTGGAGCTTAACTTGGCAAAGACTAGCCTCATAAGTTAATTGCTGACCCTTAGTCTCATAAATCTTATGTTGCAAGAGATTTCCATAGTAAAAGGCGGCCGGATAGTGAACCTTTAGCCAGGCCATCTCATAAGCTAAATAGGAATAAGCATAAGCATGTGACTTGTTAAAGCCATAATCAGCAAAAGCTTCAATGTAGGCATAAATTTTTTGGGCAACGCTTTGGCTGTAGCCCTTAGCAACAGCTTGGCGAATAAATTTCGCCTGTAAGCGGTCCATGGTTGCCTTATCTTTCTTACTGATCGTCCGTCGTAAGATATCAGCTTCTCCCAAAGAAAATCCAGCAATTTTTTGGGCAACTTGCATGACTTGTTCCTGGTAGACAATAATGCCATAAGTTTCCTTCAAGATACCTTCTAAGTCCGGATGGGGGTAAGTAATCGGCTCCTTACCATGTTTACGATTGACAAAGTGATTAATTTGTTGCATGGGCCCTGGCCGGTAGAGAGCATTTACTGCCGCAAGGTCCGCCATTGAACTTGGCTTCACTCGCCTCAAGACACGGCGAATCCCATTAGATTCAAATTGAAAGACACCCAAGGTATTGGCTTGACTAAAGACACGATAGACCAATTGATCATTACGAGGAAAGTCTATAGGACGTAAGCGACTTTTGCTGATTTTTTCTGCTGCTCTGACACTATTGGCTAAAATCGTTAAGTTACTTAAACTCAAAAAGTCAATTTTTAATAAACCAATCCGCTCAATTTCATGCATGGTGTATTGGGACTGGTGAATGGAATGGTTAAGGGCAGCCTGTAAGGGGATAAAATCGGTCAAATCTTGGTCACTGAGAATAACCCCTGCCGCATGGGTAGAGACGTGGCGAGGCAAGCCTTCAATCTTTTTAGCGGTCTGAAACCAGAGCTGGCCATCCTCCTCTGCTGCTATATATTGTTGGAGTTGGCTGGAACTTTGATAAGCTTCTTCAAGAGTCTGATTTTGCGAGCTAATGGTATTGGCCCAACGGCTCATGGTCGCTTGACTCTTATTAAAAGCATTACCGACGTCCCTGATGGCCTTCCGGGCAGCAAAGGTGCCAAAGGTAGAAATTTGAGCCACGTGGTCACTACCATATTTGTGATAGACATAATTCAAAATATCCTGGCGCTTATCATCAGGAAAGTCCAAATCAATATCCGGCATCGACTGGCGTTCAGGATTAAGAAAACGCTCAAAAAGTAAATGATTTCTTATAGGGTCTACATCGGTAATAAAAAGACAATAAGCTACCAAGGAACCCGCAGCAGATCCTCGACCTGGTCCGGTCATAATATGCTTCTTATGAGCATAATCCATCACGTCCCAAACAATGAGAAAATAATCATTGAAGCCCATTTGATCAATAATGGAAAGTTCGTAATCCAAGCGCTCTCGGTAGCTTTGCTTATTACCCACCCGCTTAGACAGACCTTGATAGGCTAAATCTTTGAGAAATTCCTTACTACTTTGCCCTGATTCAATGGGATACTTGGGCAAAAGCGCTTGGTCAAACTGAATGTCTAAATGAACCCCATCAAAAGCCTCTGACACTTGGTCAAAAGCCTTAGCTAGTCCCTTGTTTTGGTAGGATTCTTGATAAGACGCTAGACTCCTTAGAAAAAACTGCCCTTCTGCCCCTGCTTTTTCTCGATAATTATCTAGGGGCTGATTGACTTCAATAGCAGCTAATACTTCCTGGGTAAAGACATCATTTTTTGACAAATAAGCCAACTTTGACTGGGCGATCAAGGGAATCTGACTTTTCTTAGCCAAGTCTTCCAAGGCTTCTTGATGGTAGAGATAAGATTCATCAACCCCCATATATAAGTCAGAAGCCTTGAAGATTTCCCGTAATTTATCTAAGAAGGCAGCGGCCTCTTCTTCACGCTGTTGCTTGAGAAAACGCATATGTGGGCCATTATTAGCTTCTAAAATAGTGATCCAATTGCGGTGGTTGTTAAAGATAAAGTCTCTAACCGCCTGATAATCAATGGGCTCTTGGCTTTTAATTAAGGAACTTAAGCGCATAAGAGAGCGGTAGCCTTGATCATTTTTAGCATAAATCAGCCACTCCTCTTGGTCACGCTGGTCAGGACGTTGAATTGAAACGGTCATTCCAATTAAGGGATTGATGTCATAATGCTTGCAATAATTATAAAAATCAATTACCCCATACATCACATTGACATCACTTATCGCTAAGTTTTGATAGTCTAAGGCTTTGGCCGCTTCGACATAATCCTTTACCGGCATGGGACTCTTTAAAAGCGTATAGGATGTATTCACATTTAAGGGTGTAAACACGATAGACCAACTCCTTTTAACATGATAAAAACCATCAGTTTAGCCAGCTTATTTACATATAGTCACCGCTTACTGATGGTAAAGACACTTATTTTTCTGTGTATTGCGGGCCGCGGACAAACATGGCATCCCCAAAAGAAAAGAATTGATACTTCTCCTCGACCGCATGACGATAGGCGTTAAGCACATGGTCTCTTCCGGCAAAAGCAGCCACCAACATCACTAGGGTTGATTTAGGTAAATGGAAGTTGGTAATGAAATGGTCGACCACAGTAAACTTAAAACCTGGATAAATGAAAATATCAGTCCAGCCAGAATCTGCTTTCACTTGGCCATCAAATTTTTGACCAATAGTCTCTAAAGTACGAATACAGGTTGTCCCGCAAGCAATGACATGGTGGCCATTTGCTTGGGCTTGACTAATTATTTCAGCATTTTCTGGATCTAAGCGATAAAATTCTGAATGCATTTGGTGGTCACTCAGATCTTCTTCATTCACTGGTCGAAAAGTTCCCAAACCGACATGGAGGGTCAGATAAGCAATCTTAACTCCTTTTTCCTGTAGGCTCTTTAGATAGTCCTCAGTAAAGTGTAAACCCGCTGTCGGGGCTGCTGCCGAGCCATTTACTTTAGCATAAACTGTTTGATAGCGGTCTGGATCAGTTAATTTGTTCTTAATGTAAGGTGGCAGAGGCATCTCTCCTAGACTCTCTAAAATCTCTAAGAAAATCCCATCATAATAAAATTCCAGCAGGCGACCACCACCATAGTCAAGTGTTTCTTTGATTTCAGCTTTCAAGCGACCATCGCCAAAGCTAAGCCTTGCGCCGGCTTTCAAGCGTCGTCCTGGTTTAACCAGTGTCTCCCAAAGGTCGCCTTCCACATTGTTTAAGAGTAATACTTCAACGTGGCCACCTGTCGCTTCTTTTTCGCCGTAAAGACGGGCCGGTAAGACCCGAGTATTATTTAAGACTAAGACATCCCCTGCTTCAAACTCCTCTTCAATAGCTGAAAACATCTTATCCTGGTAGTGGCCATCTCTAGCATTCAAACATAAAAGTCGACAGTTTAAGCGATCCTTAGTGGGACTTTGGGCAATGAGTTCTTCTGGTAAATCATAATCATAATCTGTCGTTTTTAAGGTCATCCTCGTTCTCCTCTTTATCAATTCCTAAATGTTGGTAGGCCTTAGCCGTGGCCATACGCCCTCTAGGGGTGCGTTGTAAAAAGCCCATTTGAATTAAATAAGGTTCATACATATCTTCAATGGTTTCTTTTTCTTCTGATAAATTAGCCGCAATAGTGGATAAGCCTACCGGGCCACCTTGATAATAGAAAATAATAGTCTCTAAGATGCGTCGGTCAAGATCATCTAAACCAGCCTTATCAATTTTTAAAATACTTAGGGCTCTTTCAGTGATTGCTAAATCAATAATTGCATTGGTATTATATATTTGAGCAAAGTCTCTGACTCGCTTCAATAAGCGGTTGGCAATCCGAGGGGTTCCACGCGACCGTAAGGCAATTTCATAACTTGCTTCTTCTTCGATGGTTACCTCAAAGATTTGGCTACTCCGCTTAACGATTTCTTGTAATTCATCCACCTTATAATAGCGCATATGCTGGATGATACCGAAGCGGTCCCTTAAAGGAGCAGATAAGCTCCCAGCCCTAGTCGTGGCTCCTACCAAGGTAAATGGAGGCAGATCAAATTGAACCGCGTGGGCTGAACTCTCTTGGCCAACAATAATATCAACACGAAAGTCCTCCATGGCACTGTAGAGCATTTCTTCGACATTGCGGGGCAGGCGGTGGATTTCATCGATAAATAAGACATCTCCAGGGGCCAGTTCGTTGAGTAGAATTAAAAGATCACCCGTTTTTTCAATGGCTGGGCCGCTACTGGTCTGCATATTGACCTGCATTTCATTACTAATGACATTGGCTAAGGTGGTTTTTCCTAATCCCGGTGGGCCGTATAACAAGACATGGTCTAAGGATTCCGTTCGCTGTCTAGCAGCATGGATATAAACCGATAGTTCGTGCTTGGTTTCTTCTTGACCAATGTAGTCTTTGAGAAGTTGCGGTCTTAAGCTAGCCTCCATGTCTTCTTCTTCAAAAAATTCTTCACCGCTTTGAAGCCTTTTTTCACTAGACATACTTATAACTCCTCACTCCTTATTTTAAGGTTATGTATCTTAAGGCGACTCGGATAGCATCTGCAGTATTATCGACCTCTGAAAAATCGCCTTTTTTGATCACTTGATCAATCTCCCGCTTAGCGTAACCTAGACTGTTTAGGGCTGCTTCTAATTCAATCATCATCTGATTTGACTCTGATTGATCAGAAATGACTTCTTGGTCAGCTGGAAGCGCTTCGGATTTAAGGCGGCTGAGCTTACTTTGTAAGTCTAAGATGATCTGTTGGGCAGTTTTTTTACCAACGCCGGGAAACTTGGTTAAGAATTTAACATTTTCCGATTCAATCGCTGCAATAAATCCGGCTTGGTCACCATAAGCTAAAATTGATAAAGCACTCTTAGGCCCGATTCCCGAAACACTTATTAATTGTAAAAAGAGTTGTTTCTCGGCCTGATCAAAAAAGCCATACAGGCGTATGGCATCCTGGCTAACCGCTTGGTAGAGCCAAACTTGCACCTGTTGGCCTTTTTGATCACTTAAGCGATAAGGATTTGGAAAATAAATATAATAGGCAAGTCCCGCCGTTTCAAGGACTACCGCTTCACTAGTTAAATCAACAAGTAATCCCTTGATATATTGGTACATCAGTCAACCTCATTACTCCACATATTTTTTGTAGTCACTATAGCCAGCTTGGTCCATTTCTTCATAGGGAATAAATTTTAAAGCAGCAGAATTAATACAATATCTTAACCCCCCTGCTTCACTTGGACCATCAGTAAAGACATGCCCCAAATGAGAGTCTGCTGCTTGACTTCGTACTTCAGTACGAACCATGCCATGTGAAGTATCTTGGTGCTCGTTAACAACATCCTCTTCAATAGGTTGGGTAAAAGCCGGCCAACCACAACCGGAATTGTATTTTTTACTGGAAGAGAATAAGGGTTTTCCATCTACAATATCTACGTAAATTCCCTTTTCAAAAAATTCATCATAGTCACCTGAAAAAGGACGTTCAGTGGCTTGATTTTGAGTCACTTCATAAGCTAAGTCACTAAGTTCTTTTAAACGAGCGGTTTTTTCTTCTTGATTCATAGCAGTCTCTCCTCTTTCTTTAATTTGCTTTATTTTATCATAACTAGCGGATAATCCCTATATTATTGATTCTTAGGACTTTCATGAGCATCTTGGATCCGTTTGAAGCTGCGTTCGATTTCATAATTAGAATAATGGATTAAAACGGGACGTCCGTGGGGGCAATTATAAGGGTTCTCACAGTAAGTCAGGTCATCTAACAATTGCCGGGCCTGACGATCATCTAAATAATGGTTAGCTTTTATCGAAAGCCGGCAAGACATCATAATAGCGGTTTTTTCCCGGTAGGTATTGACCGAAAAATCTTTATTTTCAATGGCTAGTTGGATCATGGAATCAATGTGTTCTTGGACCTGGTCACTCCCCATCCAAGCGGGATGGTAGTTGACTAAAAATTGATTGGGGCCAAATTCTTCAATGCCAATCCCCATAGCCCGTATCCGGTCTAAGACTTGCCTGACATCATGACTTTCTGATGAGGGATAGTCTAAAACTAAAGGAACCAGTAATTCCTGGCTAGCTGTATCCATATCACCGATGGCTTCGCGGAAGTATTCATATTTAATCCGTTCTTGAGCCGCATGCTGGTCAACTAAATACATCCCGGTTTCATCGGAACAGACCAAATAAGAAGCCTGTAATTGGCCCACATAGTCCAGTTGAGGGAAGCTTGGATTCCTCTGACCTAGGACTTGCCCCTCTTCATGATTAGGGCTAGCTAGCTTAAGATCACTAGGTGTGCTTGTGCTTGGTGGGAAACTTTCTTTATGAGCCCCCTCCCCTTGATAAGCTGTCTGGGATTCCGCTTGCCAGTCTTTGACATGGTCTGTTTCCTTAACTAGGAAAGCTTCATTCTCAGCTGGCTCTACTTGATTTTTAAAATCAAAACGCAGTTGCTGGCTATCTTCTTGACTTTTTAGGTCAATGCTGGCTAGGTGGTTAGCTGTCTCAGTAATCTCTTTCTTGCCTACATCGGGGATCCTTCTTAGGGGAGATAGTCTTTCCTGAACACTGCTTTGGATGAGGTCGTAAAGTTCTTCTTCCTTACTAATGCGAATCTCTTGTTTGGTTGGATGGACATTAACATCAAGTAATTGGGCATCAGTAGAAATATTAAGGACAGCTATGGGGTAACGGCCGATCATGAGCTTAGAAGCGTAACCCTTGATAATTGCCTGACTGAGGACATAGTTTTTGATATAGCGGCCGTTAACAAATAGGGACATATAATTGCGTGAGGCCCGGGTAAGTTCTGGTTTAGAAATATAACCGCTGAGTTGAAAATCATGGTCCTCATTCTCAATCGCTAACATGTCTTGAGCCTGTTTAAAACCGTAAACTGCAGCGATAACTTCTTGGAGGCGGCCCTTGCCATTGGTCCTTAGTAGCTCTCTGCCATCATGAGTATAAGTAAACCGGATATCAGGGTGGGCCATGGCTAAACGGTTCACGACATCCGTAATATGAGAAAGTTCGGTGCTTAATTGCTTAATGTGCTTTAAGCGGGCTGGGGTATTGTAGAATAAATTTTCTACTCGGATGGTTGTTCCTTGCCGTAAATGCGAAGGACGATATTCTATTTCATCGCCCCCAATTAAGCTGATAGAGGAGCCCTCTTTTCCATCACTGGTTTCCAGCGAGACTTCAGCAACTGAGGCGATCGAGGGCAAGGCTTCACCACGAAAGCCCAAGGTTTTGATCCGAAAGAGGTCTCGTGAATGGTAGATTTTACTGGTAGCATGGCGTTTAAAGGCCAACTTCACATCTTCCCCACTCATTCCTAAACCATTATCAATGACTTGGATGCTCTTCAAACCAGCATCTTCGACTTGGATATCGATACAGGTTGCCTGGGCATCAATCGCATTTTCTAAGAGTTCTTTTACCACGGAAGCCGGCCGTTCGACCACTTCCCCAGCGGCAATCTGATTAGCAACTTGTTCAGGAAGTTCGTGGATCATCCTAATCCTCCTCGCTTAGTTTCCTTTGTAATTGGTTCAATAATTCTAAGGCTTCAATGGGTGACAAATGATTAATATCGACAGCATCTAACTGGTCTAAGACATAGTCTTCACTCGCTGTTTTTTGATTGAAATTTTCTTGGTCAGTGAAGAGATTAAGCTGCTTAGGCTCTGCCCCTTTAGCGGCTTCACTCTCCAAGTCAGATAAAATATTAGCTGCATTGGCTAATAAGCTCTTAGGTAAGCCAGCCAGCTTAGCAACATGAATCCCATAACTCTTATCTGCCGGGCCATCATAAACCTTATGAAGAAAGACCACCTCACCATCTTTTTCAATGGCGCCGACATGAATATTCTTAAGGGCCGGTAAATGATTATCCAAATCAGTCAGTTCATGGTAATGGGTTGAAAAGAGCACCTTCGCCTTAAGATGGTCGTGTAAATACTCTAAAATAGCTTGGGCTAAGGCAATGCCATCATAAGTCGAAGTTCCCCGTCCAATTTCATCAAAGAGTAACAAGGACCGGTCAGTCGCATGTTGAATAGCTTGGTTAGCTTCCATCATTTCGACCATAAAGGTACTTTGCCCCGCTTGCAAGTCATCGGTTGCCCCAATCCTGGTAAAGATCTGGTCAAAAATAGGCAGGGTCGCTTGATTAGCGGGTACAAAACTTCCCATTTGGGCCATGATCACGGTGAGGCCCAGCTGGCGCATGTAAGTGGATTTCCCTGACATATTAGGTCCGGTAATTAATAGAATGGAAGTGTCCTTATCCATGATGATGTCATTCGGGACAAAATCATCTCGGCCTAAAGTTTCTTCAACCACTGGGTGGCGGGAATCTTTAATCAATAAGGCCCGGTCTTCTCCACTAAAATGAGGACGTACATACTGATTTTGTTCGCTAATTTCCGCTAGGGACTGAATCACGTCCACCTGGGCAATAGCCTGGGCGATGGCTTGTAGGTCTTTTTGGTAGACTTTTACCTTTTCTCTCACCCCAAGGAAAAGCTCATATTCCAGGTCAACTGATTTTTCCTGAGCTTCCAAGATCCGATATTCCATTTCCTTTAGTTCTGGAGTAATAAAACGCTCAGCATTAGTTAGGGTTTGCTTTCTCTCATAACGACCTTCTGGTAAAAGATGGAGGTTGGCCTTGGTTACCTCGATATAATAACCAAAGACCTTATTATAGCCAATTTTTAAAGATTTAATCCCGGTCGCTTCACGCTCCTTGGCTTGCAGGTTAGCAATCCATTCTGATCCGTGGCGAATCGCCTGACGATAGTCATCCAGCTGGTCACTAAAGCCATCCCTAATAATGCCACCTTCAGTAATCGATATATTAGCTTCCGGATCAATAGCGCTTTCGATAGTTTCAACCACTTCTGGTAGGGCTGCCAGGCTGTCAAGGAGCTTGGTCCAAACACCGGTTTCTTGTCTATCACTTGGATTATCTTGGATAGCTTGTAAATTTTCAGAGACTTGGGGAACCTTTTTCAAGGAATTCATCAATTGCAGGAGCTCGCGGGCATTGACCTGCCCCATCGAGATCTTAGCCACTAAACGCTCCAAGTCGTAGACCCCAGAGAGATTTTCTTGGATATTGCGCCGTTCAAAGAAGGCGTCGATCAAGGATTCTACTTGGTCTAAGCGCTCTTCAATCGTTGCTCGGATAATTAGGGGACGATCCAGCCACTGTCTTAGCAAACGTCCGCCCATGGCGGTTTTAGTCTCATCGAGAAAATGCAGTAAACTTCCTGAACGTTTCTGAGTTCGAATCGATTCGGTTAATTCTAAATTGCGTTTAGCAAAATAGTCCATATGCAAGTAATAATCTAACTCATAGGACTCCGCTTGGCGCCAGTGGTTAACCATACGAAACTGGGTACTATAAACATAGGCCATCAAAACGCGCAGAGCCTTAAGCTCAATACGATGCTTAATATTTTGAGTAATTTTTTCAAAGGCAGTTTCCGGCAACTGATCGAGGGTTTTCTGATTAATATAGGAAGTGGTAAAAGGAAAGAGCTGCTCGAGTTGGGCCAAGTCATCTTCGTTCAGTTCATGATAAAAGACGACTTCCTTGGCTTGAATTTGTGAAAATTCTGTTAACAGCATTTCAAATGAATTCATATGGGTCACTTTCAGCTCGCCTGTTGAAATATCAGTATAAGCTAAAGCATAGGCGGCTTCTTGATGTATAATCGCACAAATAAAGACATTTTCCTTATCGCTAGAATTGTAATAAGTCCCCGGGGTAATCACCTTGATCACCTGGCGGTCTACCATACCCTTGGCTTGCTTAGGATCTTCCATTTGTTCAGCGATGGCTACCTTATAACCTTGATTGACTAGGGTTTTCACATATTCGTCCGCTGAATGATAGGGAACACCGCACATAGGAATGGGGTCATCCGCATTCCGATTTCGGCTCGTTAAGGTAATTTCTAATATCTGCGCCGCTTTTTTGGCGTCATCATCAAACATTTCATAAAAATCACCCAACCTAAAAAATAAAAAGGCATCGGGATATTGATCTTTGATCTGATAGTATTGCTCCATCATTGGTGTTTTTTTCTTCGCCATTGTTTACATCCTTTAATCTTAACTTTTTACAATCTTATCCATTCTAACACAGAAAAGCAAAGGGTGAAATTCACAGCTTTAATAATTCGTGATAGAATAAAAGCTAAAAAAGGAAAGGAATTAATCATGTTAAAGCACTTATATCTCATGCGCCACGGCGAAACGGAATTTAATTTGGAGAACCGCGTACAGGGCTGGTGTGATTCCCCTTTAACTGAAAAAGGTATCCGACAAGCCGAGCTGGCTAGAGATATGCTAAGGGAACGGGAAATCACTTTTACCCATGGCTACAGCTCACCACTTGATCGGGCGATTACGACTCTAAAACACGCTATTCCTAATCCCATGCCCACAGAAACAGTCACCGGCTTAAAGGAATGGGGCTTTGGTTCACTAGAAGGGCAATCTCGCGACCTCATGCCTAAACCTCTCTCAGCACCTAAAACGGATGATTACTATTGTCAATATGGTGGTGAAAGAGCTAGCGAAGTCTGTCAACGCATTAACCATAGCCTCCAAGCCATCATGACAAAAGAGGATAGCCAGCAAGTCTTAGCGGTCGCTCATGGGGCTGTTATCTACCAATTTGTAAAAGATTTCCTTCCTAAGCCAGCCTCAGGTATTGGCAACTGCGAAATCTTTCACTTTGTTTACGATTTCAACACCTTTACCTTTATAGAAAATATGAAGCCTTATCGGGAGATGTCCGTGTCTGGTGAAAATTTATTTGCAAAATCGGACAAAACGTTATAAGATATACTTTGTTGCTAACTTAGTTTAGCCGGGAGAAGTAGCGAAGAGGCCGTAACGCGCTTGACTCGAAATCAAGTTGTCGGGAAACCGGCACGTGGGTTCGAATCCCACCTTCTCCGTTGGAGATTTTCTAACACATCCTACGAATTGCTAAAGCCTGTTAAATCAGCGTTTGAGAGGTTTTAAAATTTCTAATAATTGCCAATAAACGCTAGTTTTCGTTAGAAAATCTATGATTTTTCTATGATTCTACGATATAAAGATTATGATATAGCCAGCATGTTAAGCACCTATTTATAGGTGCTTTTTCTATGATAATTATTTTATAAAGTCAATAAGAGAGAACATACTAAAAAACACAACTTATAAGTGTTATTTTTTGTTAGATAATATAACACGGTAAAATCTATTACACAAACTAATAAGTATATATTTTTTGTAAAATTTTATATATTATTATAGAATAATGTGAAATATAGAAAGGATAAGATCGCTATGGCTGAAATCGTACCTTGCCTACAAACTGATTTAAAACAATTAAAGGAAGTTAGTATAGAAACTTTTTCCGATACTTTTGGCTATGCTAGCAGTGAAGAAGATTTACAAAACTATCTAGAAAAAGCATATAATATTGATAAATTACAAAAAGAACTAGAAACCCCCGATGTTAATTTCTACTTACTTAAAGAGGAGGAAGAAATTATAGGTTATTTTAAAATTAACATTGGAAATAGTCAGACAGAGCACATAGGCGACAATTGCCTTGAGATTGAACGTTTCTATATTCGTAAAGGCTTTAAAAGACATGGTTACGGCAGGAAAATGATGAAATTTATTCATGACTTGACAAAATATCTAAACAGGGATTGTATATGGCTAGGAGTGTGGGAACATAATCAGCCTGCTCTAAATTTCTATTCGAAAATGGGATTTAAAAGGATCGGACAGCATGATTTCTATGTTGGTGCAGATCGACAAACAGATTATATTGTCTCTAAATACCTTTAGAATTAATTTATATTAAATAACTAATATGATAGATTCTTTTACATAATTTTTTTATAACATAAAGCGAAGAAAATAAAAATAGTCCACAAGTACATTAGTTTAATGTCCCTACTAATTAGAGTTTATATATTAAGAGTCTGGGACAAAAGTCTGCGAACTCTAAAACTAAAAGAGGATCTATAAATTACTTAATCGTGATTTGTAGATCCTCTTATTTTATTGCTTTTATTTTGCTATATTTTTTCAAATTATTGGCCATAAAGGCCAATCCAACATCAGTTTTAACCCTTGTTTTTCCTCTGAGGTTAAATCGAGTAAACCCTAAAATAGCTTTTATCTGACCAAAAACTGGTTCAACGTCAATTTTCCGTTTGGAAAAGAGCTTAGACCCTTCTTCAGATAAAAGCTTCTGGGTTTCTATATTTTTTAATTCCTGATAGTTTTTATTATAGTAAAGCGCCTTTTGCGGCGCATTTTCTGTATCCAAAGGCTTATAAACCTGAACTTCAGAAATATAACCACTCATTTTATTTTTTCGTTTTTGGAGATGACTAAAGAAATAAACCGTGCCGTCAGGATGTGTAAAAGTATTACTTTGCTTATCGTAACTCCAATTATCCATATTTTTAGCTGATTTTTTATGTTTCTTTTTCTGTTCTTTATCAAACCGATTATATTTAATCAAATGGTTAATTTTGTGGTTATCTAAATAAGTAAGGTTTTCTTCGCTACCATAACCAGCATCAGCTACAATGCATTTCGGTGGATTAGGAAAACTTTCAACAAAGGGTTGTAAAGTCTGCGTATCCGTCGGATTGTGAAAAATATCATAATGAAGGACAAATTGGTTTTCAGTCGCTACTTGGATATTGTATCCAGCTTTCAATTACCCATGCATCATATGATCATCTTTCATTCGCATGAACGTCGCATCAGGATCTGTTTTTGAATAGCTATTTCTTCCGTTAAACGTTTCAAACTGTTTGGCATACCTTTGTTTGCGGGGGAGAAAATCTTGACTCACTTTACGGTAATGTTTTTTTCAAACGACGACGTTCTTGTTTACGTTGATCTGGCCCTTTTACAGGAGATTCCTCAATGTCTTCAGTGAGTATATCGATTCTTCCCTAAGAACTTTAGATATCTCTTGAAGCATCGTTTCTTCTAGATCTAAATTTTCATCATATTGGATGCCAGCATCAACCATCGGTTGAATTTCATTAAAGTAGTATTCACGTGAAGTCGTTTTTAATCGTTCTGCATATTTTTCAGTTGCCTTTTTCCAAACAAAAGAATATTTATTGGCATTCGCCTCAATTTTAGTTCCGTCTATAAAGCAATTTTCTAAATGAATTAATTTCTCTAACTTTAACTGAGTGGTAAACTCAACGAATAAATTTTCTAAAAAACATCTGCAATTTTCTGAAGAACGGAAGCGATTAATCGTTCGATAGCTAATAATTTGTTGAGCGACTAACCACTGCATTGGTAAATTTTCAACCATCAGTTCCTCTATTTTTCTTCCGCTAAATACGCCTTTACTATAAGCATATAGAAGCGCCATGATTAAAGGCTTTGGATGATAGGCAGGATGACCGTCCTGCGTACTGAAGCTTTCAAAGCATTTTTCATCCAAAGATTCAATAAAATTATAGATTGAAAATACAATATGATCTGGAACGATACATGCAGATAATTCTAGTGGAAGTGCTGTTTGATTCATGTTATATTGTATGTACATAAGAAGCACCTCTTAATCTTTAGTGTGGTTACTAATATTATAACAGGGTGCTTTTTTAATACCTAATTTTAAGTAAAAGGGTTAAGAAATTAGTGAAAACTAACTTCTTAACCCTTTTTATTTCGAGGCTTTTGTCCCAGCCTCTTTTTTATCGCTTTTTTCCGATTTACCTTTAGTACTTAATATAAGACTACATTTATGCGAATAAAAGACAAATTAATCAAGCTGTTACAACAAAAAAAGAGGGGTTATCCCCTCTTCTAGTGCGATTTGTGAGCAACATTCAGACATGTACACATCTGTTGGGTTAGCAGCGCACTTCTGCCCATAAAGTAACAAAGTAAATACACTTTGCATACATATCATAGCATAAATTAATCAAATTAAATAATAACTTATTTTAAAAAGTAGCCTTTTAACTACAAAAATTTGTTTCAGAAAATAATATAAGTTTAATCAATAATTTAATCAGAATATTGAGACTTGAAGTGAAATTACAATACTACATAATAATTACGTTTTAACTGTTACCACAAAAAGCTTTTGATTAAAAATAAAAAAGCGGCTACTTAATTAAGTAGCCGTCCGAAGGACAAACTTTTATTGGGTCATATTATAGATGATACTAAATTTAATAGAAATGGTAGATCAGCATGCCCTTCCTTTTTAATATAATACCGATAACTTATCTTAATATCAAGTAAAAACCGCGTGTTGCACAAAAAAGATATTTATGCCACTGTATAAAAACATTATAAATTTACCTTAGATATAAACAAATCTTTATTATTAAAAGAGGTTTTAAATTTTAGTGTATATATGATGGGTTCACAGCTTATTTTTTATACTTTAAAATAATTTTATAGAATATGATAATTAATCTTCAATATTTGTATAAATAATCACTACACAAGACATAAATTCTAATATAAAAGTTCTATTAAGCATTCTTTATATATTAACACCAATTAAGCTTTATCCAACTTAATTCTTTATAATAAAGATTGTAGTTCTCCAAAAACATTTGCAACTGAATCTTCAAAAATCAGCGCATCTTGCCGAACAGATATTGGCGTTTTATTAATCGCTACTAAATTCGTTCCTCTAAAATATTGAACTAAACTTGCAGCTGGATATACTACTAAGGAGGTCCCTGCAACAATCATTAAATCTGCATAACTAATTGCTTCAACTGTATCTAGAAGGACTTCTTCATCGAGGGCTTCTTCATACATTACTACCGCTGGACGAACGATTCCGCCATCATGAGTGCAACGAGGTATGCCTTGCCCATCTCTAAGACTCATTGTCGTTTCAAGATCATAGTGCCGGCCACAATTCAAGCAATAATTATCGGATACAGTTCCATGTAGTTCAAGAACCCGACTGGATCCTGCCTTTTGATGAAGATCGTCAATATTTTGCGTTACTACAGTTACTTCTTTTCCACTGTTTTCCAACTCTACTAAGAAAGTATGAGCTAGGTTAGGCTCCACATCAGGAAAAACTAGCTTATCAAAGTGAAAATTGAAAAAAAGTACTGGATGCTTCTTTGCAAATGAATGGGAAATGATTGTTTCTGGAGCATACTGCGTGCCAGTATCTTGATTAAAGACACCTTGTGAAGAACGAAAGTCAGGAATCCCAGATTCCGTTGATACCCCTGCCCCTCCAAAAAAGACGATGCTTTCAGCTTGCTCTACTGCTTCTTTAAAATTATATAAATTATTTCTATCCATTTGAAACTCCTCCCTCTTTTACTATCTCTTTAAATTCATTATAACATGCATCTATCTCGTATCGTAAAAATGAGTACATATACAATATTTTAACTTTCATAAAAATAAATTAAGATAGCACTATAAACTGTGTCACAGGTTAGACCGATGGACAATAAGCTAGATCCTTATTAATATACTAGAAAAAAAGAAAATCTTTCAAACCATAGATTCTTAGAGCTAAAACAATTAGAAAAATGCCAATGATTACTAGCAAGATTGGTAAAATCTTATTAATAAAGAAATCCAATACACCTGAAATCTTGTTATAAATTCTAAGCAAAGAAGAATGAAAAAATACTGAAGCAAAATACATTAAAAATAAAGGCCAGTTAAATAAAAATAAATTATAAAAAAGTATTAATAAAAAAGCAAAAGCGGGATTAATATCAATAAAAATTAAGTAGGTTAAATACGCAATATAGGGAGCCGCTGAGGTTAATTCAGCTAAGCAGGATATAACTCCTGTCAGAAACAATTGAATTGGATTTAACTTTCCCCCTTCAGTTTTACTAATAGATTCATTTGAAATTTTTTCTTTTTTATTCGTCTTAAAATACATTTGGTACGCCTTGCGCATTAAGTAAAAGCCTAAAAATAGCAGTATGATCGGTAGAAATAAAGGAAACTTTTGATGTAACGTCAGGCCAATATCGGCTATTATTTGTGCTAACCCAAAATAATACAGACAACCGAAAATAAAATTAGTAATCCCAATCCCAAAAATATAATATAGGATACTATGTTTAGATTTAGTTTTTGACTGTAGAATGAACTGCTGAATGAGAGCAATTGGATTCAGTCCATCAGACAATCCAGCTATTAAAGTAACAACTACGACTTGCATCATTATATCTCCTTTCTAAATAAAAATAGCTATCTCACCACACACTATGGCCTAAGTGCGGTAAAATAGCTATCCGGCGATAAGCTTATAAAAATAGAAAAAGATGCAGAAGTAGCTGAAAGCGTACTTCTACAACTTAATTAGCTTCCCTAAAAATTAAAATCTCAGCAAGGAGAATGTTAGCTGTACAGATAATAACTAATCTGACATTGAATTTTTGAAGGATATATAGGAAGCTATATCCAGTTTTCGTTTCGACTAGTATGAAAAAAGGCTGACTATTTTTGGGAAAGGAAAACAGAACATATATCCTTCTTATTGACTATCTTAGTGGGAAAATATAAAAATTGCAAATAAATAACATGACGCAATAAAATAGTGTCGACAACGTTAACTGAATATTATAATAGCATTCTTCTATTTTGAGATGTATAAAACCTTTAATATAAGATAGTTATACTCTAATATTTACTATATAACTATATTACACTCAAACTTAAAATAATAAAACTGTAGAAGTGGCTAATCTTATCTAACTACTTCTACAGTCTTACTTATCTTCCCGTTTTAACTTTAATGAGGAATCGCTAAATAAATTGAAATGGGTAAGAAAATTTATTCAACATAACAATTTACGGGAAGAAATATCCCCTCTAAGTTCCATATGTCTTAAGAAAGGTAAGTGGAGAGGACATTTAACACTATATAAAGTCTATAACAAAAATAAGCTTTTATCAACCATAACAGATTCTATAATATTAATGTTAATAGTACTTTCGATTCTCAATAGGACCAAATACTATGGAATGAAATGCCATGTCTCTTTGAAATATAATACTAACTATAACAATTCACTACAGCACTATTTGATAGACATAATAAAACAAAGCGACTACCGTTAAGATAGTCGCCCGAAAGGATTTAGGGAAGTATAGCACTCTTATCATCGCTACTTACTAGTAAAAATATGAAAAAATACTCACAGATTACTTTAGAGTGTATACTTAACCTCTCTTAAGTATATCATAGAATAACTAAAATAATATCAAGATAAAAGGCTGCAGAAATAACATATACCATTTCTGCAGCCAGTAAGAGGTTCCTTATTAAGTTTTTATTCTATGTCTTTTCTAAACGAAGGAATGTGACTATTCTATCAGCTCTGAAAAAAGAGGATATGAGGAACCTCTTGTTCCACTATTATTCATATAAATAATGGCATAGTATCCTCTAACAGTTTATGATACTGATAAAAAGAAATATTATCAACAAAAAATAATAGCACTTTTTAAAGAATAATTTAGCGAGATGTTCTTCTCATTAACTGTAAAAAAATAAAATCTACGAAAAGCCATTAAATATGGAACAACTTTATACAAATCACCATATATGTAACTAATAGCGCTATGCCAATAGTTTTGCAAATAGCTATTATATGAAACGGTATGCTTATGTATATTTTATACGCTGAAAACCCCTGATAAACAGGGGATGGGAGAGAATGTATTCGGACAATATACATCCACTATAAATACAGAAGAGACCTATCTCTGCATATAGTATGATACAATCCTTTTTTCTAATTTTCAATCGAGTTTATAAAATTTTAAAATAAAAAGATAGGGACTATGTTAGGACATACTCCAAACACAAGCACTCTAACAAACAGACCATGTTATATAATATATAGCTTAAAAAAACTAATAATGGGGACAAAAGACACTATTTCCATCCAACATTTTACAACTTTACTTACTAATTATTCGGTTATACTGAGTAAAAAAACAATTATAAATTTAATCCAAAAATAAGTATTACAATGTTTTTTCTTTACTAAGTTAAAATTTCAATCTCATAACACTATTTATTGTCATAGATTTGGTAAACGTAAATAAAAAAACCTCCTATATAGGAGGTAATATTGTGATGGACATTTTCATTTTTGCCAAACACAATCACATTAGACCATAAAATGGAGGAAGCACTGCAGCATCCTTAGACTATCGCTAAACATTAGCTCTAATCCGTATATTGATACTATACCATATAACACATTACTAGTCAAAACAAAAAGACGACAAGCTCTAGTTGAAAACTTATCGTCTTGAAAGGATATCAGGGAACAAAATTCCGCTATTTTTCTCTGCATGAAAACACCTTTTAGGACAAATAGAAGTTAAATTTAAAAATAGACGGAAATAAGGACTATCCCTTCAGTTCCATACTAACTATAATACGTAATAAAATCAAGTCTATCAATATTATGACTAACCTTTCAGAATGGCCTCATTTTTCGTTTATAAATGCCACTGCACATCCATAATAAAGCAAAATAAAACACCCCTACGATATCATAGGGATGTGTATACGGACACATTATGTTACACTAAGATACATATAATTGTAATTTTAACATATAATCAGCGTTCGTCAAGCACAAAAGACAATTTTTATTTAACTAAATATTCAATAACTATACCTTATCGTAGATAAAAGCTTATTCACTACTATTATCTATTTGATAAGTATAATTAATCCATGTCCTATCTTCCTCAGCACCTTGTCGTTTATAAAAGACTTTTGCTTTTTCGTTCCAGTCTGCAACTGTCCATTTTATTGACCAGCAGTTATTAACTTTTGCTATCTCCTTTGCCTTTTCAAAGAGTTGTGTACCAATCCGCTGACCTTGGAAACCTTCTTTTACAATAAGCTCTTTCATATGCATATAAGGCTTATGCTGGGCAGTGTAAAACTGATAAAAATATACTAATATTCCTACTACTTCTCCATCACTATCTGCTAATAAACAATTTGCTAACTTTTTTTCCAGTATTTCTTGTTTAAGTAATTTTGGAGTAATAGCAAAGGTGTCAATATAACCTTCATAGGTTGCTAAGTCTTTCATAAGTTCCCATACCTGCATTATGTCCTTTTCTTCCATTTTTCTTATTGCTATCATCTTCTAAATCTCTCCTTTTTATTTTAAAGGATCTGATTGTCTTTTTTTATTATACAATGAATATTTGTATTAAGCTAATTAAATGATGTTAACTCACATGGGGGAAATCTATCATTTGAATGACTTCAGTTAATTTTAAAGTAATTAATTTTTAGCACATAGTAAATAATATATAGTCTACCTTATTAATTTTGTAATTATCGACTATCACACTACCTAATCATTATAGTAGTAAATAACAGTCTTATTGAATTCGTAAGGGAGAGTCTTCACATTGGTAGAAGCATCTATTCAATATAGCTAGTATCTATATGAAAATAAAACACTATTCACTTTGTATAAACCTTAAAAATGTTTATGAAATATATTCTTATAATTAGTTTCTATATATCAGAATTTTTATTATTTATCTCAGTATTTTTAAATTTCACATATTTCTATTAATTCTTTATACAATTTACAAACATTATTTCTACTAAAAAGATTATTTTCTATCACCTTTATATAAAGTGATTCCATTATCAACGAATTTACCGTAAAGAGGCTTAGATAAAATAAATCTCGATATCGACAATTTTCTAGAGTATCTCCATTTTTTTGCTTCAACAAAGGTAACTATAATAAAATCGTGTTAACAAACAATTTCATCTATTGAGAAGCTGTCTATATCCATAAATTTAATACTGAAATTTAGAATAAAATAAAGGTTCAGCGGGTTTCTTACTTTTAATAAAAGATATTGCACTTCAGGTATTAAAATTGTAAGATAATAATAGAAGAGTTAGAGCTCTTCTCCCTATTTTATTTTCTATAGTTTTCCTAACGTGGCTATAAGAAGTCATATTACCTAATGGAGAGGATTTTGAAAAATCCTCTTTTTCTATTTAATAAATTATAAAATATGTTGATATTTATAAAAAAATATTGTACTATATTATATGAAGAGATCCATCTCTTCTAGCATATCTATAGAATGTGTTTTCCATTGAATACATTCTCTTAAGCCCCTGGGTTTTCAGGGGCTTTTTTGTAGAAAAAAAAATATTTTCTATCATTTTAAAATCTGCTGAATAATAAAAAAGCTGTAGACCATGAGGATACTTACTCATTATGGTCTACAGCTTTATTTGTCTTTAAAAAATTATGGGAAAATCTTATACATTCTGTTAACTTTCATTAAGCCTCTAAAAAGCGCTAGTTTTTAAGAATTAAGTCCTTAATTCTTTTTCTTACAATCAAGTTTGAGACATCCCAATCCAGCCAGAAGTAGGGATAAACCGACTCCTGTCACTGAAGCAACCGCACCTGTTTGTGGTAAGACTGAAGCCACTTGTACAGGTTCAGTGCATGCTGTCGAGCTGTCCTTTTGACTGGCAGGGTTTAAAGTTGCAGATGACACAAGGTCATGAGCTGACTCATCGTTGATCAGCTTATCTGTTGGACTATCTCCTCCTGAACTTTTATCTGTTGAGACTTCTCCGTCAGCGATACCGTTCCCTGGTCTAGGATTATCGGGCGTGTTGTCACCTGATGGATCATTTTCCCCTGGTACTAGTCCATTAGAGCTAGACCCACCTGGTTTGTCAGTAGGTTTAGGATCTTCTGATGTCTGACCACCTGGTCTGTCATTACCTGGTTTGTCATCACTTGAACTAGGATTTTCCGGTGTATCCGTTCCTGGGTTTGGTTCTCCAGGATTAGGAGTTTCGGGGTCTTCTCCCTCTGGACTGTGTCCACCTGGTGTTGGTTTATCATCAGGTTTGTCTTCATTTGGCTTGTCTTGGCCAGGTTGATCAGGTTGGCCAGGAACTGGGCAGATTGGGCAATCTGGTCCCACTTCAATGATATGATCAAGAGCTGCGACTTCATTGTGACGGTCTGCTTGGAGAGGGCCGTCAGCTTGGCCATTCTTAATCTTTTGGGTAAAGGTCACGTCATAAGAGCCTTTGACACCTTCTTGGACGGTCTTCACTTGACCTGGTTTCAAGGCCTCATTGCGGCGTACGATTACCTTAAAGGCAGTCTCGAAGTGTTCCGTATGGCTGACTTGACCAGTAAAGTCCTTGTCACCTACTTTAATCACTTCGGTCACTGCTTCCTTAGTTACCACAGCATTTGGACTACCGACAACTTGAGAGTTTTCAATGGTTACGGTGGTAGTCTTTTGACCGACTTGACCAGGGGTTTCTACCTTGTATTCACCCTTGTTTAGACTTGGGTCAACTTCCACGACCACCTTGAATGGAATTTCTTCCGTATGGGTGTAGCTTCCATCGGTCTTCGCTCCAATGCGGACAATTTTCTTCACTGGGGCCTTGGTTTGCTTGGTCTCACCTGGAGTCGATTCGGTCACTTGACCATTGACAATGGTATGGGTGGTTGGAGTTTCTGCTTCACCGAGAACGCCTTCTTGGTCAACCACTTCTGTTCCTGGTGCTAGGTTTGGATCCACCTTGTACTCCACTTCAAATGGGACTGAATCCTTATCGACGGTGGTGAAGTTTCCGGTCAGGTCTTCATTGCCTACTAAGATCACCGCTTTTTGTGGTGCCTTAGTGGTGGTGAAGTCCGAAACATTGCTTACCTTAGAGTTTTCAATGGTGATGGTCCTTTCCTTGATACCACTGACTCCTCTTTGATCTACACCGTTCACATTAGCATACTTCCATTCGCCCTTCTTGAGGCTTGGATCGTATTTGACTTCTACCTCGAATGGGATAGTATCGGTATCCTTGAAGCTGCCAGTAGTCTTAGCCCCGATTTCAATCACGCGGTCTTTTGGTTCTCTGACCGTGGTGTAGTCACCGAGGACTTGTTCGCCAAGTTTTCCATTGGTGAAGGATTGGCGAACTGTCCGTTCCTTGAGACCAGTATTACCTGCCTCAACCACCTTGATTTCATTTGGCGCCAAGTTAGGGTTGATGGTGACTTGGGTATGATTTGGAATTACATCGGTATCCTTATATTCAAAGTTTCCAGTGTAATCCTTGGTCCCAACGATGATTTGTTGCTTGGCTGAGGTCACCACATTTTCAACGGTGTTGACCACTTGGCCGTCAACCACCTTGGAAATGACCTTGCTTTGGGTCTTGCCAGGGGTGACTTGACCGGCTTGAACAAAGCCCTTGTCCTTGGTGTTGTCGTAAACATATTCGACTTCAACTGGAACGTCTTGTTGGATTGGGGTTTCAGTGCCAGATACTGGCTGGGTACCAACTTCGATGACCCGGTTAACTGGTTCTACGCGGTTGGCTTCGGTCTTCACTAAGTCCCCTTCCGCTTGGCCATTCTTGATAACTTGACTGTAGGTCACGTCAACGGAACCTGGCTTGCCTGCTTCAAGAACTTTGGTTTCGCCAGCTTTGACGTTGGGGTTGTAACGGATTTCCACCGTATTTGGTACCGGAACCGTTTCGGTATGGGAGACTTGACCAGTGAAATCCTTGTTTCCAACCTTGATTAAAGCATTTGTGGCTGGGGTTTCTTGGATCACCTTGCCTTGGCCGACCACAGAGTTAGTAATTGGCCATTCGGTGGTCCGTGAGCCCACTGTCCCTGGGGTCACGATTTCATACTTGCCGGCTTGGATAGCTGGGTCGTATTCTACCGTGTAGTTGAATGGGAGGTCTTCAGTGTAAGTATGGACACCTTCTGTCTTAGCGCCCACCTTGATCTTGCGGTTGACCGGTGCCTTGGTTTGAACCGGATCAGAAACCACTTTCTCACCCGGCACGCCGTTGGTGATGGTTTGGGTCACCTTGGTGGTCGTTTCGCCTAGTTGGCCTTTTTGAACTTCAACCACTGCATTTGGAGTCAGACTTGGGTCGACTTCAACTTCGGTTTCAAAAGGCACCACATTGGTGTACTCGTGGCTGAACTCGCCGTTATAGCCTTGGGTCCCCACAATAATCTTCTTATTGACAGGCGCCTTGGTCTCAGTTGTAGTCGTGGTGCCTGGAGTGACCGTGCCATCTTGAGCGGTCACTGGAGTGGTCTTGCTTTCTTCACCTGGCACCCCTGTGTTTGGCACGACTTCAACGCTTCCAGCAGGCTTCGTATTGTCGTATTCGATTTCCACATCGAATGGTTTTTGGTTGGTGGTCATCACAGTGGTAGAGCCAGTTAAAGGCTTGGTGCCAACACGAATAATGTGTTCTTGAGGCGCGCTTTCCGCTTTGACAGTTGAAGTCAGGGCGCCATCCGCTGTCCCATTCTTGATGGCTTGGGTATAAGTCGTGGTCTTAGAACCTGGAACGCCTTCTTGGTCGACATGGTAAGTGCCCTTATCCATGGTCGGATCTTCAACAATCTTGATTGGGAAAGGCACTTTTTCAGTGACATCGTGGCTGACTTTGCCGGTGAAGTCTTGGTCACCCACTAGAACTACGGCGTTAGTTGGTTGTTCATTGATAATTGGTTCAGAAGTAGCGGTCACTTGCGAGTTTTCGATAGTCAGGGTCTTGGTTTGACTACCTGGCTTACCTGGGGTTTCAAGCTTGTATTCGCCCTTCTTCAAACTTGGATCCTTCTTAACTTCCACTTGGAATGGGATGGGTTCCGTCACTTGGTAGCTACCGTTGGACTTAGCCCCAATGCGGACCACCCGTTTGACTGGATCCTTAGTTTGAATACTTTGACCTGGGGTTGAAGCGGTCACCTGACCATTTTGGATGGTGTGGGTGGTTGTGGTGGTCTTCTCACCGAGTTCACCTGGATTTTCGACCACTTCTTTACCAGGTTCAAGGGTATTGTCGACGATATATTCAGTCTCATAAGGAATTGGATCCTTGTCCACGGTTTCAAAGCTGCCGGTGTAATCTTTTTGGCCCACCTTGATGACTGCATTGACTGGGGCTACCGTTTCGACAAGCGGCTCGCCTACGACCTTGGAGTTCTCAATGGTCCAGGTCTTCTTATTGGACCCGGCTTGTCCTGGGGTTACGATCTTATAGTTTTTGGTCGCGTCAGGATAGTTCTTGTAGAAATCCGGATCGAATTCCACTTTATATTTGAATGGAATTTCATCGGTATCGACAACGGTTCCGGTAGTCTTGGTGCCGACCTTAATGATTTGATCTTGTTTTTTGGTGATATCCTTTGTCGTCACTCTACCCGGAATAAGAATCTTGCCCTGCGGACCATTCTTTTTGTCAATATCTAATAACTGATCGATAGACTTGCCGTCATATTGAGCTTCTTCCCATTCTTCTCTATAGATTTCACCATTTCCAAGATCAATTTCCTCAAATACCTTTGCGTTTTTGTTGTAGAGAGTTTTATCCCAATAGCCTTTTTCTACCATGAATTTGGCGATCTTGTCGTAGTTGATTTCTCCATTCTTCAAAAAGCCACCGTCTACATCGCCATTGGTAAGGTAATCATTAAGCTCATCTAAATCAGCAATTTGCGCTGGGGTGACTCTCGTTTCGGTCTTACCGACAATCCCTTCTTGCTCAACGACTTTTTCGCCTGCTGGCAAGTTATTGTCAGTGATCACGGTCGTTTCATATGGGATATCATTAATGTGTTGGTACGGTGCAACGCGAATCTTACGCGGTTGCATTGGACTAGTCACTTCTTGAGTGATTTTCACTTCGCCTGTTTTCGGATCTCTTACGGTTTTGACAGTCACTTCACCGTTTTGACCTTTCTCCATGATTTCTTGACCTACCTTAAGCGTAGGATCCACAATATATTCGGTCGTCATCGGAATAGTGATACGATTAACTGCTGGCTTGACTCCTACCTTTACTAAGCGATCAACAGGGTCAAGTATCTTGGTTTCAGTGACCTTCTTTAAGCCCTCGACAAATTGCCCTTGGTCATCGTAATGGCCTTTAACGCCATTGATAACAACCTGTTCAAAGGTTAACTTGGATTGACCAGGCGTTCCTGGAAGTTCAATCTTGATCACGCCAAGAGGCAGACTCTCGTCATATTCCTCACGTGAATCGAAAGGTATCTCCTTGGTTGTCTCATGGGTCACAGTCGCTTTGTACTTGGGACGGGCGATGAATTGAGCTTTAACGGTTTCTACTCTCTTTTCGCCAGTAATCGGAGCTATATAATTAGCCTTTACTGGAACATGCAGTATTTCACCACCTATAATGTCCGTGTTTTCTGGAACTACAGCGGTTACTTCTCCAGTTTGAGAGTTAATGGTTACATCTGTCCAAACATTACCCTTGTCATCCTTATAAATATATTCTCCCTGTTCATTAGGAACTAACTCAAAGGATATCGGTTTAAGTTTATTTGGATTGTCGGATATTTCAGGAGTTAAAGTGAGCTTATCTCCCTGAAAGCCTGCCTTAGCATGGTACTCCGGTTTGTTGTTATCAGAATCTTTAACAACAAAGTAGAAATTATGATTGTCAGTCGAACCGTTGGTGTAGGTATAGACAACAGGTAAATACATGGTATCCCCTGGATTCGCAGTGGTGGGTGCAATGACGGTAAACTCTGATGGATTACCAGGTGTTGTTTCTATTTTCCAACCCTTAGCTTCTGCTTCTTTTTTAAATTCCTCGATAAAACTTCCTTTGGTTAGACCCTCTACCCGTGCTGCCTCCATTTCTTCATAATTTTTAGAAGAAGGATCCACGCCTTCTAACTTACCTGAAGGTGAATTAATTTTGAGAGTAATAGACTGACCGGGTCTTAAAGCATTCGAATAAGCCGTATCGTCTTCGGACTGGATGCGGTTAAAGGTCTGCTCATAAAAGCGGGTATCATCCAGGTGAACCGTGATCTCACCCAGGCTGTTGTAGTGGTCATATCTTGCGATACCTTGCTTATCGATTTTTACCTCTTGACCATTATGAATGATAACCTGGGTACCAGCATCAGTACCAACGTAGTATTTATCTTCATATCCTTGAATTGCATTGACTTCATTAACGATCGCTGTAAATTCTTCAGCCGTACGCGGTCTGGCAAAGAATTCTGCTCGTAAACTTTGGATACCTTCAAAACGTTTATTATTGAAGATAGATTCAGGGTCTTCCAGAGCACCCTTAGGCATCTTGAAAACAATATCGCCTTCTGTAAGAGTAGATTCATCTACTCCCATGGCCACAGCGAGCGCTGACTTATTAGCTGGGCTAACTAATATCGCCCGGGCTTCACTAGGATCTACTACTGTCCCGTCAGGATGATAGACCTCTGACGTGACTCGGGTATAGTCTTCTGGATCTAGATTTCCAATTCTAGCGCCTGTTTTGACATATTGCCCCTTTACCGGCACCTTATCAACCGTCGTATCGCCCACGACCTGAATGATAGAAAGTTTTTTGTTCTCATTAGGATAAGGGTTTACTGAGAAGCCCGCCCCGAAATTTTCACCTGTGAACATTTTTTGGTTCGGATTATCTTCGGTATATTGCGACTTCCAGGCAATATTTGTTTTATTATTACCAACCTTGTTCAGATCAGCTAGGAAGCCTTTTCCAGTACTAATATTAATTTCCGTTTGTCTACCTTTTGAAACGTCAGCAGAAATATTACTTTCTTGTTCTAGAGTAGTTGGATAGTTCACCCCAGAGAAATCCGGATCCTGGTTAGGTTTTATAATTTCTCCGTTAGTCTGACCATCAACTGGCGCACCTCTTTGGTTATCCGTGACATAGACACCATTATAGGTTCTTTGGGATTTCTCTCTATCGATATCAATCTGGATACCAAATTTTCTTCTTTTTCCTTCCGGAAAAGAGTAGGATGGGTTAACAACTTTTACAGTAACCCCTTCTTTGGTCGTCCCAACTGTTTCTGCGGTAAAGCTTCCACTAATTCCATTATTAGCAAGATCAGATACCCTATAATTGCCAACTTGATTTTCATCAGCAGATACTGAATTTTCTTTATCTGTCTTTACCTTTCCATCTTCATTTTTGGCTACTCCGTCTCGAAGCGTTTCTTTTTCTGCTGTCGCATTAACTCCGTTAGCTACTCCTTCTGCTGGGGCTAACTCTGCAGCTGCTGGAGCTGCTACAGTTTCTGCAGTTGAGCCTTCATTTGTTAGATTATCTGCCGTCGCTACTTCCGTTGTAGTACTATCTACTGAACTTGGTGAAACATCGAATCCACTAGTTTCGACAAAATCTTCTGCTAAAGAATTTGTGTTTTCATTTAAATGGCTCATTGCATGATTTTCAGCTGCCTGGACTTCTTGTCCTTGTCCTGCTAAAAAAGCTGCGATAGCAACACTCGCAACACCCAATGTGGTCTTACGGATTGCATATTTATAGTTTCTCTCCATTTTGCTCCTCCAATAAATCATAACATCAATGTACTTTTATGAATAAATCAAAAAAATAAAACTATGTGCTCATAGTTTCCATATAAAAATAAGATAAATTATAAATTAAATAAACAACTCCTGTCTTATTTATAGTTCTTCTATGAATATAAATAAAGCAACAAAAATATACAGTTCTCATCGTTTATACTCTGAATTATTCAAATTGTAGATATTATTTATTTTACCTTAAAAATTAGTAAGATACAAAACAATTATTATGAGAATAGTACATCGTGTAGATATTTTACATTAATTCTTTATAAAATTCTCTAATAAAATATAAAATCATCTGCTTTTTTAACAAATTAAAAAACCAGGAATGAAGAATATCATTCCTGGTGAAATAGTTTATTTAACTTTTACTTAACAAGAAAACATGCATAACATTGACTAGTCTTCTTTTTTCTTTTTACCTAAAGCCAGGATGGAACCAGTTCCAATCAGAGCTAGAGCTAATGAGTTTGCTAACCCTGCAACTGCGCCGGTTTGAGGCAGTTGGGTATGCACTTGGGCAGGCGCTGCTTGAGTCTTGCTCTTATCTTCCTTTGCAGGAGTTTGAGTCTTAACTGAAACAGTCTTATCGTCTGCTTTAACAGGGTCGTCATTGGATTCTGGCTCTGGATCAGGTCTTACTTCATCTTCAACTTCAGGCTGTTCTTCTGGTTGTGGTTCAGGTTGAGGTTGAGGTGTTGGAACTGGTGTCACACCACTGCCGTCTTTTTCTTCTACCGTAACCGTAACAGTTACTGTTTCACTTGAACCATCAGGATAGGTGACGGTGACTGATTTTTCAATCTTATCGCCTGGTTTAGCATCTGCAGGAACGTCTACAGTGACATGACCAGTTTCAGGGTCAACCGTGATGCCGGTTTCGCCAGCGCCGGGTTGGAAGCTGGTGCCAGCTGGTGGATTGACCACCTTGCCATCTTCGTCTCTAAAGATAGGTTCACCGATTTCAACCTTGTCGCCTGGTTGACCGGAACCTGGTTGATATTCAGGCTCGTAGATGTCCTTGTCTTGTTTAACGCTTGGACGGCCAGTTGAAGTCACCGTGGTTTTCACAGGGTCGCCGGTTCGTGTTTCGACAGTGCCATCTGGATTAGTATAGTCCTTCGATGGGATGATTGTGATCGTGTCACCATTTCCTTGACGAGGCACTTCGATGGTAAAGTCGCCATTATCGTCAGAAGTGCCGGTACCAATGGTGTTACCGTCCTTGTCTTTGACTTCAATGGTCGTATTTGGAACGGTGGTCTTACCGGTGACAGTGGTCTTGTCTGAGTCAGGCTCGTTCTTAGCCCCTGGATTGGTAATTTGAGGGGTTTCCTTAACGACCGTTTCGGCGCCACCTTGAGGATTGCCATTGTCGTCTTTGACAGGCTTGAAGTTGCCTTGGTCATCCTTCTTACCAGGGACAATACTAATCTTGTCACCAGGATTTTGTTTTGGTACATCGATCTTAATATTACCGTCTTCATCTGACGTACCAGTGCCGATAGTATTGCCATCCTTATCCTTGACTTCCACATCGGTATTTGGCGTAGTCTTGCCAGTTACTGTAGTGGTGTCTTGGCCAGGTTGGTTTTCAGCACCTGGTTCGGTAACACGTGGGAAGCTGTCTTCATTTTTCGGATCGGTACCGCGGTCTTTTTCCTCTTTATCAGTCCAGCCGTCGTTGTCATCGTCCTTGTCGCCTTGGTCGATGCCTGGAACATTTGGATTGTTTGGATCTTGAGGCATACCCGTATCCTTGTCAGGTTGGCCATCCTTATCGGTGTCGCGGTAAACGGTGATGGTTGATTCAGCGGTCACAGGGTTACCGTCTGTATCAGTGACAGGCTTGCCGTCCTTATCTAGGACAGAAACTTCAACGGTAATGGTCCGGGTTTCTTCTTCAGGCGCCCAGTCAGTAATTTGTGGTTGACCGGTCACTTGACCAGTTTCTGGGTCCACGGTTAGACCTGGATAAGTGTCTTTACCATCGATGGTCACTTTAACGCTTCCACCTTCTGGGACATTGTCCGCTTGTGGGGTCACTGGGGTAATGTCCTTACCTTCCAGAGCGTTTTGTGATTTTGGTGTGACTTCGACACTGACTACAGCTGGAGCGTCTTCAGTAACGGTGGTTTCCACAGGGTCGCCGGTCCGTGTTTCTGTTGAGCCGTCTGGGTTGGTGTAGTCCTTAGATGGGATGACAGAAACCTTGTCGCCTGGGTTTTGACGAGGGACGTCGATAGTAAAGTCGCCGTTTTCATCAGAGGTACCGGTGCCGATAGTATTGCCGTCCTTGTCTTTAACTTCAACGGTGGAATTTGGAACAGTGGTCTTACCGGTCACCTTAGTTTGGTCTGAATCGGGATCGTTCTTAGCCCCTGGATTGGTGATTTGTGGGGTTTCCTTGACTACCGTTTCAGCGCCGCCTTGAGGCTTACCTTGGTCGTCAGTAACTGGCTTAAAGTTACCTTGGTCATCCTTCTTACCTGGGGTGATGGTCACCTTGTCGCCAGGATTTTGCTTAGGCACATCGATAGTGACCTTGCCGTTTTCGTCGGAAGTCCCGGTGCCGATGGTGTTACCGTCCTTGTCTTTGACTTCCACATCGGTGTTTGGCGTGGTCTTGCCGGTAACTGTTGTCGTGTCCTTACCTGGTTCATTTTCAGCGTCGGGTTCGGTCACTTGAGGGAAGTCAGTTTCATCTTTTGGATCGGTGCCGCGATCTTTTTCATCTTGGTCGGTCCAGCCATCGTTGTCATCGTCCTTGTCGCCTTGGTTGATGCCTGGGAC
Organism: Aerococcus mictus; assembly: GCF_003286595.3. NCBI lineage: Bacteria > Bacillati > Bacillota > Bacilli > Lactobacillales > Aerococcaceae > Aerococcus > Aerococcus mictus. Next base: position 828,171 of record NZ_CP132985.1, on the reverse strand, counting down.
ACTAGGATTGTTTGGATCTTGAGGCATACCCGTATCCTTGTCAGGTTGGCCATCCTTGTCGGTGTCGCGGTAAATGGTGATGGTCGATTCAGCCTTAACTGGATTACCATCGCCATCACGAACTGGATTGCCATCCTTGTCTTGAACTTCAGCGGTTACCGTAATGGTCCGAGTTTCTTCTTCAGGCGCCCAGTCGGTGATTTCTGGTTGGCCGGTCACTTGGCCGGATTCTGGATCAACGGTCAGACCTGGATAAGTGTCTTGGCCATCGATCGTTACCTTAACAGAGCCGCCTTCTGGGACATTGTCCGCTTGCGGCGTCACTGGGGTGATGTCTTTACCTTCCAGAGCGTTTTGTGACTTAGGCGTCACTTCAACGCTAGATTCCGCTGGTGTTTCAGCTGGATTTGGATTGGTTACGGTCACTTTGACGGTCCGTTGGATAGCCTCGTCAGTTGGTTGGCCTTGACTATCTTTTTGTCCAGTGCCAGTTGAGCTAATTTCAACAGGGATTTCAACGACTTTTTCGCTTTCACCTGGTTGGAAGTCCACGTTTGGTGTGCCTACTAAATTACCGTTCTCGTCAACTGACAGGCCATCAACTGGAGTTGGAGTAGTCACCTTAGCACCAGGTTTATTTGGAGTGACCACCTTAGTATTAGCAGGCACTTCTTGGCCGTTAGTTGCGGTGGTATCAGTGGTTTTAGCATCGAGGCCGTCCCATACTTTCGATGCATCATCGTCCTTATCTGGAATGCCGTCGTTGTCGTCATCTTCATCGTTTTTGTCTGCTTGGCCGTCACCGTCTGTGTCGCGAAGCACGGTTACATTGATTGGTTCACTTGCTTCATTGCCGGCTGGGTCTATCGCCTTCACGGTTGCTGGGAAGTCGCGAGACTCATCTTGGTCATCTGCCCATTGCACCGTACCCTCTGGAACCGTCCCTTCGATCTGCTTTGTCTCAGGATTGTAAGTCAAGCCCTCAGGTAGTCCATCAACTGTCACGGTCGCTTCCGGATCATCGGTGGTTACAGAAACCGGATCGATTGCTTGCCCTTCTGTCGCTTGGATATCCTTAGCGGAAACGGTGATGGTTGGGGCGGTGGTGTCTGGTACAACAGTCTTAGTTGCTGTAGCAGTGATAGTTTGATCTGCCTTAATAGCTGTTCCTGGTTGAACATCCCAAGTTGGATTCTCATAACCTTCAGCAGGTTGAGCTGTTGGGTAATGATCTGCTGTTAAAACTGCACCATCTTTCACATGGTAAACCTTGTTCTCAGAAAGTGAAGCAACGCCTTCGCCTGCCTTAAAGTCTACCTTATGGTAGCCTTGAGGAACAGGAGCATTTGGATCTTCACTACGATCAATCACATCAGGTGCTGTTACATTCACTTGTGCTGTCACTTGGTCAGTGGTGCCATCTTCGTAGGTAACAGTAACTGGTACTTCAATCGTTTGTCCCGGAACTTTAGATGTTTCTTCCGCAGGGATTGTAATCACACCGGTTTCTGGATTAATCGTTGCACCGTTTGTTGGTGTGGTAATTGAGAAGGCAGGTTTAGCTGGATCCTTGGAAAGTGGGACATTGCTGAAGTCAACATCTGTTTCCTTACCTTCCAGATCAACTTGCTTAAAGTTAGGTTGTTGACCTGTGAAGTTTTTACCAAATTCCGCTTCTTCTGGCACATAGTTTGGTTGGAATTTATCTTGGTCTTGACGGTCATCTTTAATGGTAATCTCTGCATCTGCTGATAAGCGTAAACCATTGTCAAAGGCAACAGATACTGGAACGACAACCTTTTGTCCAGGTTTTAGCTTAGCTGTTTCTGATGCTGGAACAGTAACGACACCAGTATTTGGATCAACTGAAACTTGAATATCTTGTCCGTCAACATTGACTGTTTCAAGTGGTTTATATTCTACTCTAATTTGATCATTGGAATCAGTTGTCACAATACGCTCTACATATTCATATTTTGGCGCTCTCTGGCCCTGATAATTTGGTTCATACTCATTGCCGTCTTTATCAGTGAATTTTGGTGTGTCAGTTTTTGCCTCCTCGCCAGCTGTTACTTCAATTGGGTGATAATTAACCCCAGGTGCGGCAATAAAGGAATCAGCAGCTAAAGCTTCTGATAAATCATCTGCATCACTATTTCCATAGAACACCGCTGATGAATAGTTTGCAGGAGCTGCTAAATCAGCTGGCACAGTCATAGGAATAGAGCCAATTCGACCGACTTCATTACTATTCACTACAGTTGCTTCACCAATTGCTTTGCCATCCTTGAACCATCTCACTTTATATTGTTGGTTAGGAAGTAAGCCAGCGGTTTCATTCTGTACTTCTTGACCTGGCTTAGCAAAATTATTTTGGTTATCGAATTTCTTAATATCATGTAGAGGTTGGGCTGCTAAAGCAGCAAAATTCACATTAGAGATATTATCTGAAGCTAAGTTGTTAACCAGAATTGGAGCAATTGCGCTATTCGTTAGTGGCGCAAACATATTATTTTGTGAAGTATTTCCCCAAATAGCATAGTTATCAATCAATGGAGCAACATACATATAATCTGTATTTATGTGACGATGTTTTTGCCCTATAGTACCATTCCATTGCATTAAATTACTATGATTAACATCTTCATCACGAACAAGTTGACCATACTCTTCATCAGAAATAGTATATGATATTCGTGTTCCTGAATTTTGCTGATAAGGGCTAATACCGTATAGTCCTCTAAATGGAATATAGTACTCTCCATCGCTATCTACAGTGCCAACGACTGTTTCAGCAATATGAGATCCAGTACCATTCTCGGCCTCGTACTCACGAATAATATTCTCCTGAGCAGCTCTGAAATCTTCTAAGCCAGCATTTGGATTAGCCTCCTTCCAAGCATCAAAACGGCGAGCAACCTCATCATTGACATAGGAAGCAACAACTTTGGTTCCTGTAGCATTAACATCCCATGAATCTTTCTTCCAACCGGCAGCAACAGACCCCATTGGATCCCCATTTTCGTACCAAACGTTGCCTCTTACAGTACCATAATTGCCAACTTTAGGCCAAATACCATCTTGATTAGGTGAGGTCGTCCATTGGTCTCTAGGTTTCACTAACCAGTCGTTCATTAGAATTTTTTCTTGAAGAGCAACTTGGCCATCAACAATCCGGTTGATCCCAGCTGTAAAGTCCCAAGTTTCGTTAGTCCGGCTTAAGCGGGTATGGAATCCGTATTTTTGGTCACCTGGTTTCACAATGTTATATTTTTCAGGATTTGGATTTTCAACCCAAGTTCGGATCGCAAAGTCCCCATTACCAGCTAATTGAAAATGATGAACATTACCAAATTGGTCAACTTCAGGTTGCTGAAAGTTGAAAGTAAAGGTCCCGTCAGGACGGGAAGTGGTCTTGTATACATTTGATACATAACCATCTGAATCTACCCATTGAAGATAAACATTCACACCAGGAAGAGTTTCATCGCCGACATCAGCCAGACTATTGTGTCGATAAACATAAACTGTCCCAGAGTAGGATTGCTTATCACCTTTCTGACCAGGAGAGTAAATTGCATTATCTTCTACTTCATTAATATCAACTGAACGCGCTGAAGTATTTGGACGTTCGTCATTTTCAGTCGTTGAACTTATGCTGGGTTCAGATTCTGAATCTTCGTTTGTAACAGCATTACTAGTAGCATCTTCACCGCTCACAGAAGCTTCTGGATTAGTGGCATTTACTTCTGGGCTGTCAGAAGCAGTCGTTTCAGCTTCAGGTTGATTCTCAACTGGTGTGGAGTATGATACAACTCTATTTTCTGATGAAGGACTAGCTTCCTTAAGGTTTTCTGGAGCTACATCATTCGCTTCTTCTGGTAAATTTTCACTTGATTCACTTGTTATTGACGTTTCTGCTTCTTCCGAAGTCGTTTCCCCACTTGTTGAAAACTTCTCTATTTCTTTAGCTTCTTCATTAACAGGAATTTCCTCAACAACAGGACTTTCTTCTTTAGCTACTGGCTCAACTTCTTCACTTACAGTAGCTTCTTCCACAGCTGCTGCTTGAACAACAGCAGCGTCTCCCATAAAAAGGAGCCCTGCTGCTACTGCAACAGAAGCGACGCCAACACTTAAACGCTTAATCGAGTAACGATAGAATTTGTTACTCTGCTTTTCTTTTTTTACTTGGAAATTATTTTTTCCAACCATATTTTTCCTCCTATGAATAAAAAATAAAATATATAAAATTTCGCTAAAATTATCGATATACAATATTGTTCTTTAAACTTTAAAAATATGTCTCCTTAAAAGAATATTTAAAAACTTTTAAAATAATAAAGATAGTTTCTTTTCTTTGATGCGTTGAACAAATAATCGTATCGTATAATTTTATTCCCTAACGACATAGTACAAAAAAAAAAAAAAAATGCAATAATATTTTATAATTATTTATCTAAGGTAAAAAACAACACGGAAATCTTTTTTAAATACATTATGAATAAATTTAATTTGTTGAAAGCTTGATCAGAAAATATGAAGAACTATTTTGTTTTTTATTTCATAACCAATATTTACAAGCTAATAATTCATAATAAACCAAAATAAGGAATTATAGCCAGATTATCCATGAACTCATACGTTACTAAGTGGTTATATTACTTTTAAGGGTTAAAAACAGAAGATTAATATCTTGTATAAACATTAAGTGATGTAATATTGTTGAGAAGCCCTTCTTATATTGATATCAAGTCACTTTCATTCTGAAATAAAGCTAACATGTGATAGGTGTGTAATGATAAAAAGAAAAGTATTAACAGCTACAAATAATATAGCGGATTTAAGAGAAGAACAAAATAATCACGTTTTAATACAGATGAAAATGGATAATATATGTAAAACGCGTGTGAAGAGTTATAAATATAGAAAGATATGTAGTAGAAAAAGTAGTAATGAAGCGATGAAAATTTTTTCAAGAAACTTAAAAAAGCCTTTTGATACTTTTATGTATATTCTCTGCTTTTGCATCTCTTTATGTAGGTTCTGCTCAAAAAACTGAAAATTAGAAAGTTGAAGCAAGAGAGACTATAAAGTTCAACGAAAATAGACTAGATTTAATATCAATTTCTCTCAACTTAGGAAAGATGAAGAAAATAAAGTAAGACTTTCTAAGTATAGACTAGTGCATAACATGCCCACGCTTAAAAAGTATATTTTTGCCCGCATTTCAATCGGTGGAATTATAGAAACAGTAGTTTTTATTGTATTATTATCGGGTCAGAATTCATTTCAAGAGAATTTACAGAAGAAAATATTAAACTTTTACTAATAAAAACCTATTCTAGGAGAAAATTACTTCTTTCTAATTTTAACGATTACAATAATCAGTCTAATTGAAATCTTTAGTGAAGTTTTCATGAATATGTTTTTATTTGGATTTGCTAATATAGATTCAGTCGACTTATTTATGATTGAAAGCGGGCAGATGGTAATGAAACCAACATCAGTCCAGATACTTAAATTTTATAGGGACCATTCTTTTCAAACTTAGGTTATGTAAGCTTTGCGTTTATGATTTCTACAATAATAAGAAGTAGTGCCTTTTCGCTGGGTATTTCACTTTTAATGATGGTTATTGGAAAACTCAATAATTGAATTAACATCAAAAATTGCTTTTCAAAAATATTTATTCTTTAATAATTCCGACATGAGTCTATATATCCGCCATCTAGTACTAAGAGATGAGATGACTATGACTTTTTAATGATCATTCTTTATATATGATTATTTTTCTTGCTATTAGATTGTTTTCCTTAAATAAAAAAGATATATTAATTAAAAATATAATAGCGAATTCCAGGACTTACCTATAAGGCTAAAAATAAATATCGCATATAAATAGCAGCACTTGATAAAACGCTTGAAATGGTATCTACTGATAGCGCTGTATCGGGTTTCTGATTATAACTTTTATATGATCCTGTATAATTTTGCTACTTTTTAGGCATTAAAAAAGCCCCTACAGGAAAGGGGCTGGGAGAGAATGCATTCATGAAATACATTCACTATAAATATACAGAAGAGACTTATCTCTTCATGTAGTATAGTACAATCTTTTGTAATAATTTTCAATAGAATTTATAGAATGTTAAAAATAAAAAAGAGAGGACCCATTAAAGGGCCCTCTCAGGACAAAAGGACTCCAGCAAGCGAATTGCTTGCAGAAACTTAATAATGGGAAGTGAAGGGCATGAACCCTCTATCCCTATCTTATAACTTTACTTACTGAATATCAACACATACGAAAAGAGGACCCAGGGAAAGGTCCTCTCAGCTAAAAGGGTCTAACAAGCGATTGCACCAGATTGCTTGTAGAAACACAATAATTGGAACGTGAAGGGATAACCCCTCCAGTTACTATCATACAATATAGAAGAATAAGTAGTCAAATACTTGTAAAGAATAAGCGAAGGTCATAGTTAAATTAAGGGCAAATACGTGAATGAAAAACTTATTTAAAATCAATCATTATAGAACTATTTCTAGATAAAGTGGAAGTCAATAAAGCTTAAACAAATCACTTAGAATAAAGTCAATAATTAGTGAATATATTCTAACATGCTAATATTAAAAAAACTAAATTTATGAACTAAGCAAAAATATTTTTTTTACAAAATAGAGAATTTGTACGAGTTTGTCAACCCCTGATTGATCGGGCTTTTCTATAGGTGATAGTGCTTTTTATCTTGGAATAAAATTGCAAAGCACCTCCTTAAATTAAGGCCTATAAGTTAATCAGCAGTCTGTCTTGACAAAGCTTGAATGAAGTAATTAAACACTTTAGAAGATTCACGTAATTTTAAGCCTTCCCACAACCTCTTTTCAGACTTTTACCGAATATCGATTATACAATACCTAAGTGTACTGTAGGCTATGTTTCCCCTCTCGAGAATGTCAGTTGCAATAATAAAGTTATCAGTTTTTCACTACCTTAAATTTATTTTCTGTTAATCTACTTTAACTAAAAACCTATCAGGTTCAATCTTTCAAAGATAATTAATTCCTAAACATCCATTGGGAAGGCGGTTAGTAACGATATCCACCTTAAAGACTTGACTTAATTGCGGGCTGGTCAAGACCTCTTCGGTAGGGCCGTTCAGAACGATGGACCCTTGATTGAGCAGGATGAGACGGTCACAGAAACGGGCCGCTAAATTTAAATCATGAAGCGAAGTAAATACGGTGAGTCCTTCCTGTTTAATCGTTTTGAGGATCGACAGCTGGTAATTAATATCTAAATGATTGGAGGGCTCATCCATCAAGAGAATATCGACCTGCTTGGCGAGTGCCATAGCAATCATAACCCGTTGCTGCTCACCACCGGAAAGCTGGAAATAATTTTTATCCTGCAAGTCGACAAGTCCCACTTTTTCTAGAGCCTCTTGGACAATAGCGGCATCCCTTTGATTATTTCCTTGGTACCAAGGATGGTGGATGAAGCGGGAGAGCTGTACCAGGTCAATTACCTTAAAATCGAAAGCCAGGTTATGTTCTTGGGCGACGACAGCACAGGTCTTAGCAAATTCCTTCGTTGATAAATGGTCAATGTTTTGGGCGTTGAAATAAATCTCTCCGGATTGGCGGCTTAAGCTCTTATCTAAAGCCTTTAGCAAAGTAGACTTACCTGACCCATTGGGACCGATTAGCCCCACAAACTCACCTTTTTCCACTTGAAAACTCAGCTCTTGAAGGATCGACCGACCGGATAGGCTAATGTTAAGCTGGTCTACTGAAATTTTACTCATAACATGTTACCCTCCTATGCCAATTTATCTTTACTGCGCTGCATTAAAAAGATGAAGAAAGGAGCGCCGACTAGGGCGGTCACGATACCAACCGGTAATTCTTCTGGGGAGAAGACTACCCGAGAAACAGTATCGGCGACCACCATTAAGATTGCTCCCGCTAGAGGTGCAACCAGTAATAAACGGCGGTGTGTAGGACCTACCAGCAAGCGGGTAATGTGAGGAATCACCAGGCCCACAAAGCCGATCACCCCACTTTTGGCCACTAAGATCGCTGTTAATAGGGAAGTTATCACAAAAATCAGCGATTTAAGAGCAAAAACATTGATCCCATTCATCCGAGCCCGATCATCACCCAACAAGAGCAGGTCGAGGGGCTGATGGATTAAAAATAGGATAAGGCTGGAAAGCAATACAGCGATCGCTACCGGAGCAACGTCCTTCCAGCTGATGCCTGAAAAACTCCCACTCATCCAGAAGAGGGCACTAGAAATAGCACGGACATCAGGCGTTAAAAAGATGATAATGCTGGTTAGTGCCGAAAAGAGGGCAGATAAAGCCACCCCAGTTAAAATCAGGTGAATGGTGGAAAGCTTCCCCTGCTTACCGGAAATCAAAAAGACCAGGCCAGTGGCAAGTAAAGCCCCCAGGAAAGCCCCGACTTCTAAGGGCAGATAACCGATCACTGGTACAGTGCCAACTAAAATCGATAAGACGGCTCCTGTTGAAGCTCCTGAGGAAATCCCTAAAAGATAAGGATCCGCCATCGGGTTATGGGTTAAGGTTTGCATCAGTGCTCCCGCTAAACTTAACCCCATCCCCGTCAGTGCAGCAACCAGGGTCTTTGGTAAACGCAAGTCCCAGACAATAGTTTCGGCTGAAGCTTGCCAGGTGACCGGAAAAATTTCGGCTTGGCTTAGCCGGTTAATAATAATCTTGCCAACGTCACTTGCTACGAGGTCGACACTACCGACATAGATAGAAATAGTCATCGTTATGCCTAAAATTAGTACTAAGACGGCTGCTAGGACAAGTATCCAAGGGCGATTAGGCTGTTTACTCATTAGCGAAGGCCTCTGGGTGGAAGAATTGTGCGAGGTCTTGGATCGCTTTGACATTCCGCACCCCAGGCATTAAATCAGACAAGCCGATGACAGTAATCCGGTCATTCTTTACCGCTTCAGAATCTTTAAGGGGTGATTGATTTTTGAGGTAATCGAGTTTTTCTTCAATTGGGGTGCTTTGTTCGTAATCGATCACGATAATGGTATCGGGATTCTTGTTAACCGCGTCTTCCCATGAAACAGTCGCATAGCCCTTGTCGCCACCCGCAAAGACATTTTCCCCGCCAGCTAAGCGAATCAGTTCAGTTCCTAAGGTAGCGCTCGCAGTTAGAGGAGCATCTTCACCACTGTCATAGACAAAGGTAGTTACCGGTTTTTTATCTTTTACTTTATCAACAACGGGTTGGATGCCAGCTTTCATCTTCCCAATGACTTCATTAGCCCGGTCTTCAACGGCAAAGATTCGACCAAAGTTTTGGAAGTCTTGGTAGACGGTATCCATGGTGGCATTAGGGGCTTCAGATAGTGGGACATAGAACTTCATTTGATTGTCATTCAGGAATTGAGGTGGGAAATTTTTATCAGAAAATGAAGAAGTCCAGCCCGTCACAAAGTCTGGTTGGCTAGCGATAAGCACTTCTTTGGAGGGATTTTGGTCCGATAGCTCTTTGACTTTGCTTAGGGCCTCTTTGTATTCAGGGAGCACTTCATTATCTTGGTAAGCGTAGCCGACCATTTTGTCTTCTAAACCAAGAGCTAGTAACATTTCAGTCGTGAAGCCACTAAGCGAAACGGCCTGTTCTGGTGATTGTTCGAAAGTTTGCTCATAAGTTTGTCCCTTTAATTCATTTTGGACGGTAAATGGATACCCACTTTCAGGGTTTTGAGTGCTTGTTTGGCTGGTTTGAGCGCTTGAAGCAGCCTCAGAATTGGCGCCCTTTTGATTGGCTTGTCCGCATGCCCCTAAGGCCAAGCTAGCGGTTAATAATAGTCCAAATACTTTCTTATAGGATGACATAAAAATTCCTTCTTTCTAAATTCATTGGAAGTATAATTTATACTCAAATAGGCAAAAATGATTCCGGTTTCAAAACCCTACATATTGTATTTCATGATCGATATTTTGTCAACATGTTGTGAATTAACTTTTCAATTCCCAATCTTATCAATTATAGATAATAGTATAAATTAATTTTTTAATATGTTCTCCTCATCGAAAATAAATTAAATTTAATAACCTACATGCACAGGTATCTGAAAGAATGAATGATACTTTCAAACAAAAAATTGACATAAGGATTAATGATACTAGCATGGAATCGATTTAAAAATCCCATAAAGTTAAAGCCGGGATATAAGATGGCCATCCTTGAAAAATCTAGTGACCCTGAAAATAAATAGAAAAGTGAGCGATGAATACTGTTATGCCCACAAGTCCTAAAGACATTGGCATAATTATTCTCCTTTTATTATCATAATAGACATGATAAAATCATGTACTCATTTTCAGTATAACAAATTAATTGGCTTAAAATGCGAAATTAATTCAATTCTTAGGCAGTGATTTGCTTGCAATAAATAGGTAAAATTATCCATCTAATAATCTGAAATTGCACCAGAATCGCTCTCAGCAACGACTAATTTCACCTAATTTATCCATTTTATGTTATTAATTATGCATATACTTTTCTTCCACTTTTCTAATATCCTCTGAATTAATTTGTTGTAAATCATCATTAGTTAATTCCATATTTGAGAATTGACTATTAATTCGAACGTCACGGGTTTGAATAAGATCTTGTACATAGTTTCTAATAGTACGCCCATTTCCTTTTAAATAGGTTTGACCATTGTTTGTTAAACAGTTATAGACATTTAAAAAAGATTCTAATAATACTTCTTGATCATGTTCACTAATGATAATACCTTGCTGTTTTAAATTGATATCTAAGATCTGAATAAGTTCTTCTAATGAATAATCGGGAAATTCAATCCAATTTTTAAAACGTGAAGCAAGACCTTCATTAGCTTGCAAAAACTTTTTCATAGGATCAGTATAACCAGCTAGGATAATTACTGTATCTTCTCTCAATTCATCAGCCAACGCAACAATTTGATCGATAGCTTCTTGTTTAAAACTATTTTGACCTTCTTCAGGAGTTAATGAATAAGCTTCATCAATAAAAAGCACACCACCCTTAGCGGACATAACAATATCTTTAGTCTTTTGAGCGGTTTGGCCAACATAACCAGCAACTAAATCTGGTTCACTCGCAAAGGCAAATCGATTAGTGGGTAAAACACCACTTTCATATAAAGCCTTCCCAAATAACTTAGCTATTGACGTTTTTCCTGTACCAGCGTGTCCACCAAATATCATGTGCATGGAAAAACCACTAGTAGTTGGTAACCCTCTTTGAAGACGTAAAGCATTCATCTTAGAAGACGAAATGAGGTCATCTAATTGACTTTTAACATTTTCTAATCCGATATATTCTTTAATCTCTTCTACGGCTGTTTTATTAGATTCTTTTGATTCATCATTAAACAAAATACTTTGACTATTTAAATTAGACAATTTTACATTTTCCTTAACTGTCCAATCGTTAAGATCCGCGACATTTTCAAAGCGTACTGTTGAATTAACCAGAACGCCTTTTAAAGGATTAAATTCTAATGTTGAATCTGTTAATAACAATTCAGATTCACTAATTATTGAAGGACAAGTTTTAAAATATGAACATTGTTCACTAGGGAAAGATAAATTGCTGATCTCAAAAGGTTTTCCAAATTGACCTTTACCAGTTTGATTAATAATTAAATACACTAATTGATCTAATCGATAAATATCATTAGTAAAGCTTTTTAAGTATTCCTTCTCTGATGAAAAAGCTTCACCTTTTTGATTGAGGTAAGGAATAAATTGTAAATAGGAAATGTTGCCATCGATTTCTTCAAAAGCTAATTTTCCTTGTGATTTTAAATTTTCTCCCGTTAGTAATGCGTTCGTATCGCTAAACATACTTTTTATTGTCATATGATTTAAAGAAGTATTTTTAATATTTAACCTATTTGTATATAACAAGCTTTCGGCTCTTGTTAAACTTCCAATTTGAGAATTTTGAATCGACATTGATTCAGCAATAATTTTTAGAAAATCAGTTTTTACATGATTTAAAGTTAAAGAATAATTAGATGTATTTGCATGAATTGGCGAAAAGAAATCCCGTGAATCACTCTTAGTGGAAAATTCTACTTCAACATTATCGAATGAAACGTTTCCTTTGAAGTTTTCCCCTAATAATAAAAAGTTAGATTTCTTTTGCAAAAATATCTTCAAATTTTTAATTGTTAAAGATAACTCACTATCAGCAACCAATAAAGGTTTATCATGATAAACGCTGATTGTATTATTATTACCGTCAATCGTTAAATCATGATTGAGTAAGAGTGGTTCTTGTTTTTCATTTGCACTAAGGTTCTTTTTTATTTCAATAATATCTCCAATACGGCTTTTTTTAATGGCATCTTCCATTGATCGACTTCGACCAAATCCTAAGCCCCCCAATTTTATAATACTCATGTTATCCTCCTTTTTTGATCTATTTGAGATTAGCATCCTACAAAGGATAGCAAGATCTTGCTACCCTTTAAATGATGTTAATTTCTTACTTTTGAACAATTAAATTACTGAGAAAATATAAAAAAGCCCCCAAAGCTAACTTTGAGGGTCATGATTTATAATATTATTTCTTTCCATTTCTATATAAGAAAATACCTGCTAATGAACTTAAAGTAGCACCAGCAACCCCAATAAGAGATCCTAGACTACTAATCCCTGCTTCAGGCAATTCTTTGCCCTTTTGAGGTTGATTTTTAGATGAGGAATTATCGGTCTTATCTTTATTATTTGAAGCTAAATCTTCTGATTTAGATTGATTTTGATCTGTATCGTATTGAAGTTTATCTTTTTCTTCATTAGATTGACTATTTTTTTCATTATTATTGTCTAAAGAAGCTTTATTTTCTTGATTGTTAGAATTAATATCTTTGTTAGCAATAGACATTGATTCAGCGTTTTCATTATTTTCCTGCTTAGTCTTCTTGAACGGTTTTGTAATGGTATCAATTACCTTCTCAATCAAACCAGGTTCTGCGTTTTCTTGTTCAATTTGAGTTTCAGTTTCTTCTAATCGATCGATTGAGTCTTTAGCATCTTGATTATCAGTACCAATAGCTTTCAATTTTTCTTGCAATTGAATTAATGTCGTCTTGGCCTTTTCTATCTTTTCACCTGCGGCTTCCGTTCTATTTTCCATGTTGCCATGGTTTTCCGCATAGTCGGAAAGATTATTAGTCATATTATTGACGATTTTATCAATATTATCAATAACTTTGTGCAGTTGTTTGGATTGAGTAGCGCCTTGATTAGAAAGTTCTTTTAATTGATCACTTTCTTCTTTTAGAGCTTCAATGCCTTCTGTAGTTTTATGAGCTACATTAGATAATTCTTTATCATTTAAATCGTTTTCTACTTCATCAAGAATTTTTGCAATTTCTTCTTTTTTACCATTGAGTTGATCAATTCGATCGGTCACTTTGTTAATTGCTTGACCAGATTCGCTAAAAGTTGCCTCTAAAACTTCTAATTGTTTTTCTTGGTTGTCTAAAATTTGTTGACTAGACTGTAAGAGCTCATTCGCTTTATCTAATCGAGCTTTATCTAATTCAAGTGCTTTATCTTGTTGATCAGCTGCTTTTTCACCTTCACTAACCATTTTATCAACTTCATCGAGTTTTTCTTTCGCCTTATTGATTTGATTTAAGAATTCTTCTTTTTTGCTGTCAAATTTAGGGTCAAGAGATTTAATATAATTTTCTAATTGGTCAGCTTGGCCACGTTTTTGATTTAACTGATCTTTAATAGATGAAAAGCTCTCTTCACTCTTATCAACATGAACAGATAAGTCATTCAATTGATTACTTTGTTTGGTAATCTCTTGATCTAACTGAGAAGCTTTTTCATTAAGATCACTCAGCTCTTTTTCACTAGCTGCTAAATCTTTTTCATTAGATAAAGTTTTATCTGCAATGTTTTGAAGTTGATCTTTTAATTGAGAAATCTTCTCTTGATTCTTAAGAATCGCCGCTTTCAATTCTTCATTGTCTTTATTTACTTGGTCTCCCAACTGATCGAAAACGTTTCCTAACCCTTTGGATTGCTCTTCGAGACGAGTTAATTTTTCAGTTTCTTCTTGAATCCCCTTAGCTAATTGAGAAACACGACCTTTTAATTCCTTAATTTGTTGGTCTTGTTGATCAGCTGTTTTTTGAAGGCCTTCTAAATTAAAATTCATGTCATCAAGTGTTTTCTTGACTTTATCTAAATTATTGGTATTTTGAGCAATGTCATTACCTATAGATTTTAAAGTTTCGTGATACTCGTCTAAGGTCTTTCGATTAGTATTAATCTGCTCTTTAAGCTGGCTGAAAACTCCTTGATAGCGATCATCGACCCCTTTGAGATCTCTTTCAAAACCATCTAAGCGTTCATACAAGTTATCTACTCGACTCATCGTCTTATTGGTATGTTCTTCTGCACGTCTTAAACGCGCTTCTAGCGATTGTAAACGATCATAATGATTAGTAATTTGATCTCCGAGATCATTGACTTTGCCTTGAAGTCCTTCAAAACTCTTTTCAACATCACCTAACTCATTAGCTAATCGTTGGTCTTCAGCTTTTAAGGTATTAATATTGCCTTCTACTTCCCCAATACGTTTGATAAGGTCATCAGCTTGTTGACGTTGAATAGGATCAGTTTTTTCTAAGGCTTTAATAGAATCATTAATTCCATCTAATTGTGGCTTCAAACGATCGTTGACTTTAGCTCGAATTTCATCAGGTAACTTGTTGACATTATTTTGTAAGTCATTAAATTTATTTTGTAACTCTTTAATCATTTCTTCCGCTGGAAAACGTTTAACAATCACATTCGAAACAACAATATCTGTCATTCCATCGGAATCCGTCACTTTATAAGTGACAGGATAAGACCCGTCTTTGGTATAATCCACTTCACCTTCAACAGTTACTTTATCACTCAAATTGCCATCTTCCATATCTTCAGCTTCAATCCCATGCATGAGGTTTAACCGTTCACCGTCACTAATTTGAGTTTGGTGAACACCCCAAATATTAGGTGGATGAGGAATTCCATAATGGATGATCTTGTCGACTTTTTCCTTAACAATTCCTTCCCATTGAAGAATCCATTCGGTACTTGGATGGAATTTTTGTTCAATTCTACGTTTAAGTCCTTCTTCTCCTTCTTGAACGACTTTTTCGACTCCTTTAGGTAAGGAAGGTTCTTCAATACGAATCGTATCATATGGAATTGGTGTGTCTTGTCGTCTTACATCATCATTTTTAGGAGGAACGAAATCCTTTCCATATTCTAGAATCCTATCTTGCTTTTGTTTTGTGACTTGCCAATCGCTAGTTTTTTTATTTCTACGATTACCTGTAGAGTCTTCTTCCCAAGTAATGGTGCGTTTACGTTCCCCTGTAATACCAGGTTGAACTTCGATATAGTCTGTACCTTTTAACTTCTCATTAAATCGTTTATAAGTCTGAAACGGAATCGGTTCTTTTTCTTCTCGTTTTTTTTGTGAAAAGACAGGTTCTTCTGGTTTTGCTAGTGTACCAAATCCTTTTAAGGCATCATCCGAATATTTTAAAGCATCGACTTTTCCATTAAATATCTGAGATCCATTCTCTGTTACATTAATACCAATCGGTTGATTAAGGTGAAGTAACATTCTATTAGGATCTTTTCTAGCTCGATCTAAAGATTTGATTTTCACATCAGGAATATCAAAGTAATATGTCCATAAACGTTTGTTCATATCACTTGAAATATCTTTTTTGATGGTGACATCCCATGTTAATCGTCTTCTATTATTGGAAACTTGTACATTATGAATATTAAAGACATCTTTGAATGAGCGATCTCCATATTTATAAGCTTCGACATAATCAAATTTGAAATTTAAGGCATGTCTAGCATTTTCTGGCGGATCTACTCTTTGATTATTTTGGAATTCAAAATCATTAGATAAGTCTACTTGAAAATGATAAGTTTGTCCTTGGCGGCTAAATTTATACCCAGGGTTAACTGACAATCCAAGTAAAGCTTTTTCATAGGAAAGACCTCCATATGTAAACGACGGCCCTGAATTTGTCCATAATTTATCTGTATCTCGTGTAATATTTACTGGTGAGCCTTTTTCGACTCCATTAATCCTTACTTGATAAGGTAAAACGACACGTTTTTGATCGACACTAGTGACAAAAGTACTTTCTCCGCTCTTTTCAATAGAAAAGTGAACGTTGTCATATTTTTTAATATTATCATTAAATACAACAATCGTTCCGCCTTCTGGAATACTATTAGGGCTATCATTAGCGCCATCCGTTCCAACCGCAGACCATGGGGCACTAGCTTCCCCAATTTTCACTTTTCCATCAGGCGTATCTGCATAAATATCTCCTGAAGGTAAAGGAATGAGAGGTTGTTCACTTTTATGACCGTTCAGATATTGACCTTCAGAACCAAATGAAATGAAATAAAGTTCCCCTACCTTGGCATTAGGAGATACTTTAAAGTTTAATTTTAAATCAACAATTTCTCCATGCCCATTGACACGATTTCGACCACTTTGACGTCCAGTAACACTAACATTTGTTAACTCAATATCATTGGGGTTTGTTTTAAAATAATCCATTGTTCTTGGACGTTGACTAGCTTGTTCTTGGTAATATCTATCAAGCGCTGGATGCCTTTCAGCAGCATAGGCTACAATAGCAGTATTTGTGACACTTTCTACAAGTGGTACAGCAGATAACCCTAACGCTAACGCACTATAAATTTTTATACGTTTCTTTTGTGTTGGTTTCATTTTTCTCCTCCTTATAATTTCCATGTTTACAATAATTTGTTAAAAAATAGCACTCACCTCATTTAAGAACTAAAAAGTTACGTACTTTCATCAATTATTAAACGCTATTTCATTTAATAGCTTATGAATATAAAAAGGACAGCTACCTTATTAGCTATCCTTTTAATTCAATATTTTGTTTTACCGTTTATTTATCATTTTTCTTCTTATCTTTTTTATTAAATACACCCATAGCCCATAAAACGCCTGCTATTGCGACTACAGCTAAACCGCTAAATAATAGATAAATCGGGTTTTTAGTACCAGTCTCAGGTAAGGCTTTTCCTTTTCCTGATTGGTCTAAAGATTTATCCTTACCCTTGTTAGATTGATCAAGGGATTTATCTTTACCTTCTTTAGATTCTTCTTTACTGTCTTGCTTTTTATCATCAGAAGTAGTGGATTTTTTATCTACCTTTTCTTGTTTAGGGGTTTTATCGTTAGATTGATTACTTTTCAGTTCATTATTAGGAGTTTCAGTTTGTTTACCTTGGATAGTATTGTCTTTTGCTTTTGAAGAGCGCTTATCTTCATTATTTTTACTATCTAAGGATGCCTTATCATTTTCAGTTAATCGAGGATTCTCTTGTTTGTTATCTTCACTATTAGGATTATTATCTTTTGAAGTGAGATAATTTGTTTGATCGACTGATTTTTGGATACCCTCTTGGCCATTTTTTAAATCTTTAATCTTCTTAGCTATATCTTCAGCAATCTTTTCGACTTCGTTACCAGTATCTTCAAGTCCTTCGATTTTTTGTAAAAGTTTTCCTTCGTTATCTGCAATTTTATTGACTTGTTTTTGTAATTGGTCTAAAGCGCCGTTAATATTATCAACAGAGCCTTGCAAAGCATGTTGATCTCCTAATAATTTATCAAAATTATTTTTTAAGAAAGTCACTTGTTCTTTTAATTGATCTAATGAGTCACGGTTTTTATCAATCAATTCTTTAAGAGCTTGACTCTCATTATCCCTCTTACCTTCTAGAGATTTTGCTTGCTCTTCTAACTTCGCTTGATCGGCTTCTAGAGAGGATAATTTTTGATCTGCATCAGCAATTTGATTTTGAAGTTGATTTGCTGTGCTTTCTAATGTATTGATTCGATCGGTTTGAACTGAAGCTTTTTGGTTAAGTTGTTCTGCATCTCTTTCAAGAGCGGTTACTTCATCAGCCACTTTATCTAAATCAGCATTATTATTCTTAATTTTATCTAAGATCCCTGTCATTCTACCCTTTAACTCACCTGATTGGTTGGCTAAAGTATTGATCTGATTAGATAAATCTTTAAATGCCTCAGAATTTTTATGATTGGATTGATTAATAAGATCATTAAGTTTAGTGATTTGATCATCCAATTTTACTAATTCATTTTGAGTGCCTTGTAGACCATCTTCGATCTTACTCATTCTCAAATTTAAATAAGCAATCGTTTGGCCATTAGTATTTAGTTTTTCTCCTAATCGATTAATAACATCGTTAAGGTCATTAATACCTTTTTGAATTTGATCAGCCTTTTTGTCTTGACCATTGGCTTGTTCTTCTAAAGCACTTGCTTTTTCTTTAAGACCTTGAATAGCTTCAGTATTAGCCTTAATCTCATTCATTAGTTCTTCTTTATTATTACCAAGTTGATCAGAAATTTGTTTGGCTTTTTCCGCTAACTGATTATTCTGATCTTCCAAGGCTTTAATACGATCCTTAGCATGATTTAAGCCTGCCTCAGAATCACCTAATTTAGTGAACAATTCGCTAATTTCAGCGCCATGCTTGCTTAATTGATTTTCAATACCGTCAATATCCTTATTCAATTGGGTGATACGATTAAATAATTGATCAATATCTCCTGAATTTTTCGCAACCTCTCCTTTTAATTCAGCAATTTTTCCATTGAGGTCTGCGATTTTTGCTTTATTGCTATCAATTTCTTTTTGAAGACGATTTGCTTCATCATTGAATTTTCCTTCTAGTAAGCGAAGATCATCTTCTAACCATTTTGTCTTTTCCTCTAAGTAGGCGACACGTTCAATAGTTAAAGCAAGATTTGTTTCTACTCGGAACATACGGGGTTCAAGATCATCTAAACGTTGTTCATGCTGTTTGACTTGATTTTGTAACCCGTCAACTTGAGAACCTAATTTTCCTAAGTTAACTTTTAGATCACCGATTTTATTAGCTAGCTCTTGGTCAGCGCCTTTTAGCCCATCAATATTCTTTTCTGCTTGAGTAATACGCGCTCTTAATTCTTCAAGATCATCAGCTAATAAGCGATCTTTTTCACTTAATTCTCGGATTTTATCATTAATCCCTTTAATTTGGGGTTGGATTTCATTAACAATTTGATCTGGCAATTTATCTTTTAATTCATTTAAGTTATTTTCAACCCGATTTGCTTGATATCCAAGCTGATCGAGTTGTTGTCGCCAGTTTGGTAATTGAACAGTAACAGTCGTTTTTGCTGTTGCTGTTTGCCCTTGTGAGTTTGTTACTGAATAAGTAACATCATATGTACCGTTCTTGTTATAGTCAATATTATGAGAGACTTTAATATTACGACTAATATCCCCATCTGTTTCATCATGTGCTTCAATACCATGTAATAAATTTAATTGTTGTCCATCGCTTACTAAACCTGGATGAACACCCCAGATTGTAGGAGCTGAAGCTGCTTGAGCGATGGTTTGTAACGGTACATTAATTCCAGCACTCTCTGCTAAAACACCACCTACAGAGAAAGCGCTTAAAAGCAAAGCACTTTTAGTCATTAACCGTAAGATATTTTTGTTTTCCATATTTTATTTCCTCCTATATTCAATAAAAATAAAAGACTCTCAATACAGCGTTGAGAGTCTTAGAATTATTGATTATTTTTTCTTATTATTTTTGTAGAAAATAAACCCTGCGACTGAACTTAAAGCAGCACCAGCAACTCCAATTAGAGAAGCCGCGCTAGTCATACCTGTTTCTGGTAAGGCTTTTCCTTTTCCTGACTGATCTAGGGATTTATCCTTTCCTTCTTTAGATTCTTCTTTAGTGTCTTGCTTTTTAGCATCTGAAGTAGTGGATTCTTTATCTGTCTTTTCTTGTTCAGAGGTTTTATCGTTTCCGTTATTTGGCGTTACGACTGATCCATTTTGACTGGTCGTTTGATTGTCTTCTGTGTTGACGATACGATGCCCATCTTGATTGTCTTGAGTAATAGATTCTGTTTTTTGGGTAGAATTACTTGGTAAATGATTTTCAATGCGCTTATGATCTTGTTCTAAGGTATCTTGTTGTTGAACTCGAGAATCTTTTAATACTTTTAATTCATCTTTTAAAGCTTGAATGTCTTTACCTTGCTCTTCTACTTTTTGATCAGTCGCTGATTGCGATTTCTCTTGTGATTCATCTGTTTTCATTACTTTTTCTAAATCATTTTGGATTTGTTGAATTGTATCAGAACTCTTATTTAAGTTATCTTTTACTGTTTTTAGATCGTTCCCCTGTTCTCCAACAGATCCTTCTACTTTAGCAAGTTGATCTTTAGCTTTTTGTAATTCATCTTTCAAACCGTCGTTTGTTTTTGCTTTATCTTCCAGTCCTTTAATAACATCTTTTAGACCACTAATTTCTTTATCAACTTGTTCCTTATTTGATTGAACCGTTTCAGCAAGTTTTGAAGTATCTAATACTTTCTTGTCTAGTTCACGAATTGCAATATGTACTGTATTCAATTCATTATGAATACGATCAAAATCACCATCATGTTTAGTTAGGCCTTCTTCTGCTTTTGATACTTTTTCTTTCAGATCGTTGATTGATTGGTTATTTTGATCAATTTGAGATTTAAGCTCTTCAGCAACTTTAGGATATTCAGTTTCGATTGCTTGAACTTTACCAGCTAATTCTTGGTTAGATTTTTCTAGATCACCAATTTTATCTTTAGCAACTTTAACATCTGCTTCAACAGTTCCAAGACGAGCTTCAACCTGGTCTAATCGTTGTTTATCTTTAGCAACTTCTTCTTGCAATGCCTTAGCGTCAGTAGCTAATTTTTCAACTGACCCTTTTAAACCATCAATATCAGCACCATGTTCTTGAATGGTCTTTTCTGCTTGATCAAGGCGCTGGGTGAGATCGTTAAGTTTATCTTCATGTGCATTTAATTGATCATTAATTGCTTTCACATGATCATCATATTTTTCATCAACAGCTTTTAATCCTTCACGTAATTGGTTGATAGCTTCTTCAGCTTGAGAAACACGATCTGTAGCAGCCTTTAAGTTTTGATCAATCGTATTCACTTGAGCTTCTAAAGCTGCATACGATTTTTCTAAATTACCCACTCGATTAGTGAGATCTGCGATAGCTTTTTCAACTTCATCAAGTCGTCCTTCACCTTTAGACATACGGTCTTTTAATGATTGAATTTCGCCATTAATACCATCAATCGCCTTTTGAAGTTGATCTGTTTTATCAGCATACTTATCATCGACAGCTTGAATTTTATTTTCTAATTCACCTGTCTTTGCCTGTAAAGCTTTAATAGCTTCCTCATTAACACTTACACGTTTTTCAATGGCCTGAATGACTTGGTTAAGCAATTGATCTTTATCTTCTAAGCGTTTTAAATCATTTTGAACTTGTTTAACTTGGCCATCTAAACCTTGAATATCTTCTTCATTCTTACCTACTTTTTCACTAAGTTTAGATAAGCTATCTTTTACAACACTGATCTGTTTCTGATTATCTTCCGCTAAAGCTTTCACGGCTTGAATTTCTTCGCCAGATGGCATAGCATCTAAACGTTTTCTAAAATTATCTTGATTAGCTTCTAGTTTGGATAAACGTTCATTCATTCGAACCATTTCATCTTCAACACGCATTAAGCGGTTTTCAGTAGGCGTATTCTCTACAGTTTGTGCGTAAACTTCCACACCTTCAGCAAATACACCAGTTGAGATTAAAGCAGTTGTTAACACAGCTACAGATTTATTAAATAATTTCATATCTTTTTCCTCCTAAATATAAAAAAGACCATATCGTGGTCATAAAATAAATATTCAAAAACAAAGTAACAACAACAATGGCAGATAATGAAGGCATTCCCCCTTTCAAAAAATATTTATTCAAACTAAACAGTTTTTGAGTGTTAGCTTTCACTAATGTCTTTTTAAATAAAAAAGGCACTCATCAATGAGTGCCTAGTTAAATAGTAACTATTTAATACCGTTAGGATTGTTTAGTTTACCCTGTTTATAAAGTTCATGCATAAATAAATTATCTTCTTTACTCATTTGAGAATCTCCCGAGAATGTAGCACCTAGTGGGTTTCCAGTTTGCCCATCATATTGACCAAGTTTAATTGATAGTACAAAAGCTTTTGCATGTTCACTCATCATATTACTGTAATGACCAGGAGAATTCTTCCAGGTATTAAACACTTTTTCTGCTAAATATTTTTCACTAAGAATGGTATAAGGGTTGCCTAAAACCCTGTCAATTAGAGAATTTTCTGATAAGCCATATCTAATTGTTGGATCATATGCAGTTCGGAATGAACTTCCATCATGCGGTCTTACATGCGCTTTCCCATTAACAACAATATGACCATAGTCAACTAATTCTTGTGATCGTGTATCTGCCCCTTCTTGGAGATAATCAGCATAATTTAGTGGTAATAATCCTTTAGATTGACGTTCAGCATTTAAAAGTTTTGCAAATTCTTGGTTGAGTTTTACTGTATTAACTAGTGTATCTGTAGTATTAAAGAGATTAACGACTTCGTTATTATATGGAATAGGTTGATATAAAAATACGTCATTCTGCTTTGTGATAACAGAGTTATAGGTGTGATTGTTTGCTTTTTCGTAATATTCCTGTTCATTACTATTATTCTTTTCCTTGGCAAGATCATTGATGTTTTCTGGAATATTAATGATAAATCCTTCAACTACCCCACCATTAAAGGTATCTCCTACTTGTAAACCTTGAATTGGAGATAAAGGATCAGATAAAGATTCTTCTTTTGTTCCGTACTCTACCACTTCATTAATAGGTTGTTTAGTGACTTCTTCTCGAATGACTTCACGATTGGTTTCTTTACCATCTGTAAGAGTTACTTTTTCAATGATCGTTTTCTCACCATTGATTCCCTCTTGCACAACTTGTTCTACTCCCTTTTGTAAGTCTTTATTTTCTTTTCTAACAGTTTCAAAAAGAATTTTTTCAGTATGACTTTCTTCCTTAGTGATAATAACTGGATCAGCTTTTTCATTTTCAATTGTTACTGCTGGGGTTAATGGAGTCAATGGAACACTTTCTGGTTCTTCTCTAGTTCCTCGAACAATGATTTCCTCAACTGCTTCTTTGATAACTTTATCTGAAATCTGTTTGCGATTGGTTTCTTTCCCATTAGTATAAGTCACTTCTTCGACAATTTCTCGTTGACCTTCTTCTCCTTTTTGAATAAGAGCTTCTTTTCCTTTTTCAAGATTAGGATTCTCTTTAATCACTTGCTTATAAGGAATAGTTTCAGTTGTGGTTACTTTCTTAATTTCGATGGTATCTTCTGGAGCAGATTCTTTCGTTCCCACATGAATGATTTAGGGTGTTGCTTCAACAATATCAGTAGCAATGACAGTTTCAGAAATCAGTTGGTCATTCTCATAGATCCGTTCAATAGTCTCTGTTTTAAGACCATCTTTTCCCTCTTGAACGACTTTTTCTGCGCCTTTTTCAAGATTAGGATCAGCTACTTTTTGAACACCAAAATGAATTGGAGTGGTTCTTACAGAGTGATCGGTACGTTTAACTATAGTAGGTTGCACCTCTTCAACTGGTGCAGCTGGAGTTAATGGAGTCAATGGAACACTTTCTGGTTCTTCTTCACTCACTTCATTGCCTTCTTCTGATTGAGAAGGTGTTTCTGGAACTTGAGGTTCTGGAGTTGGTTTAACTGTTAGTTGAGGCGTTTCAGTAACAGTACTAGAATCTGTTTGATACTCGGTTGAAGCTCCCTCGCTGGCTAGTTGTTCCTCGATAACACCACTTGGAGCCGTTTGACTATTTGTTTGTTCGCTTTCAGTAACCTTAATCGTTTCTTCTGTTTTATCAATCACTTGTGGTTCGGATTGATTTTCTACTATTTCTACTGGATCAGCTTTTTGATTATTTGGTTGACTAACTTCTGTTTAAGTATGAGCTTGACTTGGTTTGGCTGGTTGGCTAACCGTTGTTTGACTCTCATTTACAGAATGAGTTGTTGGAACTTTTGTTTCAGCTACTTCTGTATGTAAAACAGATACTGGTTCTGTAGTTAGAGCTTGTAAAGGGCTTGCACTTTGGTGTGGTGCAACAACTGTTGTTTGAGCTTCTTTTTGTTTAGCATAAGCTTGGATACGATTTAAAACCCTTTTAAGGTATCTCCTGCATAGATTAGATCAGCATTTTGAATGCCGTTAATCGCTACTAATTCATCAATAGGAATACCTGAAGCTTGACTGATTGCCCATAAGGTATCACCCCATTGAATAATATATTCATCAAGATTTTGCCCTTTTTGCTTTTCAATAGTTGCTTGAATTTCCTCAACTGTATTAGCTACCCATTCGTTATAACAATCCTGTCCGTTTACCATAGCGAGTAATTCAGTCATTTTTTCTTGGGTTAAAGATTGATCATTAGAATCTTGAGCAAAAACAACTGGACTTGCTAATGCAACTACCGCTATCGAAGAAGCAATCACCCAATGCTTTTTAACTTTTTTCATTGATACACGATTCTTAACTTCACTTATACATTTCTTCATGAAAGACACCTCTTTTTTATTTTATTTATAAAGTTACTCCTAATAATTCTAATAAAAATAAGATTACTAATGTTATTGAAGATAAAATAAATCCAAATGCTCCAATAATTAACTGAAATAACAAGGGGAATTTAGAAAAGTCCACTTTTATTCTCTCCTCTCATTAACACCAGGTAATTAAAAATATAAAAGCTTGGAGTAAAAATGTTACAGACATAATAAATGCCATCCATACAATTCTAACGATAAAACGAATAATACTAAAAATTCCGTTTATCATGATGATTCACTCCTTTTCTTTCTAGTTATACTATAATACTAACTATAACAATTGTAAAGTGTAATATATACTTTTGTTATACTTTGTTTTAACTTTCACTATTTATAACTTCACCAACGATCAACTATTGTTATATCTATGATATAATAAGAGTGAAAGAAGGTGCGCTAATATGAGCAATAACAATAATGAACAAGTTAAAAGTTTTATAGCTAAAAAAATTAAAGAAAAGCGTGAGGAAAGAGGATTATCTCAAAAAGAATTAGCAGAAACGGTTAATATAGTACCAACCACCATTTCATATTACGAAACAGGTAGACGAACCCCTTCTGCTGATAGTATTTTTTTAATTGCAAATGCTTTAGATAGTGATATATCTGAATTCTATCCCCCATCTACAAACAAGAAATATTATTCAGACTTTACAACAGAGATAAAAAATAATGTATATAAAGAAGCGGTTGCTCCTTATGAGCTATATGATAGGGAGATGACTAATACTAATGAATCATCTGAAGAAAACATCAATGAATTTTTCAATCTACTGAATACAGAAAACAAATTAAACGTTTTCTATTTTATTCAATCCTTATATAAGGATCAAAATAAACATTATTGATAACTATTTTTGATCCAAACTGGTGCAGTATCGAAATCCATCGTATCAATCAATTTACCAATACCTACACATCGTTCTGAAATGTCGTCAAATGAGGCGCACGTTACTAGCGTAAGTGTAGGTGTTTCTTTATGTAAATCAATTAAGTCGGAACGATTAGGTTTATATAAGGCAATGCTTTCCATTTGATAAACATAGATTTTGTTAAAATCAGTTAAATAAGCTTTCATTCCAGGTTGGGTTCTAAAAAGTGGGCCCATCAATAGATCGCCATTATTAACATTATGTGAAGCTAATGGATAATTATTCACTCCCATTTGTTGTTCTGCCCAAAATGTTCCTGCCCCGGAAACAAGATTAGTTTCAGATAAACCATTTAAAATTGTTATTGATAAACCTGAATCTGGTATAGATAAAGCGCCTAAAGCATTTTCTTTTACCACTTCTCGATACCAAGGATTTTGCATTTTCTCATTAACTTCCCGAATTGCTTGTGGCGTAATTTGAGTCACTTGGTGGGGATCATAGGTCACTTCAGGAGCTTCAATATTTTGGTTATCAGAATGATTCTCTTCATTAGCCTCCTGATTTTTGTCTCCATGTTGCCCATCTTCCTTATTTGAATCGCTATCAATCTGTTTAGAGTCTTTTGAATTAGAACGTACGGAACTAGCTATATTCTTTGGGCTAACCGCTTCTGTATTCGCTTGAACGCTATCTTCTGTCGATTTTACCTCATAAAAATAAAATCCCATGCAGCCTAAACCGATAAATAGTAAGAATATGGCTAAATACTTCATAACCTTATCTTTAGACATGGCCTCACCTTTCTTTGTTTCTCAAGTTTTTAATATTTCTGCATTAATTTTTTCCTACTAGTAAACCATGTAATAATTGAAGGGGAAATAAGATTGCTAAAGATCTCATAGATCATGTTATTACTATATTTTTCTTCAAAGTATTCTTGATTCACTTTTAATTTCAAGAAACTTACATGATCTTTATAGGATTCATCAGCAAATGAGTAAACTTCTTGTTGGCTTACAATATAAACATCATAAAGTTCTTTATCATGCAATTTATAAAAATCAACAAATGATAAAGCTTTTACTTCATCTGCTTCTGACGGTATAGAATCTTCTGTTGAGTGATTCATAACTAGGATGCTACCGCCTTCTTCTTTATTAAAAGATTGTTTAACAATTGATTGGTATGAATCCGTTGAATATTTGCTGTTAAAGATTTTTAGATTTTGAATATTATATTCTTTATCGTAATTAATAATAGTTAAAAATTCATTATTGAAATTCTTATAAGCGATTTGCAAGTAGTAGCAAATTTCTTCATGATCATAAATAACATTTTTTTCTATTAGATTTTCATAGGCATAAATTAAATATAAATCTAAATTTTTGAGTGGATGCCCTTTGTTAGATGCCATTGCTTTCAACTACTTTCATATATTTCATCATTTCTCTAAGTTGCACAATTAAAGGATGATTAATATGAGGATTATTAATTAAAAGAAATAATTCTTGATCGGTTTGTACTCCAAGATCTCTTTTTATTTGGTCTAAACCATTATTAAATGCTTCTTCCATAGTAATCTCCTTTCCTAGATTTCGTATTCATCGTCATAATAATATTGCATTTGCTTCTCAAACAACGCCATTTGTTCATAATTTTCTGTTGAATCAGAAAATTCAAATTCATTAGTATTAACAGTAAATTCTTGCATAAATTCTTCATTGAGCTGTTCTTCAACTTCATATTGATTAATCTTCATTTGTTTAAACGCCTTATTTAAAGAATAGCCGTCATTGGCAAAGGAATAGACTTTATCTTTTCCAACAACGTAAACGTCAAACAGTTCTTTATCTAGCATTTTAAAGCCAACATAATTTCTCGCAGAATTCTCTATATCCTCCCCACTGGGTTTGCTATGTCCCGATGGGTGATTATGAAATAAAATAGCCCCACCTTTATCTTTTTGAGGAACATTTTTAACGTTAACAGCGGGACTTGAAAGAGAGATATTGACAAGCCCTATACTTAATACTTCTACTTCTTGAATATTGTAATCTTGGTCATATTTAATAGCACAGTTATGTTCTTTTGGTAAATCACTATACCCTACTTGTAGCAAGTGTTCTACTTCACTCTTATCATAAATAACGTTTTTCCCTTCCAACTCTTTGTTAGCATAGTATTTAGAAAACTCAGGAAGATTTTCGATTTCTTGTTGTAAAGTAACTGGTTGAGTATAAACTTCGCTATTTTCTTTAGCAAAATCACTCGCTTTAGCTCTTTCAGTATTTACAAATTGTTGCTGCCACTTTGAATAAAATTGGCCATCTTTATTAACTTGAATATAATCCAAACTTCTTATACCATAAAATTTTTCAAAAGCTTCTTCAGCTAAAGCAATATTTCGGTCGATTAAACTTTGCTCGCGCGGTCGATTATTTCCACTAAAATATAGAAAACGTGCGGTTGATCCAATATAACTCTTCTCAAAGACCTCTTTAAAATCGGCAGCCATACTATAATTGGTATATTTAATAGGCTGATTTTTTGAATTTACACTTACAACAGTAAAAGTATTTTCGGGAGGAATCAGCTTTTGTTTCAACATATCATTGGCATAATCTGCAGCTCGTCCAAATTTTCCTGTTTGGATCTCAGTTTGGTAATCATTATAAAATTCATATAATTTATTAACTGCTGGATCTTTTGCTTTGATCTTTGAATACAGTTCTTCTTGACTGTCACAATTGAAATAGTCATAGATATTTTTACTTTCCATAGCTACTCCTTTACTATTCTATTTCCAGTTCTTCTTCATGAATATATATGGGTAAGTCAAACTCTTTATCTTCTCCTACAAAAAAAGCCTGATGACTTTCATCAGACCGTTCATATTCTTCTGTTTTAGCAACTAATTCGTCATTCCAGTCCTTCCCAACGGAAGGAGGATCATAATGCATATAAGGGAACATTTCAAAATGTCTATCATAAAATTCTCTACCTGCTTGATCGGTATCAGTACAGATATGAACTTTAGGAGCCTTTATTGGTAGATTGCGTTCTTTTTTATAGGCTTCATAATCAAAGATAGTTTGAGCAACCACATTCTTCAAGCCTTCCATCGATACAAACCATTTATTATCTAGGTTACCCTTATTCATTGTACAATAACTGAGTAAATCGATACTGCTCTCAAAAAAGTAGATCTCTTCTGGGTCGCCATTTAACAAATTAAATCCATAACCTTGGGTTGAATTTCTTTGTATACGTTTAAAACTACGTCCTTTGGTTTGATAGGTACCTTGAATATTAGCGCCACAAAGTTCATTAGTCAGCTGATTACGCCATTTAAAAACAATATTATTCCGTTGATCCTGAGCGATATACCCTTTGTTTTGTAAGGTATCTACAATTTCAGGATCAATCTTTCTTTTATTAACGAGATAATCTTTTGCTTTATCAAAAGCTTTAACTTCATAATTTTTATAGGAAAACGGTTCTTTTTTTATAGGTTTTTTAGTCACTTTGTTTTCATGTTCAAAAGAAGGGTCTAGTAATACTTCCATCGCTTCTGAAAAGCTTTTATCTTCCATATATTGTACAAAAGCAATAGCATCTCCTCCCTCTTGGGTAGAATAGCGGTGCCATTGCCTTTCTGTATTATCAGGAAAAAGAACCAAACTATCCATTTCTATTAAATGAGGATTATTTTCAGATCCTGATATATCGATACCACGATAGTTACAATAATCGATTAATGATATACTTTTTGCTTGATCAATTTGATCTTGGGTGTAGATAGTTTTTGTCATGGTCTTCCTCCTTTTTGTCTTAAAATAAAAAAGATCAGTCAGCGACTGATCTTAGGAGATTATAATTTATAGGTTGGAAAGTGTAGAAATAGTATCCCCCTGCTATTTCCCACAATACCATAATAACAGGTGGCTACTTTTCTCTCTAGTTCTTTCTAGCTTTCACTTCAACTTTCACTTCAACTTTCACTTGAGCTTTCATTTCAACTTTTGAGGAGTTAGGCTCTTTCTACGTCCGCCATCATTTCTTGATAACTTTGCATCGCACGTTGTTTTTCTTGATACATTGTTCTTTTTAAAGCATTAGAAAGTTCTCTTTCCGACTTTTTACCAGCTACCCATAAATTCTTCTCAACTCCAGTATATGATCGATACCTTGATTTCTTATAAGAATAGGAAGTTCCATTTTTATCATCTTTAACTCCTTGATTTTTCTCTTTCTTATTATCATAAGAAGATTTTATCTTTTTAAGCTGTTTTGAAGAGACATTAGGTTCTGAACTTTTATATTTATTAATAATTTCTTCTTGTGGCAATCGATTTTCCTTTATATCTTTCCATATATCTTTCTTGACTTCTTTTTGTTTATTATTACTATTCTGTAAGCGCTCTTCTTTCATTTTTCCAAGCTCTTTAAGCGTTCGGTTGCCCAAACGCTCTTTCAATTCAGCAGTTCTTGTTGACAGATATTCTTCTTTTTTATCATATTTTTGGCCATACATCTTTTTAAAAATATCGTTATTTAGCTGAATCATTTGTTCGTACTCTTCCAAGTCATTTCTAAAAGTTTCGTCTTCATTAGCAACTTTCTTTACAACTTGATCAATACGGTATTTCCCTTCTCCATCTAACTTTTTATAGGATACATGGTTCCGTTTTACTTTTTTATGCCAATCGTTACCTTCGATATGATCTAAATAATCAATCGTTTGAGTATAAATATCTTTTTCATAACGTTTTTCTAGATATTTCCGTATATCATCAACCGCTTTTTGTCTTTGATCTGTCACTTGATAAAATAATTCAGACATTTGTAATAACTCTGTGCCAAATTCAGTTTTCATTTTATCTAAAGAACTCTGTTTTCTTTTACCACGAGGTTGCTTTTTATTGTCAACGACTACCTGCTTTCTAGAAGGTTCTAATTCGACTGTGGCCAAGTGAATATGAATATTATCAGTATTGCGATGAATACTAGCCATCCATCTTGGTTCATGAAGATCTTCTAACTTAGCAAATTTTTTCATCATTTTTCGAGTGGCTTTTTGTAAGCGATCTTCATCTAATTCTCCAGTTGTCGAATTATATAGGCCATTTTCTTCTAAATAGGTATTATCAAAAGAAATAACATCTTCCCACATAACTGACCCTTTTTCTTGAGCTTCGGTTAACACTTTAGAAAATTCACGTTTATCTTTCATGGTCATTTGATCTAACTTATCAGAAAACACTCCAGATAAGATCTTTTCGCCTTTTTCATTCTTTTTATTTTTTTGATCTAAGGCATACTTTCGTGTGGTGTAGTACACATAACGGCCAAAGTCTTTATCTTTTTTATCAATATCAGGATCTCTTAACATACGGTGATAATCGATAATTTGCTTCGCTTCGGATTTTCTACGTTCTTCACTATTTTTATCTCGCTCTAATGCTTCCGTTCTAGTTAGATAATCAGCATAGCCTCCATAACTCTCACCTGAATTGGGCAATGAAAACTTTCCCGAAAGGATAATACCAGGACTACCCATCATAACACCTCTCTAAATAAAAAATGAGCAGGAGCGTTTATAGTTCCAACTCATCGTCATAATTTTGATATTGATCAATTCCTTGTTGCTTAGCAATCTCTCCATTGCAAAATTGAATCGCCTCGTCACTTAAATCATAATAATCAACAGTTATGTTCCCTTTAGGATCTTGATAAAAGGGATACGGAACTTCTAAGAAGCCAATTTTTTCTAAAGCTGCTTTATATTCAGGCTTATCACTACGCAAGGCAAGGTGAGTGACTCCTTCCCCTTCGTTATTACGAAATTGTGCCCCATAAGTCGTTAATTCCGTGTACAATTCACCTGTATCTTTTTCATTAGCGTAAAGCGCTAAGGTTTCGTTTGCAGCATATTGGTGGACTTCAAGTACTACTGGTACTTCCTCACCTTTATAATTTTCAATTGTTGTCTCCATTATATTTTTATCTTCCTTTCTATTTGTAACGTTTTGGTCTGTTTTTCCATAATCTATGGGTTGAATACCGCATTCTTGAAGTGTTTTATTGATTTCATCTAAAGGTGTTTCTTTAGTTAGACCAACATCATCCATGAAATGTTCTAACGTTTCGCCTTGATAGCTAATACCACCTTCGGAAATTGTAGGATCATCATATAGCTCTTGATTAAAATCAATGGTTAAATCTTTTAAATGCTTTTCTTTAATGCGTTCAACACCTTCTGGAAACAAGGGAACGGTAGAGAACAGAAATTCGGTTGATTTTCGATCTAATTCTTCAGTAGATAATACATATTCTTCAAACTTGTCTTGGATATCTTCTTGGTGCTCTAAAATAAATTGATTCTGTTCATAGGGCAAAGTATTCCTAATTTCTACAATTTTATCTTTAGGAACATATAACGCTTTTTGAAAATCTAATCCTGGACGTATAAAATGAGGATTTGTTGTATTAAAAGGCGTTGCATAATGTGAACCTTTCGGACTTTTTATACTTAATTTTGAGCGTAAAGGAATATACCAGTTCTCCTTTTCGTTATATAATCCCACATAGCTTCTCGAATCTTTCTCTAATAATTGTTCGCTACCTGTCCTCATAACTGTCTCAGCTATAAATTCAGGTTTAATAAGAACTGTCTTATAGGTTGACATTTTTTGAGTCCTCCCTTAATATATTATTAGAGGATGTACAGGCAGAACAGGCCTTGACTGTTCCATAAGGTAAGGCATCCTCTTTTTTTATTAATAAGATATACAAGCAGAGTACACTTCGAGTTACTCCACTAGAGAAGGTATCTTATTAATGAGCAAAGGAATTGTACAGGTAGCACATATCTTGAATGTGTCATAAGTGTAGGCAATTCCTTTTTTTAATGCATAAAGAAAAGGCTTTCTTTTAACGGAAAGCCTTTTTATTAATACTTATTTAGTTTATCTTTCAAGGTCATATTGCTGGTCAGGGTCAATGATTCTTAAATCGATACATTTATTTAAATAAATATTTTGCTCTGATTCAACTATATTAAGCAAGCGACCTTTGTCACCATTGCGATAATCATCTAAAGATTCTCTATAGTCAAGTCCAACTTCAACCCTTATTACAAAAGGAATTATATCGTTAGCTAGACATTCTTTAAACATAATCAATCTTCCTACACGCCCATTTCCATCAGCAAAAGGATGAATTGTTTCAAATTGGACATGAAAATCGACAATATCTTCTAAAGATTTATGACTTTTATAGTTATAACCTAACAATAAACTAGTCATATCATCCTCAGTCCGTTCAGCAGGTGATGTTTGAACATAACCAACTTCATTATCAAAGGTTTTATAATTTCCAACAGGCATTAAGTAGCTCTGATCGGATGAGATGCCTGATTTAAGTAGGCTATGTAACTTTTTAATATATTCATGACTTAACTCTTCTTCATAGTTTTCTAAAATAAAATCAAAACATTTAAAATGATTCTGAACCTCTATTAAATCATCAATTTCTATAGCAGTTTCATTAGAAAATTTAATTTTCTTGGTTTCATACATTAACCGTGTTTGATACTCACTTAAAAGTGTTCCTTCAATCTTAGATGAGTTATACGCAAATTTATATTGAGTCCAATCATAAAGTCCACCAGAAAATTTAGTTTTCTTTTCTTCAAGTAGTCTGTTAGTAATTATCATTCTCTCACCTGCATATTATAACTTCAGCAACTTTTATTTTATACTTTATAGCTATAATACATGCTTAATAGTCCTTTATCCACTATGATATAATTTCTATTAGGGCTAACTCCCGAGAAGGGAGGTGTTATTTTTGATTAACACGATCCTAACGTTGATTATTGCACCACTAATTGTGGGAATACTCATTGAGTTATTTTCTTGGTGGTTAAACAAGAAGCAATAATCTTATTAGCCCATTAACCACACACGCTCATACCCACCTCTGAGTGACAAAAACACCCCTTGAAGCAACCTCTTCAAGGGGTGTTGTGTTATAAATGGACACGATCCTAACGTTCCACAACTCAATTATACCATGATCAATTGTATTTTTCATTAAGTTTATAACTTCATATTCCTAATATTCACTTGCTCTAAATTTTTCTAATACTAATGCAGTTGCTCTAGAATCATTTAGACTATCATGCGCTTTATTTTGAATGCCATAATAAGCTTTAATCGTTGTTAATTTATAATTATATAGATAAATTGGACTCATTCTTGCTAGTTCTAATACATCTAATTGTGGATGTTTAGATAAATCGATATCTGTATTCGCCTTTAACATTTGTATATCAAATTTTTTACTATTATATCCAGCAATAGTTAAGTCACCAATAAATGTTACAAAATCATCAATAACATCATCAATTGTTGGTTCATTAATGACATCTGATTCGGTAATTCCTGTTATTTCAGTAATAATATCTGGTATTTTAGTTTTCGGATTTATCAAATGATCAAAATGATCAATTTCTGATCCATTTCTAAAATGAACTGCTGATAATTGAATGATTTTACTACTAAAATCTAATCCAGTTGTTTCTAAATCAAAAACAACATATTCGTTTGGAATTAGATAAGAAATATCGTTATAAGCAATTTTTTGCGATTTATATTTATTCATTGTTTTACCCCATTTTAACTAAATTTCTAATTCGTATTGTGCTAATGCCTGAGCATCTTCCCATGATATGGGAGGATTTTCTTCACGTTCTATTTCTAGTTCATCCCTAATCGATTCGATTTTTTCTTGTGACAAAGGTTGATATTTTTCACCTATTGCCTCATATAAAGAAGTAAACATCCCCTCATTAACAAGGCACCCATCTCCCATATCTACTCTAACTTCTTCAATAGTTTGTCCGTCTTCAATATGTTCTAGCTTAAACTTATGATACCCTTCATATTCTGTTGTCATATTCCTTTCATTAACAGGATCAACAAAACCTAAAATTTTATTGTGTAATTGTAGGCGTGTATCCAATTCAACTAGCTCATCTAATACTTCCTTGTCAACAATTTGTCCTTCATAGTCTTTTGAATAGCGTTGACTCGATTCATTCCATTTAATTTTCCAGTAATCATCAAGTTGATTCTCCATTTGTTGATCTTGAGTTTGCTCTAGACTATTCATTTGTTTTTCAATCTGAGGTACAGCTTCTTCAATGCATTGAATGAGTGGTTCTAGTAATTCTTCTCGATTTGCCATATCAGGTTCGTTTTGTAAATATGCTTCTAAGTATTTTGCATTGGCTTGACTACTTTCAATGCCAAGATACTCACTCACAACACCTGCAAACATTTCTGCTTGATATTCATTTTGGACTTTAGGTTGTTTTTCAGCAAACGATTCAAATTGTGCGTGGCCAAGTTCATGTAGATAAACATTAATTTTTTGAGAAATATTATTATTTTCTTCAAGCCATATCGCATGTTTTTCTTCACCGGATCCTAGTTTATAGTTAAAATAGCATCCCTTAACACCTGCATTGACACCTTGAGGACGTTCCTTTAATTTTTCAATACCTAATGCTTCTCGATACTTATCGATTGCTTCATAAATTTCATCTTCATTCTTTTGATTACCTTCAATGATCCCATCCTGAAGATATTTAGGCAATTGATCCACTTCTGCGTTTGTTTGTTGAATATCAAAAATAGAAACAGATCGAAACCCTACTAATTCATCCTTAGTACGTAACTCACCTTTTTTTAATCTCGCTTTATCTTCTTTAGATAGATCTCGATATCCACCTAGCGATTGCTTACCATCGAATATTTCTTTTCGGATAGCAGGAGCTAAGATTCGAATTCCCTTTTGACCTTTCTGAACTTGATAGCCATCATCTAACCATTTTTTATAAGATTGTACCTTAGACGCGGTTGGATATTGTTGGTGAATCAGCATTTGATTTCGTGTCGAATAATTTTGTGAAAACTCTTTTCTAAACTTGATAAAATCTGCAAGATCCTTGGGATCGCTTGAATAATTCTCAACAGCATCGTGAACTTTGGTAAAAACATCATCTAATTTTTGTTGACGATCTTGTTTTGTTGTTTTTCTATTTTTCATTTAGATCCACCCTTTCTAATTCTTTAACATCAATAGAAAAAGCAAGATCATTGTTATAACAAATTAATGCTTGAGAATATCGAGGGTTACCATGTGTAATTTCAAATTGTTTTCCATCAATGTTGGTAACTTGTAAATTTCCTTTATCATCTTTTGACTGACAATAAACAATCATTTCTATAATCCTTTCTTATAAAAATTAAAATAAAAAAAGAGGAAGTTACTCCTCTTAAATTTAAAACTTACTATCTAATTATTTTTCTATACCGTTCTATTAGGAACGTATTTAAAATTTTTGACCATTCTTTTTTATTGAGATGTATGTCTAAGTCTTTAAATACATTTTCATATTCAGTAAATTGAGAATAGAGAATCGGCTCTTGA
Source organism: Aerococcus mictus (assembly GCF_003286595.3). Classification (NCBI taxonomy): domain Bacteria; kingdom Bacillati; phylum Bacillota; class Bacilli; order Lactobacillales; family Aerococcaceae; genus Aerococcus; species Aerococcus mictus. The sequence continues at coordinate 792,082 of NZ_CP132985.1, read as the reverse complement.
ATTATTTGTCGATATAATTTATGTCGTTCTTCTTTTCTCAATATTTGATATTGAGCATAACTATTTAAATGACTATCATTATATTTTTCTTTTTGAATACATTTTTCTTTTGTATAAATTCCTATTGAGCTATTCTTATATTTTTTAACTATTGATTCCAGATTTTTGTTTCCAGTTAAAATTCCAACGTAAGTAAAATATTTTTGATAGGTTTCAATTTGATTTTTCAAACACTCTCGCTTTTTTTAGTGGAAATTCTTCCTTAACAATAGGATAATTTTTTAAATAATCTCTTAGTATTTTTTCATTCATATCTTTCTCATTTATTTTTTCAACTCAAAACTTTTTACGAATGAATTAAATTTTTTAAACGTACTTTCAAATTCATTTTCTCTATTTCAAAAAATTATAAATCAATTATTAGAAATTTGCTTTCGCAAATTGTGGGATTTTCTCTCCCACACCCTCGACCAACCGCCCTGCCCTGTTGGATTTCGCACGGGGACACTTTATCCCTCGACCCAAGTCCAAATCCATTTCATGAATTTGCGGTGGCTGTCCGACCCCTGACCCTCTGATTTCAAAAAATTGTCCCAATTATTTGAAAGAGCATAAGGAATCCCTGATAGCAAAAGCTGGTACTAAAGCACCTAGATTTTGCTTACTTTGGCTGAGCCAAAGGAGGGAGCTGGATGCGGGGGGTGGACAGAAAATGTACATAAAAGTGATATCAAATCGATTTTTTTGTACATATAATAAACATACATGAAAACGTTGATATAACAACATCATACATAAATATGGTGTACTTAGAACAGAAAAATTATGTATTCATTATGTACAAATGCTGTACTAAGTACAAACATGTGATTCAGTATACATTTATTAAAGTTTAGTCAGAAATTTTTTCAAAATTAATATGTTCTATAATTTTTTTTAACTAATTTTGCTTTCATATCTTCATCAAATTTATTTTCAACTTCTTTCTTTATGATATCAAAATCATTTTTTCGTGCTTCTGATAAAATTTTCATATATTCATTCATAACCAAATAAGTTAATTGTGTATCTCGACTAATATCTTGAAGTATTTTTTTATTATATTCATTTTCATATTTAGTTTTTGAAAAATAATTTAATGAGTAACGAATGAATTCCGTAAAATTTTCTACAGGCAACTTTTTAATTAATTCATTCAAAGTTTCTACTTCATCTTCAGACATTCGAATATTTTTTCTAATATATTTCTTCTTCGTCATATTTATCCTCACTTTTTATATAGTGCTGATTGATATAATTAAAAAGTCGATCATTAAAATCCTTAATAACCCTTAATTCATTACGAACAACTTTCTCTCTTTTTAATTGTTCATCTAGCTGTTTTTTTAATTTAACGTTTTCTTCAATTAATTCAATGTCTCGAGTTAAAATTTTATATAGTTTAGTTACTTCTTCATTCTCTTTTCTAAATTCTTTTTCGTAATTTTTATTAGTATGTTTTGAATCCATTAGATCACTCCTATATTTTTAAATTAATTCATTTTAATTTTTCGTTCTTTAATAATGGTTTCAATAACTTTTAAAATACCAGGTTCATCACATAACGTTACAAACCATCGACTAAAATTATTTTCCATTGCATACTCAATAAATTTTCCTAAGGTAAGATCTTCACCAAAAAAATTTGAATTGATTAATTCAATCATCTGTTTCGCATTTAAATAAATATTATTAACTTCGTATTTGTCATTATATTCTTGATAATCATTCATTCTTTTCAATGACTGTTCACTCATTGTTATCATTCCTTTTATCTTTCGAGTTCTTCATTGGAATGTTGATAATTATATTGAATACTCTCTTTTTTATTTTCTAATTCTGTTAGGTAATTAATTTTTCTTTCATACTCTTGAATTTCTAACTCAGTTTGAGTTAACTCCACAAAAAGACGTTGGCGAATATTTTTTTTACGAGCAACAATTCTTTTCATATTTAAAATTTGATCTTTTGAAGTTTCCATTTTCTATCTTCCTTTATTAATAAAATATTTTAAATAGACAACAAAACCTCGACCAACATGTCGAGGTTTGCCGTTAATTTTTCAATAGCTAATTTCAAACTTTCAATTTCATCTCTTGTTTTTTCTGAATCTTCATAGAAATAATTAAATTGATTTTTAAACAGATCTTCTTTAAATCCATGATCAATAATCTCTAAAAGAATATCTTGTTGTGAAATTGTTAGTCCTGTTTTTTCTTTATAAATTTTTTGATACTCTTTTATCTTTGATAAGTATTCAATGGGAATATTTCTTACAAGAATATCTTTCGTAGTAATTTTATTGGACAAAATAAAATCACCTCATCTTATTTTCTAATTCTTGAATTTGTTTATTGTAATTCTCTTTTCTTTCTTCTAATTTCTTAATAGCTTCTTCTTTCTTTTCAATGAGACCTTCTTCCTGAAGAATATTTGTTTCAAGCGTTCGGCGACCACGTTCGTATTCTTCAACTTCTTCTTTAGTCATTAAGCTAGTATCTGCTTTATTTTCTTCCATGGTCTTCTTATTATTCTCAATCTTAATTCTTGATAATCGAATATCTTCTTGGTGTTCTTCAATTTCTTGTTGAACTTCATCCACCTTCGCACGAATCCAATCAGCTTCGTATTGATTTGCAGTTGTTATGGAAATGTTTGTATCTTCTGGTACATCTTCTTGCAGGAAGTTAACAAACACCTTACGTTTTTCCATATTAGGGTCATTTGTTATTGCCTCTTCAATATAAGATGGCTTTAAAGTAACTCCTATCGCTTTATAGTTATCAGGAACTTTTTTAAAGAAAGCAACTAAATATTTTGGGTTAACTTGTACGATTTCGCCTGGTATTTCTTCATCTGTATCTTTCAAAATTTTTGCGAAAGCATAATATTCTAAGTTCACTAATGCTGGGTTACTTGCATCTGTTTGAATTTCAAAATCAACACGGAATAATTCTGCTCGAGGATTATAGGCTGCTTTAACCATTTTAATTTGTATTTTATCAGTAATTGGACTTAGTTCCCCAACTGGAGTACTTTCAATTTTATACTCCGTTCCAGTAACAATAGGACTTAGAAATAAAAGCGCACTTCCTAAACCAAAAAAGATAAAAGCTTTTTTATAAAACTTACTCATAGTGTTTTCTTTGGTTTTCTTTTTGACTGGTTCATTTCTTTTATTCTTTTTCTTAAAAAGACTAGCCATTATTTATTCTCCTTTCTAAAGGAAATTGGTTGCAAAAGAATCGACTTTTAATTGGCCGTCAACTTTCTTTAAATGAATTTCCATTATTTTACTCGAGGTATTATTTCGGTCTTCAGCATTCTCGATATGTGTAGTTATTGTTACTTTAGCCATAGCTACTGGCTCTTCCTTTTCTAATTCTTCTTCATTTAGAAAGACTGAAATATTGTCGACTGTTCGATTATAGATATTATGATCATTTATTTCATCCTCGGTCTTTGCCATTTGATCTTGAGGAACTTCAGGGAAGAGTTGTTTTAAAAGATTATCGGTAACCAATGGCTTGAATTTTGGAATTTGATTATCATAGTCAGGACGTTGAGTAGATAATTCCTCATAGTTTTTAATAAAGTCCTCCACTAAAGTTTTTGTCGAGGTAACGTTTGAGGTGGCTTTATTTTTATCATCTGGATTCCGGTTCTGTTGACTATTTTTATCATTTTTTAATTTTGCGTTTTCTTCTTCTAATGATTTTATCAATTTATCCTTATCAGAAGATTCATCTCCATTATTTCTATTAATAGATACTGCTTGGCGTGTTTTTTCTAACTCATTGGTTAGATTGTTATTAATATAAGCAAGGACACCATTAAAACATACAGAGGCCACTAACAAAGCAATGACCCCTGCAATAAAACTTGGCTTTTTTATTAAATTTTTCATACTTTCCCTCCATCTTTACATATAAATATAGGAAGCTTGGCTTGCTTCTGCCGCACCAATCGTTCGATAGTTAACAATCCCTGCACCAACCATATTACTTTCTGAAATTAATATTGATCCGTCACTAAATGTAGCTTCAACAAAGGCTACGTGGCCAACAGAACCAGCACCAGATAGACCCGGTGGAAAACTGACTGCTGTGCCAGCAGCCGGACGACCTTTTTCAACACGATAGCCATATTGTAAGGCAGTATACATCCACTGACCACCGTTTCCTGCATTCCCTGGAAACCATGCAATCGGTTTACCGATTTGATGCATTCGTCCATAGGCATACCAAGTACATTGCCCATAAGGATATGGATTAGGCCCCGGTGTCCTTGCGGGACCGTAAGCTAATTTAACACCAGCAGGTGGCGACATCATACCTCCTGAGTTTCCAACTGCTCCTGGTAAAGCATCAGGATTCCCTGATAAGAAAGTAGGAATACTGCTCTGATAGATTGCTTGTTCGCCCCCAATTGCATAAAATACAGCGTTTGCATAGTGGAAATTACCGCCGTTTCGGTAGTAGTAGGGCTTTCCTACTGCCTGAGAGTAAGGCGTGTTATAAGGCGATTTCACCGCTTGTGAGGGCGATAAACCTGTGACTGCTGGAAATACTTTATCTCTTGAATAGCGTTCTGCGATCTCAATTGTCCATTTGCTTTCTCCAATACCACTTAGGTAACTGATAAAACCAGCGCCTGTGTTATAGGAAAAGATAATTGCTTTAGGATCAGTAATCCCATAGCGCTCAGCATATTCCAAAGAATTTTTAAAAGCCTTGACGCCTACTTCAATACTCTTGTATGGATCAGAGATTGAGTTAGGGGCAAGGCCTAAACTTTCACTAGCTTGCATAATATCTGGAACCCTATCAGAATGGCCACCACTTTCAACTTGCATAATTCCTAACAGAACAAATAACCATTTTTGATCAATTCCTTGTTTGGACATTTCCTTTGACATGGCATCTTGCCATTTTAAAACTTGAGGAGTTAGGTTAGATCCGCTTAAATCCCACAAGGAAATTTCTCTTCGCTGAGATTGAGCGATTGAGTCTGCAATGGTAGAAACGACACTAACTGAAAAAACGCCCACTACAATTATAGAAGCAGCGATTATAGCAAATAAGCCAGCCTGACGTTTGACTCTATTCTTAATAACCTGTATAAACCTTCTGGTTCTTGTGATTTTTTGTGACGATGTATTTTCCATGAAATCACTCCTATTAGATTATTGCCCTCCTGCAAAGCGATCCAATTGATCAGCAGTAGGAATAAAGGACACATTATAATTTTCTGTTGAGGAGAGCTGAACCACGGCTTCTCCTTGTTTTAATCGAGGTAATTTTGCAAAGTCTGTTTCTGTTATCGTATCTCCTAAAACGGATTTCATCCGACTTACCATACTGTTATCGAGATTCAATAGAATTTTATACTGACAAAGCTCGAAAACTTTCTTCACTTCGTCAATAGCTTCGTTAGATGATGATTCTGGTAACACTTCGGCTGGTGTTTGGGTAGCAAAAATTACCCCTGCACCAAATTTACGCATTTCACGCATGAAGTTAGTCACGTATTGTACAGCGCCTAAGTTTTGCGCATTAATGACATTATGGGCTTCATCAATAAACACCATAAAATTACGGTATTCATCGAGAGTAATCTGTTTGGACTCGAGCTTCGCCTTCATCTTACGTCCATTAATCAAACCGTGAGACCAGATAATCGTTAAGGCCTGGAAAAGTTGTGCTTGGAAAACTTCTCTATCCAAGTTAGACAAGTTGTCAATATCAAAGAACAAGACACTTTCTTGCGCTAAGTCAGAAATCGTAGTATGCCCATTAAATAGTGGGCCATATTGCGATACGATTTCTTGAACATAGGTCTTTAATGTTTCGAGCGTTGCTCTTTTTCCACTAGTCACATTACCTGATAAGGAATAGCTGTTTAGAAAGGCTAAGAAATCAGAGAAGATCGGATAGGCTTTTGGATCTAATCCTGTCACCTTAACTTGTGATTGGTTTGAGTTATAGTCAGGTCTTAATAATCCCCATTGAATATAAAATTCTCTTAAATAAGTACGGAATTCAGTAATTTGCATATCAGTTAAAGATGGATACATAAACCGCATAATGTTAGTTACTTTAGCGATATGGTGCATAAACGACCCGAATTCATTGACTTTTTGACCAGTTAAATCAGTAGCCGTCGCAAAGATCTCTAAAGGATTAATAATTTCACCATTATCTCCTGCTAAGTCAATAATCATCCCTTTTTGAGACTTTATGAGCTTATGAAAGTCACGTGCTTTATCAAAACCACGAATAAAGCAGTTTTTAGCAACAAGTCCTTCTTCGATCATCTTTAAAACGGTTGATTTACCATAACCCATCTTTCCTAAGACAAAGCCATTGAATGATTTACGTGTGGCGGTTGATAGGAATGGGTCAAAAATAAAGGCCCCATTAGTCGAGGTGACTGTAGTGACCCCCAAAAGTTGGACTAAGAATTCAACTTTTGGGGGTTATTTTTATGTCTAAATATTCATTAGAATTTAAACTGAATTTAGTAGGAGACTATATTGCGAAAAAAGGAAGTTATCGAACCTTAGCTAATAAAGCAGGAATAGATCCTTCTATTTTACGAAGGTGGGTTAATAACTATTATGAATTTGGTGTAGATGGTTTAAAGAAAAGGCGGACTCAACAGGTTTATACTGTTGAATTCAAATTAAATGCGATAGAATTGTATGAAAGTACGGAAATGAGTTATCGCGAATTGGCCAATTCATTAAACATGAATAATCCAAGTCTAATCGCTAATTGGCGAAGAGCTTATCATGAAAGAGGACTTGATGGCCTTTCCGCGAGGAAAGGAAGGCCACCTAAAGTGTCTAAAAAGAAATCACAAATCAATCAAATAAAGGATAGCAGCGAAACCAATCAGTTAAGTGAAGCAAAAATAAAGGAACTTGAACAACGGATTACGGATTTAGAAATTGAGAACAAATTTTTAAAAGGATTGAGGAGACGTGTGGCTCAAAGAGTCAAGCGAGAAAAGAAGAAATAGTGACCGAAATCACACGTCTCCATGATGAAAAATATGCTTTAAAAGATATTCTTAGCGTTTTAAAGTTTCCTAAATCGACCTACTTTTATTGGAAAAATAAAGATGAGGAAATTGATAAGGATGCCGATTTAAAAGAGGAAATGAAAGACATCAGAGAAACCCATAAGGATTATGGTTATCGAAGAATGCGAGCTGAACTGCTTTCCCGTGGTTATAAGGTCAGTAAAAACAAAGTTCAACGCCTAATGAAAATTATGGGGATACAGGTCACTAGCTATACTAGAAAGACAAGAAAATATAATTCCTACAAAGGAACGATTGGAGAGATAGCGCCAAATCGTATCAACCGGCGGTTTGATTCGACCATTCCTTATCAAAAAATAACAACAGACACAACAGAATTTAAATACTACTATGCCGATGATTCTGGGAATTATCAAACTGGAAAACTCTATTTAGATCCTTACATGGATCTATTTAATCGAGAAATTATTTCTTTTAAGATAACACATCAGCCTAATGGACAAAGCATGTTGGAGGGGCTACAAGCTGCCATTGAAGCAAGTAAATTATGTCCATACAGAAGAACCTTTCATTCTGATCAGGGCTGGGCCTATCAAATGAAAAGTTACACCCGGCTCTTGAAGGATCACCGAATTTTTCAAAGTATGTCTCGTAAAGGAAATTGCTTAGATAATTCGCCAATGGAGAATTTCTTTAGTCTACTAAAACAAGAAGTCTACTATGGTCGGACTTATCATTCCTTTGAAGAATTAGCACAAGCGATTGAAGATTTTATAATCTATTACAATGGTGAAAGAATCAAAGAAAAATTAGATTTTAGGAGTCCTATAGAATTTCGTCTTCATCACGCTTCTTTCGCCGCTTAATGATTACACATAAACTTTAAACTTATCAAGAGCCGCTACGCTCTTCCTCTTGACAAGTTTAAATTTCTGAGTAAATGTGTCGGCAAGAAATAAGCAAGAACTGTAAGCAACAAAAAAGAGCTGGCCAAAGGCCAACTCACTATATATAAAGTCCAACTTATTGGGGTCACCATAGACCCCTAAGTAAATCCCTCTAGGGTCTTTTAGGCTTTGGTGGTGAAATGGTAATCCTGCCCCTAAAGTAACAGAGGGTGAGACTTCTCCAGAACGGAAACTCGACCATTCCATTTGTTGGTCATAGTTTTGAAAGAGGGAATCCCACTCTTGAGAGCTTCTAAATTCAAAGACTGTAAATTTATGCCCCCTATTGGTTAAATCTTTCTTAGCATCCCCCATCCGCTTTTCTAGTTCCTCTTGAGAATGATCATAGAAATAAATTCGTACATGAACTAATTTAGCAATTTCTCCTTGTTGACTTAAAGACTGAGCAAATTGCTGCAATTGAATGTAATTTGAAGCGGCATCAGAAACAGCAGTTTCATGCTTTTCTTCGTTTCCACGCATTCTCAATTCTTTACTAGTTTTGTTAATTCGATCAATCACTTCATATTTATCAGCTGTGGCCACGTCAATGGTAGCAATGGTCCGTTCAATACTCATAATCCCTGCCAACCACAATTGATTGACTTTATCAGCTAAAGCATAGAGATGAAGACATCCAACAAAACCATTTCCCGATTCAATCAAACGATCTTTAAAAGAAATTCCACCTTCTGGTTGAATTTGTTCGATCATTCTAAGGTCATAGCCTGCATCCTCATATTTTTTTATTTCTTTTTTTGATAGCTTCAAAAAGATAACCCCCTTTATAATTCATTCGTCATGTTATGCATCTTTTTCATTAAATTAATCAAAGTTGTTTGATCACTAATATGTTCAATATTAAAAGTCGTAGAATTCAACCGTTTCATTGATCTTAGGTTTTCTTCTAAAGCTTCTTTAGATTCTCCATAAATCGCAATAAAGAAAATCAGATCTTTTAAGTTGTCTTCAACCCACGATTGCGTTCTAAATTGCTCCAAGGCTCGATCACGCTTGTTAGCAATTTCCTCATATCGCCTTTGATTAGGCTTCGTTTCCTTGTAATATTCCATTTCTCGTGTATACCGCTTGATGAGCTTTGCATAATAGTTTTGTTGTTTTTTCGTTTCTGTTGGGTAAGTCATGGAATAGATTTTTAATGGTTCCGTGTAAATTCGTAGTAAATTGGTGAATTGTAAGATGTATCTTTCTAAATCGTTATCATCCATTGAATAGAGATCAGCTGTTCGCACCTTAAAATAGGCTTGATAACGATCATTCTTATCGACAATATAGCCTTCAGGCGTAATGCGCTTATACCAGATTTTATCGATTATCGATAAGGAATCTTTATCGAATAGACTTTTTAACCGTTCTACTGCTCGATTAGCCATCATTTTCCTCCTTTAATTGAGTTGCTGTGATACTTGGGGAATAATCCAATTGAAAATCATAATATTGATTGTTATCCCTTTTAAACATATGTATAATCAGACTAAGATTTCTTTCTACAGGGTGTCTTGGTGTCCTTAAAGCTAGGAAGATACCAAGAATGCCAAAGAAAATATATCCGATAATACTCAATACTGAGTTCACATTAAAACGATTTAAAAGAGCAACTCCCAAAGCTAAAGTAACGAAGAAAATGACACCATCCATGACATAGAAAAAGAACATTTTGACTTCTGTTTTAATTTCTTTTGGGTTCCTATACATTGACTCTTCTTCCTTTCAATAAAACAAAAAAGCGACCGCTAGGATCGCTTTTCTGTTATTCGTCTTCATTATAGAATTGTTCTTCAAGCTTCCCTAATTTTCTTAGGTTGGCTTGAACTTGTGGTTTAGTGGCTTGTAAGCTTTCATCAACCACATTCAAGATACGTTGTTGAGATTCAACAGCTGCACTATTTGCACCATAATCTTTTTGTTGAATTTTATTTCTAATATATTTTTGTGTTTCAGTTTGACTTAGGTTTTGAGAATGCGCTTGTTTAGCGAAGTTCTCAATATCTTTTTGAACCACTTCAGAGACCTTGCCACCTGCGTTTTTAACCGCATTTCGTCTAAATTGACCAGGGTTTGCAATGGATGAACGATGAACTGAATCTGCAAAATGTTCAGTACCTTTAGTATGTCCAACAGAAGCATTGGCCACATGTTGTGACAGGTTCTGTACTTGGCTATTAGACAAACCGCCTGAAGATAACATGGGGTTAACTTCTTGCTGTACTCGTTGTTTGACGACTGCATCTGAAGTGTTATTTGCAGTAGCTTCTTCTCGTATCGTTCTAACTTTCTGAGTAATTTCTTGTTGTAAATCACCTGATAAGTTAGTACCTGATTGCGATAAGATTTTACCCGTATTCTTGGCCACCATATCTGGTGAACTTGCTGAGCGGTAAACGCCTTGAGCCAAGGAAGATGTCTTATCAGCCATAGTATCCCCTTGAACACGATAAAGCTGTCTAGAGGCTTGGCTAACCGATTGACCAATGGAAGAATCGACACTTCTTAAAGGAGCCACGTCTGATTTAATTTGTCCAAGTGATTGTTTCATCGCTTGTTGAGTCATGTTTCCTTGACTAGCTCTTGTTAAGACGTCTTGAGTATAACTTTGGGCTTGTTTGGGATACATCTGACTAGCTTTTTGTAACTCTTGTACAACATTTTGGCGTGCATCCCCTATTTGAGATAGCTCGCCATTTTGAACCTGACGGATCACTTGTTGAGTGGCTTTTTCTGGTTGGCTAAAGTCTGCTTGTTTTAATACTTGTCTAATCTCAGCTTGTCCTTGAGCATTTGTTCTAATGCTTTGTTGAGGTTGAGACTGACTGAGATTTTGCCGTAAGACTTGTTCAACCTCTTGACGTTGTCTTTGAAGATCGCTTTGATTCATACGATTTAAGCGTTGGTCAATCATTTGAACGCCATGAGGGGAAACCCCTTCGTTAACTAACCGTTGACGAATATTTTGATTAATATCACTCATTTGACCAAGATCTGCATGTTCAAATTGTTGACGGACTCGTTCAATCGCTTCTCTATCTTCTTTAGTGATATTTGCCGATTCATTGGCAATTTGATTGATTCTTTGACGAAGATCTTCTGGATTACTAATTTGAGAGCGGTCAACTTCTTGACGAATTCTTTGTACCGTATCGTTCGATAGATTGCTTTGTTCTAATGCACGATCTAGATTTTGTCTGAATTCTCCTGCTGATTGTTGGTTAGTGTCCATAGTCGATAGCATTTGATTGATTGCTTGTCTATCTGGATTATCAGCACTTAGAATTTGATTAATACGTTGACGTAAGTCCTCTGGATCGGTGATATTAGCTCGATCAACTTCTTGACGAATTCTTTGTACCGTATCATTAGACATATTGCTTTGATCTAAAGCGTGGTTTAAAGACTGTCTAAATTCATCAGCGTTAGGACGTTGACTAGTTTGCATAGTTGAAAGCAGTTGATTTAGTTCTTGTCTTTCTGGATTCTCTCCACCTAGAATTTGATTAATGCGTTGGCGTAAGTCTTCTGGATTATTAATATCAGCCTTATCAACCTCTTGGCGAATTCGTTGAATTTTATCATCAGAAAGATTGCTATTTTCAAGCGCTCGATCAAGATTCTGTCTCAATTCCTGAGTGGTATTGGCTGGGGTATCATTCAGATTTGACATAATTTGGTTCAATTCTTGTTGACCATACTGATCAATATCTGTTGGTTTCATAATATCGTCAGAAGCCTTATTCAATGTTTGACGAATATGATCATCTGCTTCTTGTTTAGGCATTTGACGTGCTGGTTGTAAATCCTGCATGAGTGAATCCATTTGTGATTGAGTGAGAGGTCTGCCTTGATATTTATTTAACCCATCTTGAATATTTCTTAAATTATCATCGGTAGATCTTTCTGCTAGATGATCGCCCATTGAACGAATGTCTTGACTAGCTTTTTCTCTTCGTTGATTATCCATGGATTCTCTATTTTGTTCGGCCGTGGTTTTTCCATCGGTATAATTATCTTTTACTCCTTGGGATATATCACTTGCCTTTTCCTTAACATCGCTAACTTTACCTTGAAGTTGTTCCCCAACATCATCAATGAAATCTTTTCCACCTTGAGTAACAAAATTCATGCCGTCAGAAACCATTCCGGATAGGCCACGATTTTTCATATAACCAAAATTCCTAGAAGCAGAATTGAGGTAATCGCCCAGATCTTCACGGTAGTCTTCTTTTGCTTCCTCATTATTACTTTCAGTTAAGCTTTCGCTGTCTTTATTATTTTCTGAGGCACTTTCTGAATCAAATTCATTATTTTTATCACTATTTCTAGAAAATAGTGCTCGTCCTGCACTACTTGCCATTTTAAGACCAAGTAATTTGGACATCGAGAACCCTTCTTGCATTCCAAGATCGACACCATACCAAGAAAGAATAGTTTTTGAACCTTGAGCAAGCAACATGACCGCAGCCACTAAGCCAATCAGTTTAATCATCGGATTTTCAAGGTTTTCTGACATCCATACCATACTTAGATTAAACAGTTGGAAGGACAGACTTGTAAAAGCAATTGTTAAAAAGCCATTGATGATCGTTTGCATCATATGTTTCACTTTTTGACCTGTCTCTAGGTCAGTTGCCATTAAGGGAACACCTGCAATTAACTGCATCCCCATTTCTAGATAAGTCCTTGCTAGGGTTAAGAGACAAGTAAAGAAACCAATAATAAGACCTAGTAATGTTGCAATAATATATATCGAATTAAAGGAATAGCGGTAATAACCTGTCTGAAGCGTGTCTCCTATGAAGAAGTTAGTAAACCAATTTCCTGACTTCTCAATTTTTTGAATAACTGGTTTATTACCAAAACCACCACCATCTTCTACAGGTTCGTTAACGATACTATATTGTAGAACTTCCCAGTTATCACTTTCGCTATCCGTAAAAGCTTCTGGAATATCTCCTTCTTCAACACCATAGTATTCATTGATATTTACTAAATTAATCGCTTCTTTAGAATTTAAGCCACTTGGTGGATCTGCATGTTGTAAGGAATCAAAAGACATTTTGCCACTCAAAGGAATATAAAGATCATAGGTATTCTCCTGAATAACAGAGGTCGATAAACTTTCAACCTTTTGATCTTCTCCCTGCATCATAGCATCCCATATGTATCCTGCCCCTTCATTCATCCATGCCATTAAAGAAGGCATTCCAACAATTAGAACAACAACAATCACCATGTTTTTAACGACACTATCATATTTTATTTCAACGCCTAAAACATTTTTTATCCCAATATAAGAAAGTGTTGCCACTAATAAAGCTACCGATACACCACTAATCAATTGAGTATAAATATTACTTTGCGCTACATATTCAACAAAGCCAAAGAAGGTCTGCATTTGCTTCAATAAACCTTCTAAGGCATTGGACATCCAATACGCCATCTCAATAATCCACCATAGTGTAGACCTTAAAGCATCTTGAATTATCGTTCTTAATTGAAATAGCTCTGCGTTCTGAACTAAAGGAGTACTATTAACGGCCCCTTGGTCTGCATCTGCTCCCTGTTCCGCTAAGTCTTGTAAAGCAGTACCTAATCCTCCTTCTTCAGCAAAAACTGTTGCCGAGGTCAAACTAACAATCGCAATGATTGCTACTATTATTAACATGATAATATATGGATTTTTTAATCGTTGTAACCATCGATCTTTAAAACCAATCGTTTTTTCTTTCATTAAATGACTTTCTCCTTTCTCTCATCCTTTAAATATGGACGTAATATATTCAGGTGTCCTTCTATACCATTGATAGGCTCATATAAATTCTCTAAATTTAAATCTAAAATTTTAGAATAATTTTTTTCCTTGATAATTTCATCGATCTTTTCACTTAGACCACGTACTAACCAATCATTCGTTTCATCATCATATGCTTTAATCAAATTTTTTATATTATTTATATTTCTAATAATCGTTTTCTCTTTTTCTTTTTCTGGATCATGATGTGGATTGATCGGTTTCTTATCTGCATTTTGATATTTCTTCCTAATTTTTTCTTCTACAATAAAGTCAGTTGCATCAATGGTAATCTCCTCTAAAGTTAAATGAGTATGGTCCGAATGAATGTCCATATCATTTAGAGATTTAGAAGTATCAATCCATTCATACAAAAATTGATAACGATAAGGCATCGTGGTTTCTTTCGTATTAAAAATTGGGAAAGGTCTCACTTTCTGTCGTTTGAGATCTTGGCGGTGTAACGATCGTATAACAAGCGTTTCACCTTCGATCAATTGAGTTAAACGACTTAAAGTAATTAAGTCATCTTCATCGTTATTTTTCCCTAGATTTTTATCTAAACTCATTGGTGATTCACCATTGGTATTAATTGAAATACTAGTTTTCTTTCCAGCAGCATCCACAAACTCCTGAATGGTATCTTTGTTTTTGGACATAATGTAGATCCAGTTTTGACAGTTATCTTTAATGGTGTTTGTTATATTATCACCATACTTATTAGACAATTGAGAAAAAGACTGAACAAAGAGGTTAAATAAAATATTACGTCCTAATGACACAGTCATGACTTGATCCATATCATCAATAGGTGGCATATTACCAAATTCATCTAAAATGAATTGGACTCGTTTAAAAGTCTTATTCCCCTCCGTTTCTACACATGTTTGTGCTAATGTGGTATATAATTGTTTAACAAAAATAGAAGATAAAGCGTGGTTTGATGAATCATAATCAGGAATGATCATAAAGACGGCTGTTGGCTTATTCGAATAATAAAGTTCTGGTAATTGCCTTAAACCATTGATTGGGTTTTGTACCTCTATATTTCTTAATTGAACTTTTCTTTTATAGACAATTTCTTCTTTGCCATTAATCCTTTCAGTTATTGTTCTACCATCCTGATCTCTTTCTTCAACAAAATGGATTTTATAAAGTAATTCACCATCTTTATCACCATTCGCATGAGGTAAGCGAATATGAAGAAAATCTCCATCCTGAATCCCTTTTTCTTTATTTACAGGACCTCGAACAAACTCGTCAAAGTTAAGATTAAAATGCCCACCAGCTTTAATTTTTTGTCGATATTGTTTAATGACAGTCAAAGGCTTGGTGGGCTTAATAAATGTTATGATCAGACGTTGATTTACATATTTATCAGATAATTGACCTCTTAAATATTTAGGAAAACCAATTTGCTTCAATTCAATCGATGAACGACTGGTCATTTTCACAAATTGGGGATCGACAAAGGGCTGTAGCCCATTATTGGCCGTTGCTAGAATAGAACCTCTTGTTTTTGAACCCGCAAAACTTGTTGCACCATAGCGTTTTTTAGCAACATGTCCCTGGGGTAAAGCTTTAAACCATTCGTCAAGCGCATTTTTCTCAGGTTGACCAGGGCCAGCACTCCAGTTAATTGTTCCTAACTCATTAAGTAAGTGACTGACATTTCCCATAGTAATCTTCTCCGGACAACCATTATCTACACAATATTCAACTAATGATAAGATAATCGCTGTAACTGCTGATTGAGCTGTTTCATTAAAGAAAGCATTATCCCCTGCTTGCGGATCATTATATAGAGTAAATGCGATAGAATTGGCTCGCTTAGAAGCTTCTTCAGGATTACCTTCTAACCAAGCTTCTTTAACGAGTTGTAAAGGATTATATGACATTGACTGCATAGGATCTTGAATATTTAATACCTGTACATCATATCCCCTAGCCTCTAGGGTATCTTTGGAAGAAGCATACAATTCACCTTTCGGGTCATTATTTACCATAGAACATTGAATCTCTGCTCGAGAAAGAATATCGATA
The DNA here is from genome assembly GCF_003286595.3 of Aerococcus mictus. NCBI lineage: Bacteria > Bacillati > Bacillota > Bacilli > Lactobacillales > Aerococcaceae > Aerococcus > Aerococcus mictus. The sequence goes on along the minus strand of NZ_CP132985.1, from coordinate 776,200 downwards.
AAAGGAGTAACCAAAAGTTCCCCTTTACCTGATCTTGATGCTCCATTAATTAATGTATTTGTTGTATCTGTATCGATAAAGTAGGATCTCTTATAGTGAGAAATTGGAATCCCACCAATTCCTTTAAAGGAATTACCACCTGGATAATCTTTTGCCGTATCTGGAATCTCTTTATATTGCTCTTTAATTTCTTTTATCGTAGTAAAACGTGAATCCCCTTTTTGACCATAGGCAATCTGATCCTTGGATCCAAAGTTTAGTTTTGATTTTCCTACCATTGAAACCAAAGCCACTAAAAACCCATAGGGGATTAATAATTTCCAACTATAGAGCCTCAATATATTGAGTGGTGAAAAAACTCTAGAAAAATCAACCTGGCTAATCTGTAAAAAGTTAAAAGCTAATTGACCTTCTTTTATTCGATTGACTTCTTGGAAAAATGTAAAGAACGAAGAAATAAAATAATTAATGACTAAAACTAATAAAATTCCTAAGACAAATCCGACTAGATATTTATTTCTAGAGGTTTTCTCTTTCATTTCTTCAGGTAAATCTTCACCAGCAATCGAATAGTTCTTTTTACATGGATTAGCCATATGCTGAGTTAAATTATCCCTAAGCATATGGCTTATCTCTTTAAATTTATTCAAATAAGATACCCCCTTATAAAAATAAAAGAGAACCAAGTCCTAAGCCAAAAAGCCAAAACTTGATTCTCATCGTTATTCATTATCTTTGATTAAAGTGTCGTCATTAACCTTATAAAAGTAATTTCTATAAAGACACATTGACAGAGCAAAACGTCTTTCTTTACCTAGATACTTAATATAATCCGCTGGAGCTTCTTTCAAGATATTATAAATAGCCCAAATATCATTTTCTAAGATTTTTTGATCAAGTTCCCCATAATTACTTTCATGGTTTTCATTAAACTTTTTTAGATCACTTAGATTTCCTTCGTTTCTTAAATCATTAGCAATTTTGTCATAATCTTCAACACCATCAGCTTCTTTGATTCTTTCTTCTAATGGTTTATCAACTTTTTTGACTTTCAGTAGGCTCTTTAACATCTTGTTCCTTTTGAAGTTCCATAAAGAGCTTTTTTATTTCTTCATCATCTATTTTTTCGTTAGGCTGGGGATTACTAACTTCTTGATTATTATCATGGGATGATGAATCTACTGGTGTGTTTGCTGGTTGTACTGTTTCAACTGCTGCTTGTGCATTTTCAGCTTTACTATCCCCTTTAACAATATAAGTTGTCGCAAAAGCTGTAATAATAGAAAGAATCGCTAAGACAGCTAAAATGGCTGGCAACCAGTAATTATTTGTTTGCTTTGGCTGACTCTCTTCTTTTTGTTTTTCTGATAAATGATCGACTTTTCGATCTAATTTATCCATAAAATTTGCTAAATAAGGATCATATCCCATTGTAGCTTGAGGATAAACACCATTTGATACTTGCTGACTATTTTGATTTTGTAAGTTTCTCTGTTCTTCTTTAAAAGCCTTAATTTCTTCTCTTAATTTTTCAAGCTCCTTAGCATCATCGGATTGACTAGCCGTCAATTCAGCTTCCCTCAATTTGAGTTTATCTCTAATTAACTGAATTTCTTCTTGTTTATAGTCATTTTGACGTTTTTGTTCATCAGCTTGCTTTTTAGTTGTGACCTCATGTAGCCATTTTGATTGATTATTCTCAAGAAGCTTGTTGAAGTTTTCTTGGTATTTGGCCAAAGCTTCTAAGAATTTAGATTTTTCGTTATTTAGTCTTGTCTTCAAACTATCTAATGTTTGTTGTTTGTCATAATCTAAACTCTTAACTTCTTCTCGTTTTTGTTTTTGAATTTCTTCAACTAAAGCACTTTCTTTTTGTGACTCGTATTTATTATTTTCACTCTCAGTAAAGGATTGAATATTGCTATCCTTTAAACTCTCTTGTTCTGTTTGATAGTTATTATATTCTGCTTCTTGATTAGCCTGAAATTGTTTCAATTCTAAGTCTTGTTGTTTTTTCTTATCATCAAGCTTTTTATGATAACGCTCAGTTTCTTTATTTTGATAATCATCAATTTGTTGATCACGTTTTTCTTCAATTTCAGTTAAGTAGTCGACGATACTCTCTTTAGCATCTTCTTCGAAATCAATCGCTAAGGAATTTTCATAGCGACTTTTGAGTTGATCCACTGCTTCTGCTTCAATATTACTAATCGAATCCTTATATTTATTAATAAACTGTTGGAATTCAGGGGAGTTTAAGTAGAAATCAACCCCTTGTTGTTCTTTTACTTTTAATGCATCAGCAGTTTCTTGGTCTAGTTCTGGATGATTGTTTACTTTAAAGTAGGTTTTAATTTTTTCAATATCACTTTCTGCTTTAGAAAGATCAACAATCGTTTGATAATCAGTTAGCTGAACGTATTCATCAGAAGACGGCAGTTCATAGTCTTTCCGTTGCAGGCTTCTGCTAAAAACCGGCTCATCCTCCTCAAAATTTTCTTCAATCGATTCCAGAGAGGTAGTAAAATCGTAGCCATAATCGTCCATAGTAGGTTGATCATAACTATCATAATCCTTCTGTATATCATCAAGTTCAATATTTTCTAACTGATCGATTTGATGATTATCAACTTCTTCCATTTCTGGATCAGAAGCATATATATCTTGATATTCTTCTTCATTCATAGAAGAATCATCTATGTTTTCATCTAGGTTATTTAAACCGTATTCATCATTATCCTCATCAGAAGCGGCTGCTTCAATTTGTTCAGATAACTCATCATCGATTCCATATAAGGGATCTTTTTCTTCTTCCTCCGTATCTTTGCTTTGTTTCTTTTTCTTAAATATACTCAATAGACTCACATGGACACCTCTTTCCAAATTAATAAATTAAAAGCTAGCGGATAACCCACTAGCCTTTAATAATAGCTAATCGATTGATTAACCTAAAGGTGATACGCCTGCTCCGAAAAGGTCGATCAATGTGTTAATAATTAAAGATGCAAACCATACACAGAAAAGACCGATAACCACTTTCTTACCATAGCGCTTAGCAGCTTCACTCGCTTCTTGGTCACCAAAGGTATAAATTAACCCAGCAACAGCAACAACAATCAGACCTACCCAAGGGGAGATATTTTGGATTTGTTGCACAAAGTTTTGAATGAAATTCGTGATATTATTAAAAATCCCTGACATAGTGCTTTCCCTCCTTCCTATCCAGTCGGCTACTCTCACTCACCAGTTATTTCTCTGTAAATAAAAAAAGCCACAACTTTCGTTGTGACTTCTGTTTCGACTATCAGTAAATTTAATAATTAAAACTTGGTAAATCTGTAGCGCTATCTAAATCTTCTTCGGTTTCATCATTAATTTCTTCCTCTGCAGAAATACTATCTTCCGAAGATTGATCAATCGCACCCAAGATTTCATCAAAATCTTCTAAACCAGTTTCTTCAGATAGCTTTTCCATAAGTGCTTCATATTTAAAATCTTTTAACTCGGTTTCTAATTCCACTAGCTTATCTTGAGCTTTGTCATAGCTATCTTTTCGTTTATCAACCAGTTCTTTTTGTTTATTAACCTTTTTAATTAAATCTTCATATTTCTTCATAACATTATCATTCGCCATAAATACTTTCCTTTCTGATACTAATTCGCTGTGCTTAATTTATTGTAAAAGTTGTCCCAATATGCAATTTTTTTGTCATAATCTTTCAATTCTAAAAAAACTCTATCTCTTTTACACCTCGGACAATACAAATTCTTGCGATGGCCTCGCACTTTTTGACGATTCATCTTCCGAAAAATTGGAAAGAGAAACTGACATTTAAGGCAGATTAAACTCGTTGCTACAATTTTTTCTTTACGCAATATAAACACCCTCTTTTTAGATTTTTATTTTAAAAAGGAATCTTTTCTGAACTAACCTTAATACTAGAAATATCTTTTAATGATATGAGCTTAGTCCCCATGAGTTCCCCAATGGGTTCATATTCATTAATAGACCCTTTGAGATTAGCTTTTATTTGTTTTAAGTTTTGATCCAATTCCTCTTCTTCGTAAAAATATAAAGAATATCGGCAAGTTCCTAAGTCATCATAAAGGTATATACCCCATATCTGAGCCTCCATCGTTCAGTCTCCTTTCAAAGAAAATAAAAAAGACAGAAGAAGTTAAAAACTTCTTCTGTCTTAGGAAAAGCTAGGATAAAGTAGGTAAGCTGTAATGGATGAAATTTAACTATGAGAAAACATTTTAAAAAGGACAATCATTTTTGGAATTAGAAGCACGTCTTTATTTTTAATAGTAAATATTTTAGGTATTATTCATTTTATAGGGAAGAAAATAAAGTTAAGTAAAGCATGCTTCTCTCCCCCACCTACTAAATCTCACAATATCATAATAGCAGGTATCAACTTTTCTCTCTAGTTCTTTCTAGCTTTCACTTCAACTCTCACCTGTACTTTCACTTCAACTTTCACTTCAGCTTTCACCTGTACTTTCACTTCAACTTCTTTCTGTAATAATGTACACAATACATATTTGGCTCTGTTGAAATGAATATTCTTGTTTACAGAATAATTGTTATTAGAAACAGAATATTTTATCTTGGTTTGCCACGTTAAAAGTAGAAAGCTTTTTTCACTAACTGTCACCAAAAGGGAATTTAATAATTTCCTTTTTTCAAGTTTTTCGGTTGCTGAGAGCGATTCTGGTGCAGTTTCAGATTTCTAGATAGATAATTTATCTATTAATAGCACTTATTTCGCTTAATTCTTTTTACTAAAATGGCAAATCATCTAATTGATTAAAGTCTGAAATATCTGCAGAATCCCTTTCTTTAGGTTCTTTGTAAGGAAATTCTAATTCTCTCTGACCGATTAGTTGATCATCTTCGTCATGATTTTGTTGACTTTGCAATGGTTCTTCCTTAAAACTAGGTGTCCAATTTGTACTAGTATCAACATCATTCTGTGTACTGTTAAAAGGTGTTGAATTTGAATAGCTTTTTTCTCGTGGGCGATCATATCATTAGTTGAAGCATCACTTTCAGATCTTTCTTCAGATTTATTTTTAGATTCTAACATATAGAAGCTGGTAACATTTACCCATAAAGAATAGGTTTTTTCATCATGTTTATTTAAATAAACCTTTGACTGTAAACGACCTTCAATACCAATTAGTGATCCTTTATGACAATATTTTGCTAAATTTTCAGCAGTTTTCCCCCATACTGTACAAGCAATAAATGAAGCGGTACGATTACCCTCTTTATCTTTATAAGGAGAATTAACAGCTAAGTTAAAATTAGCGCCTTTTTATCATTATCTAAATATTTAATATTGATATTCCGTGTTAAACGGCTAACTAAAGAGACAGTATTATTCATTTCTATTTCCTTCTTTCTTAGCTTTTTCATCTTCTAAAAAGTCCGCTATAAACGTGTTATATATCACTACAATAGTAGCCAGAAACATAATAAAAGCAACAGTACCTTTTATTAATAAACTTGGGTAATATTCGATTAACGAACGTCCACAATGAGAAATAATAAACATTTTTAAAGAAAATACTATCATATCAATTATTGTTTTGATAATGGTATGGTTAATGCTATTTTTTCTCGAATTTTCACTATCCATTTTATAATCTCCTATGTGTCTTTTTCTTTCTTTATTTGCTTTTTTACCAATTTATCAATAGATTTTACATATTTGATCAGCAGGAAAACTAGTATCGCATAAAATAATACGGTCAATATTAAACGTATATGGATAACAATTAGAGCAAAACCTATATCATTACTATCTGTAAAACTTTGATCTAATTTTGTAAATACAAAATATGAAAGGAGGTTTAGTATTACTAGTGAATCCGCACATTTAATTACTATAATTTCAAAAAGTTCCATAAAACCATTTAATTTTTTTCATATTGTAATCCCCATATTATTCCTGTGTACTTTTTCCAGTTAGATAATCGATAGTAATCCCCTCTTTGTGGTTAGGTATGAAAATATTATAGCAAATCCCTTTACTATTATCCTCTATAGAAACCCCTTCCATAATAACACCACTAGCAAGAGCATTGATTCCTTTAAAATAAGGTATTATTCGATAACGAACGTGATTATTTGTACACTCAATATAATTTGCAACATAGTTTTCAAACGGTAACATCCCATCGACATTAAATTGCCTAGTGCCAGTCATTAAATTATTGGGGTTATCATTCTCTCCTGTTAATTGGTAACCAATTAAGTGACACCGATTATATAACCAACCCCCTTCAATTAAGTCGTATTTCATTTGTTTCCAACCACTTGGTTTTACAGAGGATATATCTTTTCTAACCTTATCAGGCATCAATTCATTACCTAAAACAGCATTAGCTTCAGTAACACGTCCCAGTAAATCTTTATTACCATAGTCCTCATACGGGTCAATAGATATAAGATATTCATTTTCAAATTTGGGGATATTATTGTTTAACACTATATAGTTATCGCTAGGAGTGACTTGAGCTATTGCTTGTTCAATCTCAGAGTCTTTGCTAAAGAGTTTTCCTAGTTGAAAATAATCAGAAGCAAAATAGATGACAGCAAATAACTCCACTAAACAAAGAAGGAATCTTAATAGCTTTTTCATAATATAGCCCTAGTGGTTCTCATAGTGATCATAATAGTGGTTATAAATCACCAATCGCCCATTATCATAAGCTACCGCAAAAGCATCTATAGCGATAGAAAGATCCCTATAAAATCTTGTCTGCGAAATGATTTTTTCACCAATTTCTAGAACATGATCAGGATATTTATCCGCTAATTGCTTACGAACATAAATATCATTTACCGCCACGTCAGTCATATATTTTAGGTATAAAAGATCCTTGTAGTATTGAATATCATGATATGCGCCAATATCTTCTGCTTGTAAGATAGGTATATAGTCCTTGTTTACAAAAGTTAGCTTTTTAACTCCTTCATCAATTTTTTCAACCTGCAATTCTGCTAATATCTTACGATCCACTTGATTGTCAAATGCATAATTTACATTGGTTGTGGAATGAGGGGAATGAGATAATTTCGAGGTTAATTTCCATGAAACAGTATGATTAGCAAAACGGTCAAGTTTACGATATTGATCCAGAACTTTTTTAGTAAGATTTCTCGATTTTTTTAAATTGATTGAGGCGAAATCGTTCAAATCATCAATATTATCTAAAAGAGAAAAAGTATTGTTATCCTTTGAGTTATTGTTAGACATAATTGCCCCTTTCTAAGCTATATCAAGCCTTGCTAGCCAAATAATGCAGAGATTCTCGATTCTAATCGCCTAATAGTCTCATCTGATAGTCTTTCATCTTCAGCGATTTCTTCTTTAGGATCTTTTCCAACTTTAAACCATGCAGGTTCAATTTCTTGATAGCGAGGTTTAGTGACAACATATTGACTTCGTTGACTATCCATTGCTCTAACAGCTTCTAAAGTATCTATATTAGCCTTTTCCCAATTAGTGATCATCGTTTTTAAATATTTGAAAGCTGCATGACTAGACACACCGTATTCAAGAGTACGGTTAAAAGCATAGATCATTAGATCCATTCCATACTTTTCTTTCCAGCTAATCACTTGGTTAATGATAAATCTTGTAGGTGTCTTCCAGTTTTGCTTATAAAATAGCAAGAGTTGTTTGCTACCATCATCGATTTTATTGTATTCTACTTTTCTTGTGTGTAGCTTATTATTTATATATAACTTATAAGATGATATGTTATCTATATTATTTTCTATATTATTATTTATATTATTATGGTAGACACGGTTGACACATCCCCTAGACAGATTTGACACACCCCCTAGACAGATTTGAACATCTTCCTGGTCAGATTTGACATCGTCTGCGTTGATATTCACCGTGTTTTCTTCTTTAACAAATTCCACAATAGCGGATTGACGGTTAATAAAGAAATTTCTTAAATCAATAATTTGATTGGGAAATTCACATTTAGACTGGTTATCACTTTGTTTGTCGTCAGACACTTCAACAGTTTCCATAGAAGGTTCGGAGAATTTCTCAACAAATAGTCCTACTTCATTATTTTTTTGATCTTTATCAACCTCATCCTCGTTTAACAATAAAGGATCAACTAATGACAACGTACGCTTGTCATTAAACATAGAATCCTTATCCTTCGGACGAAAAATATGGTTTTTCTCAATTAATTTATTAATACGGCGAACAATCGTTGAGCGTGACCAAGCAAATAACTTTGTAAAATATTGATTGTTAACCCAGCATGTTTCCCATTCGTTGTTAGAAAGTACAGCAATTTCTCCAAACATCAATCTATCTCCAGCAGACAATGAGTCGTTAAAACGAACAGAAGAGGGAATAACTGAATATTGCGGGTAATCTACAATATTAGAATGTCCCTCGAAGTCCTTTTGTTTTGCATGAGATACTCTCAAATAGCGTTTATTACTTTCTAATTTAGTAATAAAACCCTCCTCGAGTAAATGTTGAATACGTCTTGAAATCGTACGTTCTGAGACATGATAAAGCTTTGCAAAATAAGCATTACTTGCGTAACATGCCTTATATCCATTGTTGGATAAAGCTTCAATTTCACCAAATAAGATTTTTTCATCATCAGTTAATTCTTGATTGGCTCTGACAAACAGTGGAATTCGAATGTAATTCTCGGGTGAGTGCATCTTTACTCCCCTTTCTTAAAAATAATTAATAACCAGATTAACTAAACTGTAGTAGATACTTGAAATATCGTGATATGGTGACGGAACAATTGAATATATTTTAATAATTGATTAGCTTGTTCCCAACTCGAAAATTGAATTGCTTTATCTTTATTAGCACACCAGAAGAATTCTGTTTCGCTATTATTGTATACCGTAGCTTTATAAAGCCATGATTCATGTTTTACGTCATAAATAGCATATTTGTTTCCTGATAATACGTTCATTGATTGAGAGAGCGGTTGTTGCATTATTATCTCCTTTACATATCTTTCAAACTAATTCGTATATACTTATAAGAGTTTATAAATAATTTTATTTTAAAATGATATTTTTGCTTTGTAAAAACGATATTAAACTTTATTTAATACTGTTCAAAAATGCTTATTAGCTTAACTGAACTTTATAACCAAATTTTTCTTTTTATAATTGATTTTTGTTTAATATTATTAATAAATATTAACGTTTGTATGTTACTGATATTTTAGAATTTCATTGACATCCCTCTAAATTAACATGCTGGCTGGCTTATCTTAGTATTTGTTATTATTCATAAATTCTTCTATATCTTTTTTGTCATAAAAAAACCTTCTGGACGATTCCGTAGGAACCTCAATCTTAATAAGGCCATTTGCCTCCCACGCTTCTAAAGTTTTGTAACCGATATTAAATTCGTCCATTACTTCTTCTTTTTTTAAGTATCTTTTTTGATACTGCTGAAGTAACTTTCTAATATAGATTATTTCGTTTAAAATTTTTGTCTGCATCTACTTGCCTCCTGGATATTTTCGTTATAGTAGTCCCATAAAAAGAAGTAATACTGTGAATAAAATAAGTTATTTGTAAAATGATTGATATAGTTACTAACTCTAAACTTATCCGCTTATAGTAGCGAATTCTTTTCTAACGATTGAATAACTGAACGATTAGTTATTTATATTGATAATAATTTAACTATTATAGACAGTGTAGAATTCATTAAAAAAACAAAATTGAATGCTTATTGTGTACGTTTAGTAACGTACTTGTTACCCTTTTAAGAAAAGTTATCTGGATTACTGATTTTTGTATTACTCCTCCAGGACTTGTTTATTACTCCCGTATTAAGTATCAAAGTTACTCCTTTTTTGTTCGATCCATTGAAATTAATAGAAAAACTAATTAAATAATGATAAAAATCTAGCATATTCGTTAGTTTACGTAATATTTTTGTTTACTACTACTTATAAGCGAGATAACTATTTGCATATTTAATAAAATACATATTAGAATTTACTAACTTAATTACCTATTGATTTATTGTGTAAGATTATTAATAAGTACAATATAACTAAGAGTAAACAATAATTATTAAAATCTAAAGTTCAAATGTTTTGAACTTTAGATTTAAAAAAATAGACTGGTATATCTTTAGAAGGAATTCTTAATAATTTACAAGCTCTGATAATTTCAGAATCTTTCCAACTCACCCTATTATTTAATTTTAATGATATAGACCTTTCTGACATCTTCATAGCTTTAGCAAACTTAGCTTGTGTGCCGAAAATTTCCACAATCTTACCGCTTAATTTTGAATAATTAAACATATAGCTGCTCTCTCCTCTCTTTATATTAAACGTTAAAAAGTTTTGAACTTTAATAGTATGTTAGCAAGTTAATAGAAAGAAGTCAACAACTAAAGTTAAGCATTTTGAACTTTATGATTGAGAATTTTTAGTTTTCTTTATATAATAGAGTTAAACAATTAAGGAAAGCTGGGGGAACGAAATGAGAGTTACAACGGGATCAAGATTAAAAGAATTGATGAGTGAAAGGGGTCTTAGGCAAGTTGACATATTAAACATGTCGAAACCCTACCAAAAAGAACTCAATATCTCATTAAATAAAAGTCACCTCTCGCAGTATGTTAATGATAAAAGTAGTCCTGATCAGAATAAACTTTATCTATTAGCAAAAACGTTAAATGTCAACGAAGCCTGGCTAATGGGTTTTACAAACGTCCCTAAAGAACGTCAAAAGGAAAAGAAAATTGATGAGGGAAATAAAAAAATTATAGCAATATATGACCAACTTACACCGATACAGCAACAAAAGGTTTTACATTATGCTAAGCAGCAGTTAGATGAAAAAAATTTAATTACTAAGGAAGAAAATGAAACTTATACTTTAAGAAAACGTTCCTCTGCAGCTGGATCAGCTATCTACGTGGATGACGATGAATATAATTATGAAGTGGTCTCTAACTCAGTTGTTCCCAAAGGTGCAGACGAGTTAGTAGAGATAACTGGAGATAGTATGAAGCCACTCATTCAAAAAGGTGATGAAGTATACATTCGACATCAACCCACAGTTGAGAATGGCGAAGTAGCTATTGTGAGAATATATGATGAAGGTGTTACTTGTAAAAGAGTTTATTATGACAATGGAAGAATTACTTTAAAAAGTGAAAATCCTAAATTTAATGATATGCATTTTAATACTAATCAGGTCACTATACTTGGTAAAGTTATTCTATAATATTCATATATAGAGTAATTTGTTATATAACTTTAATTTTTTATGTTAGAAAAAGCAGTTATTTAATATTAAATAACTGCTTAATCTAATAGTAGCAACGTCATCTAGTATAATTCATTCTTTAGAGAATTTAGTATCGAAAACTTTCTACTTAAGTTACAAATAAAATAAAAAGACCTATTCTGTATCTTTAAAAATAGGAATAGGCCTAGCTAACATGAAGAATTTAGTGAGTTAAATACTCAATATTATTTTATCATATCATTGGCATTTCCTCAACATGCTGGCTGCTTTTGTTTGGAGGAAATAAAAATGACAATATATAATTATAGCACGCAAGAAGGAGAAAAATTTTGGGGAGTATCAAGTTATTTAGGTATTAATCCGCAAACTGGTCAACAAGTGAACTGCTACAAGCAAGGTTTCAAAACTAAATCACAAGCTGTGAAGTATCTAAATCAAGAAAAAATTCTTTTTGATTCTGGAGTATATAAGTTTAAGAATAAAGATTATACTTTTCAAGAACTATATGATACTTGGATTGACCGGTATAAACTAACAGTTAAAAATAGTACTCTTAAAAAGACTAAAGGACTTTTTAAAAATCATATCTTACCATTTTTCCATGATGTGAAAATTAAAAACATAACCCCTGATGATATTGAAGTAATTGTTGATAAATGGTATAGGCAATTTAAAGATTATCGAAAAGTCTATGTGTATCTAAAAAAGATTCTTGATTGGGCAGTGTTTAAGAAACGATGGCTGAAAGAGAATCCCTGTCAATATGCCGAGTTACCTGCCGTTAAGTATATTACAGACAATAATATTGTATACTATACTAAAGAGGAACTTAAAACAGTCTTAGAAGCTTTAGAAAAGTATGCTCCATATAAATGGTACGTATTTTTTAGAATTCTTGCTTATACTGGCTTAAGGCGGGGTGAAGCCCTTGCGCTAACTTGGGAAGACATTATCTTCCATAATAGCCAGCTAGTGATTAATAAGAATCTTACAGAAGGCACTGACGGCCTCTATGTTTCAAATCCTAAGACACTTTCAAGCGTACGAACAATCTCTATTGATTCAGAAACTATAAAAGTCCTCAGACGCTGGAAACTTAAGCAAGCACAAGAGTTTTTACAACTTGGTATTCGAGTTCGCAATCATAATCAATTAATTTTTACCCAAACTGAAAAAAATGAGGTTATAAATTTAACTACACCTCGTAACTTTTTTCATAAGTTTTGTAAAAAATATAAACTAAAATTTTTAAAAATTCATGGTTTTAGACATACACATTGCTCACTTCTTTTTGAAGCTGGAGTTCCAATGAATGATGTTAAAGAAAGACTAGGCCATTCTGATATAAAAACTACCATGAATATTTATGCCCATGTAACACCTGATAGTCGAAAAAAATCTGCTGATAAATTTGCTAACTTCATGAACAATTAAAGCCCATCTATGACCAATCTATGATTTAAAAAAAGAAATGCCGATGTAAAGCGATTTGTAGGCATTAAGTTGGAACCCCACCTTCTCCGTAGTCAAATTTTCAAAATGCCCAATAACCCTCAATTGTTGTTAAATCAGCCTTTCTAAGGTTTTCGATTTCCTAACAATTTCCAATAATCGCCAACTTTTACCCAAAAATATATAACTTTTCTATAACTTTTTATTTCACAAATTCGCACCACATCAGCATTTTAGCACCTTTTGAGGTGCTTTTTTCTATAACTTTTTTGCCTTTCTTGTCCTATATTGAAAAACACTTTTAAAATAAGTTGTGACTACTTAAAAACAGTTAATTCCAAAATAAATCGTACAAATCTCGAACAAGTTTTTTCTCCCCCACTATCGGGTTTATAGAAAAGAATGAATGAGCGGTCATTAGAACCGCTTTTTTATTGCGCTTCTTTAGGACTTTGGTCTACTCTCCTTCAATAGGAGTACAAAATCTTAGTTTTTCATTATAATCTCCTAAGTAACAGGCATAATAAAAAGCCCAAGCTCTACTTGAACTTGGACTATAGCTGTATCAATGCATGCTAATTATTTGCGACGTTTCAAGACAGTTGCTCCAGCTGCAACTAAGGCAAGGCCAAAGCCTGTGAAGGAGGCAGCAACTACACCAGTTTTCGGTAAAACAGAATGAGTAGCCGGTGCAGAGGTCGCTTTAGCAGACGAAGATTGTTCTTCCTTAGGTGCTAAGGCTAGGACTTTATCTGTCTTGGTATCTTTATTTTGATTTTCAGTCACTGGATCATGTGTCCAAGAAGCAGTCACTAAAGTTGAAACTTGTGAACCTTCTTCTGCAGTCACTGACTTATCACTATCGCTAGTTGGAGCAACAGCTGTAGGAGTTGCTAGTGTAGGTGCTACAGCAGTGCTAGCTTGGCTAGTTGGAGTAACAAGCGGAGTGCTTGGTACGGTTAGAGTTGGTTTATCTAACGGTTTTGTTGGTTGAATTTCCGGTTTTGCTGTCGGAGCAGGTTTAGGATTCGGTACTGGTACTGGAACTGGATCTAGTTCTGGTTTTGTTGGATTTGGATTCGTTGGTTCTGGTTGTGGTTTTGGGGTTGGCTTTTCTTCCGGTTTTGGTTGAACCGGTTCTGGTTCTGGATCCGGCGTTGGTTCTGGTTGCGGGTCCGGTGTAACTGGTGTCGTTGGTTTTTCATCCAATGTTGGATCTGGGTTTGGCTTGGTTGGTTCCGGATTTGTAGGATTTGGTTTTTCAGCTTCCTTTGTACCGACTAAAATAATTTTATTTTTCGGTTGACGGATAACAACACCCTTCGAATCTCTTAAACCATCCTCACCTTCTTGTTTAACGATGGTTTTACCCTTTTCAAGTGTTGAATCTTCAATTCTTTCCACTTCAAAGGGAATAGGCTCAGTTTTTTGATCTTCTGGTGTCGGTATCGTTTCAGTAATCTTCCCAGCTGGATAATCAGTATCACCAACTTGACGAGATATGGTCAAGGTGCCAATAGGATCTATGGCATTTTTATACTTAGAAGAATCTACGCCAGGGGCAAATTTTGAAAATCTTCCGTAACCAAAGGAAATATTATTAGGATTTAAAATCTGATAAAGGTGGCCGTTATTAGCAGTAAATTTCCCATTGGCTCCTTTCAAGGCAGGTAATTCACTACTCGTCCAAGCCTTCATATCAACTTCGACATTGGGGCGACCCCAGCTCAAGTTTTCCAGTGTGGCATCACTATTTTGATATTGTGGTTTACTTACCCCATCGGGTCCCTTATGGTCAATTTTTCCATGGATAGCTGTTTCTTCCGCCCGGATGTAGGCATCCTTTTCATTCATGCGGTCATAGCGGATGTCATTGACATACTGCTCCTTGGTCAAGCCTTTTTGGGTCACATAGTTTTTAAGTGGAATTCCTTCAAAAGGCACAGTTTCATCATCATAATAAGTATTACGGGTATTGCGAATTATTTCCAAAGCTTTTTCAGCTTGCTGTGGATCTTGGATTTCATAGCTATCATTTGCAAAATCATTGGTTGGAATGGCTGAAGCATATGTTGTCGTCAAAGATACATTAGTAGTTCCATTTTCTTGGGCATGGACCTCTTGAGGATTGGCTGCTAAGAAAGCGGCGACAGCAACAGCGGCAAGGCCAATGTTTAATTTACGAAATGAAAGTGTCTTTTCTTTATTCTGCATGGATTCTCCTCCTTATTCATCTCATGTCCTAAGTATACTATATTTTTACAAAGTATTTATAAAAATAAAATAATTACTTGAAATATTATTAACTTTAATAAGATGAATACGTGCAGAAAAGATATAGGATCATAAAAACTGGCATGTCATACCAAGTCACATAAAAAATAAGCGAACCGACCTTTCCAATAGGGATTTATCGATTCGCTTATTATTTCATTCTGGAATTTACTACTCCAGATTTCTTTATTTTTAATCAAAGCTTATTGTATAGCTTAGGTAATTTATCTTGCATAATCCACAGAACGGGATTCACGTATTACCGTCACCTTAATTTGGCCTGGGTAATCCAGTTCGTCTTCAATACGTTTAGAAATATCATGTGACATCTTAACGACACTTAAGTCATCCACCTTTTCGGGGTTAACAATCACACGAATTTCGCGACCTGCTTGAATAGCGTATGTCTTCTTCACACCACTAAATTCATTAGCTAGGGCTTCTAAACTTCTTAAACGTTGAATATAATTCTCTAATGATTCACTTCGAGCACCGGGACGAGCAGCTGACAAGGCATCAGCGACTTGAACAATAATGGCAATCGCAGAAGCAGATTCGATATCTCCATGGTGGGCCGCAATGGCATTAATAACGATATCATTTTCATTATATTTACGCGCGAGTTCAGTACCAATTTCAACGTGGGTACCTTCCACCTCGTGGTCCACGGCTTTGCCGATATCATGTAATAATCCACTTCGTTTAGCCAGTTGTTCATCTTCGCCAAGTTCACTAGCAATAATACCAGCCAGTTTAGCTACTTCGACACTATGGTTTAAGACATTTTGCCCATAGCTGGTGCGATAGTTTAAACGTCCGACTAACTTGACTAAGTCTGGATGCATATCATGAATACCTAGGTCAAAGGTTGTCTCTTCCCCAGTATCACGAATTTTTGTATCCATTGATTTTCTAGCACGTTCAACCGCTTCTTCAATTTTTGCTGGATGAATACGTCCATCCTTAATTAGATTTTCTAAAGCAATACGAGCAATTTCCCGACGAATCGGGTCAAAACCACTAAGTACCACCGTTTCTGGGGTGTCATCGATAATTAAATCAATCCCAGTCAAGGCTTCAATGGTTTTAATGTTCCGTCCATCTTTACCGATGATACGACCTTTCATATCATCGTTTGGCAAATCGATACGGGTTACCGAAGTATCGGCGACTGTATCGGCAGCAGATGTTTCGATTGCTTGTAAGATAATTGAAGTAGCGAGCTTATGTGCTTGCTCTTTATAGTTTTCTTCTGCATTTCGAATTCGTAAAGCAATTTCATTAGATAAGTTTGCTTCTGTCTCTTTCAAAATCAAAGCCTTGGCATCTTCAGTTGTCATCATAGAAATCCGCTCGATTTCATCTTGGCGTTCCTGAACCATTGCTTGGGCTTCTTCTTCTTTTTGAGAAACATTTTTTAAGCGATCTTGAATCGATTGCTCTTTAGAAAGCTGATCATTTTCCTTATTGGTAAGAACATTTTCACGCCGGTCAAGATTTTCTTCTCTTTGGAAGAGCCTTTGCTCTTTTTGAGTGATTTCTTGACGACGGTCACTTAATTCGCTTTCTACTTGATTGCGATAATCCTGAGCTTTCTCTTTTGCATCTAAAAGAATTTCTTTTCTTTTAGCTTCAGCATCTTTATTTGCTTGAGCTAAAATTCCTTTTGCAGTATTTTGCGCCTCATTACGTTCTTCTTCTTCAACATTTTGACGTCTTTTGTAACCAATTACTAATCCGACTAAAAGGCCAACAATTAAAGTAACGATAACGAAGGCAATAGTTAAACCATCCATAGTTTCACCTCCGTGTCTATTTAATTGTTTGCTTTTTTAAATAAAAAAATCATAAAATTTCAAATGCAAAGCATTTATTTAAATTTTATATTTTTTTCACATTATTGTCAATTATTCTAGAAGCGCTACCAAAAAATTCTCCTTCTGCTCTGAAAGCAAACATAAAGAAGTATTGATAGGATGAGACGCTTATAGATAATAGATACAGGTCATAATCTCATTATTTATAAGACTTTTCTAAAGAAAAACTTGGCTAAGAACACCAAGTTTTTGGAAAAATATTTTATTCTTCATCATCGTTAAATAAATCTAGGGTTTCATTTTCTTCATCGCTTGATGAATCGTTTTTGGCTTCTTCATTGGTTGTTTCATCCTCTGAATCGTCATCTTCAACAGCTGGACCAAAACCATACTCTGCTCGAACCTTACTATCAATTTCCTTAAATATCTCAGGATTTTCGGTAAGATATAGTTTAGCATTCTCGCGTCCTTGGCCAATCCGGTCATCCCCGTAAGAATACCAAGAGCCACTCTTCTTAATGATATCCATGTCAGCAGCTAAATCAACTAATTCACCCGCTTGAGAAATTCCTTGACCATACATAATATCCACTTCAGCAACCTTAAATGGCGGAGCAACCTTATTTTTTACTACTTTAATCTTGGTGCGGTTACCAATAATATCCTGACCGGATTTGATCCGTTCCCCGCGTCTAACTTCTAGGCG
This sequence comes from Aerococcus mictus, assembly GCF_003286595.3. Classification (NCBI taxonomy): domain Bacteria; kingdom Bacillati; phylum Bacillota; class Bacilli; order Lactobacillales; family Aerococcaceae; genus Aerococcus; species Aerococcus mictus. The sequence goes on along the minus strand of NZ_CP132985.1, from coordinate 758,649 downwards.
GATAGTAGAATAAAATTTTAGGGCCCGTCCCCCTGGGGTGGTTTCTGGGTTACCAAACATGACACCTACTTTTTCACGGATCTGGTTAATAAACATGGCAATGGTTTTCGTCTTATTAATGGAGCCCGATAATTTCCGTAGGGCTTGAGACATCAACCGGGCTTGGAGTCCCACATGGGAGTCCCCCATCTCACCTTCAATTTCAGCCCGTGGAACTAAGGCAGCAACAGAATCGACAACGACAATATCAATCGCACCAGAGGACACTAAGGCATCAGCAATTTCTAGCCCTTGTTCACCAGTATCCGGTTGGGAGAGTAATAGCTCATCAATATCAACCCCCAAAGCTCTAGCGTATTCAGGGTCTAAGGCGTTCTCAGCATCAATAAAGGCAGCAATACCACCTTGTTTTTGAACCTCGGCAACAGCATGTAGGGCAACAGTGGTTTTCCCGGAAGATTCTGGACCGTAGACTTCAATAATTCGTCCACGCGGATAACCTCCGACTCCTAGGGCAATATCTAAGGATAAGGAGCCTGACGGAACAGTCGATACCTGAGTATCCGTTGATTCTCCCATCTTCATTATAGCTCCCTTACCGAAGTTTTTTTCAATTTGTTTAAGGGCCTGGTCTAAAGCTTTTTGGCGATTTGCATCATGTGATGTACTCATTCAATATCCTCCTCGTTTATCTTTCTATCTTAGTCTAACGGCATTAAGTCAAAAAAGCAAGCAAAAATAGAACAAACGTTCTCAGCTTTCTTCTTGGATAAAATCCAACACAGCTTGGTAGATAACCTTTAAACGAATGGCTGAACGGTTGCCATTAATGTGATAGCGTTTGACCTGGGTAGACTGCCCTCGGCTAGCAAAACCACAATAGACGGTTCCAACTTCTTGACCTTCCATCTTCTCAGGACCAGCAACTCCGGTGAAGCTAATGGCATAATCAGCCCCATAGTCCGAGCAGGTTAATTCAGCCATTTGCCGGGCACAAGCCTCGCTAACCATGCCCTCTTGGTCGAGAGTTGCTTGACTTACGCCAATGACGTGAGCCTTGGCATATTCACTATAGGAAACTGTTGACCCTTTAAAAATTTTTGAAGAGCCTTCATGGTTGACCAATAAATGCGCCGCTAGGCCTCCCGTCAGGCTTTCAGCAAAGGCAATCGTTTTTCCTTCTTGGTTCAAATAATCGAACAAGGCATCCATAGGGAGGTAATTATAACCGCTTCCGTAATAATATTCGCCAACGAGTTCAAGTATTTCTTCCTGGGTTTGGTCGAGCAGTTTATCTGTAACTGCGTGATTTTCCCCTTGGGCCGTGAGTCTTAAGGTGACTACTGATTTAGAGGCATAAGGAGCGATCGTTGGATTACTTTGTTTAGCGATCAGGTCTTCTAGACGACTAGTTAAGGCCGCTTCCCCAATACCAAAGAAATTTAAAAAGCGAGAAGCCAATACCTGTTTATTGGACAAATGTTCAAAGAGATAAGGCTTAACCTCATTAATAAACATAGGTTCCAATTCATCTGGAAAACCAGGCAGGAAGACATAGAGACAACCCTTTTTATGAATGAGACTACCACAGGCTTGCCCCGTTGTATTCTTTAGCGATTGGCCATTCTTATAAGTCAAAGCCATTTGTAGGTTGTTGGAGGACATGCTTTGATGGCGGTCCTGGTAGTACTGTTTTATCTGCTCTAAACACTCTTGGTCGTAGATAAGCTCTTCATTGAGATAATCAGCAATCGCTTGCTTGGTCAAATCGTCCTGGGTGGGCCCAATCCCCCCAGAGTAAATGATCATATCGCTTCGTGACTCGGCAATCCGGGTTAATTCAACTAAGCGCTCAGGATTGTCCCCCACCACCGTCTCGTAGTAGTGTTCAATCCCTAGTTCATTCAGTTGTCTAGCGATAAAGGGAGCATTGGTATTAACAATTTGTCCCATCAGCATTTCTGTTCCTACCGCAATTATTTCTGCCTTCATAATTTCCTCCACTCTATTATTCCGTACTTTCAGCAATTTTTATTGTTTTCTTTAAAAACTATCACTAAAGACTTGCCAATTCTTTTTAAAATAATCATAACCTGAATAGATGGTTGCTAGTAAAGCCAGGTAGAGGCAGAACTGTCCGAGTGAAAATGGCAAGGCTTGGAAAGGAAAATCGTTCACTAATAATAAAATGATCGCCAACATCTGGGTACAGGTCTTGATTTTCCCTGGCCACTTAGCTGCCAAAACCTCCCCTTCAGTCACGATTAATAGCCTTAAGCCCGTAACAGCCAACTCCCGCATGACAATAATGGCAACAAGCCAAGCTGGCGCCTTACCTAGAGCAATGAGCTCGATTAGGGCGGTAATGACCAACATTTTATCTGCTAAGGGGTCGGCAAATTTACCAAAGTTGGTCACCAGGTTATCACGACGAGCAATATAGCCATCCAGCCAATCGGTCAAACTCGCTATGGCAAAAATAAGGGCTGCTACAGCGAATTGAATACTCACACTTTGACTGCCAATGGTCCATGTTCCCCAATTAAAAGGAATTTCGATTAATAAAATAAATAAAGGAATCATCAAAATCCTTAGCATGGTCAGTCGATTAGGTAAATTCATTATGACAATGTCCTCCTTTAGGAAAATATCTCTTACATTATATCACGTTTTAGACAGTCAAAAAGCAATCCAGCCCATTAAAAAAGTCAAAGAGCGAGTCACTACTAAAGATTCCCTTCTCTTTGACTATTCGTATAAATGAGAGTGCGACAAGTGCGTTTAAATAAAAAGCGATCTGCACCCGGAATACATTTTGAATGAGATAGTTGGATTTTGAAAAGAGATTAGAGCCTTTAGCCAGGCCACCTAATCTTCTTGATCTTCTTGTTTTTCAGAAATATTAACCGTCCGCGGTTTACTTCCGTTTTGTTCTGAGACAATGCCGCGTGCCTCCATGTCATCAACTAAGCGGGCGGCACGGTTGTAACCAATGCGAAATTGACGTTGCAACATGGAAATCGAAACCGTTTCGCGGCCCTTAACAAAATCAATAACCTCATCCCACATCTCATCAAGGTCGTCAGCCGCGCTATTCTCATTTACTTCACTTGGCATCATCGCTTCACTATAATTAGCCTCTTGCTGGTCTTTAACAAAGTCAACCACGCTTTCAACTTCTTCATCAGTAATGAAGGCCCCCTGTACTCTTAAAGGCTTACCCTCTCCCATGGGCATAAAGAGCATATCACCGCGACCGAGGAGTTTTTCCGCTCCATTTTGATCGATAATTGTCCGTGAATCCGTCCCACTAGACACCGCAAAGGCAATTCGGGACGGCACATTAGCCTTAATGATCCCCGTAATAACATCAACGGACGGCCGTTGGGTAGCTAAAATCATGTGAATACCAGCTGCCCGGGCCATTTGTGCTAAACGGGTGATGGCAGCCTCAACTTCTTTAGAAGCCACCATCATCAAGTCAGCTAATTCATCGACAATAACCACAATATAAGGCAGCAAGGCCTGTTTATCATCACTGGTCTCATTATATTCACTCACATGATGGTTATAACCATCGATATTTCGCTGACCCGTTGCGGCAAACAATTCATAACGCCGCTCCATTTCCTCAACTACCTTATTCAAGGCTTGGGCTGCTTTGCGTGGATTAGTTACTACTGGAGTTAGCAGATGAGGAATACCGTTATAGACGTTTAACTCAACCTTTTTGGGGTCAATCATCATTAATTTCACTTCATTAGGCTTAGCCTTTAATAAAATGGAAACAATCATGCCATTGATGCAGACGGATTTACCAGAACCAGTAGATCCCGCAATTAAGAGATGGGGCATTTTCGTTAAGTCCGCCACCCGGGTGTCCCCATAAATTGACCGTCCCAAGGGAACTTCTAGCAACTTCGTATTGGCTGGCTGGTTCTCAAAACTGTCTCTAAAGGAAACCACAGACACCTTTTGGTTAGGAACTTCAATACCAATCACTGATTTCCCTGGAATCGGCGCTTCAATCCGGATATCCTTAGCCGCTAGGGCCAAGGCGATGTCGTCAGCTAAGTTGGTAATTTTAGATACCTTGGTGCCAACTGCTGGTTCAATTTCATACTTGGTAACTGCCGGACCTAAATTCGCCTTAGTCACCTTGGCATCCACATTAAAGCTGGCTAAGGTCTTTTCCAAGGTTTTGATGTTTTCTTTAATAATGTGGTACTCACTACTTTGATCCGTGTGATGAATCGGATTTAAGAGACTGACTGGAGGGAGTTTATAATCGGGATTTTCTTCTTCGGCCTCGATAGTTAAATCAGATAAATCTTCTCCATCATCCTCTTCGTCGATATCCAGACTTAATTGGCTGGCTTGGTCTTGGCTTTGACTTGCCTTTTCCTGGTCAAGGGCTGATTCTTCATTTGATCCCACTAAGTTTTGGTAGTTGGGGCCCACAATTTCCACAGCGGATTCTTGATTTTGTTCCTCATCAAGCCTTACTTCATTGCCCTTATCTTCCACTTCAGGGAGTTTAGGGGAGTGATCTTCCACAAGAGGGGCTGACTGACTTTCCTTAACCTTATTCGCCTTGGCTTCTTTACGTTTAGCAGATTTCTCCTTAGTAGCATTTATAAAGCCTTGTAGCCACTGCACCGCCATTTGAAACAGATTTTGGACACTGGAAATCATTTCTTGACCGGATATATTTAGGCAGTAAGCTAGCCAAGCTAAAGCAGCTAGCAAAATAAGTAGGTAAGTCCCCCATTGGCTGAGAATAAAGTAACTCACTTGATAGAGGCCAGCACCCATGATACCGCCACCAACATCGGGCTGAAAATTTCCTTTAAAACCTGCCAAAAAGTGATTTAAACTAACGGCAAATAGAGATTCTCCCTTGGCCATGACTTCTTTAAACTGGATTGCATGGCAGAGTAAAGCCAAAATGGGGACGGCTAATAGCAGAGAACTGTAAGGGCGTTTGCGCCAATTTGGTCCTTGATTGGTTAACAAATAGGCAAGGGCGGTAATGGCCACCAGGAAAAAGCCCAATAGATAGAGCTCGCCCACCAAAAAGCGCATGCTGGCTTTGACAATTCGACCTAAAAAGCCCAGTTGAAAGCTCCCTAGCCCGGTTAAAATTAAAATAAAAAAAGCGATAATCGCTTGTTGGTAAGTATTATTTGTTTTTTTCTTTGAACGTGTTTTTCTTTTTGCCATAGTTCCTCCCGACTCATCTCTTCTTAAGTCAATCAGTCTTCATTATATAATATCCCTCCCATTTTTTAAAGCTGGGTCTTGGTGGGCCTCTCCATAGAATCAATCAATTTATTAGAGGGATTATGTTAAAATAAAGCAATGGGAGATGATCATATGCTAACCAGTAAAATACAAGTTCAAGGCCGAGTACAAGGTGTCGGCTTTCGTTTTCACGTTACCCGCCTAGCCAATAAACTGCAACTGACCGGTACGGTAAAAAATGAGTCCGATGGCAGTGTGACTATCCAATTACAGGCAGATGAAAGCCAAAGAGAACATTTTATCACAGAGCTCCAAGATCCTAAGAATATCCCTTACGCTAGAATCGACCAGCTGAGTGTCACGGAAGAAAAAGATCTTCCAGCCATGCACGATTTTCACCCCATATATTGAAAAAAACAATATTTTTCGCTAAAATTAGGGGCGTTCGACAAATCTATAATTAAGGAGTGCTATTTTGAAAACAAGTACCAAATCAAAACACCTCCAGCTGCTCAGTCTATTGGCTGCCTCTTCCCTATTCTTAGGAGGCTGTGTGAGCCGTAACCAAGACAGCTGGACTTTTCGTTTAATTGCCAGTCCAATTAACCAGTTAATTGAGTGGTTGGCCCAATTTTTCAATGGTAACTATGGCTTTGCTATTATTGGCCTAGTGATCATTATCCGCCTACTACTTATTCCACTCACCTACAAGCAACAAACCAGTTCCATTCTAGGGACAGAGAAACGCCGTTATTACCAACCTTACTTGATGAAATTCCAAGAGTTAATCCAAGGCGCCGAAACTCCAGAAGAACAAATGGAATATACCCGTCAACAACAGGCCTTTATGAAGGATAATAACATTTCTTTATTTGGAAATATGGGCTGTTTACCCCTATTAATTCAGTTACCTATCCTTTCCGGGATGTATGTGGCGATCTATAATAACCAAAATATTGCCAACTACAATTTCTTTGGCTTCTCTTTAGGAGAACCCAACCTGGTTTTAACAATTATCTTTATTCTTTTATCTTTCTTACAAACCCGGATCAGCATGCAAACCATGCCTGAAGAAGTCCGCGAGCAACAAGGTAAATCCATGCTATTTATGCCTCTCATGCTCGGTTTTGTTGTCTTCAACGTCCCTGCTGCCATTGGTTTATACTTAGTAACAACCACCATTTGGGGAATGCTCCAACAATTGGCTATTAATACCTTTGTTCATCCTCGTATTAAAGCCAAAGTGGAAGATGAAATGAAGGATAATCCCATCCGCTTTGACCAACATTATAAACCCAATAATACGGTAAAAGACGTCACCCATACAGCAAATTCCTCAACTTCATCAACTAAGCCCCATAAATCTAACCGGAATGCGGGAAAACAAAACAGAAAGAAATAAAGTTTTAAGTAAGCATTCAAACTAAAACACCCCCTAGCTGCTAGCGCATTAAGCTCACAGTTAGGGGGTGTTTTAATGTCTTTTTTATGCTAAGAGTTATCCTCATCGCGCATGACATAACCAGCACCGCGGATGGTTTGGATATACTTTTGATTCCTATTGGGATCAATTTTATTACGTAGGTAACGTATATAAACGTCCACGACATTGGTTTCAACCACACTTTGAAAGCCCCAGACATCTTTAAGTAATTTTTCCCGGCTCAATACCTTATTGATATTCTCCATAAAAATGACTAATAGATCATACTCGCGCTTGGTTAAGTCTAGGACTTCTTCGCCGCGATAAGCAAGATGATTTTCTTTTTCTACTAGTAAATCGCGAAAGACCAAGCGGGTCTGTCTAATGTGGTTTTCATTGGCTTCAATGGTCATACGCCTTAAAATTGAGCGTATGTGTGCTAAAAAAACTTCAATTGGAAGCGGCTTAATTAAATAACCATCAGCTCCTTGGTCCAAGGCGGACACTTGGTCAATGACCGATGAGCGCTGGGTCATCACTAGAATTGGGACCGTCATCTCTTGCCGCAAGCGGCGCATGACCTCTAAGCCGTTTAACAAAGGCAAATCTAAATCAAGTAAAATCAAATCCCATTGGTGTTGATGAGCCAGTTCTAAGCCCATTGGACCATCATGAGCGATTGTGGCAAAATAATTTTCACTATTTAACTCATCACCGAGGTAATGCACCCATTCTTCTTCAGCATCGATTAAAAGAATTTGCTTTTTTGCTTCCAAACCCTAACACAACTCCTTAATGCGGATTACTGCTTAACTTCCTTTTCTTCATCCCATAAGAAATGATAAGTTCCTTCTTGGTCCACTCTTTGATAAGTATGGGCCCCAAAATAATCTCTTTGTGCTTGGATCATATTAGCAGGTAGTGTGGCTGAACGATAGCTGTCATAATATGAAATCGCACTAGTAAATCCAGACACCGGAATACCCGCTTGAACTGCTGCACTCACCACATCCCGGGTAGCTTGTTGGTATTTAGCGGCTATTTCCTTAAAGTAATCATCTAAAAGAATATTTTCTAATTCTGGATTATTCTCATAAGCAGCCATAATTGTTTCAAGGAATTGTGCCCGAATAATACATCCCCCTCTAAATATACTTGCAATGGCCTTATAATCTAAGTCCCAATTGTAAGTCTTGCTTGCTTCACGGTATTCCACAAAACCTTGGGCGTAGCTCATTAGTTTAGAGAAATAGAGGGCTTGACGGATTTTTTCAATAAAGGCTTCCTTATCCTCAACACCTTGCACTTGGCTTGGTCCTTCTAAGACTTGGCTAGCACGGACACGTTCATCCTTTAAAGCAGAAATATAACGTGCATAGACTGAATCCGTAATAGTTGGTAGTGGCACCCCTAAGTCTAAGGCCTCTTGAGATGTCCATTTCCCAGTTCCCTTATTACCCGCAGCATCAAGAATAACGTCAATCATTGGCGCTTGGGTTTGGGGGTCCTTCTTGGTCAAAATATCAGCAGTAATTTCAATCAAATAGCTGTCTAATTCGCCTTGGTTCCATTGCTTGAAGTATTGGGCGCATTCTTCCACGCTTAAATCTAAATAATGACGCAATAAATCATAGGATTCACTAATTAATTCCATGTCCCCATATTCGATACCGTTGTGGACCATTTTAACAAAGTGACCGGCCCCATTTTCACCAATATAGGTCACGCAGGGTTTACCATCACTTGGTGCCTTAGCCGCCATGGCTTCAAGAATATCTTTCATTTCTAGATAAGCTTCTTTTTGACCACCTGGCATTAAAGCAGGTCCCTTCAAGGCACCCTCTTCACCACCAGAAACACCCATACCGATAAAGTGGATACCGGATTGGGCTAATTTTTCTGAACGACGTATAGTATCTTTGAAGTAGGTGTTTCCCCCATCAATGAGGATATCGCCTTCTTCTAAAAGAGGTAAAATTTGGTCAATAAAATGATCAGTAGCTGCCCCGGCCTTTACCATGAGTAAAATACGACGAGGACGTTCAAGATGTTCAACAAATTCTTCTAGGGAACGGGTAGGGACTAAGTTCTTGTCCTTATTTTCTTCATAAACGGCCTCCATCCGTGAGGTAGTCCGATTATAAATAGCGACCGTATAGCCGCGGCTTTCAATATTTAGGGCTAAGTTTTTCCCCATTACCGCCATTCCGATTACACCAATTTGTGCTTGAGTCATAGTAGTTCCTCCTACATTCTAATAACATTCGATGAGATTGCGTCATTAGGCTTCTCATTTCAATGATAATATTATCAAAGTCTTTAGCAAAAATAAAGACGTAGCCAGGCACTTGTTTTCTTCCTTTACTTAAGTGAAGGCTTAAAGAAATCTTTCTAAGTCCACGTTAAATGTCATTAGCCTTTATGCTATAATAGCAAGGAGATTATTGTAAGGAGCGTTATAAGGATATGTCAAATTCAACGAATTGGAAAGAGCAACGAGAAAAAGCCTATGAAAAATCAGAACGAAAAAAAAGACGTAAGAAAAGATGGGGCAAATTATTCACCTGGGCCATGTTACTTGCCCTCGTTTCGGGTGTAGTGATTAGTCTAGGTGTCGCCGTTTACGGGTATTTTTTCTAAATAAGCGCTAAAAAGCTTGCCAATCGAGAGAGGCAAGCTTTTTATATTATTCTGTTTTATAAACTGGATGAAGTCATTGCTGTGTTTAAAGCAAGTCATCCATGGCTTCTTCTTGGGCACTGCTTTCCTCTAAGGAATGGTGGTCAATTCGCTCAAAGTTAAGCTTAGCTAGGCAATTGTCCACTAGACTGTCAATATCAAGACGAGATTCATAATATTCACAGCGGTCCACTCTTGGCTTAGTACTTGGTGAAGCCGGTGCAAAAACAGTACAGCAGTCCTCAAAAGGTTGAATCGACAAATCAAAAGTATCAATCGCCTGGGCAATATCAATAATTTCTAATTTATCCATGGTAACAACAGGACGAATAATCGGTGTTGTCGTCACGGCATTGATGGCATACATGGATTCAGCAGTCTGTGAAGCCACTTGTCCCAGGGACTCTCCATTAATAATGGATAGGGCATGGTACTGGTCACGAATGCGGTCAGCCACCCTTAGCATCATCCGCCGGGTAATGGTCATTAAATATTCACTGGGGATATGCTCCTTAATGGCTTCTTGAATTTCTGTAAAAGGCACTTCAATAAAATCGATCCAAGAGCCGAATTTAGTTAACTTACCCGCTAATTGTTTCGCCTTTTCTAGGGCTTGGGGACTGGTATAGGGTGGTGAAGCAAAGTGGATGGCAATGGGTCTCACTCCACGTTTCATGGCTAAATATCCTGCTACCGGAGAATCAATCCCCCCAGATAACATGAGAATCCCACGGGAACTGGTTCCCACCGGTAAACCGCCGATCCCTTTAATCCAGTCAGAAGACACGACAAAGTCCTTGAAGCGGACCTTAACCCGGATAGTGAGGTCGGGCTTTTTCATTTTAACTTCTAAATCGGGGAATTCTTCCATCAGATAAGCCCCTAATTCCCGGTTAATAGCATTGGTATCCATATGATAATTGTGGTCGGAGCGGGAAGTAGCAACCTTGAAGCTATGAATTTCCCTTTCATCTAATTTTTCTTTCACCACTTGTTTGGCCACTTCTTTTAACAGGTCAAAGTCGCGGCCAATTTCGTAGACAGGACTATAACTTTGGATACCAAAAATATATTGTAAGCGATCAATAACGATTCCCTTATCGACGCCATTAAGCTCAATAAACATGAAATCGAACTGTTCACTCACCTTAAGCTGTGGATAGTCGGAAAAGATTTGGCGGATATTTTCAGCTAAACGGTTAATAAAACGGCGTTTATTTTTTCCCTTAACTGATAATTCACCATAGCGAATCATGATTTTAGTTTCCATAAGACCTCCTATTGGATAACAGTAAATTTTTGACGTAATTCTTCAAAAGTGTCAATAAAGCGTTGAGCTTCTTCTTCTGTATTTTCAAAGCCAAAGCTTAGACGAATAGCCGAATGAGCCCAAGACCCATCGACTCCCATGGCTAGTAAGGTTGATGAAGAATGACCGGTTTGGCGGCTAGAACAGGCACTGGTGGTGGACACATAGATGCCCTTTTCTTCCAAAGCGTGGACCATCACTTCTCCACGAACCGCCTTTAAGGCAAAGCAGAGTACATGGGGAGAAGCGCCTGATTCAGGAGAGAAAATGCGGATGGTATCAGGGTATTGTTTGAGGTAAGCTCTGATTAAAGCTTGGATGGCTTCTTGGCGCTGATTTTCTTCCTGAGCCCGCTCTAAACTTAAGCGGAAAGCCTTGGCTGTTGCCACAATTCCGGGCAAGTTTTCGGTACCACTCCGTAGATTCGCTTCTTGGCCGCCACCTTCTACTAAATTCTTTAAAGTCCGGTTTTTCTTTTTGTAGAGAATTCCCACTCCCCGAGGCCCATTGAATTTATGCGATGAGAAGGAATACAAATCTACCCGAGAATGAATGAGGGGATTCTTAAAACGGCCTAAGCTTTGGACGCCATCAACATGGAAGTGGATGGTGGGGAAATCGGTTAAAATTTCAGCTATCTCCTTGATCGGTTGGATGGTCCCAATTTCATTATTTACAGCCATGATTGACACCAGAATCGTATCCGGTCGTAATGCGGTCTGAAGATCCTTGGGGTTTACCCGCCCTTCCTTATCAACAGGTAAGTAAGTCACTTCAAAACCTTCTTGTTCCAGCTCTTTTAAAGTATGACTGACTGAGGGGTGTTCAACACTAGAAGTAATGATATGTTTACCCCGGCCAGCTTTTTCGTAGGCTGTGCCTTTAAGCGCCCAGTTATTGGATTCCGTTCCCCCACTGGTAAAAAAGATTTCCTCTGCCTGACAGCCACAGAGTTCTGCGATTTGCTGGCGGGCCTTATTGAGCAAGGCTTTGGCTTGGTTACCTAAGTCATGCAAGCTGGAGGGGTTGCCGTAATAATTCTCCATGGTCATCACCAGGGACTTTAAAGCGGCAGGATCAATTTTAGTTGTTGCACTATTATCAAAATAAATGATTTCTGACATGATTACTCCTTTATATACGGACAAAATAATGACTGCTAGTCATTCAATCAATGGATAAAAAGCAAAAGTGCATCAAATCAATAGCTATCCAATTGATTGAAGCACTTTTCTTGTTTAGAGACTGATCAATGAGTCCCTATTAATATTTAATACAAACGCTCTTCTTTCTCTTGACGATATTGGTTCTCGACTTTATTAGAAGCCCCTGACTCTAATTGGTCAACAGCTTGACTAATGGTCTGATGGGCTTTTTTATAATCGAAAGTTTGATTAAAGTAATAAGAAGATTTTTCGATGGCTTGATTCAGTTCAGGATGGTTGGCCCGGTAGCGGTTAGCATATTGAACGGTTTGTTCGGTCAATAAGGCTTGGTCAATCATATTTTCCGTTTCTAAATCAAGACGCTCAATTGCCTCGGAAACTTCATTGACGAGCTGGTCAATTTCATCCATATCCAGTTTGATCCGATTCATTTTGCGCTCGAGTTCTTCAACTTTATCTTCAGTAGCAAAATAACGATCTAGATAAGCATCAGGCAGTCCCGGTAAATGATACTGATTAACCCGGCGTTTCATATTACGCATATCTAAGTCGAAAGTATAGAGCATGTCACGGGCATCGCGTTCTTTTTGCCGGAGATTGGCTAAGGAGCCCACAATATGGGATTGGGCCTTATCAATTTCATTAAGTTGTTCATATTTGTCTTTATAAACGCTCTGCATGTCGGTATAGGCAATGACGTGGGCTCCTAGACGTTGGTTAACGGTATCTACTTCTTCGTGGATGCGGTCAATTTGATCGGCGTAGTCCTGTAACTTGCCCAGTTCATTATCATGGAGCAGATAATTTTGGGACACCCGGTCAATTTCTAGTGAGCCATAGCGATTACTTTGGCGGACTTGGTTAATTCTTTGTTCAAGGTTACCTTGGTTTTTCTCAATATATTCCTTAGCCCGTAATTCAACTTCCATTAATTCATAGCTGCGGTCAATTTGAGCTTCAGTTGCGCTCATTAAGGAAGATGTTTCACTTAAATCGCATTCAGCTAAGGCTGCATAGCATTGCTCGATGCCCTTTTCTACCTGTTGAATTTCTTCATCAACCCGTACACCAGAAGGGAACTGGAAGTCCATATCTAGCATTTGCGAATAGCCAGATTTAAGGTCTTCAAGTTGTTCTTCATATTCATTATCAATCTTATCCAATAACTTAGGAATTTCTTCCATCATCGCTTCTAAGGCTTCGATATCTTCCTTAGTTTGGTCTAAAACATCATGAGCTGCTAGGTAGTCGGCATCGCTCATTAAGGTATTGTATTTGGTAAAGTCCAATTCAATATAAGAAAGATGTTTTTCCAAAGTTTCTTGTGAATCCCCATAGGCATAACCATGGGCAAGGAGTTGTTTTCTTATTTTGGCATAGCGGTCATTAACCTCTTGAAAATAAGCTTCATTTTTTGACTCGCTAGCTAAGAGTTCTTCTAAGGATTGATTGATATTCTGAACATCTTGCAAAGTATCATAAATCAACTTTTCGGTTTCTTCGGCCGTTTTTCTAGACTTAATCAGCGAAAATTTATCAGCATCTGCCTGGGCCTGCACCAGTGCCGCTTCAATTTCAGGCAACTTATACTGTTTAATGGTTTGCCACTTGGCTTGTTCAGCCTCAAATAGCCGGCGTGTATTTCCACTCACATTTTTATTACGGATAGTGTAGAGTTTATCTGCAACAGGAATGGCCATGATCTCCTGTTTCTTCTCATCAAGTTCTAGGTTGGTTTTGCTTTGCTTGCGACCTAAGTAGTAGAGTAGGCCATAGCCAATCAAAATAATCACAATGATGATGATTAGAGCAATTATAAATCCCACTGTCTTCCCCCCTCTATTGCTAAAAAGACGCTTTTATACCTAATAATAAACATTATACGCTAAAGTTGGGACTTAGTCCACACTAGCCTCAGAGCAATGGCCAAAGTATTCGCCAGGCAAAGGTCTACTCCCGCTATACAATAAAAGTCTGTTACAAAAACTGTAACAGACTTTTCTAAAAGCAGATTAAACTTGGTTGTAGTATTCAACAACGAGTGATTCGTCGATTTCTTGGTTCATTTCATCGCGTTCTGGTAAGCGTGATAATGAGCCTTCTAGTTTATCAGCATCAAATTCAACATAAGGAACGTGACCGTATAAACCTTCAACAGAATCTTTAATCACTTGTAAGTTCTTAGATTTTTCACGAACGCCGATAACTTGTCCTACTTCAACAATGTAAGAAGGGATATCAACACGTTTGCCATCAACAGTGATATGTCCATGGGAAACTAATTGACGTGCTTGGCGACGGGTAGAAGCTAAACCTAAACGGTAAACCATGTTATCTAAACGTTGTTCTAAAAGGGTCATGAAGTTGGTACCCACAGTACCTTCTTTGATCTTTTCAGCACGGTTGTATAGATTATGGAATTGCTTTTCAGTTAAACCATAGATAAAACGTAATTTTTGTTTTTCTTGTAATTGAAGACCGTATTCAGATAAGCTCTTACGACGTTGGTTAGGTCCATGTTGACCAGGAGCGTAAGGGCGACGAGCTAATTCTTTACCAGTTCCGGATAATGAAATCCCATAACGACGTGATTTCTTCCAGCTTGTTCCAGTATAACGTGACATAAATTGTTTCCTCCATTTTTTAAAATAATTAGTATTGGAGTAAAATAATTATGGAATTGATCGCATTCGTGTAGTTCATCCAAGGCTTTCCCCTATGCAGCCGCAGGTACTCACTACACCATTCGTGGGCGAACTATTGACGAGCTTGCTTCAACTCTGCTGCATTATTTTACACAACCACTAGTGTACTAAATATCAGCCCTGCTGTCAATTTATTTACCAATATTTTTCTGATACTTCATCCTAAGCAGACTTATTGAAGTTTTGCTATAAAGTCCAGGGTAGCTTGGGCGCTTTGACGCCCCACTTTTTCAATAAACTCTTCAAAAGTTATATTAGCATCATGGTTAGCGGTATCTGAGATGGCCCGGATAATGACGAAAGGAATCTTAAAACGATAAGCCACTTGCCCTATCGCCGTGCCTTCCATCTCGGTACACATGGCTCCGGGGAAGTGCTCTTGAATCCAAGCCACCTTGTCTTGGCTAGCGATAAAGGAATCTCCAGAAACAATCGGGCCAACTTTAATGTTAGCTTGGCTAGCATGTTCAGAGTAATACTGATAAAAAGCTGAACGCCATTGAGGGTCGGTTGGGTAGTTCACCGGCATCCCATCCACTTGGCCTAAGACATTATCAAACGCAGTTGCATCGACATCGTTATAGATGGCATATTCCGCCAAAACAATGTCACCAATCTTTAAACTAGGATCAATAGCTCCAGCTGAACCGGTATTAATAATCACATCCGGATCTTCCAGAGCAACGACAGTCGTCGCCAAGGCCGCATTGACCTTGCCGACCCCGGACTGGGCAATCACTAAGTCCTTGCCTTGATAGCTGCCTAGCCAATAGGTCATATCAGCGATAGTCTTTTCTTCTAAATGGTCAATAGTTTCAATATAATAATTCACTTCCCGACTCAGGGCCGCGATAATAGCAATTTTCATTCTTCTCTCCTATACAAAAAATGCGATAGCTGTCACTATAATGATGGCTAAAATTAAAATAACGATGCCCCAATTAAGGAAGCGGTCTATTGAAGGCCGCTGATTAGCTTTTCTTACGCTTTCACTTTGATTCGTTTCATCAAGGTCTGCTGATTGGCTCGCTGCTTTAGTCGCTTCCAAGTCTGTTTCGTCCTCTTGAGAGCTTGCAGAAACTTCCTCGCCCTCCTGATCACTAGCTGCTTCAGAGTGATTGACTGAGGGCGTTGGACGAGATTCATTATCCACTTCATCTTGATCATCAAACTCTTCCTCTTGTTTGAAGAGGCGCCGCCAGATATTCTTGCGGTTGTTCTTTTCCCGGGCCTTCCGATAAGAGCGTCGGGTAATTAAAGGATCCTTTTGCTTCATAATGATTACTTCGTTTCACCTCGTAATTTGATAATCTCCCATTGTTTGACGGCATAAATGGTCTTCATGTCACAGATATCTCCTTTTTCAATCGCCGCTTGTACTTCTTCGAAACTCAATTGAAAAACTTCAATATGTTCATCCGCGTCTTGGGCTTTAGGATGAGCGACCTTAGCCAAGCTGGAGGCTTGATAAATTTGAAGATATTCATCTAAATAGCCCGGTGAGACATAAAATTTATCCAGGGCTTGCCAGTTTTTAGCTTGAAAGGCGGTCTCCTCTTCGAGTTCACGCTTGGCAGCAGTTAACAGGTCTTCTCCGGGATCGACTAAGCCAGCTGGAATTTCTAAAATAGCCTTTTCGATGGCTTTACGGTATTGCTTGACCAGTAATAATTTATCATTGTTAAGGGCTAAAATTGCCACTGCCGGGGCATGGTGGATGATTTCGCGATTGGCTTTTTCTTTATTTTGTAACTCCACCACGTGCTTTTCAACTTCAATCAAACTTCCTTGGTAAATGGTTTCTTTAGTGAGTGTTTTTTCACCGAATTCCATGAGGCTACCCCTTTTCTTTGAAATTAAATTCTTTTTTATTGTAACAAAAATCTCTCAGAATGGGTCAAGCTCTCTTATTCTTAAGCAGAACTTACATATTATTTGTTAAAAGCGTCTTTTTCAACTAGAATATAAACAGACAAAAATAAAGGAGGTAATCACTATGGGTTGGATTTGGTCCCTCATTGTTGGTGGTGTACTTGGTGCAATCGCTGGTGCCATCATTGGTAGAGACGTTCCCGGTGGAGTGATTGGAAATGTAATCGCAGGTATTCTCGGTTCCTGGCTAGGTGGAAAATTAATGTCTGGCTTCGGTCCAGAAATCGGTGGTTTTTACATTATCCCTACTCTACTCGGTGCCATTATTATTTTGCTCATCTATTACTGGCTGGCTAAAAAGCTAGGCTAATTAATTATCAATTAAAAAAAGGCCCTGAGTCACTTGATTAGCATTTAATCAGTGACTCAGGGCTTTTTATTTTTCTTAATGGCTGCTATTTATCAGCGCTTAAAGCCGCCATAGTAACATAGTTATAAGGTTGGTTATAGTGAGGCAAGAAGAAGATATCTAGGAGTTGTAATTTATCCATGGTTAATTGTTCTTGAATGGCTAAGGAGAACATGTGGATTAATTGGTGCATATCGTAATGAGAAGCTAATTGGGCACCTACGATCCGGTTACCTTCTTCAGTATAAACAATCCGAATTTTTACCTTTTCATTCTTTTCTTCTGGCATAAAGCCTGGTAATTGTAAGTCTTCATAGTCAACATATTTCACTGGAATATCGGCTTTTTTCGCAGCCTTAACACTTAAACCGGTGGAAACTAATTTCAAGTCAAAGATTTCAATCCCATTTGAGCCTTGAACACCAGCGCCATCAATGGCAGTCCCTGCTGCATTGTGGGCACCAACGATCCCGGCACGAACTGCATTACTTGCTAAGGCAATATAGGTAGTATCTTGCAAAGCGTTGGAATAGTTGGTGGCACAGTCACCCACAGCATAAACATCAGGGTCAGAGGTTTGGAAACCACGGTTAACTAAATATGCGCCATTGCCGAAACGTTCCAAGTGGTCTTCCCCAAGGTTTGAATTAGGTCTAAAGCCGATACAGTTAATCACAGCATCCACTTCATATTGGCCTTTATCGGTTTTTAGTCCAGTGACCCGTCCATTTTCACCTAAATACTCTTGGGCGAATTCACCGTAATGGGTCTCAATCCCGTTTTCTTTAAGGTTTTCATCCATTAATTGGGAGAACTCTTTGTCATAGTAGGAAGCCAAACAAGTATCTTCAGCATCGAATAATAAAACATTCTTACCACGACGTCTTGCTGCTTCAGCAATTTCTACCCCAATATAACCGGCACCAATAACGGCTACGGTATCTACACCTTCCTTGCTGAGTTCTTGGTCAACCGCTTGGCCTTCTTGGAAGAGTTTTAAGAAGTGGATCCCATCTAAGTCTTTACCTGGTAAGTTAGGAGCAATTGGTGCAGAGCCTTCAGCAAGAATTAACTTATCATAAGATTCTTCAATTTCTTGCCCGTCTTTTGTTTTGGCATAAACGACCTTCTTATCAAAATCAACCTTTTCCACATTAGTTTCCAAAGAAATTTTAGCCCCTTTGGCTTCAAAATCTTCTGGTTTAGTATAGAAAAGTCCTTCATAGCCATCGATTTGACGACCTACCCATAAGGCAGTCCCGCAGCCTAAATAACTTAAGTTTGAGTTGCGGTCAAGCATGACTAATTCATTGCCTTCTCCATAATTATCTAAGATAGTATTTGCCGCTGCAATCCCAGCATGGTTTGTACCAACAATTACAAATTTCATTTTGCTACCTCCTAAATTTTGTACTATTTTCTACATGTTTATTATATCACGAAGTCATGTAAGCGCTATTTATATTAGCGAATTAGCGTAAAATCAAGGTAAAAAGACACAATTTGTATTTATTTTCACTAACTAGATACAATTATTGTTTATTTTATAACTAAATTAGCTTTTTGCTTTCCTTTTTTGTTTTTATTTACCCCTCTTCTATGGATTAGACAAATAAAAAAAGCTACCCCAATCAGGATAGGAATCTGATTGGAATAGCTTATTCATTTATTGAACGTTCACCGCTTGAGGGCCTCTTTGTCCCCAAGCAATTTCAAAAGCTAGAAGATCATTGACCAGCACTTTTTCATAGTCAGCTGCCTGTAAGGCAGTCCGGTGGATAAAAACATCTTTTTCAAAATAAGGATGAAGGACTTGGATAAAACCATAGCCACGTTTTTCATCGTATGACTTTAAAATTCCTTGGTACATGACTAATCTTCCTCTTTGACTAGTGCTTCAGGGAAGTAATTAAGAACGATGTCAGCACAACGTTGGCAAAGACTTTCAGCTCCTTCAACACTACCTACTGAAGGATAAACGCCCCGGCAACGGTCACACACCTTACCCTCAGCCGGAACAATGGCAATGGCATAGTCCTCGTAATCGCTGGCTTGGTTATCTGCTTCTTGATAGTCTTTAATTTCTAACTGGGAAACAATCAGATAAGTTTTTAGGTCATCCCCAATGCTTTCCAAGAATTGGCGACTATCTTCCTTAGCATAAACAATGACCTTGGCTTCTAAAGACTTACCGATCACTTTTTCGTTACGAGCACTTTCTAGGCTATGGTTAACATCATCTCTAAAGTCAAAGAATTTTTCCCATTTTGCTTTTAATGCTTCAGCATTACTATAGTCTTCTACTTCAGGGAAGTCTGCTAATTGAACATAGTCCTCAGCTTCACCCATGTAGGACCAAATTTCTTCCGTGGTATGAGGAATGATTGGTGTAAGTAAAATAGTAATCTTCTTCAATACTTCGTACATTACTGTTTGCATGTTGCGACGTTTAGGATCATCGGCTAAGAGAATATAAGTGACATCCTTGGAATAATCCAAATAGAAACTAGACATGACTTGGGTGAGGAAATTAATGATTTCTTGATAAATACTGTTGAAATCATAGTGATTGTAGTAGTCAATGACATGGTCGACTAATTCATTAAGTAGGACCAAGATATATTGGTCAATACTGTCAAGATCGTCGTAAGCGACATAATTTTCCTCGGCATCGAAATCAAAGAGATTGCCTAGGGTAAAGCGCAAGGTATTCCGAATCTTCCGGTAGGACTCAGCCACTTGACCCAGGATATCATCAGAAATGCGGACATCATAGCGGGAATCTACTGAAGCCACCCAGAGGCGCAAAATATCTGCCCCACGTTGGTCACAGACATCATTAGGAGACACGGTGTTTCCTAATGACTTACTCATTTTACGCCCTTCCCCATCATTAACAAAACCTTGGGAAACGACTTCCTTATAAGGCGCATGGTCATTCACTGCAACAGAGGTTAAGAGACTAGAGTTAAACCAACCACGGTATTGGTCAGACCCTTCCAGATACATGTCTGCTGGATAGGAAAGATCATTTCGCGTTTGTAAAATCCCAGCCCAAGATGAACCTGAGTCAAACCAAACGTCCATAATGTCATTTTCCTTGGTGAATTCTCCATTTGGTGAGTGTTCATTTTGGTAGCCTTCAGGGAGTAAGTCTTTGGCTTCTTTTTCAAACCAAATATTTGACCCATGTTCTTCGAAGAGCTTAGCCACATGGTTGATGGTTTCTTCGCTAATGATTGGTGTGCCGTCTTCTGCATAGAAAATAGGTAGCGGAACGCCCCAGACTCTTTGTCTAGAGATGACCCAGTCACCCCGGTCGCGAATCATGTTATAGATCCGGTGTTGACCAGAAGGATGCCACCAAGTCACTTCATTATTGATAACATCTAGGGTCTTTTCACGAATTTTGTCTACTGAACAGAACCATTGAGGGAGGGCTCTAAAAATAACTGGTTTCTTGGTCCGCCAGTCATGGGGATAACTATGGACAAAGTATTCTACCTTTAATAAGGTGCCATTTTTAGTCATTTTATCAATGACTAAGTCATTCCCTTCTTCGTAGAAGATCCCTTCTAAGCCTTCAGCTTCTTCAGTAAAGCAGCCTTGGTCATCCACAGGGGATAAGACATCTAAGCCATATTTAACCCCGACATAGTAGTCATCTTCCCCATGTCCAGGCGCCGTATGAACTAAACCAGTACCTGATTCAGTGGTCACATGGTCTCCCAGGATGAGTAGTAATTCGCGGTCATAGAATGGGTGGTTGGCCTTCATCAATTCCAGGTCTTGGCCTAAGACTCTATCTTCAACTTGATAATCGGTCCATTGGAATTTTTCTGCTAAACTTTCTAGCAGTTCGCTAGCAACGACATAGTGATGACCATTGACCGCCACTAAACTGTATTCGATTTGTGGATGAACTGCAATAGCTTCACTAGCAGGCAGGGTCCATGGTGTGGTGGTCCAGATAATAAATTCAGTATCCTCTGGTAACTTACCCTTAGTATCCTTGGCCTTGAAGGCAGCATAGATACTTGGGGTTTCCACGTCCTTATATTCAATTTCCGCCTCAGCTAAGGTCGATTCACTTGAAGGTGACCAATAGACCGGTTTATTTCCCCGATAAATTAAGCCCTTCTTAGCCATTTCACCAAAAACTCGAATTTCTTGAGCTTCAAACTTTTTAGTATAGGTAATATACGGATCTTCCCAATCACCTTGTCCCCCTAGTCGTTTGAAATCTTGACGTTGGCTATCGATTTGTTGGCTCGCGTAATCTTGACAGATCTGACGAAATTCAGCGGTCGACAATGACTTACGGTCTACCCCTGAATTAGTCACTGCTTGTTCAATCGGTAGGCCATGGGTATCCCAGCCCGGCACATAGGGGCTGTAGTAGCCCTGCATGCTTTTAGAACGGATAATGATGTCCTTGGTAATCTTATTTAAAGCATGACCAATATGAATATTCCCATTAGCATAGGGAGGGCCATCATGGAGAACAAAGGGTTGATTGTCCTTATTTTGTCTCAAACGTCTTTCATAAACCTGATTTTCTTCCCATTCTTTCTGACGTTCTGGTTCTTTTTTGGGTAAATTTCCCCGCATAGGGAACTTAGTTTTTCCTAAGTTTAAAGTATCTTTCATTTTCATAAACAATTGCTTCCTCTCATTAAAATAAAAAAACACACCGCCCAAAGGGACGATGTGTGCTCGTGGTACCACCCAATTTTACAGATAAAGTTCTGCCTTAAAGTCTTAACGCAACTAACGGCCCAGCTTACTCTACATGTTCAGCCAAACAGGTCAACAGATGATAATCTAAGGCTTTAATCATCTATCTCACACCCCACATAGACTCGCTCACACTAAAGTACCCTAAACCGTGTTCTGTTGTAAATCTTATTGCAATCAATTATACGCAAGAAAAGCTAAATTTTCAACTTCAAAATAACGCCCATTTGCTCAGTTCTAATTATCGCTATCCAGCTTCTCAGCTTCTTCATCAAATAGTTTTTGTGCCTCCTCAGGCATTTGGGCAGGTTGGTCTCCAGAAGCTTGGTCAAAAAATTCTTTTTGCGCTTGTTTATGCTTAGCCTCATCCAAAGCTTCTTGGTAGAGTTGGTCAGCTTCCTGGTTGCGTACCTGGAAGTTCTCCCCAGCTAGGACTTCGTCCAATACCGGTGTCTCAACTTTTTCTTCTTCTTGATCTGCAAAGAGTTCCTCCCATTGCGGATCATCTAAAACTTCTTTTGCATTATTAATCAAGCCTTGCATTTGGAAGATGTAATAGCGCGACATTTCCCTGAGCCGTGATTTCTCTTTAACAATGGTATTGGCTTTATCCGCTGCCGTTTGTAGGAGTTTTTGGGCTTCCGATTCGGCTTTTTGAATAATAAGATCAGCCTCATTCAAGCTATCCGCGCGCACCCGGTCAGCGGCTTGTTGGGCAACGACTATAGACCGATTCACTGAGGCTTCTCGTTCACGATATTCATCGAGTTGGTTATTGACATCGTATAATTCCTGTTGCAAATATTGGTTATTGGTCTCCAGATTATCCATGACCATGGAAAGCTCTTTAAGATAAGCGTCGACCTCTTTTTTATCATAACCCCGCATTTTGCTATTAAATGTTTTTTCTCTCACTTGTTTAGCTTGCATCGAAAGTAACCTCCTAGCGATTTTCTAAACGACTTAATTGTACCCGATACTTGCCCTTTTTGCTGACCTTAAGCACCTTGTCTAGGCGCAGCCGCCCATGATGTCTAAGCGATAAAATATCTCCTTCAGACACTGTTTGAGCACTGTTGGTTAAGGGCATCCAATTGTATTTCACTAAACCAGCTTCAATGGCTGATTTTACCTTTGACCGCGACAAGTTAAAGCCCTCGCTTAAAACCAAGTCCATGCGAAAGGAGGTTAGTGACCTTTCCAAAGGCTGCCAAGGGTCTTCCACTTGGATCCGATCAGCAAAATCGATGGCTTCTAATTTAACACTGACTTTTCCAATACGTTGAATTTGACTGTTTACAAAGTCAGTGAGAGAAGCATCAATAAAAAATTGCCAGTCCAAGTCAGAGTGAATGATATCGCCAATTCGATTTCTTTGTAAACCTTCCCCCAGTAAAGTTCCTAGGACTTGGCGATGTTCAATATGGTTGAACTTGACGGCATAATTAATCTGAATCAAACTAATGTTAAAATCACTGTCATTGACCTCCTCATAGCGAGGGGCAATGATCATCCGGCGCATTTCAGCTTGAGGATAACCGCCAAAATCTTTAACCTGTAGGTCTTCATCCTTACCAATGAGGGAATAGACAATGGCCTGCTCTCTAGGATCCAAAAAGTGGCTTAAAAAAGGTTGAAAAGATGCAGACACTCGGTTTTTCCAATTAATCACCTGGTCAACAAAATCCGCCTCACTCGGCAAGAAATGCATCAAAGTCGAATCGGTCATCTCAAATAACAGTCCTTCTAGCGTAAAACATTTAAGCCACTAATGGCTAGTTCTAAGACTAAGATGGCTACAATAGGGCTAAAACTAATGCCGCCGATCGGTGGGATTATCCGTTCGAACCAGTCAATATAGGGCCTGACGATCCGGTCCAATAATTGGCCCAAACGACTCTGTCTAGCGCCTGGCAACCAAGATAAAAGTGCCCAAACGATGATAACAGAAATATATATTTGCAATACATTTTGAATAAAATTAATCATTAACATTCCTACCTTTTTGGCTAGTCTTTGAAGAAAGCTGACCCTACTCGAATAAAGCTGGCCCCTTCTTTAATGGCAAGTGGATAGTCTTGGCTCATTCCCATGCTAAGCTCGGTGCAAGGAGCGTGCATCCATTGTTGGTCAGCAACTTGGTCACGCAAGCTTGCCAATTGTCTAAAAATTTCTTGAACTTCTGAGTCACTGGCAGCACTCGGAGCCATGGTCATCAAACCCACTACCTTGATTTTCTTAAATTCAGCTAAATGTTCGATGAAGGGAAGGGTTTCTTCCTTGGTTAGACCATGTTTAGAAGTCTCTCCGGAGATATTCACTTCAACAAAACATTTAATCTCTTTAGTCGCCCGCTTATCAATCTCTTTAGCTATCTTTATACGGTCTAAGGCATGGTAATAGTCAATTTCATTAATAACCTCTTTGACCTTTCGTGACTGCAAGGGACCGATTAAATGCCAAATCACATCATCCGGCATAGCTGCTTTTTTAGCTAATAAGCCTTGGACATAATTTTCTGCAAAGTGACGGATGCCACAATGGTATACTGCCATGGCCTCTTCAGAACTATGATATTTAGAAACGCAAATCAGCGTGACCTTGTTTGAAGAACACGCTGATTGCTTAGTATCCTCTATGATACCTTCAATTTGTTTAACATTGGCTTGAATCGTCATGATCTTAACGACGACGCTTTCTAAAGAATGGTGGTGTGTCTAACTCATCATCTTCACTAACGTTATCAGTAAAGCGGTTGTCTTGTTGGTAGCGTGGGTCTTGGCCACCATAATTACGTCCTGAATCATTCCAAGGCTCTTGGTTTACTTGCCCTTGGCGGTTTTGGAAAGCTTGGTTATTTGGAACTTGTTTTTCTTCAAAGTATTCGGGACGATTACCTAAATTTCTGGCTTGTCCTTGATTTTGAAAGGCTTGGTCTTGATAATTTGGTGTTGCTTGGCTAACGGGACGTTGCTTTTTTGCCTTACGTTGTTTTTCTTGGCGACGTTCAGGATCAATCCCGGTAGCAATAACGGTTACCACCACTTCGTCATCTAAACGATCATTAATAGTGGTACCAAAAATGATGTTCACTTCGCTAGAAGAAGCCGCACCAACGATTTCAGCAGCGTCTTGGGCTTCAAATAGGGTTAGGTCTTCTCCACCAGAAATATTCAAGAGAATTTGTTCAGCCCCATCAATGGATACTTCTAATAATGGTGAAGAAATGGCCTTCTTGGTTGCTTCAGCCGTACGGTTTTCCCCGCTTGCTGTACCAATGCCCATTAAGGCTGTCCCTTGGTCTTGCATCACGGTACGCACGTCAGCAAAGTCCAAGTTCACATAGCCGGGTGAGGTAATCAAGTCAGAAATTCCTTGAACCCCTTGGCGTAAGACATTGTCCGCTTCACCAAAGGCTTCCCGCATTGGGGTTTTCTTATCAACAATTTCTAATAAGCGGTTGTTAGAAATGGTCACTAAGGTATCCACATATTCCTTCATGTTGGCAATACCTTCTGCTGCTGCACGACCACGTTTAGGGCCTTCAAAGGTGAATGGGCGGGTAACTACCCCAACGGTTAAAGCACCTAAGTCTTCCTTAGCAATACGAGCAACAATTGGAGCAGCACCGGTACCAGTACCACCACCCATACCAGCGGTAATAAAGATTAAATCAGCACCTTCTAGTGCTTCGCGAATTTGGTCTTCACTTTCTTCAGCGGCTTTTTGCCCTACTTCTGGTTGGGCCCCAGCACCAAGACCACGGGTCACTTTAGGACCTAAGTGAATCTTTGCATCTGCTTTAGAGTTAGCCAAGGCTTGGGTATCAGTATTAGCAACAATAAATTCAACACCCTTAACGCCTTCATCGATCATGCGGTTAACAGCATTGTTACCCCCACCACCAACACCAATGACCTTGATGTTAGCGTTATTGTTGTATTCTGCAGTATTATCAAATTCTAAATCCATAGTTAATCCTCCTATTTATAAGCAATTCCCTCTTAACTAAACATATCATCAAAAACTTGACGTATTTTTTGTAAGAATCCTTCATCTTCTTGGTTGTCATCTTGATACTCTTGACCAGCATCTTCAGCTGTTGCATAAACATCACGCTCATCATTCGTTACAGAATCCTTATAAGTTGGTTCATCCACAACTGCCTCTTGATGAAGGGCTTGATTGGAAGCTTGGTAACTTGGTTTACTTTGATTACTGTTTACAGAATGGGTCTTTCCTTGAGCAACATGATAAATATCTGGTAGCTTAGCTGCATAAGCCACAACGCCATATGCTGTTGTAAAGCTTGGATTTCTTAGGCCAACTTGTTCAGGAATATAGAATCTAACATCCGTTCCAAACATTTCCTCAGCCAAATCAACTAAACCTGGTAAGGAAGCGGCTCCTCCGGTGATCACAACTCCTCCAGGAAGTTCAAAGGCTTCCACTTGGTCTAAGGCTTTCTTTAGCGTTTCAAATATTTGTTGTAAACGTGCTTCAATAATTTCTGCAAGATACTGTTCATCAACACGAACAGGGTCTTTTTTCCCGATCGTTTCAACTGGGAAATATTCATCAGGACTGGTAACGTCTGATTTTGCGTAGCCATATTCTAATTTAATACGTTCAGCATTTTCTAAAGTCGTATTGAGTATAGTGGAAATATCTTTTGAAACATATTCTCCACCTTCTTGATCAACATAAGAGAATTTTAATTGACCTTCATGAATCACACTGGCTGTAGATTGCCCGCCACCCATGTCGATGATAATAGTTCCAAAATCGCGTTCATCTTCAGATAAGGCCACTTGACCATTGGCCAAGGGTTGAACAACTAGGTCATCAACAATGAGACCAGCTTTATCAACACAACGTTTAATGTTGTGAATGATGGTTTTGGGCCCGGTGATCATGCTGGCGTATAATTCTAAACGAACGCCAATCATACCACGTGGGTCGCGAATGCCATCAAAACCATCAACGATAAATTCTTCAGGAACAACTGATATAATTTCTCTCTCGGGGGGTACAGCTCTCACTTTAGCTGCTGATAAGACATTGTAGACGTCCTTGTCGGTGATTTCTCGATTTTCTCCTGAAACGGCAATCATTCCGTAACAAGGTTCAATATTAATTTGATTACTTGGAACGCCGACAACCACTCGATCAATTTGTATGTTAGCTTTCTGTTCGGCTTGGTTTACTGCACTTCTAATCGCTTCGACGGTTTTATCAATATCAACAATAACTCCTCGGCTTAGGCCTTCAGAGCGTTGACTACCAACACCGATAATATTTAAACGTTGATTAACATTTTCGGCAACAACGACTTTGACGGAAGTGGTTCCAATGTCTAATCCTACATATGTTTTGGGTTGAACCATATGATTGAAACCTCCTATTTAATTCTATAAGTATTAGATATGACTATATCGCAATTAATTTTAACATAAATCCTATTAAGACGAAACGAATTTGTTAGTAATCGGCCTTTTTACTTCTACCACTTGGCCAGCAAATAGGACTATTAATTGTTTTTAATCATTGTATAAGAGACATGTCCGTTTTTTCAATCCAATTTAATAGATAAATTCTAAGAATTACTTGACCTAGTCTGAGTCACTGTTGATGACTGCTGGCTCGAATTAGTGCCGGGTCTAGGGTTGGACTGACTACTAGTTTGCCTTTGTGAAGAAGTCCCTTCCTCACTTGCTCCGCTTTGCTCTCCTCTTGGCTTAGGTTTATCTCCTGGCTTAGACTCGCTGCTATGCTTATCAGCCTTTGACTGCTTTTCTTTAGACTTTTCCTTTACCTGGTCCACTTTTTCTTGGTAGGAAGCTTTTTCCTCCGGACTCACAAAAGGATCGTTGAGGGGATTCTTTTCTTGGAAATAGCTCCCTACTTCCATATTAATTACCCCGGTTTTTCCTTCTAATTCACTAACGATTTGCTCATAATACTGCATCCGGTCAGCGATACTATCGATAAAACCTACCACGATATTACCATCTTCCATTTTTAAAGCAATATGGTTAGGGTAATTATCATCGCTAATATTCACAACCTCATTAATCTTAGCCAGTAAGTCATCAGACAATTTGGAAAGTTGGTTGGCCAGGTGAAGAAGTTCTTGGTCTTCAAAACTCGTAAAGAGGGGAATATCCTGGTCAAGATAAGGAATAGCCCCATCAAGAATAATATGATTTTCCAAAACGGGATAATAAAAATCTTGTTTCTTCACATAGCCAATGGCACGGAATTCTTGGACATTAACTTCGACCGTTCGATTTCCCTTAGCATTCAGCTGAACACTGCGGACACTGGGGAACAATTGTTTTAAGCGGTTATCCACCACCCCGGTTTTTGATTCAATCCCTAGATAGGTCATATTTTCCCGTAAGCCTGATCCATAGAGAATCTGCTCTTGGGGGACAATATTATTCCCACTTACTTCAATTGCAGCGATACGGTTAAGTGGTGAAAGCCAAAGGACACTAAAAATAATCATAAAAAGGAAAGCAGCAGCTAAAATCAATCGTGCCCACGAGACTGATTTTAACTGCACTTTTTTGTTCTTTGACCGGGATAAATAGGTCCAATTGATATACTTTCTATAATTAAAAGTCTTTTTGTGCTTTTGCTCTTGATCTTTAGTGGAATCTTCGCCCTTTCCCTCTTCTTCATTTGGCAGGCCTTGTTGCTTATCTTTTAGCCCTAAGTGTTTTTGCGGATGCACTTGACTTAGTCCAGGGTCATCACTGGACTCATCGGCTTGCCCTTCACTTGAGGCCAATTCTTCCTGCTTCTCGGCCTCTTGACGCCGTTGACGAAAGCGTCGGGCTTCCTTATCCCAATCAACCATAATAACCTCCTTTAGAGCAGATCTTTAATGACTTGAATAATCCGATCACTAGCATCAGGGACGCCTAAGTTTTTTGCTTGGTGGCTCATTTGGATGCGCTTACCCGGATTGGTCATTAGTTCATCAATAGTTTGCAGTAAGCGTTTAGGGCTGAGGTCTTTTTCTAGGATCATTTTGGCAGCCTGATTGTTGACCAAACTTTCAGCGTTATGCTGTTGGTGGTTATTAGTTACATTAGGACTAGGAATCAAGATACTTGGTGTACCGACTGCCGTCAGTTCAGTAAGCGTCGTTGCTCCACTCCGACAAACAACTAAGTCTACCTTACGCATAAGTTCAGGCATATTATTGATATACGGCAGGATTCTAACATTGGAAAAGTTCTCCATATTAGGAAAGCGAGCTTGCCAATCCTCATAGTAAATATCTCCAGTGGCGATGATACTTTGATAGGACCGGTGTTGTAGTTCACCTACCATGTCCAAAACCACTTCATTGATCCGTTGTGCCCCCCGGCTTCCGCCAAATATAAGCACTGTAGGCAGGTCATTATCTAAGTGAAAACTTTCTAAATCAACTTGAGAAGAATCTCCAGCTAATTCTTGGGCCCTAGGGTTTCCCGTAAAGACCACCTTATTATTGTGATGTTTAAAATCTTCCTTGACCTCAGAATAGCAAATACAAATTTTATCAACATAGCGACTGAGAAACTTATTAGTGACCCCAGCAACACTATTTTGTTCATGAATAATCGTTGGAATTTTCATCTTAGCGGCTTGGTAAAGAACCGGTGCACAAACATAACCACCTGTTCCAATCACCACATCTGGTTGGAAAG
The DNA here is from genome assembly GCF_003286595.3 of Aerococcus mictus. Lineage (NCBI taxonomy): Bacteria > Bacillati > Bacillota > Bacilli > Lactobacillales > Aerococcaceae > Aerococcus > Aerococcus mictus. The sequence goes on along the minus strand of NZ_CP132985.1, from coordinate 729,402 downwards.
CTTTTAAATATTTTTTACATTGATGAATACTTTTGACCATGTAGGCTAGAGTGCGCACATTGTCAAAAGAAAGTGAGCGTTTTAGCCCCTGGATTCTAATCGTCTGAAAGTCAATGCCCAAATTAGGAACAATTTTCCCTTCAAGCCCCTTTTCTGTTCCAATATAGAGGAATTCCGCTTGGGGGTATTGCGTTAAAATTTCTTTCCTCAGTGCTAGGGCTGGATAAATATGTCCGCCTGTCCCACCACCAGATAAAACGATTCGCATAGTAAAACTCCTTTTTAGCTTTCCTGATTCTTTAATTCTGCTACTGCATCGATAAAGCGTTGACCACGCACTTCAAAATTAGGGTATTGGTCCCAAGAAGCACAGGCAGGGGATAAAAGAATCACATCTCCTGGCTGGCTTAAACGGTAAGCAGCTTGGGTCGCCTCTTCAATATTTTTAGCGACACTAATTTGAGAAATTCCTGCCTTATTAGCGAGATCGATAAATTTATCCTGGGTTTCTCCCATAGCTACTAGGGCATGCACATGACCTAGCTCTTTTAATAGCTCTTCCACACCATTTCCTCGGTCCAAGCCACCAGCTATCCATACTAAGGACTCTTTAAAACTGCGTAAGGCTGTGATGCTGGCTTCATTATTGGTCGCCTTGGAATCATTGTAAAAGCGGCGGTCTTTTATTTGATCAACAAATTGAATCCGGTGTTTGACTCCATGGAATTGTGAACAAGCTGCTTGGATACTTGCATTGCTTACGCCTAATAATTTAGCGATAGCAAGAGCGACTAAGGCATTCTGAACATTGTGTTTACCAGGTAAGAAGAGGTCTTCTCGTTTTAAGACCGTCTCACTCCCCCACATTAGGGTCCCTTCTTTTTCATTATACCATGCCCCTTTTTCCAACTCACTTTCTATCGAAATCGGAATAACTTGGGCAGAACTTTCCTTAGCCTTTTGCCAAAGGATTTCTTGGTCATAGTTTAATAGTAAGTAATCGTCTGGACCTTGGTTCTTAGTAATCCGCCATTTGGCAGCGAGGTAATTTTCAATACTTCCATGATAGTCTAAGTGGGTTGGGTAGAGGTCAATGATGGCTGCAATATGGGGACGAAATGTTTCAATTCCCATTAATTGAAAGCTGGACAATTCCAATACTAAACGATCTTGACTGCTTAATCCTTGGCTGGCGGTTAAAGCCGGTATTCCTATATTGCCGGCTACTTCCGTTTTTCCGGTTAATTCCCTAGCGCCTTGTAAGATCTCTCCCAATAAGGAGGTAGTGGTTGTCTTACCATTTGATCCGGTAATACCAATGACCTCCGCTTGGTTAAACCAGGCTAGAAGCTCGATATCGGTATAAATCGGTAAGTTCAACTCCTGGGCTCTTTGAACCATGGGGTTGCTATAAGGGATGCCAGGATTTTTGACCATAAAAGCAAAGTCCTCGTCTAGGAGCTCAATAGGATGATAGCCAGAAATAATACGAACATTGTGCTCAATAAGATCTTGGGCGGCTTTATTTTCATCTAGGGGCTGCTTATCATTGACAGTCACAATCGCACCTTCGGCAGCGAGTTTCTTAACCACACTCAGACCCGTTTTGGCCAAACCTAAGACCAAAACCTTTTTATTCTTTACTGTTTGCTTACTAGATGTTTGCTCCATAATATACTCCTAAAAAATAAAAATTCCGATAACACTTAAAGCTGCAGCAATGCCCCATAAAACAAAGTCAATTTTCCATTCACTCCAGCCTTCCATTTCAAAATGATGGTGGATGGGGGTCATTTTGAAAATGCGCTTGCCAGTCTTTTTGAAATAAGTCACTTGAATCATGACACTAGCCGTTTCCACGACGTAAATAAAACCGAAAACTAATAAACTCCAAGGATTTCCAGTCATTAAGCTAATCACCGCTAAGCTAGCGCCAATTGCCAATGAACCAGCGTCACCCATAAAGACTTTAGCGGTTTTCATATTAAAGATTAGAAAACCAAACAAAGAAGCAATCAAGGCAACGTTGAAGAGCGCCAGATCCATCTGCCCTTGTTTTAAAAAGATAATGAGATAGGCAGTTAGGCTAATAATCCCGTTACCACTGGCTAAACCGTCAATTCCATCGGTGAGGTTGAATGCATTGGAAAAGCCGGTGATCCAAAAAACCGCAAAAATAAAGACCACTAAAATAGATGAAGTACTCAAGCCAAAGGGAAGCGGTAAGGAAAAGTTTAACCCCGAAAAATACATGGCCAGAATCAGAACGGCCGAGGCCATAAGCTGGGATAAAAATTTTTGCTTCGATGTTAGGCCTTCATTTTGTTTTTTGAAAATTTTCAAAAAGTCATCCACAAAGCCGATCCCAGCGAAGAGAACTAAGGAAAGCATTAGAATTACCAGAGGAAGGGAAAAGTAATGATTCCAAAGTTTGTGGATCGTCAAGGCCAACAAACTAGCAAATAGGAAAACTAAGCCTCCCATAGTAGGGGTGCCACTTTTTTGCTTGTGCCAGCTGGGACCAATGGCTAAAATCTCCTGACCAAATTGTTTAGCATGCATCCATTGGATAAAGATCGGTATTAAGATAACCGTTATTACAAAACTCAATATAAAGGTAAATAGCATAAATGATTCTCCCGTTCTCATTATTGTAATTCTACAGTAAGCCCCTGGCCATCAGAAATCGGCCGGCCAGGTTCTATATTTTGACTGATCACTTTACCTTCACCATTCACTTTGAGATTAATTCCTAACAAACGTGCTAAGGTAATAGCTTCTGTCTTTTCTAAGCCAAGGAAGTTTGGCATTTCCACATGCCCGTTGGTTAAGAGATAAACACGATTATCTAAAGATCGTCTAGTCCCCGCTTGTGGAAATTGTTCAATCACCTTATCTCCGTCACCAATCACTTCAACGTTGACAAAGCCATTTCCCTGCATGGTTTGCTGGCCACTTTGGATACTGCTGTTAACCACATTAGGCACTGCCGTTAAATGCGCTTGGTCGGATTGATCTAACTTCCCATATTCCATCGCCCTTTTCATAAAGGGAACAAAGATTTCTGAAAGTTGTACCTGAGCCAACTTTCCTGCTGAAGGAGATGGTTTCTTTAGGGTTAAGTATAAAATGTATTGGGGATGATCGGAAGGTGCAAAGCCGACAACAGAATGTAAATAATTCGATTCACCAGATAAGTAACGCCCCGCTTTTTCATCAAAAATTTCTGCTGTCCCGGTCTTAACCGCCAGACGAGTACCTTCAACATCATAGATTTTACCAGTACCAGTTGGGGCATAGACGATGGACTCCAAAGCTTTCAAGGTTTTTTGAGCGGTTTCTTCAGAAATCGGTGAGGAAATCACTTCTGGTTTGACAACTTCAATACTGCCATCTTCTTTTTCAAGGCGGTCTATTACATGTAATTTCATCATCTTGCCACCGTTACCGACTGCGGTATAAGCTTGCATTAAGGCCCAAGGAGTGACTTGGATTCCTTGTCCAAAAGCGGTATTGGCCTTTTGGAGTTCTTCATCATAATTCATCGAACCCGCTATCTCATCAGAGAAACCTGAATTAGGTTTCTGAGTTAAGCCAAATTCCACCATATACTTATGCCAGGTATCATAGCCCATGGCTTGAACCAATTTTACCACAAGCACGTTAGATGATTGGGATAATCCTTCTAACTGGGTAATGGTTCCCCAACCGACCTTATTCCAGTCACTAATGCGGATACCATCCACAATAATACTCCCCGATTGATAGGTAGCATCAGGATCAAACACCCCTTCTTCAATAGCAGCAGCAATGGTCAAAACCTTAATAACCGACCCGGGTTCAAAGGCTTCACCAACCAAAAGATTGGTCCACATATCTTCAATCCCTTTGCGGGTTTGCATGTTAAAAGTCGGTCGTTGGCTGGCTGCCAGAACATTCCCAGTAGAAGGCTCAACCAACATGGCTGTCATCGATTCAGGATGGTAATTATCATAGATGTTAGACATCAAACCCTCTAGGTAGGTTTGTAAACGGGTATCGATGGTCGTGTAGACATCTAAGCCATCTTTAGCTTCACTGTTAGCCGCTTCATTATCATCACTATTGGCATCATTGACAGCGACTTGGTCATGGCCAGCCTGGTAGTCTTTGATAGCATTCTTTCCTGCCAGATGGGAGTCTAAGCTCTTCTCTAAGCCTAATTGCCCCACGAGGCGACTATCCAGGGGATTTTCCGCTTCTTGAAATTGGGCATAACCAATCACGTGAGAGGCAAAGATTCCCGAGGGATATAGGCGGGAAGGTTGGGGGTCAAAGTGGATCCCTTGCAGGTTTTCATTTTGAATCTCTTGCATTTTCGCATAGGAAAGGTTTTTCCCAGCTTGGCCAAATTCAATTTGAGTGGCATTTTCCGTGTTTAATTGTTTGAGGATGTCTTCTTTTGACATATCAATATGCTTACTTAAAACTTCTGCTGTGTGCTCTTTTTGATCATCAGGAACATGGATGGGTTCGGCGCCTTCATCGGCCCAAGCGGAGGTTAAAACAGCGTATAAATTATAAGAAGTAGCATCCGTAGCTATCGCGTTACCACCAACATCATAGATGGTCCCACGTTTAGCCAATTGAATACTACTTCTTCCATATTGTTGCTGTGCACTTGCTCTTAAGTCCACCCCATCAACTTCTCCACCCAGCATGATATAAGCTAGTCTCCCTACAAAGAGGACAAAAATAAAACTAACCAAAAGCATCATGATATGCAGAAATTGTAAACGGTTTTGCTTGCTATTTTGATGTTTCATTGGTGACATTCCTTATATTTTCTTCTTCTAGCTTCAAGCCGTTGTCCTTGGCATACTGCATAACTCTTTCATAACTAGATAGTTCATTAACTTCTTGTTGGAGATTACCTTTTTCCGTTTTTAAGGCCTGGGTTTCTCTTTGCACATTTTGTAATTCTTGTCTTTTAGCGTCCACTGATGAACGTGCATTAATCAGCCAAAAAATCGCCACCATTAAAAAGAGAATCATTCCTGCTGAAAGCAAAAAATCTTTTCCCGTAAAAAAAGTAGAGGTCTCTACATGGTAGTGACCATTTAAAGATTTTGCTGAATGACTATACCTATGATCAATTTCCTCCTTAGGCAGGGCATATTGAAGTTTAGCTTTCTCTCTTTCAAGTGCTGGTGATGACACATTAACGACTCCTCTCAAATTACTCCGATACCCGTTCAATGACACGTAACTTGGCGCTTTGTGCCCGTGAATTCTTGTCTAATTCTTCCTGGCTGGGATAAATCGGTTTTTTATTTACTAGACGAAACTTAGCTTGGGGCAGTTGGCTTTCCAATAAGGGCAACTGGCTAGGAAGATTATCCACAGTGCTGGCCTCTTTAAACATGACCTTAACAATTCGGTCTTCCAAGGACTGAAAACTAATGGCTGCAATCCGCCCCTCAACCTTTATCAATTGCAAACCCTGACTTAAGGAACTTTCAATGGCTCCCAATTCGTCATTGACTGCAATACGGATGGCTTGAAAACTGCGTTTAGCTGGGTGACCGCCCTTGCGGCGGGCGGGAGCGGGAATGGCTTCTTTGATAATTTCCACTAATTCAGCTGTCCGAGTAATAGCTGCCTTTTGGCGGTGGTTTTCAATGTTACGCGCAATGGCCTTGGCAAACTTTTCCTCACCATAGCGTTTGAGGATGCGAACTAAATCGGCATAAGACCATTCATTAACCACTTCTTTAGCAGTCAATGATTGACTTTGGTCCATCCGCATATCTAAAGGAGCATCCTGCTTATAGGAAAAGCCCCGCTCTCTATCATCTAATTGCGGGGAAGACACGCCTAAGTCATAAAGAATACCGTCAACTTGCTTAACGCCTCTTTGGGCAAGTTGCTCTTCTAACTGAGCAAAATTAGCATGGATCAAAGTCAGTTGCCCAGCTGCAATCGCATCAGCGAAGCGGTCCTTAGCATGGTTGATGGCCTGGATATCTTGGTCAAAAGCATAAAGGCGACCCTTGGCTGATAGTTTACTTAAGAGATAGCTGGTATGACCGCCGCCTCCCAAGGTGCAATCGACATAAGAACCATCTTCTTTAACATTTAAGGCATCAACCGTTTCTTTTAAAAGAACCGTAATATGATGAAATGTTTCTGACATAGGGGCCTCCTTCTCCTAAAGACCAAAATCAAACAGGTTTTCTGCAATATCTTCAAAATTATCTGAAAGCGACTCAGCTTCTGCTAGCCAGCGGCCTTCATCCCAGATTTCTATCCGTTCACTGACACCAATCACGCGACAGGCCTTTTCTAAATGAGCAAAATCGATCAAGGTTTGGGGAATATTAATCCGCCCTTGCTTATCCAGTTCTACCTCTTGGGCAGCTGAGTAAAAAAAACGGGTAAAGGCCCGGGCATCCTTCTTAGCTAAGGGAAGTTGTTTTAACTTTTCCTGGACCAGGTCCCAGGTAGCTTTCGGATAACCAAAAATACAGCCATCCAAGCCGCGAGTAATTACAAAACGCTCCCCTAAATCATCGCGCAATTTAGCGGGCATAATCAGGCGACCCTTGCTGTCGATATTATGTTTATATTCTCCCATTAACATAATTTTTCGCCTTTCTGTGTCCCTGGTCCGCCTAGCTTACTAAGATAATATTAGTTTACCACAATCCTCCACAATCCTCCATTATTCCCCAAATATTTTTGAATTTTTACCACATCCTCCACTTTTCTAAAAAAGGCAGCAAAAAAGCTCAAGCAAGAAAGCAGAATTTACTTTCTCACCTGAGCTATTCACTCTAGTATTTACAAAAAAGACCTACTTGATGATAACTTGGATAAAACGGACAATAAGCATGAGCAAGTAAGAAATAGAGGTCAGAACAAAGAGACGTTTGGAGAGTTTCCTAAAGAAACGAGTCCAGCAAAAAATTCCCTCCAGCTTTTCCTCCTGGTACAGGCCCCAAAGCCCCAGGATACCTAAAATAATAAAATACAAGGGAAGTAAGGAAAAATAAAAAATGGTCTCGGTTAAATAATGGAAGCATAACCATAGTATAGGATGCATGACATCGATGGGCAACAAGTGGATATGCCGTCCATCATTTAAATACTGACGAAAATAAAGGGCTAAAAATAAAGTTAAAAATGGCATAAGATAAATAATAATTTCTGTCCATGAAAACGACATCGGCTGACCTCCTTAGTATGTAAAGGCTAAAAAATAGTGGACAAACTGGGTTGATTAAATAGGCTGACTAATGCCAGCTCTCTCAAAATGACATCTATATACTAACCTAAAGTCAAAAAAAGCAAAAGCCCTTTCGCTAAGTAGCCACAGACCTAAACTGTTTAAGACTCGGATAAGAGAGTAATAAACTAAAAATAAAAAAAGAGATCAGAACTTATGTCCCAACCTCTCACAGCAGAATCATTATTCTGCATCTTCATTATTAGACATCACGTCTTGGCCATCGTAGTATCCACAACTTGGGCAGACATGATGTGACTTACGGTATTCACCACAATTTGGACAAGTAACCATTCCTGGAACTTCCAACTTGTAATGAGTACGGCGTTTGCGTTTTCTTTGTTTTGATGTTTTACGTTTTGGTACTGCCATCTCCATTACACCTCCTAATTAGTTTCAGATTATGATTCAGAAGTATTATCGCTCAATAGATCCTTCAACTTGGCAAAGCGAGGATCGATTTGATCCGATTTTTTTTCATCATTTTGAAATGAAGCTTCTGTCATTAAATTCCAATCGTCGCCAGATGGTAATTCTGTTGCTTCCAACTCATCAGGCGTCAATCGTTTAAGAGGGATATGTGTGATGATATTATCAACAATGGCCCTCCCCAAATCCACTGTATTATCCTCAAGTTCAATGACTAAGTTGTCCTCGTCTTGGACAAGTTCACTTTGCCAACCTGATTCAATATAGCGTTCTCGAATTGGAAACTGCATTGCCACATCTACCGGTTCAAGAGACCGTGAAGATGGGAGCGTTATAGTTAAAGCTATTTCTAATTGAGCCAATACTGTATGATCGTCGTATATCAAATACCCTTGAACCTTTACTGGTGATAAGTCGAGGACTTCTTGATTTTTATTCATTAAATCAGCTTTAAGGTCCAAGGTCTTATCAACCTTTAAGGGATCTTGGGCTTTTATACGGAGTTCTTGAAAAGACCATTTCATCATTGACCACCATTAAGCAACAAGAAAAATTATACCGATTTTCAATCGCTTTGTCAATGTTATTTCCTTGACAATCTTTTTCTCTACTTGCTCCCTTTCCACTATTTTTTATAACATGATCGGAGGATGAGCGAAAAGTTGACTTTCTTTACTTTTCATAACTACTTGCTGATAGATTTCATCCACACGAATCCATAAAGGCCAGGCCTTACTTTCATCCTTGCCTACACGGTTTATCATAGCATAAGAAGATGGATCTGTAATTTCTAAGCCTTTTAAATATTTTCTTCCCCTAGCATTAGCCCCTAAAAGATAGAGAGGTTGACGTTTTTTTAAATGATCCTGCATTTCCTGGTCAGAAACCCCTAAAAAAATCATCAAGAGCGCCCGTTGGATCCGGTACTTAGACCATTTTTTATTGGTAACCCGATTGAGAAAATCGGCATAGCAGGTCTCCCGCCGGGCGGATTCAATAAATTTTTTTTCAATTCCTTCGTAAACTTGATAATAGTCTGCCAGCTTTTGACGGGATTCAGATAAGATTTTATAACGCAATAAGGGGTACAAAACTGACCAAGAACTGTCATAATTGACTAATTCAAGCTTTTCCACCATCGCCTTAGGCATCAGCCAGTCGAGCTGACGGCAATCTACCTGATCTTCCAGTAGAGCCTTCCTAATACTGGTACTGGAAGCATAATTAGCCCCTGGGCTCATGTCTTGGTCTCGGTGCTGACTTCCTTTTCGCTTGATTGCAGTTAGGGACATGGGCGCTTGATACTTAGCATTGGCCTTGGCGTAAGAATAGGCTAATAAGACATTACTGTTATCAGTGAAATCGATCTTTAAATGCCTTAATTCAGGAACGTCCGCCACTAAATCAGCTAGGAGACTAATCGAGCTCTTGCCATAATTATTGGCATGAAAGGCTTCATTTTGCTGTTTCAAAGCCACCGTTTCCTCATGATCACTCACCCATTGAGCTAATTCTTGGTAGGGGGAAAAATCCTCTAGCTCACTACCAAAAGCTAATTGCTGGCAGCCCAGTGCATGTAGGCAACCCACTGCCCCTTCTGCGAAGAGGTCAGCCGGTTGAACGGCATACCAGAAGGGAAGTTCGACCACCAAGTCGCAGCCATTTTTCAAAGCGACTTCCGCTCGATGCCACTTAGAAAGCAAGGCTGCTTGACCCCTTTGGACATAATTGCCACTCATTATGGCAATGATAACTGTATCCGGTTGACGGCCCTTAAGCTGTTGGATCAAATAAGCATGGCCATTATGAAAAGGATTCCATTCTACAATCATTCCACAGACAGACATGTTAGGTTTACCTCCTTAACTCACTCAGTCTTCCCCTGGAAAATATCTACTTACTTTTTACAGGAAAAGAAGAGGCGGCGACTCTTTTCGCTAGGTTTATCTTGGCTAAAGTCTGCTGTGATTTGAATATCAGTAAAACCTGAGCTGAGTAAGGCTTCTTGATAGTTTATTAGGGGCCAAATTTGTTCCTGATGTACTTCTTCAAAACGCTGGTAAAGTTGACTGTCCTCATCCTTAACGAAGATATTCAATAAATGATCGATGGTATTAGGCCCCCTCAGCTGGTCACTTTGCCAAGTAAAAACAGCATCATCCCAGCTATCCACCCATTGAAAGTCAGGGTATATGCAATTCATCTGGTAAGAACTATGGATATCAAAAAGCAGGAGGCCACCCTTTTCTAAGGCCTCATAGCAAGCCTTAAAGGTAGCTTCTAAGTCAGCTAGACTATCTAAGTAACAGATACTGTCACAAAAGATGGAAATCAGGTCATAGCTTGTCTCAGTTTTGAAGCTACGCATATCTGCTTGAAAGTAAGGAATATAGATGCCTGCCTCCTGCATCTCTGCTTGAGCAATCGCTAACATTTCTTCAGACAGGTCCATGCCTGTCACATCATAACCCGCCTTAGCCAGTTCCAGGGTTAAGCGCCCATCTCCACAAGCCATATCCAAAATTTTTAGTCCCTCCTGATGAGTCAAGCGCGTCTCAACCTGATCTTCTAAATAATTCTGCCAGGCTTGGTAGAGGGATTGGTCAAAAATTTGGTGGTAGACTTCACTAAACAAGGCATATTGGTTAGTCTTCATCATCAGTTTCCAACAAAGCAGTTAAATTAACCAATGGCGCATCATTCCATAATTTTTCAATATTATAATGACTACGCACCTCTTTATTAAAGACATGGACAATGACATCCACACAGTCAATTAATACCCAGGCATGGCCGTCTTTTCCTTCAATGCCTTTGACCGTATACCCTGCAGTTTCAACAGCTTCTGCAATACTATCCACAATGGCATTGACTTGTCGGTCATTTTTAGCGCTAACAATAACGAAATAATCAGTCAGTGGGGTTAATTGGTTAACTTCAAGAGCAACAATATCTTGCCCTAAACGATCATCAGCTGCCTTTACAATAAGCTCCATTAACGGACGATTTAATTGATTAGTCATTCACTCTTTCCTTTCTTATTAATCCAAGCATTATATACCGCTAAGCTCTCAGGATAAATACTTTGTCCCTTTTCAATCAGATGTTTTAGATTTTGCTTAATTTTATAATCCACCGCCAAATCGATGGACTTTTCAGTTAAGTTCCGAGCCTGGTCCACCCCAGGAAAATCGCGGCCTGGCTCCATGTAGTCTGCTAAAAAGACTAACTTAGCCGTATCGGTCCAGTCAATACTTCCGGTGGTGTGCTTATAAATAGCATAATAAATTTCTAAGTCGTGGAGGCCAAATTCATCCACAGCCTTCATCGCTGCTAGGGGGCCATGCCAGATCGCATTACCATAGTTCACCCACTCTTCATCAAAACCAGGGAAGTGGGCATAGGTCTTTAACGTTTCCAGACTATCTTCTTTGGCGTAGTCATGGAGCAAACCAGCAATCCCAGCCCGCTCCCAGTTCAACTGATATTTTTGGGCGAGTTCTATAGCGGTGGACTCCACCCGTAAACAGTGCTCGAAGCGATCCTTAGATAAATTATTTTTTAATGCCTTAATTAAGTCTTCACGACTAGCCACAATGTATTTGTGGGAATAATTGATTTCTTTAGTCATGATATAACCCTTCCTTATTAATATAATCTCTGACCGCTTCAGGTAATAAGTAGCGGATGCTGGATCCCTTATTGACGCTTTGCCGTATATAGCTTGAAGAAATATCAATTTGAGGACTATCGACATAGATAATATTATAGTCACTCGGCATATCATAGCCAGGTCTTTGAACCCCGACAAAATGACAAAGCCGCATTAATTCTTCAACCCGGTACCACTTGGGGAGATTTTCCACCATGTCACCGCCGATAATAAAATAATACTCATTGTCAGGGTGGAGGGTGGTCAAGATATCCATAGTATCGTAAGTATAGGATTTACCGGGACGATCGAGCTCAATTTTTTCTATTGCAAAGTGATCATTTGCTTGGATGGCAAGGTCTAGCATGGCCAAACGTTTGTCGGCAGCAATAGTCTCCTTATGCTCGGCATGGGGCGGAAGATTGCTAGGCATAAAGTCCACTCGGTCCAGGCATAACTTTTCATAGACCTGTTCAGCCACCATCAAATGCCCTTGGTGAATGGGATTGAAGGTCCCCCCTAAAAGACCAATTCTTTTTTTAGCCGGACTGCTTTCCTGGGCTTCTTCAAGGACTTGGCAGCTGTAATTCCCTTGTCTTTGCCTATTCTCAGCCATTCATTACACTCCCTTATTTTTTAAGGCGCGAATTTCTTTCGATAGCTTTTGATTCTTTTCCTCTGAGGAAGTCCGGTAGAGGACGATAGTGTGTCCGATACTATAAGCGAATTGAGGCGCTAGGGCCTGGTCAATGGCTTCAAGAGCTTGGTCGGTTTCAATTTCTGCGTTTTGTAAGACTGAGACTTTAACTAACTCTCTCTTCTCTAAGGCTTGGTCAATTTGTTCCATTAGCTCATCTTTTAAGCCGTTTTTTCCAATTTGCAAAATGGCCTTTTCATGATGAGCTGCTTTTTTGATTGCCTTTTTTTGTTTATTAATTAGCATATTTCCTCCTAAATAAGTGGTTTTCTTTGAAAAATATCGACTGTTTTAGGTGCATAAATAGCTACTTTTCCTGTTTTCTTGATACTTAGCCAACCTAGGCCAGCAATAACCAAGTCACATGATTCTTTAATGGTATAGTCCTGACCAACAAGATCAGGAAATTGCTCGACTTCACTGGCACTTGGTGGAGTGAGTAGGCCCCCTTGGTGTTTAGCTAAGAATTCATCTGATCCCTCGGTTTTCCGCCGGTGAATGTCCACTTGATTACTTAAGTAAACTGTTACCCCTTGCTTGTCTCCTGCTAAGTAGTCAAAGCGAGCCATTCCACCTAGGAATAAACTCTGACCCGGATTTAATTGAAAGGTTCTCGGCTTTATCCGCTTTTGGGGGAGGATCTGCTCAATACTTTTATAATCCAACAAACTGGTCATTTGACTGTCCTTAAGAATACCAGGCGTGTCAATTAAGTCACTATCCTCATCGAAAGGAATTTTTATCAAATCTAAAGTGGTTCCTGGAAATTGACTGGTAGTAATAACACTATCGCTAAAGCCTTGGGCCCTAAGCATACTGTTAATTAAGGTCGATTTCCCCACATTACTTACTCCAACAATGTAAACATTGCGGCCCTTGCGGTGTTGGTCAATAAAATTAAAGAGATCATCTATGGCTTTATTTTTGACGGCAGAGGTTAGGAAGACATTTCTGGCTTTAAAGCCTTGGTCTTTTAAATATTTCTTCAACCAGGCTTCAATTTTACTGCTTTTGACATCACTAGGGAGCAGGTCAACTTTATTTGCTACAAATACAATATCATTATTGCCCACTAAACGTTCTAAGGCGGGAATAATGGTGGACTGTACGTCAAAAATATCAATGACATTGACGATTAAAGCATCGTCCTCACTGATCTCATGTAAAATCTGCCTAAATTCTGCTGGAGTCATTTGGACTTTTTCTAATTGGTTATAGTGGCGCAATTTAAAACAGCGTTGGCAATAGAGCTCGCCACTTTCTACCCCCTTGTCATAGGCACTTTTTGGAGTGTAACCTCGCTCCTTGGGCTGGTCTGTTTGCAAGCCTGCTCCACAACCAATACAATAAAGGACTTCCTCAGTCAATCCGATCCCTCCACTTTAATTCTGAATAGCGTCTTTTTAGTCCATTAAAGACAAAGCTTTCGATACGACGGTTTATCCGCGTGACTAGACTATCACTGTTGGTCACCGGTCGGACCAAGACACTGCGCAAGCCTTGCCGGTTGGCCACAAAAATATCAGTCAATAGCTGGTCGCCAATAATAATAACTTCCTCTTCTTTTAAGCCGGAAATTTTCAATAAATGTCTTATTCCCTTGCGAAAGGGTTTAAAAGCTGCTGAATAGTATGGAACTTGCAATTGATCTGCGACATGTTTTACCCGCTGTTCATTGTTATTGGATAAAATCATGACCTCAATGCCGTTGTCTTGCATCTCTTTGACCCATTCAATCAATTCCTGGGTAGCATCTGGAAAATCCCAGGCAATTAAGGTATTGTCTAAATCAGTTATTATCCCTTTCACACTCAAGCTCTTTAGGGCTTGGGGCGAGATGGAATAAATTGTATCTACCAACCAGGTCGGTAGGAAGTAGTCTGTGAGCATATCCCTCTCCTCTCTACATTTCTTACATTATAGCATAATCATTGGCATTGATAATTGATGGGGTCTTTTAAATAGAGGAAAACACGACTCCTAAAACTAGCCGCTAGAAGTCGTGTTTAAACATATTATTCAAACTCATCCAGGGTTTTCACTTCTTCAAAGCGACTCCCCTTATCATCAATAGCAAAGTCATAGAGGCTGACCTCTTCAAGGCTAGTCTCCAGCAGGTCCTTAATTTCTTGACTATGGGAAGCCTGAACCATGGTCATTACAGTAGGTCCAGCTCCACTAAGATAAGTGCCATAGACTCCAGGAACACCTTTTAAAAGTTGACGCACTTGTTCTAATTCAGGCACTAAGCTCTTACGATAAGGCTCATGGAAATAATCCTGTTCCATTAACCGCCCCGCGTCATCCAGATTGCCTTCCATTAACTTGGAAACTAGAACATTTCCCATCCCGTTGGCCCGGACAGCATCAGCATATGACAGCTGGTCAGGAAGAACTTCGCGGGCTTTTTTAGTCGATAATTGATAATGAGGTACGGTAGCGATTAAGCGGGTATTAGGAAAGACCTCCTTAGACCAAATCACTTCTTCAGACCCGATGGCCACTCCAATCACTAGTCCGCCTGCTAAACAAGGAGCAATGTTATCAGGATGTCCTTCGATTTTATTAGCTAAATTAATTTTATGGCTTAGTGACCACTGGAATTGATTGAGATAATCAACAATTTCAATAGCAGCAACAATGGCACTGGAACTGCTCCCTAGGCCACGTGTGATGGGAATCTGACTGTGCATATATAATTGTTGGGGCGGTGTTTGGGGGGCAAGATCGAGAATGGTTTTTATCAATAAGTTATTCTCATCAGTCGGGACATCATCCCCCAGGTTATGTCTAATCTCCCATTCTTGACTAGGGCCGATAATATCTACTCTCAAATACAGGTCGACAGCCACCCCGACTGAGTCAAAACCTGGGCCTAAATTGGCTGAAGTGGCGGGAACTATAACACGCTGCATGCTTTAGTCCTCCTTCTCTTCTTTAAAAATAGGATAGGAAGCCAGTAATTCCACTCCTGGGGCGCTTTCAAGCTGCTTGGCAATTTCTTGATGGGCAGAATAGCTTCCTGGACTGGTTAATATATACAACATTCCTTCTTGGTAATTGCCCAAGTGGTTGATAGAGATTCCTTCTTGGTTGAGGAGATCGAACAGGGTCTTTAGGCCTTGACTCTGGTCCTGGATGGCTAAACGATAGTAATAAGGATAGTTGGCTTGGGCAGACAAGTGGACCTTTTCGTCTAAAGAATAATTGGCAAAGACTTGGTAGTCATCATTTTCCTGGTTCTTAGCGACTTGGATGATATCACTCACAACAGCAACCCCTGTTGGCAACTCGCCGGCTCCGGGACCGTAAAACATCATTTCTCCCCCAGCCTTGCTCTTGGTATAAACAGCATTCATCTCTTGCTTAACCATAGCTAATGGATGTGATTTTTCTAGTAAAAAGCTTTGCACTTCACAGGCGAAATTTTCTCCTTGACGGTCAAGAACTGCCAGGGATTTAATCACGTAACCTAAATTCTTAGCAATCTCAATGTCTAGCGCATTTAAGTCACTAATCCCTTTGATCATCACGTCATCTAAGTTAAGACTAATACCAAAGCCCATCTTAGCGAGGATAACCGCCTTACGACCAGCATCAAGGCCATCAACATCGGCACTAGGATCGGCTTCGGCGAAACCGAGTTTTTGAGCTTTAGCTAAGGCTTCTTGGTAGCTAGAACCATTTTCGGTCATTTCGCTAATAATAAAGTTAGAGGTCCCATTTAGAATCCCTAATATTTCAGTAACTTCATCGCCGGCGAAACTATTTCGTAGGGTGTTTAAGATAGGGATGCCACCAGCGACCGCCGCCTCGAAACGTAAGTCAACTTCCTTAGTTTCAGCGAGTTGACTTAAGGCAGCTCCATGTTCACAAATAAGGTCCTTGTTGGCAGTAACCACCGCTTTTCCGGCTTGAAGAGCGCCTTCAATACATTGCTTGGCAAAATCGATGCCACCCATAACTTCAACCACAATATCAATGTCAGGGTCAGCAATAATCTCTTGATAATCAGTAACAATTTCAGCCTGACTAGAAAATTCTTCGGTGACTTTTTCGGGGCTTCTAACAAAGATCTTTTTTACTTCAAGGGAATGGTGGAGTTGGCTGGTAATTTTGGCCTGATGGTCGCGCAAAACGCGGAATACACCCTGACCAACTGTTCCTAAACCTAAAATAGCTATCTTCTTACTTACCATACTTGCCTCCTTCTTATCTAATGCTTGGGTATTTCTTCTAAAGCCTGCTTCACATAATAACGATCGGTTGGGTAAGCTTGGTCGACACCATTAATTTTCATGGTATCTTCATCCCCCTTACCAGCAATCAAGACCACGACCTCTCCATCATAAGCAGAAGCTTGTTGAAAAGCATAGGCAATGGCTTGGGGACGATTAGGGATAATTTCTGCCTGACGCTTAGCCGCTTGAATGGGTTGGTTGATTTCTTGGCATATTTTTTCTACTGATTCAGTCCCAGGATCATCCATAGTAAGAATAATTTCATCCGCATATTGGGCGGCTACTTTCCCTAAATCCTTTCGCCTAGAAATTGCTTTGTCCCCTGCAGAGCCAAAGACCACAATGCTATGGGCCTTAGGATACATTTGTTGGCTTGCTTCAAAAAGTTTTTCTAGGCTCAATTTATTGTGGGCAAAGTCAACGATAGCATGGATGCGTTTATCCGTGGAATGATAGACTTCCATCCGGCCTTCAGTTTGTGCTTTTTGTAAGGCCTTTTTTATGGTGTCATAGGGGACCTGATAATAGCGGGCAATCGCAATGGCGACTAGGGCGTTTTCTACATTGAACCGCCCCAGCATCTTCATCCGGATCTCCCCATCAAAATCAGGGGCATGTAAGCTAAAGCGTTGTTGGTCGGGACCAGATACAATATCCTTAGCTAGATAATCGGCCTGTTCATTCTTAGTAGAGACCGTCACAATTTTCTTGACCGTTTTCGAATCGCTTGCTCTTTGATAAATTCGGTCGATATGGTCAGCGTCTAAGTTAATCACCGCCAACTGACTTTGGTCAAAAAGCTTCAACTTACTCATGAAGTAATCTTCGAAATTAGGATGCTCGCTTGGCGAAATATGGTCCGTGGAAATATTCAGAAAAGCGCCAACTTCAAAGGGAACTTCTGCTACCCGGTGATACTTGAGAGCCTGACTAGAGACTTCCATGGTCATAAAGTCGATTGCTGACTCGCGGACATGGTTAAAGCGATAGAAAAGTTCAAGGGACTCAGGCGTGGTTAAGTGGGATTCTCCTTGGTCAACTCCATCATAATAACTAGAGGAAGACAGATAGGCAGTTGGCTGCTTTCCTAAGCTTTCCTGGTACAAATCAAGAATCTTAGTTAAATAGAAGGTAGTCGTTGTCTTCCCCTTCGTTCCCGTAATCCCAGTTAGGTGAAAGGCTTGGTAAGGGGCTTGGTAAAAGAAATCCGCAATAATGGGCATGGCTAAACGGATATCTTCCACTTGTATAAGGGGGAGATTCAGACCATAGTCCTGCTCACTCACATAGGCAATGGCTCCTAAAGCTTGGGCTTGTTCTAAATAAGCCGGCTTAAAGTGAGCTCCCTTGCAGAAGAATAAGGTTCCTTCAGAAACCGCTTTGGAATTGTAACTTAAGTTTTGGACTGACGCCTGGCTCGTTAGCAGCGGACTCTTTAATTGCCCTCGTTCATCAAGTAGGCGACATATCTCCCTTAATGTCTTTTTCATAATTGCCTCACTTTCTCTTCTGAATTTTCATTATACACTAAGTCAACTTTGTTTAACAAGATCAGTCCAATGTCCAGCTACAGAAAAAGCCTGGACAATCTCCAGGCTGTTTGTTAGTCAAATTATTGAATGAGGTCATAAATCTCCATAGCGGCTAGATCGATGTCATCAAATTGAAAAGTTTGATCTACCCCATGCTCGATTAATAGAAAGCTTTCACTTTCACGATCATAGCGCACCATGCATCGTTCCTCGCCCTCTTTTTCAAATCGTCTCACTTCAATATCTGATCCCTCTTCAAGCATGGCCTCAAGTCGAGAAATAATCGCTTTTAGTTGTGAAGCTTGCATTTTCTGTCCCCTTTCATTACTCTTGTTTCATTTTAACAAAAAGTCATGAAATGAAAAGGAAAAATTATTGAAAGGGCCAGATATTTTCGGAAATTTTCTCAAAAAAGCTAGTATCATCATCTTCCATCTGACTTTCTTGCTCCCTTATTAAAGAAGTATACAAGGCATAGACCCGTTCACAGAAAGTCTGGGCAGAAATTTCCTGCTCCAAACGCTGAAAGGCTTGGCAATTCTCAGAAGCTGAGCCTGCTAAGGAAAGTACTGCCTGGCTGAACTGGTCAACTTGGTCAAGTAATTTACCTATCGGAGCTGTCCGGTTTAAGTTAAGTAAATAGTCATTCTTCATAGCCACAATGGGCAAATGATTGCCAATGGCCTCGATAAAAGTAATTCCCTGGGTCTCAGTCACGGATAAATTCACATAAATATCAGCGATTTGATAATAACCGTTAATTTCTTCATGGGGAACCATCCCAGTAAAAATAACTGCATGACTTATCTTGAGTTCTTGGCTAAGGGCCATTAAGTGGTCTTTTTCCGGTCCATCACCGACTATCAGTAGCCGAGCCTGGGGGATAAGTTCCAGAAGCTGAGCCATCTGCCGAATTAAACTATCTAAATTCTTCTCTTGGGCAATTCGGTTAACCGTGATAAGAACCAGCTGGTCATCCGCAAGCCCTAGCTCATCCTTTAATTGTTGGCGGTCTGCCTTTGCTAACTGCTTTGAGAAACGGACACCGGACGGTATGACTTCAATCGGGCGCTCAACACCGTATTCCTGTAACACTTGGCGGATCATTTGGCTAGGAGCAATAACCGTATTAGCTAATTGACAAAAATAACGGGTATAGGACTTAACCGCCGCCTTAGGCACTAAGTGACCATTTAAGATATAATGCAGGTAATTTTCATACCAGGTGTGATAAGTATGCACAATGGGTAAACGCAAACGGTGAGCCACCATGACGCCAAAAATCCCCATGGTAAACTCGGTATGGGTATGGATGATATCTAATTCTAATTCTTTGGCCTTCTTATAAATCGGTCGCAAAGTTGTCACCGCCACCCGACGTTCTTTAAAAAAGAGAAAGGGAATGGATTCGTACCTAAATATTCCTTCTTCCGCTTGATCCTCTTTCACCTTAGGATCTGTCGTGGTGAAAATATAAACTTGGTGGCCGGCTTTGGTCAATTCTTCTTTTAAGGTCTGAATTGAGCTAGCCACCCCACTAGTTTGTGGAAAATAAGTATCCGTAAAAAAGCCGATCTTCATTTTCCTCTCCCCTCATTATCATCTACTATTAAGCTGTGCAAAGTACTTTTATTTTAGCACAGGTCAGAGTGAATACCAATCCAAGAAAAAAGTGCTGGTATGATTGAATCACTCTCCTTCACTGAAGGCAGTATTCATTACCAGCACTTAATTAGTTTATTCTTTTTAGTCTAACTTAGACACATAGTCATGAACCATTTCGGCCACTTCTTCTGAACTGGTCTTTTCATTCATGGCTTTGTGAGCTAATTCTTCACATTCTTTAGAATCTAAGCGAGCCATTAAGGAACGCGATTTAAGAATTGAAGTTGCGCTCATAGAGAATTCATCTAAGCCCATACCAACAAGTAATGGGATAGCAGTTTGGTCACCAGCTACTTCCCCACACATACCGGTCCATTTACCTTCTTTGTGACTAGCTTGAATCACATAGTTAATCAGGCGTAGAACGGCTGGGTTATAAGGTTGGTAGAGGTAAGAGATATTATTATTCATCCGGTCAGCAGCCATGGTGTATTGGATCAAGTCGTTGGTTCCAATACTAAAGAAGTCAACTTCCTTGGCAAATTGATCAGCTAAAACAGCAGCTGCTGGGATTTCAATCATAATCCCCACTTGAATATTGTCAGCAACTTCAACGCCTTCGTCAATTAATTTTTGACGTTCTTCCTCATATAGGGCTTTAGCTTGACGCCATTCTTCTAAAGTGGCTACCATTGGGAACATAATGCTTAATTTCCCATAAGCGGAAGCACGTAGAAGTGCCCGCAATTGGGTCCGGAACATATCCGTTTCTCTTAAGCAAATCCGGATAGCACGGTAACCCAAGAAAGGATTTAGCTCTTCAGGTAAGGCTAAATAAGGGAGTTTCTTATCTCCACCAATATCCATAGTCCGGATAACCACATTCTTACCATTAAGAGATTCTAAAACTTCCTTATAAGCTTCAAATTGTTCTTCTTCAGTTGGGAAGTGGTCTGAATCCATATAGAGGAATTCTGTCCGATAAAGCCCCACACCTTCAGCTCCGTTTTCATGGACACCAGGTAAGTCTTTAGGCGAACCGATATTGGCAACAATTTCAAACTGTTTACCATCTTTGGTTAAGGAATCCGCATCTTTTAGGCTTTCCCATTCAAGCTTTTGTTTTTGATAAGCCTTAGCTTTGTCCTTATAGCTATCAACAGTGGCTTGGTCTGGATTAATTAATACTTCCCCTTCAAAACCGTCAACAATGACTAAGTCACCATCACTAACCGCTTCAGAGGCAGAAGTGGTCCCGACAACAGCGGCAACTTCTAAGCTACGCGCCATAATTGCTGAGTGAGATGTCCGTCCACCAATATCAGTAACAAATCCTTTAACATATTTGTTTAATTGTGCTGTATCACTCGGAGTTAAATCAGGAGCAATAACAATTGCATCCTCATCAATTAAACTCAAGTTAGGAATTTTGGCGCCGATTAAATGTGCGATGAGGCGGTCGGTAACATCTTTAATATCCGCTGCACGTTCTTGCATATAAGGGTTATCTTCCATGGCTTTAAAGATAGCAATAAAGCCATCAGCAGTTTGGCGCACAGCAGTTTGAGCATCAAGATTTTCATCTTTGATTTTTTGTTGGTAAGTCGCAATCATTTCTGGGTCATCTAGCATTTGTAAATGCGCATCAAAAACTCCTGCTTCTTCTTCAGATAGACGTTCTTGCGCAATCACTTTAATCTTAGCGATCTCAATGCGACTATCGTCAATAGCCTTAGTTAAGCGGTCAATTTCCGCATCAGCATCTTCTACTTTTCCTTCTTCAAAGGATAAGTCAGGTTGTTCCAAAAGAAAGGCCTTAGCAATGGCGTAACCATCACTAGCCCCAATTCCTTTCAACTTTTCCATGTTATTCTGACAACCCTTCACTTTTCATGGTTTCTTGGATAGCTGCCATTGCTTCTTCTTCATCTTCACCTTCGACAGAGATGGTTACATCGGCACCTTGGCCTACGCCTAAGGACATTACACCCATGATGGATTTCAAGTTAACAGATTTACCCTTATATTCTAAGTTAATATCAGATTTAAATTTGCTTGCAGTTTGCACAAGTAAGGTTGCTGGACGAGCATGGATACCAGTTTCTGCAGTAATATTAAAGTCTTGAGTTTTCATTATTATAATCTCCTTTTTTTAAATCTACATAATTTGACGACTTTCCCAACTATCGCTTAAAGAAAAGAAAACCGTTACATTAATAATGTACCATTTTTTAAGCATGGTGACAACTACTTAATTAAATTCTCCTTGGCTTTAGCATGGGAAAACAAGCTTTATGACTTGAATGTCAAACATGGTCAATGTATAATAACAATTGAAGGTCAATGTTTATCAAAAAGGTATTTTTACAATATATGGATATAAAAATATTGGCCAATTTCTTAAGAAAGGAGCGTGGCACTATTGAAATGCCAACGTTGTAACCAACGCGAAGCTGCCATTCACATGTATGCGAATATTAACGGTCAAAGGCAGGCAATTAACCTTTGCCAACCTTGTTATGCAGAGATAATTCGCAACCAATCTCAAACCGGTAAAAGCAATAATGATAATAATTCATGGGGCAACCTCTATGAGCTACTCAGACAAATGCAAGATAAAGGATCCCATAATGCTAACGGTCAAGAGCCTCCACACCATCCTAATGATGGCCAAGGAAATAGCTTGTTGGCTAATTATGGAACCAACATGACTGAATTGGCTCGGCAAGGCAAGTACGACCCGGTCATTGGCCGTGACCAAGAAATAAATCGGGTGATCGAAATTCTCAACCGTCGCACCAAAAATAATCCTGTCCTCATTGGAGAAGCCGGTGTTGGTAAAACGGCAGTTGTGGAAGGTTTAGCCCAAAAAATAGTGGCTAAAGAAGTTCCTGAAAAGTTACAAAACAAGGAAGTTATTAGTTTAGATGTGGCTTCCTTAGTCCAAGGTACTGGCGTTCGGGGCCAATTTGAAGAAAAAATGCAAGCCCTGATCAAAGAAGTCAGCTCAAATCAATCAATCATTCTATTTATTGATGAAATCCATGAAATCGTGGGAGCAGGAACAGCTGATAATTCATCAATGGATGCTGGCAACATCTTAAAACCTGCCCTGGCCCGAGGCGAAATGCAATTAGTCGGTGCAACAACTTTAAATGAATTCCGTCGTATCGAAAAAGATGGCGCTCTGGCCCGCCGCTTACAACCGGTTCAAGTGGATGAGCCTTCGGTGGAAGAAGCCATCACTATTATCAAGGGCTTAGCCGACCAATACCAAAAATTCCACCATGTTCACTTTACTGACCAAGCCTTAGAAGCAACGGTTACCCTGTCTAATCGTTATATCCAAGACCGGCAATTACCTGATAAGGCCATCGACCTACTTGATGAAGCGGGGTCCAAGAAAAACTTAACCATTCCCTTCTTGGATAAGGAGGCCTTAAAAGATCAGATTCAAGAATTAGAAAAATTAAAGGAAATGGCTACCGATGCTGAAGACTATGAGAAAGCAGCCTATTACCGCGACCAATTAAAGAAATATAAGGATATGGCCGCTAATAATGAAGCTGTTGTTGAACAAGTCCCAACGATCACTGTCGAAGACATTGAAGAATTAGTGGAAGCCAAAACCGGTATCCCCGTTGGCCAGTTACAAGACCAAGAACAAAACAATTTATTGCAACTTGAGGATGAACTCAAGGAGACAATTATCGGCCAAGATCCTGCTGTCGAAAAAGTATCAGCAGCAATCCGCCGTAACCGTGTGGGCTTCCACCCAGGTAATAAACCCATTGCTTCCTTCCTATTTGTGGGGCCTACGGGTGTCGGCAAGACAGAATTAGCCCGTCAGCTTGCTAAGCAACTCTTTGGTAGTGAAGAAGCAATGATCCGCTTTGACATGTCCGAATACATGGAAAAACACAGTGTCTCTAAGATGATCGGTTCACCACCCGGCTATGTCGGCTATGACGAAGCTGGCCAATTAACTGAGCAAGTCAGACGGCAACCTTATTCCCTCATTCTCTTAGATGAAGTGGAAAAGGCCCACCCTGATGTCCTCAACCTCTTCCTACAAATCATGGAAGACGGTCGACTTACTGATGCACAAGGTCGTACGGTTTCCTTTAAAGATACCCTTATCATCATGACCTCCAATGCCGGAACGGGTAACGTTGAAGCTAGCGTCGGTTTTGCCGCTAGTCAACAAGGAAAAAACCAATCTGTCTTGGACCAATTGGATAATTACTTTAAACCTGAATTCATGAACCGCTTTGACGGCATCATCGAATTCCAACCACTGACCAAGGAAGAATTAATTCAAATTGTCGACCACATGCTCACCAGCATGAACAAATTACTCAAGGGACAAAAAATCAGCATTGCCATTGACGACCAAGTGAAAGAAGCTCTTGTAAAACTGGGCTATGACCCCAAACTGGGTGCCCGCCCATTAAGACGGGTCATTCAAGAACAGATTGAAAACCAAGTCGCGGATCTATACTTAAAGGATCCAAGTATTAGCTATGTCCACTTTACTGTGGATGATTCTGGCAACATTGTTGTTAATGAGAGTGAAAATAGTCAGGCACTTGAAGAAACCGAAGCCGATTAATTAAATAAGCCATTTTAAAAGGAGCTGGGACAAATCCCAACTCCTTTTTTGTGCATAATTAATAGAGTATTTTTAAAACGCTAATCAAGCACCTATTTAAGCAGTTTAGCCGCGTGAATAGTTAGGAGCCTCCTTAGTGATTTGAACATCATGGGGATGAGATTCCACTAGGCCAGCCGAACTGATGCGGACAAATTGACCATTTTGGCGTAAGTCTTCCACATTGTGAGCACCGCAATAGCCCATTCCTGACCGTAAACCACCCACCATTTGATAAACAATAGCACTAACAGGCCCTTTATAGGAAACTCGGCCTTCGATACCTTCGGGCACCAATTTATTAGCTTCATTCACTTCACCTTGGAAGTAACGGTCGGCCGACCCTTTTTTCATGGCAGCCATACTCCCCATACCGCGGTAAGTCTTGAAGCGTCTGCCTTGATAAATTTCCATTTCACCAGGGGCTTCATCAGTACCCGCTAGCATGGAACCTAGCATAACTGCGTGACCACCAGCTGCCAGGGCTTTCACGATGTCCCCAGAATACTTGATACCCCCATCGGCAATAATGGTTTTACCAAATTCATTAGCTACTTGGGCCGCATCGTAAATGGCGGTTAATTGGGGCATCCCTACCCCAGCGACCACCCGGGTAGTACAAATAGAACCAGGTCCAATGCCTACCTTAACCACGTCCACGCCTGCTTCAAAAAGTGCTCTCGTTCCCTCAGCAGTCGCCACATTACCAGCAATAATGGTGAGATGAGGATAGGATTGACGGACTTCTTTGATCTTATTTAAGACACCTTGAGAGTGACCGTGCGCCGTATCAATCACAATAGCATCAACCTCTGCTTCAGCTAAAGCTTGAACCCGACGGAAGGTATCGGAAGTCACGCCCACAGCCGCAGCACACAATAAACGGCCACTGTCATCCTTAGCCGCATCGGGATAATTTCTTACATTTGCTAAATCCTTAAAAGTAATCAAACCGGACAGATTTCCCGCTTCATCGACAAGGGGAAGCTTTTCAATCCGGTGACTTTGTAAAATTTCTTCAGCCGCTTCTAAACTGGTCCCGACAGGCGCGGTGACTAAATTATCCTTAGTCATATAGTCAGCGATTTTTCGTGAGCTATCCGTAACAAACCGTTTATCGCGGTTAGTAATAATCCCCACTAGCTTATGAGAGCTTTGACTTTCCACAATGGGAACACCAGAAATGTGGTAAAGGCTCATTAATTCTTCGGCTTCTCTAACGGTACTATCAGGATAAAGATAAAAAGGATTAGTAATCACACCACTTTCTGAGCGTTTAACCTTTCTGACTTCCCCCGCCTGGTCATCAATGGTCATATTTTTATGGATGACACCCATACCGCCTGAACGTGCCAGAGCGATGGCCATTTCTGATTCAGTCACAGTATCCATACTTGCCGAGAGTATCGGAACGTTTAAGCGTATATTATCAGCTAATTGAACACTGACATTGACCTGGTCAGGGACAATATCACTCGCTTGGGGTATCAATAATACGTCATCAAATGTTAGTCCTTCTTTAACAAATTTATTTTCCCATTGATTCATGAAGCCAAAACTCCTTTTTTTGATATTTTATATTGATCCCTAATATAGCACAAGTAAAAGCAAAAATACATACATTTTTAGTAAATATCTAATAAAATATACGACTTATAAGCGATTTAAAGGAAAATAAAACCCCTTTTTACCAAAATAGACTGTTTTTGGTAAAAAGGGAGCATTAGTGAATTAACTAGCTATAAGTGTTCACCTTATCAAAAACTGACAGGGCTTATCGCTATCCTATTAGGGCTGCTTTTGCTTTTTTGCGCACTTATTCGATTCCTATAATAAGGATTCCAATTGCACATCAGGATATTTTTGTTGGAACCAATTTTCAGCAAATTGATTTTCAAAAAGAAAGACAGGTTGGTCAAAGCGGTCTTTGCAGAGCAAGTTACGACTCGATGACATGGAAGGATCCAGTTGATCTTTGGAAATCCAACGAGCAATTTTATTGCCCAGGGGTGTCATTTCCACTTCCGAATTATATTCATTTAACAAACGGTACTGGAAGACTTCGAACTGGAGTTGTCCGACTGCCCCTAAGATATACTCCTCGGTGTGCCAGGTTTTATAAAGTTGGATAGCCCCTTCTTCAACGAGTTGTTTAATCCCCTTATGGAAGGATTTTTGCTTCATGACATTCTTAGGACTCACCTTCATAAATAATTCCGGCGTAAATTGTGGGAGGGGTTTAAAGTTTACCTTGTGCTTGCCTGAATAGATGGAGTCTCCAATTTGAAAGTTTCCGGTATCATAAAGGCCAATAATATCCCCTGCCACTGCTAAACTAGCATGTTCACGAGTATCGGCCATGAAGCGCGTGGTATTATTCAGCTTTAACTTCTTATCCGTTCGAGCTACAGTGACATCCATGCCTTCATGAAACTCGCCCGAGCAAATCCGAACAAAGGCAATCCGGTCACGGTGTCGGGGATCCATGTTGGCTTGAATCTTGAAGATAAATCCGGTTAATTGTTCATCAAGAGGGTCAACTAAGTCCTCTTCCACTGTTTCAACCGCTTGGGGCGCGGGAGCAAAATCGACAAAGGCATCTAAGAAGGTTTGAACACCAAAACCCGTTAAGGCAGAACCAAAGAAAACTGGCGTTAACTTCCCTGCTTGGATGGCCTCCGAGTCAAAAGGATTTCCGGCCTCATTTAAGAGTTGAGCATTCTCCACGGCCTCCTCATACCAAGGCGAATTTTTCACTTCATAATCCCCTTCAAGTTCACCATCTTCATTTAAAGGTAAGAAATCATTACCGCCATTAGCTTCTGGGTGAGTCAATTCTAAGCGATTATTAAAGAGATCGTAGTTGCCTTGGTAGGTCTTTCCCATGCCCATGGGCCAGTTCATGGCATAGGCATCGATCCCTAGGACTTCCTCTAGTTCACTAATCAGTTCCATAGGTTCACGGCCATCACGGTCCAATTTATTCATAAAGGTGAAGATCGGAATGCCCCGATGGCTAGCCACTTCAAACAATCTCTTGGTTTGGGCCTCAATCCCTTTCCCAGAATCAACCACCATGACCGCAGCATCCACTGCCATCAAGGTCCGATAGGTATCCTCGGAAAAGTCCTCGTGGCCCGGGGTATCCACAATATTAATTTGGTAGCCGTCGTAATCCACCTGCATCACCGAACTGGTCACTGAGATCCCACGCTGTTGTTCAATCTTCATCCAGTCGGACTTGGCAAAGTGACCACTTTTCTTGCCCTTAACCGTCCCTGCCTGGCGAATAGCTCCTGAATATAGGAGTAATTGTTCAGTAATAGTCGTTTTCCCGGCATCGGGGTGGGAAATAATGGCAAAGGTCCTTCTTTTTTTTACTTCTTCTGCTCTATTCATGCATGACATCCTTTTTTTATAACTTCTTTTTTCTATGGTTCAGTAAAAAACTTGCTTATTTATCATATCATAACCCCATAAAACTAAGAAAGTTTTCTTTTAAAAAAGAGAGTGTGACAGTCACACAAAGGATAAAATTGCTGGAGAAAATTGAGATAAGCTCAGTGAAACTGAGCGTTACCAGTTTTTGAAGTGGACGTTCGTCCTGTGACTGGAACACGTTTTGATTAGATAGTTCGTATTAAAAAAGCTGGGACTTTCGCCCCAGCCTCTTAGTTGAGTTTATTTTTCTGCTAAATAGCGTGACAAGAAGGCCTTGGTCCGTTCATGTTGAGGGTGATTGATCACTTGGTCAGGTTCGCCATCTTCAACAATGACCCCTTGGTCCATAAAGCAAATTCGCGAAGAAACGTCACGAGCAAAGGCCATTTCATGGGTCACCACAATCATAGTTAGGCCTTCTTTAGCGAGTTCAGTCATAGTTCCTAGCACCTCACCGACCATCTCCGGATCCAAAGCCGAGGTCGGTTCATCAAAGAGTAAGATTTCTGGGTCCATAGATAGGGCCCGGGCAATAGCGACCCGTTGCTGTTGTCCACCTGATAGTTGGTCAGGACGAGCATCACGGTAAGGAGCCATGCCTACTTTTTCTAGGTTTTTCAAAGCGGTTTTTTCCGCATCTTTTTTATTTCTTTTCAGAATTTTTTCTTGGCCGATCACACAGTTTTCCAGCACATTCATATTCTTAAACAAGTTGAACTGTTGGAAAACCATGCCCACCTTGGCCCGATATTTATTCTTATCAAAGTTTTTAGCTAGGATAGACTGGTCATGATAGATAATATCACCAGAAGTGGGCTGTTCCAGCAAGTTCATACAGCGTAATAAAGTTGACTTCCCTGATCCTGATGAACCAATAATAGAGATCACATCACCAGGGCTAACCGCAAAGTCAATATCCTTTAAAACCAAATTATCGCCAAACTTCTTCTCTAAGTGAGAAATTGTTAAAATCTCATTTTTCATGAATATTCACCTCACTAGTCGATGATT
This sequence comes from Aerococcus mictus, assembly GCF_003286595.3. Taxonomy (NCBI): domain Bacteria; kingdom Bacillati; phylum Bacillota; class Bacilli; order Lactobacillales; family Aerococcaceae; genus Aerococcus; species Aerococcus mictus. The sequence continues at coordinate 700,876 of NZ_CP132985.1, read as the reverse complement.
GATAGACAGTATAAGTATCGCTTCCCGACATCTTCTTTTCCACCAAGCGTAGTAAGCGGGTCGTGGTAAAGGTCAGTACGAAGTAAATAATCGCTGTGATGAAGAAAGTTTGGAAGGTCAGATAGGTAGTCCCGGCTGCCGATTTAGAAACAAAGAATAGTTCAGTAACAGCAATAACATTTAAGACTGAGGTGTCCTTGATATTAATCACAAACTCATTTCCTAAAGCAGGTAATATACTACGAATCGCTTGGGGTAAGACCACATAGGTCATGGTTTGGAAGTGATTCATACCAATTGCTTTAGCCGCTTCTGATTGACCATCGTCGACACCGATAATCCCACCCCGGATAACTTCAGCGAGGTAAGCACCGGTATTCACTGAAACAATGAGCAAGGCAGCGAACATGGAACTCATATCAATCCCTAGGAATAATTTCGACCCATAGAAAATCATCATGGCTTGGACCATCATTGGGGTCCCCCGGAAGACTTCAATATAAGCCGTAATCAAGAATTCAACCACTTTGTATAAGATAGATACTATCCCGCTACTTTCGCCAATTGGCATCGACCGATAAATCGCAATCAATAAACCAATTAGAAAGCCGACAATGGTAGATATCAAGGCAATATACATGGTCGTCGCAGCACCTTTAAGCAATTGACCCTTGTAAGTCGACCAGATGCTGGCCACTTCACCCCAAAAACCAATATCTTCGCCGCGATTATTTAAATCAACCATTTCTTGCATCAGGTTTTCCCGATCCTTATCTGGAATGGTCGCTAAGGCTTGGTTAATTGGTTCCATTAAAGGTGAATCTTTGCGGAGTCCGACGGAGGACCAGTTAGCAATATCCCCCGTATCAAAGCCCTTCCCTTCATCAAAGGAAACAATCTTTAAGTCCGGATTAGCAGCGACAGCAGAGAGGGCTCCCGGCCGGTCTGAAATATAGGCATCAATCTTATTACTTAGCAAGGAAGAGATCATAGTTGGGAAAGAATCCATTGGGGTTTGTTTGTCAATTCCTTGCATTTGATCGAGTAAATCAACGTGGAAAGTATTTAATTGTGCGGTTACCTTGGCCCCATTAAAGTCATTAATGGATTGGGCATTGGCATAAGGACCATCCTTTAAGGTCACTACAACCATGTCTGAGCCATAATATTCATCGGTAAAATCGATTTGTTTTTCCCGTTCAGGTGTCGGTGACATTCCCGCTACAATGGCATCAATTTTTGCCGATTGTAAGGCAGGTGGCAAACCATCCCATTCCATCTTTACGATTTCTAGCTTTAGCCCTAAAGCATCGGCAATTTGCTTGGCTATTTGCACATCGTAACCATTAGCATATTCCCCACTAGCGTTACTAATTTCGATGGCGCCATTAGCGTCTGTCGTTTGACTCCAATTATAGGGAGCATAATTTGCTTCCATCCCTACTCTTAATACACCAGGTGTCTCTAATCCCTGATTAAGAGCTTCTTGATCAACCTCAATTCTTGGCTGATTTTCAGCAGCATCTACCCTTAGTGGACTAGCTAAACCAACCAAAAGGGATAAGGTTAACAAGAGAAAAGAAAGCGCTGCTCCAAATCTCTTTGACATATATCTTCGCTCCAATCTTCTATTTGAGTGGTTCTAAAATAAGAAATAAAAGTTATATTCACAAAGCTCTCTACTCCCTTATTGATAGAACATTTCTCTATTATAGACCAAAGGAAGTCCATAGTTCAAGAATAGCAAAAAATATCCAAATAAAAAGCCCTGCTAGGTCTAACTAGACCAAAAGCAGGGACTTTTCATCGCGACTACCCGTTCATGTCTTTAATTTTGATCATCCGGGTCTTAGTGGATCGCTCATTCTCTTCTAATTTACTTTGAATATAAGCGATCGTTTCCTTGGTATCGGGAATAACCCGATATTCCAAGGCATTCACCCGTCGTCTGGTTGATTCAATATCATCAGCCATTAACTGACAGGTCTTTTCAATTTCACTGAGTTCTAATAACTTAGGCATGACTTGATTTAAGGTTGCAATCGCGTCATCTAACTCACTTGCAGTATTTAAGAAACTATAAGTGTTACGATCCTTACCTTCTTGGTATTCATCTGAATAGTGGAAATTCATCTTAGGAACATCGACACTCATAATATTTTCATGACGAATTTCAAGTTCCACACTCTGACTAGGTATGGCCACTAATTCATCAATGTAAGCCTCGTTAACCAGGGCAGATGCAAGCACAAAATTTTCCAGAGCTAAGGATAGGTCTGCTTCGACCTCTTGACGAAGGTCATTATTTTTTCGAATGAGGTCAATAAACTGACGCATTAGCTCATCTTGCTTATCTTTTAACAATTTATGGCCGCGAGTTGCTATGGAAAGATTGCCTTGGAGTTTTTGCAATTCCATCCGAGTAGGCTTAACATTTAAAGCATTTGCCATAAAATATCACCCCTTCTTCACTAGGCCTCTTCATGACTTTCTTGATCAGCTTGCTTATTGTCTGATTCTTGGTCTTCCGATCCCTGATCAGATTTCGGATAGTATTTTTCAATATACTTATCATTAATCCGAGTTAGTTCTGATTTCGGTAGGATGGTTAACAATTGCCAAGCCAGGTCTAAGGTTTCATAGATGGTTCGGTTGGTATCGAAACCTTGGTTGACATATTCTTTTTCAAAACGCTCAGCAAATTTTAAGTAAAGTTTATCCGTATCAGAAAGAGCTGATTCACCTAAGACAACCGCTAATTCACGCGCTTCTTTCCCCTTGGCATAGGCTGCAAAGAGTTGGTTCATGGTGTCGGCATGGTCTTCGCGGGTTTTCCCTTCACCGGTCCCATCATCTTTTAAACGTGACAAGGAAGGTAAAACATCAATCGGAGGAGTAATCCCTTGGTGGTTCAATTCCTTATCCAAAATAATTTGTCCTTCAGTAATATAACCGGTTAAGTCAGGAATTGGGTGGGTAATATCATCTTCAGGCATGGTTAAAATTGGAATTTGAGTCACTGAACCTTTAGCGTCCTTAATCCGACCGGCACGTTCATAGATTCCGGCCAAGTCGGTATAAAGGTAACCAGGATAGCCACGACGTCCCGGCACTTCCCGCCGAGCAGCAGACACTTCCCGCAAGGCTTCACAATAGTTAGTCATGTCTGTCATGATCACTAAGACGTGCATGTCCTTTTCATAGGCTAGGTATTCAGCTGCCGTTAAGGCCACTTTAGGAGTAGCCAAACGTTCAATGGAAGGGTCATCGGCCAAGTTGATAAACATCACTGACCGGTCAATGGCCCCAGTTTCTTTAAAACTATCAATGAAGAATTGGGCATCCTCGAAGGTGACCCCCATAGCGGCAAAAACAACCGCAAAGTTTTCATCGTCATTTAAAACAGTCGCTTGACGGGCAATTTGGGCAGCTAATTCCTTATGGGGCAAACCAGATCCAGAGAAGATAGGTAATTTTTGCCCCCGGACTAAGGAGTTCATATGGTCAATGGTTGAAATCCCGGTTTGGATAAATTCATCCGGGTATTCCCGGGCCATGGGGTTGATTACCTGACCATTAACATCACGGGATTGTTCTGGAATCGGTGTTGGGCCACCATCAACCACATTCCCTAAACCATCAAAAGTTCGGCCAATAATGTCCTCTGACACACCGAATTCCAAAGGATGGCCTTGGAAACGAACCCGGGAGTCACGGATATTAATCCCTGAGCCACCCCCATAAATTTGGACAATGGCCTTGTCTTCTTGAACTTCAAGCACTTCACCAATGCGGGACTCGCCGTTTTGCATTTTAATTTCAACAAGTTCGTTATACCCGACACCTGATACGTCATCGACAACCATTAACGGGCCCGAAATATCAACAATGGATTTATATTCTCTTTGCACTATTTCACGCCTCCTTTTTGAACAACTTCCTGCATAGTCGGTTTGATTGAATTGTTCAAGTCATCCAACTTGGAAATTTCAGCTTCTGGAACATATTTCATCCGGGCGATTTGCTCACGGATGGTTGAAGTTCCTTCCACAATCTCATCATAATAAGCCCCTAATTCCATGGCTTTACGCGCTTCACTGTTGAAAGCTAGAATATTTCTTAACATCTTAAACTGCTTTTCTGAAGAAGTCTTGGTGTCGACTTCATCATAAGAGTTTTGTTGTAAATAATCTTCTCTCAACATACGAGCGATAACCAGAGTCAGACGGTCTTCTTGAGACAGGGCATCCACACCAACTAAACGGACAATTTCTTGGAGGCTATCCTCTTCTTGTAGAATCGCCATAGACTTAGTGACCATACCCGTCCAATCCACATCGAGTTCTTTTGAAATTCCCTCAGTCACTTCTTTTTGGTAGAGAGAATAAGAATCCAGCCAGTTAACCGCTGGGAAGTGTCTTTGTTGGGAGAGGTTAGCATCCAAGCCCCAATAAACCTTAATCACCCGCATGGTATTTTGGGTAACGGGTTCTGAGGTATCTCCCCCTGGAGGTGAAACCGCACCCACTGCGGTAACTGCCCCACGGCGTTCATCAGAGCCCAGAGTCTCAACCATTCCGGCACGTTCATAATATTCAGCCAAACGACTACCCAAATAAGCTGGATAACCTTCGTCCCCTGGCATTTCTTCCAAACGACCTGACATTTCCCGCAAGGCTTCAGCCCAACGAGAAGTCGAGTCAGCCATGATAGCGACAGAATATCCCATGTCACGGAAATATTCAGCGATGGTTATCCCTGTATAGATCGAGGCTTCCCGGGCTGCCACTGGCATGTTAGAGGTATTAGCAATCAAGACCGTCCGTTCCATGATCGATTCACCCGTTTTGGGGTCAATCAATTTAGGAAATTCATCAATAACTTCGGTCATCTCGTTACCACGTTCACCACAACCAACGTAAACCACAATGTCAGCGTCAGCATACTTGGCAATTTGGTGTTGCAAGACGGTTTTCCCAGCACCGAAAGGCCCAGGGATGGCTGCTGCCCCGCCCTTAGTAATTGGGAAGAAGGTATCAATTACCCGTTGTCCTGTCGTCATAATTTCATGCGGTAAGAATTTTTGCTTAAAGGGTCTTCCGACACGCACAGGCCAACGTTGAGACATCCCGAAGGATTTTACTTGGTCACTGTCTTTTAAGCGAATCGAATAGACATCATCATCGAGGGTATAGTCGCCTGATTCAATGCTTTCAATGGTCCCACTCACCCCATTAGGAACGAGGATGCGGTGTTCAATCACTGATCCTTCTTGAACGGTACCTACAATATCACCACTGACTACTTCATCACCTACTGATTTAGTGGCTTGGAAAGTCCACACTGCTTGGTGGTCAAGGGAGTCGACTTCTGATCCTCTAACCAGGTAATTCGACTCAGTGACTTGCATAAATTCATCTAAGGGACGTTGGATCCCATCAAACATTTTGGTTAACAATCCAGGCCCCAATTCTACAGAGAGTGGAGACCCCGTTGGGTGAACGGGTTCGCCTGGTTTAATTCCTGAGGTTTCTTCATAAACCTGAATATAAGCCACGTCTTGATGCATTTCAATAATTTCACCGATGAGGTTTAAATTCCCTACCCGGCAAACTTCTTGAACAGCTGCATCGTCCATATCTTTGGCTTTTACTAAAGGACCAGAAACTTCAATAATTTTTCCTGATTTCAACTAGTTTCCTCCTTCATCCTATAAAATATTTTGTCCAACAGCTTTTTCGACATTATCATTCACACGTTTCTTACCAATTCCCAAGCTGCCATTATTTGTTGGGATAAGAATAATTGCTGGAGTGACTTGGGAATCGTAAAAAGAAATGGTTTCTGGGATTTCCTTGGCAAGACTTTCTGTCAAATAAATAATCCCATAATTATTTTCAGCTAAATGATGAATGGTACGGCGAGCTTCGTCGCCACTAACCACAGGATAAGCGTCAAAACCAATGAGTTGAAAAGCAGTGACAACTTGTTTTTCACCAACTACTCCTATTTTACTCGTCATATATCGGCCGCATCCTTTCTTTTAGCTTGTTTTCATCAATTTGGTTACTCTTACCAACAAGTATCAAGCGCAAATTGGTCACTTCGTTATTTAAAAAGTAAAGATAAGCCAAGACTGGTAGGGGGCCAAAGGCTTGTAAACGCGCATCACGCAAGTGGTCACTAATGACGCCTTCAATAGCCGCATCTAAACCATCTAGGGAAATTCTATCTTGATTGGATAGTTCACTTTCCGTTTCAGATAAGACTTGGCTAAAATGTTCCCCATAATCCTTCACTTCATAGGCCTTAAAAATACTGGAATAATCCTTATTCTCAGCCCATTCTAAGAGTGAAGAAAGCGGAATAGAGCCGTGTTCATTGAGTAATGAACGAATGAAGGAACTCGACCGCTTCTGTTGCATGGCACGTAGTAAAAGAGATAAATTCTCTAAATCAATCCGTAAAGCCACCCATTCAGTCACTTGGTCATCATCAATGGCTAAAGCCAAATAGTGAATGTGAGACAAATAGGCGTCATCGAGCATCACCGAAATGTCATTAATTTGTTTGGTGTCCTCAACATAGGTCCTCACCGTATTAATGGCTTCAAGCATGCGCTGATCAATGACCGATGACTTGCCAGTTTTTATCGCCTGCCGCAAACTATCTATCTGATAGGGGCCGGCTGGCAAATACATATGATGAAAGTCTTGGTCACTAAATAACTCTTTAAAAATAACCTTGGCGTTATGATAGCTATACCGCAGACCTAAAAGATCGACTACCTTTTGGTCAGGAATGTTTTGATAAACTTCTTGCATAGCCTGCATGAGCCGGTCGATTAAGAAACCATCAAAATCACGACTTGATAGAATGTCATCAGGAATCCGATAAGCACTATGCTGTAATTGAGCGATAGCGTCTTCCAAGTTTTTGGCGCTTAGTAAGGCTTGATAGTCGCTCTTATCCAGGAATTCTTCTTCATGGATACGTACAGTGACATTTAAACTCGCATAACTTGTTTCAGTCACAGCTATCTTCTCCCTTCTAATCATTCAATTGTTTAGCAACGTAGACAGATAGATGATCTTCTTGTTCACGAATCAATTGGTCAAAAGTCAGATCATAGTTCATGGTTTCTTGCTCAATAACTACCCCACCATGTCCTTTAAGTAAGTCTTGGCTAAAACGAATGTGGGGATATTTTTCTTGCAGGCTTAGCTTAGCCTCTTGACCCAGTTGCTTCTGACTCAGCTCTCCAATAACAATTTGGGTATTTTCTGCTTGTGGAATCGCTGAAAGCGCCCGGTCCAGCATGCTAACAAAGTCCGCTTGACTGAGTTGGCTTAAGGCCAGTTGAGCTTCTTTAAATGCCTGCTGAATTAATTCTTGCTTCTTAGCTAAGAGGTCTTGATTTAATTGATTACTATAACTTTGCTTTTGTCTTTCTAGATTATCATGATAGTCACGTTCAGCTTTTTCTTTTTGCTTTTGCCATTTGGCCTGGCTTTGCTCCTTGGCATCACTTATGTCTTTTTCTAATGTTGCTTTGGCATGATCCAGCTTGGCTTCATTTTCTGAACGGACTTCTTTGTACACTTCTTCAGTTAGTTGCTTAATTGTAGCCATATCCGTCCTCCTTTATCATGCTTAGCTAATTGAAAAGACCATCATTACTGAAATAACCAATGCTAAAATCGCATAGGTTTCAACCATGATCGCTAGAATGATCCCGTTAACATTGTTTTCAGGGCGTTTTGCTAGAATTTGTAAGGAAGAAGTTGCCACTTGACCTTGATATTTAGCAGACACTAAACCAACAAAAGCTACTGGTAGGCTAGCTAAGAAATATTGGAAACCTTGACTTAAACTCATTCCTGCACTGGCTTGAATAAAGATCAAAATCCCTACCACGAAACCATATAAACCTTGGGTACCTGGCAGAAGTTGTAAGATTAAGGCTTGCACAAATTTTTCGGGTTGGTCTTTAATTAAGGCTGCAGCAGCTTCCCCTGTTTCACCAACACCACGGGCAGAACCCATACCTGCTAAAATAACCGCTAAGGCTGCACCTAAATAGGTAAATAAAATTCCGCCGTTTTCAGTTAAAAATCCTAACCAATTTTCCATTAATGTATACCTCCATTATTTATTTTCTACATTTTCATTAACGTCCGATAAATGAATATACTTTTGTAAGGTGTCAATCGGCTTAAAGCGACGTCCCCCACCTTCAACAAACTTACCAAAGAATTCCACGAAAGTAAGTCTGAGTCCGTGCACATAAGCACTTAAGAGTGAAAGGAACATGTTAAAGCCGTGCAGGGCAACAATCAATACGATCCCCACTGTAAAACGAAGTGGGACGGGTAATAAGCCCACAATCATATTGAAGGCCATGGCGATGCTCCCCCCAGATAGCCCTAAGGCCATCAGTCTTGAATAAGAAACAAAGTCACCTAAATAGGAACTCACGCCATATAAGTTATATAAACCACTGGCAAAACCGACAATTTTCTTATCAGCATAGACCATAGGAACAATAATCATACCGATAGCCGCTATAATCGCAATTACACCCGCTATCGTCATTAGCATGGGGTAATTGAAGACATAGCCAGCAATGACTAAGGCTAAACTCAAGAACATCAGTAGCCAGCCACCACTTTCGCTATACATTTCCTGGAAGTCGCCACGGCGCCATTCCGTCACCGCCTTAATAATTAAAGCGACCATCATGTGAACAAAACCAAAAGCAATCGAAATAATCAATAATTGCATGGCTTGGTTCAAGGGATCAATTAATTTAAAAGGTAATGAAGCCCCAAAGAATGATCCATAGGCGAGTCCCACTAACATCGTGGTATAACTTAGTAAGTGGCCCATTTTCATGGTGCTACGCATGGAATCTTTCATATCCACAAACCTTAAAGCCAGGAAGGTGACAATCCACATCACTAAACCATAGCCCAAGTCTCCCATCATCATCCCAAAAAACAGCATATAGAATGGGGTGAGATACGGGGTCGGATCCGTCTCACGATAATTAGGTGTGGCATACATCAGCGTAATGGCTTCAAAGGGTTCAACTAAGGCATTATTCTCTAACTTAATCGGAACTTGGTCATCGTCAATTTCTTTTTGACTAATTTCCTCTTTAATCAGCGCATATTGATTGTCATCCAAATCACGAGCAAGTTGCTGCTCCAATTTTTCCAGGTCTTGGACACTCACCCACCCTTTAATATAAGTGAGATAGTTGGTATCATGCGCTAAATCTTCAACCAAAGCCCGCTGACTACGATTATAGAAAGTTTCAGAAGCAAGCTGTAAATTGAAAATTTGCGCTTCCAAGCTCCTAAAGTTTTCCACTAATTCTTGTTCTCTACGATTGAGCCATAAGCGGTGGTCTTCTAAGGCATCATACACCTTATCGGGAGCTTCATGGTAAGGGTAGTCCCACAGCTCAAAGTGACTATTATTTAATAAGTCACTATAGGAATTGTCGTCCCTTTCATCTTGTAGCAGGACAACCCCAATATGTTCCTGGGTAGAAAAAACTTCCTCAATCGCTAGACCATCAGCTGCTTTAATCTTATTAAAATAGGACCGATCCTCATCATTAGGTAAGTAGCCTAAGAAGGCTTTAAAGTGTTTACTTGCTAATAAATCGCTAGGATTTATTGATAGAGCCCGCCAATTACTAATGGTATTTTGAGCTTGTTCAACTTTTTTCCTTTGATCAATGAGGTCTTGGCGGTCCTTAGATAATTGTTCAATCTCTTGAATAAGGGATTGGGCTTGATCAACGTCAACCGCTTTAATTAACTCACTCATGGTATATGTGGGACGCTTGGTCGTCAATCGACTTAATAGCGGCTGAATGGTTAGGTAGCGTGATAAGGTCGTTAAAGCTTGCTCTGACCGCCGATACCAACTTTGATAATAATCATATTGGCGGTTATTTTTCTTAGCAAGTTCTTCACTTGAAAGCTCCTGATCTTCACTACTTAAGTCGCTAATTTCCACATTTTGTACACCTTGCAGGGATTGAATTAATTGTTCTTTATCTGTAGGCTTGGTGATCAATGAAATTTTTTGCATTTTAGCAATTGACATATACCTTCTTCACCTCCTCTACAATATAGTCAACAATACTTGCTTTATGGGCTTGATAATCCTCAACCAGCTTAGCGATTCTTTTCTGATTCTTCTCATCACCTTGGCGCTTATAGTTTTCCAGCGCTTCTTGATTAGAGCTTGCTAAAGATTCGACATATTGGCGATATTCCGCTTTTGCTTCTTGCTCAAATTGCTCAATTTGGCTGTCTTTTTCGTCTTTTAGCTCTTGAATTTTTGCTTGGGTTGCTTCACTTAATTGATTGGCTTCCTCATCAACAGCTAAGACTTGCGCCAATGTCTGATTTTCCATACTTTCACCCCCCTCACATACCTAGCCTATCTAGCAAAATCTTTGAAAAAAGGGAAGTTCGACGTGACCAAACTTCCCACAACTATTTTTTATATATTTTTGACCAAGACAGACTTTGGCGTATATAACTAATGGACTACAATAAAAAGATACCACATTTGTTAACAAAGGGTCAATCGATACCCTTTATGTATATATTATAAGCTCCTTTTTATGGAACAGCAATAAAAAGATAAGTATTCTTTTCAGACTGAACGATTTTACCTATAATAAAACCATTACAAATAAAGGAGCCCACCCCCATGACCACTATTCATATGAGTCAAGCGCTCAATTCTAAGCTATACCATGACGCTCTTACCATTAGAAAGCAAGTCTTTATTGAGGAGCAAGGTGTCGACCCCAAAATTGAAATTGATAACTTTGAATCGCTTTGCTTCCACTTCTGCCTCTATCAAAATGACCAGGCGCTTGCGACTTGTCGACTCTATCCTTTGAACCAGGAAGAAATAAAAATGCAACGGTTTGCAGTCTCTAAAAATGCCCGCCATTTAGGCTACGGGCAAGCTTTAATGGAAGCCTGCCTAAAATTTGCTAAAAATCGTCATTACTCAAGCTGCGTCCTTGATGCCCAAGAAACAGCCGTTCCCTTCTATTTAAAACTCGGTTTTAAAATTGAAAGCGAGGTCTTTTTAGAAGCAGGGATTAAGCACCGTAAGATGGCTTATGCCTTAAGATAAAAAAATTATTTTTCTTTATCAATGCGTTCAATAACAAAGGGTGTTTCTTGGTAAACATAATAGTTTAACCAATTAGTAAATAACATATTTGAGGTTGACCGCCATCTCAGTAAAGGTTTTTTATTGGGATTATCCTCGGGATAATAATTCAATGGCACCTTGATTTCTATCCCTTCATTGATATCTCGCTTATATTCCCGGTCTAGCGTATCAGCGTCATATTCCACATGGCCAAAGATAAAGACAAAACGTTGGTCCTTGCTATGGACAGCGGTTATTCCCGTTTCTGGTGAGGAAATAAGCACTTCCAGATCGGGATTAGCCTCGATATCCTCGCGACGGACTTCAGTATAGCGGGAATGAGGGATATAGAAGACATCATCTAAGCCACGTAGTAGGGAAATTTCCGGATGGTCCATGTATTGGGGATAAACTCCAAAAAGCTTATGGTCCAAGGAATATTTCTTGATGCCAAAGTGATGGTATAGACCGGCCTGGGCTCCCCAACAAATATGGAGGGTAGAGAAGACATGGTTAGAGCTCCACTCCATAATGTCAACTAATTCATCCCAATAATTAACTTCTTCAAAATCCAATTGCTCTACTGGCGCACCGGTGATAATCATGCCATCAAAGTAACGATCTTTAATATCAGCAAAGGTCCGGTAAAAAGTATCCAGGTGTTTAGCTGATGTATTTTTTGCCTTATGGGACTGCATGTGAATGAAGGTGACATTAACCTGTAGGGCTGAATTACTTAACAGCCGCAATAATTGCTCTTCAGTGGCCTCTTTGGTCGGCATTAAATTGACAATAATGACTTCCAGCGAACGAAAGTCTTGCATGGCCGCGCGACGTTCATCCATGACAAAGATATTCTCACTAGCCAATTTCTTTAAAGCAGGTAAATTTTCTTGTACTTTTATGGGCATGATCCCCATTCCTCCATTCCATAAAAAAAGTCCCTACAGCATGAATACTCATACTATAAGGACGCTTCACCGTGTTACCACCCTACTTCGTAATCGATTGATTACCTCTCATCTACACTATCATGTAGTGGTAAGTTATCGATTACCAAGCGCTAAGTGTTCACCATTGCTCACAATTAGTTGCTCATAGACCATCTTCAGCCAGCGCCTCATACTCTCTTTCACCAAACAGAGCTCGCTCAAATAATTAACTGACTTACTTATCTATTCAAAGCTTACTTTTTTATATTATTGATCTCATTTTATCGGTTGTAACTATCTTTGTCAAGATAGGACTAGGATAAGTAAAGCAGAAACTGTGAAGCAATTGAAAAATAGATTAAAACACTGGTCAAGTCACTTAAGGTCGTAATAAAGGGGCCAGAAGCTACTGCTGGGTCAAAGCCAAGCCGGTCCATAAGGAGGGGAATGATGCTTCCTGCTAAATTAGCCACGGTAATCGCACATAGCATAGCTACCCCAACGACCAGACCCAAGACCATATTCTTTTGCCAGAGGGTGATAATCAGGAAAATCGTTCCCCCAGTAATCAGTCCACATATTAAACCCGTAAACAATTCGCGAAAGATCAATTGAAGGAAGGTAGACTCTTCATTATCTGGATTAGCAATTTTTCTCACCGCAACCGCTAAGGACTGGGTCCCTGCATTACCTGAAGTCCCGGTAATTAAGGTAATAAATAAAGATAAAGTGGCCACTTCAGAAATCATATCCTCAAAATGACCAATCAAGGTAGAAGTTCCCATCCCCAAAAACAAGAGAGTAATTAACCAGGGCAACCGTGACTGAGCTGATTTGACTGGCGTTTGATAAGGTTCATCAACCGACACCCCAGCCAAACCCGAGTAGTCAGCTACGGCTTCTTCATCCATAACATCCAAGATATCATCAACCGTAATAATCCCTAGTAACTCCCCGGTCGCTTCAATAACAGGGATAGCTAAGAAATCATAGTCTTGAATGGTTCTGGCCACGTCTTGTTGGTTATCGTCAACCGATACCGTCACCACTCGCGGCGACATGGCTTCAGAAACTAGCCGGTTAGCATCAGAGGTGATTAGATCTCTCAGGGTGAGAACCCCGACTAAACGGGAATCATCATCCACAACATAGAGATAATAAATGGTTTCAGCATTCTCAGCCTTGGCCCTCACTAGAGTCATGGCCGACTTGATGGTTTGATTGGCCTTAATCTGGACAAATTCAGTGGTCATAATCGCCCCAGCAGTTTCATCCTCATAATCCATTAAGGTCTTAATCTTTTCCGCTTGTTCGATGGGAATTAGGCGCATATAATGGACAATTTTATTAGGAGAAAACTTTTTCAGAATATCCGCTGCATTATCCCGGTACATTTCTCCCAGCATATTGGCTGTATATTGGTCATCCATGGCCTCTAAATAATCAATAATATCTTCTTGCTCATCCTCATCCAAAACGTCATAAACATCGGCTAATTCCTTAGCTGAGATATATTGGTAAAGCAGACGACGTTCTTCATCGCTTAGTTTGATATAAATTTTGGCTTGGTCATAAGGATGGTTCTTAAAAAATTCATAACGCAAAGCCGACTGATCATGTTTAGCTAAGGCTTCTTTAACGCGGTCAACAATTTCTTCAGGAGTCAATTCCTCTTCTTGTTCTGGCTTAGAACTGCTAAGTCTTTTTTGTTCTTGATCCTTCATTTTAGGAGTCCCCCTTTTGATAACTAGCTAACCAAGTTTTAAAGTCTTGGGATAAAGGTGCTTCAATCACTAAATCTTCCTGGGTTAAAGGCTGCTTGAAGGCCAGACGTTGACAGTGTAAAGCCTGACCAGCCAGCCCGGCTTCCTGACTACCACCGTAGAGATCGTCCCCACAAAGAGGGGCGCCTAGATAAGCAAAGTGGACTCTAATTTGATGGGTACGTCCGGTATGAAGTTGAACCCGATAGCGGTACAATCCAGCCTGACTATCCTCCAACCAATACTCTGTCTTAGCGTATTGACCGTCCGTTCTGACACAGCGTTCGATAATTGACCCCTCCTTGCGACCAATCGGCGCTTCAATCAGGCCATGCTGGTCTGACCCGATAGCAGAATGGGTAAAGGCTAAATACTGCTTATTGATACCGCCAGACTGCATTAATTGATCGATTTGTGAATGGGCGTACTTGTGCTTAGCAAAGATCATTGCCCCACTCGTAAAACGGTCTAAACGGGTCACAACATGGATGACTCGGTTTTCATAATTTTTTCTAACAAAGTAGCCTTTAACAAAATTAGCCATGGAGTATTCATCCTTAAATTGTGAAGGAATGGAGGTGTAGCCGGCCGGTTTATTAACAATTAAATAATCGCGGTCTTCATAAAGAATATCCAAAGGAAAATCCACCGCCATAATTTGATCTTGGCTGCCCTCAGCTGGGTAGATAATGGTCACTTGGTCTCCCAAAGAAAGGAAGTATTTACTCCCAACTCGCTTATTATTAACTAAAATAGTCCCTCCATGGTATTTGATTTTAGCCAGTTGACGGCGGGAAACGCCTTTTTGCCTAAGAAAAGTCTTCACATATACTTCCTGGTCACAAGTCCACGAGAAAAATAACATAAGCTGTCAATTATCCTTTCTTATCGCGGTCGCCTAGGCCAATAAAGGCATTTTCCACTCGGTCCCAGAAATGCATATGACGGTACCTGGCAAAGTGAACCCGTGATTTAGCAATTCGGAACTCAATATTTTTCACTCCTTTTAGGGAAAAAGATAAATGATCCAGGGTCATAAAGACACCAGCTAAAAATTCATCATCCAATTTTACCCGGATCCACTCATCGCCAGCAATCAGGATAGGACTAGAGATGGTGCGGTAGACCCGGTTATTTAAAGAAGCAATCTCTGTGACTTGCAGGGTATCCAAGCGGGGATGAACCACCGCGCCTCCTAGAGACTTGTTCAAGCCTGTTGACCCAGTCGGTGTCGATACACATAAGCCGTCTCCTTTAAAGAGTTCAAATTTTTCTTCTTTTATAAAGACTTCCCCAGTCATCGTCCCTTCAAAACGGCGCAAGGTTGCTTCATTAAGCGCAATCAGGTGATTCTTTTCGCCATCCACCTTTTCTAAAGCCACTTCCAAGAGCGGGTAAGAGACGCTCTCACCCGAATCATTGAGGAGAAAATCAATAAACTGGTCCAATTCATCAACTGTCCAGTCAGTATAAAAACCTAAGTGTCCAGTATGAACGCCGACAAAGCGGACATGGTCGAGCTGTTTTTCATAGTGGTGGAAGGCTTCCAATAAGGTGCCGTCCCCACCAATGGATACCACAATATCTGGATGGTCTTGGTCAATGCTGAAATCAGCCTGTTTACACGCAGAAAGCAGCCTCGCTTGCACATCCTTAGATGATTCATTGTCGTTACTTACTATTGCGATACGCATTGGTTGATTCTCCTTTTACATCCATATTATGATAAAATTTTAACTTGAAAAAATAATTCTTTTGGCCTATTTTATTAAGTAATTATATTAACTTAACTATAATCCTTACCCTACTATTAAAACATATTTTTCTTGCTTTAGGCAGCGATTACTGACTTTAAAGGCAAGTTTTTTGGCAAGGTCTTGAATGCTTGTTATAATACTTGGAGAAAAGAGGAGAGTGAATTTATGCACAAGGACATTGAAACAGAATATAAAAATATTCTTAGTCCAGAAGAATATCAAAAGCTCTTATCTTTATTTGATCTTCATTCAAATGAAGCCAAGCACCAACATAATATGTACTTTGATACCGAATCTCTCCGCCTGAAAGCAAACCACAGTGCCTTAAGGATTCGGCTAAGCGATACCTATGCCCATCTCACCTATAAGCAGTCACTGACTAGCGCCAAATCCTTGGAAGTCACTGATAAGGTCAGCCAAGCAAGTGCGCAAGCCATGATGGAGACAGGTCAATTTCAGCCTGGAGCTAACTTAAGCGCCTTATTCCATGAAATTGGTTTAGACGCTAGTGAATTACGACCTATTGGTCAATTTAAAACCACTCGCTTGGAAAAAAATTGGAAAAAGCAAAAGCTTGTATTAGACGCTTGCTCTTTTTACACTTACAATGATTATGAATTAGAATTAGAAGTTGAGCCTGGAGAGGACGATCCAAAGCGTTATTTTAATGAATTTTTATCTAGCTATCATATTACTCGTCGACCTTCCAAGCCAAAAATTGCCCGAATGCAATTAGATAAGCCATTATATCCATTCGAATAATTTATACAGTTTGATCATCATTAATTGGGGGAGAATACAATGAAATCGGACTATAATTGTCATAGCATGGCAAAAAAACATCATAATAATCATATCTTTGAAATCTTTTTATTTGTTAATCCAATTGACCCGTTTTGTCTAGAATTAGAAGAAGAGTTATTGCGGTTTGTTGCTAACAGTGACAAAAAAATCTACTTCCGCCTCGTTTCCTGTGTGGACCACCACTTCTTTTGGAACTATTTCAAGACTTTAGCCAAAAACAAGCAAAGCTTAGAAGAGAGAAATGAACTTTACCAATGCATGTATAAGGTATCTTTGGGATATAAGGCTGCTCTCTGCCAAGGCAAGAAGCGAGGCCGCACTTTCCTAATGACCATGCAAGAAGTTTTTGGCTGTCAAAAGAAATCCTACAGCTTAAAGCGTATGGAGAAATATGCTAAAAAGATTGGCCTTGACTTTGATATGTGGATGGAAGATCTCTATTCTAAGCAAACCCGTGAAGATGTTCTAGAGGATTTACAATTGGCCCATCAAATGGAAATTGTGAACTACCCTTCTTTAGTTATCTTTGATAACTTAAACTACCAATACGGCCTGAGAATTGAAGACGCCTTTACGGCCCAAGATCTGGAAGAATTAACCACTCAAATGTTACCCCAAGCTGAAAAAAAAATTAGCGAGTCTACTCATTTAGAGAAAGAAAACAAGAGTCAGTCAAAGAAAAAATCACACTACCGCTCCTTGGATAAGGACAGTCTCAAATTAATCCGCCATTGAAGTCAATTTGGCGACCTTTTCCCATAAAAAAGCGATCCGCAAAAACGGATCGCTTTTTTTATAGCAATTTTACCATGGCTTGACTGACTTGCCATAACCAGTTCTCATAAGCAAAGCTCAATTGGGGCCTAAAGGGACGCGGATTAAGGTAATTCAGTAAAAAAGTATAGATCTCTGAATCAAGTAACTTTTCTTCTTTAAGTAGAAAAACATAGGCAGCTAATAACCAGAGTTTTTCTTTGATATAGATAGACTCTCCCCTAAAGAAAAAACACGTATCCGGTAAGTCGTCTAAGGACAATTTTCGAAAATAGAGCTGCTCTAAGAGCCTTTTCTCGGCCTTAAGCGGACGTTGACGAATTTTGCGCCTTAAAGACCGGGTCTCCCTTACTTTCAACAACTGACTAATCCCTAGTCCACTAGCTCCCTCTTGATTAAGTAAGCCAACTTGCTTGGGGTAAGAAAACAAATAGAGATAATCGTCAATACTTAAGTGATAACGGCATAAGAGATGACCATAATCGTTAAAACTTTGAATTTCAACTAAGCGAGTCTCCTCCACCCAATAAGGCAAATAAGGGCCAAAGCAGGGCAAATACTGAAAAAACGGGGCTAAGCGATTTAAATTGTTAGCCGTCAAGCGTAAGTCCCTTTTTTTAGGATTGAGTAGCCATAAGACCTGCACTTTTGCTCGGTGATAATCTTGCTCGCGACTGATGACAGCTTCTTTGGTCAGTAGGCTAGCCTGAAGTTCAATACTTACCACCACATCTCCTGCTTGAAAGAGGATATCTGAACGATGGTCAGGCGTGTAGCTAGCAACTTCTACACGAGCCTGATAGCCCTTAGCTACTAAGATTTGCCTGATCTGCTCCTTATTATTCAAGTGCCACTGAGATTCCCGGCGCCAATATTTGAGACTTAATTGATTATTTTGATGGGCAAAATGTGGCTTCTTCCTTGAATGACAACGATAAACTAATTCTTGCCCGCAGTTTGGGCAGTAGAAGATCTGCTGGTTAAGAGCCAATATTTTTCTTTGAATGCGGTCATCGACCTCATAAGAACTAATCAACTGACCATTAGCTAATTTTGCATAATACATGATTATTCCCCCTCATAGGAATATATCCGTAATCAGGGTTAAAATTAGCTGATTAATGCAGGATCAATTCTTTTTATCTAAAACCAATCGCTTTTTCAATGCGTGCTAGGGTTTGGTTAGCGACTTCATTGGCTTGTTTAGCACCAGCTGCTAAGACATCATCCAGTTCACTGCTTGCTAAGAGATGTTGATAGTCTTTTTGCATCGGTTCTAAAACGGCAATTAGCGCTTGGCTGAGGTCCGTTTTCAGTTGGCCATAACCCGAATTGGCATAGGTTTTTTCTAGTTGACTAATGCTTTGGTCAGAAAAGGCTGAGAAAATATCTAATAGATTAGAAACGCCTGGTTTATTTTCTGGATCATAGGAAATTTCTCCGCTTGAGTCCGTTACTGCACTTTTAATTTTCTTTTCAATCGTTTTCGGATCATCCAGTAAGGAAATAAAAGCTTTTTTATTGTCGTCTGATTTACTCATTTTCTTGCTTGGATCTTGTAAACTCATAATCCGCCCACCTGCCTTCGGTGTATAGATGTCTGGTTTAACCAGTAGCTTCTCTTCCTTAGTGCCGAAGCGGTTATTGAAGCGGTCGACAAAATTACGGGTCAGTTCCATATGTTGCTTTTGGTCTTCACCCACTGGTACCAAGTCAGCATCATAAAGCACAATGTCAGCCACCATCAAAGCGGGATAGCCTAAAAGGCCGGCAAAAATATTGTCTTGCTTTTGCGCCTTGTCCTTAAACTGAGTCATCCGTTCCAATTCCCCTAGTGGAGTCAGACATTGGACAATCCAAGCCGCTTGGGCGTGGGCTGGAACCTGACTTTGGATAAAGATAGCGGATTTTTTAGGATCAACCCCTAAGGCTAGGTATAAGGCCGCCAAAGACCTGGTATTCTTTCTTAAAGTCTCTGGATCTTGGGGGACAGTAATGGCATGTTCATTGACCACACAATAATAAGTGTCAAATTGATCCTGTAAATCGACAAATTGCTTTAAGGCACCCACGTAATTACCAATGGTTGGCGTGCCGCTTGGTTGTACCCCGGAAAAAATTCGTTTCATGAAAAGAAAACCTCCTCTAATTTTCCCTATTATATCACGAACCTGATCGGATAGACGGTATAAGTAATAAATTCACGAAGTCTTTTTTTAATCGAGCTGGTGAATTTTTCGCTTATAAATAGTAGAAATAGCTCCCTCAAACACTGTTTTACTCTGTGTTATGTTTTATAAGTTAAAAAATCAGAAATTGATCAAACAAAGGTCAAAAAACGACTATATTGAAATACCTAGTTCCATATTGCTTATTTTATCACAAGCTTCGTTAAGTTTTGCTCATTTATTTTTAAAAAAGAACTAGTATACGGTTCACTTTTATGATATACTGTGTATGTATACGGAACACAAGTCAAACCTTAAAGGAGAAATTGACATGGTTAAATTATATACTTCCCCTAGTTGTACTTCTTGCCGCAAAGCTCGGGCTTGGCTAGAAGAAAACAACATTGCCTATGTGGAACGTAATATATTCCAAGAACCTCTAAGCCGCGATGAGATTAAAGAAATCTTAAGAATGACAGAAGATGGTACTGAAGAGATTATTTCTACTCGTTCAAAAGCCTTTCAAGAATTACATATTGATTTAAATGAAATCAGTTTAAATGAATTATTCGATCTTATCCAAGAAAACCCAGGACTATTGCGTCGACCAATCATCATGGACGAAAAACGTTTGCAAGTAGGCTATAATGAAGATGAAATTCGTCGCTTCTTGCCAAGAGAAGTAAGAACGATCGAACTTCACGAAGCTTTAAGAAAAATGGGATAAGCTCCCTTACTGTTTAAATCGATGGCATGTTCATCCTCTAGCTTTTTGAATGGAGGGTGAAGATGCCTTTTTTCATTTTAGCTGATTTATGGTAAAATAATCGTTGAAACAAAAATATGCTTAAAGAAAAGATAATCACTAAATATTCGGAGGTGATTTGTGATGGAAATGGAGTATCTTAATGATAATACCATGCGCGTATTCATCGCCAAAGATGATCTCGAATCGCGCGGAATTACCCTCTTAGACCTCATGAAAGATCAAAGCCAAGTTGAAAACTTCTTTATGAGTATCTTAGAAGAAGCCGATGTTTCAAAGCGCTTTCAAGATTCAGAAGCTTTAACTTTCCAAGTCCTTCCTAAGAATGGCGGTATCGACCTCTATATTAGTAAAGCCACAGCAGATGGCCAATATATGGACAAGGATGGCTTGGAAAATCTACTTGAAAATATTACACAAAATATGAGTCCCGAGGAGGAAAACTCCTCTACAAACCCTAGTGAAGCAGACACAAAGGGAGGTCGACCTGAACTTGCTTTAGCCTTTAAGTCCTGGGACCAAGTCCTGACTTTTCTGAAATCCTACCAAGTGGATGAAGCTAGCCTAGAAGTCTATGTCTACCAAGAGCTTTTTCAAGTGATTATAAGGTTTGAAAAAGAAGACCTCACCCAGGCTAGACAAGCAGATCTGACTAGCTATGCCTTAGAGTTTGGTCAGCTGAGTCCCTTTGCTCCTGCCCTACTCCGCGAGCATGGCCAATTATTAATTCATCCAGAATCAATTAATCAGGTTGCTCAATTATTCCAATAAAAAAATCCAGCTCATCAGCTGGATTTTTTTATTGGAATAATTTTTTCGTAGGCATAGCGTCTGCCACTACCCGCTAATTCAATCTCTCCTAAGTACTGATAACCGGCTTTTAAAATAATCTTCTGCATGCCAAGGTTATCGGGATGGGTATCAATTCTTAAGTCATTAGTCTCTAAGTGATAAGCTAGGTCTTCAAAGGCCTGAAATAAGGCCCGACTAAGCCCCTGACCGCGGTACTTAGTCGCCAAGGCTACCCGATGAAAAGCTAGGTAGTCTCCCTGACACTGCCAAATTGAATAGTTGTCATAATCCCTGTCTATAGGCCTAGCAATAAAAAATCCGGCCACATCCTCTTCGATTAAGGCTAAATACGCGTTTTTTTCTTCAATATCTTTTAATAGGCTGTCCGCTTGGTAGACGGTTGGATCCTGCCATTGATCAATATTTTGTTGACGTAAATAAGCCGCCCCTGCCTTAATGATCGCCTGGATAGCTGGTAAATCTTCACTCTGAGCTAAGCGAATTTGCATCTTTTCCATCCTGATTCCTCCCGGTAAAAAGTTCATTACCACTTTACCATAAAGTTCATTAGCAAGAGTATTGAAAATTCTTAAGCTCAAATTAAAAAAGCTTCCATCCACAGAAATTTCTAAAATCTCATGTGGATAGAAGCTTTTAATGCTTAGCAGCTAATCGTTTAGAAGTTAGGGCTATTTTTGCCCTTCTTCTTGAAGTTTATGGAAGTCTTCTTCTGGTTGATCATTGTCAGTCCAGGCTTTTTGGTCAGCGTTACCAGAGATTTCTTTAATTTTCTTCTCAACGTCTTCACTTTGGTAAGCTTTCACAATCTTCTTATACACTTCATTGTCTTTATTTTCAGATTTCACTGCAATAATATTCTTATATTGAGTTCCTAAATTATCAAGGTCATCGGTATCAGAGAAAATACCATCATTAGGATCGAAACCTGCAGAAACTGCGTAGTTGGTATTAGCAACAATAGCGTCAGAGTCTTTTAAGGCACGTGGCACTTGGGCCGCATCCATTTCAACCAGCTCAATATTTTTAGGATTTGAGGTAATATCATTAACAGTAGGAGTAATCCCTGCATTGTCATCAATTTCTAAGACACCAGCTTGTTCTAACAAGAGTAAGGCCCGGCCCCCATTGGTAGCGTCATTAGGGATGGCTACTTTAGCATTTTGAGGAAGGTCTTTAAGATCTTTAACTGTATCGGAGTAGACCACCATAGCTGAAATATAAGTATAACCAATCGGCACTAAGTCAGCATTATTGTTCTTATTATAGTCCAATAAATAAGCCACATGTTGCATAGCATTCATGTCAATTTCGCCTTCTTGAACAGCCCGGTTAGGTTGCACATAGTCTGAGAATAGTTGAACTTTTAAGTCAATATTTTCATCTTTCAATTTATCAGAGACTTCAGTCCAAATCTTTTCTTCATTTTCACCAGCAACCCCAACAGTGACAGTGCCGCCCTCTTCTGGCGCTTTGGCTTCTTTTGAACAGCCTCCTAGTAATAATAAGGATAAGGCTGAGGCTAAAACAACATTCCATTTCTTCATAAAAATTCTCCCCTTTTATAATTCGTTTAATGTTCGAAATGTTTTACTAAACGGTCAGCAACAGCTTGACTGATGAAGACCATAATTAAAATCAATAAGGTAGCAACTAGGATTACATCATTTTGGTAGCGTTGGTAACCACGGTTAATGGCTAAGTCACCAAGACCACCACCACCAACGACACCTGCCATAGCGGTTAAACCAATCACGTTAATGACGGTGAGGGCAGATACCCGAATCAAACCTGGAATAGCTTCTTTCAAGTAAACTCGGGTAACAATTTCAGTTGTGGTTGACCCCATAGCCAGGGCTGCTTCGATAACACCAGGATCAATTTCTAATAAGGCGTTTTGGACTTGACGGGCATAGAAAGGAATCGTCCCCACAATTAAGGGAACCAAGGCTCCTGCTGTCCCGATGGCTGTCCCCATAATTAGGCGGGTAAAGCCCCCTAAAAGTGCTATTAAAATAACGAAGGGAATCGACCGACCGATGTTTACGACCTTATCTAAGACATTGTAAACGGCCTTATTTTCTTTAAGACCTCCAGGCATATAGAGAACAAGGAAGACGCCGATCACTAAACCAATAGCAAAAGCAAAGAGGCAGGTAATAACCGTCATAAATAAGGTTTCCCAAGTGGCTTCAACGAATTGGTCGGAAATAGCCACCACATTTGGCATGATTTTTTCTAAGAATTCCATGCTTATTTATCCCCCTTCTCTATATGATCGAATGTATACTCCTTAGTATGGACGCCACTGCTGTGGACGAAGTCAATGGCTTCTTGCACCCGACTAGACTCTCCATTTAAGGAAATAAGGAGGGTCCCTACGGGCGTTCCTTGAAGAATTTCGATATTCGCATAAAGGATATTAGCTAATAAATCATACTTCTTTGTTAAGGAAGCCAGCAGGGGTTCCCCAGTAGAAGCTCCGGTAAAATCGATCCTGAGCAAGCGGTCACCCGGCTCAATATTTAATAAGTCAGGGTTAGACAGGATGGTTTCAATGCCCTTTTCTGTTGGACTAGCTGAACTAATGAAGTCCTGAGTCAGGTCTTCATGCGGATTTGAGAAGATATTTAAAATACTATCCTGTTCAACCACCGAGCCGGCTTCCATAACCGCCACCCGATCACAAATTTGTTTGATAACGGCCATTTCATGAGTAATAATGACTATAGTAATTCCTAGTTCACGGTTAACTTGCTTGAGCAAGTCCAAAATTTGGCTGGTTGTTTTTGGGTCTAAAGCACTGGTTGCTTCATCACAGAGAAGGACATGGGGATCATTGGCCAAGGCCCGCGCAATAGCGACCCTTTGCTTTTGACCGCCAGATAATTGACTAGGATAAGAATCGCCCCGGTTACCCAAGCCTACCAGGTCCAGTAAGTGTTGGACTTTCTTTTGGCTTTCTTCTTTAGATAAACCGGACCCTTTTAGCGGATAAGCAACATTTTCAGCAACTGTCCGGGATTTCATCAAGTTAAAATGTTGGAAAATCATTCCAATTTTTTTACGGGCTAGACGTAGATCTTTTTCAGATAGCGCTGTAATTTCTTGACCATTAACAAAAACCTGTCCACTGCTTGGTCTTTGCAGGCAATTAATGGTTCTGACTAAGGTACTCTTCCCAGCGCCAGAGTAGCCAATCACACCAAAGATTTCTCCTGATTGGATGGATAAGGAGACATCCTTAACGGCATGAACGGCTTTATCATCACTCTCAAAAGTAACGGATACATTTTTTAATTCAATCAAAACGACCGCCTACCTTTCTATCACTTTCATAAACACTATTCTAACATTTTTTTGTCTTTTCAGCATGGCTTCTATTATATTACACTTGATCGCTTTTATCGATAACAAAGTTGAATTGCCCCTACAGGTCTCTTGCTTTACTTTCAAAACCATTAATTTTATAATTATTCTAAAGTAGGAAGTAATGCTAGAGAAAGGATATGATACATAATGGCATACACAGAAACAAAAAAAGCACTTAATCAATTAGTTGCTGACCTAGTTCAAGCCCACACCGTTATCCATCAAATTCACTGGTATATGCGGGGGGAAGGTTTTCTTTTCTATCATCCAAAACTCGATAGCTTTATGGATGATATTCTTGAACAGCTCGACGTTGTTTCTGAACGTATAATCACTATCGATGGTTCTCCCTTCTCAACCCTTAAAGAGTTTTCTGACCATACCCGTATTCCCGACCATAAAGGCGAGTGGGATACCAGTATCCAAGAAGATATGCATCGGGTGGCTGATGTTATCCGCATCTTAGCAGACGACTATCAATTAGGGGTCGATGCAGCAAGCAAGGAAGGCGACGTCGCTAGTGAGGACATCTGTACTGGCTACCTCCGTGACGCTCAAAAAACCCTATGGATGGTTGAAGCGGAACTAGGCCAAGCGCCTAATATTGACAAAGACTAAGGCCAATAAAATTTACTTATAAACATAAAAAGGACCGCTGTGGGTCCTTTTTTAATGCTTATTTTTCAAGTGCAGCCTTGGCTTGGTCACAGATTGCAGTGAAAGCTTCAGAATCGTTAACAGCGATATCTGCTAACATTTTACGGTTGATATCCACGTTAGCTTGGTGTAAACCGTTCATTAAACGGCTATAGCTTAAGCCATTTAAACGTGCAGCCGCATTAATACGGGTAATCCATAAACGACGGAAGTCACGTTTTCTTTGACGACGGTCACGGTAAGCGTATGAATAGGATTTCATAACCGCTTGTTTAGCTACTTTATAGTTGGTTGATTTGCTACCAAAGTAACCTTTTGCTAATTTTAAATATTTTTTACGACGACGGCGTGTAACCGTTCCACCTTTAACACGTGCCATGTTATTCCTCCTTGATTATACTTAGTTCTCTATCTATGCGTCCTGCTTAACTGATCTTACTTGTAAGTGTCAAGCATTTGTTCAATACGTCTTTGGTCGGAAACATGCACCATTGCTGGTTGTTTGTGTTGACGACGTTGTTTCTTGGTTTTACCGTGAAAACGGTGTGAACGTTCTGAATGGCTACGTTTTAATTTTCCTGAAGCAGTCCGTTTAAAACGTTTAGCTGACGCACGATGTGTTTTTTGTTTTGGCATAATATATCCTCCTGAAATTAATCTTCTTTTGGTGCTAATTGTAGTTGCATAGAGCGTCCTTCCATCTTAGGCTTTTGCTCTACAGTAGCTACATCAGCAAGTTCGCTGGCAAAGCGTTCCAAAACCTCGCGACCTAAATCTTTATGGGTAATGGCGCGACCTCTAAAGCGAATAGAAACCTTCACCTTGTCCCCTTTATCAATGAATTTCTTTCCTTGACGTACTTTAGTTTGAAAGTCGTTTTCATCAATCGTTGGGCTTAAACGGATTTCTTTCACTTGAATCGTCTTTTGATTTTTACGTTGTTCACGCGCTTTACGTTGCTGTTGATAACGATATTTACCATAATCCATAATCCGAGCAACAGGCGGTTTAGCATTAGGTGAGACCAGAACCAAATCGAGTCCTGCTTCCTCAGCCCGCTCTAAGGCATCTCTTTTTGAAATAACCCCTAGCTGTTCTCCTTCTGGATCGATAACGCGTAATTCTTTTGCACGAATATCTTCATTAGTAAATAATTCGTTAAATTTATTCTTAGCGATATACCTTCACCTCCGAATGTTAAAGTGACAACAATAAATGAGATTTCGGCATAGAAAAACGGCGAATATAAAACACTATACCCGCCGTACTTGCACAATAGTCCCTAGGGACCATGTGTCACTGTATCTATCGGCCCGAGGACGTCCTTGTCAACTCAGGCGAGAAACGGGTGTTTCTGCTTCTTTTCTCAACTTTTATAGATTACTATAAAGCTTTCACCTTGTCAAGACATTATTCTTTAATTTGTGTTTTAAAGGCTTCTTTCACTTTTAAGAGCAAGTCAGGATCTTGATCAAGTTCAATAGCTAAGGCGACAAAGGCTTCCACGGCTCGCTTAAGTTGCTGGTGGGCTTCCGGACTATCAGCCACTTGGAGAAACCCTTCTTCATGAACGAAAACCTTACCCTGACCAACGCCCACATTGCCATAAAAAGTTGGGCAAGCATAGCTCACATTGCCAATATCAGTAGACCCAGGTTTTTCCTCTTCCTCGCTAATATCGTCAAAACCACTCAGGCGCATGTGATCTTCCATGCGGTCGGCCAAGACTGGATTAACTAAGAGGTCATAGAATTCATTTTCTGGGTAGCTGATTTCCAATTGACAGCCTGTCATCAAGGCAGCGCCTCGGGCACAATTAATAACCCGATCCAAGGCCTGACGATAAGTGGCTAATTTAGGTGCCCGCACATAGAAGAAAGCCGTCGCCGATTCAGGAATAACATTAGCGGCCTGGCCCCCTTCTTTAATAATGCCATGGATGCGGACATCACTGGGCAGTTGCTGTCTAAGATAAGAGACCCCGGTAAAGGTCAAGTTGACAGCATCCAAGGCGTTGATTCCCAGTTCGGGACTCATGGCAGCATGGGCGGCCCGACCGATAAAGTGAAAGTTAACGGCATTCATGGCTAGGGCACTGGCCTTGAGGTTGGTACTTTCATAGAGGTGCATCTGCATACAGGTATCAATATCATCAAAAGCCCCGCTCCGAGCTAAATCGACCTTGCGGCCAAAATTTTCTTCCGCTGGCGTACCAATCACGACCACCGTTCCTTGGAAGAACTCCTTCATTTGACTTAAGACAATTCCTGCGCCTACAGTCGAGGCTGAGATCCAATTGTGGCCACAGGCGTGCCCTGGTTTTTTATCGGGTCCGAAACCCGGCAAGGCATCATATTCCGCTAGAAAGGCAATCTTAGGCCCATCTCCCAAGCGATATTCTGCTCGAAAGGCGGTTTCAACCCCCTGATAGGCTCGGTCTACCTGAAAACCAGCTTCTTGGAGGAGCTTGGCCAGGTAGTCCGAAGAGACGTATTCCTGGTCGCCTAATTCTGGATGTTGGAAAATGAACTGGCTGATATCAAGAATTTGCGGAAAATTTGCTTTAACTTTTTGCCGCACATGATCATGTAGGGCGGTGATTTTTTGCTCATCTTTCATTAATGCTTCACCTTCTCTCTGTTAGTTATTAGGGATAGAGGACCAGAAAGACGTCGAGGTCTTTGTGATAAGTGGCTAAAAAGCTTTGAATGGTATTTTTTGCCACTGACAAGGCCTGGTCCTTGGGATAACCATATACTCCAGCGGATATTAAAGGAAAGGCCAGCGACTTTACCGGGATACTAGCAGCTAGCTGGAGAGACTCTAGGTAGCAAGAAGTTAATAGCGCTTCTTCTTCCTGGTCGCCACCCTGCCAAACTGGCCCTACCGTGTGAATCACATAATCAGCGGGTAATTGATAGCCGCGGGTTAATTTTGCCTGACCAGTTGGACAGCCTCCTAATTGCTTGCATTCAGCCAAAAGTTCAGGGCCAGCCGCCTGGTGAATGGCCCCATCAACACCTCCTCCTCCTAGCAGAGAGGAGTTGGCTGCATTGACAATGGCTTCTACTTCCACTTGGGTAATATCCCCATGAATGATTTGAAATGTCATATCAGTGCTCGCTTTCTAATAATGCTTTTCGGCTAAGAAAATTATAAACCATGACCACAAGAATGCCAGCTAATTTAGCCAGATGGGCGTCCAGGCGTAGTTGCTCTATCAGTAGGTATAAGATCAGTTCTTGAATCAGCAAGCCTGAAAGAGCTAAGACTAAAAACAGGAGAAATTCCCGCCAGCGCTCCTCCTTAGAAAAGCTAGACTGAAAGACAAAGCGCATACTGGCCCAATAGTTAAAGACTAAAGAAAGCATAAAGGCGCACAAATTAGCCCCTAAGTAATGGCATTGCCAGCTGATTAATAAGCTAAAGACGAAAAAATCAAGAAGCGTGCTTAGACCACCTACCAGGATAAAGCGCATAATTTGCCTGATCATCTTTTCCCACCCACTTTTCTTTTTAGAGGTCACTTACTTTTAACTGATAAAAAACGTGCCAGCTTTAAGCTAATTGGTCACTAGATCATTAGCTTAAAAGCCTAAGCACGTTGTCAAGTTAACTAGTCTTTTACACCATAACTATCAATTTCTGCATGGATCATGTTAATGAATTCATCTAAGTCCACAGTTTCTGTTTTCTTAGAGCCATAACGACGAACGGTTACCGTGCCATTTTCAATTTCATTGTCACCAAAGACTAATTGATAAGGCACTTTGCGGGTTTGGGCTTCACGAATCTTGTAACCCATTTTTTCATTCCGGTCATCAACCTCAATCCGGAGCCCTTCACTACGCATACGGTTAGCCACTTGGTAGACATAATCCGCATGTTGGTTTTCATTCACTGGGATTAAGATGGCTTGTTGTGGAGCTAACCAAGTTGGGAAGGCGCCCTTATATTCTTCAATTAAGTAAGCTACAAAACGTTCCATAGTGGAAACAATTCCCCGATGGATCATCACAGGACGGTGGGTATTTTGACCATCTTCACCAACATAGGTCACATCGAATTTTTCCGGTAGGAGGAAGTCCAATTGGATGGTTGAAAGGGTTTCCTCATTACCAAGGGCAGTTTTCACTTGGACATCCAACTTAGGTCCGTAGAAGGCCGCTTCCCCTTCGGCTTCAAAATAGTCCAAGCCTAATTCATCCATAGCTTCCTTTAACATGGATTGGGCTTTTTCCCACATTTCATCATCATCAAAGTATTTCTTGGTATCTTTAGGGTCGCGGTAACTTAAACGATAACGGTAGTCAGTAATATTGAAGTCATGGTAGGCATCTTGCATGAAGCGTAAAATGCTCTTGAATTCGTCCTTAATTTGGTCTAAACGTACAAAGATATGGGAGTCATTCAAGGTCATTTCTCTTACCCGTTGTAAACCGGATAGGGCCCCTGATTTTTCATAACGGTGCATCATCCCTAGTTCAGCAATACGGATAGGGAGTTCCCGGTAAGAATGCACCTTATTTTGGTAAACCCGGATGTGGTGAGGGCAGTTCATTGGACGTAGGACAAAGCTTTCACCATCTTCAAAATCCATGGTTGGGAACATGTCGTCACTATAATGGTCCCAGTGACCCGACGTCTTGTATAAGTCTACATCAGCCATGATTGGGGTATAGACGTGTTGGTAACCGGCTTGAACTTCCTTGTCGACAATATAGCGTTCAACTTGACGGCGAATGGTTGCTCCGTTTGGTAACCAGAATGGCAGACCTTGACCAGTTTTAGGATCAATCATAAAGAGGTCTAATTCTTTACCAATTTTACGGTGGTCACGTTCCTTAGCTTCTTCGCGACGTTTAAGATCCTCTTTAAGGTCTTTTTCATTGAAGTAACTGGTCCCATAAACCCTTTGCATCATGGCATTGTCAGAGTTTCCTCGCCAATAAGCTCCTGCTAAGGAAAGTAATTTAAAGTGTTTAATATAGCCTGTTGAAGGCACATGGCCGCCCCGGCAGAGGTCAGTAAATTCTCCTTGGCTATAGGTGGTAAGGCTGGCATCTTCAGGTAGATCAGCAATAATTTCTAACTTATAAGGGTCATTTTTAAAGATTTCCTTGGCTTCTTCACGGCTTACTTCCTTACCTACCACTGGGTAGTCTTCTTTAACAATCTTTTCCATCTCAGCTTCAACCCGTGGCAAGTCTTCCTCACTCACTTGTTGGCCTTGACCATTATCGGTGTCATAGTAGAAGCCATTTTCGATGGCTGGTCCTACCCCAAATTTAATGTCAGGATAGAGACGGCGCAAAGCTTGAGCCAGTAAATGGGCGCTGGAATGGCGGAGAATATCTAAGGCTTCTTGCTCAGTTTCTTTATTCTTAGGATCGATTAAACGAATGCTACCATCACTTTCAATCGCTTCATCTAAGCCCTTTAATTCATCATTTAAAGTGTAAGCAACCACCCGTTTGGCTAAAGAATTGCTAATGGATTTAGCCACATCGCGGCCACTCACACCGGATTCAAATTCCTTTACACTTTGATCAGGAAAAGTTAACTGTATCATTTTATCAAATTCCTCCTATAAAAAAATCCCTTCTGAGCATGCTCAGAAGGGACGATTACTAATTCATATCGTGGTTCCACCCTAGTTTACACCTATAGTGTCTCTAGTACGCTGATAACGTTGCGCTAACGTCATATAGAAAGTCTAAGAAGTGGTATCCTATAAAACCTGTCAGGCATTTGCACCATCTAGCCTGTCTCTCCTACAAGTTGATTATATTCAGTCTTCTATCACTGACTTGCTTTAATTAAAGCACTTTTTATGAAACAATTCAAGCTTTTATTTAGGAAAGTGAACGGACTCTAATTCGAATAGCGACGGTTGCGCCCGGACATGGTTACTTCCTCGCTCAAATAACGAACCCTTTCCATAATCCGCTGCGCCTTCACCGTTTCCGAATCTCCTTGATTAGTATGGGCCAAATGATTTTCTAATTCCTGCATGGAGAAATTAGAAGTGAAAAAAGTAGCCTGGCCTTGACTCATACGGTTCTGCAAGAGAACCCCTAAGACTTCATCACGGACCCAAGCCGAATTACTTTCAGCACCAATATCATCAATCATCAATACTTGGGCTTCTTGGAGGCTCTTGAGTCGCTGGTTAACACGATTATCTTTAATGGCACTCTTGATCTCACTAATAAAAGTGGGATAGTGGAACAAGGTGGTAGTAAAACCATGTTCAGCCAAGTGGTTAGCCACAGCTGCCGCTAAGTAGGACTTACCCACACCAAAGGGACCATGTAAGTAAAGGCCTTGATGAAATTGCTTGGGCTTAGACTGCATGGCTTCAACAAAATCAATGGCCTTCTCCAAGGCAGCTTGACGTTTGGGATCGGTCAGGTCAAAGTTTTGGAAGGAGGCTTGCTTTAAATCCTTAGGCATTTCCAGTAAAGTGACCCGTTGCTTTTTCTCCCGCTCTTTTTGGGCGGCGAGAAATTCATCAGTCGCCTGGTATTCAATATCAATATAATTAAAATTCATAATGAGCTTAGGATAGAAATTAGGAAATTTGGGCCTTTTCCCCGCCCTGATCCGTTCTTTTTCTTGAACAAATTCATAGAGTTTCGATATCGAACGGTCAATCGTTTCTTGGTCCAAGTCTTCTTTATGCTTATCAATAAATTGTCTAACATCCGGATCACTCAAGACTTGGGCCTTGGTTTGGTCTAAGCGTTGGCGAAAGTTGCCTTTATTGAGCTCATGGCTGATATCTTCCCCAATATTTCTCATTCGTCTCCCTCCTCACTATTCAATGCCCGAATCCGATCGGCTAAGGCTTGGACACTTTTATGGTCCATTTTTTCCTCTTTATCTGTCGTCTCTTGTTTTTGATTAAACCAAGCGGGCTGTAATTCTTGATAGGTTTTGCGTTTGGTATTTTGCCGCTTATTTTTATTTTGTCTTTGTTTTTGAATCCGTTTAGTCCGTTTGTTGAGATAAGTGAGTGCCTGTTCCGGACTTTGAATATTTTTTTGACTCCAATCATCCACTGTCCGCTCAAAGGTCGACCGGACAATACTTGAACTTTCCTGGCTGATCAAATAATAGTGAATCATAATGTTCAAGGTTGGTCCATCGATAAGTCCCTTATTCATGACCATCTCTAAGGTTTTTATCTCGTTGGTAGTTAGATAGCCGTTTTTTTGTTCTTTGATAGTCTTAGCAAAGGTTAGGGGCGGATAAGCCTTAGCCGCCTTGATCAAGGCTAGACTAGCTTCATCCTGATTTTCTTTGGGTAAATCCTGACCCTGACTTTCGGTCTGCCGCTTGGCTTGGTCCATTTGATAGTCAGGTCGTTTTTTTACCGGTTGGTTCGCCATGGCCTTGATCACTAGGCCTTGGTAGTAATTAATGTCCACTTGGTTGGTTCTTAGATTACTTGCCTTAATGGCAAATTGGGACAGGGCAACTTCATCCAAGCCATAGAGAGCATGGAGGCTTTGGGTCATCTCCTTAACTTCTTGACTGACCGCCCGCTCA
This sequence comes from Aerococcus mictus, assembly GCF_003286595.3. Classification (NCBI taxonomy): domain Bacteria; kingdom Bacillati; phylum Bacillota; class Bacilli; order Lactobacillales; family Aerococcaceae; genus Aerococcus; species Aerococcus mictus. Next base: position 668,323 of record NZ_CP132985.1, on the reverse strand, counting down.
CTGAGGAAAGACCTTTGTACCAACTCAGTAAAATAAGCCATATCAAAATCACTGACCAGGCTAGTTTTTATAAGGGATTTATTCGGCTTCTTTAGCAAGCTTTGCTTTTCGCTTTCAGTCAATTGGCGACTGCTTTGAGACAGGTGAAAAACATCCTGAAAAGTCGCTGTGACCTCCTGCCAATCATTTTCCTGACTATCAGCAATCTTTTCAAAGCTAAAGCGGTCCAATAAGCGATTAAAACGCTCTTCCCCCACATGGTCTAAAAGTAAGCTAGTCATTAGGCTATCCTTAAAAAACTGCTCAGAAGAAACCGGTGCTAACAACTGATAGAGGGCCTGAACTGGGGCTTGACCACTTTGCTGGGTGTAGCTACGTAAGAGACCAATGGCTTCTAATCGGCGCCTACTTCTGACATAGCGTTCTTTAGAAAAAACCAATTGGTCCATAATTTCCCCATGATTAATTACTTCTGACTGATAAGTCGAACGGTCGATATAGGCATAGAGAGTCATATAGAGAGCAAAGGCCTCAGCCCCAATAATTGGTTGGTAGAGATAGGTTAAGACTTCCAGATCGGCATTGGAAACAATTTGGGTGAGGATAATTTTTAGAGGTTCACGTGGATTTAACTTTTCCCATGGATTCAAGGCCGATCTTCCTCCGCATTATTGGCTTCTAAGTCTAAATTCGTTTGCCCCTCCGCGTTATTTTTTTGCATTTGCTTCAGCTGCTCAATTTCTTGCAAAAAGACAGTAGGATCTTCAAAGTGGCGGTAGACACTGGCATAGCGAATATAGGAAACTTCATCGATCTTGGGCAAAATATCCATGACCATTTCCCCTATTAGGGTCGAAGGAACCTCGTTTTGCCCTTTTTGACGAATGTCCGATTCGATATTCTTAACCACATCTTCTAAGGTTTCTAGGGCAATTGGTCGTTTTTCACAGGACCTCACTAAGCCCCGTAATAATTTTTCTTTGGAAAATTCTTCCCGGGTACCGTCCCGTTTGATAACCAGTAAAGGCATCTTCTCTACTCGTTCAAAGGTCGTGAAGCGAAAATCACATTGCGTACATAGGCGTCGCCTTCTTATCGATGTATTTTCCTCCACAGGCCGACTATCGATTACCTTCGTATTATTATCTTGACATCTGGGGCAGCGCACAATATTCACCTTCCTTGGACATTTTCTAAAATATTTCTTTTATTAATTATAGCACAGTTTAAAGCCGGAAGGATAAGGGGGCAAAAGCCAGCTTAGCCAGCTTATTTTTTGGCTTGAAAGCCTTGGATACTCAACCAGGCCTCGACTTGCTGTTCCGTTTGCTGGATGCTGCCCTGGTTATCAATCACAATATCTGCCCAGCGAAGTTTCTGTTCAATATTATATTGCGACAGCATGCGGTCAAAGGCCTCGTCTTCACTTAAATTATCCCGGTCCATCAGTCGTTGCAATTGAATGCTTTCTGGAACATAGACCAACATCACCGCATCACAAGCGTTCTGGTACTTGGTCTCATAGAGTAAAGGAATATCCAAAATAATCAATTGATGGCCCTGGTCTTGGTAAGACTGGGCTTGGTCGTTGACCCAGTCATAGATATAAGGCAAGAGCAGTTGATTAAGAGCTTTGAGTTGATCCTTATCTGTAAAGACCACATCCCCTAATTTCTTCCGATTAAGGGTGCCATTGGGAAAGAGAAAATCCTCTCCAAAATGCTCTTTTATAGCTTGTAAACCCTGTGTTCCCGGCTCAACGACAGCTCGAGCCCCCAGGTCTGCATCCACTACCGGAAAACCAACTTTTTTAAAATAATTAGAAACAGTAGATTTTCCTGTAGCAATTGACCCTGTTAATCCTAAGCGAAAAGTCATTCATACACTCCCTTTATTTCTGACAATTGGGACAAAAATGCGTCCCTCGCTGTCCTAACTTAATTTTCTCAATGCTTCTTCCACAATTTAAACAGGCTTGGCCCTGGCGCTGGTAAACCTTGAGATAATTTTGATATTGGCCGCCCTCCCCTAAGGTGTTCTGATAGGTCCGCACACTAGAGCCGCCTAAGTCTACCGCTCGACTCAGTATCTCTCGCATGGCTTCTAATAGGAGCAAGGTCTCTTGGTCAGTCAACGAATTGGCTGGCCGACCTGGATAAATTCCCGCTTGAAATAGAGATTCATCAGCATAAATATTACCAATTCCGGCAATTTTTTGCTGGTCCAGTATTAATGATTTAATGGGCCGCTTAGACGTCGCTAATATTTTTTGGAATTGATCCAAGCTGATATCCCAGGGTTCTGGACCGAGTTTTAAATTTTTAATAGCTTGGGGCATATCTTGGCGAGAAAATAAGGATATCCGACCAAATTTACGCACATCATGATAGCGTAGGTCCCTGCCATCACGCAAGTGACAGATGAGGTGACTATGCTTTAAAACCGGCGTCTGCCTATCGCAGACAAAATACTTGCCTTCCATCCGCAGATGGCTAATCCAGGCGTAATCGCTCCAATAAAAAAACAGGTATTTTCCATAACGGTCGACCCGTTCAAAGGTCTCCCCTCGCATGGCTTGGCGAAAGAGTTGAGGGGGGCAATTAATAATCTTGGGCCATTTTACTTCCACATCCTGTATTTGGGCTTGAGGAAGGACTCTATTAAGCCCCCGTCTCACATTTTCTACTTCAGGTAACTCTGGCATTAACTAGCCTCCTTCATCCCGCTAAAACACTGTTAGCAGTCTAACCTATTCTAATCAAACAATAACCATAAATAAAGTAAAGAGTGTGACGGCTGCACTAAAGATCGATAACACTGGAGCTAAAGAGCAAAAATTCTTGAAAAGAATTTCTTGCACTTTAGTGAAGTGGAGATCGATCTGCAGCCGGAGCACGTTTGAAAGAATGCGACGGATGCGCCAAAGGACGAAAACGCTAGGCATACTATATCCTCAGATTCCAATAGCTAAAACAAAAAACGAAGAGAGAACCCTATTCAATAGTCTCCCTTCGTTTATGAAAATGCCAGCAAAGCTAACTTATAGATCAGGCCTTACTTCACTTTATTTGATAGGCTTAGAACCCTTGTCCCAACCTATCCTCTCTATTAAAATTTTTCTTAGATTTTCCTACTTGGCATCATACCAAGTGGACCCATAGTTACTATCAACAATTAAGGGGACGTCTAAGGCAACGGCATTTTCCATGACATCTTTGACTAAGGCAGCTAAGTCTTCTAAGTCCTCTTGGGCCACTTCAAAAATTAACTCATCGTGGACTTGGAGGAGAAGATTTGCCTGAAGATGATGTTCCTTTAGGGCTTGATCCATCTCAACCATGGCTACCTTAATAATGTCGGCTGCCGTTCCTTGAATTGGCGAATTCATCGCAGTTCTTTCGGCAAAGGATCTAACATTATAATTTTTAGCCTTTAAGTCAGGAAGGTAGCGACGGCGGTTAAAGAGGGTCTTAGCGTAACCAGCCTCACGAGCGATTTCCACACTCTTATCCATATATTCAGCCACTTTAGGATAAATTTCAAAATATTTATCAATAAAGGCCTTAGCCTCTTGACGAGAAATCGAAAGGTTTTGACTGAGGCCATAGTCACTAATCCCGTAAACAATCCCAAAATTGACTGCCTTGGCTTGACGTCTCTCATCCTTACTAATGTCCTTTTCATCTTTATGGAAGACTTTACCCGCTGTGGCAGTATGGATATCCTTATTTTCTTTAAAGGCTTCTTGAAGATGAGGGTCTCCAGAAACATGGGCAAGGACACGTAATTCAATTTGCGAATAGTCCGATGAGAAAATGACCCAGTCCGGATGAGAAGGCACAAAGGCTTGGCGAATTTTACGCCCCTCTTCGGTACGGATAGGAATATTTTGTAAGTTCGGATCAGCTGAGCTTAAGCGCCCGGTAGTGGTTAGGGTTTGAATAAAACGACTGTGTACCTTGCCATCTTGGTGGATGTAATCAAGAATCCCTTGGACGTAAGTGGATTGGAGCTTAGCTAATTGCCGATAGGCTAAGATCAAATCAATGATGGGCACCCCTTGTAATTTTTCCAATTCAGATTGGGCCGTTGAATAATTACCGGACTTGGTTTTCTTGCCACCCTTTAGGCCCATATCTTCAAAGAGAATCTTGCTCAGCTGTTGGGTGGAATTAATATTAAATTCAACCCCGGCTTCCCGGTAAATTTCTTCTTGCAGCTGGTCAAGTTGTTCTTCATAAGACTGAGATAAACCTTCTAGTCTGCTGCGGTCAACGGAAATTCCCATAATTTCCATTTTAGCTAGAACTTGGGCTAAAGGGAGTTCAATTTTTTGGTAAAGTTCGACCATCTCATCCGCTTCTAGGCGATCTTTAATAATAGGTAGTAGGTCATTAATGACAGATACCTTAGCTACCAGGTGTTCATAAAGACGGGTTTTATCTTCAGGTACCGCCACTTTCTTGCCTTTCCCATAGACTTCACTATCATAGGCTAGATAATCCAAATTGAATTCTCGGGCCACATTAGCCACATCGCCACTCAAATCACGGGCATGAATGAGATAGGAAGCGATAAGAACATCATCACTGACTCCTTCTAGCTCCATACCCAAACGTTTTAAGATCACTTGGCTGCGCTTAGCATCATAGAGAACCTTTTTAGCGTGGGGATCTTCTATCCAATTTTTAAAAGCTTGGCTTTCCTTCACCAGGTCTGGAGAGGCCAAATAGATGTGATTCTTATTCCCCCAAACAACGTAGATTAACTCCCCTTCATGGTAATTATTTTCGAACATTTCTAGATAGAGGGCTGTTTGGTCTTGGGTGAAATGCTTAGCTTCAAGGTGGTCAAGGACTTGATATTCAGGGACTTCCCAGCTGGAATCCTCTAATTCAAAGTCAGCGTCAGTCCCAGAGTTAGCTAAGAATTTTTCCATAAATTGCTTGAAGTTCATCTCACGATAAAAGTTAACCAAATCTTGAGCCTGAATGCCTTGGCATTTTAAGTCTGTCAGGGATTTTTCAACTGGAGCATCAAGAATAATCCGAGCTAATTTTTTGGATAAAAAGGCCTGATCCTTATCCTTGACTAAGTTTTCCTTACGTTTTTTCCCGGAAACTTGATCGATATTAGCATAGACCTCTTCCATGGAACCAAATTCCTGGATTAGTTTCAAGGCGGTCTTCTCCCCAATTCCAGTCACACCAGGATAATTATCGGAATTATCGCCCATCAACCCCTTAACATCAATGAGTTGTTCAGGGCTGATCCCTTGGTCTGCTTGGATGGATTGGGGAGTATAGGAATCAATATTAGTCACTCCCTTACGGTTAATATCTACCCTAACCTGGTCCCTAGCCAGTTGAATCAAGTCCTTATCGCCAGAGATAATCACTACATCCATACCAGCCTCTGCGCCTCTTTGGGACAGGGTACCGATGATATCATCCGCTTCATAATTTGCTAATTCATAGTGGGCAATACCAAAAGCATCCAGCAATTTATTAAAATAAGGCATCTGTTCTATAAATTCTTGTGGTGTTTTATCCCGGCCACCCTTGTATTCATGATAATATGCCGTCCGAAAGGTGGTCTTACCAGCATCCCAAGCCACCAGGGCATGGCTAGGCTTTTCTTTTTCTAAGACGTGGGTCAACATCAAGTGAAAAGCATATAGGGCATTGGTATGTAGGCCGTTATTATTTTTAAAACGATTTAAATCATGCATGGCAAAGAAAGCCCGAAAGGCTAATGATGAGCCATCGAATAGCAATAATTTTTCTTGCTTGGACAAGTTGATTCTCCTTTACAATCTTAATGGTCCATATATTGGGGAAGAACAGTTAGCATGGCATCCATAACATTTTTTTCTCCCGTGGTTTCATTATTAGTAATGACATGAATTGTGAGGTAGCCCTTTAATTCATCAACTCTTAAAATTTCAAAATGAAAGGTCAGGGTCACATGATGATAGATGGGGTTATTAATCGTAAAATTCAATTCCACCAAATCTGAATGGGGGCCAGGGAATTGACCTGAAACTGTCCGTGTTACGGCTCCAATTAGAGCAATGGGCGGAATTTGGGCGCCCTCCTTACCAGGTAGATAAAGGGGATTATGATCATCCGTTACTCCCATGTAGAGCATGATATCGCGTTCACGAAAAGATTCCGTTGTGGAAAAAGTATCGCCCACTTGAAATCTTCTTTTCTGATTTTGCTTTTCTTCCATTAGCCACCACTCTTCTCCCTTATATTTTAAGTATTTCTTTTATTTTAGCAAAAGCAAGCCCAGTTGACAAAAAGCCTAGCTAGGCAAAAATAAGAGCCAATGATTAAAAAAGTCTGACCAGACTGGCTAGGTCAGCGATGACTTAGAGACAGTGGTCAGACTTTTCAAGTGCTTTTATATTTTATTGTGGAATAACCAATTGTTGGCCAGGTAAAATCAATGAGTTGGCCTTTAATTGATTGGCTGCCAGTAATTGGTTTAAGGAAACCCCATGGTTAAGTGCAATTCGATATAAGTTATCCCCGGCCTTAATTTGATAAGTATTGGCCGCTTGAACTTGACTGACTGGCTTAGGGCTGGCTGGCCTTTGACTAGAAGTTGGTGCACTAATTTCTTGACTAGCACTTACTCCTGATTTAGCTGTGGGTTGATAAGCAGCTTTAGCCGCTAAATTTAATTTTTGCCCTACATAAATCGCATTGGAAGTTAAGCCGTTCATTTCTTTTAACTGGTTCACAGTCAGGCCTTGGTTACGAGCAATGCGGTAGAGGGTATCCCCAGCTTGGACTTGGTAGACCCCTGCCTGACTACCATTATGACTTGGTCTTGGATTATTGGCAGCTGGGCTATTGTTGGAGGGCTTATGACTGCCTTGGCTAGTTTGGTTAGTAAAGACTTGACCTGGATAAATGAAATTCGAAGTTAAGCCATACTTAGCCTTTAAAGTATCAACTGTCATTCCTAAGTGCCGTGCCACTGTCCACAAGCCGTCACCAGCTTGAACGGTGTAAGACTTGTAACCTGCATTGCTTTGACCTTGAGATTGCTTATTGGTATTTGTCACTACTGGACTAGCTGAGTTTTGTTTTTGCCCAGGAGCATAGAGAACCTGACCAGGGTAGATAAAGTTAGTAGTCAAGCCATTAGCAGCTTTAACTGCTTCAATGGTCGTTCCCAAGTTCTTAGCAACCGTCCATAAACCATCTCCAGCTTGGACCTTATAGGACTGTTTGGCAGACTGAGCGGGCTTTGCAACAGGGCTAGAAGGTCTTACTGGTGAGCTCGTGTTTGTTTTGGCTGGACTGGATGAGCTTGCCCCGGCGTAAAGGACTTGCCCAGGGTAAATCAGGTTGGAACTGAGGCCGTTAGCTTGTTTGACTGCCTCAATACTAGTTCCCAGTTGGCGAGCTACTGTCCATAAGCCGTCACCAGGTTTCACCACATAGGACCGTCCGCCTGGTTGAGCTGTAGGCGTGCTTACTTGGCTAGAATTTGTTTGATTGTTACTAATCGTTTTTCCTGGCGTATCGTATTGGCTTAAATTATTCTTAGCGATAATGCTATTTAATTTGCTGCCATAGGAAGTATCAGTTGCATAGCGACCGGTTAACCAAGCCGTGGCATCCTTATAGGAATTGGTGTTGCTCTTCCAGGCCCCACTATAGAAATTAGGGTTCCAAGAAGTTCCATTTTTTAGGACACCAACATAATCGATGAGGGATTCCCGGTAAGATGGATACATCCGAAAGCCATCATTAATTTGATAATAATTTCCGCGACCATCATCCTCTAGGGTGTTAAAATTAGCTGTTTTCCCTCTATAATTACCCTTGATACCAAAGAGATTATTATAGGGCGCTTGAGATAAGCGGCTAGATCCCCAGCCTGATTCTAAGGCTGCTTGTGCCATCATCACAGAAGCATAAAGGTCATTTTGATTGGCTAAGTCATAGGCGTAAGGTAAAATTTTATTAAGAAAATTATTACTAGTAGGTGCCAAAGTCGTTGCTTGGACGGGTGTATAGTTTGCCAATGCATCGGCCCCAGCAATAGCAACTACGGAGCTCAATAAAACCGCACTGGTCTTAATAAGTTTCTTGGACTTTTCTTGATGACCTGTCATAATATTAGAAATCCCCTCTCATCATCTAGAATTACTCATTAATAATTATAGTATAAATCGCGAGGAAAAAAATGCCTTTTAACAAAAGATGGGATTCTTAATATTCGTAATAATTTTGTAACATTGCTAGCGTATAATAGAAGCAATTCGATAGAATGCGAGGAAAATTTATGTTAAAAAATGTGATCGAAGTCAGCCATCACATTATCAAAGGACATTTACAAACCAGCATGACTGCCTTAGACGCCACTATTGGCAATGGCCATGATACCTTACTCTTAGCTCAAATCGTTGGCCAATCAGGCCAAGTTTATGGCTTTGACCTCCAAGAACAAGCCATTGAAGCTACTCAAGCCTTATTAGAAAAACACCACTGTCAAAAACAAGTGAGGCTTTACCATGATTCTCACGCTAACATTTCTAAGTATCTGAAGACTGGTGACTGCTTGGACCTGGTGGTTTTTAACTTGGGTTACCTCCCTAAGGGAGATAAAAGCATTATTACCAAGCCTAAGTCGACAATCCCAGCTATCGAGTCTAGTCTTTCACGGTTAAAACCTGGTGGAATCCTCTTAGTGGCGGCCTACTTGGGCCATCCTGGAGGAATTGAAGAAGCTTCGGCGATTCAAGACTACCTCAGTCAAATCGACCAAGATCAGTATAGCGCTAGTCACTTTGAATTCCTTAACCAAAAGCACCTCCCCCCAAAATTATTTCTTGTCGAGAGGAGATCCTAGTATGAATAAAGTGAAACCTCTGCTAAAAAACTTCCAACAGTCCTTTTCTTGGCCAAATTTTTGCTTTCAGCTTTCCTGGCTCTTATTAACCTTCCTCCCCGGATTAAAAGCAATCTGGTCCACCGAAATTATCAATTTTTATGGCCTAGTTCTGGCTTTTATCTTCCAGTGGCTCAACCAGGAACTCTTTTTACTCTTTAGCTTTGGGGAAAAGCATTCCCTGATCGGCCAAACTAAAGCTTTACTTCTCATCGAATGTCTTTGCTTTATAGTTATTTTTTTATTGGCCTTTTCTTTCGGCTGGCTGGCTTTAGCCCTAGGCATTCTTATCTGGCTCTTGACTCATAGTCATATGATCAGCCAGCAATGGAACCCTTACCTAGCCATCATTATCTATTCCGGGCAATTGTTATTGATGAATAATCTCCTAGAATATTTAAATTTTTCGACCTTTCTTACCGCTTTTAGCCTAAGCTATTGGCTAATTTACTTGGGGTTTTTAGCAACTTTGACCCAATTGATCACAAAAACTAAAAAAAGCTTGGTTCTCTGGGGAGTCCTACTAATGATTGCAGCCATCCCAGTCGCCATTTTCTTCAAACAAGACCAAGTCTCACTAGTTATTGGTCTCATTTTCATAAGCATTGTCTGTCTATTCAGTAAGCACTATCAAGAAAAAAATAACCACCATGAAAACTAACCCTCTTTGCCCCCGGCAAGAGGGTTTTTAGCTTACTAAGATTAGCTTGCACCTATCACAGTAAACCTTGTTCCCTTAAGCTGATAAAAGAGCTATGCCCCACCACTAAATGGTCCAAAAGTTCAACCCCGATTATTTTTCCTGCTTCTTTTAAGCGTTTGGTGAATTCAATATCCTCTGGGGAGGGCTCCGGATTTCCTGAGGGATGGTTGTGGCCTACCATAATTCGGGCAGCCGATACCCTAACCGCTTCTTTATAGATTTCCCGAGGATGGGCCACCGACATATTTAACCCGCCGATAAAGATAATCTGTTTTTTGATCACTTCATTTTTAGTATTTAAATAAAAGACCAAGACCTTCTCTTGATGACTATCGGCTAATTCACTGAGATAATAGTCCCCTGCTTCCTGACTTGAATGAATGGTTCCCAATTTTATTAACCGAGCTTGGTATAAACGCTTGGAGAACTCAAAAATAGCCTGGAGTTCCACTGCCTTAGCCTTACCAATGCCTTCAATGGCCAGTAATTCTTCCGTAGCAGCCATTTTCAATTGATATAAGTCTTCAAAATGGTTCAAGAGTTTATGGGCTAACTGGATGGCTGACCCATATTTGCCCCCTGATCGTAAAATAATAGCCAGCAATTCATAAGTTGGCAAACTATTGGCCCCATATTCCATTAAACGCTCCCGCGGTCTAGACGATTCGGGCAAGGTTTTAATAGGAATACATGTTTTTTTACTATCCATATCTAAGCCACCTCCACCCTATATAGCCGCGAATACCCTTTGAATTCGTCAAACAGCGAAGAGTTAAAAAAACAAAAAGATCAGAATCCTTAAAATCCTGATCTTCTTTTTTATAACTTCTTATAAGAAAAATGTGTCTATTCTACTGTTACCGATTTAGCCAGATTTCTGGGCTTATCGACATCTAAGCCGCGATCAATAGTCGCATAGTAAGCGAGGAGTTGAGCGGGGATGACTGTAATCAATGGCGTTAATAAATCATGCACATGGGGGAGGACAATTTGGTCCCCTTCTTGGTCTAGTCCTTCCATAGCAATAATTAAATTATGGGCGCCACGTGAGCGAGTCTCTTCCACATTACCACGAGTTAACAGGGCGGTCTTGGCTTGGCTAATGATCGCCACAACAGGGACGCCATCTTCGATCAATGAAATGGTACCATGTTTTAATTCTCCAGAAGCAAAACCTTCTGTTTGAATATAAGAGACCTCTTTTAATTTCAAAGCCGCTTCAACAGAAACCGCATAATCTAGGCCACGACCAATATAAAAGGCTGATCTTTGGTCTTTAAAGTAATCGGTTGCCAGTTGATGGAAATAATCCGCTTGGCCAACCACTTCATCCATGGCTTGGGCAGCAATTGATAATTCATGTTTTAAGTCAAAAGGAAGATTCAAGCCCTTCTTACGAGCAATTTGATCAGCAATAATTGCTAAAACTGTTATTTGTCCAGTATAAGCCTTGGTAGAAGCCACCGCAATTTCAGGGCCCACATGCAAGAGTAAAGTATAGTCAGCCTCCCGTGATAAGGTAGACCCTGGCACATTGGTAATGGTTAAGGAAGGATAACCTTGGGCATTGGTTTGGACTAGGACTTGGCGGCTATCCGCTGTTTCACCAGATTGGGTTAAATAGATAAAGAATGGTTTCTCAGGTAAAAGTGGCGGATTATAAGAGAATTCCGAAGCCACATGAACCTCTGTAGGAACCTTAGCAATTCTTTCCAGAAGGACTTTACCAACTAAACCAGCATGCATACTAGTCCCAGCGGCTACAATAAAGATACGGTCACTTTCAGCAATAGCTTCAACCAGGTCACGGTCGATACTTAATTGTCCTTGATCATTTTCATAGGCTTGAATAATTTTACGGATGGCTGCTGGTTGTTCTACGATTTCTTTTTCCATGTAGTAGTCATAGGTGCCCTTTTCTAAATCGTCAGCATCCAGACTAGCAGTATAAGGATCTCTGCTTACGACTTCACCCGCTAAATTCTCAATAGTCACTTGGTCTTTACTTAGGGTGACTAATTCACCATCATGGATTTCAATATATTGGTCAGTATAGGCGATCGAAGCCATGGCATCAGAAGCGATGGTATTAAAGCCTTGCCCTTTTCCAATTAGGAGCGGGCTCTTATTCTTAGCTGCATAAAGGTGGTCAGGATCTTCTGTATCAATCAAGCCTAAAGCATAGGACCCTTCTAAGAGGTCAACTGTTTTTCTTAGAGCGCTTGGAGCATCAATGTTTTCTTCACGGCTAAATTTCGCAAGCAATTCCACGACAACTTCGGTATCAGTATCCGAATAAAAATCAACATCAGCTAAATAATCATTTTTTAAGGCTTGGTAGTTTTCAATCACCCCATTATGAACCAAGGCAAAGCGGCCATCATGGGATAAATGAGGATGGGCGTTAGGGACTGATGGCACCCCATGGGTTGCCCAGCGTGTATGACCTATCCCTAAATGAGCCGGGATAGACAGATCGACTTCTTCGCGTAATTGAGCAATCCGCCCTTTGACTTTAAAGAGGTGTCCTTGGTCTTCTTCATCGACCACATAGATTCCCGCTGAGTCATAGCCCCGGTATTCTAGGCGTTCTAAGCCCTTCAAAAGCACCTCTTGAGCCCGCATTTCGCCAATAAATCCTACAATTCCACACATAAATAGTTTCCTCCTAAAAATACCCATCACTTAATGGGCACACTGATATTAACTACTTAAGCACGAGAAAAGGATTTTGTTTCATTTGCTAAAAATGATTTTTGTGCTTTTCTATGGATTGTGCAACCCCTAGGCCACCCGCCGAATCTTCGATAAACCTAGTCCTCGTCACTGAAAAAATACTTTAATCAGTCAGGCGCTATCTGTCTATAACAGATTTTATTAATAACATTTAAGTAGTAATTACATCCTAGGCTATTGTTAAAAGCTTGTCAATATAGGCAGAGCCCCTGTTAACAAAATTAAGTAAAATTTATAAAAATAAAAAGAAAGAGTGTGACATAAATTAAAAAGGCTAGGACTTTAACCCTAGCCTCTTCTAATCAATTAGAAAAGTTTATCATCCACTAATTCGTAGCCTTTAAATCAGCTAAGCGTTCTTTAGTAGCTTGGTATTTTTGTTGGTAATCTTTGCCTTTTTGACGCTCTTTCTCTACTAGGTCAGCGGGAGCATTATTAACAAAGCCTTGGTTGGCTAGTTTCTTGTCTACCCGTTCAACTTCACTGGCCCATTTAGCGAGTTCCGCTTCTAAGCGTTGAATTTCTTCATCGATGTCAATGAAACCTGCTAAAGGAAGGTAAATTTCCCCATCACTAAAGAATAGGGTCATGGCTTGGTCAGGAATTTCCGTATCTAAGGCCATTTTTAATTCACTTGGATTAGCAAAGCGATTAATGTATTCTTTGTTTTCCTCTAACATGGTCAAAATTTCTTGAGAATTGGCTTTGACATGAATAGCAATTGGCTTGGAAGGTGCGACATTGTTTTCATTCCGTGCCGTACGGATAGAGCGAATAAAGGAAATCAAAGCCTCCATATGGCGAGCAGCTTCTTGGTGGATTTGACTTTCTTCGACTTCAGGATACTTAGCCGTCACAATAGAATTGCCTTGGTGAGGAATATGTTGCCAGATTTCTTCGGTAACAAAAGGCATAATGGGGTGAAGTAGGGCTAACATTTGTTCCAAGACATAGCTGAGGACGCTTCTGGTCGTATGTTTGGCGTCTTCATCATCACCTTGTAAGACTTCCTTACTCATTTCAATATACCAGTCACAGAAGTCATTCCAAATAAAGTGATAAAGGGCCCGACCAGCTTCACCAAATTCAAAGGCATCAAAACGGTCAGTCACCTTGGCAATGGTTTCATTTAAGCGAGTCAAAATCCACTGGTCAACAATGGAAGTGACCTTACTTAGATCAATGTCATCATAGGTCATCCCATCCAAGTTCATCAAGGCATAGCGGGAAGCATTCCAAATTTTATTGATAAAGTTCCATGCCGCTTCCAATTTTTCTGGATAGTAGCGGATATCTTGGCCTGGCGTTGACCCTGTGGCTAAGAACCAGCGTAAAGCGTCAGCCCCGTATTGGTCAACAACGTCCATAGGGTCCACTCCGTTGCCCAGTGACTTAGACATTTTTCGCCCTTGGGAGTCGCGAATCAAACCGTGAATAAGAACATTTTTGAAAGGACGTTCTCCGGTAAATTCTAATGATTGGAAGATCATCCGACTGACCCAGAAGAAAATAATATCATAACCGGTTACCAAGGTGTCTGTTGGGAAGTAACGCTTATAGTCGCTAGCCTCTTCATCTGGCCAACCCATAGTGGAGAATGGCCAGAGAGCACTTGAAAACCAGGTATCTAAGACATCAGGATCTTGCACCCAATTTTCTTCATCCTCAGGCGCTTCCATCCCAACATAGACTTCCCCACTATCCTTATGGTACCAAGCAGGAATTTGGTGTCCCCACCAGAGTTGGCGGGAAATAACCCAGTCATGAACATTTTCCATCCAGGAAACAAAGGTCTGTTCGAAACGTGGTGGGTAGAAGTCGACACGGTTTTCGGTATTTTGATTGTCTAGGGCTTGCTTAGCTAAGGGAGCCATCTTCACAAACCATTGGGTCGAAAGTCTTGGTTCTACCACAGCGTCAGAGCGTTCGGAGTGACCCACACTGTGGACAATCTCTTCAATGTCTACCAAGCTACCCTCAGCTTTTAAGTCTTCAACAATGGCTTGACGGCATTCATCCCGGGTCATGCCTTGGTACTTGCCGGCATTTTCGTTCATTGTACCGTCATCATTCATGACGTTAATCCGCTCTAAATTGTGGCGGTTGCCCACCGCAAAGTCATTAGGATCATGGGCTGGGGTGATTTTAACCACACCAGTACCAAAGTCACGGTCGACATAGTCATCACTAATCACAGGAATTTCTCTACCCACAATTGGTAGGATAACGGTCTTACCGATGTAGTCTTGGTAGCGTTCATCATCAGGGTGGACCGCAACGGCTGTGTCCCCTAACAGGGTTTCTGGACGGGTAGTGGCTAGGCGCAAGGAGCCTGACCCATCAGCCAGAGGGTATTCCAAATGATAGAAAGCGCCCTTGTCATCTTTGTAGACCACTTCAATATCTGATAAGGCAGTTTGGAAGACCGGATCCCAATTAATAATGTACTCACCCCGGTAAATAAGGCCCTTTTCATACAAGGTCACAAAAACTTTACGTACTGCTTCTGATAAGCCCTCATCTAGGGTAAAACGTTCCCGGTTATAATCGACAGAAATCCCCATTTTGGCCCATTGGTTACGAATGGTTTGGGCATATTCTTCTTTCCATTCCCAGGTTTTGTCGATGAATTTTTCCCGGCCTAAGTCATAACGGGAAAGATTCTCCTCTTTACGTAACTTTTCTTCGACTTTGGCTTGGGTAGCAATTCCCGCATGGTCCATCCCAGGTAACCACAAGGTATCATAGCCTTGCATGCGTTTTTGGCGGACAATCATGTCTTGGAGGGTTACATCCCAGGCATGGCCGAGGTGGAGTTTACCCGTGACATTGGGTGGAGGAATCACCACGGAATAGGCTTCGACTGAAGCATCTCCATTAGGTTCAAAGACTTTTTTATCGAGCCATTGGTCATAACGGCCTGCTTCTACCTCATTAGGATTATATTTTTTGGGCATATCAATTTCTTGCACTAAAAAGCACCTCTCTTTATGGAATGATTTATTGATTCTATCTGAAATAAGTAAAAAAGCCCTAGCTTCCTGTTTAGGGAAGATAGGGCGCTAAGTGCACGGTGCCACCTATATTTATGACTGGATGATAACGGCATCGACCGGACAGTTCAGTTTGTAAGCAACCATGCCTTTTTCTCTTGATGGCCTCTCACCAAACGCCACTCGCTTCACCGATTCAAAAGCAACCTCTTACGCATTACCTTTACTTATTTTCCATTTAGTTTAACAAGAAAGCTGGGAAAAAGCAATTTAATTTCAAGGTCTAGGCTAACCAACCGTGGTCGTTCTGAGTCCTCCCCTTGGGTGAAGAAACATAGGGATTGCCTTTCACATAAAAGCGTAACGGTTTATGGGTCCACTCGCCCTTATTGGGAATACCGATACGGGGACCTCGAGCAATCTCTGCTACTGGTCTTGGCTCACGGAAATCAATAGTCAAGGGGTCTTGTAAAACCGACGTTCCGTAGTCGACTTCCTTATCGACCCCTAAAGCTTGAGATAATTTGCCCGGCCCATTCGTTAAGAGCCTGCGCTGGTCTTGTTTGCGCCGACTCTGCATGAGGTCAATTCCTTCCACGGGTTCCAGGGCTCGTATCAATACCCCTTGGGGTTCATCTTTACTTTGGGTAATCATATTCACACACCAATGACCGTGAATATTATAAATATAAAAAATCCCCGCCTCCTGGTAAAAGGCTTCTAAACTGGCGGTCCGCTTGCCGCCATACACATGGGCCGCTTGGTCACTTTCCCCCAAATAAGCTTCCGTTTCAACAATAATACCACTAGTCACTCCAGCTGAGGACTTTCTTCTTAAACGGCAACCTAATAATTTTTGAGCAATTTCCGGTGTCGATAAATCAGGATCTTTAAAGAAAAGTTCAGCCATTAGTCAGCCGTTCCTTTAGTTTTACCTTCCCATTCATTGAAACCACCCTTTAAGATATAGATGTCTTCATAGCCTTCCTGCTTTAGGACTGAGGCCATTCGCGTGGCAATATTTACCCCATTGTCATAGAGGTAAATCTTTTGGGACCGGTTGAGGCCAGGGGCTTTTTTCAATTGACGAACCTCACTATAAGGGATATTACGGGCGCCAAGAATATGGGATGAACGAAATTCTTGAGCTTCCCGAACATCAATAATTTGAGCTTGATGCATGGTAGCTTGAAAATCTGCTTGGTCAATCATGCTTGCTGATTGCTTTCTTTTAATCCAAAAATAAGCTTGATAAATCAAGAAAGCTAATAAAGCCACGACTAATAATAGATAAATTAAAGTAAAACCACCAATTGTTTGTGCTAATAACATAAATTACTCCTTACTTTTCTGTCTAACTAAATTGGCCGCACCAATCACTCCCGCATCATTACCCAATTGGGCTAAAGAAATTTTGACTTGCCGGAGATTAGGGCGGTAAGTATATTCCTTAAGAATGGGTGTCATTTTGTCAATCAGATACTGGCCGGCATTAGCTACTCCCCCACCCAAAACAATTTGTTCGGGGTTAAAGATGCAGGTTAACTGGCTCAAACAAAGCGCCAAGGCTTTCAAGGACCGTTCCATCACCTTTTCAGCTAATAAATCGCCCGCCTTAGCCGCATCAACAATGCTTTTGACGTCCACCTCTTGGCCTCCACGAAGCTGCTTGGCTAAGGAAGTATCAAAGCGCGAATCCCTAGCATAGTCCTTACTTAAACGCAGGATACCTGTCGCTGAAGCCAAGGTTTCTACACAGCCTCTGGATCCGCAAGTACATAAGTAACCATCGACTTCGCTAGTCATATGGCCAATTTCCCCTGCAGAACCTTGACCTAGCAAGAGCTCGCCCTGGCAGATAATGCCGCCGCCCACGCCCGTTCCTAGGGTAACCAAGATCATATTTTGACTCTTACTTCCTGCCCCTTTGGCGAGTTCACCCAGAGCAGCCACATTGGCATCATTTTCAATATAAACGGGCAGCTGGCCTAAGCGGCTTTGAAACTGGTCGACGACAGTAATCTCATTCTCCCAACCCAGGTTATAGGCCCCAGTAACCGTGCCCCGCTCGCGGTTTATAGCGCCAGGAGATCCCATACCGATCCCCATACAGTCCTTTAGGTCTAAGTGGGCTGCCTCAACACGGTCTTGGATGGTTTTAGCCAGGTTAGAAACAATATTAATCCCATGGTCAGAAGTGTCCGTGGGGATTTGCCACTGATCGATTTTTTCAAGATCTGGAGTAAACAAAGCCAGCTTGGCGGTTGTTCCTCCTAAGTCAATACCAACTATAAATGCCATACTTGCCTCCTAATGTATAAATAGGGTATTAAAAGCCCCATGATTCGCAATAATTATACCAGCAATCACTGAATAAACAAGAATTGATAAGAGGATACTGGTTAGACGGTGTTTAGGATTATTGGTGATAATGAGGGTGGCTAAGAAACCACCGACAATGCCCCCAATATGCCCTGACATATCCACATTGGCCATGAACAAATTCATAACAATATTCAAGATAATTAGGGTCTGGTATTGGTAGCCCATGGCCTGAAAATAGCGGTCATGAGGGTTGAGATAGCGCATGGCTAAGAAGAAAGCAAACAAGCCAAATAGCGCCGTACTGGCTCCTGCTGAAACGCTGGTTGAGAATTGATAACTAAATAAGTTCCCCATAATGCCAGAATAAAGATAGATAAACAAAAAGCGCCAGGAACCAATAATCCCCTCCACTTCACTCCCTAGATACCAGAGGGTAATGGAATTGAATAAGAGATGAGAAAAACCGATATGAACAAAAATTGGCGTAATTAAGCGCCAGTATTGCCCATAGATAGCAATTAAAGCATTTTCCTTAGCACCAAAATGCAGGAGGGTTGAGATACTGAGACTCGATCCCGTGACTTCCATCAAGAGATAAATAATAATTTGAATAGCTAATAAAGCATAGGTGATATAAGCTCTTCTTCGCATTTTAACTCCTCTGTGTCAACTAAGTATAATTACCTATTAACTTTACCATACTTTTTATCGACAAGCTGTCAATTAATAGGTAAATCAAATAAAGCACAATAGACAAGATGACGATAAATATTTGGGCTTTATAATTGAATTTTTTCATGGTTGCGATGATAAGATCAGGCGTCCAAGGCAAAGCGACTCTATCCTTAATATAAGTGATTCTATCAAATGTAAAAGACTTCTTTATGGACCCACAAGGTAATTTAGCTTGGTAGCTTTCATTATACTGCTAAACGTTCTCCTTCTTCATAGGAAAGTTGATAAGATTGTATCTTGTTTGAATAGCATTTAGCGATATTTCGGTAGTATAACCTGCTAGTAAATGATAAGGAATATTTAGACATGAACCCCCCAAAAAACTTGAATACTTGGTCCAGGTCTTGGGGGGACTATACACAAGTCGTTTTTATATTTCTCGTACATGAACAAAAATTTAACCAGGCATCACTAAGCCACCATCAACGTATAATATTTGACCGGTCATCATCTTACTCCAATCAGATGCTAAAAATAATACGGGACCAACTACATCTTCGACTTGAACCATTCGAGCTAAAGGAGTTGATTCAATAATCTTTTCTTTCAATATTTCTTTCGTTGTTTTTGTTGAGTCTGTTGGATAGACCAAACCTGGTGCGACACCATTCACCCTAATATTAAAGACGCCTAAGTCCTTAGCCATGCTTTTCGTATAACCAACAATGCCGGCTTTAGTAGTGATGTAATCCGCATAAGGGACAACAGGATCAGCAACCAAATTAGATACCATATTGATGATACTGCCTGAATTATTTTCCATCATAGTTTCTAAAACCGCTTGGGTGAGTAGATAAGTTGATTTTAAGCCCCCTTCTAGCTGTCTTTCATAGTCTTCCCAAGAAAGCTGCCAAACTTTCTTCCTTTTTTCTGCATCAAATTGAAAAGGAGAAAAGACATTATTTACTAAAACGTCAAGGCGACCGAAATTATCTAATGTTTTCTTAACAACCTGATGGACCCCTTCTTGCCTTGTAACATCTCCCTTAGCGAGAATGGCTTGGATGCCTTGAGAGGTACAATAGTCCGCTACCGCTCTTGCTTGCTCTTCACTTTTGCGATAATTAATGACGACATTAGCACCTGATTTTGCAAATCCTTTTGCTATTGCGGCCCCAATTCCTCGACTTGATCCACTAATTAAAACGACTTTTCCAGCCAGCAAATTACTCACTCCTTCATTTTCTAATCTCTATAGGAATTCCAGCGTTCAGAATCTCTAAGAGAAGCAGAGTCAATATCTACTATTCGAACTAATTCTCTTAGTAGGGAATAACCATCAGAATTCCAAGCTGAGTGCACTTGCATCATCGCAGATAGACTCGTTACACGAGTAACCCCTATTTTTCCCCAATGGTTAGCTATTTTAAATAAACTCTCTGTAGGAGCTGCTACCCCTACGCTCTGTAAAATGGATAATTTATTAACTAGTAAATCATCAATATCCTCCCATTGGTCTACAGCAATTACTTGTATCACGCGAGACAAAGGGGAAGGCCTGAAAGTCAATGCTTGGCTATAAGTCACTAACCAGTTCTCAGGATGAGCTGGGAAGAACTCACACCCTCCCTGCCATTCAATTTCTTCGCGCCACTGAGATCGTAAGTAAGCTTCTTCTAGCGATAACTTTCTGAGTGGATAACGATTTTCATAAGCTCTTAATTCTCCTGCTAACATGAGAGCAAATTCCCTGGGAGAAACTTGACCTCCTCCTTCCACAAAATAAATTTGAGGGGAGTAGCATCCTTGTTGATCATAATAAACGACTGCTTTAGCTGCTTCATGAACGAGATGATTTACCTTTTCAGCATTTAATAATTGATGATGAATAAGGCCAAAACTCAATTTATTGCCAAAAGCTATGAAATGACTTGTTGGTGACAGCTTTGCTTGAATAGCTGCCATGGTTTGATTATTTCCATAAGCAAGGACACAATCAGAAGCGTCAATCAGGGTTTGCTCACGCTCCTTATCTCCTCCCTGCCAGGAAACGATTGCTAATTTATTAGCCAATTTAGGCTCAATTCGAATCAGTAATTGACAAAATAAGCCAATGAAACTCGGTTCACTAGAAGATACTTTTCCAATTAGCTTCCCTTTCACTAATAAATTAGCCACTAAACTCCATAAGGGTAAAGCAGGCACATTTCCTGCCCATATATGCGCACACATTTGTGGGGCAAAAGCGCGACTATATCCCCCATGTATTCTGGGCACAAATTCTTCTAAAATATTAGGATTTTCAAAATTTTCAGCGACCCAGCGCCTTAGCTCATGTTGCCTAAAATTCAATAAAAATTTAGTCAAAGCTAAGCGTAGAATTTCTGAATCATAGCCGGTAATAATAGGAAGTATTTTTTCATATTTCTTTCTAAGAGAATTCTGGCGATCTAATAAACAAATGGTCGCCTTATCGATAGCTGCTATGGTTTCTGTTAAACTGATTTCAGAAGTATCATTTTTCATGCGTTCTATCATTATTTTTAACTGTTCAACATTAGGCGCTGGGACTTGAATCCGTATTGAATCAAATATAAGTTCACGGTTTTCAATAGCAAGATCATCTACTATAGGTGGCAAATAGCCACAGTTTATGTTAATCATGGTGACCCTCTAACCAATCTTTAGCTGCTATAGAGCAGCCCTTAGGCTCTCCATTTTTTACTCGCCCCAATAATTCAAAACCTTCTCCATGGTCAATTGCTAAGTCTCCTGTTTGAATAGCAGGGACAGAATTAATATTTGCTAAATCAATATGAACGAGTAAACCTGGTTTCCCCTGTTCAACCTCTACACCCGTCGCGGGATCGATGATTTTGTATTTTATCCAATGCGGCCCTCGTTTTAATAACAATTTGTCAAAAGCAAACTGGGTATAATATTCTGTGGATAATTCTGTCATACCATACATATTCACTGGATTTGTTCTTACCGGGAAAACCGAAAGCAGCTTTTGATAAAAAGTATCTAGCTGATAAACCTTAGAAAAATTTTTGAAGCCACCAGTATCAAATAATAGACTATCTGGATGGATCGGAAGCACTTCTCCTTGGCTTAAGGCTTCAAATAAGTGTACAAAGCTATAACTAGCTCCTAAAATAATTACTGGTTGCTTTTGATGCGCTATTAGCCATTCTTTTAAAGCAGCGACTTCTAGGCCTTTCTCAGTGATAAAATGCATGGAATCCGGCTGACCATTAGCCTTCAATATTTCTAAATAGTGAGCCAGTGAAGAGTTAGGCATCTCTTTTTCATTTGGAAAAAGAATTGCCGTAGGTAAACATTGATCAGTGACATACTGCTTAAAACCTAACAAGGCAGACAAATCATAAATTTCTAGATCTTTATGATAGTGTTTTCCACTGACTCCCGTCGTCGTCCCGCTTGTCATAAATATACGCGAACATTGTTCATGTGGTGTTGCACTCAAAAATGCATTTTTAAAGGCATCGGTTGACACTGCCGGGATGTCCTTCCAATGACCTACTTGTCTTATCCCTACAGCTCTTCTTTGACAGAATTGCTGATAATCTTGATTATGTTTATATAAATATTCAAATAAAAGTAGAGCCACATCATTAAAATTTTCTTTTTCTTCGGGATGCTCTATAAAATGTTTAATAATCTTTTTCATTTTTCCCTCCTACAAAATAAAAAGGCCACTATCCTCTTGAGTTCAAGATGACAGTAGCCTTCTCCCGTTGAATAGATTTCCCTACGCAATAACTTGATCAGGTTCTACGGGTATATTCTCAGCCATCCGGCACCCCGAATCTCAATTCACACAAATTTTATCATAGCGCTTACATAGCATCAATATGTAAGGCTTTTTTTAATGATTTCATAAAAAATGACTTGCAAGGAGGAAAGTGAGCTAAAAGTAGAAAATCCCTGATATCCATGGAAGGAATTAGGTGCGATAGACTGTCGACTGTCTACCATAGTTAGTTCATGTGGTCCAGGTCAGACTTTTGCAAGCTATTTCGATTAGGAAATTTTTAAAAAGAGGCTGGAAAAACTTTCCAACCTCTTTTCACTATATAGATATCTAAAAAGAAAATGTCATTCGAAAGCCAATCTCAGCCTTAACTTAATAAGAGCTTCCAACAAGTATCAGCAAATCGAGTGATAGTCTGAAATCTATCGGCACATTCTCTTTTTAGCAATAGAAATATTTCTATTTTTTAACTTCTCTAAATAAGCATACTTTACGTAATTTTGGACTATATTTTTTTAATTCAATACGGTCAGGGTTGTTACGACGATTTTTTTCTGTTAAGTAAATGCGTTCGCCCTTAAGTTCCGTATTTTCTAAAAGAATGTTAATACGCATTATTTTCCCTCCATCAGATCAATAATTTATCATAGATTTTTAATCATACCTTAAAAAGTCTACCATAGTTCTCAGTGCTTTTCAAACTTTTTATAAAAATGCCCTTTAATTATTTTTTATGGTAATAGGCATCCAAGACCTTGTGTCCAACAACTTCTGCTGTTTTATCATAAGCCGAGGCACTGATTTCAGGAATGACTACCGATAAGGCAATCTTAGGTTGTTCGTAAGGTGCGTAAGAAACAAAGGTCGAGTTAATTATCCCTTCGGTCCCTGTTTCCGCCGTACCAGTTTTAGCAGCAATAGTCACCGGGAAGCCTCTAAATTCATTATATGAGAGGCCTTGCGGATGGTTGGCTGCTGACCAGAAACCTTGTTGAATCCGTCCCAGTGCTTCTGGACTTAATTGTACGGCATTCAACAATTTAGGTTGGTTTTGATAAACCACTTGAGGGGTGTCAGACTCATGCTCACCATTTTCTCTGAGCACTTGTTTAAGCACATGGCTGGCATAGCGTTTACCACCGTTAGCGATAGTTGCGACATATTGGTTCAATTGCATGGGCGTATAGGTATCATATTGACCAAAAGCCAAGTCAATATAGTTACCAGGGTTCCCCCCTTCACCTTCCAGACCAGTCACCTCATTTTGTAGGTCAATGCCGGTCGAGCTTCCTAAACCAAATTGATGGTAAAAATTACGCAACTTATTACCCGTTTCTGGATCTAAACCAGCCAGGGACATCCCTGCTTCATAGTTGGGCAGGCCACCAATCGCCATGGCAGTCCGAATCATATAGACATTGGAAGACCTTGCCAGAGCCATGACATCATTAATAGGAACGGGGCTAGTATTGTGGGCTGCCCACCAGGAAGCCTTCCTTGGTGTCCCAGTAAAGTAAAGCGGTTGGTCAATAAAGATATTTTCTTGACCCGGTTTTAAGACGCCATAATGGTAACCGGCCCCAACTGTGGCCCCTTTGACTGTAGATCCCATGGTAAAGGATGAATTAATGGTTCCCAGGGCATCGTCAATGATTTCGCCATGTTCATTGCGGTATTTACCAGCCATGGCCAGGATCTCCCCGTTATTAGGGTCACTGGCTACCACATAGATGGAATTATTTTTACCGGTACTTGACCCGTGCAGGTAGCCTTCCAAAATTTCTTCAATTTTCTTTTGGAAATCTGTATCAATAGTTAATTGAACAGTGTTTCCCATGGAGCCAGGATAAGCCTTGTCGGTTCTAACGACCTCGCCCCTTTGGTTAATTTCAGTTTCGTACTTGGTCTTGGCGCCGTGCAGGGTATCTTCATGCATGGCTTCCAGGTAAGACTTACCAACCCGGTCATTGCGGGCATAACCTTGGGCCAGGTAGTATTCAGCCTTATCACTCGGCAGTCCTTCTTCTTCAGAAGTCACGCTACCGATTACTGAACGGAGTAAATCTTTTTGTGGATATTCTCTGCGCCAATCCATGGTGGTATTGACCCCAGGCATTTCATTACTATGCTCGCTGACCAGGGCAATTTCTTCATTGCTGACATCCTTGTTTTTAATCAAGGTTGGTGTGAGGGCGTAGGCCCCATTCATGCGCTTATAAATCAGAACCGCTTCGAGATCATCTCCAGAAAAATTGATATCCTCTTCAGAGACGTAGGATAATTGCTTTTCATAAAGTTCACTATCCCTTAACCGCAAGTCTTCTTCTGACATCCGCTCATTTAAGCGGTCTTGGTTGCTGGCAATCCAATAATCCTTTCGGTCTCGTTCTGTGACTTCCCCAGTATCCAAATGAATAAAACTGGCTAATTTTCGGGCAGTCTTGGCCATGTCTTCCCCCGTGACATTGGGGCCTCGAGTGTAATTAATGGCTTGGAGTCCCTCGTTATCCACCAACATCTTATGGTTACGGTCCACAATATAACCTCTAGGAACACTTTCTTCAGACATATTCTTTTCAGTCATATGGACCAGTTCTTGGAAGGCTTGACCATTAACAACCTGTAAGTAGCCTAAGCGGAAGATAAGTAGAGCAAATAAAATAAATACAATATAAAGTAAAATGTTTAGCCGATTCAGGTAATTGTGCCAATGGGGCGATTTCCGCCGTAAAGTTTTGGAATTAACCTGGGCTTGTTTTTCTCTCCCCTTGCGCTTAGCTGACTTATCAAAGTCATGCGACATGCCTTCACCTACTTTCTTTTTCTTATCATCATTAAGTGCCAACACTCACTTTCTAAAAAGCAAGTCACCTATCATTATAATCGATTTCTATGATTTTGTCTGACTGAAAGTAGACTTTTATAAATTCTTTGAAAGATCTCTTGCCCTTGCCATGTTCTGATAAATTAATTTGTGCTAAGCTAAGGTGAAATAAAGCATCTTTAAGGAGTTAGCACGGTGTCTTTAATGAAGAATTTTTCCAAAATGAATGCAGTTAAACGGTCGCTCTTATTAGCGGCCGGCCTCCCAGTTTTAATCCTGGTCTTTATTTACCTGTTTCAGGGTCTCTTTCCCTTTGGCAATCAGACGATTTTAACTGTGGACTTAGGCCAGCAATATATTGATTTCTTCCAATATTACCGGGAGACCCTGCTAGGCAATTGGCAGCAAATCTTCTACTCTTTCCAAAAGGGAATGGGAGGAGAGATGGTAGGAACTTGGACTTATTATTTAATGAGTCCCTTTAACCTCCTACTCCTCCCCTTTCCCCAAAAAGCCCTTCCCTTAGCCTGTGTCTGCCTGGTCCTAGCCAAGAGCGCAGCTGCTAGTGCTAGTTTTTTCTGGCTACTTTACAAAAATTATGGCGATCACGGCCCCTTAACCATCAGTTTTGCCTGTTTCTATAGTTTAATGGGCTATTTTTCCGCTAACCAACTCAATATCATGTGGCTAGATGGCCTGGTCTTTTTGCCTTTAATCATCCTAGGCATCCGGGACCTTATCCACCACCAAAGGAGCACTTACTATATCATTAGCCTGGCTCTCTTATTGATAGCCAATTATTATATCGGTTATATGGTTTGTCTTTTTGCTATGCTCTTCTTTCTTTATGAACTCTTTGGCGCCCAATTTACCAAGAGGCTTAAACAAGCAAAATTCTCATTCAAGCAATATTTTACTAGTGGCCTGCGCTTTATTTTGTCTTCCGTGGCAGCTGCCGGACTAGCAGCTTTCAGCCTTATTCCGACCTACTTTGCCCTGGCCCAAAGTAAAGGCAGCTACCAAGACCTTCATTTTGACTGGTCCTTTGCCTATCCACTCTGGCAGGTCATCAGCAAATTGGTGGTCGGCCCCTTTAACTTTGACCAAATGCCGGAGGGTTTACCTAATATCTTTGTCCCTTCCCTGGCCATTTTAGCGGCCCTGGTATTTTTCCTGCAAAGGCGGTTCAGCTGGCAAGAAAAACTGATGAGCTTTTTGGTCTTAGCTTTCTTACTCTTGTCCATGAATGTTAAAGCCCTAAATTTAATCTGGCATGGTTTTCAATATCCTATCTGGTACCCCTACCGTTTTTCCTTTGTCTTTTCTTTTTTCGTCCTTTACCTAGCTTATCGGACTGTAAGGCAAGTAGAACCTCTAGGTAATAAGCCAGCCATTGTGACCCTTTGCCTAATTGGTTTATCTACTCTGACCTTGGCCTTACACTACCAGGATTTTTCTTATATTAGTCCTAATAGCCTCCTTTTCTCAACAATAGCCTTTGTGTTTAGTTTTTTTGGCCTCTACTATCTCAGTCACTCCAGTATGAAAACGGCTCCCTTGCTACTTTTATCTGCCTTGGCTTTGATTGAAAGCATGACCAATACCGCTTTAACCTTAAATTCTATTTCTTACCTGAACTATGATAGCTACGCCCAGTATTTAGAAGTCAGCCAACCGCTTTTAGCTCGTTTGCAGGATGATTCCGGCGAAGATTTCTACCGCATTGCTAAGACCTTTCAACGGACTAAAAATGACCCCATGCAATTGTCCTACTATGGATTAGACCATTTTAATTCAACCATTGAAAGATCGACCACCGAGCTTTTTAAAGCTTTGGGCCAACCGACAACCACTGGTTCAGTCAATTACTCGAATGGCAGCTTGGTAACGGATAGCCTCTTTAATGTCAGGTATCTGATTAATAGTCAAGTCCAAAGCCAAAAAGAAGTGGAAGATAAGGCCTATGAGCGCCGCTTAGTTAGCCACCGCCCCGATTTCAACCATTATCCTTTAGTTGACCAGGTCCAAGGTTTTTCTGCTTTTAAGAACCCCTACGCCCTGTCGCTCGGCTTTCTGGTCAATGAAGCGATCAGTCAGATGGACTTAGTCCCTGACCAACCGATCGATAACCAAGACAAACTCTTGGCCTATCTCAATGATCAAGACGATCGAGCGACTAAGGACAGCTCTCTGGATTTCTTCCAGGTCAGAGACTTTAAGCGAATGGATTTAACTAACCTAGAAAGTGATGAACCCAGTCGGATTAATACCAGCTACCATAAGAAGGACCTAGAGAGTAAAAGTTTTATCGACTTTACCCTAAAAATTGATAGCAAGCACGCCTACTACCTGACTGTACCAGGGGATTTATCGGAGGACGATGTGACATATTACTTAGATGGCAAAAAGCTAAACTATGATAAAAGTTACAATTCTACCCAAGTCTTTAATATCGCCAACCAATCCAGCCCAGGAGAAAGGATTTTTACCATCGAGGTAAAAGCGGATAGTATCAACCTTTCCCAGCTCAACCTCTATTCTTTAGCTAACCAAACTTTCGATCAGGTGATGAGTAACGTGGCGGATCAAAAACTTCATATTAGCCGCTTCGCTGATAACCACATCAAAGGACGCTTTGAAGGCAAAACACATGACCAAGCTCTCCTCCTTACCATCCCCTATAATGAAGGCTGGCGGGCCCAGGTCAACGGTAAAAAAGTCAATTTGGAACCAGTTTTAGACCGGAGTATGATGGTCATTAAAGAAATCCCCCAAGGAGAAAATCAACTAGAACTCCGTTTTTGTCCTCAAGGATTAACCTTAGGTATAGTTATTTCCCTATCCCATGTCCTTGTTCTGTGCATGCTTTACCGAATCAAACGGAAATAGAACAATTAGAAAATGCATCCAATCCTCGTTTTGAAGGGATGCATTTTTTGCTTGATGAATATTATTTCTCTCCAGCTTTTTGCCAGAGCACACAGGTGAAACTTGGGCTAGCGGATTTCGCATACTTGGCTTCCTGACTGGCTAAATCAAGATCAACATCTGGGTGGACAGGGAGATATAGCCCTTCGCGATAGCCAAGAACCTGCTTAGGGTAATATTGGATAAAGTCTTGGGTATCTCGGAAATGGGCATAATTATAAATGGAATCTTTTTTCTCTTGATAGTATTGCCCCCAGTCTCCCGACTCAGTAATGGAACCGATTAAAAGATAGCCTCCCGGCTTTAATAAGTCAAAGCATGAAGCAATAAAGGCTTCTAAATCCGCAATAAATTCAATAGCAGTCATGGAAAAAATCAGGTCAAAAGTTTCCTTAGGGAGATCCAAGTGATTCATATCCATCTTTTGAAAGCTAATAGGCAAGTCTAGTGCTTCAGCTTTTCCTTTTGCTTCTTTTAACATTTGGCTGGAAATATCGATCGCTTGCACTTGAGCCCCCGCTTGAGCCAGGCGGACACTATAATTGCCTGTGCCACAACCTGCATCTAAGACCGACATGCCTGCCTGAACATCAACTAAGGCAAAAGCCAGGTCCGCTTCAATCTGATCGACAAAAGCCCCGACTTCTCCGTGATACCAGCTATCATAATCTCCTGCTAGGTCATCAAATAAGGCCATTGACTTCACCTCCTTTACTCAATATAGTTTATTTTATCCTATTTATTGATAAAATGGTGCTGGTAAGAGCTTTTTAACCAGGCTAGAGTCTTTAAATATTAGTAAAAAAGCGATTTTCTAAGCGGACTCGGTTAATTTTTTGCTATACTAAACTGATGCAAAGACTGTTTAATGAGGAGGAAAATTTTGAAAACCTTACGTTTATTCTTTGATAGTATCTTTCGCTTTAAAGATACACTTGTGGCTTTTTATATGACTTTGAAGCATAAATTAGTCTACATTTTATTATTGAGCCTAGTGATGACCCTACCGGCTATCCAACCCAGCTACCAGCTACTTCATACGGTGAGAGGCAATGGGGCTAGCATTATCCAATCCATACCCGATTTTACGATTGAAAATAACCAACTAGTCAGTGAAAAGGACCAGGCCTTTATCAATAAGACTGATTTCTTAAACTATGTCTATAACCCCAAAGACCAAATCAGTCAAGAAGACCTTAAAAAAATCGATTCATCAGCCCTAACCATTTATACAAACCCGAAAAATATCACATTCTCCTTTATTGGTCAGCAACAAAGCTTTCCTTATGCTGACTTTAGCACGGACTTAGATAGCCAAGGGCAAAAGCAAATTATCCAAAGCCTGACACAATTCCAACCTTGGGTCTATCTCTTAGTCTTTTTAGGGATTTTCCTATTTAATAGCTTACAGGTAAGTCTATTGGCCCTAGTGATTGCCTTGTTTATGGCACCCATGGCTATTACCCGTAAATTGCAATTGACCCTTGGCAAGCGCTATAATTTTGCCTTAACGGCCATGACCTTCCCTCTAGTCCTTATCCAATTGGTTCATCTCTTTGGCTACCAGGTAACCTTTTCCTTTTACATCATCCTCTTTACTGCTTTAATCCGTATCTGGGCCTTTACCAAACAAATTAAAGTGGTAAAGATTGATCCTAAGCAATGGGAAGCCAATAAAGATCAAGTGAAAAACGATAAGAACTTGGTAAACTTAGACAAACAAGAAGAAGAGACTAACCGAGAACAAAAAGATGACCCTGACCATTCCAATAAAAATGATGACTAAAAAATGCGCTCCTGTGAGCGCATTTTTTTAACGGTTGTTTTCTTTATTTTGCTTGCGTTTTTGCCGAGCAACTTGTCTTTGTTTTTTATTATATTTGTCCCGTTTATAAGACTTAATTTGGCGGTCAAGTTTTTTCTTATAGCCGGGTTTAACTTTTCTTTTCTTATTGCGGTTTATCATTCCCCTAATGACATGGTCCGTTTCCTCTTGGTGGCGGTCTTTTCTTAATTGCCGTTCCTTATGGTCTTTGACTGCGACCCATTGACCGTTTTTAATGTCTTTAATCTCAAAGTGGATCCCACGATCTTCTAACCAGCGAATCGCATTTTCTTGGTCAGGATGGTAGAAGGTTAAGGCAATGCCCTTCATTCCTTGCCGCCCTGTACGGCCTACCCGGTGGATAAAGAATTCTAACTCCTTAGGAATATCATAGTTGACCACATGGGAGACCCCTTCAATGTCAATCCCGCGGGCAGCTAGATCCGTAGCCACCACATATTGATAATCGAGGTGTTGGATTTGACGCATCACCCGCCGCCGTTCACGACTGTCGAGGTCGCCGTGCAACTTAGCTACCGATAGCCCCCATTGCTTGAGTTTTAAATAAAGTTGGTCCACTTCCTCAATAGTATTTGCAAAAATAAGGACCAAATAGGGTTCGCCCATGGTTAAGACTTGCTTGAGCAGGTCATCTTTGGACCGCCCTCTTAAGGGGAGTAAGATATTGGTAATGGTTGGGGAGATCAGCTTTTCGTTGGCCACTTGGATCCATTCTGGATGTTCCAAATACTTTCTAAGGAAGGGACGTAATTTCTCTGGGATTGTAGCAGAGAAGACGTAAATCTTCAAATCATCGGGCATCCGACTGGCGATTTGGTCAACCGTATGCAAGAAGCCCATATCCAAAGTCATATCCGCCTCATCCACCACAAAGTGTTCTACTTTATGGACATTGATCGACCCTTCAGTCACTAAGTCTAATAAGCGACCCGGAGTTCCAATCACCACTTGTGGGTCTTGATTTTCTAAACGTTCTTTTTGCCGCTTGGTGTCGGTCCCCCCATAGGCTCTTTCAATATGAAAATCAAAGTCACTATCACCAACAAGCTGTTGGGCGGTTTGGTATAACTGGTCGGCTAATTCCCGGCTCGGTGCCGTGATGACTAATTGGGTATAATTAGCCGGTTTTAATTGGTCGATTAAGGGGAGCAAGAAAGCATGGGACTTGCCTGATCCGGTTTGACTTTGGGCAACTAGGCTTTTTCCAGCTTGAATAACGGGAATAACTTTCTTTTGAATCGGGGTAGGTTCTTTAAAGGCTAATTTCTCTAGGGCTGCCTCAATAAAAGGCTGGAAATGGTATTCTTTAAATGACATAAAATTCTCCTTTAGCTTTTAAGACTTAAGCGATGATTGTTAGATTAAAATACAGCTTGCCAAGCCAACGACTAGTGGTTATAATTTAGGGTTTATAAAGGCCTGCTAGCCAGATTGCATTCAGCTGATAGACATTCTATAATAAAACCACTCTGTAAATGAAAAATGAAAGGACTTATCACAATGGACCAACAAGTTTCGGGAATCATTGTCCTCTTTGGGGCATCCGGTGACCTCGCCCAACGGAAATTATATCCCTCTTTATTTCACCTCTACCAACAAGGCTGGCTAAGCCAGCGTTTTGCCTTGATCGGCACTTCTCGTCGCCCTTGGACAGATGCACATTATCATGAGATCATCGTTGAATCAATTATTAACTACACCAAGGATGACAGTTTGAGAGCAGTGGCTAGTGAATTTGCCAAGCATTTTTATTATATCTCAAATGATGCTTCACAAACAGAGGATTATATCCTACTCAAGGACAAAATGCTAGACCTGCAAAAGCAATATCAAACTGATAAGAACTTTCTTTATTACTTATCCATTGCCCCTAGTCTCTTTGAGATCACTTCACACCACTTAAAGAAAACTGGAATTATTGATATTCCTGGTAACCATCGGGTGATTTTAGAAAAGCCCTTTGGTGTTGACCTGGCTTCTGCTCAATCACTCAATCAGGCCCTTAATATCTCCTTTGCCGAAAGTGATATTTACCGGATTGACCACTATGTCGGCAAGGAAAGTGTCCTAAATATTTGGGCAACCCGCCAGTACAATCCCTTTTTCGAAGCCATCTGGAACCACAACTATATTGACCACTTCCAAGTGACCCTATCAGAAGATTTACCAGTTGGTAGTCGGGGGGGCTATTATGACCAAACTGGAGCCCTCTTAGATATGTTCCAAAACCATATCCTACAAGTCATCTCCTTTGTAGGCATGGATTTACCCAGCTCACAAGACGACCTCCATCCTAAGAAAGAAGCCTTTTTAAGAGAAATTCCTTCTTTTGACCTCGAAAGTGTCCAAACTAATATTGTCCGGGGCCAATATGGTCAAGCAGAAGATGGCAGTGAGCCGGCCTATCGTGACCTGGAAGGTGTTCGTGAAGACAGCAGTACCGAAACCTTTGTCGCTGGTAAGTTCCGCATCAACAATGACCGCTGGCAGGGAACCCCCTTTTATTTCCGAACGGGTAAGGCACTCAGCAGCGGAAAATATACCACTGTGGAAGCGGTCCTCAAGGATAACTTGTCGACCTGCGATTCCCCTAACCGGATGACCTTTGTGATTACCCCTGAATACGGCTTAGAAGTCTCCATGAATCAAAAAGCCTTTAAAGGTGGCTTTAAACCGCAAACCATGCGCATGCTGCCCGATAAGGAAATCCTCGAATCTCGGGTAGCCAGTGAATCCTACGAAATTCTCATCTACTACGCCTTCCTTGGTAATCAGATGCTATTTACCACCTGGGACGAGCTCAAAGAACAATGGCGGATCGCCGACTCCATTAAGGATGCCTGGTCACAACTTGATCCCCCTGCCTTTCCTAACTACCCCGCTATGACTAAAGGCCCCGAAGCCGCCAAAGACCTCATCGAAAGCGACGGTCGCCGCTGGATCAACCCTCAATACTAAGAAAGAGTGCGACAGTCACAACAAAGGACGAAAGCACTGGAGAAAACTGGGATAAGCTCAGTGAAGCTGAGCGTTACCAGTTTTTGAAGTGGACGTTCGTCCTGTGACTGGAGCAGGTTTGAATAGAGTGTGACAAGCGCAAAAAGAGGGGAGAGAGCTACGCATACTATATCTGTAACTCGCTTTGCTTCGAACAGCTATAGCAATTGGAAGGAGTGCGCAGTAAATCCTCAAAGAGGATTTGCAAGGACTTCTGAAATGGAGCTCACCTCGCGCTTGGAACAGGTTTGGTAAGGATGTGAGGAAGGATCAGGGAGGGAGATTCCTTGGAGGAAAAGATGAAAAGAGCAGCAAAGCTGATCGTTCAACTTTTCTGAAAGGACATCCCCTACCCCTTCCGAACTCAACTAAAGAGTGCGACAGTCACAAGAAAGGACGAAAGCACTGCACACACAATATCTGAAAAAGAGGCTGCAAGATTAGATTGCAGCCTCTTTTAAAATATTCAGCTTTAGGAAGATTAGTCTCAAGGTATAGAAAACCTTCCTTAACCGAGCCTAAAACTATTCCTTATTGCCCTTTTCTCTTAAATAATTTTTAGCGGCTTGATTCAATTCTGCCACAATATCTTGGCACTCTGCTTTGGAATAGGCATTGGCGCCTGATGCCTTGGCATGACCACCGCCTTCATGGGCTTGGGCAATCTGATTAATTGCTGGGCCTTTACTACGAATGCGACAACGCATGGATCCATCAGACTTTTCAACAAAGATTACCCAGGCCAGCACCCCCTGGATAGATCCCGGTGTTTGCACAATATTATGGGATTCCGCCTCAGTCACTCCCAAATTCTTTAAGACTTCTTGACTGATGAAGACCGCATTAACCAAACCATCTTCGCTTAATTTAAAGTTTTCTAGAACATAGCCTTTCAAGCGCGCTTGGCCCATGGTTTCAGTTAAGGAAGCCTGCATGCGTTCGCTGGCTGGGAAATCGTATTTACGTAATTCGGTGGCAATAGCCATGGTTTTTACTGAGGTATTATCATATAGGAAACGCCCAGTATCGCCCACGATGCCTAAGAACAAATATTCCGCTCCCTGGTCAGTCATAGTAAAAGTCTCCGGATAACTTAAAAGAATATCCGCCCAAATTTCACTGGCCGCACTAGCCTCTGGCAGGACATAGTTGATATCCCCATAGCTATCATGGTTAGGATGGTGGTCCACTTTAATCACCATTTTGGCTTTTTGATAACGTTGGTCATCAATACGTTCGGTGTTGGCCGTATCATTTATAATGACTAAGGCCTCTGAGTAAAGTTCATCAGGGATGTCATCCATTTGGCCAAAATTAGCCAAGGACGGCTCATCTTCCCCAGCAGCATAAATTTTTTTCTCAGGATAAGTGGCTTCTAAGACAGCCTTGAGTCCCATTTGTGATCCCAGGGCATCTGGGTCTGGGTTGACATGGCGGTGGATAATTATTGTTTCATAGTCTTTAATGGCTTGAATGATATCACTAATCATAAGTTTTCACTCTTTCTATATGGCTTCTTACTGTCTAAATAAGTTAACAGATATAATGGCTTGGGCAATATTTAATTGCTGGTAGTAGACTTTAATACTTATCTTACAATTTTGTCTACTATGGTAAAGCATTTCAGGATAGATTTGAATGGATTTGTCGCAGTCAACAGCGGCAAAGTAATAGTAATTCATTGATTCAATAATGGCTAACTCTCCGATAGCGTCTTTCACATAGCGACAAGTTGCCACATTGATCAGGGTGGCTAGAAGACTCTCCGATAGGGTCCCCAGGTGGTTAGCAAAAGACCCATCACTTTGGAAGGTATAAAACAACTCCGACCGGTCACTGGCCGCGCGTTTGAGCTTATCGTTTAATAGAATCTCTAAGCGGTAATCTTTGTAGGCAGCGTTTTCGTTAAACTGCATGGTATAGAGGACATCTTGCCGGGACATAATTCCCACTAACTTGCCCTGGTCATCAACCACAGGCGCCATTTCTAAATTATCCCACAGCATGAGCTGGGTTATACTGGCCACACTCATTTTTAATTTAGCTACCAAGGGCGAAGGGGTCATCACTTCAACAATAGGGGTATCCGCATTAGCATCGAGAATATCCTTAGCTGCAATGACCCCCACCACTTCATAGTTATGATTGAGAACAGGAAAACGCGTATGGTTAGACTCTTCATTCAACTGTCGGTAGCGGCTCACCTTGTCGTCTTGGAAGAGAAACTTGACCCGGTCTAGGGGGACATAAATATCTTCAACCAGGACAATATTTTGTTGAATCGCCCGCTCAACCAAAACCTTGTTAATAATCTTAACCGTCGAATAGGAGTCAAAGCTCACGCCAAGCAAAGGGATCTGGCGTTGGTTAGCCAAGTCGACCATCCTTTGACTCGGGCTAAAGCCCCCAGAAATAATAACAGGAACATCGTGGGATAAGGCCAGTTCTTGGACATTGTCTCGGTTCCCCGTGATCATCAGGAGGTTCGGTTTCAAATAGCTAGCAATCGAAGAGACCTTCATGGCTCCAATGATAAAGTCACGGATCATATAGTCCAGTCCCTGTTCACCGCCAAAGACCTTCGCATTGGTTAAAGAGACGACTTCGCCTACTGACATGGCTTGGTATTTAGGACTTTCCGCCTCTTCAACCCGGACTGTCCCTACCCGGTCTATGGTTTGAACGAGGCCGCGGTTCTCCGCCTCCTTAATCCCCCGGTAGGCTGTCCCTTGAGACACGTCCAGGTTGCGTGCTAGACTCCTGACCGAAATGCTGTGGTCGACGGGGAGGTCTTTTATATATTGAATTACTTGTTCATGCTTAGTAGTCATTTTTCTTCCTCTTCGTTCACTAATACAAGGGTAGCCGAATATTTTCAAAATCCACGGTTAATAAATCACTCAAGGTTATACCTAGTAATCGAACCCCTTGACTAACATCACCATATTGTTCCCACAAGTCTTGGGCATGAAAATAAATATCATCATAAGAATTAATCGGATCCTTCAAGGCCCGTTGGCGGGTGGTAGTTTCAAAATTGCCATAGCGAAATTTCAAAGTCACAGTTTGCCCTTGAATATTTTTGTCTTGCAGGCTATTGGCCACTTTTTGGGCGAGATGTCTTAAGACTTCATTAACTTGGTCATCGTGGTATAGGAAGGGATATAGGGTCGTTTCCGTGCCATTAGACTTACGACTAGTCCGTGCTTTAACGGGACGGTCATCCACTCCCCTAACCCGCTCATATAGGACAATACCCGCCTTACCGAAATAATTAATACAATCCTCTTGGGACAATTGCTTGAGATCTTTTCCCTTATAAATATTTAACTCATGCATTTTTTCACTGGTGCGCTTACCAATACCGTAAAACTTTTCAATGGGAAGCTCTTCTAAAAAGGCAAGCGCCCGTTTTGGAGTAATAATGGTCATGCCATGAGGTTTATGAAAATCAGAGGCTAATTTGGCGATAAATTTATTATAGGATACCCCAATACTACAGGTAAGGCCCAGTTTATGATAGATATCCTTTTGAATCCGTTCAGCCACGTCCATGGCATAGAGGAGTTGGTAGTGGTTGTTAGTCACATCCAGAAAAGCCTCGTCGATTGAGAGAGGTTCAATAATATCAGTATATTCACGGAAGACATCACGGACCTCTTCACCGACTTTGCGGTAATAGTCCTTATTGCCCTTAACAAAGTAAGCTTGGGGGCATAGGCGGTAGGCTTCACTAGCACTCATGGCAGAATGCACGCCGAATTTTCGCGCTTCATAGCTCGCCGTTGCCACTACACCCTTGCCACTGTTTTCTTTAGGATGCTGGGCTATAATGACCGGTTTACCCCGGAGATGGGGATGGTCACGTTGTTCAATTGAAGCATAGAAGGCATCCATATCCACGTGAAGAATTTTTCTTGAAGGATCGATTTTAGGCTCCCTAAATTCTAAAACACCAATACGACGCATAAGTCACCTCCTCGTCTCCTTAATAAAATTATCATAGCATAAATTCGGCCCCTGCTTTCATGATGGCGCTTTTGCAAGCCAAAATAAAAAGGCTGAGCTCTCACCCAACCTGTTTAAGCATCACAATAGACTTTGGATATCGATGTGGTCTAATGAAGGAACATCATAGACCGTTGCCTCCAATTGCAAGTAATCAAAATATTGATTAATCGACAGTTGCTTAATGGCTTGCTTACGTTCCCGGTAAGAAGCTGGCAATTGGTGTTTCCAAGCAAAGTCAGTAAAATATTTTTCGACATCATAGCGACTGATTTTTGGATAACCCGCTCGTTTAAACTCACGCGCCTTCTTTTGACAAAGCGGCTGAATTAATAAACTTTGCCATTTGGATAAGCTATTGTTCGTCTTCTTCACAATTATTGCTCATCCTCATCCTTGATTAGGATCGTATCTTCATCGGTAGTCACCACATCAACAGTTTCATCATTACTGTCCGCTTGAATGTCTTCTTCCTCAGTTGGAGTTTGACCAGTCCCCGTTTGATGGCCTTTGATTTGAGCCACACTCATACGTTCAAAAACTAATAAAACACCTTCAACGTCAATGGTTACCGTATTATTAGTTTCATCAATTTCAGAGACTACCCCGTGTAAACCTGAAACCATCACCACTTCGTCGCCAACAGTTAGGCTATCCATCATTTGTTGCTTTTGCTCTTGTTGCTTCTTGGCAGGACGAATCATTAAGAAATACATCATCGCACCAATAATCACAATATATAATAAAATACTTACCATAATTTATAACCTCCATCTATTTATTAACACAATTATACTAAAAATTCTTAGGATTTTTCTCATTAAGGCCATAGCGTTCAAAGAAGTCTTCCTTGAAGTCAAGCAAGTTATCATCGCGAATGGCTTGACGAACATTGGCCATGAGATCGGTCAAGAAGTGCAAGTTATGAATACTGGTCAACCGCGCCCCTAGGATCTCATTAGTGTGGATCAAGTGTCTGATATAGGCCCGACTATAATTTTGACAGGTATAACAGGAACATGCTTCATCTAAGGGCCTAAAATCACGTTTAAAGGTGGCGTTCTTTACCACTAAGCGGCCCCGACTAGTCATGCAGGTCCCATTACGGGCAATCCGGGTCGCAAGGACACAGTCAAACATATCTATCCCGCGAATGGCTCCTTCAATCAGAGCATCTGGACTGCCTACCCCCATCAGGTAACGGGGTTTATGACTAGGCATAACTGGTGTCAGGTAGTCAAGGACTGCGTACATTTCGTCCTTAGATTCACCTACTGATAGGCCACCAATAGAGTAACCCGGGAAATCGAGATTAATTAAATCCTGGGCATGCTGGAGTCTTAAGTCCTTATAGCCGCCTCCTTGGATAATTCCAAACAGGGCTTGGTCTTCCGGACGCTGGTGGGCCGCTAAGCCCCGCTCAGCCCAGCGGGTCGTACGATTAATACTATTCTTCATATAATCATAAGAAGCATCAAATGGCGGACATTCGTCCAAACTCATAATAATGTCTGCCCCTAAGTTATTTTCAATGGAAATCGCTTTTTCAGGACTTAAGAAAAGCCGGTGCCCGTTCAGGTGGCTTCTAA
The DNA here is from genome assembly GCF_003286595.3 of Aerococcus mictus. Classification (NCBI taxonomy): domain Bacteria; kingdom Bacillati; phylum Bacillota; class Bacilli; order Lactobacillales; family Aerococcaceae; genus Aerococcus; species Aerococcus mictus. The sequence continues at coordinate 630,008 of NZ_CP132985.1, read as the reverse complement.
AATAGACTCCTTCCTCTTCCAGGCGGCGGATCTTAGTTAGCGAGAAGACCTGGAAACCGCCAGAATCAGTCAAGATAGGACGGTCCCAATTCATAAATTGGTGTAGACCGCCAGCTTCTTTAACGATATCATCTCCCGGACGTAACCACAAATGGTAGGTATTGGAAAGAATGATTTCTGCTCCCAAGCCCTTCAACTCTTCAGGTGACAGTCCCTTGACTGTGGCTAGGGTTCCGACTGGCATGAAAATAGGTGTTTCAAATGACCCATGCGGCGTGGTCACCCGCCCTAAGCGAGCACCCGTGTGCTTTTCCGTTTTGATTAATTCATAAGTAAGTGCTGGCATTTCCTACACCTTTCTAGCTAAGAAAAAAATAATGAACAAGACTATTTTAGCAAAGATTTCAGCATTTAACTAGGACTAGGCCAGTGAAAAAGGAAATTGTCTTGACTAGAAAATCTTAACAGTTAGTAGTTAATAAAAAAGGCTGCGACTCTGGTCACAGCCTTTATGTCATTATTTTCTTCTATTAATCGCTATTCATTCGCTTAGGCTTCGTTGATTTTTTCAAAGCTGGCCCGGTCTTGGTCCTTATCATAGTCCACTTCAACCTCTTGGCCTGCGGCGACATCTCCGCCGATAATAGCACGAGCCAGTGGCGTTTCCACTTCATTAGTGATAAAGCGACGGAGTGGACGCGCACCAAATTCTGGTTCATAGGCCGTCTCAGCAATCCAATCAATTAAATTATCACTAAAGTGCAATTGAATGTGTTGGTCTTTGAGACGTTTATTGAGGCCTGAGAGCATCTTGGCAACAATCCCATGCATATTGTCTTGTGACAATGGTGTAAAGAGAATAATATCGTCAATCCGGTTAAGAAATTCAGGTTTGAAATAGCTATAGAGACGTTCTTTGACCTTGTCTCGAGCCTCGGTAGATATTTCTGAAGTATTCCCATCTTTAGCGTCTTCTAAGAGTAAGTCAGACCCGATGTTACTGGTCATGATAATGATGGTATTCTTAAAGTCCACGGTCCGACCTTGACCATCTGTCAAACGACCATCGTCAAGGATTTGGAGGAGAATGTTATAAACATCACTATGGGCCTTTTCAATTTCATCCAGGAGAACAACGGAATAGGGATGACGGCGGACTGCTTCAGTTAATTGTCCCCCTTCTTCATAACCGATGTAGCCAGGTGAAGCCCCAACTAAACGCGACACATTGGCTTTCTCCATGTATTCACTCATATCGATACGGATCATGTTATCTTCAGAGTCAAAGACTTGTTCCGCTAAAGCCTTAGCTAATTCCGTTTTACCTACCCCGGTTGGTCCTAAGAAGAGGAAGGAACCAAGAGGACGGTTAGGGTCTTGGATGCCTGCCCGGGAACGAAGAACCGTATCCGTTACGCTGTTAACGGCTTGGTCTTGACCGATCACCCGTACATGGAGGCGGTCAGCGAGGTCAAGTAATTTTTCCCGTTCATTTTGGGCTAACTTAGTCACTGGGATGCCGGTTTGGCGAGACACCACTTCTTCAATTTGGTCCTCGGTTACCGATTCTTGGACCAGGCTCGGTTTACCGCTGGCTTCAGCTTCGTATTTTTCTTCCATATCTTCTAATTCTTTAGCCAACTTAGGTAGGGTCCCATGTTGCAATTGGGCAGCTTTTTCTAAATCATAATTATTTTGAGCAATTTCTAATTGCCGTTTAGCATCGTCAATTTCTTGACGTTTATCTTGGATATGACTGAGGGAGGCTTTTTCATCTTCCCATTCCAAGGTCAGTTGGTTAGTCTTTTCACGGACTTCAGCCAGTTCTTTTTGCAATTCTTCTAAACGTTCCTTAGAAGCCGGATCATCTTCCTCTTTTAGGGCTTCTTCTTCAATTTCTAATTGCAATTGACGGCGCCGTTGTTGGTCGAGTTCCGTTGGCATGGAATTCATTTCTACACGAATCTCGGCGCTGGCCTCATCGACTAGGTCAATGGCCTTATCAGGAAGGTAACGGTCAGTAATGTAGCGGTCAGATAATTCAGCTGCGGTAACTAAAGCTTGGTCATGGATTTTAACGTGGTGGTGGTTTTCAAAGCTTTCTCTCAAACCACGTAAGATGGAGATGGTATCTTCGACAGTCGGCTCATTAACGAGAACCTTTTGAAAACGACGCTCTAAAGCCTTATCGGTTTCCATGTATTCCCGGTATTCATCTAGGGTAGTCGCTCCAATGCAGTGTAGTTCACCACGGGCTAACATTGGTTTTAAGAGGTTACCAGCATCCATAGCCCCTTCTGCCTTACCCGCACCAACAATGGTGTGGATTTCATCAATAAAGAGGATAATTTCTCCGTCTGACTTCTTAATTTCATTAAGCACCGCTTTTAGACGTTCTTCAAATTCACCCCGGTACTTGGCTCCGGCTAATAAGGACCCCATATCGAGGGAAAAGATGGTCTTATCACGCAGGTTACTTGGCACGTCACCTTTGACGATTCTTTGAGCCAAGCCTTCTACAATTGCGGTCTTACCAACACCCGGTTCCCCAATGAGGACAGGGTTATTCTTGGTCTTTCTAGAAAGAATCCGAATAACATCACGAATTTCATCATCGCGGCCAATAATGGGATCCATTTTACCTTCTCTAGCAATCGCGGTTAAGTCGCTCCCATATTTTTCTAGGGAATTATAATTTTCTTCAGCGTTTTGTGAGGTCACGCGATCACCCTTTCTCAAGTCTTTGATCTTATCCTTCACTTGGTCATAATTGGTATAAGTTTTTAACCATTTAGTGAGGTCGAGATAGTTCAATTTTAAAATACTTAGTAATAGAATTTCAGTAGACAAGTATTCATCTTGGAATCCTTGGGCCTCTTCTTGGGCGGTTTGCAATAATTCTGCTAGGGAACGCGAAATACTTTGACCGTATTGCACATTGCTGCCATTCACTACAGCAATATTATCCAGTTCACGGTCAAGTTCCTTATCGAATTCGTCCATTGGAATATTCATTTGATGATAAAAATTATAAGCAAATTGTCCAGGTTGTACTAATGCTTTGAAGAGATGCGGAATCGAGATTTCTTGATGATGTCTTGTCATCGCAATTTGTTGCGCATTTGCAAGAGCTTCTTGTAAACTTCTTGTCATTTCCATATTATTCATTCTCTTCGCTCCTTTGATTCATTCATTTTAAAGGTATCTTTTAACCTTTACATTGACTATTATAGCATATTGGTCAGTATTGATCAATACATTTAGTCAAAATTAGTCAAATAATTTTAGATGAATTTCTTTCCAAGATGACAAAAAGGAGCTGTGTTATCAACATCACAGCTCCTTACTTTTAATTATCTTTGACTTTAAAAATTACTTGCTCGCTATCTGTATCATAGGAGAGATTGACTTGGTCCTGTGCTTTTATTTGTCCACTAATTATGCGCTCAGCTAAAGGTGTTTCCAAATGTTTGCGAATGAAGCGTTTTAAAGGCCGCGCTCCAAATTCAGGTTCATAAGCAGAGTCAGCTAAGCAATCCTTTAAGTCCTCTTGATAAGTTAGGAAAATATCTTGCTGACTTAAGCGAACTTTCAACTGGTCTAGAAGTTTTTCAACAATTGCCTCCATATCTTCTTTAGATAGGGCAGAGAAGAGAATCGTATCATCAATCCGGTTTAAAAATTCAGGTCGGAAATGTTCTTGGAGTTTCTTCGTTACTGCTTGACGAGCTTCAAGCGATATCTCACTGTTTTTATGTTGAAGCATATCCGCAAGCAGAATATCCGAACCTAAATTACTGGTCATAATCAAAATAGTATTTTTGAAATCAATCACTTGACCCTGGTTATCTGTTAGCCGGCCATCATCTAGAATTTGTAATAAGAGGTTAAAGACATCCCGGTGGGCCTTTTCAATTTCATCTAAAAGAATAACCGCATAGGGTTGTCTACGAACTGCTTCCGTCAATTGTCCCCCTTCTTCGTAACCAACATATCCAGGAGGCGCCCCAACTAAGCGTGCAACACTGTGCTTTTCCATATATTCACTCATGTCTAAACGGATAATTTTTTCTTCATCATTAAATAACTGGTCAGCTAAGGCTTTAGCTAATTCCGTCTTCCCAACCCCAGTAGGCCCAAGGAATAAGAAAGACCCAATAGGTCGGTTAGGATCTTGGACATCGGCACGAGACCGTATAACCGCCTGACTAACGGCTTGAACAGCTGGATCTTGACCAACAATACGTTGGTGTAATCGGCTAGCTAAATGCATTAATTTTTCCCGTTCATGTTCAGCCACTTGGGCCACAGGGATGCCAGTTTGTCTGGCAATTACTTTGGCCACATCATTCTTCCTTACCCAGGGATCTAATAAGGGGCCATCACTACCATCTAGAATGGCCTGATAGTCTGCCTGAACTTGCCTTATTTTATCTTCATGCTGAGGAATGCTTTCCTCTTGTAAAATTTTGACTGCCTGGCTATTAAAGTCTTTTTGGGCTTGAGCCAAGTCTAAGCGGGCTTGTAATAAATTTTGCCGGTAATCTTGCCAGTCTTTCAGCAAATTTTTTTCTACCTGCCATTGCTTTTCTAGACTAGCTTCCTCATTTTGGGCGCTAGAAAGAGCCTGTTGAAGTTTATCTTTTTCATCAGCTTGCCCGTCTGAAGCGGTTTGCGCATTGGCTAAAGTTAGCTCCATATGATAGCGCTCTTCTCTGGCAGCTAATAAGCTATCAGGCACTTTTTTTAGAGCCATACTTACTTCCGCACAAGCAATATCTAAGACATCGATGGCCTTATCTGGTAAGTAACGATCAGTCATGTAGCGATCACTTAAGGCCACACTGGCTTCGATGGCTTGATCTTCTATAAAAACGTGGTGATAGCTTTCATGTTGGGCCTGTAATCCTTTAAGAATCGCCTGACTCTCCACTAAAGTCGGTTGGTCAATAAGTATTCGTTGGAAACGACGGTCAAGGGCACGGTCCTTTTCAAAGTATTGGTGGTACTCTTGGTGGGTGGTCGCCCCAATACAGTGAATTTCACCTCGAGCTAACATAGGCTTGAGTAAGTTACCAGCGTCCATAGCACCTTCTGTCTTTCCGGCCCCCACAATCGTATGAATTTCATCAATAAAGAGAATGATTTTTCCTTGTGAGCTTCTCACTTCATCGAGTACTGCTTTTAAGCGTTCCTCAAAATCACCACGATACTTTGCTCCTGCTATCAGGGCTCCAATGTCTAAAGCCATAACAATAGTGTCCTTTAAACTTGAAGGAAGCTTATCTTTCTCAATATGCTGGACTAAGCCTTCGACTAAGGCAGTTTTACCTACGCCAGCTTCCCCAATGAGGAGGGGGTTATTCTTTGACCGCCGCGATAGGATGAGCACCATATCAGCCAGTTCTTTTTCTCGGCCAATAATGGGATCCATTTCACCCGCTCGATAGCTGGCATTTAAATTTCTGGCATACTTGGATAAGGCCGGAAAGGATAAACTCACATCATCTTTGTCAACCATCCGCTTCTCCTGATAATCGGCTAATTTTTTATGGGCACTCGCACGGTTAACATAATTATTTAACCAATGGGTCAGTTCATTGTTTTTCTGATCAAATAGGGCCATTAAGAGGTCTTGACTAGCGATTTCGTTAGCTTGTCGCTTTTCTTGGTAGTCTTCTGCCCCTTGAAGCAGGTCACCGAGTTGTTTAGAAAATTGCTGACCGTAGTTAAGATTCTTGCCATAGTTGCTACCTATACGTGACAACTCGCGATTAATTTCCGCCTGCATTGCCTTCATTGGTACATTTAAAGACTTTAAGAAACGATAGATAAAACCATTTTGATCTTCAATTAAATAGTTAAAGACATGGGCAATGGCAATATTTTTATGTTTTTTCTCAATGGCCAAATTTTCTGCTTGTTTTAAGGCCGCTTCTATATTTTCGGCCAAGCGTTTTTTACTATTAACCATTTTTTCCCTCCTTTACTTGCCTATAAATAATAAGAAGAGTCTGGGACAAAAGTCTCAGACTCATTTCAAAATACGAACTATCTAATCAAAACATGTTCCAAAAGTCAGCCCTGACGTCCACTTCACGAACTATGTACGATAGGCTTGCGCCTATCTTCCATAGTTTGTTCCAGTGGTTCAGGGCTCTTTTGACTTTTGTCACACTCTCCTGCTATCTCTGTTCAACTTATACTCATTATGCTTCTTATAGCAATAAGCTATAAGGATTTTCTAGATAAGAAACAATTAGGTCTAAGAAAGCACCAGCTGGATCTCCATCCAATAATTGATGGTCAAAGGTTAAACTTAATGGGAATTTACTTAACTCAACGACTTCACCGTTATCATCAAAGGCTAATTCCTTTTGAATGGCTCCCAGACCCAGAATACCAGCTTCTGGTGGGTTGATTACCGGGGTGAAGTATTCAATTCCTCGTCCTCCCATATTAGTGATAGAAAAGGTAGAACCGGAATAGAGATCTGCTGGTAGTTGGCCAGCCTTAGCTTGGCTAGTGACTTCGTTAATTTTTTCGCCTAATTTACTTAGACTGAGGCCTTGAGCATCTCTAATGACAGGAACCACTAAGCCATCAGCAACTGCCGTTGCCATGCCAATGTGAACCGCTTCATGTTGTTCCCAGTGTCCATCCTGATACCAGCTATTCATTTCTGGCGTTTCTTCTAAAGCCTTCACAGCTGCTCGGGTGATTAAGGTGGTCCAGCCTAATGCTGCACCATCATTGGCTTTCGATTTAATTTCTTGACGTAGCTTGCTTAATTGAGTCACGTCTGCCTTGCGATGTAAGGACAGCTGGGCTGTGGTTTGTAAGCTTTGTACCATCCGTTTAGCAATCGTCTTCCGCATCCCTGGTAAACCTTCACCAGCTTGACTAGTTACTGCTTGGCTAGGCTTAGCTTCAGGTTGATAGCGTTCAACATCACGGCGGGTAATCCGGCCATTACCACCTGTTCCCGGAATATCCTCTATATTATACCCTTTTTCTTCAGCTAATTTACGGGCTACAGGAGTGATAAAGATGCGGTCGCCCTTAACGGCTCCTTGGCGTGCTTTGGTATCCGTTTTATCCTTGTTGACTTCTTTTGGACTATCTTTTTTACTGGAACTGGATTCTGCTTCAGTTTCACTAGCTGCTTCTTCTGTATCTTCAACTTCTACTTCTTCACCAGCTTCCCCAATATAAGCCATAGCGGCCTTACATTTTAGGGTGTCACCTTCATCAGCTAGAATTTTAATCACAGTTCCTGCTTCTGGTGCTTCAACATCTCCAGATAATTTTTCTGAACTAATCGTTGCTAGGACATCACCTGAAGAAACTTCATCGCCTTCTTTAACATACCATTGTTCGATGGTCCCTTCTGTCATGGTGAGTCCTAATGTTGGCATTACTACTTCTGTCGCCATATATTTCCGCCTCCTTATGCTCTTAAGTCGTCAATAAGTTCAGCAGCTTCTTCAATGACCTTATCCGCATCGGGTAAGTATAATTGTTCCAAGTTCACCGCAAATGGTACGGGCACATTAGGTGCACAGATACACTTAATTGGTCCATCAAGGTAATCGAAGGCCTTGTCACTCACCACTGAGGCAATATCGGTTGCTGTGTTATTGTGAGGGTTGGATTCATCAATAACAATTAGACGTCCGGTTTTCTTGACCGATTCAATCACAGTTTCTTGGTCCCAAGGGGCAACTGTTCTTAAATCAATGACTTCTACAGAAATACCGTCCTTGGACAAACGTTCAGCAACTTCTTCAGCGACAAAGAGCATTTTACCAATAGTCACAATGGTTAAGTCATCCCCTTGGCGATATACATTAGCCTTACCAATTGGAATAGTATAGTATTCTTCTGGAACTTCGCCCTTTTGACCGTAGATGGTCTTGTCTTCAGAAAAGACAACAATATTATTGTCTTCAATCGATGAAAGGAGTAAGCCCTTGGCATCATAAGGAGTCGCAGGAACAACCACTTTAATCCCTGGAATCGAACCAAAAATTCCATAATAAGAACCCGAGTGTTGGGCTGCCGCACTCGCTCCAGCACCATGCATGGTCCTAACTACCATAGGAATCTGAGCCTTACCACCAAACATATAACGCATTTTTGAACCTTGACCCAGTAAAGAGTCTAAACAGAAACCAATAAAGTCGTTAAACATTAATTCAGGGACTGGACGTAAACCAGTGACAGCCATCCCCACTGCTGCAGCCATATACCCCATTTCTGATAAGGGGGTATCAATGACACGATCTAGACCGTACTTAGGTCCTAAACCCTTGGTTACCCCCATAACGCCACCCCAGGCATCCTCATTTTCTTCAGCTAAATGGTCAACTTCACGACCACCCGCAATATCCTCTCCTAAGAGGACAACGCGGTCGTCTTTTTCCATGGCTTGGTCTAAAGCTTCATTAATTGCGGTCATAAAGGCAATTTCTCTACTCATATTAAAGTCTCCTCTCTCAGCTAAATCCTCAGATTAGTCAGCGAAAACATCGGTTAATAGGTTTTCAGCAGCAGGAATTGGACTCTCTTTAGCATATTCCACTGCGTCTTCAACATCTTGTTTGGCTTGGGCTTCAATTTCTTCTAATTCTTCTTGACTGGCTAAACCGTGTTCAATGGCATAGTCTTTAAAGACTTGAATAGCGTCACGGTCTGCCCATTCTTTTTCTGGACCTGAGAGGGCTTTATATTTTTGTTCGTCACCCTCGAAGTGACCATAGTTACGGTAGGCCACACATTCAATTAACGTTGGTCCTCCACCCTGACGAGCCCGGTCAATTGCCTCACCAGCTGCTTCATAAACAGCCATCAAATCTTTCCCATCGACACGGACACCTGGCATATTGTAAGCTGCCGCCCGTTCAGCGATGGTTTCCGAACCGGATGAATACCATTGTGGAGTCGATTCCGCAAAGAAGTTATTTTCATTAACGAAAATAACTGGTAATTGCCAAATACTTGCCATATTTAAGCACTCATGGAACAGGCCTTCGTTGGAAGCTCCGTCTCCGAAGAAACAAACAGCTACTGAGTCAGTTTTGAGGTATTTATTACGCATAGCTGCTCCGACCGCTAGCCCGAAACCGCCACCAACCATACCATTAGCCCCTAGGATTCTCTTATCGAGGTCAGCAATATGCATGGAGCCTCCCTTACCTTTACCGAGGCCGGTCTCTTTACCAAAAATCTCGGCCATCATGCCCTTAAGGTCGCCTCCCTTAGCCACACAGTGTCCATGACCACGGTGAGTAGAGGTAATATAATCATCATCAGTTAAGTGAGCACAAACGCCACTAGCAATAGCTTCTTCGCCAGCATATAAGTGAACAAAACCAGGAATTTCTCCTTGGGCAAAGAAGCGGTGAACAGTATCTTCAAAGTCCCGAATTTCGTTCATTGTCTTATAGATCGCTTTTGCCTTATCCGGACTCATGGCTTTGACTTCAACATCAGAAGCTGTTTTAATATCGGTTGCCATCCGTTCTTTAAACTGGGCTTGCCCGGAGCTTTTTCTTTGCTCTTGTTGTTCTTGTGTTTTCACCATAATGAATTCCTCCTATTGTTTCTGTTTAACTCATTAATATTTTCTTACCAATGCTTTAGCGACATCTCCAATAGTTTCCGATAAGGTAGGGTGAGCAAAGACCATTTGGGCAAGTTCATCAATAGTGCCTTCACATTGATAGACTGCTAAGAGAATATGCATGATTTCACTGGCACCATGACCAACTACCAAACCTCCTAAGATCTGCCCATACTGTCTTTCACTAATAATATTGACAAATCCCTCACTCTCCTCGAGAGCAGCAGCTGCCCCATTCATCATGAAAGGAATCTGATGACTAATCACATCATAGCCGGCCTCTTTAGCTTGATCTTCATGTAAGCCAAAGCTTTCCACGTCAACATCGACCGCCATCTTACGAGGCACAGCATTAAAGTCAAGTGGGTATTCAGCCTGACCTAAAATCGCCTTGACAGCCTTAATGCCTTCATGGCTAGCAGCATGGGCAAAGGGCCAGCCACCGATCAAATCACCAACACCATAAATTCCAGGAGAGCTGCTTTGATAGCTTTCATCAACTGCTAAATAAGTGCCTTTTTTATCCAATTCAAGTCCCATAGCCTTTACCATGGTCAAATCTGGACGCCGGCTAAGCATTAAGAGAAGCTGGTCAAAGTCAATCTTTTGACCATCACTCAGATGGACCTGGTCAGGACTAAGATGGTCAATGGTTACACCTTCAATCACTTCTACAGAAAGTTTTTTGAATAGCTTTTTGACATAGTCTTGGACCTCTTTGACTTGGTTTGGAATAATGGTTTCCTTTTCCTCGATCAGACTTACCTTCACACCCAAAGCAGCCATAGCAAAGGCAAATTCTACCCCATGCTCACTGGCTCCAACAATCACTAGGTGCTCAGGTAAGTCTTCCATATGGAAAAAGTTCTCATGGGTCAAATAATCTACCTTTTCAATTCCCGGAATTGTTGGTTCTAAAACCCGACTACCGGTTGCCAATAAAACGTTCTTGGCACTAAGGGTCTGATCATTGACCTTAAAGGTCTTGTCTTTAACAAAGACAGCTTCACCTTCAATAAAATCAATCTCATTGCTTTTAAAAATTTGCAAGATTCCTTGCTGGTTTTGCTGGACGACTTGATCTTTCCGCGCTTTTAAGACTTTAAAATCAATGTCATCACTGACTTGAGCTAATCCATATTGGGCCAGTTGCTTACTTTGTAAGGCCCAGCGGCCATTTTGAACATAGCTTTGAATGGGAATACAACCTGAATTTAAACAAGTCCCCCCTACCGGACCTTTATCAACGACAGCCGTTTTCAGACCTGACTTAGCTGCTTCTTCCGCAGCAATATAGCCTCCCGGGCCTGAACCAATGACTAATAAATCATAATCTGCCAAGAAAATCACTCCTTCCAAGCACAAATGTAATCGCTTTCATTAATAATAACACATTCTTTTTTAATTGCCAGAAAATTCATACATCGTTTTGAATTTTATTGTAAAATTTATCCAATATATATTATTATTAGAAAAATTTCATACAAATCATTATTAGCTCTCAGCCCGATCACGCAAAAAGAGCTGGCTCTTCAGCCAGCTCACGTGAAAAATTTTTAATTTCTAATAAAGACTTGCTCTTTACTCTAGCTGTCAAGAACTAGCATTAACTTTTCCTTTATGCCTTGCTTTGGCCAGACTTCATGCGATCAGCAAGAAAGAGGCAAAGAATGGAAACGACAGCTAAAATGATTGATAAAATAATCGCTAAGCGGTAAGAGCCGCTGAAATCATAGAGGTAACCATACATAGAAACAGCCACGGCCGCTCCGGCATTGGCAATAAAGTTCACTGAAGGATAGACCTTATCAAATAACTTTAATGAGAAAATATGCTTGGTCACCAAGGCCAAGCCTACTGCTGAAATAGAATAGACCGCCCCATAGAGGAAGCTTCCCAATAATGAGATTTCTGCCACTCTAAAGGTCATAATGACAATAAGGCCGAGAACCATGGTTGCTAGCATAGTGTAGACCGACACCATCGCTCCCTTGGCATCAGAAATAAAACCAATAATGATTTTAAAAATAATATTCCCTAACATTCCTGCAGATACCATTAATGCCGCCATAGTTGGTAAGTAACCGTACTCTTCGCCAATGGCAGGGAAGTGTTGGGCTAAACCGGTTAAAGCCGTGATCAATAAACTAGCTACAATTAACAAGACAAAGGTCGGTTGGGTATAGGAGAAGGCTTCTTCCCCACTATCGTCTCCTGTTTCATCCGCATCAGCTGCCTCTTCTTGGTAGCCATAAGGTAGTTTATTTTCATCGCGAGGATCAAAAGCAAAAGGATAGATAATAGCTGGTAAGGCTAAGAGAACAAATAAAAGTGCTTGAACCAGATAGGTTTGTCGCCAGCCAATACTTTGGATCAGTTGGGTTAGCATCGGGGCGAAAATCGCTCCAGCTACGCCTGAAAATGCAAAAACCACACTCGAAACTGTTCCGTGCTTAGCTTTATACCAATTATTAATCAATAATTGTAAGGGAACAATCCCGTAAAAGGCAGCAAAAACGCCACGGGTAAAGGCTAGAATATAGAATTGCCACATGGCATTAGAAAAGCCCATGACCATAGTAGACAAGGCCGTCACTAAAGCAGACACTATCAAGACTTTCTTAAAAGAAAAACGTTTTAAGACCCCTGGCACAGCAAAGGCAGCAAAGGCTGTTCCAAAACTAATCAGGGTGGCGTGGATGGCAAAAGTTCCCGTCATGACATTTAAATCTTTGGAAACCGGCCCTAAAAAGACACCCATCGAATTAATATTTAAACCGACTGACCCAGCTACCGTAAAGGCCATAATAATTGTTAGAATAAGATATTTACCTTTCATACCATCTCCTCTTTCTATCAATAAATAGGAAAGAAAAGCTGGAGCAATAAAATACTCCAGCTTTAATCACTTCATAAGCTATTAAAGAATACTTAGTGATGAAATTACTTGGTCAGCTTCTTCAACCATGCTGTCAAGAATTTCTTTTACTGGGCGAACTTCTTCTACTACACCAGCAATTTGTCCAATGGTTACCGTACCATTTTCGGTGTCCCCTTTGGCTCCTTTAACTAAGAGCTCTAAGCTGACTGGTTCAAAGTCTTCGCGGCCACCGCCATTATCGATAATTTCTTGTAAGTGGTCAGAGCCTTTGGTTTGTAGTAAACGAATTGGAGAGCCAATTTCACGAGCCATTTCAAAGGTGGAATTTTCCTGTGCTGACACAGTAGCTTCCTTATAGCTGTCAGCAATTGGAGCTTCTTCACTGGCAACGAGAACCGTACCTAGTTGTGCTCCTGAGGCCCCTAAGGCAAAGGCAGCTGCTAAACCGTGACCATCTGCCACACCACCAGCAGTCACCACAGGGATCTTAACTGCTTTAGAAACAGCGCGGGTTAGGGTCATAGTTGCCACTGTCCCGATATGTCCACCGGCTTCGTTTCCTTCACAGACCACGGCATCGACACCAGCTGCTTCCATTTTAGCCGCTTGTCTGGCTGTCGCCACTACTGGAATTACCTTGCAGCCTGCTTGGTGCAAGGGTTCGATCACTGGCTTAGGATTCCCAGCACCCGTTGTTACGACCGGAACTTTTTCTTCGGCGATAACCTCGATCATATCAGCAATATTTGGTGACATTAACATCAAGTTAACCCCAAATGGTTTATCAGTTAGTTCTCGAGTTTTTCTAATTTCTTCATGGAGGGTTTCTTTATCCATACCCGCTGAAGCAATAATCCCTAAACCACCTGCTTCTGAAACAGCGGCTACCAATTGGTGATAAGCCACGCCCCCCATAGCACCTTGTAGAATAGGGTATTTGGTTCCGATAACTTCTAATAATGGATTTGACATAGTAAGGATCTCCTTTGCATAATAATTTTTTGTTAAAATGAAAGCAATAACAAGTCTTAACAGAATCCTAACCATATGGGCAATGGTCAATAATAGAAAAGTTGGAGGCAGCTTGTCTTATTAACCTTTTTTCGTAAAATATAAGAAAGCGCTTTAACTTTTGCTACACCTTCATCCTACTGTATTGCTCACTCTTTCACCAGTTGATAATATGCAAAACAGCCTTGCAAAAAATACAAGACCTATTCAAAGGAGTATAGAATCATGAAAATGTCATCCATCAACCTCCAGCACCTCTACTATTTTATCGTTGCTGCTAGACATCAAAATTATAGTTTAGCCGCTGAAAAACTCTTTATCACCACCTCGACGCTCAGTCGAGCTATCCAAGGTCTAGAAGAAACGACCGGTGTACCCTTATTTATTAACAATAAAGGTCGTGTACGTTTAACTGACTATGGGACGGTTTTTTATCGCTATGCCTACCAAAGCATTCGTACCATTGAAGAAGGAATTTTCGACCTCCAATCTATGGCCGATATTCGCCACGACACCATCCACATTTCTTGTGACAGTCTCTTTTCCATTGCTAATAACATGATTCCTTCCCTATTAGCCTACTGTCAAAAGGCGGATAGCAATCTCAAGATTAACTTTGAACAGCTCCCCACTAGTCAAATGATCAAAGACCTACTCGATGAAAAATTAGATGTCGTTTTTGCTAGTGACTTTGGTTTTGACAACTACAATACGCAAATAGAAACGGAACTCCTCTTTGAAGAACGCCTAGCCTTAGCTGTACCCGATGCTCATCCCTTAGCCAAGAAGGACCAAGTTACCCTACAAGAAACGGTCGACCTCACCTTTATTCGTACTAGTGATAACGAAAATTTCAAAAAATTAATCACCAACCTACAATTAGCTTCGATTTCTAAGAAGACCTATCCCATCCATACCATCCACCGGGTGGTTGATGACAATACCCTAATGGCTATGGTGAGAAATAATATTGGAGTTGCCCTGGTCTCAGAGAATACCATTGCTGGGACAGTCGGTGTTAAAATTCTCCCCATTGTCGACCTACCTATTAAACGTCCTATCTATATGATAAAAAAGAAAGAAAACCTCCCTTCCTATAGTGTGGACGTTTTCACCCAATATGTGCGTCAATTTATCGCTGAGGAATATAAATAATTTAGCCTGTTACTGATTCAATTGGCCTCTTGCATTTCTTGCAAGGGGCATTTGTCTTTTCTGAAATACAATTTCGTGATTTTCTTCACTATAATAGGAATTGAAAGCAAAACAAGTCTTTTCACTTCCACTCATGGGCAAAACGGAAGAGAAAGGATACTGTCTAATGAACATTCAATTACTTGATGGCGTAAAAGTTATTGATTTTTCTACCATGGTAGCCGCTCCAACCACAGCCCGCGTAATGGCTGACTGGGGAGCAGATGTTCTCAAGGTGGAAGCTCCCTCTGGAGACCAATTAAGAGGGACCGGTGCCACCATGAACGTTACCGCTACTGAGGATGAAAACCCTATTTTTGAAACCGATAACCTCAATAAAAAAGGGATTACCCTTAACCTGAAAAGCGAAGAAGGTTATCAAATCATGATGCAATTACTTGAAGAAGCCGACGTTTTTATTTCTAATATTCGCATTCATTCTTTAGAAAAATTAGGCTTAGGCTATGAAACCCTGAAGGCCAAATTTCCTCATTTAATTTGGGGTCATTTTTCAGGTTACGGCACCAAGGGCGAAGAAGCTCACCGTCCAGGTTATGATGTCGTCGGTTACTGGGCCCGCGGTGGCTTTATGGCTAGTTTAGCCCCAGTGAACCATCCTCCAATTTCTGCTCCTTCAGGGGTGGGCGATAGTGTGGCTGGTCTTTCCCTCTTAAGTGGAATTCTAGCTGCCTTACTCAAGCAAAGAGAAACCGGTCAAGGTGAAGAAGTCCGTGTATCACTTTTAGGCTCTGCCATTTTCTGTAATAAGATGATGATTGTTTCTTCCCAATATGAAGACCACTATCCTAAAGACCGTATGCATCCCAATAACCCCTTCCTGCAGTCCTATCAAACCAAAGATGGCGAATGGATCATGCTCTGCCTCGTGCGCTATGAAAGTGAATTTCCTCGCTTTATGAAGATTATCGGTTTAGAGGAATATATTGATGATGAAAGCGTCAATACCTTGGATGCCTTCCAAAAGAATCCTAAGCAATCAGAATTTGTCAAACAAGTTGAAGCAGCTATTGGCAATATGGAAAGCCAAGACTTAATTGATAAGATGCTGGCTGAAGACTTTACCTTTGAACGGGCACAAACCTTTGATGAAATTCCAAATGATAAACAAGCCTGGGCTAATAATTACCTGGAAAATATGGAATTTGGTAAGGATGGCAAACGTGTGGCCATGCCAGCTTCGCCAGTTCAATTCTCAGATGATCAAAAAATTCCATTCAACCATGCGCCTCGCTTAGGAGAACACAATCAGGAAATTCTATCCGGCCTAGGTTACAGTGAAGAAGACATCCAGTCACTAAAAGAAAAAGGCGTTATTTAGTTCAAAGCCTATAAAATAGAAAGGGAAATGATTATGTCTGACTATGTAGTAACTTCAATTAAAGATGGTATTATGACAATTTTGGTCAATCGTCCCGAAGTCCTCAATGCGATTGATACCCAAGTGGTGAATATGATTGGAGACGCCATCACAAGTGGTGAAGAAAATGATGAAGTAAAAGGCATGCTCCTCAGAGGGGCCGGTGATAAGGCCTTTATTGCTGGGGGAGACATCGCTTGGTTCTTAGACAATATTCGTGCGAAAAACTGGGCCGCCTTTGAAGAAAATATGAAAGGCCACAAAGTCATCCGTGGCAAAATGGAACAATGTAAGAAACCATTAATCGCAGTAGTTGACGGCTGGGCCCTGGGCGGCGGTTGTGAACTGGCCTTAGCCAGTCGGGCCATGATTGTCACTGACAAAGCCAAATTCGGCCTTCCTGAAGCTACTTTAGGAATTATCCCAGGCTACGGTGGCATGCTGCGCTTAAACCACCAATTAGGCAAGGAAATGGCTAAATTCTTCGCTATGACTGGGACCATCTTCGGACCTGATGACACCGAAAAATTAGGCTTATCCCATGCCCGAGCAAATACAGAAGAAGAAATTTATGCGGCAGCTAAAGAATTAATTAATAATATGCCTGACAAATACCGGGAACGTGAAATTCCTGAAGACTACCATGACCAATTAGTGGCCTTCAGTGATGAAAATATTATGAAGACCATTTACGGGGAACCGGTAGAAGGTATCGATAACTCTAAATTCGTTGAAAAGATCCACGAACGCTCTCCTTCATCCATTTTCACTGCCAACCGGGTGGTCGATGAACAAAGCGGTAAAAGCATTGATGAAGGGATTCAAATTGAAATTGCTGCCATCTTGAAACTCTTCCAATCCGAACAAGCTGAATATGGTATTGCAGCCTTCGTTAATAAAGAAAAAACCGACTACTATAACGATTATTGGAAGGAAATCCTTGAAAAAGGGCGCTAATAAAAAGATTATTATATAAACTAGCCTTCATAAAATAGATATACCTAGATAAAAAGCTTTCTACCACAGGGTAGAGAGCTTTTTCTTTGCCTACTTTTAAGAGTTCTACATATTTAATAAGGAAGACAGGCGCTATAATCTCTCCTTGTCCCCTAAGCATCCTTAGCCTCACTAAGCAATAAAATAAGGCCGGGGTTTCTTCCCCAGCCTAGCTAGTCAATTTAAATCTCATTGAGAATAAACTCTTGCATGTCTTCTTTTCCTAAGACTACTCGCTCTGCCCCTTGTGATAGGGCTAACATTTCATGTTCTCCAGCTTCAACAATGACTGGCGCGATAAAGGCTACTCGGTCACTAATGGCCTGGGTAATCCTTTGAGAATGAGCGACTCCCCCAGTAAGAATGATCCGGTCGACCTTGCCCTTGAGTACTGTAGCTAGCGAGCCAATAGCCTTAGCAATTTGATAAACAAAGGCATCAATGACCAGCTGATAATAATCATTTCCTTGGTCAGCCTCGGCTTGGACTTGACGCATATCAGTCAAACCTGTATAGGATTTTATACCGCCCTCTTGCTTATTCAGTCGAACCATTTCTTCATAAGAACAGCCCTCAATCACCTTAAACAGGGCTAATAATGGGAGTTCGCCGGTGCGGTCCATCCCCATGGGTCCTTCATCATCGGAAATATTATCAATCATCCTGCCTTGCTGGTGGACACTGGTCGAAATACCACCACCCATATGGCAAACAATCAAATTGGCTGCTTGGTAGCTAGTTCCTAATTCTTGACAAACCTTCATGGCAACTGCTCGGGTATTGAGGGCATGGCTGCCACTCACCCGCTCTGCCCCCTTTAAGCCCGACAGTCGAGCAACAGGGTCAAACTGGTCAACCGCTACTGAATCATAAATCATAATGGGTAAATCCGTCTGATCATACTCTATCTTTAATTCATAGGCGATAATGGCTGCAAGACTGGAAGCGTGTGGATTTCTGGTCTTATGAGTGAGATAGTCAACCATCTGTTCATTGATCCGATAAGCCCCCGCATTAACAGCAGGCAAAGTCCCTCCCCGGGCTGAAATGGCATCAAGATCATCCAAGGTCAAATCCTGTTCTTCTATAAACTTGACCACACATTGTTTACGTAAATCCTTTTGTTTAATGACCGGCCCTAAATGGGCTAAATCCTTGGGACTATGCTGGTAATTTTCTACGGCTTGGATCTTACCATCACTATAGACTGACACTTTAGTCGAAGTGGATCCCGGATTAATGGCTAAAATTTTCATAGGCTACCTCCAGGAAAAAAGTGCTAACAGTAAGGCAAATACTTTTTCATCGCTGCTTGACCCCCGCGAATTCATCACAATAGGAACCTGGGCCCCTTTAACAATGGTGGCTAAACGCCCCTTCCCCAGTACAGTCAAGGCCTTACTGAGAATATTTCCCGTTGTCATATCAGGAGAGATTAAAATATCTGCCTGTCCTGCCACCTCTGAGTGATAATCTTTGAGCTGGCTAGCCACTTGACTAAGGGCCAAGTCTAAGGAGATCGGACCGGCAATACTGCCTTTAAAATCAGGATCCTGGCTGAAGACCTTCATTAAGTCATACGCATCCTTAGACGATGGGATTTTCTCATTGACTTCCTCTGTAGCGCCTAAAACAGCAATTTTAGGAGCCTGTATGCCAATATCGTTCATCACTTCAATGGCATGTCGAATGATTATCTTTTTCTGGTCAAAATTGGGATTTAAATTCATTCCCCCATCAGTATTTATCAGCAACTTAGGGTATTGGGGGATATCCAATAAGGTTACCGTTGAAAGTAAGCCACTGCGAACAATCCCACTTTCCTTATTGACGATTGGCCGGAGAAAATGACTTGAAGGAAGTTTGCCCTTGCAGAGCATCTGGATTTCTCCTTGGTGGACCTTTTCCACGGCTAACTTAGCGGCAGAAAGATCATCCTGGACATCAAGCACTTGATAATGACTCAGTTGGTAATCCTTAACTAAGGAATCAATCTTAGCTTTATCCCCCAGAAAAACGGGTTCAATATAGTCTTTTATCCTTGGGTCACTGGCGGTTTCAATACTGGACTGGTCCAGAGCATTGACAAAGCCCACTTTAACCTTGCCTTTGGGTTGAAAGATAGTTAAAAGTTCTTCAAATGATTTCATGGCAAAGCTCCTTTACCAGCCATGGTCAATTTCTCCCAAATCAATCGGATCAGAAATACGGGAAACATTGAGCAGGTGACGATAGGTCAAGTTTTCTGAAATAACGTTATTACCCCAGGTTCCACAACCTAAAGACACGGAAGTATTCAAGCCGTTAGTAGCACCACCCATGGCATTCACGACTTGGTTAACCATTAAGCGTGAAATTGGTAAATGAAGGCCAACATATTCTTCTCGTTGACGGCTATTGGTAAAGACGACAGAAGAATGCCCTGCCCCTCCCTGGATGACCAGGTTTCTCTTGGCTAAGTCAACAGCTTCTTCGAAGTCATCATAGGCAGCCATAGTCATTAAGGGGAATAATTTTTCTTTGGTGAGGGGTTCTTCTTGGTCGTTTTTACTGATTTTAGCCACAACAATCTCAGCCTCTTCTGGAATATCTACCCCTGCTACTTGACCAACAAAGTGCGGACTCTTTCCAATCAGGTCAGCTTTAAATTTCCCTGTTTCATCAATTAAATTCTCCCTGAGCTGGTCAACCGTTGCTGAATCGGTGATCACGTAGGCCTGATATTTTTCCAAAGCTGCAACTAAGTCGGCTTCTTTATGTCTAGGATAAAATAAAATTTGCTGACTAGTACATGGGAGCCCATTATCAAAAGCCCGAGCTGCTACACTTAATTCGGCGGCTTTATCAACATCAAAGTCATCATCCAAAATCCCCTGGGAGTTTCCTGCACCAACTCCATAAGCTGGTGGCCCGCTAGAATAGGCGGCATGAACTAATCCTGGTCCCCCGGTGGCTACAATCAAATCAGTATTGGCCATTAAGTCCTGGGTCGCCTGGTTGGATGGTGATTCGTAGTAAACCAATAGGTCCTTAGGCGCCCCTACTTCTGCCAAAGCATCCCGCATCACTTCAATGGTCTTAGCGGTACTTTTAATAGCACTTGGGTGGGGTGAAAAAACCAGAGCATTCCGACCTTTAAGTGCCATCATCCCATTGCCTAAAGGGGTAATCGTCGGTTGGGTAACTGGTGTAACCGAACCGATCACCCCAGCCGGATGAGCAAGCTCAGTGATGCCTGTTTCTTTGTCATAATGAATTACTCCTACTGATTTTTCGGCTTTGATATCTTCCCAGACATTTTTAGCGATATTCTGCACCTTTTCGGTACCAGAATCTAATCTCCCCATACCGGTTTCCTCAATGGCAAAAGCTGCTAATTCTCCGGCTTTTTGGTAAACTCGCTTGGCAACATTTTCTACCATAGCATCCACTTCGGCTTGGCTATAGTCTTGGATAGCTTCCATGGCTTTTCTAGCGCGTTCAATTAAGTCCTTAACATCTGACATTGTTCTTCCTCCTTATAAAATATCTCTAGATAACTTGCTTAGTTGGAAATATAGTAATCTCACTGACATTAGCATCAGCTGGTGCTCCAATGGCAAAAGCAATAGCTTGAGCGACCCGGTCAGCTGGAATGGCCACTTCTTCATAGACCTTTTCTAAGCCGGCCTTAATGGCTGCATCCGTGGTATGAGCAGTGAGGTTGGTATCAATATCCCCGGGATAAAGGGTAGTTGTCCTGATATTAGTCCCTTCGTCAGCAGATTCGCGACGGATTACTTCCATAAAGACTCTCACCCCCCATTTACTTGCACAATAAGCCCCTGTATCAATAAAAGGATGGAGGCCAGCAATGGAAGAAACCGTGAGAAGATGACCCGCCTTTTGCTCTTTAAAGACAGGCATGGCTGCGGCGATCCCATACATAACTCCCTTTAAGTTAATATCAATCTGCCGATCCCATTCCTCAACCTTAATATCTGATAGGCGGGACAGTTGCATAATTCCGGCACAAAGGAAGCTGGCATCTAAGTGGCCATATTTCTCGATACTAAAATCAACTAATTTTTGATTGGCTTCGTAGGAAGTCACATCAATTTGAAAATATTGACTATCTCCCCCTTTGGCATTAATGGCTTGAGAGACTTCCTGGGCACGATTAGCATCTAAATCTGCCACAATGACCTTGGCCCCTTTTTCCGCCAGCAAATAAGCAGTAGCTTGACCAATTCCGCTAGCCGCACCAGTAACAATAACTACCTTGCCTTGAATATTCATAGTATTCTCCTATCTTGTGTTGTTAGCGCTTTCATTTCTTTAGCTAAAGGACTCGTCATAAAGATATCTTTACTGCAGTTTACCAAGAAAGATCGATAAATAATAATACATATTTTGCATTTATCGATAACTTTAATTTATATAAAAGGAGATTAATTTAAACCAGTAAAAATCCCCCAAGTCTATAAGTATGGCTTGGAGGAGTTATTCAAGTGCTATATATTCTATTAAGCAAATTCACAAAGATAATCCCTAGAAAAATCGAAAAAGGCTTTAGCGGCTTGGGAGAAATAATGGTCTTTCTTATAGACCAGGCTGATCGTCCGCTGGATGGAATAATCGGCGACCCTAAGTGGGATTATCTTTTCTTGACTGGATAAGAGGGAAATTTTAGGGGTAAAAGAAATCCCATAACCGGCTTCGACCAATTTATGGATAGCAGCGGCATCCTCTAATTCGATCTGATAATCAGGCGTAAAGCCGGCCCGTTGGCAGAAACCATCTGTTAACTCCCGAAAACTGTAGCCCTGACTCGAACCAACAAATTTTTCCGCCTTTAAGTCACTTAAGGCAACCTGCTTGGCCTGGGCCAAGGGGTGTTTCCGACTCACTGTGACAAAGATTTCTTCACTGATTATAGGGAGGGTCTCGACTTGGTCATGGTTAATCTCATGGGTAGCTATCCAAAAATCCAATTGATCCTTTAACAATTTTTCGAGCATCAAGCCACTCGCTGCTTCATACTGCTTGACTCGAACCTTGGGATAATCGTGGAGAAAGTCACTCAATAAGTTAGGGAAGACATGGGGAAGGGTAACGCCAATGATAATTTCACCATGTTCTAAACCAGAAATTTCCCTAACCACCCGCTTGCCTTCGCTCAGGGCGCTAAAAGAATGGTCCAAGTAAGTTAAAAAAGTCTCCCCATAGTGGTTTAAATAAATACTACGACCTTGGCGAACAAATAAATCGACCCCTAAGTCTTCTTCTAATTGTTTAATAGCCCGGCTAATGGCTGGTTGGGATACATTTAATTCTTCAGCGGCACTGGTCATATTGCCTATCTCAGCCACCGCTTTAAAATATTTCAAAGCATAGTAGTTCATTTTTACCACCTCTTCATTGATTGTCCTTATTATTTCAATTTCGCATCCAATTTTCAAGGGCTAGTCAGCAAGCTTTCTTGGATCAACTATCCGTACAAAAAAATGCCATACCCTTTTGCGGTATGACATTTTTTATGACAATTCACATCAAAACAATTTAGTCTAAAAGCAAATTACTTGCAACAGCAGCTCTCATTATAAACTTAGAAACTAAGCCAATTCAGCGCGGGCAGTAGCAAGGGCTTGACGCAGAGCGTTAGCCGCTTCATCAACTTCTGCATTGCTTGCTTTCAAGTTGAGGCGGGTTCCTACAGCCTTGGTGATCACTTGATTTAAATGATTGTAGGCATTGAAAGAAACCTTGCCCAGCAATTCGCTATCACGGATGCTCCGAACTTCACCGATCAGGTCACGAAGTTCAAGTTTTCTTTCTTTAGAAGCACGGGCATTCAAGGTTGCTTGTGCAATTTCACGGGCTTCACCTAATTGAGCCTTGATTTCTTCCATTGCGGCTTTTACATCGACTGTTTTAGCGTGAAGGTCTAATTGTAGGCCAACAGCCTTAGTTAATGTGGCATTGAGTGCCGTGTAAACTTCAGTTGGCACATTTCCTAGGATTGACCCATCACGTTCAAAGCGGGTATTCCAAATGAGATCTTTCAATTCACGTTTAAGGGCATTTGGAGCAATTTGTTGATCAGCTGGGATGCTTTCTAAGTAAGCAAGAGCATCCCCGTAAGCTGCCTGGAGTTCAGCAACCGCATCATCAATTTGGTAAACGCGGGTTTCTGAATATAATTGAACCCCAACCGCACGAGTAATGGCCTTGTTTAGTTTGTGGTATACATCAAATGGTACTTTAGATAGAATGTATTCGTCACGTTTGAAGCGGGTGTCCCAGATAGCCTTGTCCAATTTTTCCTTAATATAAGTCGTAGCAATATCTTTAGGGGTGATATTCCGGTAAGCATTACCGAAGACTTCTAAGGCTTCTAATTCATTTAAACGTTTAGTCAAACGTTCTGCCGTTGAGAAAGGATCGACAACAGACATGAAGGCGTGGGTAATTTCTAGACCAGCTTTAGAGTGAACGATTTGTGGTTTCATCCGCCATTCTGTCGTTGCTGTTTTAATTAATTCGGCACCCTTGCGCAAGACTTGAGCGCGTAAACGAAAGGTATTTGGGTTGTAGAAGCTGCCTGGGTGGTAGCTAAGCACCATACCGTCTGCGACGCTACGTCCGATATCCAGGGCCATTTGACCTAACTTATCCAAAACATAGTTCACAGGTGTCCCATTGAAGGTCACTTCAGAAGGAATTAATTCGGCAATGGCACCGACGACTTCTGTTGAGAGATAGACATCTTGACGAACCGCTTCGGCTTTAAGTTCAGCGATACGTTGGATTAATTCACCAATCTTAGTGAAGTTTAAGTTCACGGGGAGGATCGAATCCATGATCGCTCCGATGCCAGCAGCAGGACGTTCCCCTTTTTGTAAGTTTTCTAATAGGCTAAGGACGCTATCCGTTGTTCCAGTTACTTTAGCCACTAATTTTTCAAAGTCTTCGAAGCTAACAGCAGGTTTGTCTTCACCAGCTGCATAGAAGGAGAAGCCAGACGCCCGACTAACACTAGGTTGGCCTTCCACAATGTGGTGAACGTCGCTTTCATCAGGTCCTAATTCGCCATAACGAATCACAAATTTAGACAATTCGACTAATAATTCATGGTTTAATTCATTATCAACGAGAACTTCTCCTAAGGTCTTTAAAACCTCTTCGCTAGTCGCACGGTCTTCGTCTTGAACCGATACTGCAATAGCAACCGAGAGAACTTTATTGAAGCCTGCGGGATTTTCCTTAGCAAAGTTTTCTAAAGCGGCAAAGTCAATCGCTTGTTCTTCACTAGCAAGGCCTTTTTCCGGGTTGACTTGTTTATAATCATCGTCAACTTTTTCGACCTTTACTGCTTGCTTGTCTTTACCAGTAGCCTCTTCATCGATTGCTTCTGTTTCTTCTTTTTCATCTTTTTCGGCTTTCTGAGATGTTTTATCAAAATCTTTTTCGCTATCTTCTACTGGAGAAGACTCTTCCTTATTAGTTGACCTTTCTGGACTAAGCTCTTTTGACTCACTAACTTCTTCATGATGACCAAGCTCTTCACTTTTCGCAGGAGAAACTTCTTCCTGATATTCTAGAGGAGCTTCAGCTGCTTTTTCAGCAAGTTCTTCCTCAAGATCTTTAATTTCTGCTTCAGGCAGAGCCGTTTCAGTTTCTGCTTCACTCTCAATGGTTTGTGATTCTTCTACTACAGCATCATGGTCTTGGCCTTGCTGTTCAGGGATAACCAATGATTGTTCTGCTGTTTGGTTACTTTCAACTTGATCAATTTCAGCTGCTAGTACAGCTTCCTGAGAAGCAAAAAGCATAGTCATCCCAAAGGCTAAAGAAAGTGCGCCCTTGCTAACTTTGCGACTTAATAAAATGTGTAATTGAGTGGTCGATTGACTCATCTTCATTCCTCCTGTATTCACATGAAAACCAGTGATAACATCAACAACATCTTAAGCGCTTACAAAGATGGCAAAAAGAAACAATTTATTGTTCCATTTCACAGTCCTACTTTAAAACTTTGTCCTAAATTTGTCACCCTTATCAAGGAAATTAATTAGAAAAAGTTTAAAAAAGCCGATAAATCAAGGATGAATTTCTCAACAAAAAACAATATAGTATTTTATCTTTGAACGGTAGCAGCATGTACCTTAATTAACCAAAAAAGCGCTTCCTTGTGCCCCTGGTCAAGGACACGACAAAAAAGGACTGGGTGGCTTTCCCAGTCCTTGTATGGATTTTATATTTTAAGAGAGTAAAAGCTTAGCGAGTTGACTTTATTTATCTTGCTTTTCTCCTTGCCCTTCACCATCGGCTTGAGAGTCCTTATCTTCCTTGCCAGATTTCTTGCCATCTTCTAGGAAGGGGGTACCGAAATCAAGGAAGTGACCTGGTCTAAAGTCGGTAAAGAAACGACTGAATTCATCATTGAAGCGTTGGTGCATTTGGTTAAAGTGATCCATTAATTGATCATATTGGGCTTGGTTTTCATCAGTAACATCCACCCAGCCGGTGTCTTGACCATTAATGTTCATCCGCATCTTGCGGCTAACTTGCGGTTTTGAACTTTTAGCTTGAGTTGGATGATTAGCGCCTGAAGATTCTTCAACCTTATAAGAAACTACATCATCATCTTCTAATTCATTGACATCAACTTGGAATTGAGCGCCCTTATCCTTTAAGAAAGCTAATTTATCTTGGTCTGAAAGGTTAGCATATTTGATGAAATCTTGTTCGTTAAGTTCTGCAACTAGGGTCCCTTTACCATATTTATCACTATTAACTTCTGCAGTTACTGTATACATTTTCATAAATGATCACCTTTCTTAGTTATTTTGATTATCTTACTATTAGGATCTCTTTCATCCTACATCTATAGTATAAGCCTTTAATCAAACTTAGTCAAGTTATATATCTGACTTTTTTTGACTTTAACAACAAAAAAGAGAGTGACCCCACTCTCCCTATTTGCTAAAGTCTTTATCCTTAGAAAAAACAACTACCTTCGATTCATTTTCCAAAACAACATCATCATCTTGATTGATAACTTTTACAGACACATAGGCAATGCCCCGATCTGACTTGCTTTTAGAGGGTCTAAAATCAGTAATTTCGCCTTCGATATGCAGGTCGTCGCCGGGGTAAACGGGTTTAGTCCAATTGAGGGTCACTCCGGCACCAATATCCCCATGTTTAAAAGGAATACTTTCAACCATTAATTTCATCATAATGGCAGTCACCAACCAGCCACTAGCGCAAAGTTGCTTAAAAAAGCTGTTTTCAGCGGCCTGCTTATCTAAGTGGAAGGGTTGGGGATCATACTTTTTAGCAAAGTTGATGGCTTCTTCTTCAGACAAATGATAGCTACGGCTTTTGAATGTTAGGCCTACCTGACAGTTTTCTAAATAGATAGCTTCCACGGTCTATTCCTCCTTTTTCCTAATTATCAGACAATTAAAAAAACTGTGCCTAAGACACAGTTTTTAAATCGCTTATTTTTTGCGACGACGTTCAGCAATACGAGCTGCTTTTCCGTGACGGTCACGTAAGTAGTAAAGTTTCGCACGACGTACTTTACCTTGACGGATCACTTCAATTTTAGCTACTCGAGGAGTATGTACTGGCCAGATACGTTCAACACCAACACCGTTTGATACTTTACGAACAGTGAAGGTTTCGCTGATACCTTGACCCTTACGTGCTAAAACAACGCCTTCAAAAATTTGGATACGTTCACGTTCACCTTCAACAACACGTGCGTGTACACGAACGGTGTCTCCGGGACGGAAATCTGGAATATCGCTGCGTAATTGTTCGGAAACAATTTCATCGATTAACTTTGGGTTATGACTCATGATAATTCTCCTTTTCCAACAGATATTCATGTTCCATAGCGACAGCGGAATATTGTTTAAATTTGTGAAATAACCTCACTCGTAAAATGATACCAAAATTCAAGTCCTGTGTAAAGGCTTATTTTGGATTTTCTGCCTGGATTTCTAGCAGCCACTGCTTTTCTTGGTCAGACAGCTCAGCTCGGTCTAAGAGGTCAGGCCGTCTGAGATAGGTACGACGGATGGCTTCCTTCCCCTTCCAATCGGCAATCTTTTGGTGGTCACCGCTGACGAGGACATCCGGAACATCCATACCCCTAAAGGACCGTGGCCGGGTATATTGGGGGTATTCCAATAGGCCAGTCGAAAAAGATTCCACTTCCACTGACTCATTATTTCCTACCGCCTCATCCAATAGGCGCACCGTGGCATCAATTACCGTCATGGCACCTAGCTCGCCACCGGTTAAGACAAAGTCCCCAATGGAAATTTCATCGGTCACATAGTTTCTGATCCGTTCATCATAGCCTTCATAATGACCACAGATAAAGATTAGCTGGTCTTCTTGGGCCAGTTCTTCCGCCTTGGCTTGGTTAAACCGCTGTCCAGCAGGATCCATTAAAATCACCCGGCTAGCTGGGCGCTTGGATAAATCCTCGCTCACTAAAAGCGGATCGATGGCCTCCAGGGCCCGATAGATTGGGCCCACTTGCAGCAGCATACCCGCTCCCCCGCCAAAGGGATAGTCATCAACATGACCATGCTTATTATTGGCAAATTGGCGAAAGTCAGTGACTTCAATATCGACTAGGCCTTTTTCCTGGGCCTTACCAATAATGGACTGATTCATGGGTCCAGTAAACATGTCTGGAAATAGACTTAAAATATTAACCTTCATCGTCAATCAATCCTTCAAGTACATCGATTACTATTTTCTTCTCTTCTAAATCGATCGTTTTGACCACGTCATCAATATAGGGAATCAGGACATCCTTCTTGCCCGGCTGACTGCGTTGGATAGTCCAAACATCATTGGGGCCTAATTGGGTGATGGCCTTGACCTTTCCTAGCAGCTTACCCGCTAAGTCATAGACCGCTAAACCGATGATTTGATCATAGAAGAACTCGCCTTCAGCTAAATCATCACTTTGCCGATTTTCAGCTGCAACCATCACTTCCATCCCCTTAAAGCCTTCCACATCATTAATTGACGGCATGCCTTTAAAACTAAGAATATGAAAATTTTTATGCTGGCGGTGACTCATTACCTCAACCTCAGCTTGCTTATTTTTACGGTCAAAGATGACTAGTTGGCTTCCTGGTTGAAAACGTTTGTCGGGAAAGTCAGTGGTCGCAATTACCCGGACCTCTCCCTTTAGGCCTTGGGTATTGACAATCTTTCCCACACGGTAAAATTCTTGACTCATCGTATCTCCTTATCAAGTCTGCTTAATGCCTAAGAAAAAAACTAGGATATAATCCTAGTTTAACTGATAATCTTACTAATACCAATCATCTTATTGGTCTTCATCGATACGATCGATAGTTAACCGAACCCGACGATGACCTTTTACGCGTACACTATATAAAATTGTGCGAATAGCATTCGCTACGCGTCCGCGCTTACCAATGACACGTCCAACGTCATCGGGATGTACCATTAAATGGTATTCTAAGAATTCATCCCCATCACTCACTTCGAGTTGAATGTCTTCAGGATAACTCACTAAAGGTTGAATAATAGTCATTAGTAAATTTTCAATGTCCGGCATGCAATTCACCTATCTTTATTTATTATGCTTAGCTTCGTGATGTTTTTGCATAATTCCTTGACGAGAAAGAATGTTACGAACAGTATCAGTAGGTTGAGCACCGTTTCCTAACCATTTTAAAGCAAGTTCTTCATCTAAAACAACTTCTTCTGGTTGGGTAGTTGGGTTATAGGTACCAATCTTTTCGATGATACGTCCGTCACGTGGTGAACGCGCATCTGCTGCGACGATACGGTAAAATGGGTTACGTTTTGACCCCATACGTTTTAAGCGTAATTTAACTGCCATGAATAAAATTCCTCCTTATGTTTTTATTTTTTCAATCTTTTATTCACATTGCTATACTATAGCAAATTCTTAGGAGTCTGTAAAGTATTTTTTCTTTACAGCTGAAATTTATTCCTAAGAACAGCTAGTCAACCATTTTCTTCCAGAGGTCTTGCTCTCTGGCGCGCTTATCGCACTCTGTTCATTAATCATTAAATTGACTTTGGTAGAGTTGAGCGTATTTGCCCTTTTTAGCCAGTAATTCTTCATGGCTTCCTTGTTCAACGATATCCCCCTGGTCTAGGACCAGAATTTTATCGGCTTCCACGATGGTGGACAAGCGGTGGGCAATGACAAAGTTGGTCCGTCCTTGCATAAGCTTAGCCATGGCTGACTGGATAAGTTGTTCGGTACGGGTGTCCACTGACGAGGTGGCTTCATCAAGGATCATGACTTCAGGGTTAGAGATAAAGGCCCGAGCAATGGTAATTAATTGCTTTTGCCCCTGGGAAATATTATTAGCTTCTTCATTTAAGAGAGTGTTGAAACCATCGGGCAAGCTTTGAATAAAGTGATAGCAATGAGCATCCTTGGCTGCTTGAACCACTTCTTCATCGCTAGCTCCCTCGGCCCCATAACGGATATTATCCGCAATGGTCCCCTGCTGGAGCCAGGTATCTTGAAGCACCATGCCAAAAAACTGACGCAGGTTTTCCCGGCTGGCTTGGCGGATATCAATACCGTTGACGCGAATAGCCCCGCGGTTAACATCATAGAACCGCAGCAGTAAAGAAATCAGGGTCGATTTTCCTGCCCCGGTTGGACCTACAATCGCTATGGTCTGACCTTTTTCAACCTGGAGATTCAAGTCTTTAATAATCATCTCTTCCTCATAGGCAAAGCCAACATGGTCAAAGACAATACTTTCAATCGGCGGCTCTATTTCATAAGTGCTATCCTCAACCACTTCGGGAGCATCTAATAATTCAAAGATCCGGTCGGCCGAGGCCAGGGTTTCTTGGAGAAGAGTAGCCATTTCGGCAATGGTATTAATGGGCCGGGTAATTTTTTGACTATATTGAATAAAAGCCAATACATCCCCAATTAAAATTCTCTGCCCTAGGACGAGTAACCCTCCCACAATGGCAATGGCCACGTAGCCAATATTACTGATAAAGGTCATCACTGGCAGTAAGATTCCCGCCATAAAACTGGCATGGTAGGAGACTTCATAGAGATGGTTATTATAACGTTGAAATTCTTGGTCAGCCCGGTCTTGATAATTATAGGCCTTAATCAGGTCAGTCCCGGTGAAACTTTCCTCAATGTAGCCCACAATAGCTCCCAGGCCCTTTGCCTTGGCCCGAAAATATTTCTGCGACCGTGAGGTGATGAAGCGTGTTGCAAAAAAGGACAGCGGGATGGTAATAAAGAAAATTCCCGTCATAGTGACTGAAATTCTCAACATCATAATCAAAATGCCGACTAAAAGAATGGCTCCATAAAAGACTTGGTCAATACTTTGCTGAATATTACGTCCCAAGCTTTCAATATCATTGGTCATCCGACTCAATAAGTCACCTGTCAATTGTTGGTCGAAGAAGGACAGGGGGATTTTCTTGATTTTTTCCGAGACAGCTTGACGCAATTCCTTGATAAAGGATTGGGCCAAATAAGTCAGCAAGCGCCCCTGAAAGTAACGAAAAAGGCCCAGGACCAGGTAGATGGCAATAAGATAGAGACAGAAGACCTTGATCTGGTCAAAATTAATGGCCTGGCCCTGGCTGATGTCGGCTGCAATGCCATTGGTTAAGTCTCCCATAATCCGAGGAGCGATAATATCACAGGCTGCAATCACAATAGTCGCTAACAAGCTAAAAATGAGTAGCCAATGGTACTTGCCTAAATGCTTGATTAAACGCAGCAAATTAGCTTGGCTACTTTGGTGTTTCTTCCTAGCCATGGATGTCATCCTCCTCCCCTTGACTAATAACAATTTCACGATAGAGTTCGGAATGCTTCATAAGCTCTTCATGGCTGCCATATGCACTAACCTTGCCCTCATCTAAGACCAAGATCTTATCGGCATGGCGGATGGTGGCCACTCTTTGCGCCACAATGATTAACATGGCCTCGCCCAAGTTATCTTTTAGGGCTTGGCGCAATTGATAATCCGTTTGATAGTCTAAGGCTGAAAAAGAATCATCAAATAAGTAAAGAGGGACCCGGCGGCTAAGGGCCCGAGCAATGGCCAAGCGTTGGCGTTGCCCCCCAGAAAAATTGACCCCTCCCCGAACCATGCCGTCATCTAAGGGACGGTCAGATAAAAAGTCCCTGGCCTGGGCAATGTCTAGGTTGTTCTCCATAGCAGCATCGGTAACAGATTCATCCGCATAAGATAGGTTTTCCCCCACAGTCTTGGTAAAGAAGAAATTCTGTTGGGGAATATAAGAAATGTACTGGCGAACCGATCCTGGCGCTAAACTTTCAATGGCATGACCATTGATTAAGAGCTCGCCCTCACTGGGTGGGTAAAACTGTAAGAGGAGTTTTAGGAGGGTGGACTTCCCTGACCCGGTTCCACCAATGATCCCTAGGCTTTCCCCTTTGCTTAAAGAGAAATTAATCTTATCTAGGGCAGGTAAGGCTGCTCCTGGATAGTAAAAAGTCAAATCCTTAGCCTCTACCCGACTGATGGGTTCGGTAAGTAGCTTATCACCAATCATTTCTGCTTGAGGATAAGCCAAGACTTCACTGATTCTTTCCGTTGAAGTCACGGTCCGTGGCAACATAGTAAGTAAGTTACAAATCATGATTAAAGCCGTTAGGACCTGGGTAATATACTGGAGATAGGCCATTAAGCCACCAATCTCTAAGCTCCCCTGACTAATTAAATGGGCCCCAAAATAGGCAATAGCAACGATTCCTAGATTTAAAACCGTGGAAAGAATCGGCATAACGGTAATCATTAAATTGTTCACCTTTAAGGCGATTTGATAATATTCATCATTGGCCTGGCTAAAGACGTCTTCTTCATAGTCATTCTTATTAAAGGCCCGAATGACCTTTAAACCAGTCAAACGTTGGCGAAAAAGTAGGTTAATCCGGTCTAACTTTCCTTGTAAACAGGGAAAATAAGGGAGAGCCTTCTTGATAATGACCCACATCCCTAAAAGTAAAAAGGGAATGCTCAATAATATAATAACGGATAATTGCATGTTGGTTAACATGGCCATAATGAGGCCCCCAATAAACATGAGCGGCCCACGCACCCAAGGCCTCAGTCCCATAAGCGCCATTTGTTCTACCTGGCTGACATCGTCTGTCGTTCGCGTGATTAAGGATGAAATGCCAAAGTGCTCGGTATCATCAAAGGTCATATGGTTGACCTTGGTATAGATAGCGTGTCTAACATCGCGAGAAAAACCCATAGCAACCTTGGCAGAATGAAAGGCCGCTGATCCCCGACAAATCACTGTCAACAGCACGACCACCAGCATCAAGCTTCCAATTTTTAAAATAAATGAAGTATCCCCTTGAGCCACCCCCTGGTCAACCACTTCAGCCATTAAACGTGGTAAAAATAATTCCCCTAGGGCGTTACCAAAAGTTAAAGCAATCACCAACAAAATCCGCCAGCGATAACTCTTTAAATAGGAAAACACTTGCATAAAAATGACCAACCTCCCCCTGAATGTGATTACTGACTAACTACTAAAATACCCTATCTAAAAAAACATAGCAAATCATTTACATTTCCACTAAAAAAGCCCCGCTAGAAGCGAAGCTTGTTAAAAGATAATTTGAATAAAGTCTCCCAAACTTAATCAATGATAGGCTGAGATATTTAACTCATTTGCCTGCTTGAATTCTTGAGAGCTATTGCTTTGTTTGACTAAGTCAAGGCCTAGGTGCTTAATTATAGCGACCAAGGAGACGTTTGACCTTCTCATAGAGGGCGAGGAAGTGGGGATGCGGTGACCAGGTAAAGGTTCCAATATTTCTTTCCGCATAGCCGTTAAAGGATTGTTTGAAATGAAGCAAGCCGTTATTCTCGTCAAAGGGCTCACTGATGCCCAAGAAATTATAGACCGGAATATCATGGTCTAGGGCCAGCTTGATGGATTGATCTTGGATCAGATAAGGAGCATTAATGATGGAATATTCCTCATCTGAGCCTGAATAGAGATAGGTCATCTCATAAGGACTCTCAATAAAGAGAGCAACTGCTAAAACGGTTTGTTCTTCTTTGGCTTGGTCCACCCAGACTTGGGCATCGGCAATCTTTTTCACTTGAGCGTCATATTGGGATTGGTATTCCCGTCTTTGATTGTTCTTCTTGCGGCTATTGGGATTTTTAGCCAGGTCTTCATCTAAGTCCGCTAAGATTCCTTCTAATTCCTCTTGACGTTCAACTAAACTAGCTTGGTAGTCTTTGAAGTTAATTTCCGCAATGACAAAGCGGGCTGCACTGCCGATGTTCTGATAAACTTCTTCAAAGTATGGATATTCCTTAGGCGCAATCCCCAATCGCTGACAAGTTTCCTCATAGCAAGCATAGAAGCGCGGTATTTCTTCAATTCCAGTAATCTCTCGGACCACGGTACTATACTTATGGGCTTGTTTGAGGGATTGTTGGGCGCCGTGAAGGTAGGATTTTTCCACCTTGTTGGGGTCCACTGTAGTCAAATCCTTCTTATAATTCCAGTCAAATCCCGCAAATTCTGGTCTTTGGTCCTGGTAATGGTAGGTGAAGCCTGCTGCTTGAATCCAGGAAACCAGATCTTCGTTAATCTTTTTGGGGTTTTGTGCCTTTTCATCAGTAACAATAATCCCAAGATCTGGCTTCACGAGTAAGGAGATCCCCTTATGAGACTTGACAAAATCCTTAACCCCATTCAAGAAAGTAATGATTTGGTCGCGATTGCCTAAATCTCCAGGTAGCCAGCCTTCTAATTCAAAGGCCCCACCCACATGGGTAGGTAAGCTGGCCAAAATGCAGGCTTCTAGAATCTGATCTTGGTCGTCTGTTAAGGCTAAATAATGAATTTCTCGGCCCCGGGCGGCTTTTAAGCGCGCCATGTCGAGCGATTGCAAGTGGTTGCTGCGGCCTAATTGTTTGATCCACTTGTCAAAATCATCTGCTGCTATTTCAACGAATTTCATTTATCCCACTAGTCTCCTTCACATTTACCCTTTTTTGCCACGTTTTTTACGTTGCTTATTTAATTTTTTCTTCATGTGTTTTGCTGCTAGTTCTTGAGCCCGCTGTTTCTTGCGACGGCCACCATCCATACCAGGCATATTAGGCATATTACCCATTCCATTAGGCATGCCCCCCATTAGGGAAGATAAGGAACTCATATCCCCATTGGTCATGGCTGACATCATGGTCCGACTTTGGTTAAATTGTTTAATCAATTGATTGACTTGATTGACGGTAGTTGCTGACCCCTTAGCAATCCGCCGGCGCCGGCTTTGGTTAATTTCATCCGGATGGGTCCGTTCATAATCGGTCATGGACTGGATAATGGCCTTGGTACGGACCATATCTTTAGGGTCGATGTTTAACTTATCAACCGGTAGTATCTTATTTAAGCCCGGTATCATCTTGATGATGCTTTCAAATGAGCCCATCTTGTTCATTTGGTCCATTTGCTTAACGAAGTCATTAAAGTCGTAGGTATTGGCTTGCATCTTAGCCGCCATCTCTTCGGCTTCTTTTTCATCAAATTCTTTTTGGGCCTTTTCAATCAGGGTCATCATGTCCCCCATACCCAGAATTCGGTTAGACATTCGGTCAGGATAGAAGGTTTCAATGTCTTCTAATTTTTCCCCGACCCCGGTAAATTTAATCGGTTTGCCAGTGATAGAGGCAATCGACAAGGCCGCCCCACCACGGGTGTCCCCGTCTAATTTAGTCAGGATAACCCCAGTGAGTGCTAATTCTTCATCAAAAGTCTTAGCCACATTAGCAGCTTCTTGACCACTCATGGCATCAACAGTTAAGAGAATTTCATCGGGATGAACGGCTGCTTGGATGTTCTTTAATTCATCCATCAAGGTTTGGTCAATTTGTAAACGTCCGGCAGTATCGATAAAGATAGTATCGTAGTTATTCTCTTTGGCATAAACGACTGCCTTTTGGGCAATCTCAACAGGGCTGACTTGGTTACCTAGTTGGAAGACAGGTAGGTCCAGCTGACGGCCAATGGTTTCTAACTGGTCAATCGCAGCAGGACGGTAGACGTCGGCAGCCACTAAGAGAGGTTTGCGATGGCCTTCCTCCCGTAAGTGATTGGCTAGTTTACCCACCGTAGTGGTTTTACCGGCCCCTTGTAAACCGGCCATCATAATAATTGTGGGCCCATCTTCATTATAGTTAATGCCGACTTGCTCGCCACCCAGTAATTCAGTCAATTCTTCATCGACGATTTTGACAATTTGTTGGGTTGGACTCAGCGATTCTAAGACATCACTATTTAGGGCCTTATCTTGGACCTTGCGAACAAAGTTTTTTACCACTTTAAAGTTAACGTCAGCCTCTAGTAAGGCCAAACGCACTTCCCGCATCATTTCTCGCAAGTCGCCTTCTGAGATTTTTCCCTTTTTACCGACTTTTTCTACCGCTCCTTGCAGGCGGTCCGATAAACTTTCAAAAGCCATTCCTTACACCTCTTTATCATCCATTATTAGTAACTTATCTATTGTTTGTTTGAGTTCGTTATCTTGAGCATAGTTCTTTTTGACATAGTCCCTGAGCTCCTTGATCGTCGCTTGCCGCTTACGGTAGTCAGAGGCTAAGTGTAAGCG
This sequence comes from Aerococcus mictus, assembly GCF_003286595.3. Taxonomy (NCBI): domain Bacteria; kingdom Bacillati; phylum Bacillota; class Bacilli; order Lactobacillales; family Aerococcaceae; genus Aerococcus; species Aerococcus mictus. Next base: position 594,241 of record NZ_CP132985.1, on the reverse strand, counting down.
GGACTCATAATTTTCAAGGGTCTTTTCCGTTCGACGAATGTTATCATAAACGGCCTGCCGACTGACATCGAAATAGGCCGCAATTTCACCGAGGGAGTAGTCATCTTGGTAGTAAAGACTAATATAATCTTGTTGTTTTTTGGTTAATAACTGGTAATAGAAGTCCAGTAAGCGGTTAATTTCATTAGTCTTTTGAATTTCCATATTTGCCTCCATCACTAGATTACTTCTAGCTTACAATCTTTAAGAATACCGAAGTCCTTAGGGAAAGTCAATGCAGAGGCCAGTAAAATCCCCTTAAGATTAGGAGGCAGAAAAAGGCTGGGAGATCTTTTCCCAGCCCTGTATATCAAAACCTGTTCCAAGCGCAAAGCAAGCGTCCGCTTCAGAAAATACCAACGCACAGATTAGTTGAGTTCGGAAGGGTGAGGGGATGTCCTTTCGAAAAAGTTGAACGATCAAGCAAGTTGAGTTCGGACGCCAGCCTTGAAGTTGCTTCAGAAAATCCCAACGCACAGTCGTGCTGTGCTTTTGGTATTTTCCTCCAGCAATTCAAGTCTCTGACGGCGTCCTCACATCCTTTTATCTGATCTTATCATCTTTTCCTCCAAGGAATCTCCCTCCCTGATCCTTCCTCACATCCTTATAGCTGTGCTTATGGTATTTTCCTCCAGCGATCTTGCTCTTTGACGCGCTTGTCACACTCTCATGATTTTTAGACTTCAACGACGTCTTTGACTAATTGATAAATAAATTTCTCCCCGTCAAAGGGTTGTAAATCATCCATTCCTTCGCCTAATCCTATCAGCTTCACTGGTAGGTCTAGCTCATAACGGATGGCAAAGATAACTCCCCCACGGGCGGTTCCATCTAATTTGGTTAAAACTAGGCCGGTAATATCGACGGTTTTATTAAATTCCTTGGCCTGTACCAGGGCGTTTTGTCCCGTGGTAGCATCTAGAACCAGTAAGGTTTCATGAGGAGCGTCGGGAATTTCCCGTTTAATAACCCGATTCATCTTGTCCAGTTCATTCATCAAGTTCTTCTTGTTTTGTAAGCGACCCGCTGTGTCAATTAATAGGTAGTCATAGCCTTCACTGACCGCTTTGTGAACAGCGTCATAAACCACAGCAGAAGGATCACCATTAGCCTTACCACTAACCACCGGTGCTCCGACCCGTTGGCCCCAGGTATTTAATTGTTCCACCGCTCCGGCCCGAAAGGTATCTCCAGCAGCTAAAAGGACTTTCTTGCCCTGGCTGATGTAGTGGTGGGCGACCTTGGCAATAGTGGTGGTTTTTCCGACTCCATTGACCCCAACAAAGAGCATCACAGTTGGTCCATCGGGGTTTTCCTTTAAGGAAACTGAGCTATCCTGACCCTTTTCATAGATCTTAACCATTTCCTCAATAACAGTATTTTTGACATCTTCTCCCTTGGTCACATTCCGTCTTTGCACTTCCTCACGAACAGCATCCGATAGGGCTAGTGTCATGTCAAAGCCAACATCACTAGTAATCAAGGCTTCCTCTAAATCATCAAAGAATGCTTCATCGACCTCACGAAAACCAGCAAAGAGGTCATTCATACGCTCAGAGAAACTTTTCCGCGTTTTCTCGACGCCCTTGTCATACTTTTCAAAGACAATCTTCTCTTCTTCTTCCTCCCGGTTCTTAGCTTGTTCAGCAACTAGCGGATCTTCACCGGTAAAGGCTTGTTTAATACGGTCAAATAAACCCAAATTGATTCACTCCCTTATGACTTCAATACCAATTCTTCAATGGCATGGGCAACCCCATCGTCCATATTGGATTTGGTAATATAGTCAGCATATTTTTTTATTGTTGCATTGCCATTAGCCATGACAACGGCAGTTCCTGCCCATTGTAACATAGCCTTATCGTTCTCTTCATCACCAATGGCCATGACTTCGCTAACATCAATCTTTAAATATTTAGCTAAAGCGGCCAAGCCCTGTCCCTTGTCTACGCCCTTAGGCATCACTTCTAACTGATGGCCGTGAGAGCGCATGACGGAATAGTCTTGGTAGAGCCAGTCCGGCAAGTCCGATAACTGGTCTTCAATATGCTCCTTAGGGGTATTGGTCACCGTTTTATAAAAATGATGGTCCATCCCCACAGCATCCAAGTCAAAAGGAACAAAGGGAAGAAAAGGCATCTGTTGGTCATAGTGGCCCGGCCAGTCCTTGGGGTACTTAAGACGATGGACGGTATCGATATCTACCGCGTCAATAGGTAAATCGAGTCCATACATCATGTCATAAATGCGAAGCACATCAGCTGTCGTCATAATGGTTTCAGAAATGATCTCACGGGAATCATTATGTAAAACTAAGCCACCATTATAAGTAATCGAGAAATGTTTAGCAGTATTCATGTTAAAGCGGTCCAAGGCAAATTGAATGCCTTCAATGGGACGACCGGTACAAATCACCACTTCAATCCCCGCTTCCACGGCTCTTCTTATGGTAGAAGCATTGGCTTCACTAATGGTCTTATCATCGCGTAATAAGGTCCCATCTAAGTCAATAGCAATAAGTTTAATCATGCAATCTATCCTTTATAAATCCTTAGCGCATGCCGAAGCAAACTTTACAAAATTTCTTTCTCATTATATCACAGATCAAGAAAATAGCCCATTTTGGAAGAGAGTGCGACGGGTGCACCAAAGATCGATAACACTAGAGCTAAAGAGCAAAAATTCTTGAAAAGAATTTCTTGCACTTTAGTGAAGTGGAGATCGATCTGCACCCGGAGCAGGTTTAAAGAGAGTGTGACAGTCACAACAAAGGACGAAATCACTGGAGAAAACTGGGAAAACCTCAGCAAAGCTGAGCGTTAACAGTTTTTAGTTGGTTTTGACTAGACAGTTCGCCTTTAAAAAAGGACTGGGGAGAAATTTCCCAGTCCTAATTATAGTTTAAATCCATTATTCCTAATTCAATTGATCATCAACATCCTCTAAACGAACCGATGCCAGTTGAGAAATTCCCTCCTGCTGCATGGTCACCCCATAAAGAATGTTAGCGGCTTCCATGGTTCCCTTACGGTGGGAAATAACAATAAATTGCGTTTTTTTAGCAAATTTTTGCAAGTAGCGTCCATAGCGGGCCACATTGGCATCATCTAAGGCCGCTTCAACTTCATCCAAAATGGAGAAAGGCACCGTTTTGACATCCAAAATGGCAAAGAGCAAGGCAATAGCGGTAAGGGCCCGCTCACCACCCGATAACAAGCTCAAGAGCTGGAGTTTCTTTCCTGGCGGTTGGGCCATGATTTCTACCCCAGTATTCAGTAAGTCATTGGGATCGGTGAGCTTGAGGGTCGCCTTGCCCCCACCAAAGAGAGCCGGAAAAATACTTTCAAAGGCGTCGCGGATAGCTTCAAAGGTAGTCTTAAAGTGGGTAGAGACTTCACTATCCATTTCAGCAATGGTTTGATAAAGATTTTCACGAGCATCGATAGCATCTTGGCGCTGTTTATCGATAAAGCAAAAACGCTCATACACCTCATCATATTCCTCAATAGCCTGCATATTGACTGGTCCCAAGTGGTCAATAGCCTGCTTTAATTGCTTGACCCGGCTGGAGGCTTGGTCAATCGACATGGTTAACTGACTTTCTGCCCGCGCCCGTTCATAGGTCAAACCGTATGATTCACTTAATTGTTCCAAGTGATTATCGATCGATACCTCATAGCGACTAGCACTGGCCTCTAACTTAGCAATACTTTGCAAGTTGTTTTGAATTTCTGAGTTCAGTTGGCTAATCATTTGATTGGCCGCTTCAACCCTTTGACTGGCTTCCTGGCGTTCTTCTTTTGCTGTTTTTAACTGGACCTGAATGTCTTTACTTTGCTTTTGGAAGCTTTGCAATTGGGACTCTAAATGCTTTTTCTTCTCCTCCTGGTCGCTATCATTGGTCAGAGCTTGGCTTAGTAAGTTAGCAAGCTCTTGATAGGCCTGTTCCTGATCAGCGAGCTCTGCGGATAAGCTGGTTTTTCGGTCCTTAGCCTGCTTAACTTGCTCCTTGGTAACCGCAAAGTCAGTCGCAATCTCTTGAAAATCATTTTGCAGCTGGGCTTTTTGCTGGCCTTTTTCTTCATCAGAGAGTAAACGAGCATCGATCTTGGCCTTGGCTGCTTGAATTTTTTCCTGTAAGTGAGTCAGTTTTTCCTGGCTGGTGGCCAGGTCTGCCTGACCCTGCTTAACATCCTCTCGGCTAAGATTTTTCTCATAATCCTGGCCTTGGACTTCCTTAGCCAATTTCTCCAGCTCCTGAGTTAAGTGCTCCCTTTCGGCCTGGCTAGAACGCAGGTCATAGCGAGCCTCACTTCCTTTTTCTTTCAAGCTTTCTAAGGCCTGAGTCAGCTGATCTTGGCCTTGCTGCTGGGTCGCTATTCGGCTAGCCGCTTCTTGGTAAGAGGCTTCCATGGATTCAATATCTTGGCTTAAGCTTTGGATGTCATTTTTACGACTAAGGAGAGAGGTCTGGTTCCGCTTATTAGCGCCCCCGGTTAAGGATCCTCCTGCATTAACTAGGTCTCCGGTCAAAGTGACGATCCGGTAACGAGCATGGAGAGTCTGGGATAGGCGACGAGCCCCGGTTAAGTCCTCAGCCACAATGATATTTCCCATCACATTTTCCATGACGGTTTGAAATTGATCGTTAAAGTCTACCAAGTCAACCAACAGGCCGATATAAGCGGGATCAGCTTGAACACGGCTGACTTGCTGGTCACTGATCCGCCGACTTTTCATAGTATCCAGGGGAAGGAAGGTCGCCCGTCCGGCCTTCTTAGCCTTCAAGTAGGTAATCACTTCCTGGGCCACTTGGCCATCCTGGGTGACGATATTTTGCATGCTGCCCCCTAAGGCCGTTTCTACCGCCAGGGTATAATTTTCAGGCACATCTATCAATTCCGCAATGGCCCCAAAAATCCCTCTTTTTTGGCTCTTTAATTTCAGGGCATTTTTGACCCCGTAGTAAAAGCCTTCGTGGTTATCCTCTAAATTCTTTAAGGAATCTAACTGGGCTTGTTTTCTCAAAAGCTTTTGATAGAGAGACTGGTTAGCCTTAGTCGCTTTTTGGACTTGGTCTTGAGACTGCCTTAATGACTGGGCTTGGTCTTGATAGTCTTGGAGCAAGTCTTTTAACCTTTGCTCTTTTTGACTAATTTCTTGGTCCAATTCTTCCTGCTGGCCCTTCAGCTTAGCCTGTTCTTTTTGACTGTTCCGGATCCTCTCCGCATATTTTTCTTGGTTCTTTTGCCCTTGTTGGATATCCTTCTCAGTTTGCTGGATTTGGTTAGATAAATGGCTTTCTTCCTGTAAATAAGCGATGTACTGGTTACGTAGGTCTTCCAAATCTTCTTCACTGTAGTCACTTAAAGCCGCTAATTGCTCCTTGAGGGATTGATAGGAGTCGGCTTGGCTTTGATAAGTTTCTTGATACTTATCTAGCTGAGACTGGTTACTTTTTAAGTCCGCTTTCAGTTTTTCAATTTTTGCTTGTAAATTGGCCTGTTCTTTTTCTTGGCTTTGGCGGTTAGACTGGATAAAACGCTGCTCCTGCTCCATCATTTGCAGTTGGCTACGTAGTTTCTCCCCAGCCTGGAGTTTGACCACGTAGTTGTCATTGAGCGCGTTAACGCGCTCATCAGACTGTTCTTCAGCGGCCTTGGCTTGGTTCAGAGCTGTTTCTTCCTGGTCAAGTTGACGTTTTTTCCCTTCATTGCTGGTCTGAATGCTTTCCAAATCTTTCTTAGCCAGTTGCCATTGTTCATTAAGGGTTTCAATTTGAACGGCAGTCAGGGCAATTTCAATTTGACTAAGCTCTTGCTTCTTGTCCCGGTAGGAAACGGCCGCTTCTTTTTGCTCCTTGAGGGGTTCCAAGCGGCCTTCAATCTCTGACAAGATATCTTCAATCCGATTTAAATTCTCTTGAGACCGGTCCAACTTGCGTTCAGCTTCTTGCTTCTTACTCTTATACTTCATGACCCCGGCAGCTTCTTCAAAGATAGCGCGTCGCTCTTCAGCCCGCTGGGTAAAGATCTCTTCTACCTTGCCTTGGGAAATAATAGAGAAGGATTCCTTTCCCACTCCCGTATCCATCATTAACTGGGTGATATCCTTTAAGCGGCAATTTTGGCCATTAATTTTATAGATGCTGTCGCCGGAACGGGTATAGCGTCTCAATACCGAGACCTCATCACTATCCATATCAAGAACCCGGTCACTGTTGTCAAAGGTTAAAACCACCTGGGCATATTGGGATTGACGTCGACTTTGTGAACCTGAGAAAATCACGTCATCCATTCTTTTCCCCCGCAGTGATTTGGCGGATTGTTCACCGAGCACCCATTTCACTGCTTCAGTGATATTCGATTTACCACTACCGTTTGGTCCAACTATGGCTGTAAACCCCCGGTCGAGTTCGACTCGGGTTTTCTCTGCAAAGCTCTTAAAACCGACCATTTCAATTGTTTTTAAATACACACACTTGCCGTCCTTTATTTATCTTTTTGTATATCCTCGAGGGCCTGTTTGGCTGCCGCCTGTTCAGCATGCTTCTTAGAAGTCCCCTGGCCTTGACCGATGATTTCACCATCTAAACAGACTGCCACTTCAAAGCGTTTATTATGGGAGGGGCCAGATTCCTTCAACAAACGATAAGATAGGTTAATCTGACCATCTTTTTGTAGTTCTTCTTGGAGGGCGGTTTTATTGTCTCGGTGATCCTTAAATTCACCGCTCTCGATCTTAGGATAAATGGTTTGCTCTAGAAACTTCTCAATAGCATCTAACCCAAGATCAAGATATAAGGCTCCCACAACGGCTTCAAATAAGTCACAAAGTAAGGAAGAACGTTCGCGACCACCATTGGCCTCTTCACCGTGCCCTAGACGGACATATTGGTCAAAGCCACACTCCTTACAGCGTTTACTCAAACTTTCCTCACAGACAATCAAGGCACGAATCCGAGATAAGTCGCCTTCTGGTAATTGGGGAAAGTAATGGTAGAGGAAATTAGAGACTGTTAACTCTAAAACAGCATCCCCTAAAAATTCAATCCGTTCATTGTCCTGTAAATTTTCTTTGCGTTTTTCATTTACATAAGATGAATGCGTAAAGGCAATTTGATAATGACGCTTTTCATGAATGTCCAAATCAAATTGCTCTTTAAAAAGCTGCTTAATCGCTTTAAACATGGTTTTCCTCCTTAATAGTTAACTCTTTTTCGCCAAACTAATAGCATCAACTAATTCTTCTAAGGTTTCAATATGGTCTGCAGTTGAATCGGGAATGGAGACCTTGAAATAATCTTCTAAGGTCATGACCAGCTCCACAATATCTAAGGAATCTGCCCCAAGGTCCTTAGATAAGTGGGTGGTTTTATCGATTTTCTCATCTTCCAAACCAAAGCGTTCACTGATCATTTCCCGAATGATATCAAAAATTTTTCTCTCTTCCATAGTTGGTCTTCCTTCTCAAAACAATTCCTTTTCAAAGGCCTAGTCTTCTGCTTGACCTTCCTTATTAGCGATTTGTTGGGCCAAACTGTCATAGGTACCTGATTTCACAATTTGCCGGGCCTGGCCGATGGTTGCAGCAACAGTCTTAGCACTGGCATTCCCGTGACACTTAATCACTGGGGCTTTTACTCCAAATAGGGTCGCTCCACCAACACTTTCAATATCAAATTGCCCTAGGGTTTCCTTTAATGAATTTTTTATCAGTAAGGCCCCTAGTTTTGTTTGGAGGTTCCCTGATTTGAGGCTGTGACTGACTAATGTAAGAATCTCTTTAGCCGTCCCCTCAATGGCCTTTAAAACGGCATTACCGGTAAAGCCATCACTAACCACCACATCGCAGACCCCAGCTAAGATGTCGCGGGATTCCACATTACCGATGAAGTGGATCTGTTCTTCCTGGCTCAATAATTCAAAGGCTTCTTTAGTGACTTTGTTGCCCTTGCTATCCTCAGAACCATTATTCAAGAGTCCCACCCGTGGCTGACTCTTACCTAAGACGTCCTTAGCGTATTGGTTACCCATCAAGGCATTCTCCCAAAGTTGCTTGGCCTTGGCATCGGCATTAGCGCCCATATCCACCAAGACAAAGGATTCCCCTGACTCTCTTAAATTAGGTAGGGTTCCCAATAAGGCCGGACGATCAATCCCTTTAATTCGCCCGACTAACAAGGTCCCTGCTGCTAAGAGGGCCCCAGTATTACCGGCTGAGACCAAGGCATCTGCCTGTCCTTTTTTTACCGCCTTAGCGGCAACCACCATGGAGGCATCCTTCTTGCGACGGATGGCCCGGACCGGTTCATCATCACCAGCAATTTTTTCTGAGCAATGGATGATTTCAATGGGATAGTCGCCCTTAGGAAGCAGGGCTTGGATTTGGGCTTGGTCCCCATAGAGCAGGATCTGAATATCGGAATAGGTCTGGACTGCTGCCAGAGCCCCTTCCACGATAGCTTGAGGGGCGTGGTCACCACCCATAGCATCTACTGCAATTTTAATCATGAGCTTCACTCCTTTAGCCTAGATCAGGCTTGACGTTCTTCTTCCACTTGATTCAACCAGGCCCCTAGTAAGGGATAGTCCTGGACATTTTCCATCAGATAGGGGGCAAATTGAATGGCGTCCTGGCGGCTATATTCCAGAATCTCGCCATCTTCGACCGGGTCGGCTAACTGGAATTCAGGTAAGCCACTCTGCTTGGTGCCAAAATAGTCCCCTGCTCCCCGTAATTCTAAGTCTTGCTGGCTCAAATAAAAGCCATCATTGGACTCAGTCATGATCCGCATCCGTTCTTTACCGTTTTCAGTATGGGGGTCAGCCAACAAGAGGCAGAAAGAGGCTACCTGGCCCCGGCCAACCCGACCCCGTAATTGGTGGAGTTGGGCTAGACCGAAGTGGTCGGCATCCAAAATAAGCATTAAGCTGGCATTGGGAACATTGACTCCTACCTCAACCACAGTGGTGGCCACCAAAAGCTGGATCGTATTATCACTATAGGCCTGCATGACAGCCTCTTTTTCTTCATTAGATAACTGCCCATGAAGGAGGCCGACCTGGTAGTGGTCACCAAAACGGCCCTGGTAATCGGCATAAATTTTTTCGGCGTTTTGGGCCTCAACTTTTTCTGACTCGCCTACCAGGGGACAAATAATATAAGCTTGTCGACCCTTAGCCAGTTCCTGTTTTAAGAGATAGTCGACCTGACTAGCCTCCTGGGGCCTTAGCCAGAGGGTCTTAACCGGCTGACGACCAGCGGGGAGTTCCTTTAACTTGGAAACTTCCATGTCGCCCATCAAGGTAATTTCTAGGGTTCGAGGGATGGGGGTAGCGGTCATATAGAGGACATTTGGGTGGCGGTCTCTATTCTTATCGATTAATTGCCGGCGCTGCTTAACCCCAAAGCGGTGCTGTTCATCGATAATGACTAGCCCCAGGTCCTTAAAATGAACATCTTCCTGGAAGAGGGCATGGGTGCCGATCATCAGGTCAAGGTCTCCCCGGGCCAGCTGGGAAAGAATTTGCTTGCGTTCTTTGCCCTTGGTAGACCCGGTTAACAAAGCACAGCGCAGTCCCGTGGCTTGGTATATACTTTGAGCTTCTTTAAAGTGCTGCTCAGCTAAAATTTCGGTAGGCACCATTAAGGCCCCTTGAAAGCCAGCTGATATAGCAGCCGCTAGGGCGATCAAAGCCACAATGGTCTTTCCGCTCCCCACATCCCCTTGCAAGAGCCGGTTCATGGGATAGGGTTGCAGGAGGTCCCGACAAATTTGATTAGTAACTTCTTTTTGTCCCTGAGTCAATTCAAAGGGAATTGAGCGGATAAATGCTTTCAGCTGGTCATTGTCATAGAGAATTTGTACCCCCGCTTCTTGGTAGCGCTGGTTGAGCTTGCGCCATTGAATACGGAGACTATAGAGAAAGAGCTCCTGGTACTTAATCTGGCGCCGGGCTTGCTGACTATCAGCCTCAGTATTTGGAAAATGCATCAAGCGTATTGCCTGGCGATGAGGAATTAACTGATAGCGCTTTGACAATGCTTCGGGGATAAGCTCAGGAATCTGATCTTCATACTGGTCAAGAGCCGTCTTAATTAACTGCCTTAAAGCGGACTGTGAGAGCCCCTTAGTTGTATGGTAGACAGAGGCGGTCTCATTATCCTCACTGGAAAAATTGATAAGTTTAATCCCCAACAATTGCTGGCGCTTGGCTTCATAAGTCCCATAAATCAGAATCTCTTCTTGGCTATGAATTTGCTTTTTGAGGTAGGCTTGGTTGAAGAAATTAACATTGATAATTTCATGGTCCACCTGCAAACGAAAATGCAGGCGGTTACCCTTGCGTCCCCGAAAATAATTCACCACTGGTTCAGTAACCACACGGCCCTTTAAGGTCGCTTTTTGATTGTCGGCCAATTCCTGAATACTTTTAACCGATAAGTCTTCATAGCGAAAAGGAAATTGACAAAGTAAATCATAAATGCTTTCAATCTTCAAACGCTTCAACAGGGCTGCTTTTTTAGGGCCTACTCCAGTTAAGACGCTGACTGGATCAGTGATACTCGTCATTGGCTTACTCCTTCCCGCTGCAGGCTACTAAAGATCGATGTCCGCTAAGATATTAATTAAGTCGCGGCGATAATTGTAACCAGATAATTGGTTAACCACCAGGAATTCATCGCAGTCTAATTCTTTCATCAAATGGCTAAATTTAGCCTGAATTTCTTTAGGGCTAGCGATTAATTTAGCCTCTTGGTAATGGTCAATAGTTTCCTTCTCCTCATCGGAAAAAGGATAGAATTCCGCTTCCTCCACACTCAAGAGTTGGTACAAGGCCCGCTTGTTACTCCTAAAAGTCAGTATCCAAGCATCAACGGCCTTCTCTAAGCCTTCTAAGACATTCTCATCATAGGCCGAAATGACATAGAGCGACACCATGACATGGGGGCTATTACTAATCCCATTGGGTTTAAAATACTTGCGATAAATGCGGATAGCTTCTTTACATTCTTCATAGGAAGGATTGAGGAAGAGACCAAAAAGCATGCCCCAGCCTTGTTCAGCAATATAGCGAACATGGCGGGTGCTAGTCACCATGACATAATACGGAATCTCATGGTCAAATAAAACTGGCATGGCCCGGGCTTTCCCCTCTTGGTGGACTGACCGTTGATCATGCATATAGTCATAAAGGGCGACTAATTCATCCTTATAGGGTTTGGGATTCTTAAAGTCAAAGCCCCCCATTTCCTTTTGGTCAGCCTGTTCCTTAGGATTGCTATAACCTACCCCGGCTTCAATCCGGTGGGGGGCTAAGCATTCCAAAACTTTAAAGTTCTCAGCCAGTTGATAGGCACTTAAATTATCCAGCATCACCCCACCTGTGCCCAGGCGGATATGCTTGGTAATCGCCGCTGCATAGCCTAATGTGACTTGGGGGCTTGACCCTAAGAGTGCCGGAGTGCTGTGGTGTTCAGCAAACCAGTAACGAGCCAGTCCCTTTTCATCTGCCAATTGTAATAAATTCATGGCACTTTTAAAGGATTCGATCGCAGTCATTTCACGATCGCGAGGGATAAAATCCAAAATACCTATTTTCATATGACTCATTCTCTTTCACCCTTCTAAATATAGAAAACAGACTGCAAGACAGCCTGTTTCTTAACTATTCAACAGAAATTAAATAACTATAGACAGGCTGGTCCCCTTTATAGACTTCAACTTCTAATTGATCATTATCTTCAGTGATAAGATCTGCTAACTGACTAGCTTCTTCTTCACTGATGTCTTCACCATAGATTAAAGTCACTAATTCACTTTCTTCATCGGTTAAGGCCTGGACCGTTTTACGGGCAGCCTGACTCTTATCAGTATCACAGACTTGTATATCGCCTTCAACCAGGCCCATATAGTCACCCTTGTGGATGGTTAAACCAGAGATCGAGGTGTCCCGAATCGCATGGGTCACTTGACCACTCTTGACTTCATGAAAGGCTTCTTTCATAGAACTTTCATTACTTGCTAAGTCATCATTGAGGTTAAAGCCGAGTAAGGCCGCTAGCCCTTGGGTAATCGACTCGGTTTCCAAGACCACGGTAGGCACCTCGCTGACATCAGCCGCTTGTTTGGCTGCCATAAAGATATTCTTATTGTTAGGTAAGAGGATGATATTTTCAGCGTTAACTGCTTCAATGGCCTTAACAAAGTCTTCCGTCGACGGATTCATGGTCTGACCACCGGAAATGATGTAGCTAGCTCCCGCCTCTTTAAAGAGTTCGCTCACGCCTTCACCGGCACAAACAGCAATAATACTGTAAGCTTGCTTTTCCTTAGGGGCTGCCTTGGCCTTATTGGTCAGGATATCCTCATGTTGCTGGCGCATATTATCCACTTTCACTTTGATTAAGGTCCCAAATTTTTGCCCATAATTGAGGACATCACCAGGACGTTCAGTGTGGACATGGACCTTGACCACTTCATCATCATTAACCACTAATAAGGAATCCCCGCGTTCACTCAAGTAATTCCGGAAAGTCTCGTAGTCAAAGTCTTCATAGTCTTCTGAGCCTTGCCCTAAGGCCACCATAATTTCGGTACAGAAGCCGAATTTGATATCTTCTGAAGACACGGAATGGGAAGTATTATAGTAATTTTCTTCATGGGCTAATTCAGTGAGGTCGGTATTTTCAACATTGGTATGGAAACTAGCAACCGCTTCACCCGTCAAGGCCTCTAAAAAGCCAGCATAGATTAGGCATAGTCCTTGCCCACCAGAATCAACCACGCCTACTTCTTTTAGTACAGGAAGCAGGTTAGGGGTATTCTCTAAAGCCAAGTTAGCGCCTTCAGAAACAGCGCGCATAACCTCAATGACGTCATCACTCTTCTCAGCTTGGACGAGACCGGCTTCTGCTCCCTCACGGACCACGGTCAAGATCGTCCCTTCCACTGGCTTCATGACTGCCTTATAGGCTGACTTAACCGCCTGGTCAAAGCTATTGGCTAGGGCCTTGGCATCTAACTTTTCGAGACCCTTACAGCCCTTAGCAAAGCCTCTAAAGATTTGGGATAGGATTACGCCGGAATTCCCCCGTGCTCCCATTAGCAAACCCTTGGCTAGGGCATCGGCAACTTCTTCGACACTTTGCCCATCGTTCTTCTCGACTCCGTCTAACCCCGCTGAAAAGGATAAGTTCATATTTGTCCCTGTATCCCCATCAGGTACTGGAAAGACATTTAAGGAATCGACATAATCTGCTCCTTGCTTTAACTTGTCGCAACCTACGGCAACCATGTTTCTTAAATCTGATGCATCAATGACTAACTGACTCATGCAGCGTCTTCCTCCCTTCGCTTATTGATCCTCTGTATATATGCCTTGGACAAAGACGTTCACTACATTAGCAGTGATGCCTAGTTGCCGTCCTAAATCATATTTTACAGAGCGTTGCACGTTACGACAAATTTCTGAGATCTTGGTGCCGTAGTTTACCATAATATAAACATCGACGATCACCAGATCAGCCTCGCTACGAACAACGACTCCCTTGGTATAATTTTCAATTTTTAAGATTTCAGAAATGCCATCACGGATTTGGTTCTTGCTGGCCATGCCGACCACACCATAATTTTGTGTGGTAGCCATTCCCACAACCTTAGCAATCACGTCATTAGTAATTTCAATTTCGCCATATTCAGAATCCATTTTTACAGGCATTGTTTTTCCTCCTTGTTAATAAGAGTCATTTTTTCGATGAATACGCTTGAAGATTCTTATATCATAATCCTTTTCCCATTGTACCAATTTTTGGCGGATATTGCACTCTCTGGCCTAAATTAAAAGCTAATAATAAAAAAACACATTAGCGATAGAATGATTAACACTCTATGGCTAATGTGATTTTCTATCGTTAGTTTGTTGACTAAACACGTTGAACTTTTCCTGATTTAAGGGCACGAGCTGAAACCCAAACACGTTTAGGTTTTCCATCAACTAACACACGAACTTTTTGCAAGTTTGGTTTAAAGGTACGTTTTGAGCTGTTTAAAGCGTGTGAACGGTTGTTTCCAGATTTTGCTTTACGACCTGTGAAATAACATTGTTTTGCCATGTTGAATAACTCCCTTCTTACAGTTTTTTGAACATACTAGAATATTTTATCATAGGGGTTACTGGGTTGCAAGTTCTTTTAGAAAATACTTAGCAAATACCTAGTGAGCATCCCTGGTTTGTAAGACCATCAAGAGTCCCGTAGAAAAGCTTAAGGACATGGGCCGGCCATCAGGGAGAAACTCATTAGAAATAAATGACCGCGGGTTATCAGAAGCAAAGTCCTCTAAGCGGTACTTAACGTCTTTTAAGGTCAGCCCGCTGATGGGCCCCATAGAGATCAAAGAAAGATAGGTCATGCCCTCATAGGGATAAATGGTATGATCACCAGGCTCCAAAAAGCGAACCGTGTTGGTATCGGAAACAAATTCTAAACGAGAGATGACCGACTGAAAACGGTCTTGGTAGGCCATCCAAAGGTTATTAAGGGTATGGTCGAGTCGACCACCCAGCATGCCATAAAAAATGATATGTTCCGCCTGGGGCCAATTTTTTATCATTTCCGTGAGAGCAGCTTCAGTATCAGTATCATTCTTCTCACTGGGTAAGACAATACATTTCTGGGCCGCTTCTTGGATCGCTTGTCTTTCCTCCGCGGTCACCGAATCAAAGTCCCCCACAGCTAGGTTGAGAGGTAAGCCGGCGCGGAGCAACTCTCTCGCCCCCCGGTCTATCCCCACCCAGGCCACTTGGGGGTCATTTTTGTAACTAGCAATAATGGGATTATCCAAATGAGCAATTGAACTCCCCACAGCAATAATACGTTGAATCATTTTCCTCACTCACTTTTAGCAGCAAGCATCCCGCAAGGAAGCGATGGCTTGGTTAGAATCCCCTTTGTAGACATAAGAACCGGAAACAAAGACATCCACCCCTTGGTCGTAGCACTGACGAATGGTGGTGTTATCGATCCCTCCATCGACTTGGATTTGATAATGGTAGCCTTTTTCCTGACGGATTTGGTCCAGTTCAGTCATTTTTTCTACCATATCGGGAATGAAGGCTTGGCCACCAAAGCCTGGGTTAACCGTCATGACTAAGACCATATCAACCATATTCAAGATCGGTGTGATGGCTGATACTGGAGTTGCTGGGTTAAGCGCCACCGCAGCTTTCATGCCTTGGAATTGAATATTTTGAATGGTCCGGTGTAAGTGGGTGACCGCTTCAAAATGCACCGTCATACTATCTGCTCCCGCTTGGGCTAAAGATTCGATATAGTCATCTGGATTATCCACCATCATATGGCAATCAATGAAAAGTTTGGTGTGAGGACGTAGGGCTTCCACCATGGGTGCACCAAATGTGAGGTTGGGGACAAAATGGCCATCCATAATATCCACATGAACCCAGTCTGCTCCAGCTTCTTCAATCCGGGCAACTTCTTCACGCATACGACCGGTATCAGCATTTAAAATACTTGGGGCAATTTTCATTTTTTCTTCCTCCTATTTTTCTGTTGGTAATCGGGTTTTTTATTAATAATTTCCTGCAAAAATTCCACATAATGGTCATAACGACTTTGACTAATCTCGCCTGCCGCTAGGGCTGCTTTAATGGCGCAGTGAGGTTCATGGGTATGGGAGCACTCCCGGAACTTACAGGAGTCACTCCGCTCTCTCATTTCAGGGAAGTAGTCTCCCAAGTCTTCCTTTTCAATGCTATCTAAACTTAAACTAGAAAAGCCAGGCGTGTCGACTAGCTTACCCCCATAGACATCATGCAATTCGACATGGCGGGTGGTATGCTTGCCCCGGCCCATGCCCTTAGAAATAGCAGCCGTTTCCTTATGGAGGTCAGGCAGGAGATGGTTTAACAAGGTGGTCTTACCAACCCCTGACTGTCCCATAGCGGCGATGGTTTTCCCATGAAAAAGTTCAGTCAGCAAATCTTCGTCTGCTTGAGATAGGTCTAAATTCGTTAAAACCTGGTAGCCCAGGGACTGGTAATTGGCCAATAGCGGCTGCAACTCTTCACGTTCTGCTTCATCAAATAAATCTAACTTAGAAAAGTAAAGCGCTGGTTGGATCCTTTGGCTTTCACTATAGACCAACATGCGGTCAATCAACTTGCTAGGGATTTGTGGTTGGGTCACGGAAGCAACGACAAAGGCTAAGTCAATATTAGCCACCGGTGGCCGGTCAAGCTCGTTTTTGCGCTCTTTCACGGCAGTTAAGACCCCTTCATGGGGATTATCTGCTTGAAAACTGACATAGTCACCCACTAAGGGGGTCAGCTGTTCCTTACGAAAGAGGCCGCGCGCCCGGGTTTGGTAGATCTTCCGACTATCTTGGTCTTCAATATAGTAAAAGCCACTCAAGACCTTAACGATCTGGCCCTGTTTTTCTGTTTGTCTATTAGTCATCGCCTGGTTTCACTCGATTCTCTAAAATCGTCTTGCCGTCACGAACCACCTTGAAACGAGCGGTTTTATTAGGCTCAGTTTCAAAACTCAAAGTATAAGACTTATCGTCAGTGATGGTAAAGTGATCAGCCACTTCATTGTAAGAATGGTTTAAATCATCAATGTAAATTTCAATCTCATTGGCTGCCTGCCGTTGGGAAGTAGACTCACCATCAGAATCTCCACGAGATCTTTTGCCCTTGTAAGGAATAGTGATGGTGTGACGGAAGCTATGTGTGGGCTCCTCCTCAGGCCCTAAAGAAAGGGTCACAGTCAAATTCGCCCCGCGATTAAAGTTGGCTCCAGGCGCGATACTTTGGGAAACCACTAAGCCCTTAGCTACAGAATCCGAATTTGCTTCATTAAAGCTGACATTCAAGCCTACACTTTGGGCATATTGTTGGACGCCCGCTTGGTTTAAACCTTGCAGGTTGGCCATCGTTAAGGGTTCCTTACCCAGACTCACGACCAAGTGCAGGTTGGTTTCACTAGCCACCACACTAGCACCCGGAGCTGGATTTTGGGAAATCACTTTACCCTTTTCTACCTCTTCACTATAGACTTCTTCACTACTTACGGAGAAACCCTTCTTCTCAGCATCTTTTTTAGCCTGTTCTAGGGTCTGTCCTTGGTAGTTAGGAATTTCAATAGGTTCCTTACCCTGGCTAATATAGAGGTCAATGGGCTGGTCAGCCTTGACCTTCCGCCCACTACTCGGATCGGTCCGGATCACTCGCCCGCTTTCCACCTGGTCGCTATATTCTTGATGACTCTCACCCAGGCTAAAGCTATTATTGACCAGGCTATTACGGGCCTGGTCTTCGGTCATATTGGTTAAATCAGGGACCGGTTGACTTTGCCCCTGGCCAAAGACAAAGACGCCGAGAAGCAGTAAGATGGCCAAGAGCCCCCCAATGAACCAAGGCCATTTCCGCTTGGACCGACTGGATGTTTTTGGCGGAGCTGCTTTTACTTTTGGCTCACTTTGGGCCTCTGCCTTTTGACTCGCTAAGCCGGCACCGAGCGGCATGGCCTTGGTCGCTTGAGCCGTCTCTTTGGACTCTGGCTTGGCTTGGGGAGTGACCTTAGTCTCGTCAGTAATTTGTTTTTCGATCGCGTCCTTAGCCATAACAATGGTTTCATTCTTCATCAATGAAGGCGTAAATGGTGCTTCATTGGCCCGGCTGGGATCCAGACAGGTCGCTAAATCTTGCCGCATCTGTTCGCAAGTCTGATAGCGTTCATTAGCTTCCTTGGCCGTTGCCTTCATAATAACATTTTGCATGGCTTGGGGGATATCGGAACGGAATTGATTAATATCCGGTAGGGATTCCTGGAAATGTTGGATGGCTATGCTAACGGCTGATTCCCCGTCAAAGGGCACCTGGCCAGTGAGCATTTCAAAGGAAACAATCCCCAAACTATAGATATCGGATTGGTAACTAGCCATCGACCCCCGAGCTTGTTCTGGGGAGAGGTAGTGGACCGAGCCAATAATAGTATTGGTCTGGGTAATCGAGGTTTCCGTTGAAACCAAGGCAATCCCAAAGTCCATGATTTTTACCTGGCCATCGGGTTTAATCATGATATTTTGCGGTTTTAAGTCCCGGTGGATAATCCCCTTACGATGGGCACATTCGACCCCAGCCAGGATTTGCATCATGATCCCTTGATAAGTTTCTTTACTGATGGGATGATTTTCGCGAATAAATTGTTTAAGGTCAATTCCCTCAATGTATTCCATCACGATATAGTGGCCATCATCATCGTCACCGACATCGTAAATATTGACAATATTGGGATGGTTCACTTCTGAAATCGACATGGCTTCCCGTTTGAAACGTCGGGTTGCGTCATCCATATCCGAAGTCCCAATGCGGAGGAATTTAATGGCGACCTCCCGTTCCAAAATCGGATCATAGGCTAAATAGACAGTTGCCATTCCTCCAGAGCCAAGGTGGCGGATAATTTCATAACGATTACCAATCACTTGACCTTGTTTCATGACACATCCCCTCCCTCAATCCTGGCGAGGACCACCGAAATATTATCCCGGCCTCCAGCTTGGTTAGCTGCAGCGATTAAGGCCTGAGCCGCCTGATTAACATCTTCATCGCTAGCGATAATCTGACCGATATCGTCATCAGTCAGCATATCGGTTAAGCCATCTGAACAGAGTAAGAGCATGGTCTGAGCCTCTAAGGCAAACACCGAAATATCCACCTTGATATCTTCGCTTACCCCCACCGTCTGAGTCACAATATTCTTTTGCGGGTGGTTTTGGGCTTCAGATGGAGTAATCATGTTCATATCTAAGAGTTCTTGGACAAAGGAATGGTCGCGAGTCAAAGGCTTCAAGATCTCACCATCGTAGCAATAAGCCCGACTATCGCCCACATGGGCTACAATCCCCTTGCCTTCAATAATCGCAATCCCCACAATAGTGGTTCCCATGCCTGACAAATCATTATATTTTTCTGAAGCTTGTAAAACCCGGTCATTAGCAGAAACAATATTATCTTCTAACCAAGTTTGAACCGCTTCCGTATCGGTCTTAGGAGACTCCTCCCAGGCATGGCCAACTGCATAGAGGGCCATTTCACTGGCTACATCCCCAGCATTATGACCGCCCATACCGTCACAGAGCAGGAGTAGGGCCTGCTCGGCTTGATTATAAAAAACCCCTACTTGGTCTTGATTTGAGCTTCTAATTTGACCAGTATCGGTCAACTGACTAACTTCCATAGTAATTGCTCCTAACTTTGTTTTTCTAATAAAGCGACAAAAAAGCCATCGCTATTAAAATGATGTGGTAAGATTTCCAGGCAAGCAGCATTGATCAAAGAGGGTTTTAAGACTTTCTGCCACTCAGGCCCAATGGCTTTGAGGGCGAAGTCTGGGTGAGTCGCTAGAAATTCTTCGACCACTTGCCAGTTCTCTTCTGCTGTTATTGTACAGGTACTATAGACCAAGCGACCAGCCTTTTTTAGTAGGGGACTGACATTATTTAAGATTTCTAATTGAATTTTTTGCAAATTCTTTAGATCTTGAAAATCCTTGTTTAACTTGGTATCCGGTTTGCGCCGGAAGAGACCCACGCCTGAACAGGGAGCGTCAACTAAAATCCCGTCAAAGCTTTCCGCTGGAAATTGTTCTCCGAGTTGACTGGCATCTCCTTGTTGGATACTTACCTGACTATCGACATGCATGCGTTTAACATTATCAGCAATTAAGGGTAATTTATTCTCTGCAATATCAAAGGCTAAGACCTGGCCCCTTTCGCCCACATATTCAGCTAATTGGACCGTCTTGCCCCCGGGTGCCGCACAGGCATCTAGGACCCGGTCGCCAGCTTTGGGATTCAAGATGTCGACGGCCAGGCTGGCAGCCTCATCTTGAATGGTAATAACTCCCTTCTCAAAGAGTTCAGATTGGGCTGGATTACCGGATTTAACTTTTAGCTGGTGGGGAGCTATCTGACTGCTTTGGTTAGGAAAACCTTGATCGGCTAAAATCTGACTAATTTTATCCTGGTCCTGCCAATAATCTCGACTAATTCGCACATTAACCTGGGCCGGTTCTACCATGGCTTGGGCAATTTGCTGGGTGGTTTCCATACCGAAACGTTGGGCAAAATAATTCACCCATTCTACTGGCAAGCTAGTCTCTAAGGAAAGAACATAGGCCTGGTCGCTTGCCTGCTGGCTAATAAAGTCCTCGATGGTCGGATAGGTTCGGAAGAGGTTACGCAGGGTCCCATTGGTAAAACGTCCCAGGGTCTGGTTACCGCGCTTCTTAGCGATGCGTACGGCTTCGTCCACAATGGCGTGGTCAGGAACGGCATCGAGATAATAATGCTGGTAGGCTGATAATTCGAGTAAAGCCAGCAACCACTTCTTGGTCCGCTTATAGCGTTTCAATACCTGTTTTAAGAGTTCTTGGAGGGTCCAATGGAATTGCAGACTCCCGTAAACTAGCCGGGTATAGAGATCTCGGTCCGAGTCTCCTACCCGACTGTGGCTGAGCACCTGATTGACTTCTTGGTTAACAAAGGCCTCGCCCTTATAGACTAGGCTTAGGGTTTCCATAGCCTGGTAGCGGGCGCTAGCTTTGAGTCCTGAGGGTTTATTGGAATGTGTCGCCGACTTCAATTTGACCCGCTCCTCCATTAATAAAACTCGTAATATCCATGGCCTTCTTCCCTGCTGGTTGGATTTCAGTAATAGCTAAAACGGTTCCCTCTCCGCAAGCCACTAGGAAACGGGCCGGTTTCTTGTCAATAGCGATCACTGTCCCTGGGACTTGGTCAGTTTCTTGGTCTTGAAGCACTTCAGTTGCCCAGATCTTCCAGCGTTTATCATCAAAGAAAGTGTGAGCCACCGGCCAGCTATTAAAGGCCCGAACTTGGTTATGGATTTCTTGGGCAGTATTGTCCCAGTTGATTCGTTCCTCTTCTCGGGTGATATTAGGTGAAAAAGTCGCTTCCGCTTCATTTTGAGGAGTCTCAGTCACTGTCCCATTAAAGAGAGCGGGTAAGGTTTCTAGCAATACTTGACTCCCCAGTTCACTCAAGCGGTCAAACATTTCCGCAACGGTGACTTGGTCATCAATAGGAATAGCCGCTTGTTTTAGAATTGCTCCAGCGTCCATTTTCTTAACCATACGAATAATACTTATCCCGGTCTCCTTTTCTCCCTTCCAGATGGCGTAGTGGACGGGTGCCCCACCCCGGTACTTGGGTAGGAGGCTGGCATGAACATTAATGGCTCCGTATTTAGGATAATTCAATAAACGCTCGGGTAAAAATTGCCCGTAAGCAGCCGTCACGATTAAATCGATATCCCCCTGACTGAGTAGTTGGTCGAGCTCTTGGTCTTGACTGATTTTTTCAGGTTGGTAAACGGGAATATCAGCTGCTTGGGCGGCTTCTTTAACCGCTGAGGCTTGGAGGCGGTGTTTCCGTCCCACGGGTCGGTCAGGCTGGGTAACCACGGCGCTCACTTCATAGTCAGGGTGGTCAATTAAGGCCTGTAGACTCTTCACCGAAAATTCTGGCGTCCCCATAAATACAATTTTTTTCATAATGAATAACTTCCTCCTCAGTGCAATTCCTATCCCCTGTTTTCCTATAAGAAAGATAAAGGCTCGACATCAATAGAGACATAGAGTTTCTTTTTACTCCAGTCTTGAGCCAAGTCACGGATTTCTTGGAATAGGGGCTGAATGTGTGCTTGATTGCGGTACTGGTACAAAATTTGATAATAATAACGGTTTTTAATCCGAGAAATGGCATTTTGACTGGGGCCAATGACATAGTCTTTACTGCCCTGGCTGCGTTCACGCAGTAAAGTAGCCAAGGTTAAGGCCGCTTTTAGGGCATCTTTTTCATTAAAGTGTGAGATAGATAACCTGATGGTATAGAAATAAGGGGAATAATGATTGAGTTTACGGTAGGTCATTTCCTTTTGGTAGAAGCGGTCATAATCGTGGTGCTTAGCGAGTTGTAGGGCATAGTGGTCTGGATTAAAGGTTTGAATCATGACCCGCCCTTCCAAGTCACCCCGACCGGCTCGGCCACTCACCTGGGTTAAGAGCTGAAAGGTCCGCTCTGAAGCCCGGAAATCAGGCAGGTAGAGGGAGGTATCCGCATTGATCACTCCCACTAGGGTAATATTAGGGAAATCTAGCCCCTTAGCAATCATTTGCGTTCCCAGCAAAATATCCGCCTCGCCACTTGCCACTTTGGCTAACAAACGCTCATGGGCGCCCTTTTTACGGGTGGTATCATTATCCATCCTGACCAAGTGCTTGCCAGGAAAGAGTTGGTAAATCTCTTCTTCAACCTTTTCCGTGCCGCTGCCAAAGGGACGTAAGTGTTGGCCTTGGCAGAGGGGGCAGACTTGGGGATAGGGCCGGCTATAGCCACAATAATGGCACTGTAAACTGCGATCACTATAATGATAGGTTAGGGAAACATCACAATTTTGACATTGAAAAACATAGCCACAATCCCGACACATGACATAATTAGCATAGCCCCGCCGATTAAGCATGAGGGCCACTTGTTGGCCCTGGCTTAAGGTTTGATCGATGGCTTCTTTGAGTGAGCGGGAGAATTGGTAGTAATTTTTATGCTTAAACTCTTCCCGCATATCGATCAAGTCAACAGCTGGTAAAGCCTTACCGTTAATCCGTCCAGGGAGACTAAGCAAGTGGTAGACCCCATTTTGGGCCCGGGCCCGGCTTTCTAAGGCGGGTGTTGCTGACCCTAAGAGTAAGGGACAGGAATGATAAGACGCCCGCCACTTGGCCACATCCCGGGCATGGTAGCGCGGGGCTTCCTCTTGTTTATAAGTGGTCTCATGTTCCTCATCAATAATGATGATGCCAATATTATCAATGGGGGCAAAGATCGATGACCGAGCACCCACGACTACCCGAGCATCTCCTCTGCGCATCTTCCGCCATTCATCAAAATGCTCGCCAACGCTTAATTGACTGTGAAGAACAGCGACCAAATCTCCAAAGCGCCCCTTCAACTGGGCCACCATTTGTGGAGTCAAGGCAATTTCTGGTACCAATAAAATGGCATTTTGCCCTTGATCGAGGGCTTGGCGGATTAATTGCAGGTAAACTTCTGTCTTCCCACTACCCGTCACTCCTTGCAAGAGATAGGTGTCATTAACTTGGTCACTGATCGCCTGTTTGACTTCTTGGTAAACCTGACTTTGGTCATCGGTTAAGGGCTTATCTTGGGTTCGCTCTTGATAGCGGTCGGCATAGGGATCACGGTTGACTTCGACTTCAAATAACTTTAACCAACCGAAATCTTGCCCACGGCGGATAGTTTGTAAGGAGAGATCATAATTCTCCCGCAACCATTTGACGCTCACCCGCCGGCCTTCAAGTTCCATGAGCACTTCACAGAGTAAGATCTGCTTTTTAGCGGTTTTTCTAAGTTGGTCGCGCTCCTGTTCTAATTGTTCTGCATCCATCAAGGGTTGGATCCATTTTTCAGTTTTATAATGTTTGCGGTCAGCAACCCGGTAGTCAAGGCTGACCTCGCCTGCCTCTTTTAAAGCTAGCAAGTCTTTTAACTGCCCGGCTTCTTCTGCCACCTCCCAGGAGACTTCTTCCTGGTCTTCAAAGTAGCTTTGCCGGTGTTGGTAAGTCAATGTCTCACTAGGGACGAAGTACTTATGGTAGTCCACCTTTAACAAGCGGGGCAGCATGGTTTGGTAACAAGTCACCACATAAGAAAACAAATGCTCGGCCATATCTCGACCCAGATTCAACATTTCCGGAGTTAAAACCGCTTGGTCATCAAGCAGGCTAGTGATTTCTTTAAGTTCACCTTCAAATTCACTGGTCGCGGTTAATTCCACCACATAGGCCAGTACCTGGCGGACACCAAAGGGAACTTGGACGCGCATCCCCACCTGAATCAAGTCCTGATAGCGGTCGGGAATATAATAATCATAGGGATGGTCAGTCTGCATGGTAGGAACATCAACAATGACCCGGGCAAAACGGGGGGCTCTTGTCTTTTCTGTGACCATATCCATTCTCCTTTCCGCTATTTCTCTATCTATTGTACTAAAACTTAAATCAGCTTCCAACTATCTCTAGTTTTCCAAAGCACGAAAAAAAGACCGGCTAACCGATCTTTGTTCGTGCTTATTATTAGTTAAGGCTTTCGTCCTTAGCTAAAGAATCTGGATCAATGCCTAAGTCACCGGAATTAATCTCTTCTAAGGCTTGGCCAACATACTTAGGAGAATGATAGTCTGTTAACATCGGATTTTGGTTTTCTTGAAGTTCGTGGGCCCGTTTAGCGGCAATGGTACACAGAGAATATTTAGAATTTACTTGCTTTAACAAAGAATCAATCGATGGATAAATAATCATAATTAATCTCCCTCTCCTAGATAATTCTCAACAATATCGTCAATAAAACGGTCAACTTTCAAATGTTCTGCCTTAATGATGGTTTGGATCCGTTTTACCGCTAGATCCACATCATCATTTTCCACCACATAGTCATATTGGGTCATTAATTGCAACTCGGTGCGCGCCTTGTCCATCCGTTCCGCAATCACTTCTGGACTGTCCGTTCCCCGGTTAACGATGCGTGATTCCAATTCTCTTAAGTTTGGTGGCGCCAGAAAAATGAAAACCCCATCAGGCATCCGCCGTTTTACCTGCAAGGCACCCTGTACTTCAATTTCTAAGAAGACATCCTTTCCTGCATTTGTCATTTTATCAATGTAATCCAGGGGTGTCCCGTAAAAATTTCCTACATATTCCGCATATTCTAACAACTTTTCATCTTCGATCATTTTCTCGAACTCTTCTCGCGATACGAAAAAATAATCCTTTCCGTCTACTTCCCCTTCACGTGGTTGACGTGTAGTTGCTGAAACGGAATAGAAAAATTGATTTTTTTCTTGATCAGTCTCAAATAATGCTTTGCGGACCGTCCCTTTACCTACCCCAGAGGGTCCTGAAAGCACAACCAATAATCCTTTCGATTTCATAGAACACCTTTCATCCTTTAAAAGTTTATAAAGTGTATCATACCACAAATTAAAAGACTTGTCGTAAATTATTTAAATAAAGTAAATAATTAAAAAGTCCTTATTCTTTTCATGACTAAGTGTCGCATGGAATAAACAGGCAGCCACACGATCTTTATTAGAGTTACGTTCATTTTAGCATAGATTTATTCCTTTGAAGCGATTTTACTTCACTTAAAAGCTTTCTTACCTATAAAAAACATCTGTTCGAATTTCACTTGACACTAGAACGAACGTTCGCTATACTATAAATCAGTTAGAACAAACGTTCTGAAATTGTTTATTTTTATTATTTAAGGAGGGTCTAAGATGCAAAATCCAAGTCAATCGTTCTCATGGAATAGCTTAATTCATAACATTATCCCGATAAGTTCACAGACCAACGTCGCTAGACCGTTACAGTCCATTAATAAAAACCCCGCTGAAAAGCTTCAAGATCTCGAGCCAGTTACAGAAAATGATGCCCTATCCAGTCAGATCAAGGATTACCAAAAACAACAGCTTCCCGTCTACATTACCGTTAGACGCAATATGGGTAATATGTATACCAAAGACACCCTCTTTGGCTATTTTCAAAAATATTCTTCCCATCCCCAAAGTCAAATGGTTATCTTTGAAGATGTCGATAGCGAGGTCAACTTTATGATCCCTAAGCAAGAAATCTTAGCTATTTGGGAACCCAATGCCTAGAGCCAGCACTAATTCATCCTGATTCAATCACTTTACTAAATAAAAACTTCTACCATCACCAAAATAACTTCTCAATCATCGTTTAATTATGAAAAAGCCAGTTTACTCACTTTCTTGATGTCCTTCCTAAGCGAAGCACTAAGAAATCCCCCAGAGAGTAAACTGGTTTTTATTTTTATAAAATCGGCGCTAAGAGGCGAGAGCCCTTTTGTTTGAACTTCTTCCAGCCGGATTGATTGTCGAAGTATTCTCGGGTCAGAAGCGTCGAATCCTCTAAGTCACGTTCATATTGGGCAATCAATTCAGCCACCACCGTCTTATCATAGATAAAGGCGTTCACTTCAAAATTCAAGCGGAAAGATCGAATATCGAAGTTGGCGGTCCCCACACTGGCAATCCGGTCATCCACAATCATCATCTTGGAATGCAGGAAGCCCTTGTCATAGCGATGAACATGAACGCCAGAGGCTAAGACTTCCTTACTATAGTATTCAGTGGCCCGATAAACAAAGGGGTGGTCCGGCTTACATGGGATCATGATATGGACTTCAATACCAGACAGGGCGGCAAGTTCCAAAGCCTCCAAAATCGGTGAATCCGGAATAAAGTAAGGCGTGTGCAAGTAAATCCGTGACCTGGCCATGGTGATCATCTTCAAATACCCCATCTTAATTTGGTCGGTTTCATCTTCAGGTCCCGAGGAAACAATTTGCATAGGAACTTTATCCTCAACCGGGAATAAGGGGAAATAGTCATGGGCCAATTCAGGTTCAGCCAGTAAGAGACTAGTATCCTCGTCCGTTGACGCATACCAGTCAACCACAAAACGACTTTGCAGGGCTTGAACTGCCTCGCCAACTACCCTTAAATGGGTGTCGCGCCAGTAGCCCAAGGGCCCCTTACCGATATATTCCTTAGCAATATTAAAGCCGCCGATATAGCCAACCCGCCCGTCAATAACAACAATTTTGCGGTGGTTACGGAAGTTCAAACGGAAATTTTGAATCCAGGTCGAGTAACCAAAGAAGGCCGAAGCCACTCCCCCTGCTGCTCGCAGCGCTTCTAAATCCTTATCCTTTAATTGACGACTTCCTAGGGCATCATATAGGAGCCTGACTTCAACCCCCTCTTGGGCTTTTTTAGTCAAGGCGTCTAAGACCCGGTTACCCACCTCGTCAGGAGTAAGGATATAGTATTGGATATGAATATGATGCTTGGCTGCCGCGATATCCTTTAAGAGGGCTTCAATTTTTTCCTTGCCCTCATCAAAGATTTCAACCTCATTATTAGCGGTTAAAATTGAAAAATTAGAGCGGTAAAGCAGGATAATTAATTCTTGCAGTTCAGGATCATAGTCAGAGATAAAACGCTGTTTGCCCGAGTCATCAATGTTTTTGTTGACTAGGGTGGTCATCCCCATAGCTTCCTTCTCATTCAATTGGAAGATCTGCTTATCAGAAATCTTTCTCCCCAAGAAAAAGTAAATCACAAAACCTAGCCCCGGCAGTAAGATTAGGACAAGTAACCAAGCCCAAATCGTCGCTACTGGCCGCTCTTGGCGAAAAACCGTATAAATCGCCGACACCGTATTAATTAAAATAATGGCAATAATTAAAATATTTACCCAATTGGTCATAAATCCTAACCTCTCTCTCAAACTAAATAAGATTATAGCAAATTTCACAATAAATAAAAATAAAAACTAAAAGGCATACTTCCCCTAATAAGCAAAAGAGCTGGAGCCAGTGCTCCAGCTTCCTTGGGCTGTCTTTGCTTTAATCATCATTCAGTAAGCGAGAACGCTCACGCCTTGATATATAAGGCGTATTTTTAGGGATAAAGTTCTTAGCCGAAACATTCATAATCACAATCAAGATAATCAAGCTAAGGACAATATTCACCAAGGCTGACAAGGCATTTTGTTGGAAGTTAACCTGGGTCGTTAGGCTAAGGTCACTGACTAAATATTCATAAGTCAGGAAGCGCACTAAGAAATAGGCTAGCCATGCCAGGATAGTACCGGTTACCAAGTTAAGATAGGCCGACCCCATCCGCCGGTTATGCAAGGTCCGTTGTAAATTACGGGCAAAGAGACCCGCAATGCCTAAACAACCACTAGCGATAATCATACCAATAATTTGGCCGATATGATCAGCCGGGTTATCCAGTCCAATGCAGGAAACTGCTCCTAACAAAAGACCAACGAAACTTCCGGCAAAATTTCCGCGCCTGAAAGCATAGTAAATCAGCAAGGTATAGCCAATCCTTAAAGCAATTCCCCACTCAGAAATAACCGCTGGGAAAATTAACTGAATAAGAAAAGCTAAGGCTAGGTAAAGTAAGCCTTCAACGATAATCACTAAACGTTGGGAAGATTTCATAACTTAGTCCTTTCTAATGCTAAGATTTTGCGTCTTGTTTCTGCTTGTGATTTTTATTGTGCTTGTTTTTTGAATTCGGTTTATTATTTTTCTTGGCATTATTTTTTTGGTTGGAATGGTTCTTTTGATTGGAATTATTCTTTTGATTTTCTTTCTTGAAGTTACGCTTACCGCGACGGTGAGAAGATTCCATAATCACCGGTAAAACCATGGGACGGCGGTTAGTTTCCTTATAGAGATATTTAGCCACCACTTCCCGAATTTTACCCTTTAAGTCGGCCCAATCAAAGTTTTTAGGATCTGCTAGGGCCTTTTCAACCTCTTCGCGCACCAGTTCCTTGCTGGCGTTAAGAAGATCAGTACTCTCCTTCATAAAGACAAAGCCCCGAGAAATGATTTCAGGTTGGGAAAGAATCTTACCTTGGCTTCTCGAAATGGTCAAGACAATCACAAAAATCCCATCTTCTGAGAGAATGCGGCGGTCACGTAAGACAATATTACCAATATCGCCAACCCCACTCCCATCAACCAAGACATTCTCAGACGGAACTGAGCTGGCTAGGCGAAGTTTGCCCTTCTCGTATTTAAGGACGTCACCTTTTTCAAGCAGGAAGATATGGTCATCATCATAGCCCAGACTTTGAGCAATTTTACCATGAGCGTGTAAGAGACGGTATTCTCCCGACACAGGCACCACATAATCTGGATTGAAAAGACCAATCAAGACTTCCAAATCCTTTGGTGAAGCGTGACCACTAGATTTATAAGCCGATAAGACTTGGAGAGCATGGCCACCAGCCCGGTAGATCTCATCTTCAGTATCAGCCATCACGGTTTCTAAGCCCACGGATGGACTCGAAGTAATCAAGACCAAATCGCCCTTTTGAATTTTAATATTCTTGTGGGACCCCTTGGACATGGCTTGTAAATTGGTTAGGATTTCCCCGTATTCACCAGTCTCCAAGATAATAATTTCATCATCAGCAAAGTTCTTTAAATTGTCATTGGGCTGGATCAGATTCTTGGAAGGGATGGTGAGCTTGTTCAAGCGGATGGCCACATCGATAATTTCTTCAATTTGATCGCCTGATAAGAAGACATGGCGGTTAGTGGCCCGCGCCACATTTAAGACTTGTTGGATCCGTAATATATTACTATCCACCGTGGCTAAGACGACCCGTCCGCTAGCCTTGTCCACTTCCTTTAAAATAGCCTGTTCCAGTTTTTCTTCCGAGGTATTTTCAAAATAGGAATCCGCATGTTGGGAATCACTCAAGAGGGCAATTACCCCAGATGAGGCAATTTCGCCAATGCGGTTAAAGCTGGTCTTATAACCATCACCAACCGTCAAATCAAATTTGAAGTCCCCGGTATAAACAATGCTGCCTTCTTCAGTTTGGACTGCAATCCCCAATGATTCTGGGACCGTGTGGGTCGTGCTGAAGAACTTAACCACAGCATCATCAAAATCAATTTCGTTAGAATCATCGATCACGTAGAAGTCTTTGAAGTTCTTCACCCCACGCTTCTTACAATTGATCTTAGCTAATTCAATGGTCAATTCCGTCCCAAAGACGGGAACATTAACCTCTTTTAAGAGATAAGGCAGGGCTCCAATCGCATCGGCATGGCCGTGGCTCAAAAAGACCCCAGCTACCTTATCCTTGTGTTCGATGACATAGGTAAAATCAGGGATCATGATATCGACCCCTAACATTTCATCAGGTGGGAAGATTAGGCCACAGTCTAAGATAAAAATCTTATCATTGACTTCGACCAGGTACATGTTCTTACCATCTTCACGAACACCACCCAATGGAATAATACTTATTCCACTCATTACAACTCCTCTTTCTTCTTACAAAAATTCTTTATAAAGGAAAGAAGCATCTTTATAACCTATTGGTAAAGATGCTCACTTCATCTTTTATAGCTTTTAGATCAAATTCCGAGCAATTAAGGTTTCGGCAATCTCGATGGAATTATAAGCCGCACCCTTCCATAAATTATCGGAAACGATCCATAGATGGAAGCCATTCTTCACATCCAGGTCTTGACGAATCCTTCCCACAAAGGTTTCAGGACGGTTGACTGCATTCACGGGTTGAGGATAGACTTGTTGCTTCACGTCATCTTCCACAATCACATTATCTGCTTGGTCTAAAACAGCCATCAAGTCCTCAATGGTCACATCATCACGGTCAATTTCAATATAAACGGATTCGGCGTGCCCCTTAACGACTGGTACTCGGACACAGGTTGCTGAAACCGGTAAATCAGGACGACCTAAGATTTTCTTGGTTTCATTGGTCATCTTCATTTCTTCAAAGGTGTAGTGGTTGTCTTGGAACTTATCAATTTGCGCTAGGACATTGAAGGCCATTTGATAATGTTTTTCATCACCAGCTACCGGTAAAATCTTAGGTTCATCAATCTCATCGCCAGATAAGATATCGCGAAATTGATTTTCCATTTCCAAAACAGCCCGAGTCCCTGCACCAGAAACCGCTTGATAGGTCGACACAATGACCCGCTTTAAGCCGAAAGCCTTTTCGATTGGTCTTAAGGCCATCACCATTTGAATGGTTGAACAGTTTGGATTGGCGATAAGACCGTGGTGGTTATCCATGGCTTCTTGGTTAACCTCTGGGACAATCAAAGGAGTGTCTTCATCCATCCGATAGGCACTCGTGTTATCCACCACAACGGCTCCAGCTTCAACGGCCTTAGGCGCAAATTCCTTAGACCGATCGCCACCTGCTGAGAAAAAGGCAATATCGATACCTTCAAAAGAATCAGCAGTTAATTCTTCTACAGTATATTTTTCATCGCCCACGCTTAATTCTTTCCCAGCAGAACGGCTAGAAGCCAGTAAACGCACCTTGTCATAAGGAATCTTGGATTGCGCTAATAAATAGCGGAGTTGTTCGCCCACAGCTCCGGTCGCACCCACAATAGCGATATTATATTTCTTTGTCATGTTTACACTTCCTCTATTTTCATGTTCGATCAAGCTTATAACTCATTTTACCAAATTATCAAGGCTTTCACAAATTAACTTCATTGTAAAGTCTTACTAAGCAAGAAAGAGTGCGACAAGCGCGTCAAAGAGCAAGACCGCTGGAAGAAAAAGGACGCTTGCTCTGCGCTTGGTTCAGGTTTTGATGAGATCCTTGCTACTAAAAAAGGCTAGAACTTTTGTCCCAGCCTTCCTTTATAAAAAGTTAAACTTATTCAGCGTCTTTGTCGGTCAAAGCCTTCATGGAGAGGTTGATCCGACCGCGGTTATCGACTTCAATGACTTTAACTTTGACTTGGTCACCAATTTGGACCACATCTTCAACCTTATTGGTGCGTTTATGTTGGAGTTCAGAAATGTGAACCATCCCGTTTTGTTTAGGGGTTAATTGGACAAAGGCGCCAAATTTCTCAATTCGAGTAACGGTCCCAGTAAAGACTTGGCCGACTTCAATTTCCAAGGTGAGTTCTTCAATGATTTCAATGGCCTTATCAATCATGGCCTCATCACTCGAAGAAATACTTACTTGGCCATCATCATCGATATCAATCTTGACTCCGGTAGCTTCGATAATCTTATCGATGGTTTCACCACCCTTACCGATGACTTCACCGATCTTTTCAGGTTTAATTTGAATCATCTTAATCTTCGGTGCATAAGGGCTGAGATGGTCACGTGGCGCATCCAAGGTACCTTGGAGGTGGTCAAGCAGTTGCATGCGGGCAACTTTAGCTTGGGCTAGGGATTCACGGAGGATATCTTCAGTAATCCCTTTGATCTTAATATCCATTTGCAAGGCGGTAATCCCTTGTCTAGTTCCGGCCACCTTAAAGTCCATATCACCTAAGTGGTCTTCAAGACCTTGGATATCGGTTAGAATAGTATATTTATTGTTATCTTCTTGGTCCATAATCAAGCCCATGGCGATCCCCGCTACAGGTGCTTTGATCGGCACACCAGCATCCATCAAGGCCAGGGTCCCTGCACAAATAGAAGCTTGGGAAGAAGACCCATTAGATTCTAAGACTTCAGCTACTAAACGAATGGTATAAGGGAACTCCTCTTGGGAAGGAATGACTCTTTGTAAGGCCCGATGACCTAATTCCCCGTGACCAATTTCCCGACGGCCTGGTGAACCGTAACGTCCAGTGGAACCCACTGAATATTGAGGGAAGTTATAGTGGTGGATGAAGTGCCGTTCGGTTTCAGGACTAATTCCATCCAAGGGTTGGTATTCAGATAGAGGAGCTAGGGTACATGCGGAGAGGACTTGGGTTTGTCCCCGGGTAAATAAACCGGACCCATGAACCCGTGGCAAGAGCCCTACTTCTGAAGAGAGAGGACGGATTTCGTCAATTTTACGCCCATCAGGACGGACCTTGTCTTCGGTAATCAGGCGGCGAACTTCGTCATATTCTAACTTATCAGCTAGGGCCACAATTTGATTATGTTTAGCGACAAAGTCTTCGTCATCTAAGAATTGGCTATCGTAAAACTCAATCATTTCGTCCTTAACCGCTTGAACGCCCTCTTCACGTTCCAACTTGTCAAAGATTTGGATAGCGTCTACCATTTTTTGATGGTAGCGGGTATAGACTTCCGCTTCAGTTTCTGGAGCAAAAGCTTCCGCTTCAAAAGGCATTTTTTCTTGGCCAACTGCTTGGCGGATCTCTTCTTGGAAGTAGCAAAGTTCCTTAATGTTCGCATGACCAAACATCAAAGCTTCTAACATTTCTTCTTCACTTAATTCTTGGGCAGAGGATTCCACCATATTAATAGCAGTTTGAGTCCCAGCAACAGTCAATTCCAAGTCAGATTGGGCTTGTTGGTCTAGGGTTGGGTTAATCACTAAGTTACCATCGACGCGACCAACATTGACTCCCGCAATCGGACCATCAAAAGGAATATCCGAAATGGTTAAGGCCACGGAAGAACCTAACATGGCAGCCATCTCTGGGCTACAGTCGTTATCTACGGACATGACGGTGTTAATCACTTGGACTTCATTTTTGAAACCTTCTGGGAACATTGGCCGGATTGGACGGTCAATCAAACGGGCAGTTAAAGTGGCATGTTCAGTTGGCCGGCCCTCTCTTTTAATGAAGCCGCCTGGAATTTTACCAGCAGCATATTGTTTTTCTTCATAATTCACTGTAAGAGGGAAGAAATCTTGGCCTTCTTTGGCTTCCTTAGCCCCAACAACAGCAGTTAAGACGACAGTATCCCCGTAGCGTACCAGGGCCGCAGCATTAGCCTGTTTAGCCAGTTGGCCAACTTCGATTTGGAGCGGACGGCCCGCCCAATTCATTTTAAATACTTGTTTTTCAGACATATTTACTCCTTTTCTCCCCCAACCACCTACTAAGCAAGGTTATATGTTTTTCCTAAAGCACATAACTTTGATTAGTAAGAGGTCAATATGGGGGCTTTTAGCTAGATTTTACTTTAAAAAAAGCGAGACTCCAAAGAATCTCGCTTAAAGGTGTTCCAAGCGCAGAGCAAGCGCCTTTTTTCCAACGCTCTCGCTCTTTGGTGCGCTTATCACACTTTCTTAATTAACGACGTAAACCTAAACTCTTAATTAAGTTACGGTAACGAGTAACGTCTTTGTTACGTAAGTAAGCTAATAAGTTACGACGGTGACCGATTTTCTTCATTAAACCACGGTAGGAGTGGTGGTCTTTCTTATGAGTTTTAGCGTGTTCGTTAAGGTTGTTGATATCTGCAGTTAATAAAGCAATTTGTACTTCAGCAGAACCAGTGTCCCCTTCATGTGTTGCGTATTTTTCGATAATAGCGTCTTTTTCTTCTTTAGTTAATGCCATTATATTCACCTTTCTTTCTCTTGTATTCTTCCATAGTCTGAGTAAGCCGTTGGTGATTCGGCTGACCAAGAAAATGGTTGTGCTTTAAGCACAGCAGTCATTATACGAGAAATCGGCTAAACTTGCAAGAAATATCCTTAATTTTACTCGGTTTCGCCAGCATTTTTTGGCCTTTTTTCAGTTTTTCACTTAAAATAAAGATAATTATAATAAAGGAGAAGACTTATGAAACATTTAGATCGAACATTCTTCCCCCATTTACTTGGCTCGCTACTTGCCTTGATCCCCTTCGCCTTAATTTGTTTAACGGCAGCCATCCATCCTGCCTTTATCCAAGGGGCTGATCAAGCGATTGGTGGGGCACTGTTTGCTTGGGGGCCCCAGTGGTGGCAGACCTTTGTCACTTACTTCACTGAAATGGGGACCACGGTTTATATTATTATTGCCGCCCTCATTATTAGTGCCATTCTCTATTACTTCAAGTACCGCTTCCTAGGAATTTGGTTTTCTAGCCAACTCATCCTTGGCGTCCTGCTCGGTAACCAAAGTATTAAATATATTGTTAAACGCCCTCGACCTAGCTTTATCCAACCCCTTATCGAACAAGGTGGTTATTCCTTCCCTAGCGCCCATTCTATGGGGAGCGTTTTAATGTATGGGGGCTTGTGCTTAATTGCTTTTTACTTTATCCGTTCTTATAAGAAGCGCCAAATTTTAGGAATTGCTACAGGGATCCTCTGCCTAGCCATTGCCCTCAGTCGGGTCTACCTTGGCGTTCATTATTTTTCCGACATCGTGGCCGGCTTGTCCTTAGGAGTAGCCTGGTTAATCTTATCAAGTACCCTCTTGCCTGCATTTCCAAGGGCCATTAAAGATGATCCAAGTGACCAAGAAGGCGAACAAGCCGAAGACTGGGAAGATGAACCAGAAAGCCCTGATTCAGACAAAGAGGGAAAAACCACGCCCCAGCTCCATGTTATCCACAGTAAGAGTGAAGATCCAGACCAACAGGACCGCTTCATCACTAGCTTGGACACTGCTGAAGGCCAAGACTTAGCTGACGACTTAGAGAAATTGGAAGCAGAGCCTGACCCTAGTGATAACAATGAGGACTAGTAAAAAAGAAAACAAAAGTTAAATCTGAAGCGCAAAGAGCTCCCCCTTGCAGATTGTAGCAAGGGAGAGCTTTTCTTTTGTGGTCCTTTACTTTTTACTATTAATAAACATGGTTTATTTAATCGACCAACATCACTTAATCTTATATTCTGCCTTAAGTTCTAAGATGATATCCCGCAATTCAGCCGCTTTTTCGAAGTTCAGGTCTTTAGCTGCTTGACGCATTTCTAATTCCACATTGTGGACAGCTTCTTCTTTTTCATTGCGGTTCATGCCCCGGATGGTATCCATGAGCGATTCATTTTCTTCTGCATTGTTCACTGCGGTAGTAATGCGGATGGAATCACGAATTTCTTTTTGGATGGTTTTCGGAGTAATGTGATGTTCCTCATTATAAGCCTCTTGAATCGCCCGCCGTCTAGCGGTTTCATCAATGGCTGCCTGCATGGATCCGGTCACAGTATCCGCATACATAATCACGTGGCCATTTTCATTACGAGCAGCCCGTCCAATGGTTTGGATCAGCGACCGCTCATTACGGAGGAAGCCTTCCTTATCCGCGTCTAAGATAATCACCAAAGACACTTCAGGCACATCGATCCCTTCCCGCAGGAGGTTTATCCCCACCAGGACATCGAAGACGCCCAGACGGAGGTCACGGATAATTTCGGTCCGCTCGAGGGTTTTAATATCCGAGTGTAGGTATTTCACCTTAATGCCGACCTCTTCTAAGTAATCGGTCAGGTCTTCGGACATTTTCTTGGTCAGAGTGGTGACAAAGACCCGGTCGCCTCTATCTACCCGCTCATTAATTTCACTAATCAAGTCATCAATTTGACCCTTAATCGGGCGAACTTCCACTTTGGGGTCTAAGAGACCGGTTGGCCGGATAATTTGTTCCACAACTTCGCCATGAGCCTTCTCAATTTCATAGTCCCCAGGGGTAGCGGAAACATAGATGGCTTGGTTGACGCGTTCTTCAAATTCAGCTAATTTCAAAGGCCGGTTGTCTAAGGCAGAAGGCAGGCGAAAACCATAATCGACTAGCTGTTCCTTCCTGGCTTTGTCACCGTTGTACATGCCACGTACTTGGGGCATGGTCATGTGGGATTCGTCAACCATGAGCAGGTAATCGTCAGGGAAGAAGTCCAGCAAGGTATATGGGGGTTGACCCGGCGCCCGACCGTCCATATGGCGGGAATAGTTCTCAATCCCGTTACAATAGCCCATTTCTAATAGCATTTCGATATCGTAACGAGTTCTCTGTTCCAGACGTTGGGCCTCTAGGAGTTTGCCTTCGTCATTAAACTTCTTCAATTGGACCTCTAATTCGGCCTCAATTGAGTCAACCGCTCTTTGCATCTTATTATAATCAACCACAAAGTGAGTGGCTGGATAGATGGGATAGTGTTTGACGTCATTTTTGACTTCACCGGTCAAAACATCAACTTGACGAATCCGATCAATTTCATCGCCAAAGAACTCCACCCGGATAGCTTCACTGTCACGGGAAGGCAGGAAGACTTCCACCACATCCCCGCGGACGCGGAAAGTCCCACGGCGGAACTCAATATCATTACGCTCGTACTGCATATCCACCAAACGCCGCATAAAGTCGTTACGGTCAACTTCTTGACCTTGGCGGATGGAAAGCACGTGGTTTTTATATTCCATTGGGTCCACTAAACCGTAGATACAGGACACCGATGCCACAATGATGGTATCCCGGCGTTCCAGGATCGATGAGGTGGCTGAGTGGCGGAGCTTATCAATCTCATCATTGACTGAGGCCGATTTTTCAATATAGGAATCGCTCGATGGCACATAGGCTTCTGGTTGGTAGTAGTCATAGTAAGAGACAAAGTATTCGACTGCATTATGGGGGAAGAATTCCTTGAGCTCTGAATACAATTGTCCCGCTAGGGTTTTATTATGGGCTAAGACCAAGGTCGGCCGGTTGGTCTCCGCAATGACATTAGCCATGGTAAAGGTCTTTCCGGTCCCGGTACCGCCTAAAAGGACCTGGGCCTTATCGTTATTTTCCACCCCTTCAACCAGTTTTTTGATGGCTTGGGGTTGGTCCCCACTGGGTTGGTAGGATGATACTAATTCAAACTTGCCGTCCACTATACTTCACTCCATTTTTTCTTTTCTCCTATCTAGTTTATCACGACTAGGACCTAAACCCTATTTTAAGCTTCCAAGGACTAAGTAAAATTTCTCTTGCCAGCCTGGTCAAATTTCTGTATAATATTCATGTTAGTGACCTGTTCACTTGAAAAAGCGAAAAAAGAAAGAGGTGGACTCCATGGCAAACATTGCATCAGCTATTAAACGCGTACGTCAAAACGAAAAGAACGCTGCAGTAAACTCTGCAAAAGTCAGCGAAATGCGTACCGCTATTAAACGTTTCGAAACTGCTGTCCAAGAAGGCGCAGATAACGTCGAAGAATTACACCAACATGCTCAAAAATTAGTGGACCAAGCAGTTTCTAAGAACTTAATCCACGCTAATAAAGCAAGCCGTATTAATTCACGTATGGCTCAAAAATTAAACAAGTAATAAAAAAGCCACCGCTTCTCTTAACTGGCCTAAGCCGTTAAAGAAGCGGTGTTTTTTTGTCCATTTTTATAATTAACTAAGCCGCAAAACGTAAGATAAACCATTCAATGCCTAAGTTAGGGTCTACCTGGCCTGACTTAATCTCATAATCCAACTCCACCAAGTCCTGGTAGGCCGCCAATAATTGCTGGCCGTCGTAAGAGCGCATTTGTTTCATACTCATCTTGACCCGGTAAGGATGGGCCCCTAGGCTCTTGGCAATAGCCCCTTGGTCATAACCCGTGCGGGATAGGAGCGCAATCTGGCTAAAAAGACGGAAGTTAGCCTCTAAGAGGGCCAAAATCGCAATGGGTTGGTGTTTTTCCTGGATTAGGGTCCGGTACAAGTCCAAGGCCGCTTCCAGGCGGTGGGCCATGACATAGTCGGTCAAATGGAAGATATTATTATCCAAGGAAGGCGACACCACGGTCTCGACATCGTGCCTGCTGATACGATCTTCCTGACCCACAAAGAGAAAGAGCTTCTCCAATTCATTCATGGCATTGGATAATTGATAGTTGGTTCTTTCCAAAAAGAGCTGTAAGACTGAGCGATCCATCAAATAGCCCGCATTTCTGACATAGTCCTTGATGTAGTTAGTCGTAGTCGACTCGTCTGCCAAGGAGACATCAACCAGATTGGCGGCTTTTTTTAACTGCTTAACGACCTTCTTGCGGCCGTCGAGTTTCTCAAAATCACAGACAAAGACCAGGGTCACGTCAGGAGCCGGTTCAGCCATATAATCCAGCAGGGCTTGGGTATTTTCCTCCTTCTTCCCCTTCTCTGTACTTAAAAAGACCGGCTGAGTCAGCCAAATAATCTTGGGCTCAGAAAAAAAGGAAATGGTATTGGCCTCGACTAAGGCCTCTTCTAAGGAATGTTCTTCTAAGTCTAAGCGGACAAAGTTGAAATCACTGACCGCTTCCTGGTCCCCAATGACCGCCCGGCTTAACTGATTTTCAAATTCTTGGATCAAAAACTTCTCCTCCCCTAGTAAAAGGTAGATGGGATCCACTTGTCCTGCTTTTATTTTCTGTATGGTGCTTTGAAAAGTCATGACGCCCCTCCTCACATCCCATCTATTTTAACTGACAAGGCCGACTTTGTCATTAAACAAGTCAATCTCCAATAGAATCTTCTTTTCCCGCTGCTTTTACCGTCTTAAAACGATAGTGTCTCCCTAAGTAAAAATAATGAATCGCCCCATCCCGGTCAGTGCGGAAAGTCGTCGCCTGGACTGCGGCTAGATCATCGACTACCCGGTCGCTAGGATGGCCGTAGCGGTTATTCTCTCCCACTGAAATCAAGGCATAGTGGGGTTGCCATTGGGCGATTAGATCACTAGGGCTGGAATGGTCAGAGCCGTGGTGGGCTACCTTTAAGACATCGATCGGGCCCTTTATCTTGTCCGCCATTTGCACTTCCGCAGATCCATCAATATCCCCAGTAAAGAGAAAAGTCAAAGGACCCATGGCCCCTAACATGGCTAAGGAATCTTCGTTTTCCCCTGTTCCTGACTCTTCTGGCATCAAAACCTCTAGGGCCATGGACCGACTGAGGGTCAGACTTTGGCCGGCTTGGAGCCAGACCACTTGGATATGGGGATTCTTACTGGCTTTGAGCGCCTGATCCAAGGCGGTTAGAACTTCATGGTCTTCCTGCATGCCAACAGGTAAATAGAGAGTATCTACCGGGATTTGACGAATGATTTCAGGTGCTGACCCATAGTGGTCAAAGTCCCCATGGGTCAAGAAAAGCCCCGCCAGTGAGCGGACTCCCTGGGCAGCTAAGGCAGGCTGGATCTGGCTCTCAAACAAGGTCCGCCTGGGTCGCTCTTGCCAGTCTTCTTTTGGAAAAGTGGGTCTGCCAGCTGCGTCAATCAGGTAAGCTGAGGCAGAAAATGGCGGTTTGACGAGGATACAATCCCCTTGACCGATATCTAAGACAGCTACCTGGCCCAAGGGAGATAAATAAGGAAAAAGATATAAAGCTAAGAGAGCCGAAGCCAGGACCAGCCAGCCCCGCCCTTTCATGTCGGCTAAGACTTGCCGGTCTAACCAATAAGCGAGCACCAAGCAATAACACATGATAAAGACAAAAGGTATATGTCCCGTTAGCCAGTAAAATCCGGGCAGGTCACTAAAAAAGACCGACAACTTCTCTAGATGAAGGATCACCCAGGTCAGGGGCCAGGACACTAGGGTCACTAGCCAGCCTAAACCTCCTATCCCTAAGCCCACTACCAGGAGAAGCCCAGGAAAGAGGCAGACGGAAAACAACCAGGAATAAAAGTAATTCACCCACAGAGCTAACCAAGAGAAACCAGCCTGACTGATAATGAGAAAAGGAATGGTGACCAAGGTACAGGACAGGGAGAAGATGAACTCTTCCTGCCAGGCATGCTTAAAGGGCGGCGCTTGTTTAATGATTAATAAGGTGGCAGTTAGGGCATAGGACAATTGAAAACCTAAGGAAAAGATGGCCTGAGGATTAATAAGAAGGATAAACACTACCGACCAGGCGAGGCCAGCCCAGGGATCGACAGGACGATTGGCTCTTCTTTGGATAAAGGCGTAAAGATAGGAACCAATGGCTCGGATCATCCCATAAGGTAAGCCTAATAAACAGCCATAAAGGATTAAGACGACTAAGGCGATCCATTGGTAGTATTCCACCAAGACCCCTAGACGCAAGAGAGACCGCTTCAACAGGGCTAACAAATAGTTAACATGGAAACCGGATAAGGAAAATAAATGAATAATCCCAATTTCCTGGTAGGCAGCCATGGCGGAGGGATCAATGCCGGACTTATCATTCAGAAATAAGGCCTGGAAGTAATCCGCCAAGATTCCTAAGTCCAATCTCTGTAAATAGGAGTAAATGCTCTGTCGGAGGTTGGGCCAAAAATAAGCCCAATAGGGTAAATCAACCAGACCCTGAACCTTCTCCACCTCAAAGAGCCAATCAATGTTCTGCCGACTTAAATAGGCCTGGTAATCAAAGCCATGAAAATTACGCTGGCCTCCAGGAGGGGTTAATTGGCCTAGGAGACTGACTTGAAAGGATCGCTCTTGATTTAACCAAACCGCCTGCTCAGCCTCAGATTTCAAGTAATAGAAAACTTGAAACTTTTCTCCCGTTGTCAATTCTTGCCCCTTAAATTGGACTAAGTCGCCCTCCACCTTCAAGCTATCGATAGCCACTTCTAAAGTTAGATCAGCCTCCCCAGCAATAAAGTGGGACATCCTTTGACTAAGAAGATAAAGATAAAGGCCCATAAGTAACTGACTAACAACCAACCATTTAATTAACCCTTTCTCCTTTAAGGCAATCACCCGGCCCCAGTACCAGAGGTAGAAAATCAGCGTCCAGACTGATGGCGCCAGCATGAGAGCTGTCAGTAAGAGAATCCCCAAGGCTAACCAAAAAATCTTCGTTTTCATCTTAGTTCACAGTAATTTGTTCTTTGATCTTCTCAAAGGTCTTGTCACCAATACCAGAGACCTCGGTAATCTCCTCAATCGTTTGAAAAGACCCCTTACTTTCCCGATATTGAATAATATCAGCCGCCTTCTTCTCTCCAATGCCTGATATTTCTTGGAGTTGGCTGGCATCAGCAGTATTGATATTGATCTTCTGACTATCTCCCTGGCTACTTCCTGCAGTTGGGCCATCCCCAGACAAAACAGGAGTTATAGCCATCAAGTCTTTCGCTCCCACTTCTTCATCCAAGGCCGGCACATAGACCACCATCTGGTCCTGGAGGCGCTGGGAGAGATTAATGCGTTTGGAATCGGCTTGGTCATTTAGCCCACCCGCCAAATCAATAGCATCAAGAACGCGGTCACCCGCCTGGACTTGGTAGAGGCCAGGTGACTTGACCGCCCCTTTGACATCCACATAGATCAATTCATCGACTTGACTCTCTGAATTACTATCTTGACCAGCTTCCGCTTGGTCTGTCATGGACGACTCCGACTGACTATTTTCCTCTTGGTCATCTGACTCCACCAAGGCGGTTGCACTTACTGGAGCTTGACCCGCTGGATCAAGCACCCGATCAAACGCCAAGTAAATCACACCAGCAGCCAATAAAACAAAAGCTATAAAAACTCCTGCCAGTAACTTGCCATAGTTTTCAATAATTTCTGCAAAAGATAAGTTCTTTAAATCTTCCCACCACGCTTGCATAGCGACACCTCTTTCTCTACTTATTCATCCGTAAAGAAAGACTCAGTTAACGAAAAAAGCTGACTTCAATTTCATGAAATCAGCTTGAATGCCCTATGCATCAAAACGATAGCAAACTACCCGGGTGTGGCCGTATGTTGCGTTTTTAAAGGCGTGTAAATTTCCCACAGTGTCAGGCAGGTTATCTTGACTATCCAACTCACAAACCACCGTGACTTGGTCACTGAGCCAGCCCTCTTCCTGGAACTGGAGGAGCAAGTCTTCTAAATGTTGGCCCTTATAAGGCGGATCTAAGAAAACC
Organism: Aerococcus mictus; assembly: GCF_003286595.3. Classification (NCBI taxonomy): domain Bacteria; kingdom Bacillati; phylum Bacillota; class Bacilli; order Lactobacillales; family Aerococcaceae; genus Aerococcus; species Aerococcus mictus. Next base: position 551,980 of record NZ_CP132985.1, on the reverse strand, counting down.
CAATCAAATTGTAAATCAGGAGCCTTCTTCCGCAAAGACTTCAACTGCTTTTGGTTGTCACCCTTAAGTAAGTGGTAGCGATCTTCAAGGTGGGCCTTAGCCACATTCTTAGCAATTGTTTCTTGGGCCTTACGGAAACGTTCAAAGGCATAAACCTCATCAGCTCCCCGCGATAAGGCTTCTAGTCCCAGAGCGCCTGACCCCGCATAAAAGTCAAGGACAATCCCGCCATCTAGGTATTGGCCAATAATATTAAACATGGATTCCTTAATCTTATCTGTCGTGGGCCGGGTATTCGATCCTGGCACCGCTTGTAGGGGTATTCCCCCAAATTCACCGGCAATAATCCGCATCCTGCCACATCCCTTCTCAATTCGCTATTCATTATATCACAGTCATTTGCTAAGAGACGACCGATTCATAGCCCTTTTCCGGCTATAAACAAAGAAAGACCTTGGCACTAAAGCACCAAGGTCCGCTAGAGGGAGAGTAAGATATTCTTGCACTTTTATTTAAGCAATTTAGATACTATTAACTATCGCTTAAGGTCTAGTTAATTATTTACGACGACGGAAAGATAGAGCTGAACCAGCAGCAACTAAGGCAACACCTAAGCCAGCAACAGAACCTGCAACTACGCCAGTAGCTGGTAATTTAGCGTTAGCTTTTTGAGATTTAGCGTCTTTCTTAGCTTTGTTGTCTTTCTTAGCTTTTTCGTTAGCTACAACAACTTTAGAATCTTTGTCAGATTTCTTCTTGTCATCTTTCTTAGATTCGTTTTTCTTAGCTTTGTTGTCTTTGTTAACTTCGCTATCTTTCTTGTCTTTGCTGTCTTTGTTCTTGTCGTCTTTCTTGGTGTCGTCTTTTTTGCTTTCGTCTTTCTTCTTGTCGTCTTTCTTAACTTCGTCTTTTTTATCTTCTTTAGCAGGAGTTTCTGCTTTTTCAACGTAGCTGAAAGTTGGGGTCCATTTACCTGAAGCAGTTTGAACAGCATCAACATGGTTGTTTACTTGTGCTAATGCAGTACCTTCTAATTTAGAACGGTCTAACATTGCTTGACCAATTTCGATAGCTTTTTCTTTAGTTTCTGCTTCATATTCGTATGGTGAGTGGTTTGGATCTTCAACTGTTTTTTCTTCTGGTTGTGCTACAGCAGGGTTACCAGAAACGTTTGAAGGTACACCATCTTTGTCTAAACCTGGTTTAAATAAGTTTGATGAGTTATTTTCTTCAACAGGTTTTACTTCTGGTTTTGCTGGTGTAGCTTCTGGTTTTACGTTTACAGCTGGTTTACCAGAAATGCTTGTAGGTACGCCGTCTGCGTCTACTGGTGTTACAAATGCGTCTGCTGCGTGAGCTACAGAAGCATCAGCTGCGAATAATACACCAGCTGCTGCAGTTGTAGCAGCTGCGCCTAATAATAATTTTTTCAAGTCTTTCATAATATTGACCTCCCATTACAAAAATCATATATTTCTTTGCCAGTGCACTAGTAAAGAATGTCAGCATATTTATCGCTGAACTTTCGTGCAAGTAAATTTTTTATCTCCCTCTATAAATTAATTTTAGTACATATTCAATTATATTCAAGTTATACTTCGTAAAATATTCACACTTTTTGCGTTTTCTGGCTAATATTTCATATTTTTGACACAATAAAGCTAGTATTAACAAGGATTATGATCTATATTTACAAAATTTACAATTTAATTACAGAAATATTAATTTAACAAAGTTATCCTTTATTTCTATTTCTTTTTATGATTTTTAAAATTTTAAGCAAAAAAGTTTTGATAAAGAACTATTAATTCTCATCACCCCCTAGATACTATAGACTACAAAAAAACCTTGGCGCCAAAGCACCAAGGTTCAGTAGAGGGAGAGTATGATATTTTGCACGCTTTTTTAAGCAATTAAGATATTATTAACTATTCCCTTAAGAGCTAGTTAATTATTTACGACGACGGAAAGATAGTGCTGAACCAGCAGCAATTAAAGCAACACCTAAGCCAGCAACAGAACCAGCAACTACACCAGTAGCTGGTAATTTAGCGTTAGCTTTTTCAGCTTTAGCTTCTTTATCAGCTTTTTGGTCTTTTTCGTTAGCTACTACAACTTTAGGATCTTCTTTCTTACCATCTTTTTCAGTTTCTTCAGCTTTTTCGTCTTTGTCTTCTTTTTCAAGTTTGCTGAAGTCAAAGAGATCTTCTAATTCAGTATTAGCTTCTACTTGTAATTGGATGTAGTATTTGCCATCTGCACCTACTTGAATGTCGTAGCCTTCGTTTACTGGATCATTCTTGATTGCAGTTTCTGCAGCTACGAAAGCGTCTGCTAAGGTGTCATATGCTTTATCTGGATCGAATTCAAATTCTGGATCTTCTTCTACTAAACCACTAAAGTCAAAGAGATCTTCTAATGATTTTTCAGTTTCTTCAGCAGGTTCTTCGGTGTCTTCTGCTGGAGTTTCTTCAGCAGGTTTTTCATTTTCTTCTGCTAAACCGCTAAAGTCAAAGAGATCTTCTAAGGTTTTTTCGGTTTCTTCTGCTGGTTTTTCATTTTCTTCAGCTGGAGTTTCTTCTTTTTCTACATAGCTGAATTGTGGAGCCCATTTACCTGAAGCAGTTTGAACAGCATCAACATGGTTATTAACTTCTGCTAAAGCAGTTCCTTCTAATTCAGAACGTTTAAGCATAGCTTCACCAATTTCGATAGCAGCTTCTTTAGTTTCTGCTTCATATTCATATGGTGAGTGGTATGGGTCTTCTTCTGCAACTTCTTCTGGTTGTTCAACAGCTTCATTACCAGAAACGCTTGTAGGTACTCCATCTTTATCTACACCTGGTTTAAACAAGTTTGAAGAATTGTCTTCTTCAACAGGTTTTACATCTGGAGTTTCAGTTGTATTTTCTGTATTTTCTGCTGGGTTTACATCTGGGTTTCCACCAAGAATAACATTACCGTTTTCATCAACTGGAGTTACATATGCATCTGCTTGAGCAACTGCAGCATCAGAAGCGAAGAATACACCAGCTGCTGCGGTTGTAGCCGCTGCGCCTAATAATAATTTTTTCAAGTCTTTCATAATCTATTGACCTCCCATTACAAAATTGAGTGATAGATACACTACGTTAAGTAATTGTTATATTTAATATTTATCTTTCTTTGCCAGTGCACTAGTAAAGAATTTCAGCTTTCTTATAAGCTGTGATTACCGTGCAAAATTTTATCACCGCTCTCCCTCATATCTCTTATTTTAACAGATATTTTTATTTTTTGTATGAATAAAGCACATAAAATTCACAATTTAATCATATTTTATAAAATTACTAAAATATGACACGATAAAAACCATTCATGGCAAGCAATTTGTGTATTTCAATAGAAATTATTAAATAAATTACATTTTTATGACAATTGTCATCATTGGATCAACATCACTGACATTGTAAGTTTTCTTATAACTTTATTTAGCTTTACGTTAACTTTTATTTTCAAATAAATAAAAAAACGCAGCAGATTTCCTGCTACGTTGACTTGTTTATTTCGGTGGATAGATAAAGTCTTCAAACTCCTTGATGACTTTGGCGCGGTCTTCTTCGCCTTCCAAGGCCACTGTAAAATCCATATTAATGGTCGCTTTGGGAGAAACAGTGACTTTGATGACTTGGCGGACTTTTTTGAGTCCCTCGATGGCATCTTCTACCTGGTCCTTATCGACATAAAGGATGGCATATTTGCGTTCCTTATTTAGGTAGTGAAGGTAGCCATAGCGTTTCAATTGCCGAGTTTTTTGGGTAGAATTCAACCAGACGACGAGTTCTTGCCGTTGGGTATGAGAATTGGTCATGGCACCAGGCTCCTTTCTTTGAAGTTATTATTGTCTTATTCAGTTTCTAATTCAATGAGTAGGTCTCCGATTTCAACTTGTTCGCCCGCTTGGACAGTGACTTGGCGGACCTTGCCGGCTTTCGGTGCCTTGATCGTGGTTTCCATCTTCATGGCTTCAGTCACTAAGACCACTTGGCCAGCACTGACATGGTCGCCTTCACTGATTTCTACCTTGAGAATCGACCCGGGCATGGTTGCTGCAATGTGGTTAGGGTTATTGGTGTCTGCCTTGGGACGACTAGCCACCACATTGGTGTAGTGGGCGTCTTGGACAGCAATTTCCCGCCGTTGACCATTCAAGTCGAAATAGATAATCCGCTGACCGGAATGGTCGGCTTCCCCAATTTCAATCAGGCGAATAAGGAGGACCTTGCCCTTTTCAATTTCAACGGTAATGGTTTCGCCTTGCCGCATGCCATTGAAGAAGGTCGGCGTATCGACATTCGAGATGTCACTGTAACGAGCAATCTTCTCCCGGTAATCGGTGAAGACTTTAGGATACATGAGATAGCCGAGCACGTCTTTCTTGTCGACCTCATCGCCCAATTTTTCGCTTAATTCTTCTTTGACTTGGTCGAAATCAACCGGTTCTAAGAGGTCTCCTGGGCGTTCTTCCGTATAGTCAGCCCCTTTGAGGATGATATCCCGGACATCCGCTGGGAAACCGCCCGCAGGTTGACCCAACTTGCCTTGGAAGAATTCAATCACGGAATCAGGGAAATCGATGGTCTTCCCTTTTTTGTAGAAGTCTTCAATGGATAGGTCATTTTGAACCATAAAAAGGGCCATATCACCAACCACCTTAGAAGATGGTGTCACCTTAACGATATCACCAAAGAGCAAGTTGACATCGTGGTACATGACCTTGACTTCTTCCCAGCGGTCCCCTAAGCCTACGGAAGCGGCTTGTTGTTGGAGGTTGGTATATTGGCCCCCTGGCATTTCGGTCCGGTAAATTTCGGTTTCTGGGGTTTTTAATCCGGAAGCAAAGTCTTCATAATAAGTCCGCACACTTGACCAGTATTGGTTCATGGCTTGGGCGTTCTTCACATTAATCGTTGGCTTGCGGTCATTATGTTCCAAAGCATAATAGAAACTGGTCATACTTGGCTGGCTGGTGGTTGAGGAGAAGGCTGACGTGGCCACGTCCACAATATCAATGCCCGCACGAACTGCTTCGGAATACATCATAATTCCATTACCCGAAGTGTCATGGGTATGGAGATGGATTGGCACATCGATTTTATCTTTTAATTCAGAAATCAAGACATAGGCGGCTTGCGGCTTCAAGAGCCCCGCCATGTCCTTAATAGCGATAATGTCAGCGCCCATGGTTTGGAGATCCTTGGCTAAGTTGACATAGTAATTGAGGTCATACTTGCTGCGGTTAGGGTCTAGGATATCTCCGGTGTAACACATGGCGGCTTCGGCAATCTTTCCAGTTTCCTTGACAAATTCCAAGGGGCGTTCAATTTGCTTGGACCAGTTCAAACTGTCAAAGATTCGAAAGACATCGATCCCCGTTTCAGCCGCTTGTTTAATAAATGCTCGGAGGACATTGTCCGGATAAGCGGTATAGCCCACGGCATTAGATCCTCTAAAGAGCATTTGCAGGAGGGTATTGGGCATAGCCCGACGGAGTTTTTCTAAACGTACCCAAGGATCTTCCGTTAAGAAGCGGTAGGCCGTGTCAAAGGTCGCCCCGCCCCAGACTTCTTGGGAGAAGATGGCCGGATTAGCCACCTCCATTTGTTCAGCTGCCTTGAGCATGTCGCGGGTCCGCATCCGGGTCGCGATCAGACTTTGGTGAGCGTCTCGCATGGTAGTTTCGGTTAGGAGAACTTCCTTGCTGTCATGGATATAACTTTGCACGCCTGACACGCCCTCTTGATCGAGAACCTGTTTAGCGGTTGGTCGGTCTAAGGAGACTGCTTCTAAGTCAGGGATATGAGCCGGACGGTAGTGGGGCTTATCTTTTTGTTGTAAGCCTGGAAAACCATTGACGGTCGTGTCCCCAATATATTGGAGGATCTTATTGCCCCGGTCGCGGTTACGCTCCTTAGGGAAGTCGAAAAGTTCGGGGGTATTGTCAATAAAGGTAGTGGTGGCTTGACCACTGGTAAAGGTCGGATGGGTGAGCACATTCATTAGGAATGGAATATTATTGTGGACACCCCGAATCCGGTATTCCCTTAGGCCCCGGACCATCTTCCGCACCGCATCTTCAAAGGTCATCGAATGGGAAACCAACTTGGTTAACAGGGAATCATAATAAGGCGAAACCTCAGTATTGGTATAACCATTCCCAGCGTCTAACCGTAGACCAAATCCACCCGGTGACCGGTAAGTATTAATTTTCCCGGTATCAGGGAAGAAATGATTGGCAGGGTCTTCCGTCGTGATCCGACATTGGATGGAATAGCCAATTAAGGGCATAGCCTCCTGCTTGGGAATTCCTATCTCTGCTAAAGTCTTCCCTGCTGCGATTTGGATCTGAGCTTGGACAATGTCGATACCGGTTATTTCTTCACTGACCGTATGTTCCACTTGGACCCGGGGATTGACTTCAATAAAGTAGAAATCATCACCAGAAACCAGGAATTCAACGGTCCCCGCATTAACATAATTCACATTCTCCATCAATTGCCGAGCGGCTTCACAGATCCGTAGTCTTAAGTCATGGTCTAAGGAAACGGATGGCGCCATTTCCACCACTTTTTGGTGGCGACGCTGGATCGAACAGTCCCGTTCCCATAGGTGGACCACATTACCGGCTTGGTCACCTAAGATTTGGACTTCAATATGCTTAGGGTTTTCAATGTATTTTTCCGCATAAATTTCATCGGAACCAAAGGCAGTCTTGGCTTCACTTTTAGCGGTATGATAGGCTTCTTCCACTTCATCGTCAGAGCGGACTACCCGCATCCCCCGGCCACCGCCACCTAGAGCAGCTTTGACCATAATCGGATAGCCAGCCTTCTTAGCAAAAGCCTTGACCTCTTCAACCGATTCCACGTCCCCTTCAGTCCCGGGAACTTCTTGGATGCCCGCCTGATGGGCAGCAACCTTGGCCTTAATCTTGTCCCCAAACATGTCTAGGGTATCGGTATTTGGTCCAATGAAGATAATCCCCTCTTCCCGGCAGCGACTAGCAAATTCTTGGTTTTCAGAGAGAAAACCATAGCCGGGATGAATGGCATCAGCCTGAGTTTCCTTAGCAATGCGGATAATATCTTCAATATCTAAATAGGCATCAACAGGTTTCTTGCCGGCGCCAACCAGGTAGGATTCATCAGCCTTAAAACGGTGGACACTAGTTTCATCTTCACGGGCGAAAATAGCCACAGTTTCAATGCCTAATTCATAGCAGGCCCGAAAGACCCGAATCGCAATCTCGCCACGGTTGGCGACTAAGACTTTTTTAATCATAATATTCCCTCCGTTAATGCTTGAATCAGCTTTGCCTATGAAAGCGGTTATAATAGCCTCATTATAACACAAGAAATTAAGAAAGCTGTTGAGTAAGCATCATGCGGCGGTTACGGTAGTCAATGGCTAGGGCCAAACCTACCATAATTCCAGTTGTCATGATTGAGGAACCCCCGTAGGAAATAAAGGGGAAGGTAACCCCGGTAATGGGGATAAGACCAGTGATCCCGCCCAGGTTGACAATGGCCTGGCTGAGAAAATAGAAACCCACACCAATCATGACTAATTGGTAGAAGTTATTTTGAATTTTCTTAGCCCGGTAAAAGATATAAAAAGTGAGATAGAAATAGAGGGCCAAGATTACAAAGAGGCCGATAAAGCCGTACTCCTCTCCGATGATCGCCATGATAAAGTCGGTATGGGCTTCAGGCAGGTAGCCGGTCTTTTGGATACTGTTGCCCGGCCCTTGCCCCAGTAAACCGCCCATGGCTAAGGCATAGAAGGAGTTGACTAGTTGCAGTCCCGAGCTCTTGGCGACTTTGAAGGGATCAGTAAAGGAAATAAAGCGTTGGATCCGATAGTTGACGTCCCCTGAACCCGAAAAATCGAAGAGGTTCAAAAGTCCGATCACGAGGACATAGGCTAAGGCACCTAGTCCCAGGGTTCTGAGGGTATACTTACTGGAAATTCCTGACGCTAAGGTCATGCCCCCTAAGATTAAGCCTAATAAGAGGACTCCCCCAGTATCTGGGAAAGTGAGGACCAGCCCCAGCCAGAAAAATAAGGCCAAAGGAAGGACCAAGTTGGCCTTCACCGTCTTAAAGAAGCCCTTATTCAAGATTGCCAGGCGGTGGCGGTCTAGGTAGTCGGCCCAGAGCAGAATCATCACGGGCTTAAGAAATTCGACCGGTTGAATCGAAATCGGTCCCAAAATAATCCAACCCTTGGCCCCATTAATGGCTGGCATCAGGAAACGCACCACCAGGAGAAGCACTGTCATTACTAAGAGCAAGCCACTTCTGAACTTGGGTTTTCTGAAATAATCAGGCTTAAAGCGATAAGTCACTAAGCCAACAACTGTCCCAATGAAGGCAAAAACAACCTGGCGGACAATATAAGTGGTGGCCGATTCATAGCCGGTTTCTTGGAGGGACCGGTAACTGGAAGCCGAAAAGACCCCAATCAGACCGAGCACCAGCAAGAGAAAACTAGGAATCAGGATATGCTGATTTAAACCCCAGGAAAAGTTTTGAAAAATCGGATGGGAAAATTTCGCTTTTTTTCTGGCCTTTTTACTTTTTTTATTGGATTTTGCTTGGCTAGCCTTGCCTTGACTAGCTGAATGAATCAATCGCATCAAAACGCTCCTCATTGATTATATTCTATAAATTAAAGATTACATGCTGACCTATTTTTCAATTATAGCATAGCTAACATGAAAAATAATGAGACCAAAAGAAAAAGGCCAAGACAAAAGTCTCAACCTTTATTCGACTAGTCCGCTTCAATCAGCATGCTTAGTCATTTTTCTTTTTACGTTTGTTGTAACGAGCCCGTTCGCTCTTATTCAGGATTTGTTTACGGAGACGAACATTTTCTGGAGTCACTTCACAGTATTCATCGTCATCCATAAATTCAAGCGATTGTTCCAGGTTTAGGATCCGTGGTGCCTTGATGGTAGCGGTTTGGTCCTTGGTTGCGGAACGGACGTTAGTTAAGTTCTTAGAACGAACAATATTCACGTCAATGTCCGCTTCACGGGCATTTTCTCCGACAATCATCCCTTCATAGACTTCGGTCCCTGGTTCAACAAAGATAGTTCCGCGGTCTTCAACCTGCATGATCCCGTAAGTGGTTGCCTTACCAGTTTCGGTAGAAACTAAGGCCCCATTACGACGGCCACCAATTTCTTCCTTAATGACAGCTTGGTATTGTTCAAAGGTATGGTTTAAGATCCCGTAACCATGGGTCATTTGTACAAATTCAGTAGAGTAACCAATCATGCCCCGGGAAGGTACTAAGTATTCTAAGCGAGCGGTTCCTCGGCCAGTGTTTTCCATATTACGCATGGTCCCGTGACGTTCATTTAAGGATTGAATCACGGCACCTTGGTATTCTTCTGGGGTATCGATTTGTACGGCTTCAAAGGGTTCACATTCTACTCCGTCAATAACCTTGCGAATAACTTTTGGCCGTGACACTTGTAGTTCAAAGCCTTCACGACGCATGTTTTCAATCAAGATGGACAGGTGGAGTTCCCCACGACCAGAAACCACCCATTGGTCTGGTTGGTCAGTATCTTCAACCCGTAAGGAAACGTCAGTATGAAGTTCATATTTCAAACGTTCTTCAATCTTGCGTGCAGTCACCTTATCGCCTTCACGACCAGCAAATGGTGAGTCGTTAGTTAAGAAGGTCATTTGTAGGGTTGGTTCATCAATGTGTAAAGGTGGTAGTTTTTCTTGGACTTCGGTATCGGTCACGGTTTCACCCACGTAGATGTCTTCCATCCCAGAAACGGCAATAATGTCACCGGCCTTGGCTTCATCGATTTCAATCCGGTCTAAACCGAGATAACCGAATAATTTAGTAACCCGGAAGTTCTTTTGACTACCGTCTAACTTGTTTAAGGTCACGGTATCGCCCACTCGAATGGTTCCCCGGAAGACCCGGCCCACTCCGATACGTCCGACATAGTCATTATAATCGAGCATGCAGACTTGGAATTGGAGGGGTTCATCTTCATTATCTTCTGGAGCAGGAATGTTTTCCAGAATACTATCAAAGAGTGGATCCATGGTTTTTTCTTGTTTTTCAGGATCAGGAGCTAAACTTGAAGTCCCGTTCACAGCGGAAGCATAAACGACCGGGAATTCAATTTGGCTCTCATCAGCCCCCAATTCAATGAAGAGGTCTAAGACTTCGTCAACCACTTCTAAGGGACGGGCTGCGGGTTTATCAATTTTATTCACCACAACCACAGCTGGTTTACCCGCTTCAAAGGCCTTTTGTAGGACGAAACGGGTTTGAGGCATGGTCCCTTCAAAGGCGTCCACCACTAAAACCACGCCATCCACCATAGTCATAATCCGTTCAACCTCGCCACCGAAGTCGGCGTGGCCTGGGGTGTCCATGATGTTAATCCGGGTGCCCTTATAATTCACCGCGGTATTCTTGGCTAAGATAGTAATTCCGCGTTCACGTTCAATCGCATTGGAATCCATGGCACGGTCAGCCAGCTGGGTACGCTCATCCAGTGTATCTGATTCTTCTAAGAGTTGGTTCACCAACGTTGTCTTCCCGTGGTCAACGTGAGCAATAATTGCGACGTTACGAATATCATTGCGATTTCCCATTATTTTAATTCCTCCAAACAAAATAATAATGAACTTGTTTTGATTTTCTGTTAATGCTTTTGGTTTTTACAGACGATTCATTGTAACACTCATCTGTCTAAAATCCTAGTTTTTTTATCAGTTGGGAAAAAACTAGGCTCTATCCGTTTGACTTCATTCAAACGAAAGCAAATTTTACAACTGATGGACAAGAGCGACTTCCCTAGTCGTCTTCCTGCACTGAGCGTTCATAGAGGTCACGGAAGGTTTGATAGGCGCTAGGATAGGCAATCACAGAAGCATTGGCTTGCATGAGATTAAGGGCTTGGCCATCGAGCTGGGTCAGTTTCAAAGGACTTTCATTGACTAGGGCCACCCCTGCCGCTAAGTCCCAGGGCTTGAGAGCTAAGGCAGCATATAGGGACAGCTCCCCTTTTAAGACATTGAGGATTTCCAAACCCGCACTGCCGTTGTAGCGAATCCCTAGAGACTGACTGACCAGGTCTTTAGCGTGGTAGTGGTCATCGAGTAAGATTTGTCGGTTGAGGGCGATCAGACTCTCACTAATCGCTAAGTCGTCATAAGGGACTTGATAGGGTTGTCCATTACGTTGGATTCCTTGGCCCTTGACAGCTGAAAAATAATCGTCATTCATCACGTCATAGATGGCGCCAAGTTGGACATCCCCGTCCAAGGCAAAAGCCACCATAATAGCAAAGTGATTATGCTGGCAGACAAAATTTGTGGTTCCATCAATGGGATCAATGATCCAGACTGGTCCTTCCAAGCTGTCAATCTGGCCTTGTCCCCCCTCTTCACCTAAGATCTTATCTTGAGGAAAGTGGGCCTTAATCTGACTGCGGATAAATTTTTCGGTCGATTGATCGAGATTAGTCACTAGGTCTTTAGGATTGGACTTGGTTTGAACGATCAAGGGATTCTTCAAGCCTTCATGAATCTGATCAGCAGCTTGGTAAATCCACTGTCTCACCAATTGGGCACGTTTATTTAAATCCAAAAGATTACCTCCTTTAATATAGATAGTTTCCATTTAATCCTACCCTACACTCTTTATGCTAGACTTAAAAGAGTGTAAAGCTTTAAGCCATTTTTATTGTTTTACCGGATTCTTGCTGGGCTTTCTTCACAGTAGGATAGAGCTCATAGCCAGACGCTTGGGCAAATTCCTTAGCTAATTGTTTTTCTTCCATCTTACTTGGTATAATTTTCTTAAAGCCCTTGTACTTGTCGAGAAACTCCTGGCGGTCAATACCGCCTTCATAAGCCGCCTCCAAGGCAACCCATAAAGCAATCACATCAGCAATCTCTTGACTAGAACATTCAAAGGGAAAGGGATAAGAATAAGCTTTCATGTTTATTTCCTCTCTTAATATTAACTATATTTATTATAGCAAACAAAAACAGCTAATAAAGAAATAGGATGTGAGGAAGGATCAGGGGGGGCGATTCCTTGGAAGAAAAGATGATAAGACCAGCTTGCTGGTCGTTCAACTTTTCTGAAAGGACATCCCCTCACCCTTCCGAACTCAACTATAGAGAGTGCGACGGGTGCACCAAAGATCGCTAGAGCTACGCATACTATATCTGTACGTCGCTTTGCTTCCTACAGCTATAGCAACTGGAGCTAAAGAGCAAAAATTCTTGAAAAGAATTTCTTGCACTTTAGTGAAGTGGAGAGCGATCTGCACCCGGAGCACGTTTGGAGAGAGGCCGACAGTCACAACAAAGAACAAACATTACTATTAAGAAGTCTGAAATATTAATCCCAGCTATAAAGTCATTGATAAAGGAGCTTTACTATGCGTTTAGATAAATTCATTGCAAATTTTACCCTCTATAGTCGTAAAGAAGTCAAAAAATTAATCAAGGCCAAACGGATTACAGTGAACGATTCTATTGCCAGCCGTCCTGAAATGCAGGTTGACGAAGAGACCGATACCATTAGTCTGGACGGTCAATGGATCGGATATGAACCCTACATTTATTACCTGCTTAATAAACCGCAAAATTGTCTGTCTACTACCCGTCCCGGTCCCACACCGATTGTGACGGATTTTCTGCCAGCTAACGAAGTTGAGATTTACCAACCCTTTCCCGTGGGGCGCTTAGATAAGGATACCGAGGGCCTCCTCCTTCTGACTAATGACGGCGACTTCGCCCATGACCTCCTCTCACCTAAGAAATTAGTCAGCAAGGAGTACTATGCTGAGATTGAAGGGATTGTGACTGAAGAGGATGTCGAAGCTTTCGCTAAAGGCTTAGCCATCAACCAAGGCGACCACTGTGCCCCTAGTCAGCTAGATATTTTGGCCACTGATCCAGCCAAGAACCGGTCGGAAATCACCGTGACCTTGACAGAGGGCAAGTATCATCAGGTCAAGCGCATGTTTCAAGCAGTCGGAAAAGAGGTTATCTACCTACAACGCTTTCGAATTGGCTCGCTCTACTTGCCTGAAGAACTTGAGCTCGGTCAGACCTTTAAACTCCTCCCTGAGGAAGCCCAATTAGCTTTAAAAAACAAGACAGACTAAAAGTCCCATCCATATCGAATAAAAAACTCCTCATTTCTGCTCTGGCTCTAAATCAATAGAGTCCTTAAGCAAGCATTGAGGAGTTTTTATTTGTCATTTTATCCGGCAAATTTCAACCGCTTAGCTAGACGTGACAGGAGGAAGCAGGTGATCCAATAGAGGAAGGTCATCGCCACAAAAATTGGAATCACATAAGAGGTCTCCTGACCATAGATAATCCGGGCATTATGGGTCAGCTCTGGTAAGGAAATCACCGTTGCTAAGCTGGTGTCCTTAATGAGAGCAATCAGCTGACTGACAATGGAAGGTAGCATGGATCGGATCGCTTGAGGTAGGATAATTAAAAAAATCACCTGACCACGGGTGAAGCCGGTTGAAAGTCCCGCCTCCATTTGTCCCTTAGGTACGGCATTCATCCCACCACGAATGATTTCTGAAATCATGCAAGACTCAAAGATGGTCATTGCTGCCACCGCTGCCCAAAAGATATTCAAGCGCAGGCCGATTTGTGGTAAGGCAAAGTAAGTAAAAAATATAATTAATAGCAAGGGTAAATTACGGATGGTATCAACAACTAAGCCTACTCCCTTGGCTACAAAAGGGAGCTTAAGGTAGCGAATGACTCCTAAGAGCGTCCCTAAGAGTAAACTCAAAAGGATGGTTATCCCAGTGACCTTTAAAGTCACCCATAGGCCTTCTAAGAGAAAGGAAATATTTACCCAAGAAAAAGCATCAGAAAAATTCATGATCATCCCTCCTAGTTACTCAAGCGTCGTTCTAGATACTGCATCAAGGCTGTCAGTGGTATGGTTAACACTAAGTAGAACAAAGCCACTAAGATATAAGAATCAAAGGTATTAAAGGTTTCACTAGCAATCAAGTCTCCAAAATACATCAAATCTAGCCCAGCAACCATAGCCAAAATACTCGAGTTCTTCACCAGGTTAATGAACTGGTTGCCTAGTGGTGGGATCACGATGCGAACGGCTTGAGGGAAGATAATGTAGACCATGGTCTCAGTCGCGGTGAAACCTTGGGATAGTCCCGCCTCCATTTGTCCATGAGGAACGGCTTCAATCCCCGACCTCACCACATCAGCAATAAAGGCCGAGGTATAGATAGTGAGACCAATTAAACCGGCAGTAAAGCCATTTAATTTCACCCAGTATAGAGGCACAACCACGTAGAAGAACATTACAATGATTAACAAGGGAATATTGCGGAAAAATTCCACATAGATGTCTCCCAGCATCCGAAGGCCCTTATGATGGCTGGTTTGCATAATCCCCACCAAGCTCCCGATGACTAGGGAGAAAACTAAGGCTAAGACACTGACCAAGATGGTATTCTTAAAACCGAGGAACAATTCACTGGAATAGTTATTCAATAATTGAAACATTTTACTCCCCCTCCTTGACGTCATTAGCAATGGACGCTTCTTGAGCCTGGTCACCAAACCACTTCTTGAAAATAGCTTGATAGCTGCCGTCAGCAATCATATCTTTTAAGCCCTGATTGATGGCTTGGCGGAAGTCGTCTTGACCTTTATTTACCGCAATCCCATAAGGCTCCCGAGTAAAGGTAGATCCGGCAATATGGTAGTCAGGGTTTTCCTTACTGATCCCCAAAAGAATGGCATTATCAGTGGTCATAGCTTGGCCTTGACCAGATTTCAAAGCAGTGAAAGCTTCCGAATAATTTTCCAATTCCAAGACCTTGGCTTCTGGGGCGTGTTCCTTAATTCTTTGTGCTGAAGTGGATCCCTTAACCGCAAGAACTGTATGGTCAGGCCCCAGGTCCTCAATCCCCTTAAGCTTGACATCTGGCCCTACTAAGAGGGCTTGCCCGGCATTAAAATAAATATCAGAAAAATCGACCTGTTTTTTCCGCTCTTCAGAAATGGTCATGGTAGCAATAATAGCGTCGATATTGGCATTTTTGAGTAATGGAATCCGAGTTTTGGAGGTCACTTCGACAAATTCTGCCTGAGCATTAGGGCCGGCGATCCGCTTGGTCAATTCCTTAGCGATATCAATATCAAAGCCCTCAACTTCCCCTTTTTCAATGTTGTAAAAGCCGAATAGATTGGTATCCACCTTGACCCCCCAACGAATCTTAGGGGGTTGGTCAGTTTGCAAGCGGTCCATAATATTTTTCTCACTCACAGACTTCCCACAGGCACTGAGCAAACACAGCAGGCCTGTCAGGGCGAGGAGTAAGAGCTTTTTACCTGGATTTTTCATGGTAGACCCTCCTTTTATAAGCCTTCAAGGGAGGAGATAAAGTCACGCGCCCGTCGTGATTTTGGTTGACTGAAGAATTCCTCACTCGGACGATCTTCGACAATTTCACCCGCCTCCATAAAGATAGTCCGGGTTGAGACATGACGGGCAAAGCGCATTTCGTGGGTGACCACCACCATGGTCATTTGATCACGTTGGGCAATGCCTTGCATAACTTCTAAGACTTCACCGACCATTTCTGGGTCCAGGGCCGAAGTAGGTTCATCGAAAAGCAAGACCTTAGGCTTCATAGCCAATCCCCGAGCAATGGCCACCCTTTGCTTTTGACCACCAGAGAGTTGGCTTGGATAAGAATCCCGCTTGTCCCACATATTCACGCGCTTGAGTAGCCGCTCGGCACGCTCATAGGCTTCTTCTTTGGTCTTTCCAATGACCTTAATCGGTGCCAGAGTCACATTCTCCATAACGGTCATATGCGGATACAATTCAAAGTGTTGGAAGACCATGCCAAAGTCACGGCGAATTTGACGGATATTGGTTTTAGGATCAGCAATATCCTCACCATCACAATAGAGATGACCACTAGAAATTTCTTCCAGGCCATTAATACAACGCAAAAGGGTCGACTTCCCAGACCCAGACGGCCCAATCAAGGTGACCACCTCTCCCTCAGCAATGCCAAGGTTAATATCTTTTAAGGCATGAAAATCACCGTAATACTTTTCCACATCTTTAAATTCAATGATCATGTTTCTCACTCCAATCCTGCGATAATCAAATATGTTATATTTTCTAACATATTTTTTATGGTTGTTTATATTTTACGTATTTACTTCTGAATTGTCAAACTATTTTACATAGAAATTTAAGGGTTCTTTATTATTTATTAATAAAATAAGTTATTAGCTAATTATTGGGTGAAAATGCGGTTTTTATGTGTTACTTTTTTTAACAATTTTCAGCTAAAAAAGCGCATAAAAAAAGACCGCATGTTAGCTTGCAGTCTTCTCTATCAAGTCTAATCCTTTAGTTTTTAAACAGCTTTGATTCTTTGACTAAGATCCTTAAAACCTGTTGACCGGCCATAATAATCTCATAAAGGGGGCGCACATCTTCCGATACCCGGCCTAAAGTTCTTAAATAAATTTCACCATCACCCGCTAAACACAGGTGAAAATAGCCGGTGTGGACCCGGTTAAGCCGGTTAATTTCATCTAAGGCCTCACCTCGTTGGTTATAGTCCTTCACATAGGCCAGCTTACTGTAGGTAATTTGATAATCCACCGCCGGGTCTTCCTTACCATCGATAATAATGGCTACAGGGATGACCTCCCTATCCGGCAGCTGCATTCCCATCCGGAAGAGTTTCTGACCACCTTCCAACTCAGATTCTTCAACCGGGACGCCTCCTTTTAAGGCATAGTCCTTAAATTTATCAGTAATTTTACTCATAGCGACACTCCATCCTAGTCTTTTCCCTTAGTATGGCTAAGAAATCCCTAAAGTGCAAGTCATAGATCATTGATTAGTCACATATTAGCTAATAAAAAAGCCCTTGCCGGAGCAAGAGCCTTTCTTGTATTATTTTATTCTTACATATGGATCGGCATGCCGAGAACGCCTTCTGCTGTATCCATTAAGCTTTCCCCGAGGGATGGGTGGCCATGGATAGTGAGGGCAATGTCTTCAGCATTCATGCCTGCTTCAATAGCTAGGCCTGCTTCAGCCATCACGTCTGAAGCCCCAACACCGACCATTTGGGCACCAACGATCACCTTGTCATCCTTAGTAGCAACTAAGCGCACGAAACCTTCTTTTTGGTTCAATGACAAAGCCCGTCCATTCCCAGCTAATGGGAACTTGGTTGCTTTCACGTCAAGGCCTTGGTCTTTGGCTTCTTTTTCGGTTAGACCATAAGAAGCAATTTCAGGGTCAGTGAAGGCAACGGAAGGCATTACCTTGTAGTCAACTGCTGCTGGTTTGCCGGAAATAGCTTCCGCAGCAATTTTACCTTCGTAGGACGCTTTGTGGGCTAAAGCAGCACCAGGAACCACGTCACCAATCGCAAAGATATTCTTCACGCTGGTGCGGCCTTGGTTATCCACTTCAATTAAGCCACGGTCATTAGTCTTCACACCTAAGGCTTCTAAGCCGAGATCTTCGGTGTTAGGACGACGGCCGACACAGACTAAGACATAGTCCGCTTCGACTTCGTTAGCCTTACCGTCAATTTCATATTTAACGGTTACAGAGTCCCCGTTGTCGACAGCTTCCTTAGCCATGGCGTTCACATGGATATCCATACCTTTGGCTTTCATGCCTTTTTCCACAACCTTAACCATATCTTTTTCAAAGTTAGGTAAGATTTGAGGAGAACCTTCTAAGATGGTGACTTGGCTACCGAGGTTAGCATAAGCTGAACCCAGTTCGGCACCGATGACCCCACCACCGATAACAACAAGTTTCTTAGGCACTTCTTTTAAGTTTAAGGCACCTGTGGAGTCAATGACACGGCCACCAAACTTAAAGCCTTTGATTTCAATTGGATGGGAACCTGTCGCAATGATTGCGTGTTTGTAGCTATAGAGTTGGTGTTCATCACCTTCACCCATCACGGTTAATTCACGTTCATTGTTGAAGAAAGCTTCCCCGCGGATGATTTCCACTTTGTTTTTCTTCAATAGCATTTCTACCCCACTGGTTAGGGTTTTAACCACGCTATTGTCTTTCCATTCTTGTGTTTTGGTGAAATCTAAGCTAGCTTTTGAATCCACACCAAAGACGTCTAAACCGCCATTGGCTTCGTGGTAAGCATGTCCAGCTTGGATTAAAGCCTTGGAAGGAATACAGCCAACGTTTAAGCAGACACCACCAATATATTCACGTTCAATAATGGCTACTTTTTGTCCCATTTGGGCTGCGCGGATCGCCGCAACGTATCCGCCAGGTCCAGCCCCAACAACGACTGTATCCAGTTCAATTGCCATTGCACCTACAACCATTTACTAACTACCTCCTTAAGATTCCATTAATAATAATTCAGGATCGCTAAGCAGACGACCGACTTCATTCAAGGCTTTTTGTCCTGTTGCGCCGTCAACGATACGGTGGTCGAATGTTAATGAAAGTTTCAATACTCGACCAACTGCTAATTCACCATTGTCGTCAACTACAGGTTGTTGCACAATTGCACCAAAGCCTAAAATGGCAACTTCTGGGTAGTTAAGAATTGGGGTGAAGTATTCCCCGCCAACTGAACCGATGTTAGAAATTGAAACAGTACCGTCTGACATGTCAGCAGCCTTCAATTTACCTTCATGGGCCTTGGCAGCTTTATCATTAATTTCATCAGCAATATCAAACATGGATTTGCGGTCTGCATTATGAACTACAGGAACGTATAATCCTTGGTCAGTATCAGTAGCAATACCAATGTTGTAATATTTCTTCAATAAGAATTCTTGGGCGTCATCATCCACAGAAGCGTTAAGCATTGGGTATTTCTTAACTGCAGCAATTAAAGCTTTCACTGCATATGGTAAGAAGGTTAACTTCGTATCACGTTCAGCAGCAATGCCCTTGAATTTCTTACGGTGATCCCATAGTTTGGATACTTCGACATCCTTGAACAAGGTCACTTGAGGAGCAGTGTATTTAGAGGTTTCCATGGATTTAGCGATAGCTTTACGCATTGGAGTCATCTTCACGTGTTCTACATCGCCGTCTTCATGGCTTTCCTTCTTAGGCGCAGCTTTCTTAGCAGGTTCTTCGCTGGCTTTAGCACTTGTTGCTTCAGCAGCTGGAGCACTTGCAGCTTGTCCATCAAAGTTATCAATATCTTCTTTGAGGACACGGCCATTCTTACCAGTACCTGCAACTTGAGAGATGTCAACGCCTTTTTCACGGGCATATTGACGCACGGAAGGCATTGCTAATACGCGTTTGTTTGGATCAGCGGTTTGTGGAACGCCACCGTTGCCATTAGCTGCACCGGTTGCTCCTTCATTGCCTTCATCAGCTTTTTCAAGTTGAGCTGGCGAAGCTGGAGTTGAAGATGGTGCTGAGCCTTCGCTGTTATGTTCTGGTGAGTCGATTTCAGCAAGAACATCACCCACATTGGCTACTTCACCGGCAGGCACAATGATGTTCTTAATGGTACCAGCAACTGGAGCGTAAACTTCTTCAACGGATTTGTCATTTTGAATTTCAACAACCGCAGTATCTTCAGTGACTTCGTCGCCTTCACTGACTAACCATTCAGCGATTTCACCTTCGGCCATTCCTTCACCAACATCTGGTAGGCGGAATTGATAATATCCGGTACTTGCGTTAGCTGAAGGAGCTGAGGTTTCTTCACTAGCTGGAGCTTCAGAAGCTGTATTATCACTTTCTGGTAAACCTTCCCCTGAGAAGTCAATCAAAGGTTCCCCAACGATAGCTACGTCACCTTCTTCAACGTATAATTTTTCAATTTTACCGCTTACAGGTGAAGCGATTTCTTCAACAGATTTATCATTTTGGATTTCAACAAGAACATCTTCTTCTTGGACGGAGTCTCCGACAGCAACGTGCCAGCTAACAACTTCGCCTTCGCTCATGCCTTCACCGACGTCTGGCATATTAAAAGTATATGTCATCTTTTTTCATCATCCCTTCTTAGCTTAAGTGATTCAATAGGATTACTTATTTCTAGAAATTAACTGTGTTCTTAACTGCTTCTTTGATGTCATCAGCATTTGGCAACCAGTCATTTTCTGCTAAACCAAATGGGTAAACTGTATCAGGAGCTGATACGAATTCAATTGGTGATTCTAGAGAAAGAATGAAACGTTGAGAAATTTCAGCGATCACATTGTTACCTGCACCAGCTTCACGTTGAGCTTCTTGTACCATGACAACACGGCCGGTTTTTTCAACAGATTTACCAATGGTTTCATAGTCAACTGGTGAAATCGTCCGTAAGTCAATGACTTCAACAGAAATATTTTCTTTTTCTAATTCTTCCGCAGCCTTAAGTGCTTCACGTACCATGTAACCGTAAGCGATCACAGTAACGTCAGAGCCTTCACGAGCCACATTGGCTACACCTAGAGGAATGGTATATTCTTCTTCAGGAACCTCTTCACGGAATGAACGGTATAACTTCATGTGTTCAAGGAATAAGACTGGGTCGTTGTCACGAATTGCTGAAGCAAGTAAACCTTTAGCTTCATAAGGACTTGATGGGACAACCACTTTCATCCCTGGGGTTTGGACAAAGAGACCTTCTACTGAGTCCGCGTGCATTTCAGGTGTGTGAACCCCACCACCAAATGGTGAACGAACGGTAATTGGGAAGTTACGGGTTGCTCCATAACGGAAGCGGTAACGTGACATTTGTCCAGCTAGGGAGTCCATCACTTCAAATACGAAAGCGAAGAATTGGATTTCCATGATAGGACGGAAACCTTGGAGACAAAGTCCGATTGCCATACCACCAATACCTGATTCAGATAGAGGCGTATCACTTACACGGTCTTCACCATATTTATCATATAAACCTTTAGAAGCACGGAACACACCACCGTTTTTACCTACGTCTTCACCGAAAAGTAAAATTTTATCGTCACGAGCCATTTCTTGGTCTAACGTTGCAGTGATGGCTTCTACCATTGTTTTTCCAGTTCTCTTGGCCATCCTTATTCACTCTCCTTCGCTTCATATTTTTCAATTTGTTCTTTAATGTTTTGTCCTGGTTCTTCAAACATGTTCTTCAAGAAGTCAGAAACTTTTTGCTTAGGTGCAGCTTCAGCCTTCTTGATGGCTGCTTGAACTTCTTCTTTAACGCTTTCGACATAGTCGCTTTCAGTTTGTTCGTCCCAGAGACCTTTTTCTTCTAGGTATGCACGGAAACGAATCAATGGTTCACGACTGGTCCAGCTTTGGATATCTTCATCGGTACGATAAATCTTAGGATCGTCACCGGAAGTGGAGTGAGCGCCGAGACGGTTGGTAATGGTTTCAATTAAGACTGGTCCGTTGCCTGCTGCAGCCCATTCACGTGCTTGTTTAGCTACCGCATAAACTGCTAAGGCATCGTTACCATCCACTTGAACACCTGGCATACCAGCTGCAACAGCTTTTTGTGCTAAGGATTTAGCCGCTGATTGTTTTTGACGTGGGGTGGAAATCGCAAAACCATTGTTTTGAATGAAGAAAACAATTGGTGCTTTATAGCGACCAGCATAGTTCCAAGCTTCATATGAGTCCCCTTGACTTGAACCACCGTCACCAGTGTAGGTGTAAGTGACATTCTTAGAACCATTTAATTTTTGACCAACAGCATTACCCATACCTTGGATAAGTTGGGCCCCAATAATAATTTGTGGAGGCATTGCATGGAAGTCTTCTGGATAATCATTTCCTTCAACGTGTCCACGAGACCAATGGAAAGCCTTATCTACTGGTAATCCCTTAGCCACTAATTGTGGAATATCACGGTAACCTGGGAATAGCCAGTCATCTTGTTCAAAGGCATAAGAGCTAGCCATTTGGGAAGCTTCTTGTCCATAAGTTGGCGCATAGAAACCTAAACGTCCTTGGCGAGCAAGTGCCATTGAGCGTTCGTGTAAGGTTCTTGAAAAGACCATCCGTTTCATTATTTCTACAAGTTGGTCGTCAGTTAAGTCTGGCATAATGTCAGGGTTAACGACTTTCCCTTCCTCGTCTAGTATACGAACCATTTGGAACTGTTCGTCAATACCAGCAAGTTGTGCTTGATAATCTACTGGTTGTTTTGCCATCTGTACACATTCCTTTCTGTAAAGAAAATATTTTGCCATGCCTTGGCATTGGCTTATTCACCCTTCACTTCACTAATTTATCATGGAAAGGAAGCGAATTCAAACAATAGAGGTCCAAATCCTAACTTTCTATATTAGAACAGTTGCTTTATTTGTGTAAACGTTAACATGCGCGCTGTAATTGATTTTCTAAAAGTCTGGCTAAAGTACTTATATAAAGCCATTTTTAAAAATAATACAGGTATTTGCAACTGTTATAATACTGTTACAATTCAATTAGGAAAGCGCTTGCCTTGTGAAATTTTTATTAATTACGGGATACATTTATTGTTCTGATTCGATGATTTATGGCCTTAAAAAACAGCGAGATCCTTTTGACTTATTTGCTGTAATTTGAGAAAATGAATTAAAATATAAGATAGTTAATGGAGGATAAGCTGTATGTACTTAATGGATGACATAACCCGTGATGGCAATCCAGTTTTACACCGTGAAGCAGACACCATCACTTTTCCCTTAAATGAAGCGCAAAAACAAGCCGCTCACGATATGATGGAATACCTGTATAATAGTCAAGATGAAGAAAAGGGCCCTGAACTTGGTCTCCGCGCTGGTGTTGGTCTCGCTGCCCCTCAAGTGGGTATTGGTGAAAAGATGATCGCCCTTTTGGTTCCTAATATCGAAGATCCTGATTCCGATGAAGAGATTATTTTAGAAGGGGTTATGGTCAATCCAAAGATCATTAGTCATTCCGTAGAAAAAGTTTGCCTCAGAGAAGGCGAAGGCTGCCTCTCAGTTGATGACGATGTGTCCGGTTATGTGCCCCGCTACGCTCGCATCACTATCACTTACGATGACCTGGAAGGCAATCACTTTAAGAAACGTTTCAAGGGCTATCCTGCCATCGTCTTGCAACACGAAATCGACCACCTTGACGGTCACCTCTACTACGAAAGAATTAATAAAACCGATCCATATTCCTTGGGCGAACACACCTATCTATTAGGTGACGAGTTTTAATCCTTGACCAAGAAAAAAGGACCTAGCTAGCAGCCACTTCCCTGGCTTGGAGCTAAGTCCTTTTTCTTATGCATTCAATTCTTGGGCAATTTGGGCAAAGATGCCTCCAGCAATCATCATTTTATCCGCTTGCGGCAGGGATTTCGCTCCCTTTTGACTAATGATGGTAACGGCATTATCTTCACTAGAGAAACCGATGGCTTGTTGACTCACGTCATTAGCCACAATCATATCGATCCCCTTGGCGGCTAATTTCTTCTTCGCATAGTCAAGCACATGGTTGGTTTCCGCTGCAAAGCCAACTAGGAAGGTGCCATCCTGGGAAAGGCTCTTGAGAATATCAGGATTTTCTACCAGGCTAATTTGTAAGTGATCCTGGTCATTTTCTTTATTCTTCTTGATCTTCTCGGTGCTAGGCGTCTCGACCCGGTAGTCAGAAACAGCCGCTGCCATGATAATGATATCACTGGCCTCGTTCAATTCATGCATGACTTGGTAGAGTTGGCGAGCATCTTTCACTTGACGGGTTTTAATAGCAGGTAAATGGGGCAAGCCTTGGGCCGTTGGGGTCATCACTAAGGTCACCTCAGCCCCTAAGAGAGCCGCCACATGAGCCAAGGCCAGGCCCATCTTCCCTGAAGAATGGTTACCAATAAAGCGGACGGGGTCGATGGCTTCTTGAGTGCCCCCTGCGGATACCGCAATCTGCTTCCCTTTAAAGGAGCTATTCTTAAGGACATTCTTTGCTTGATCGGCAAAGGCCTTCTCCACAGCGACCAAAGCCTTGACTGCTTGCAAGACCCCAATGGGTTCAGGCATCCGCCCTTTGCCTTCATAACCTTCTGCCAAAAAGCCAGAGGCCGGTTCGATAACAATATCTCCCCTCTCTCTCAGGCTGGCGACATTATTAACCGTCGCAGGATTTTCCCACATCTTATTATTCATGGCTGGAACAAAAATCCGTGGGCAATCCATGGCTAATAAGGTAGCAGTGGCTTCATTACCCCCTAAGCCCAAGCTCGCCTTGGCTAGGGTGTTAGCGGTAGCTGGGAGGACAACCACCAGGTCAGCCCAGTCAGCTAAATGAATGTGACCGATACTGTCTGGATAAGCCCCCTGTTCAGTTAAGACGGGGTACTTGGTTAAGACCTCGAAGGTAAAGGAGCGGACAAATTGTTCAGCTGCCTCAGTCATCACTACCCTAACTTCAGCGCCTGACTTGATCAAGAGGCGCACAAAGTCTGGCGCCTTGTAAGCAGCAATTCCACCAGTCACGATCACAACGATTTGTTTGTTTTCTAACACCTTAATCTCCTATCCTTTGGCAATCTCTCTTACCACTGTTTCCATTTTCTCCACTTCAATCACCCGTTCAGGCCGGCTGTCAGCTTCAAGGATGGCTTGGATTGCTTGGGGATAGTCCAAGCCATTGGCCGCTTGCACTGCCTCTAAGAGTTCTAAGTCACTTAAATGACTGTCGCCCTTAGCGATTGATTCCAAAACGGCAGCGGGGAATTTAAAAGGACTAGCTGTCGACACCACAATACTTTCACCTGCTAACTGGTCCTTCACCTTGCCTAGGCAAGCGGAAGCCACGGCCGTATGGGGATCCATGAGGTAATGGTCTTCTTGATAAACGCGCTTAATTTCAGTTCTGGTTTCAGCTTCATCACTATAGGCTCCAATAAAGCTATCAAAGGCCGCTTGCACTTCTTGACCTAATTGGTAGTGACCTTCGTCCTGTAATGCAGCCATCAAGTCTTTAACCGCTTGACTATCCTGGCCCACGGCGTAATACAAGAGCCGTTCCAGATTACTGGAGACCAAAATATCCATCGATGGAGAGATCGTCAACTTAAAGGGGCGACGGCGGTCATAAGTTCCGCTAGTGAAGAAGTCATAAAGGACGGTATTATCGTTAGAGGCACAGACTAAGCGGTCAATCGGTAGGCCCATTTGCTTAGCATAGTAGCCAGCCAATATATTTCCAAAATTCCCGGTTGGCACCGTAAAGTTGACCAAGTCTCCTGCTTGAATAGCGCCCTGTTTCAATAATTGCCCATAGGCATAGAAATAGTAAACCACTTGAGGGAACAAGCGACCGATATTCATGGAATTAGCAGAAGAAAATTGGCTATGGTTGGCTTGAAGTTCCGCTGCTAAGTCCTTATCATTGAAAAGCTCCTTGACCTTACTTTGAGCGTCATCAAAGTTTCCTTTGACCCCAAAGACATAGGTGTTGTCTCCTTTTTGAGTCAGCATTTGTTTTTCCTGAATGCTGGAAACCCCGCCCTTAGGATAGAAGACAATGATCTTAGTCCCAGTCACGTCTTCAAAACCAGCCATGGCGGCCTTACCCGTGTCCCCTGAAGTCGCGGTTAAAATGATAATTTCCTCATCGCGACCCAAGACTTTTTGGGCAGCCTTCATTAAATGAGGCAGTAAGGATAAGGCCATATCCTTAAAGGCAATCGTTGGCCCATGGAAAAGCTCCAAAAGATAGTGGTCTGATACGCCTACAACTGGCGCAATACGGTCATCATCAAATTTTTCATCATAGGCGGCTTGGATACAGGATTGTAAAATGTCCTTAGGGAAATCATCAAAATAGAGGCTTAAAATTTGAAAGGCTAGTTCCTGGTAGGACAACTTGCTCATCGTCTCCCAATCTCCTTCGTAATGAGGAATCGATTCAGGAACATAAAGTCCCCCATCAGGCGCTAAACCTTGCAAAATCGCCTCCGTTGCCCGAACAGAAAGCTGATTATTTCTCGTACTGGTGTATAACATGGATAACCTCCTAGGTAAGCAGATATTATTGCCGTTATTTTACCATACTTAAGCCTTGAGTTGGTCCACTAGGAATTAAAAACTACAAGTCCTTATCATTTTCTAGACAGCCGAAAAAGCGAATAACAGGAAATATTTTTCAAAAAGACTACAACTCTTGGCCTTTTTATGGTTAAATAGAAATTGAAAAACTATGGATTCTTGATCTATTATGGCCCTTTGTGCTATAATTGAGTAGTTTTTAGGAATTCAAAGAATTCATAAAAGTAATAATCAGGAGGTAGAATGATGAAATTTGTAGCAAAAACGCGTGATGCTGCAGGAACATCCGCTTCAAAGGCTTTACGCCGTGAAGACCTAGTTCCAGGTGTCGTGTATGCTAGTGACCTAGACCCTATCAAAATTTCAATGGAACGCCCAGACGTGGAAAAAATTGAACGTGATTTAGGGACTAACTCAGTTTTCGAATTAGAAATTGAAGGACAAGGAAGCCGTACTGTTTTCCTACGTGAAATTTCTCGCGCAGCAATTAAGCCAATCGTTTATAACATTAGCTTACAAGCGATCAAGAAAGGTGAAAAACTTGAGGTTAACGTTCCTGTATCTATCGTTGGCGAAGAGAAGCTAGCTAACCCTGCTGGTGTGGCAGCGATCAACGTTTACGAAGTTACCTTACGTATTGACCCTGCTAAAGCGCCAGAATACTTCACTGTGGATGTTAGCGGCTTAGACATTAATGACAGCGTTACTGCCGGAGAAGTTAAATTCGAAGGTATGGAAGATGCTGAATTAATTACCGACCCAGAAGAAGTTATCGTATCAGTCAGCGCTCCAGATGACGAACCTGAAGAAGATGCAGAACCATCTGCAGCAGCTGAACCTGAAGTTATCGGCGAAAAAGATTCTGACGAAGAATAATCACTTCATACAAAAAACGCAAGCCCAAATGGACTTGCGTTTTTTCTTTTGCTTTATTTGATTAGAAGAACATTTTTGCCGCAACAAAGACCAGGGCAAAGAGAGCTACTGAGCCAGCGAAACAAACCGCAAAGACTTTTTGGCCCTTTTCAAAGACCACTTTAAAGTTCACATTTACCCCTAAAGCAGCCATTGCCATCCCTAAGAGAATGTAGGCCAAGTCAACTAAGTGGCCCACAATAGCATCTGATAGTCCTGCATAGGTCCCAATCGCTGAAGAAATGATGAAACCTAACATAAACCATGGCCATTGAATCTTGGCATGACTATTGCCATCACTACGGCGACTAGCAATATAAGAGAAAATCAAGGATACGGGGGCTAACATTAATACCCGTGATAACTTAACAATCACAGCAATATTTTCTGAAGCAGCTCCCCCTGCAGCACCAGCAGCAACAGCATGGGCAATCTCATGTAAAGAGCCACCAGCTAGGACCCCAAACTGAACATCGGTCAAGCCCATAACTGGCCGTAAGAGCACCATAATCAAGGTGAAAATGGTCCCCAGAATAGCGACCACGGCAACAGAAATCACCTCATCGTCCTCATCCGTTTCAATAATGGGTGACAAACCAAGTACTGCGGCTGCCCCACAGATCCCACAACCAGAAGCGGATAAGAGGGATAGTTTACGTTCTATTCCAGCAGCCTTAGCCAGACTATAAATCAAGCCAATCGTGAAGGCAATCACTACAATAGCCAGGGTAATGGTCTTGACCCCGTGTTGAGCCAGCACTTCCAGGTTGAGCCGGAAACCCATCAGGATAATCCCCAAACGTAAGAACTTGTTAGAGATAAAGCCTGATCCCCCTTTGGCGATTTCCTTTAATTGACCGGATGCTTGTAAAACCATCCCAATAATTAAGGCAATCACTAAGTGACCAATTAAAGATAAGCCAGGGAAGCCTGATAGCCATTTAGCAAATAATGATACTAATAATAACAGAATAAATGAGAGCCAGAAGCTCTTCTTTTTTAAAATGTCCATATCTTCCTCCTTAAAATAATAAAAGCACCTCAGAAGTCGCTTCTTATAACGGAAAAGGCTTCCGAGGTAGCTATTTTATTAGACCATAGTTTGGTTAATTTGTCCAAATTTTTTTAAAGAAATTTAAAATGTCTGTCTTTAACCCTTAATAGTTAGGCCAGTATCATATTTCTTGTCATCGATGATTAATTTGACCTTGTAATCTCCCTTATCAAAGCCGTATTTGGTGACTACAGTCCGAGTTTCCCGGTCATCTTTTGGCAGGAAGGTTCCGGCACACATGGCACCACGATGCCCCTTAGCGGTTGAGATAAAGTAACGACGGGTATCTTCCTCGCCTTCAAGGACTAACATGACCAATTGACCTTTTTCAAACATAGCTTCAAAGGTAAACATATCTTCTTCATCGGTTAGACGAACATCGACCTTTTCTGGAACTGGTTCACTGACTTCTTCAGCTGGGATGTCATAGTCCATTTGCGCGGTTTCACCTAAGTAACCGAGGACACGACCAGCACCTAATTGTAGGTCATATTCGCCACCCTTCTTAGAATATAATGGGAATTTTTCAGCCCGGTAGTAGTTAGAACGCACGCTTAATTCATATTCTTTAACGCCATGGTTCCATTCAACGGTAATGGATTCTAATTTTGCATCCGGATCTTCTTGCATGGCGAATGGCCCTAATTCTTTGGATGGGTTGCCTTGGCCGTCATAAGCAATACCGCCGGAATGAATGAGGTAGTGGTCTTCATTATAGTAAACCACGTTACAGATGTATGGTGAGAAGAATTCATAGCCACGTTCTTTACCATATTGCCAGACTTGTTCAATTTCCATGGTTTCGGTATCAATCTTGTAACGGACCCCACGTGAATAGGATTCTTCTGGTGTTAGGTACTTGTCTGGATCTTGAGCCCCGTAGTGGTGGTTGTCAAAGCACATTACGTCACCATCAGGAGTAATTAAGTTGGCATGTTGTTCATATTGCCAGTCAAATTCGCCGTCACCCACTGGAGTGAAGAGATACTTGTGGTATTCTTCTGGCCAGCCATCTGGATCAGAAATAATCCAGTTAATTTCTTCAGTATCGAAGTCAATGTTAACCATGGCATTAACGTGACGACCAGATAAGGTTAGGGAATTGGTGTGCTCGTCATACCAGACCGCATTGTTGTGGAACCAGTCTTCTTCTGACCAGGAGCCTGATTTTTGAGAACCTGGTTTTAACAAATCGATATAGTTAATGGTTCGTTTTACCACACCGGTATCTTTATCCACTACCACTAGTTGGTCTTCCACGGTACTGTTCTCATGGTTACAGGTTAAAGCGATGATGTCTCCGTTAGGTAAGACACAGCAATCGTGGTGGAAGCCGGTAGGTACCCGGTATTCGGTATAAATCTTACCTACGGCTGAAAACTCATACATCCCACTCATGAAGTATGGCATAGAGGTCAAGCGGTCACTGGACATGAGTAAATGGCCATTATCTAGCACCTTAACGTCCCAGACCATTGGTACATCTAATTTCAAACGCACGTCACCCGCATAGTCAACCGCAATGGCTAAGGCATAGTTAGCCGGGCAGAGGAACATGATATTGTCCTGCATATATTCTGGAGTAGTTTCAATCGAATTCACCAGGTCGGTTCCTTCCACTTCGCCCACCGGAATGGTCACTGTATGCTTTTTGGAAGGGGTTTGGTAAGGATAAATTTCCACCTTGTTTTCATATTCAGGATAGAGTCCCACAATAGGAAGAACATGTTCGGTGCCGACAGGGAAGGTTTGGAAGATATCTGCTTCTTCAGTTTTACCTAAGACACGGACAGTAATCGCGGTAGGTTCTTCGGTCTTGAAGAGAACCACTGCGGATAAGGGGTTAATGAGATAGGCATTGTATTTCACTAAGGGATTGTCTAGGGTATAGTCACCCAAGTGAAACTCTTCTAACATAGCCTCTTCGGCTTTTCTTTGTTTTTCAATCAGGTGTTCTTTGTAGGTATAGGTTGCTGTTTCTGTCATGGTTATTCCTCCTCTAACATTTTTTCAATCACTGGTTTTTGTTGTAAGCCCGCTTTTCGGGTGATTTCATTACCGTCTTTAAAATAAACTAAGGTTGGATAGCCTTCGACGCCATATTCTTCTACGATGTCAGTATTTTCTTCAAAACTCACTTTAAGAATAGTCAGGTCATCCCCATGGCTTTTATTAATATCCTCTAGGATAAAACTTAACATTTTACAAGGGCCACAGGTCTTCGAATAGAAATCGACCAAAACATTGCCCTCAGCAATTTCAGCTTTAAAATCACCTTGTTGGTATTCTTTTATCATCTCAACACTCCTTCATTCAATGTTTGATAGCTATTTGATGATGCAGTGGTTAAAACTTTTATTAAGCCTTAAACCCATCGCATGAGTCATGAATATCTTTGACATCAACTCCTTTACAGGTTATCCCAAATTTTCTCTTGATTAATATGGGTCAGGGCCTTCCGTGTCATTTTAAAGAAGCCCTCTTCTTCCATATGGTGTAATTCTTGGTTTAGGCTGGACCGGCTGACCTTGATTAACTTGGCAAAAATTTCTTGGGTGAAGGGTAATTCCATGTCGGGTTTTATATCGCTCCGCCCAATTTCTAGGGAGTTCTTGGAGGCAATCCAGTAACACACCCGTTCACGAATGGTGGGATAGTTCAAGCAAGAAATGATCCGCTGTGATTCTAAGCCCCGCTCAATCAAGTGGTGGACATAGAGTTCCATGCCCAAGCTGTCTTCAAAAACGATAGCTTTAAATAATTTTGCCGGTATCCAGGTAACAGTAGTGGCACGTAAGACCACTAAATCATAGGTATAGTTTAGATTCTCGTTAAAATAAAGGTATTCCAATAGGATTGAATTGGTAAAGAAGAGTGTGGTATTTAACTCTTTCCCTTCTGCCGAATAATTCACTGTTTTGAGTAAACCTTTATCGACAATGCCAATTTCAGTAATCCGTGTTCCAATAGTCTCAATCACATCGCCCTTTTTATAGCTTTCCTGGCGGGTGTGATTAATGACTTTCTCATGGTTGAGACAGTAGTCAATAAATGATGTTGACATTTTCCCATCCCCCTGTATCTTTCAATATGGTTGGTTTTCTCCTTTTATTTTAATACAAGCTGAGGCATGTCTGCTTCACTTCATTTCTTAACTAGGCAGTAAGTCTTCTTGTCTTGCCAATTTTTCTTTCTCCTTGCCCGCTTCACCGAGTTTTCGATAAACCATGCCAGCTACGGGGAGAGAAATAATTTCAATGATTAGGGCAGCGGCTGAAATAGTGATCTGTAAGAGATTAGCTAGTTCAGGATAAACGCCCATCAAATTATAAGCAGCAATCCCGGCAAACATAATTGAAACTCCAGAGTGAGGCATCATAATGACTCCCATATACTTTTCAACGACTTTAGGCGCATGACTGATTTTGGCTCCCAGATAGCACCCCAAGTATTTGCCTAGGGCTCTAATCAAGATATAAGCTACCATAAGCATGCCGCCATCAAATAAGGCCGCTGGATTCAGGTGAATCGATAGGTTGACAATGAAAATCATTAAGGCGTAAGAGTGAACCGGTCCGAGATCCATTTGCAAGCTCGGAACTTTCTCAGGATCAACCACGTTCATAAAGGCACACGACCCGGCAATTCCGGCTAATAAGGACATCATCTGAGTTTCAGTAAAGACATGCCAGTTCAAATAATTATCTAAGGCATAGATGACCAGCATGGTGAGCAAATAAATAAGGAAGCTTTGCTGTTTGGAAGCGCCCTTTCCTACTAATTTCCCTGCGACAACTCCGATCAGTCCTCCCAAGAGAATCGGAGCTAAAATCATAATCAGTAATGACCCTAAGACGGAAGTGGAACTTTCGTTTAGAACTGCTCCAATCACTGAAACTAAGGGGAAGAAGACAATGTTAACCATCACTGAGTTAAAAGCCGTCATCGAGGGCACCGAATCAGATAAGGGGCCAGAACAATCATATTGTTCCACCACTGAGACCGGAGGGGCCGGTGCAGTTGCAATAGCGATTCCCCCAAAGAGTAAGGCAGCAATGATTGGTAAACCTAGGAAATGAAGAATAAGGGCAAAGGACCCCGTCACTACTGTAAAGGTTACCACCAAATCGGATAGTCCCATGGCGAAGACCTTACTGATGGAATCTTTGATGTCACGGTAAACTAACTTATAGCCCACCATCGACCCCACCAGAATTTGCATGAGTACCATCAGTGATTGATAAACCTTGGTTGAAATTAATTCAGGGCTTAAAAGGTTTAGCCCGTGCTCTCCGAGAAACATAGCCACAATCAACCAACCAATGATTGCTGGGAATTTGATTTTCTTAGCCAGTTCTCCGGCAAAATAAGCAATAATCATTGCCAGTAAGAATCGAAGAACAAACACATTGAACACTCCTTTCCAATATTTTTCTTAAATTCTCTATTACTTATTGGTCGTTATAGCCTTCTCACTTTGGGTGAAAAATATAGTTCATAATTTCACATACTTAACTAAAAAAAGAGAGAAAGCCTTCAGCTAGGCTTTAACTTTAGTTATCCTTTTCACAAAACATTATAGCAAACGCTTTCTTATTAAAGTGTTTGCGCGCCAACAATTCTATAAAATCTTTCTTTTTTTATCAAAAATAGGTCTCCGTCAATAAAAAAACGCCCCCTCAAAGGACGTCTCAAAATAATCATTCCATCTAATCAATCGTTAAAATTGCAGCTTAATCTTCTGGGTTTAAGAGTCTGGGGGCATTATTAAATAACAAGGCCACCACTAAAGCCCCTACTAACCAGGTAAAGAAACCGGTAGGTACATTGACAATCGTCGTATACCACCAAGCATTCATTCCTTCTGGCGCATAGGAAGACCAAAAGGCATAGCCAGCGAACCAATGAATAAAGTATTGGGCAACCATCCCAATAAAGGTCGCTGAAAAGATACCGACCCATAGGCCTTTTTTATCCCCTTTTAAGGCTGCACTCTTCACGCGATTAGCAAAAACTCCAGTTAAACCTGCCAACATAAAGGCGAAGAAGTATTCAAGGAAGACTTGGAAGGGAGTTAGAATCGTGGCTTGACCGGTGATTAATTGCAAGAGCCCAAACAGAAAGCCGGCAGCAAAACCGCTCTTTATCCCCCGTCTTAAGGAGATCAAATAAATGGGAATAACTCCTAAGTTCACCCCAATACCAACTCCATTGGTTGTCGGCAAAAGTCCTAATAAATAAGCTAATACCGCTACCATAGCAATTTCCAATAAAATCCTTACTTGTTTACTTTGTCCCATAATAATTAAATCCTTTCTTAGCACAAAAACAGGTAAGAGAAAATGCCTCTTACCTGTTTATCGTGCACTTTCTTCCGCTAGTATTACCTAGTCTCAAGTTCAAAGGGTCTGTAAATTACATCTCAGCCATAAAGGCTCCCCTAGTACCAACTATTTAATTATATATACTGCATCCTTACTGTCGAGTTCCCGCATCTTGACCCGAATTTTTTCTTGCCGGGAAGTGGGAATATTTTTACCAACAATATCCGCTCGAATCGGTAATTCCCGGTGGCCCCGGTCAATGAGCGTCACTAAAGAGATCTTGCTTGGACGCCCATGATCCATCAAGGCATCCATGGTCGCCCGAATGGTCCGACCGGTCATGAGCACATCATCACAGATAAAGATATGTTTACCATTCACATCAAAGTCCAGCTGGGATAAGTCTTTGATCAGCTTATCCTTTTCCTGGTCGAGGTCATCACGATAGGCGCGGACGTCTAATTCCCCATAAAAGACATCAGCCTCTTCTAACTGGTTGATGCGGTCCTTAATCCGGTTAGCAATAATAGCTCCCCGGGTTTTAATCCCCACGATGGCTAAATTAGCGGTACCATGGTTGCGTTCCAAAATCTCATAACTCATTCGCGTTAAGGCGCGCTTCATTTCTGCTTCGTTGAGAAGCTCGACTTCTGTTGCCAAGGCATCTCCCCCTTATCCTTTATTCTACTCATCATTGTAGCGAAATATTGTGAAGTCTGCAATTATTTCTTAACCTTGAGCATCGTCAGGGGGATTGCGCTTGCTTAATCCCCCCGGGTCAAGTATGCTAATAGCACATTAAGCGGAGGTAAATCATGTTCAATGCCGATTATTATTATCTAAAAATGAAAACCCACTACTTAAGCTTGCCCTATTCTGGCAAGAAGCGGCGGGTGCGAGTCCTACTCCCTAAAAATTACCAGCAGGAATCCGCGTCCTACCCAGTCGTTTACATGCATGACGGACAAAATGTTTTTTATAGTAAGGAATCCTTCCTAGGTTATTCCTGGAAGGTCATTCCCACCCTCAAGCGTAATCCCGATTTAGCCAAGATGATTGTGGTCGGAATCGACAATGACCCTCAGACTCGGGCGGATGATTATAATGCTTGGAGCTTCGAAAACCCTAGTGACCCTAAGGCAAGGCCCTTGGGCGGCTTAGGCAATGATTTTAGTGACTTCATTATGAAAGTGGTTAAACCCTTTATCGACCAGACCTATCGAACTAAAACCGATAAAAAACATACCGCCATGATCGGGTCTTCTTTTGGGGCCAATATTACCGCCTATATGGGAATTAAGTATGCCGATCAGATTGGCCGCTTGGGGATTTTTTCCCTAGCCCAATGGATAGCCCAAGAACCCTTTGACCGCTATCTCAAGTCGCAAAGCTTAGACCCCGAGCAAAAAATCTACCTCCAAGTCGGCACCAAAGAAGGCGACGATACTGACCGTCTCTTTCTCCCAGGCAATATGGCCCAAGCCTATATCGATGCTTCCCTCCACTACCAGGCCTTGCTGATAGCAGGAGGTATCCCGGTAGAAAATATTGACTTCAACATCTATGTGGATGAAGAGCATAATGAATTTTACTGGGCCAAACATCTCCCCGACTGCCTCCGCTTTCTCAGTAGCGGCTGGTGAAGGTATGAAAACGTTTTAAAAATTATTTTTAGGCTTTTCCAACTAAACTGCTCACAAATTCTGATATAATCATCCTTATAAGAGTTGTTGTGAGGAGGATATGCCATGAAGTTATTTTTCACCCAGAAAGCCATACAACAGTTACAAAGCTTAGATCGTTTCCATAATATTTGCCTAACCACTTCCGATGAAACCGGTCATACCAGCCACAGAGCCTATCGTAGTCTAGTCTTACAGACCAATGCACCGAGTTTTGAAAGCTTTGATGAGGTCCTTGAAACCCATATTGGTCAAATCCATGTCACAACACAAGCTCTCAGCATGTTAGGCAATGATAACCGGATCGATTTTGATGAATTCCGGCAAGTTTTTGTCCTCTTAACTGACGATCAAATGGTCGATGATAATATCTATTGTATCGATCATTAATAGTGACCGGCTATTGATTAATAAAGCAATGACCCATAAACTAGAAGTTGGAAGCAATCGCCAACTTCTTTTTTTATGGAAAAGTACGAAAATTCCCCCTCACTGATAAACAAAGCAATTAGGAGGTTATCATGACTCAAGTGAATTTACAGGGCTTCTACCGTCTCCCCTTAGAGGAACGTCTGGCCCGCTTAAATGAGCTCCACTATATTAGTGATGCAGAAAAAGATTATCTCAAAAATAACCAGGGCCTAGCCTTAGACCTGGCTGATAACATGGTTGAGAATCTCATCGGAACCTACTCCCTCCCCCTAGGACTGGCAATGAACTTTGTCATCAATCAAAAAGACTACTTGATCCCCATGGCGATCGAAGAACCGAGTGTCATTGCAGCAGCTAGTTACGCCGCTAAAATGGCTAAGGCAGGTGGTGGCTTCCATAGTGAGGTCCTAGACCGACAAATGACTGGGCAAATGGTCTTCTTAGGCTTAGACCAAGCCAGTCAAGCTGACATCTGGACAACTTACATCAAAGACCACCAAGAAGAACTCATCCAGGTCGCCAACCAGGCCCATCCCAGCCTCAGCCGACGGGGCGGTGGGGTACGCCAATTAGAAACGGCCTACTATCCCAGTGAAAGCGAGCCTTTTTTTGTGGTCTATATGACGGTAGACACCCAAGAAGCCATGGGCGCCAATATGATGAATACCATGCTGGAAGCCTTAGCCAGTCACATTGAAGCACTTAGTCAAAAGGATGAGTCACTACCCCGTCTAGAAAAATTAATGGCCATTTTAAGCAACTTAGCTACCCAATGTCTGGCTAAAGCGACTTGTCAAATCCCTATTGAAGCTCTGGCTAAGCCTGGTCAAGATCCCAAAGTAGTGGCTAAGCGGATTAGTCAAGCCAGCCAACTGGCCCAAGTCGATCCTTATCGGGCCACAACCCACAATAAAGGGATTATGAATGGGGTTGATGCTCTGGTCCTCGCTAGCGGTAACGACTGGCGGGCGGTGGAGGCAGCCTGTCACGCCTATGCTAGCCAATCCGGACAATACCGGGGCCTGGCCAAATGGGACTACCTTGAAGACCAAGGCCTATTAGCTGGAGAGATCACCCTCCCCCTTCCCTTAGGAAGTGTCGGTGGATCAATCAAAATTCACCCTGCCGCTAAACTCGTCCACCACTTACTCGACCAGCCCAGTGCTAACGACTTAATGAAGATTGTCGCTGCCCTCGGCCTAGCTCAAAACCTAGCCGCATTGAGGGCTTTGGTCATTGAGGGTATCCAAGCGGGGCACATGTCACTTCAAGCCCGGTCCTTGGCCATCGCTGTGGGCGCCCAGGGCGATGAAGTGGACCAAGTCAGTCAAGCCTTACAAAAGGCAAAGCACATGGACCGGCAAAACGCCAAGGCGATCTTAGATGGCCTCCGTCAATCACTTTAATCAAGAGTAATTTTTCCATTAGAAAAGGGCCTGGGACAAAACACCCAGGCCCTTTTTCAAATACGAACTCTATAATCAAAACGTGTTCCAGTCACAGGACGAACGTCCGCTTCAAAAACTGCCGACACACAGTTTCCTGTGCTTATGACAGTTTTCTCCAGCGGTTTCGTCCTTTGACGTGACTGTCACACTCTCTTCAAACGTGTTCCAGTCACAGAACGAACATCCGCTTCAGAAAAAAGCGTCAAATTCTCTTTGAGAATTTTGACGCCTTTTTCTTCCAGTTGCTACAGTTGTTCGAATCGTCAGCGAGTGACAGATATAGTATGCCTAGCGATCTTGCCTCCTGATGCGCTTGTCGCATTCTCCCTTATTTACCGTAAATGCGTTTATGGTCTTTGAGGCCGAGTAGACGGTAGTCGTCCTGGTCCTCGTGGGCTGGAATGCTTTGCTGACTACCGTCACTAAGGAGGTCTTCTTGAAAGAGGGCTTCATATTCAGGAATGGAAAGCTTTTGCCGCTCAGCAAATTGTTGGCGGTGTTTATCTCCTTCCAAGTAGTCTTGGTAATTAGCTTCTAGGTTCATGGAGAAGAATTCGGCCATCGCTCCCGAACCGTAACTATACAGGCCAATGAGGTCGCCTGCTTGTAAAGAAGTATCGTTTTCCAATAAACTAATCAAACTGAGGTACAGGGATCCTGTGTAAATATTCCCTACCCGACGATTATAGGCCCGACTGGCTTCAAAGGATTCCTCCCACTCCCCTAGTGGTTCATCCTTAGCCTTTTGGGTGAGGTGTTTTAAACCTTTTAAGCCTAATTTGGTGTAAGGAAGGTGGAAGCAGAAAGCAGCAAAGTCATCCAGCTGGTGGCCGGAAAGTGCCTGGTGGTCAGCCCAAACTTGGTCTAGGGCATTAAGGTATTGGTCATTGGAATAATGTCCATCCACATGGGCCAAGCGCGAGTAATTAGGCCGCCAGAAATCCATGACATCAATGGTATAATAGGTAGCATCGTCATTGACACTAAGGATCCGGGGATTGGCAGTAATTAATAAGGCCACTGCCCCAGAGCCTTGGGTGGCTTCCCCTGCAGTGTTTAAGCCGTAGCGGGCAATATCACTAGTGAGAACCAGGGCCTTGGCTTGAGGGCGTTTAGTGATATGGTTGACGGCAGTTTGTAGGGCAAAGGTCCCCCCATAACATGCTTCTTTCACTTCGATACAACGGGCTTTGGGATTGATGCCTAATAAGTGGTGGATATAGATGGCCCCAGCCTTGGATTGGTCAATCCCTGATTCAGTGGCTAGAATCACTAAATCGATAGCCTCCTTGTCTTGGTCGGTCAGAATGCCTGCCGCAGCATTAGCAGCCATAGAAACTGTATCTTGAGACAAAGGGGCAAAGGCTTGCTGGTCTTGGCCTAAACCCAGCAGATACTTATTGGGGTCCGTTTGGCGTGCCTCAGCCAAGTCCCGCATTTCAATATATTGCTTTGGAATATAGAAATTATACTTATCAATACCAATTTTCATACTAGCAGTCCCTCGATTTAATTTATTGTTTTTAGTGTTATTCTTTCAGAAACTTTATTCTATCATAGTTTTAAAGGATATTTATTTTTGAGCGCTTTTTTAAGAAAAAACGAAACTTTTCCCTTTTGAGACAATAGACCGACTCTGATTATTCATTAAAGTCAGATCTACTTTATGGTATAATTAAGAAAAGTTTGACCTGGGTCATAAAGGAGGAGAAATAATGGCAGTTACTAAAGCACAAAAAGCCCGCAACCGTAAAATTCTCTGGTACATTATCTTAATTGCTGGACTTCTATTCCAAAGCTACCTACAACGTCACCAAGAAGACTAAAATAGTCATCGCTAAAACTTCGCCATAAACATGACGGAGTTTTTTTGTTCAGAAGCCTTAGAAAAAATCTCCACAAAAAAGCTGCAGAAGCCTTTGCCTCTGCAGCTTTTTAAATGAATATTTAATCAAAACCTGCTCCAGTCACAGGACGAACGTCCACTTCACACAGGGTGTGAGACTTGATGCCTAGGCTTGGATGATTGGAGCAAGTCAGAATAAAAGCGAAGCATTCGCTTGTTTCTGACTTGTGAAATCACTCCAAGTCTGCCAAGTCGAACCCGACTAAAAACTGGTAACGCCCAGCCTTGCTGAGCTTATCCCAGTTTTTTCCAGTTGCTATAGCTGTTCGAAGCGGAGCGAGTTACAAATATAGTATGCGTAGCGGTTTCGTCCTTTGTTGTGACTGTCACACTCTATTATTTGTAGTTAGCTTTATATTGTTCAGCTTCTTCAGGGCTACAGTAAACGTAGTGACCTGGGACGATTTCATGCATGCTTTCATTGCCAGTGAAGTCGGCATGGTCGTATGGGATCCGTTTCCGGTTACGTTCATGGATAGGGTCCGGTTGCGGCACCGCTGATAATAAACTCTTGGTATAAGGGTGTAAGGCATGGTAGTAGAGTTCATCAGAATCTGCTAACTCAACTAACTTTCCTCGGTACATAACCCCTATCCGGTTAGAGATATATTTCACCATAGACAAATCGTGGGCAATAAAGAGATAGGTTAAGTTAAACTCTTTTTGCAGGCGTTGCATCAAGTTAACCACTTGGGCCTGGATGGAAACGTCCAAGGCTGAAATGGGTTCGTCAGCAATAATCATCTTCGGGTTAACCGCTAAGGCGCGGGCAATCCCAATCCGTTGCCGTTGCCCCCCAGAAAACTCGTGAGGATAACGGGAAGCATGATCAGCTTTCAAACCAACCACTTCAAG
This sequence comes from Aerococcus mictus, assembly GCF_003286595.3. NCBI lineage: Bacteria > Bacillati > Bacillota > Bacilli > Lactobacillales > Aerococcaceae > Aerococcus > Aerococcus mictus. The sequence goes on along the minus strand of NZ_CP132985.1, from coordinate 512,280 downwards.
TAATTGCTTGACTCTTTCCTTGGCTTCCGCTTCACTATTACAGATCTTATGAATTTCCAGACCTTCAGCAATGATGTCTTCAACCTTCATCCGCGGATTCAAGGAAGCATAGGGATCTTGGAAGATCATTTGAATGTCTTTTCTAAAGGCTAATTCATCTTGGCGCTTCTTAATGGCCGCAATATCCTTGCCTTCAAAGAGAATCTCCCCGTCAGTTGGTTGGTATAAGCGCATGATGGCCCGTCCAGTTGTCGTCTTACCGGAACCCGATTCGCCAACCAGACCAAATGTTTCCCCTTCATAAATGTCGAAGGAAATATCATCGACACCACGCACTTCATTCTTTTGTCCAACATTAAAATATTGTTTTAAGTGATGAACTTCTAAGAGAGGTTTTTCTTGCTTAGTCATGGGCGACCTCCTTTTGTGCGGCTTGTTTATGGGCTTGGTCAAGTACGCCTGTGCTGGTACCATTTTCTTCAACTAGTCCCTCTGCCACTAATTGTTGATAGGTTTCAAAGCGAGAACTGATTTCTTCAGGAACCGTCACTGCTGGGCAATCGGGATGAAGTAACCAAGTAGCCGCAAAGTGGGTATTAGAAACTTGGAACATTGGCGGTTGTTCTTCATAGTCGATAGCCATAGCGTAGTCACTCCGCAAGGCAAAGGCGTCTCCCTTAGGTGGGTCTAATAAGTCCGGCGGGGTCCCAGGGATTGAAAGTAGCTTACCCTCCGTATCTAGGGTTGGCATGGAGGTAATTAAACCCCAAGTATAAGGATGTTGAGGATTATAGAAAATCTCATCAACCGTTCCATATTCCACAATCTTACCAGCATACATCACCGCTACCCGGTCAGCCACATTCGCCACCACACCCAAGTCGTGGGTAATAAAGATAATTGAGGTGCTTGAAGTGGTTTGGAGCTCCTTCATCAATTCTAAGATTTGGGCTTGAATAGTCACATCTAGAGCGGTGGTTGGTTCATCAGCGATTAGAATTTCAGGACGACAAGCTAGGGCAATAGCAATAACAATTCTTTGCCGTTGACCCCCAGAGAATTGGTGGGGATAATCGCGCATCCGGTCCTTGGCATTAGGAATTCCCACTTGCTCTAAGAGTTCCAAGGCCCGCTTGTTAGCTTCTTCCTTAGACGCATTTTGGTGGAGGCGGATCGGTTCGGCCACTTGGTCACCAATCCGCATAACTGGGTTTAGGGAAGTCATCGGATCTTGGAAGATCATGGCAATGTCTTCTCCCCGAATGGCTTGCATTTCTTTGTCGGTCTTTTCGAGTAAGTTTTCATTTCTGAAATTGACCTCACCGCCATTAACTACGGCATTGTTGGCTAAAAGACGCATCACCGTTCGAACGGTCACGGATTTTCCAGAGCCTGATTCACCAACAATGGCTAGGGTTTCGCCTTTTTTCAATTCAAAACTTACCCCGCGAATGGCTTGGACTTGACCAGCAAAGGTATCGAAACCAATTTCTAGATCTTTTACTTCTAGTACATTTTCACTCATTTGCTCGCCTCCTAATCCGTTGTTTTTGGATCAAGTGCATCTCTTAATCCGTTTGCTAGCATATTAAATGAAATCATAACGATACAGAGGACACCCGCTGGATACCACATCAAGTGAGGTAGGAAGCGGAAGGTCTTATAACCATCGTTAATCAGTGTCCCTAAGGATGCTTGAGGAGCTGGAATTCCTAAACCAATAAAGCTCAAGAAAGCTTCAAAGAAGATGGCTGAAGGAATGGAGAAGATGGTTTGAATAATAACCACCCCAGCAATATTAGGCAGAATATGCTTGAGGGCAATCTTGAAAGGAGATTCTCCTAGACTCCGTGCCGCTAAAACATATTCACTGGTTTTAATTTTCAGGGTTTCTGCCCGAACTAAACGCGCCATGGTAATCCACTCGGTCAAGGCTAGGGAAATAATAATGGATGAGATCCCTGGACGTAAGACGAGTAATAAGAGGATAACTACCACTAAGTTAGGCACCCCAGACATTACTTCAAGAATACGTTGCATCAAGTTGTCGACCTTGCCGCCCATCCAACCGGAAACAATCCCGTAAGGCACCCCAATTAAGAGGTTCAAGAGTGCGGCAACCACCCCGATAAAGAGGGAAACGCGAGTACCATAGAGAATCCGCGATAACAAGTCACGTCCTAAAGCGTCCGTTCCTAGGTAGAAGTATTGACCTTCAGGAACCCCAGCCTTGGCATAAGCGTCAACCGCTGCGCCAGCCACTTTTGTTTTACCATCGAACCAGGACAAGGCTTCCAATCCAGGAATCTTAGGAGGTAGGTTGGCAAATTGAGCATTTTGGGCGGCATAGTCATAAGGAGCTAAAACCGGAGCTAATAAAGCAATGATAGCCACAATAATTAGGATAACCAAAGAAACAACAGCTGCTTTATTCTTCTTTAAGCGCCGCCAAGCGTCTTGAATAAAACTCAAGGATGGTGCTGAGATGGTTTCAGCGGATAAGTAATCCTCATGGTTAACCGGGCGGAAGCTTTCTTTACTCATTTTAGGGTAAGCTTTGGTATTTTCAGCCATTCTTAACGCCCTCCTTCAGTACTTACACGAATACGTGGGTCAATAATTCCGTATAAGATGTCGACAATTAATAAGATAACTACCAAGGCGGTAGAGTAGAACATGGTCACACCCATAATGGTTGGGTAGTCATTGGTGGTAATGGATTTAACAAATTGTTCCCCAATTCCTGGGATAGCAAAGATATTCTCCACGACCATAGAACCCGTCATCAAGGCCACAGACAGAGGGCCAAGGATGGTTACTAGGGGAATCAAGGCATTCCGTACCCCATGTTTAAAGGCCACCTTGGTTTGACTAAGCCCCTTAGCCCGAGCTAATTCGATATAGTCAGAATTCAAGACATCCACCATCTCGGTACGCACAAAACGCGCTGAATTGGCCAAAGGCGAAATCGAGAGAGCAATGGTCGGTAAGACCGAGGACCACAGCCCACTATCCCAAAGAGCAATTGGGAACCAGCCCAGTTTAACAGCGAAAATCAGCTGTAAGAGGACGGCGAAAACAAAGTTAGGTATCGATTGCCCTAGGATCGAGAGAAAGGTTAGTCCGGAATCAATCCAAGTATTCCGGTACATGGCTGAAATAACCCCAAAAATAGTCCCAATCACGGTCCCTACCAGTAAGGCTTGGGCCCCTAATTGGATGGAAGGCCAGATCCGGGCGCCTAATAATTCAGACACTGGGGTGTTATTGAATTGGAATGATACCCCAAAGTCGCCCTTCAGCATTCCTAAAATATAGCGAATATATTGCACAAATACTGGGTCGTTTAAGCCATAACGTTCATTCATAATATAAATCTGCTCAGGAGAAAGCTTATCTTCATTAGTATAAGGCGTTCCCGGTAAGAGCTTCATTAAGAAAAATGTGATCGTTGCAATTAGAAATAAGGTCAAAACCATAAAGAATATTCTTCTTAATAGAAACTTGCCATATGATTTCATAAATTGCGCCACCTCCTAATTTATGGTAAATTTAATAACATTGAAAATCACAATATAAGGAATGATATCAACTATGAAAAAAAATAAAGGCCTTCTTTTGGTCAGTATATTAACTGTCCTGCCACTCCTTCAATTACTGATTGAGTCCAGCTATCCCTGGGCCAGACGCTTAAGTGACAGTTACTTTATACTTTCCGCTTGTTTTTTGATTCCCTCCCTTGCTGGTTGGATATTAAAAGCCGGTACCTTTGATACGTTTCAATCCATGTGGAAGAAATATGGGCCGAGGCTGTGGAAGGCAGCTCCCGATCCATCTCCAGTCAGCACAGAAGATTCTGACAAAGAAGACTATCTGTCGACTCACATCGGACCTTGGTACCGCAAAGGTCTAGCCATAGGAAGTTTTTTCCTAGTTTTATCACTTGTATTCCTATTACTATACTACTTATTTTAGAGAATTGCATCTACTTTTTATGGCTTAAAAGTAGCGTTTTATCTGTTTGAGTGTATAGAAATCTTATCATAGTATTCCTTACGTGATATATTCTAACAAAGACAAAAGAGGCTTGCTAGAGCCTCTTTTTAATTTTGCCTCATTCACCCTTCAATTTTATAGATCAAGCTTGATTCGTTGAAGGATATCTATGCTTCATTATTTAAATTCAGATTTCTTATTCAAAGTAAGCGGTTCTGAAGTCATATTCGAGGTTGACTGGGCGGAAAGTAATGCCCTTAAGATTTGGATTACGTAATTGGGTTTCTACTTCTTGATAGAGAACTAAGACTGCTTTGTCATCAGAGAGAATCTTTTGAGCTTCTTTAAAGTCTTCCCAACGTGTCTTAGGGTCATTAGCATCTTGGTTGCCTGCTCTTTCTACGACCTTATCATATTCAGGATTCTTATAGTGCCCTTGATTGTAGAAATTATCAGATTTGAAAAGGTCATAGAAGTTGCTTGCATCCGCATAGTCAGCTCCCCAACCGGTGATAACAAGATCAAAATTCCCTTCTGCCACTTGACTCATTCGGTTCTTCTTAGGAACGTTAGTAATTTCTACCTTAACTCCTGGCATATTTTCTTCAATTTGCCCTTGGATATATTGGGATTCCTTCTTAGATTTCTCATCATCATCAGCCAGTAAGCGGATAGTCACTTGGTCTTGACCGAGTTCAGACTTGGCCTTTTCCCAATATTCTTTGGCCTTGTCTTTATCGGCAAATTTCTCATTACCGTATTCACTGACGAAGTCTTCCCCGGTTTCAGGGTTAGCGACAAAGTTTTCTGGCACAAAGGTTGAAAGCCCTTTAGAACCGTCCCCAATAATCTTTTGGGTCAATTCATCATTATCGATCGCATAGTCAACAGCTTGACGGAAGTTACGGTTAGCTAAGACCTTGTTCTCATAGTTAAGTTGTAAGTAACGGGTCCGAGCTTTCTCTTGTTGAACAGCATTAGGATGGTCAGCAAATTGTTTAACGGTTTCACCGGTCAAGAGGGAATTGTCGACTTTCTTAGAATCAAAGAGATTGACGTTCGTTGAGACTTCTTTCATCACTTGGACGTCAATATTATCTACTTTGACTTGGTCCTTGTTATAGTAGTCTGGATTCTTTTCCAGTTTCCATTCTAAGCCCGATCCGTCCCATTCCACCATCTTGTAAGGGCCGCTAGCAATCGAGTTTTCGGCTGAGCTACCATAACGGTCACCCTTTTCTTCCACAAATTTTTGGTTAGTTGGGAAGAAAGGCACAAAGGATAAGAGATGTTCCAAATATGGTGTCGGTTTGGACAAGTTAATTTCAATGGTATGGTCATCCAAGGCTTTAACGCCAATTTCTTCAGGGGCCTTCTTGCCATCAGCAATTTCTGGACCATTGACAAAGTTCTCTAAGAGATAGGAGTAAGCCGCCCCTGTTTTAGGGTCAGCCAGGCGACGAATGGCATAGACAAAGTCATGGGCAGTCACAGGGTCCCCGTTCGACCACTTGGCATCGTCACGCATCTTAACGGTATAAGTCAAACCGTCTTCTGATTTTTCTGGCATTTCCTTGGCTAAGGCTGGTTGGACTTCATTCTTTTCATTTTCCCAATAGAGCCCTTCCTGGACTAAGCCAATATAATTTGCCGCGTTAATATCCATTACAGTCCCAGAATCGAGTGTCGATAGTTCGGTGTTAACAGCATAGTTAATGGTCGAATTTTTTCCACTCTTGTTTCCTGCACTTTCTTGTCCACTGCATGCTGCCAAGAAAAGACTAGCAGCCGTGGCAAGGAGCAAAGCACTACGTTTTACTTTCATATTTATCTCCCCTTAAAAATTTATTTATCTAATAAAATACCCTATTAGAGATAAATTGTCAAACTATTTTGAATATTTTTTAAATGAATAAATACAGCTGTTTTTGAAAACTTCCTTTTATAAGAAGTAATCCCCCTTTATAAGCAGAAAAACAAAAAAGACGCCCAACTCGAAAGTAGCGGCGCCTTTTAAAGTCAGCCATTTAGCTGTTATTCATTGGCAGAATTATCAATAGTCGCTGTACGGATGTCAAATTCATTTCCGACAGGACGGTAAGTGATGCCTTGAACACGTGGGTTCCGGAGTTCAGCATCTTGTTTTTGTGATAAAACAATCGTAGCTTCATCAGCGGCTAAGAGACGTTGTGCTTCAATGAAGTCATTGTAACGCGCTTGAGGGTCATTAGCATCTTCATTGGCCGCTTTTTCTAATAATTGGTCATAGGCTGGATTAGAATAGTTGCCATGGTTATTGGAGTGACCAGTCGTGAATAGGTCAAGGAAGTTCGAGGCATCAGCATAGTCAGCCAACCAGCCAGAAATAGCCATATCAAAGTCACCAGCATTTTGTTGGGCAATCCGGTTCTTACCTGGCACAGTGATTAAGTCAACTTTTAAGCCAGGGAGGTTATTTTGGATTTGACCTTGGAGGTATTCCCCCACTTGCTTAGAGCCTTCGTCATCAGAAGAGAGTAAACGAATGCTGTAAGAGTCTTGTGGCAGTTCTTTTTGAACTTTTTCCCAGAGTTCTTTGGCCTTTTCAGGGTCATATTTTGGTTCAATGCCAGCGTCCTTGGTGAAATCTTCTCCCGTTTCAGGGTTGTGGACCAAGTCATTAGGCACTAAGGTACTTAGTGGGACTGAGCCGTCTGCTTTAATTTGTTCAGCGTATTCCTTATTATCGATCGCATAGTTTAAAGCTTCACGGAAGTCTTTATTAGCTAATAATGGATTTTCTTGGTTCAACTCGATGTAGTAAGTTGAAGCAGTTGGACGGTATTCAAGGTGTGGGTGGTCACTATATTGACGGACTAATTCACCACGTAAGAGCGCATTATCCACTTCCCCATTTTCAAAGAGGTTCACGGTAGTGGAGTCTTCTTTAATGACTTGGACTTCAGCACCGTCCACTTTCACTTGGTCAGCATTGTAGTAGTCGTCATTCTTGACTAATTTCCAAGTTAAGCCGGTACCATCCCAGTCTTCCACCTTGAAAGGCCCATTGGCTAGGACATTATCGGAGTTGGTTCCGTAGTCATCACCTTTTTCTTCCACATATTTTTGGTTAAGTGGCGAGAAGGTGGTGAAGGCTAATAGATGTTCCATGTATGGGGTTGGGCGAGATAATTTGATTTCAATGGTGTAATCGTCTAAAGCTTTTACACCTAAGTCTTCTACTGGGCGGTCGCCTTTTAACACTTCTTCCGCATTTTCGAAATTCTCCACTAGGTAAGCATAGGTAGCCCCAGTTTCTGGATTGGCTAAGCGTTGGACAGCATAGACAAAGTCGTGAGCGGTGACAGGGTCTCCATTGGACCATTTAGCGTCATCGCGCATCTTAACGGTGTAAGTTAAGCCATCTTCAGACTTTTCTGGCATTTCCTTGGCTAAAGCCGGATGCACTTCGTTATTTTCATCTTCCCAATATAAAGGATCTTGCATGTGACCAATGTAGTTAGCACTTTGCACATCCTCTACCCGGGTAGAGTCTAGGGTAGTCATTTCCTGTAATTCAGTCCGACGAATAACATTCTGGTTTTGGCTTTGGCCCTGCCCACAGCCACTAAGTACTAAGGCTGCAGAAGCTAAGACCGTCACAGCGAGTTTCTTAAACTTCATAATAATATTTTTCCTCCCCTAAAATAAATATAATTCGTATGGGATAATATACCCTAAACTGTCAGAAAAATCAATCATTTTCACTAATTTTTAGCACAAAAAGATACATTGTGAACGTTTTCTGCAAGCTGACATATTTTTCACTAATTTTCATATATAAAATCAGTAAAAACAAAAAACAGGGGCAGCCCCCCCCTGTTTCTAATGCGTCAGGGAAACTACTCCTGCTTAGTGATGTACTTATTTAGTTGAGATTATTTTTCAGCGGCTGAATTATCAATTGTCGCGGTACGGTAGTCAAACTCATTACCAACGGAACGGTAGGTCGCCCCTTTGACACGTGGGTTACGTAATTCAGCGGTTACCCCTTGGTTAAGGACAATGATTCCTTCATCTTCGGCCAGAATCTTTTGCGCTTCTAAGAAGTCATTGTAACGGGCTTGCGGATCATTGGCATCTTGGTCAGAGGCTCTGTTTAATAATTCATCATATTTAGGATTCGAATACTTGCCGTCATTATTTGGATTGTCAGTCTTCCAGCAATCTAAGAAGTTAGAAGCATCGGCATAGTCTCCCAACCAACCAGCGAGAACCAGGTCGAAGTCCCCTGATCTTTGTGCAGCAATCCGGTTCTTACCAGGGACAGTAATTAAGTCTACTTTGAGGCCAGGTAATTTATTTTCTAATTGTCCTTGGAAGTATTCACCCACACGCTTGGAGCCTTCATCGTCAGAAGATAAGATACGTAGGCGGTAGGAATCTTGTGGAACAGCAGCTTTAGCCTTTTCCCAGAGTTCTTGGGCCTTGTTAACATCAACTTTTGGCTCGATATTGGCATCATCCACTAAGTCAGCCCCAGTTTCTGGGTTCTTGACTAGGCCCTTAGGCACAAAGGTTGAAATTGGGGTTGAACCGGTCGCTAGGATTTGTTCGGTATATTCTTTATTATCCAAGGCGTAGTCAAGCGCAAGACGGAAGTCCTTATTAGCCAGCAATGGATTCTTGTGATTAACACCAATGTAAGAAATTGAGGCCTTAGGTTTGAAGTTCAGGTTAGGATTATCCTTGTATTGACGGACTAACTCTCCACTCAGAATGGTATTGTCGACTTCACCATTCTCAAATAGGTTCACCCGGGTAGAGATTTCCTTGATGACTTGAACATCGGCGCCATCGATTTTAACCTTGTCCGCATTATAGTAGTCTGGGTTTTTGACTAATTTCCAGTTAAGTCCAGTACCATCCCAGTCTTCCACCTTGAAAGGACCACTAGCGAGGACGTTTTCAGAATTACTCCCGTAAGCGTCACCCTTTTCTTCCACAAATTTCTTGTTTAATGGTGAGAAATTAGTGAAGGCAAGTAAGTGGTCCATATATGGGACTGGCTTAGCTAACTTAATTTCTACAGTATGGTCATCCAAGGCCTTAACCCCTAAGTCTTCTACGGGGCGGTCGCCCTTGAGAACGCCCTCAGCATTTTCGAAGTTCTCTACTAAGTAAGCATAAGAAGCACCAGTTTTTGGGTTGGCTAGGCGTTGAACGGCATAAACAAAGTCATTGGCAGTGACTGGATCCCCGTTAGACCATTTGGCGTCATCGCGCATTTTAATGGTGTAAGTTAAACCATCTTCAGACTTCTCAGGCATTTCTTTAGCTAAGGCTGGTGTGACCTTATTATTTTCGTCTTCCCAGTACAAGGGGTCTTGCATGTGACCAATATAGGCAGAGCTCCCTGTATCTTCAACCGTGGTCGAGTCTAGGGTGGAGATTTCCTGAGCCTCGGTGAGGTGAACGATCTTCTCATTAGCCTTACTATTTTGACTACAGCCCGCTAAAGCAAGAGCTGAAAGGGACAATAAACTTATAACTAATTTTCTTACCTTCATTTTCTTTACCTCCTCAAAGTAAGTTATCCAAAAATATACGCCTCGAGGAGGAAAAAAGCAATAACTTATAAAAGATTATTTAAAGTTTTTATAAATAAAAAGTTAAGGAAAGTGCCTGACAAGTATGACAAATAGCGAAATTCCAAGAAAAAAAAGCGACAAAATTCATTCTAGAATTCGTCGCCTTTTTTATATAAACATCACTATTGACTAGGGAAGCCTCTCATATTCAAAAAGTTATAAACCTAGTCACTAAGCCCTCAATTCTCTGCTTACAAGTCGTCCATCTGTCCTAATTCAATAATGACTTGGGTGTAGAGTCGGAGCAAATCTTCTAGATTACTTAAGTCTATCCACTCATTGGCTTGGTGGGCGACTGTGGGGTCATCAGCCATAGCAGCACCAAAGCCTACACAATTAGGAATATATTTACTGTAGGTTACCCCACCACTGACAGTGGGTTCTTGGTCTTCTGAAGGGAAGACTTCTTCAAATTGCTTGAGCAGAGCCTGGATGGCTGGTCGCTTAGCATCCACCAAGGTCCAAGGAACATCAAAAGTGGTCTCAAAGTGAGCCTCTGGGAAGTGTCCCTTAACCCGGTCATAGAGCTGGTCACTGGTCCAGACATCAGGGTAACGGATATCGACTTCCATCTGGTAAGCCCCCTTACCGTCAAGGACTAGGGTTCCTAGGTTAAAGGTTAAGGCCCCCATTTTTTCTGTTGATGAGTTAATGCATAAACCAGAGCCATCACTGGCCCCTACGCGATCAAGAAGCTGGCTAGCGTAGTTGTCGCCATAGGCATTAGCCGCAATATCTAAGGCCCGGACAATGGCATTGGCCCCTAATTCAGGTACCGAAGAATGAGCCGCCTTACCCTTGACCTGGATAACGACCATTTCGCTGTCGCTAACCACCTTGACTGGCCAGTCTTTGGCTTGGCAATAGGCTTCGGCCGCCTCAGGGTTATTGGCCTTGAGGGCGATTTGGCAGGAAGAAGCCACTACATTAGCGCCTTCCCCACCCTTGATGCTATGGACCAAGGAATCTGCCGGCCACTGCCCACTAATAGTCCAGGTGAGCGCTCCTTTTTCCCCAATGGAGAGTGGAAAATTCCCATCAGGGGTAAAGGCAAAGCTAGGCTCAGAGGCCTGTTGACGGAAGTATTTCATATCATCCATATTGCATTCTTCATCGGTCCCGTAAAGCCATACTAATTGATTTTTGAGGGGAATTTGGTAGTCACGGATAATCTTTAAGGCATAGTAAACCAGCATATCAGCCCGTTTCATGTCATCGCTGCCCCGGCCATAAAGGCGGTTATCCACGATTTTACCGGAGAAGGGGTCATCCTCCCAACCAGCAGCCACATCCACCACATCCAAGTGACAGGCAATTTCAACCCGCTGACCTTGACCATTATTTTTAGGCTCAATGCTTAGGACATGACCCTGGTAATTTTTTGTCTCGAAACCATCTGATTGAGCCTTCTCTTCTAACCATTCCACAGCTTGAGCAACAGCGGGGCCATAGGGGGCCCCTTCACTGGCCTGATCCAAGTTTCTGACCGAAGGAATTTGGACCAAGTTTTGAATATCTTTTATCAGTGCGTCAACATATTGTTTATAGTCTATTTTTACCATGAATTCTCACTTCCTAATTAGCGTCAAGTCAGGCCTTGTGAAACGCTTACTTTTATTTCCAGTTTAGCACATCTTACTGACTTTGAATACCTGTAAAGACCAGTCAAATTTATGCTATAATAAGCCAAATAGTCTGACAAATGAGAACCTTTTTAGGCTTCAAAGTCTATGATTAAGGGCTCATTGTCAAGCAAAAAAGGAGGAAGAAAATGACTAATCATAGCTACCAACGTTTAGACATTTTACAAGACAATCTCAAATCTCAAGGCATTAGTCGCTTAGTAATTAGTGACCCCTATGCCATTTCTTATTACTACAATATTGAATTCGATCCCAATGAAAGAATCTGGTTAATGATCGCCCAAGCTGACCAAGAGCCGGTTTTAATTGCCAATGAACTCTTTGTCTTTGAAGAACCCGATAAGGGCCAAGTGGTTTGGATTAAAGACGGTGATAGTATCGTTGAAGCCTTTGAAAAAACTAAGGTGTTTGAGAACCTGGCAAATGGTGCAAGTGTTGGTGTCGATAAACATCTGATTGCAGGCTGGTTACTGCCCTTGATGGAGGCCTATCCAAGCTTTAACTGGTTACTGACCAGTGATATCGTTGACCAACAACGGGCCATCAAATCGGAAGAGGAAATGGCAGCCATGCGGGAAGTCTCTGCCATCACCGACCGGGCCATGAAGCGGGTAATTGAAGAAGTGATTCCTTATGGCTATAGTGAGATTGAGGCTTGCGAACAGTTGAAGAAAATCTTTGTCGAAGAAGGAGCTAACCAAGGCCTAAGCTTTGAACCGATCATTGCCTATGGGCCTAATGGAGCCGACCCCCACCATGTGCCTGACCACTCTAAACCAGAGCTGGGGGACTCTGTGGTGATTGACATCGGCTGCCGCCATAACTATTACTGTTCTGATATGACCCGGACGGTTTATTATGGCCAACCCACTAAAGAAGCGCTAAAAATCCACCAAATTGTTGAAGAGGCCCAAGCTCGGGGATTTAAGGCGGCCCAAGTAGGACAAGCCTTGGCTGAAGTGGACCTAGCGGGACGAAACCACATCGACCAAGCCGGATACGGCCCTTACTTTACCCACCGAATTGGCCACTTTATCGGCCGGGAATGTCATGAGAAGGGGGACGTCTCCCAAGTCAACCAAACCCCTATCCAAGCCGGAAATATCTTCTCAGTAGAACCAGGTATCTACCTAACCGGCAATACCGCAGTTAGAATCGAAGACCTAGTCATCGCTCATGAAGAAGGTCCTGAAGCCATCAACCACTATCCTCGTGAAGCACAAATCCTTGAACCAAAATAAAAGGATGTGAGGAAGGACCAGGGAGGGAGATTCCTTGGAGGAAAAGATGAAAAGATCAGCTTGCTGATCGTTCAACTTTTCTGAAAGAACATCCCCCTCACCCTTCCGAACTCAACTAAAAGGCAAAAGGAGGCTGGAACCTTGATTCCAGTCTCCTTTTTGCTTGGCATTATATTTAAATGTTATTAGCTTACTAGATAAAGGTAACCACCTGGCGGAAAAAGTTGACCAAAATGGGCATTACTAGGACCGCCACAATTATCGCTAAAATAGCCAGGAGTAAAACAATGAAACGGGAAGCTCCCTTGTTAGGTGACGACCATTGCCATTGGCGACGTTTTTGCTTTTCAAAGAAGATTTCATTAGTATCTTGGTCATGAAGTTCTTGGTCATCAAATGATAAGTCACGAAAATCATCACTATTGAATTCGGTGGTTGCTTGGTTGTACAAAGGATCATTAACTTCACTTTTGCCCTTTGCTTGGTTTTGTTTTTCTTTTTCATAAGCTTTTTTTGCTTGTCTGTAATCCCGGCGTTTCATCCACACACCACCCTTAAATAAAAGCTGTGACTTTAAACATTAGTATAGATTAGTTTACCTTTAATTTCTTGGAAATTCAACACAGGCCCTATCAAGGCAGACAGAAAAAATCTCTACTTGACTCTATGCTTGAAATCACTTTCTTAGATACAAATTGACCCTTGTATGCTATGATACTAGAGAAATCAAGAGAACTAGGAGGTTCCTATGTCAAAAGAAAAAAGATTATTTACTAGTGAAAGTGTCACAGAAGGACATCCTGACAAGGTAGCCGACCAAATTAGTGATGCTATTCTGGACGCCGCTATTGCTCAAGACCCCAACAGTCGGGTAGCATGTGAAACCATCGTAAATACTGGCTTAGTTTTTATTTTTGGAGAGATCTCTACTAAAGCCGTCCTTAATTATCAAAAAATTGTTCGTGATACCGTGACCAAAATTGGTTACCGGCGAGGTAAGTTCGGCTTTGACGCTGAGAATTTATCAGTGATGGTAGCCATTGACCAACAATCTCCTGATATCGCCCAAGGGGTTGACATTTCCCTAGAAGCCCGGAAAGAAGACGATAGTTTGGCCGCTGAGGAAGCTATTGAGTCCTTAGGTGCTGGTGACCAAGGGTTGATGTTTGGTTACGCCTGTGATGAAACCGAAGAATATATGCCTCTGGCCATCACCCTAGCCCACCGTTTGACTGAACGTTTGGCCTATGCCCGTCACAGTGGCTTACTGCCTTACTTACGTCCAGACGGCAAAACCCAGGTAACGGTTGAATTGGATGATGCAGGCAGACCCTTCCGCGTGGATACCATCGTGCTTTCTACCCAACATGCCGAAGAAATCACCCAAAAACAAATCCACCAAGATGTTAAGGAATACATCATTAAACCAGTGATCCCAGCTTCCCTATTAGATCAAAATACCAAATACTACATCAATCCGACTGGCCGCTTCGTTATTGGCGGTCCTAAGGGCGATTCCGGCTTAACTGGCCGCAAGATTATTGTGGATACCTACGGTGGTGCAGCCCGACATGGTGGTGGAGCCTTTTCCGGAAAGGATGCCACCAAGGTAGACCGGTCAGCCTCTTATATGGCCCGCTACATTGCTAAAAACATTGTTGCTGCCGGTTTAGCCAAGGCTTGTGAAGTCCAACTCGCCTACGCCATTGGAGTAAGCGAACCGGTATCTATCGCTGTCGATACTTTTGAAACCGGGACTGTTTCTGAAGACCGCTTATTAGAAGCTATTCGCGAAATCTTCCCACTATCACCTTCTGGTATTATCAATAGCTTAGATTTGCGCCGGCCCATCTACCAACCAACCGCTACCTACGGCCACTTTGGTCGTCCTAGCGATAAGGGCTACTTCCCTTGGGAGAAGACTGACCGGGTCCAAGCCCTATTAAAAGCTGTCCAATAAAATACATTGAATACTTATGCCAAAATAAAAAGGCTCCTGCTCGATCACTCGAGGGGGAGCCTTTTTATCGCTCTAAAACATATTCTCAAAATGGTTAATTTAATTGCTGGGGGTAATTCTCCTTGAGATAGTCACAGAGCCCTTGGATACCTTGACTGACTTTCTCGAAAGTTAATTCAAATTCACCGGTATACCAGGGGTCATCAATAATGCCACCTTGGTCGGTGAAATCCATGAGGCGGAAGACTTTTTGGGGGTCAGCGCCTAGACCTTTGATATCGGCAATATTTTGGTCATCCATCCCGATTAATAAATCTGCCTCTTGAATGATATCTTCAGTTAAGGGGGAGGAAATCAAGTCCTCCCATGGAATCCCTTCCCGCTCCAAGATTTGACGGCTGCCTGGGTGGACACCATTACCTATTTCCCAGTCAGAAATAGCTGCTGATTCCACCTGAACCTCTCTTTCCCAATGGTTCTTTTTGACTGCTTCACGCATCAAGGCCTCTGCCATGGGTGAGCGACAAATATTACCCAAACATACAAAACAAATTCTAATCATATAGCCTCCCTCTACGCCTCGACAAATCTAATGCTCCTGACCCGATTTATGCTAAAATATAGCTACGATGAAAAGTCCTTGAAAGGAGAATTTTTATGATTTGTGGCGAACATCGCCCTACTCGGGTTGTTGTTTCAATTCCAAATATTGTTGATAACTACCTACTATTTAAACATGCCTTTAGCCCTAAAGCCAAGACATATGCAGTCATTAAAGCAGATGCCTATGGTCACGGCTCTATTCCTATTGCTAAAGCCCTCACTGAAGCCGGGGCAGAGGGCTTCTGTGTCGCTGTCACTGATGAAGCTCTGGCCCTTAGAGAAGCCGGTATCCAGGCTCCTATCCTCATTTTAGGGATTACCGAGGTTGAAGACGCTTGGCTTCATGCCCAACACGATATCAGTCTGACCATCTCGTCTTTGGATTGGTTAAAAGCAGCTTACGCCCAACGCCCAACAGACCAAGAATTTCCCCCTTTAAAACTGCATTTAAAGGTGGATTCAGGAATGGGTCGGATTGGTTTACGGGATAGTCAGTCGGGCCAGGAAATTATCGACTATATCAGTGACCACCAAGAAGCTTTTGAATTAGACGGAATTTTTACCCACTATGCAACGGCTGATAGCGATCAAGTCAAGGATCAAGACTATGTTGCTAAGCAATCCCAACGTTTTGAAGACTTTATCCAGGCCTTAGATTTTTCTCACCTTAATAAGAAACCTCTCATTCACCGGTCCAATACGGCTCTGGCCCTCTGGTACCCAGAAAAAACCATGGACATCGTTCGCCTAGGGATTGGTTTATATGGGGAAAGCCCCGCCGGCCCCGATTTTGCCCTTCCAGATGATATGCCGCTAAAACCGGCCTTTACCCTGGAAAGTGAATTAGTCTATGTCAAAAAATTACATGCTGGCGAATCGATTAGCTATGGAGCGACCTATACCACTGAATCGGATCAATGGATTGGGACCCTTCCGATTGGCTATGCTGACGGGCTACCAAGGTCTTCCTCTGGCTTTGAAGTCTTGATCGCTGGTTACAAGTGCCCAATTGTGGGGCGGGTATGTATGGACCAATGCATGGTCGCTCTCCCTAAAGAACTCCCCCTCCACGAAAAAGTCACCTTGATTGGTAGCGATGACCAAGGCAACCACATTTCGGCCTGGGACCTGGCCTTATATAACCATACCATTGCCTATGAAATTACTTGTGGCATTAGCGAACGGGTTCCGCGTACCTATATCTACTCATAAAGACAATTGACAAAGGCCTGCTAGCGTGCTAAATTAATTGTTAATAATATTCCACACAATTCAATATTTATAATTATTAAACGGAGGGGTTAGATATGTCAATTTATACTGGTTCAGGCGTTGCTTTGGTGACACCCTATGAGGATACGGCAGAAAAAAAGGTTAATTTTGATGTATTCAAAGAATTAATCGACTTTCAAATTGACGCTGGTACTGACGCCCTCATTATCGACGGCACAACTGGTGAAGCTTCCACTCAAACCGACGAAGAACAAGTTGAAGTCATTAAGTTTGCGGTAGATTATGTTAATGGACGCGTTCCTGTCATTGCCGGTGCGGGCTCCAATGATACCCGCCACGGCGTCCAATTAACCAAAGATTGTGAAGCAGTCGGTGCGGATGCTATTCTTTCCGTCACCCCCTACTACTTAAAAACCAGCCAACAAGGCCTCATTGAACACTACCACGCCATCGCTGGGGCTGTGGATATTCCTGTGATCCTCTATGACGTACCAGGAAGAACGGGAATGACTATTCAACCAGAAAGCCTCAAAGAATTAGCTAAGGTGGATAATATTGTGGCCTTAAAAGATGCTACCGGTAACTTTAACCATTCTGTCGATAACTTACATGCTGTCGGTCAATCCATCGATTTCTATTCAGGCAATGATGATACTATCGTGCCATTAATGAGTTTAGGGGCAAAAGGGGTTATTTCTGTTTTAGCCAATATTGCGCCAAAAGCAGTCAACCAAATGACCCATGCGGCACTAAAGAGTGACTTCAAGACTGCAAGAAAGATTCAAGCCGACTACAAACCACTGATTGACTTACTCTTTGCTGAACCTAACCCTATTCCAATCAAGGCAGCGGTAGCCTTACTTGGTTTTAATGTGGGGCCTACCCGCCTACCTTTAACGGCTCCGGATAGTGAATTAGTCGAAAAAATTAAAGCTGAAATGCATTCCCTAGGCATCATTTAATGCCTTCAAATTATACGAAAGGGCTGAGGCAAAAGTCTCAGCCCTTTTATTATCGATTTACTTGACTCGGTATTTATATTAAAATACTTTATTAATAATAGAACACAAAAAGGAGTCTCTCTTTATGTCACTCTTATCAGTTCCCTACCGGATCAAAGTCACCGCTTTAAAAAAAGACAATTTGCTGACCTATAATCGTTCCCTTTATCACCGTCAGGAGATGCTCTTTAGCCAAAAAGCTTTAGACCTCCAAACGCCCAACCAAAGCCTAACTCTCCAAAGCCAGCAGGTCGTTTCCCTCCCTGCCAATATCCGGGTCAACTTTAAGACTGATAAGATCGACAAGGACCAGGAACATCTGGGCTTTCTTCTGGCTATTGGTGACCCCTACTTGGAAGCGGTCAGCGATAGCTTTATCGCTACTCCTGAAATTAATCAACTCTTTGCTAAAATGCAGATTTTAAGTGTTGACCGTCATGATTGGAAATACCTCAACCAGGTACTTACTGAAATGAATCAAACCCAATCCTATGCCAAGACCCAGCTCCAACAAAAGCGACTTTTTGCCTTAACCTGTCAATTACTGGTGGACTGCTGTCACTTATTTGAGCAAAAACACCTCCACCCCCATATTCGTGACCAACGCTATGAATTAGCCACCGCCATTGCGCAATTTATTGACAGTCACCTGGCTGAAGACTTGCCCTTATCGCTCATTTCCAAGCGCTTTGCTTATAGTAGCTCCACCCTCAATCGTTTATTTGAAGAATTTTACCATTCCACCCTCCACCAATACATCATCAACAAACGATTAGAACGGGCCCAGGACTTAATTAGCCAAGGTGAATCGATCCAAAACACCTGGCAAAAGGTGGGTTTTAATGACTATTCTTCCTTCTACCGCGCATTCAAAAAACACTACCACTACCCACCCCACGATCTTCGTAAACATTAAGAAACTAGGCTTCAATGCCTCTCTCTTAAGTCAAAAGAAAAGTGCTTCAGGCCAGTCGATCTTCCCTATAGGGAAATCAGACTAGTCTGAAGCACTTTTTATTCTCTATCAATTGATGTTCACTGGCTACATGGGACTATTCACAGTCCTGGTTACCTTTCAAACGGTAATCCAGTTCCCGAATCATCTTCACAATATAGTCTTCAGGTGAGTCAACCAAGTCCATGTAGAGGCCATAATAAACATAGGCGGTTTCATAGGAATGTAGGGCCATGGCCCGACTGGCTGCGGCCTTGAGTCCATTCAACATTTCTGCATTCGGATAGTTGTTAATACGGTAATCTTTCTTAAATTTTTGAAGGGCTTCACCTTCAAGGGCCGGCTCCAAGTAGCCCATTTCCTCTTCGATAACCGCCAAACGTTCTTGGGCCCGGGAGTTATCCGACCAAGCTAAACTCAGGTAGTATAACTGAGTCGCAGTTTTTAGGTCATCTTTTTTCTCATAGAAATAAGCCAGATAGGCATAACCCCGGGAGAAGTCTTCCCGTCTTACGGCGTAACGAAAACCATTCAAAATCGTCGCAAAGCTCATCCCGTATTGTTCCATCAATTGGTAAACCCCTGCCAGATTAAAAATAGTTTTAGCATTATAGGGGTTCCAAAGCAGGGCTTGCTTGTAGGCTTCAGCGGCCTCCTGCCATTCATTGGCAGCCATCAGCACTTCAGCGTAGGAATTATAGATTTTGGAATAATCGCGTTTGGTTGGACGCAATTCGAGTGTTTGAGGTTCATACCAAGTGAAAATAAATAAGTCGATCCAGTCATTAATCGAATAATATTTTACATTAGGTTTAGGCTTATACTCAATAAAGTCAGCTTCCATGGCATTGATAAAGAGATTCATTTCAAACTGGGCATCAGTGGCCTTCCCTTCATCAATTAATTCCTTCATATGTTGGATGAAATCATCATCAGAACGATCTGTCAAATCTGTCCATAAACGTAAAATTGGTTCCTCTTCTTCAGGATAAGCATCTAGAAGGACTTTCTCAATTCGCTGACGTAATTCCTCATCCTCTTGTAAATCACGGAAATGATCCTTGACCTTGCTAACAATATAGGTCATATCGTCTTTAAAGTTTCCCGTAAAGTTTTTACTTAAATCATTTAACAGACTTTGCTGTTGTTCGTCCATACTAATCTCCTCAATTTTTCCCATTTTCAGCGTTTATCACTGTTTTATTTCCTTATTGTCGGTTCTGTCATGCTCTAGCTTAGAATTTAATGTGGTCATTATTCCCTATTCATCGTCATGGGGATAACGTCCCTCTAAATGTTCAATCATTTCTTCATAAGGGCGTACTTTAACAAAAGAATCCGGTGTAAAACGGGGTTGATAATCCTTAGGGAAGTCGTCAAACTCAGCCGTGTTAAAAAGATAAGCATTGAGTTGTTCATCGTTTAGGGTGCGAAAGTAAGCCATCGGAATCATTTCATCGGTTAACCGGCCATTGCTCAAACGTTTAATATAATGAGAAATATTATTTAAATCATTATAATAGGCAAAATATAATTCACTCTGTCGCCGGTTAACTGGTGTAGAGGCGAATTCAACTAAGATTTTGAGTAGGGCTTGCTTTTCTAAAGGATTTCTGGCATCAAAACCACCATAGCTGGTTCTTAACATGTAAGGTTTATCAATATAGATCTCAGCTAATTTAAATTCATCATCATAGATTTTGAGCACACGTTCCGTTTCTGGTTCATCATTATGCTTCTTATTGACGACATAATAATTTTCGATAAAACCTAGTTCATTGAGTTTCGTATATAGTTCATCAATTCGCATGATAGAGCCCCCTTCAAAGTCGATTACTTTAATTATAACATAGCTGACTGCAAAGCTATGTCGAAATAATCGATCATGCTTAGTCTTTACCCTTTCTTCAGTCAAGTTTACAGATTTATTATACCATTAATCTTTTTCCCTTAAAGCTAGGTTCCCTTGCCTAACTAGTGTATGATAGGCTTAAGCAAAGGGACCTTGTGTCCTAACTTTTCACCTTGAAAGGAGACTCCTCATGCCTCACCTTGCCTCCCAAAATTGGGAACCTCAGCTCTACCAAAGACTTGACCAGTTGATTAAAAATCATCAACAGCAAAGGGATACTCCCCTAGCTCAAAAAAACTATGTTGTTTTTGACTTTGACCATACCAGCATCTTTAACGATATTGAAGACCACACCATGGTCTACACCGCTGCCCACTTAGCCTATCAATTAACCCCTACTGAAATGGAGAACTGCTTAAAGCAAAATAAAGCGGCTCTCGACCAAGCTATAAGTGACCAAGCACCTCAAATCAGCTTTCAAGAGCTCATCGATGATATTATCGCTGACTACCAAAAGCTCTATCCCCAACGAGACAACTATCAGAGAAGCCAAAAATCTCTAGAAGACCGGCTTGAGGCTGATCCCTTACTCTTCAATTTTTTCTGTAAGATACGAACCTTTTACTTGGCTTATAACCAGCGCTTCCCTAAGCAAGCAGGCGCTTCCTGTCCAAGTTTTCTCTATCAAAACTTCACTGAAGCCGACTTTGTCGACCTCGGTAAAAAAGCCCTGGCTTATGGCTTAAGGGCTCCAATTAAAGACTTCACTTGGACCTACTCCTTGTCAGGAGACCCAAGACAGTGTCTTAGCACCCACTTTAGCCAGGGGCTGCGCATTCCCAATGAATTGATTAAGCTCTACCAGAGCTTGCATACGGCTGGGATCGCCACTTATATTGTGAGCGCTAGTCCCCAAAGTCTGGTGGAAACGGCTGTCAAATATTTCTACCCGATTGACCCGCCCGAGATTATCGGCATGTCCTATAAACAGGATGAGGCCGGCAGCTACCAAGCCCAATTAGAAAGTCATGCACCGATTACTAAGGCAGCAGGTAAGGTCCAAGCCATTCAAGAGCTCATCCAACCCAGACACCAAGATAGAGAACCTTTGGCGGTCTTTGGCGATAGTATGGGGGACTATCAGATGTTTCAAGCCTTCTCTCCCTCCACCACCCGGGTACTCTTCAACCGTTTATTAAATGATAAGACCCAAGATTTTGTCAGCCAGGCCCAAAAAGAATACGCCAAGCCTAAGCAGGTGTATTTTATCCAGGGCCGGGACAATAATACGGGAGCTTTGCGCCCTTCCCAAGAAACCATCCCCTTTGGTCAAGACCAGGCCTATCTCAGCCAAGCTATTAATCAGTGAGAGTGTGACAGTCACACAAAGGACGAAATCGCTGGAGAAAATTGAGATAAGCTCAGTGAAACTGAGCGTTATCAGTTTTTGAAGCGGACGTTCGTCCTGTGACTGGAACACGTTTTGATTAGATTGTTCGTATTTTGAAAAGAGTCTGAGAGTTTTGTCCCAGACTCCTTAATCAGTAGGCAAGGATGGATCCACTTGGTAAGTGAGTTTTTGCCCCTGACGAGCGGCTAATAAGACTAAATATTCTTCTAAAGTGAGCTGGTAACGCTTAATATATTGGGCAGTGGGAACCCCTACATAGCGGTAATGCCATGGCTCAAAATTATAACCCGTGACAGCTTCCTTGTCTTCTAAGTAGCGGAGGATAAAGCCATAGTCTTGAGCATGGTCCCTAAGCCATTGGGCTGAAGCCTCTTTAGCATAGTCCGTTTCCAGCCCCCGCTTAGCTTGAACCCAATCGGTCCCCAAGAGGTCTAGGGCTAAACCAGTGCTGTGTTCTGAGGCATGGGTTGGGGCCACGTAGGCATCAGTTTTAGCCTTAGCTTCCTCTAAACTTGCGCCCCCTGCCTGATACATCTGAATCATGCTTTGCCGGTTCTTTTCCTGGCTATCGACATCCCGATAAGCGGAAACGATAGTCAAGGGATAGCCGGCTTTTTGAGCGGCTTCCATTAAATGATTGAGAGGGTCTTCGATACGCTCATCATAAAGCTGACCATTGGAGGCAGTGGCGGTCTGAATATCCACTGGTTCAGTCAAGGGAAAAAGCGGATTAACCACTTTTAGCCGCCAATCACCTGGCTGGTCTTCGGTCGGAATAGCTTGGATAAGCTCTGTGAGTGAGTATTGGGGATGGTGGGCTTGGACATCTGCTAGGGTCACACCCTGCATACGTTGGTCTTTTAAATCAGCCACTCCTATCTCTTTCTCAGTTAATTTTTGATTCAATTGGGCCAATTCATCGTCTGGACTAACTTTTTCCTCCTGCTGGGCTTCGTTGGTGGCTTTGAAACTGGGATAATAAATATCTACTCCAAGTAGGATGATTGCATAAAGTAAAATAAGTCCCAAAATATAGGCTTTAGGGTGATTTTTTAACCAATCTTTCATTTTTTACCCTCCCTTTTTAATTATGCCTAGTATACCACCATGCCGGCTAAATATTAGCGGCTAATTGTAGGAAATTATGCTACAATTATTGGCAATGAGTTAAGAAAGTAGGTAAAGATCTTGCATCGTGATTCTCTTAAAGACGCCAAGCGAATTGTTATCAAAGTGGGTACCAATTCCCTGATGACGTCGACCAACAATATCCGCTACCAACGCATTGACCGCCTAGCTTATGTGATCTCTTCCCTTGCCCAAAGTGGAAAAGAAGTCATCTTAGTCTCTTCGGGAGCCATGGGTGTGGGCTGTGCCCAACTGAATCTCCCCAAGCGCCCCAAAAATATTCCCGACCAACAAGCCGTTGCCGCGGTCGGTCAAGTGGCTCTAATGAATACCTACGCCCGCTTTTTCTCTTATTATCATAAATCAGTCGCCCAAATCCTCATGACTAGAGACGTGATTGATTTCCATGATTCTCTAGCCAATTTGAAAAATAATTTTGCCAGTTTACTCAAACACCAAATTATCCCTATCGTTAATGAAAATGACGCCATTGCCGTCGATGAAATGGACCATAAAGTACGTTTTGGAGATAATGATAACCTCTCTGCCTTGGTGGCCTCCATTGTTGAAGCTGACCTGCTTATCTTATTAACCGACGTGGACGGCTTTTATGATGCTAATCCGAACAGTGACCCCCAAGCCCAACGCTTCTCCATCATCCATGAAGTCAACGATGACTATCTGGCCATGGCAGGTGATAAGGGCTCGACCTTCTCTACAGGCGGTATGCATAGTAAGCTGAAGGCAGCTGCTAAAACCCTAAAAGAAGGTCGTCGCTTAGTCATTATGTCTTCCGAAGAGCCTAGCCAAATCTTTGACCTCTTAGCAGGGGCTGATATTGGCACTGCCTTTATTCCTAAAAACGAATCATAACATTTATCCAAGGAGTGAAAAATCATGATTAATTCAGCTGATTTAGTGCAAATGGGCCAAGATGCCAAAGTGGCAGCCCGTCAACTCAGCAATTTACCCCGGACTAAAAAAGACCAAGCCCTTATCCAAATGGCCCAAACCCTAAGAAATGCCTCAGAAAATATTCTCTCAACCAACCAGGCAGAGTGCCAAAAAGCCCAAGAACAAGGACTGAAAGCTGCTTTTGTGGAACGGATGACCTTAAATCCAGACCGCATTGAAGCTATGGCCCAAGGTCTAGAAAAAGTCGCCCAATTAGACGACCCCATTAACCATGTCGATGACATGTGGGTCAATGAAAATGGCCTAAGGATCGGTAAACGCCGGGTGCCTCTAGGGGTCATCGGTATTATTTATGAATCCCGTCCCAATGTCAGTTCGGATGCCGCTGGACTTTGCTTTAAAACAGGGAATGCCGTGATTCTGCGTGGGGGTAAGGAAACCATTCAAACCAACCAAGCCATCGTCCATGCCTTACAAGAAGGCCTTGAAGCCGTCGACTTACCTAAAGCTGCCATCCAGTTTATCGACAACCCCAGCCATGACTTAGCAGGGGAAATGATGACCATGAATGATTCCATCGATTGCCTAATCCCCCGCGGAAGTAAGAATCTCATCCAAAGAGTTGTCCAAACGGCCACGATTCCAACCATTGAAACCGGAGTAGGAAACTGTCATCTCTATATCCATGAAGCCTGCGATTTTGATATGGCTTTAAACATCCTAATCAACGGGAAAACCCAAAGAGTTTCTGTCTGCAATGCCCTAGAAACTCTCCTGGTCGACCAAGCTATTGCCAAAGATTTTCTCCCCCTAGCTGGTCAGGCACTGAAGGACCACCAGGTTAAAATCCATGGTGACCAAGTCACCGCTGACTATATCGATGGCGTTATTCCAGCCACTGCAGCCGACTATGACGAGGAATACTTGGACTATGAAATTGCCATTAAGGTAGTTAAGGGTTACCAAGAGGCCGTTGACCATATTGCTGAACACTCTAGTCACCATTCCGAAGCCATTGTAACCAATGATTATGCCATCGCTAACCGCTTTATGGATGACGTGGACTCGGCCTGTGTCTACGTTAATGCGTCGACCCGCTTTACCGATGGTGAGGTCTTTGGCTTTGGCGGCGAAATTGGAATTTCCACCCAAAAACTCCACGCCCGCGGCCCCATGGGCTTGGAAGCACTCACCTCCTATAAATACACCATCTTCGGCCAAGGCCAAATCAGAGAATAACAGAGTGCGAAGAGTGCACTAAAGATCGATAACACTGGAACTAAAGCGCAAAAATTCTTAAAAAGAATTTCTTGCACTTTAGTGAAGTGGAGATCGATCTGCACTCGGAGCAGGTTTGGTAAGGATTTGAGGAAGGATCAGGGAGGGAGATTCCTTGGAGGAAAAGATGATAAGGCCAGCAAAGCTGGTCGTTCAACTTTTCTGAAAGGACATCCCCTCACCCTTCCGAACTCGACTAAAAGGATGTGAGGACGCCGTCAAAGACTTGAATCACTGGAAGAAAATACCATAAGCACAGGGAACTGTGCGTTGGAATTTTCTGAAGTGACTTCAAGGCTGGCGTCTGAACTCGACTAAAGAGTGCGACAGTCACATCAAAGGACGAAAGCTATCCAGCGTTGAAAAAATTATACAAACAAAAACGGAGTTGCCCACAATCTGGCTACTCCGTTTTTTCTATTATTTATAATTTTCTCCAACTTAAATCCTAGCTTAGGCATTGACTACTGTAACATTGCTTACCGATAGTTCAATGTCATCAAGAAGATAGCTCGCCTTGGTTGGTTGCCCTTGCATAGGGATGTCGTCGACTACCATAATGGCATAGTTAGGCGCCCAACTCCCTAGAAAATCACTTGGAATTTCCCAGTCCACTGGCTCGAACTGGAGGTCAAAGTCATCAATTTTAAATTCTAAATGCGCATTCATTTCCGTAATGGTCTTGCCGGTTAAATTAATCATGACAAAGGCCGTACGAGCGGTATGGTTCCGTAAATTAGGTTGGGCCTCAATAGCGAACATATTTATTTGCCCATCCATAAAGTATTCTTGATAGTTATTGATAAATTCTTGGATTGTTTTTAACACTTGGCTGACATCATTCTTGGCATATTGGGTATTCAAGCGTTTTAATTCTTCGTTCTGCGCATAAGTCAAAGCAGCATGTATCGGTTTAGCCACGTTATCTACCTCCATTGATTAAATTTTTCTTACTAGATTCTTCGCCTTTACTATAGTCCATTTTTTCTTGGTCACTTAGGCAGGGAGCCTTAACTTGGGAATGACGCCAGTCCCAAAGCTGCAGTCCAGCTAAGCTCAGTAAAGTTAAAGCTAATTTATTCATCTTATCGATCTCTCCCAATTGAATAAGAGCTAGGACTGTAAATCCTCACTATCAATATCTTCATCACGGTAACCATAGCCATAGTAGGCATTCATTCCTTGGCCATCTGCTCCATTATAGATGGCCCCAATCACATTAGCATCAACGCTTTCCAAGAGGCGCTTGGATTTTTGAATATCTTGATAACTAGCCACACCCTCCCGTAAGACGAAGACACTGGCATCTGTTCGGCTGGCAATAATTTGGGCATCAGTCACTGGTAAGAGTGGGGGAGCATCAATAATAACCAAGTCAAAGACAGCCGTCACGTCCTCCAATAAGTCACTCATCCGTTGAGAACTCAAGAGCTCGGCCGGGTTAGGCGGGATAGGACCAGCTGGTATCACATAGGTGTTCACTTCAGCCACATATTGGGCGACATCCATGTAATCGACATCGCGGTCAGTAAGATAAGTGGTCAACCCCTTGCGGCTATGGATATCGAAGGTTTTATGCACTGTAGGCTTACGTAAATCGCAATCAATCATCAAAACGCGTACCCCATCCAAATGCGCCATGGTCGTCGCCACATTGGCTGCAATGGTGGATTTTCCTTCCCAGGGGCCTGATGAGGTAAACATTAGCGTCTTCAAATGATAAGCATCAATAGCAAATTGGATATTGGTACGAATCGTGCGAAACTGTTCTGAAATCACATGATTAGGATCGGCAGCCGTGATTAAACTCACGCCACGCCGTTGTTCCTTATTTTTCTTGTCAATTTTTCGTTGTTTGAAATTAAACATAAGACTTGATCACCTTTACTAAATTCGCCGTTTGGTCTCATCATTGTCATCCTGGCTTCTGTAACGACGTTTAAAGCGGGTCACCTCAATGGACTCCTCACTCATTTGCGGTAAGACGCCAATTAAGGACCAACCCATTTCTTCAACCACAGCTTGACTCCGTACCGTATCATCGTTAAGCACCCGAATCGCTTGAATGACTAGACTGACTAAGCCCCCGAGTACAGCTCCTAAGAGGAGATTCAACCAGTAATTGGGACTAACCGGTTTCTCATTATAGCTGGCTGGGCTTAATAAGGTCACTTTTTCAACATCGAGGACTTGGGGAAGTTGTTGGATAAATTCTTTACTAATATCGGAGGCCAAGCTTTTCGCTTGACTAGCATTACCGTCTGTCACAATCACATTGAAGACTGCCGATTTTTGATCGGCTTCTAAATGAGTATTCTCACTCAAAGTTTCAACGTCTCTTTGATGGGCTTGGGCCACTGGTTGTAAGATAAGTGGCGTATGAAGCAAGTCGTCGTAGGTTTTTAAACCCGCTTTCTTTTCGTCCGCCTTGTCCTTATCACTGTCCTTAGGGGTGACCACGATTTGAGTTTGTGAGGCGTATTCTGCCTCTGCCCATAAGAAATTATAAGCACTGGCCACCACAATCCCAAGCAGGACCCCTAAGAAGATAAACAGCCACTGCCGCTTAAGCCCCCGGAAAAAAGAAGCCAATGATCGTCCTTTGTACTGCTTCATGGTTAAGTGTCACATCCTCATTTCTTTAAAATAATCATAGCAGCCTTTCTAATTGATTAAGGAAAGGCCTGTTTTAACTTTCTAGAAGAACCAGAAACGTTTTTTCTTTTTAATTTGAAAATGGTCGATTAAAGGATCCCCATTAATCAAAGCCCTTGCATTCTGCTGGATATCAAAGCTAACGCTCTGTCCATAACGGTTTTCCAAAGCAGTATAAGCTTGGCGTAATTGGTAGTCATCACTACTAGTGGAAAAACTCCCCAGCAAGTGGGCCAAACCGGCTTCCAATAAGTAATGGCACTGTTTCTTTACTTGCTTGCCCTGGCGGCCTAGTAGATTTCCCGCCGTCAAGGCCGTGTAGCAACCCTGGTCAACCCACTGATAAACTTGGTCAATATCGCGCATGAGGGCCTGGTTTTCCTCAATTTGGACTAAGACTGGGCGGATATCATGCTTCAACCATTCGAAAAGTAAGGGTTCAAAGTAGCGCTGGGGATCCTCTTGATTTAATTTAACTAGAACATAACGCTGGTTGAGATCAGCATAGAGAATATCTTGGGATAAGTCATCCCAGGAAATCGCCTGGGCTAAGTCAATAATCTGACCTGGGTAGACCATTAAGGCAATCCCTCGCCGGTCTAAGTCCTCTTGAAAAGCTTCGGCGGCCTGTACTAAGTCCCCCCCAGTAGCTGCTGGATCAGTCGGATAAGAAGCAGTGGCTAGGACATGGGTCACACCACTTTGCCAAATGGTATTAGCCATGGCTAATTGCTCTTTATTAGAGTCTGTATGATCCACTTTGGCAATGTGACAGGCCATATCCACTAACATCTAGCATTCTCCTTCTATTGACGGTTATCCTCATAAGCCAGTAGCTGGCTGTTTTCATCGTATACTACCTTAATATCAAACAGCTCATCGCTAGTCATTAAGGGCTCTAAGAATAAGCGGTCGCCTTCCCACAGCGGGAGGTCTAAAACTTCATCTTTAGGGATCCAAGCCATAACCCCTTCATCATTCTCCCTGACCTCATCACTAGCTAGGGTTCCCGTATAAACAAAAATATACATCGGCTCATCTTCGGCATAGATAAAGGTGACGACACCGCGAAATTCTGCTGCTTCAAGTTCCCAGCCGGTCTCTTCTTTTACTTCCCGCTTAGCACATTCTATGGGAGTTTCTCCTAGTTCGAACTTTCCCCCAATGCCAACCCATTTACCCTGGTTGATATCATGTGCCTTCTTGATACGGTGTAACATTAAAAAGCGCTCATCACGCTCCAAATAGACTAAACTGGTTAATTGCATCCTTCCACCCCTTCTGTCTTACTTATTATAGCGTGTTAAGCCCTATTTTAACAGTTATCCACTAAGATATCTTCAAAGAGATCTTAAAATCCTTTGCCAAATTACCTTCTCAATAACCAGTCTAATAAAAAAAGTCTCCCAACTTGATGATTAAGAGACTTGATAATTGATGCTTATTTAGTGAGTAAATAATTCTTTAAACTAGGCAATACGGCTGTGGCTAGGGTACCTGTGCCTCCGTGAGTCCCCACTACTGGGGTTAACCAATCAAATTCGATTTCAATATCTGGTAATTTCTCGCGGATTAAATCTGCCAGCTCTTTGGCCCCTGATTCATCATCAGCATGGGCAATGGTGCCTTTGTAGCCCTGAGAGTATTTCTTAGCTTCCTCGATAAAGGCATCAGCTAGCTTCATTAAGGCCTTACGTTTGGTTCTCACCTTGGCTAAGACGGAAATATTTCCTTCTTGGTCAAATTCAATCAAAGGAACGATTTTTAATAAGGACCCGAGTAAGCCCTGAGCCCGTGAAGCCCGGCCACCCTTAACTAAGTTATTAATATCGCCTACTAAAGCCCAGATGGTCGTGTGTGCATTTAACCATTTAATCTTAGCCACCACTTCTTCAGGCTCAGCCCCAGCTTCCACTAAATCTAAAGCCTGACTCACCAGGTAACGGAGAGGCGTTGCTGCCCGACCAGTATCAATCACATAAGTTTTAATTTGGTCTTCAAATTCACTAGCTACCGATTGTCCGGTCTGGCTAGTACCACTTAACACAGCACTCAAGGGAATAAAGAAGACGGTATCATAACCTTTATCCACTAATTCTTCATAAATGGCATAGAAGTCTTGGGGGCGGGGTTGAGAAGTCTTAGGTAGCTCTTTGGCATTTTTCAAGCGATGATAAAATTCCGGTAAGATGCTACGGTCTTCAGTCTCAATAAAAGTCTCCCCTGAGGAAAAATGGAGCTGTAAAGAAACATAATAAATATCAGGATGATTAAGCAAGCGATCATTGAGTGTCGCCGTAGAATCGGTTAAAATTGCTGCTTTCATTTAAACAACCTCCTTATTTAAGCTTTGCTTATATTATAACTTAAAATTTTCAACTTTGGGGAGTACACAAAAAGCGACACTATTACAGCCCAAGTGGGTGCCAATTACAGGGGGAATCAAGGCGTGACGGATAGGATATTGACTTTCATCCTTAGTAATCATTTGCTCAAACTCCTCGGCTAAAAGGCTATCTGGAGTGGTGATAAGAGCTAATTCCACCCCTTCTGAATAAGCCGTCATCTCTTTTTCCATTAATTCTTCCATCCGTTTGAGGGCCTTCTTTTGAGTGCGAACTTTTTCGACCATTTCCAAGGCACCATTGCGTTCGATTCGGACAATGGGAAATATCTTCAATAAATTGCCTAAGAGGGCCATTCCCTTACTTGCTCGGCCCCCTTTGACAAGATTATCGAGATTGCCAACGATGACATAGATCACCATCGCCTCATCCAAGTGGTTCAAAAGGACAACAATCTCAGCTAGGGATAAATTCCCAGCCTCGATCAAGTTTAAAGCGACTTCAACCAAGTAGGCTAGGGGAATGGAGGTTTGCCGAGTGTCCATCAAATAAACGGATAGACGGTCTTGGTAATCTTGGGCCACGCTTTGACAATTTTGAAAGGTGCCACTCAAGGCCGAAGGAAAAGTCATGATTAAAACCTCATCATAACCCTTGGCTACTAAGTCATCCATCACTTGGACCACTTCCCCCATGCTGGGCTGGGAGGTTCTTGGTAAAGTTTTCATGCTTGCCAGACTGTGATAGTAGGCAGTCACTTGGTCTCTATCGCTGGTGTCGGTCATCGTCGACCCATCAGCTAAATTAATTTGTAAATAGACTTGGTAAACATCTGGATGTTTGGCTAAAGATTCCGGTAAGGCCGCTGTACTATCAGTAATAATTGCAGTTTTCATAAGGTTTTCCTCCTTAATAAGATAAAGCTTCTCATGTGCCTCTCATTGCTAGTGCAGCAGAAGAATAGGGTCCGCGTACTTTTGACAAAATAGCGATCACTCCTGGTAATAAGCTCATCATTAGGCTGATTAAGCAATAAAAAAGGGCTGAAGTTTTTCTCCAGCCCTCAATTTCAATACCGTATTAATCTCCATTATAGATGCTTGGAATGACCACATAGTCAACTGTGCGTAATGCACCTAAATCCCTACCACCTGCGTAAGAAATACTACTTTGTAAGTCTTCTTGCATTTCTTTCAAGGTTTTGAAGATGCTGCCGCGGCTTTCAATTAAAATTTTCTTGCCTTCAACATTCTTATATTCGCCCTTTTGAAATTCAGAAGCAGAGCCAAAATATTCCTTATATTTTTGTCCATTTTGAATGACTTCTTCACCTGGTGATTCTTCATGGGCTGCGAGTAAGGAACCAATCATCACCATGGAAGCGCCAAAGCGGAAGCTCTTAGCAATGTCACCATGGGTACGGATACCCCCGTCAGCAATAATTGGCTTACGGGCTGCTTTAGCGCATAGGCGAATGGCCGCTAATTGCCAGCCTGCGGTCCCAAACCCCGTTTTAATCTTAGTAATACATACCCGACCTGGCCCTACACCAACCTTGGTAGCGTCAGCACCGGCATTTTCTAAGTCACGGACGGCTTCTGGAGTGGCAATATTCCCTGCAATGACAAAGGTATCAGGTAGTTGTTTCTTGATATATTTAATCATATCAATAACCGTATGGGAGTGACCATGGGCAATATCAATGGTGATGTAGTCTACTTTTTCACCAGACTCTTTCACTTCATCGATAAAGTCATATTCTTCAGGCTTCACCCCAACACTAACAGAAGTATAAAGTCCTTTTTGATTCATACGACGGATAAAATCTAAACGTTTTTCCGGTTCAAAACGGTGCATAATGTAGAAATAACCATTAGCAGCTAATTTTTCGGCTAAGGATTCATTAAGGACCGTTTGCATGTTAGCAGGGACAACCGGAATCTTGAACTTATGAGGTCCAAATTGAATACCCGTATCACATTCCGACCGGCTCTGTACAATACACTTAGCAGGGATTAACTGGACTTGCTCATAATCAAAAGTTTGCATTTATTCTCTCCTAATTTCACTAAATCATTCAAACTATTAAAATAAACCTTTAACATTGTAACACCACGCCATTAAAAATCAAGGCTAATCGGCTATTTTAGGGAAAAATATTCGTTTTATAGAGAAATTTAAGGGAATAGCTCTTGATTATAATCGCTAATTCCGAACATTAATCTTTTCCGTGTTCTTTATTGAACTTAGCAATAATGGCCTGATTGACACATTCAGGCACTAAGGCAGAGACATCACCACCGAAATAGGCGGTTTCTTTGATAAGACTGGAAGAGACGAAGCGGTATTTTTCATCCGACAGCATGAGTAAGGTTTCGACATCATCCGCTTGCAGTTTATTCATCAAGGCAATGTTAGTCTCATACTCAAAGTCTTTGACATTGCGGACGCCACGAATGAGGGCACAGCAATTCAGAGATTTGGCTAAGTCAATGGTCAAACCACCCGTGAGACGCATAACTTCCACATTATCCAACCCAGCTAAGGCTTCTTTAGCCAAAGCTAATTTTTCTTCATCGCTAAAGAGGGCTTGTTTAGTGGTGTTCACTGCTACAGCAACATAGAGGGTATCAAAAATACGGCTAGCGCGCTCAATCATATCGACATGACCTTTAGTCATTGGATCAAAGCTACCAGCGTATAGTGCATTTCTAATGCCCATGATCGACTTCCTTTCTTTTATCGGTTTTCAATTTTTCATGCAATTAATAGCTTCCCGGAGCTGCGGGAGCGGGCACTGTGTTTTCTGGTGCCACTGCTCCCCCTCCTGCTGCCGGTTGTTGGGCTCGGTTGACTCCTAGACCTGGAGCTTGGGGAGCCGGAGCTTGAGGGAGAGGTGCGGGAGCTTGAGGCTGGGGGGCGGGAGTCGGACTAACCGGTGCTTGTGGCTGATAGGCAGGTTGCTGACTTTCAGCTTGAGGCAAGCCATTTTCGCTTGGTCTCACCGTGTCCCCTGAAGCATCGTCAACTTGCGGTTGATTTTGAGCCTCATAATTTAGCCCTTCTTCTCCAAATTCTTTTTCAATCAAACGGTCGAGTTTATCTTTCTCATAAACGCCCGGTTTAATGGCCATTTCTTCGTCTTCAAGAATGCCATTACCATTTAAATCCGAAACAGGGAAATAGACTGGTGGAATATTAAAGCTTACCGGGTAAACAATGGCCGACTGGGTGGGTTCCAGTTCCAGTAAGGCCCGAATCCGATTAGACATGCGGATGCGGTCTTCTTCCTCAATCGCTAAATACCAACCAAAAGTTAAATTCAAATCTAACCAGTCATCAAAGACTAAGTGGATAGGATTCTTAAGGGCTTGTAAATAATTTTGTTGGAGGGCCAGCATGTCATTGGGCCGTAAATCAGTCCGCAAATTATCACCGAGAGTATTTAAAATTTCTTCATAGTTAAAGACCGTATCCATGGATAAGAGTCGGTCAATAACAGCTTGAACCAATTGTTGTTGGCGTTTTTGACGGCCAATATCCCCCTCAGGATCCATTTTACGCATCCGTACATACATCATGGCTTCCTTACCAGATAAGGTCCGTGTTTCACCTTCAGTAAAGCTGACTCCATCTTGTTCAAAAGTCATGGGTGACGTAATTTCAATACCGCCCATGCCATCAATAATATCAATGAACCCTTGCATATTGACTTCAACATAATGGTCAATAGGGACATCAAGGAAACGTTGGATGGAATTAATGGAGTCCTCCATACCCCCATTCATATAAGCATGGTTCAATTTATTGAAGTCATTAGTCTTCCCTTGGGGAGCCAGGGTGTCGCGGGGGAGGCTTAGGATGGTTGATTTGCCCTCTTTGGGGTTGATGGTAATCACCATCATGACATCTGAACGACCATCTTTAACATTTTCATACATTAAAGCGCCATTATCGATCCCCTCGAGTAAAATATTTACCGGGTCGCCATCCTTGAGCGATATCCGACTATCACGCATATTTTCCCGGTCAACATTCTGATAGATGGCCCCGGAAAAATTAAAGAAGTTAAAGGCTAAGCGAATAATAAAGACGACTACAATAATTCCTAAAACCAGGCCCAGTCCCTTAAAAATTTTCTTTGTCTTACCGTTATTCTTATTATCATCCGGTTGATGGTGGCGGTAGCTCCGTCGATTTTCTTGAATTGACGATTGCTTCATATTTTCACTTCCTTAGCTTTTAATTTCCTCGATTAAAATCAATTTGCAAGGAGTCGATGCCTAAGTCTTCGTCACCAGCTTCTGCTTTTTGCATGGTCAAAATCTTGGGTTTATCTGCAGTGACTACTAGAGTATGCTCATATTGGGCACACCAGGAACCATCCACTGTGCGCGCTGTCCAACCGTTACTATCCACCTTGGCTTGGTAGCCACCCATGGTAATCATGGGTTCGATACAGATCGTCATACCTTCACGAAGGCGTTGACCACGTCCAGGGCGTCCATAATGTGGAATTTGCGGATCTTCGTGCATGGTGGGTTGGATGCCATGACCGACAAAGTCACGAACAACACCAAAGCCTTCTGCTTCTGCATAACTTTGAATAGCATGACCGATATCCCCAATCCGGTTACCAGCCACTGCCTGCTCAATTCCCAAGTAAAGGCTCTTCTTGGTGACATCTAAGAGGTGTTGGACGTCAGAGTCGACCTCTCCAATCTTAAAGGTATGGCAAGTATCGGTAAAAAATCCATCCAGCGAGAGGACAGTATCTACGGAACAAATATCGCCAGCTTTTAAAATGGTCTTTTTATCAGGGAAGGCGTGGCAAATTTCATCATTGGTTGAGGTACATGATGCATAAGGGTAGCCCTCAAAACCAATTTCTTCAGGAATAGCTCCTGCTTGACGAGTACGTTTTTCAATGAA
The DNA here is from genome assembly GCF_003286595.3 of Aerococcus mictus. Classification (NCBI taxonomy): domain Bacteria; kingdom Bacillati; phylum Bacillota; class Bacilli; order Lactobacillales; family Aerococcaceae; genus Aerococcus; species Aerococcus mictus. Next base: position 477,502 of record NZ_CP132985.1, on the reverse strand, counting down.
ATCATTAATATCCATGGTAGAAATACCAGGTTCGATAATATCGCGTAATTCTTCCATAATGCTTGCCACTAAACGGCCAGCTTCTGCCATAGCTTGAATTTCGCGTTCAGACTTGATGGTAATCATTGATTTCTTCCTTTCATAAATTATCATAGCTAAGTATACAATAAAAGCCTTAAAATAGATGCTTATTTCTCGGCCTTAAGGGATTTATTAATAATTTATGAAATAAATTAGTTTTTTTCAAGTTTTTCTGGTCTTTTTTAAACAAATCATATACAATATCTTAAGCAAGATATGATTAGCTATGTCAATATAGTAATATTTTCTACTGATACTTTATATCCTGCAATCAAACTTTTTTTTGAATACCATAGATGGGGAGATGAATTATGGGAAAACAACAAAAGCTTGAGCAAATCGCCTACCTATATATGAAAGACCAAATTATCCAAGGCAATTGGCCAAATGATCATCATATTGTGGAAGCAGCTATTTCAGAAAAATTAGATATGAGCCGTAGCCCAATCCGTGCTGCCCTACCCATATTAGCAGATGAAGAGATTGTAGAAATGCGGCCCTACCGAGGATTTTTTGTCAAAACCAGTTTAGAGGATGTCGACTTGGTCGCTTTCCGTTTGCGTTATTTTGCAATTTGCTATTTCCGCTTAATGGACCGTGCCTTAAAGCACAAAGCCAGCGCCAAAGACTTGCCAGCTGATCTTGACCAAAACTTAAATAATTTAATTGCTGCCTTCGAAAGTGATAATTATTTAGACTGTGTCCAATGGGAATGCGCGATTATTAAGAGCTTGCTCAATTTATCCCAACATGACTTCTTAGTGGAGGAAGCCATTAAATGTTATGCTTCTGTTTTGGAAAGAGTCCATAACCACTTACAAGCTGGTGATAACAAAACGCATTGCGCTTACCAAGCTAGAAATATTATTTACATTCAAGATATTATTTTCCTAGCCAAACGTAATGAATTTGACGAAACACGCACCTTAATTGAGTTATTAACCCTACACCAATATCAATATTTCAATGACCAAGAAAAAGCGGTCTTTGACCAAGCTTCGCCTTACGCCATGAAATAATGTCAACCAACCAATAACCTCTTTTAACAAGGAGTTATTGGTTTTTCTTTCATTTAATAAGCTTAAACTAGCGCTGTTTAGTCGTTTTTGCTATACTTGATGGGATTATTAGTCAAATGAATAAATTAAAGGAGAATAAGAATGAAAGCCTTAATTGCTTATGCCAGCATGACTGGTAACACAGAAGAAGCCTGTGACGTTATGGCTGAAGCTTTGGAAGATTTAGGGGTGGAAGTTGATATGGATTCCTCCTTAAACCTATTTGGCGAAGACTTTCTCGATGTGGATATCTGTGTTGTAGGCACCTATACTTACGGCTCAGAATTACCGGATGATGTCGTCGACCTTTATGAAGATTTAGAAGATTTAGATTTAACTGACAAGGTTTTTATCAGCCTAGGCTCTGGAGACCACGATTACCCGGATTATTGCCAATCCGTCGATGACTTCTATGACCAATTCCTACAAACGGGGGCGCAGGCAGCTTGTCCAGCCATTAAAATTGAAATTGATTGCAATGCTGAAGACATTGAAACCATTGAAGCCGGCGCCCAGGCAGCGGTCAACTTAGTTAAGCAAAAACCACATTAAATCAATGTCCCCTAGCCAATAAGACAGCAAACTAGTTATTGAAGAACGGAAAGGAGCACTATGAATAAAGTACCCAAAAAGAATCGTTCAAAATTTATTGATGATATCGAAAACCTTAACATTGATGAAACCTTGGAGAACTTAGATAAGGGGTCTCCTCACTTGAATTGGGGCTACCTATTAATTGGCCTAATCGTTCTCTTTCTCTTAGTTTGGGGCGTCTTAGAAATCTTCTCACCTAATGAGACAGAAGCCCACTTTCAAAGCCAAACTGAGCAAATTAAGGAACTCGAAAATAAAGTCAACCACTTAGAATATCGCGTCAAACAACTCGAAGATAAGGAATAAGGCTGGGAGTAAAAACCCAGTCTTTTTTATGGCTTTTTAAGCTTTCCTTAAACCGGGAGAAATTGCGAGTGCATCTTAGTCATGCTAGAATATGAACATCATGGAATAAAGAGGTATATTATGCAAAAGAAAATCATTCCCTTACTCCTTCTAGGAGGCTCACTGGTTCTTGTGGGCGGTTGTGATCAAATTCGCTTCACTGATCCTAAAAAACCAGAGACAAAGTCCGAGGAAAAAGTGGAACCACAAGCCCAACATCCCCGTGAAGCCTTGGGACTTACGACTACTCATAAATTAAAATCCCTAAACCCCAATAAGCTGCAAACGGCTTATGAACTCAGTGCCATGAATATGGTGGGCGAAGGTCTCTTCCGCTTAGAAAAAGATGGTTCTATCAGTCCAGGGGTAAGTAACGGAGAGATTGAGCGTCATGACAAGGATGTTATCATCCACTTGAAACCAGAAGCCCAATGGAGTAATAATGATCCCGTAACTGCCAGCGATTTCGTCTATGCCTGGCAAGAATTAGTTAATCCTGAGCACCATAATTTTTATGCCTATAAATTGTTAGCCCTAATCGATAATGCCTCCGCCGTATCAAGTGGCGAAGTAGGTGTCGATCAACTCCATGTCCAAGCCCTAGATGACCACCGGCTAAAAATCACCTTAAAAGATCCTGCCATGGATGATAACAGTCTCAAACAAGCCCTAGCCTTTCCAGCGCTCTTCCCCCTGCCAAAAAACTTTATCGGTCAAATTACCTATGACCTCTATGGGCAAAAATCAATCAATACTTTGAGTAATGGCCCCTACAATTTAAGCGCTTGGGAGAGCGGTTGGGATACTTGGACCTATGACCGCAACGAAGAATACCATAATTGGACGGACTATCCCACTGAAAAACTCAGTGTCCAATATGTCAAAAATACTGAAACAGCTAAAAAATCCTACCAACAACGCTTAACGGATATTTTGATTAGTCGCACACCGGAAGAGGATTGGACCGCATTAAAGCGTCCTTTTAGCCAAAATCTCCTCTACCATATCAATCAATCTGGGAAGAAGAATATTCTTAATGACCAGCGCCTAAGAGATCTCCTGGCTCAAAATATCGACCAGCAGGCCCTAACTGAAACTCTGCCTCGTTTACAAAGCAGCTACTCCTTAGATCCCCAAAGCGAGGGCCAAGTCCATGAAAAAACTGCTCTTGATAATGAAAAAAGTATGCAGACGCTCTTAGAGGATTATCAATTCGAAGCCATTGAACTGGACTTGGTTACCGACGATAACGCCCTCTCGCAAAAAATTGCCAAGGAATTACAAAAACAATGGGAAAGCAAAATCCCTCACCTGGTTATTAATATCTTCCCCTTGTCGGAAAAAGTCTTGATGGAGCGGGTCCAAAAAGGAGATTTTGACCTTTATCTCAGTCAACAACAAGCCTACGATAATTATTCCAATAGTGAGCTCTACCTCCCTTATACAGCTCCAAACTACCAAAAAGCCTGGGGGGAGGACCTGGAAGCTTTCCAAGAGTTAATGAAGCAGAACGCTAGTGGCAAATTATCTGATGAAGACAGAAGTCAAGCTGACCAATTGATCCAAAAACATCAGATCGCTAGCCCTATTCTTAAAGGCGATTACAGCTATCTCTCAAGAGAAGAAGTCATCAACCAAGCGCCTTACTCAGACAAAGGTTTTCTCTTTGACTTTAAAAATATGGCCTACGAAAAGAGTTCCCAAACCATTCCAATCAAAGCGGATAAGAAAAAAGCTAACAAATAATGTTCTGACTGAATTAAAGGCGAAATTAGACATGAAATCTAATTTCGCCTTTTTGTTTCATTCACTTAAGTTTCTTTAATATTTTTTTGTCTTATTTTTCATAATTTTTTCATATTTTTTAACGGGATATGTTTATAATATAAAGCATTAATTAAAAAGGAATCGTGTACCATGAAAGCTAAATCGAAAGTTCTTATCCTTGCTTTACTTAGTATTATTTTATTAACCCTAGGCTTATTTTCTTATCGCCACCACCTAATCAATAAAAAGCACCAAGCCCAAAGTACTATCACCATGGATGCTCTCTTTATTGATGACGATCATGCCTATTTAAACCCTGAGATTGACGAGGATATGATCCAGGCGGCCAAAGATAACGCCAATAAATTAGCGCCCGAGAAGAAAGAAAAAGCTCTTAAAGAAATTGCCCTCGTCGAACAGAAACAAGCGGCTATCCAAGCTGTTGACCAAATCTACCAACATGACGATTCAGAGGCTTTTGTGGTTGGTGATAAAGTGAATCCTCGTGATATTCTAAATAATAGCGTTAGCTTGGCTGATCTCAAAAAGCTAGCTCCCCACTTTGATTTCTCAGTGGGTGATGCTCTATCCGATGAATTAAAAATTCACTATAAAAACGCCTTAGAAATTGTCCAATTAGATGATAAACTCCAATCAATTCTGAACGACCTGCCCACCAGTTTTCAAGCTGATCAAATCAACGCTAACTTAAAGAAATTTAACGAAATTAGTCAAATTCTCGAAGATACTGCGATAAATATCGAAGGCCAACCCCGTCTCAAGAATAGCCTTCAAGCAATCACTAATAAAACAAAAATCTACGCCAAGAGCCTGATTCAAGCCAATCCGCCTCTCAAAGACGATGTTTTAAATCAACTATTAAACCAACCCTTGCTGGGCCAATACCTGACCGGTAGTTCGATAGACCACCGTAAGTTGATCGCCCTGACCTTTGACGATGGCCCTTCCGAAAACACTGGAGCTATCCTAGATATTCTCGACCAATATGGGATCAAAGCCATGTTCTTCCAACAAGGCAACCATGTTAAAGAGTACCCTCAAGTGAGTCAACGAATTTTAGCTGAAGGTCACAAACTTGGCAACCATACCTATGACCACCCTTACTTCTCTAATTTAAGAGATAAAGAAGTTGTTGACGAAATTAGTCAAGGCGAAGCTGCCATAAAAGAAGCCACCGGCATCAGTCCTAAATATATCCGTAACCCCCACGGCGCTCAAAGAAAGCGCATTGCTCGCTTAAGGCCAGACTTAACCGGTATCTATTGGGATATTGATTCTGAAGACTGGAAGTCCATGGATACTAAGCAAATCACCCAACGAGTCTTAAGTCAAGCCCATAACCATGCCGTTATCCTCCATCATGACACCATCAAAGCAACTGCCGAAGCCATGAAAAAATATATCCCCGAACTCAAAAAACAGGGTTATACCTTTGTCTTTGCTGATCAAATTCCAGAAGTCAAGAATTGGATTAACAACTAAAATAACCGCGACCAGAATAGGACCTGGTCGCGGTTATTTTTTAATAAACTTGTATACCAGCGCTTTCCCCTTCTTGCGCTTGTCGCACACTAACTTATTTACTTTTAAAGATAAAGTGTTTTTGAATGAAGTAGCTCAACAAGAAAAGCATGGAATCGACAAATACCTTAATAAAGGTCGTGGCTTGAGATTGCATGATGGTGCTTATTAGAGACACTAAACCTCCGGATAAGAACATCTGCACGATGACCAAGCTGACATATTTGATAAAGCTTTGTTTGGATTCTTGCTTGAAAACGAGAAAACGATTCAAGGTATAGTTAAAGACCGATGAAATGGTCCGGGCAATAATTGTTGCTAAATAAATAGTCAGGGTACTTGCGGCGTGGGGTAAGAGTACAGAAAAGAGATGGAATAAAAGGATATCTACCACAAAGGAAGAGACCGAAGACAGGATGTATTTCCAAAAATAGGTCTGATTAGCCATGTATTCTAAAAAGACGCTATAAATAGCAATAGAATCCTTGATCGGGTTAAAATGACTGCCCTTATTATCATCATGGTAGATGGTCTCAATAGCCACTTCCTTAATTGGAATTTTTTGCTTAGCGGCATCAATGATCATCTTTAATTCATATTCAAAGCGGTCGCCTGAAATCTCCAAAAGTCTGGCTAAATAAGTTTTAGGAATCACCCTTAACCCCGTTTGGGTGTCGGTTAAGGAAATACCGGTAACCATTTTTAAAATATAGCGAGTTAAGCGATTACCAAATTGACTCTTCCAAGGCACTTCATTTTGAAAATCTCTAACGCCTAAAACTAAGGCACTGGGGGCTTTCTGAAAAGCTCCAATACATTTCATCATATCGGCATAGGTATGCTGTCCATCTGAATCAATAGTAATGACTCCTTGGCAGTCAGGCAGATGGTGAAGGATATAGTCAAAAGCTGTTCTCAGCGCACGCCCTTTGCCATAGTTTTCCTCATGTTTTAAGACAATAGCACCAAAATCTTCATGCGCTTGCTTAAAATAAGAATCATAGTCAGCAGAAGAGCCATCATTAACGATAATAATTGTAAAATCATCTGAATCTTGTCTGCGAATGGACTCTAAGAGTGCTATTAACTTCTCATTCGGTTCTAAAGCAGGAATAATAATTGTAATATCACTGGTTGACACGTTCTAATCTCCTTATTAACTACCTATAGCAGATAACAACGACCTTTTTGCCTATAATAAAACACCCCCGAGAAGAATCGAACTTCCGACACATCGTTTAGGAAACGATTGCTCTATCCACTGAGCTACGAGGGCAAATTGAATCAATCATATCGAGTGGCTACTTAGAAAATTACTTTCCTAAGTACCACTGATACATTCTAGCATAAAGTTTGGGATTTAGGCGGAATAATTGCCAAGCTAAGCGCTTTTTCCAGTCAATTTCCTCATTTCCTTCAAAATAAGGACGGTAGTGATTGACAATTTCTAATAGGTCCCGATAAGAACTTCCTGCTTGCTTGAAGGGACTGACTTGGGCCATTTTATAGGCTGTAGATAGGAGGCCATCAAATAGGCGCGCTCCTGCCTTAGCAGTAAGGTCTGGAAAGTTGACCTGAACATCATCTAACATGCGCGCCCTTTCCGTCACATTGTCCATTTGCTTAGGATTAAATGACTGAGCCACAATACTTTCCTCGTTCTCATAATAATTAATCCCTACATAAGAAGTCATCATGATCCTGGTCGCCCTTTTCATAGTCGCATAGGATACTGCTGTATCTTCATACAATTTACCTTCAGGAAAACGGACATCACGGAAAAGCTGTCTGGCGTATACCTTATTCCAAGCATAAAAATCGATCCCGGAATAATCTAGCATGGCTTCGATCCCTGCTTGGCTAGAGGTCAAAAGCATCTCTTTTGAATCTTTTACCGTTTGGGATTTTACTCCAATGCGTTTGACATTAAAAATAAATAAATCGGGACCTTCTTCCTGATAACTAGCCATAAAGTGTTCAAATAGGTCAAGTTCATAGCAGTCATCACTATCCAAAAATGCCAGATAGTCTCCGCTAGCTACTGCGATACCGGTATTTCTTGCTCCCGATAAGCCTTTATTAGCTTGGTGGATCACCTGGATACGGGGGTCTTTTTTAGCTAACTGGTCAGCAATATCCCCACTCTTGTCAGGAGAGCCATCATCCACCAGAATAATTTCCAAATGCGGATAGCTTTGATCTAAGACACTGTTTACCGCTCTCTCTAGTGTTTTTTCGACTTTATAAACCGGAATAATGACCGAGATTAACATCAGAAACCTACTTTCTAAGTATTTTCTTGTAGAGGTTTTGGCGTAGGGAATTAGGGACTAGATTAAATACCGCCTGCCCGCCCATGCGAATTAGCCAATCAAGTGGACTGGCCAGGCCAACCTGGTAGATTTTTTGGTAGGCCTTACTGCCATCGATAAAATAGTCCCAGCCGCCCCGTCTTTTAAACATATTCTGGTCTGCACGCGCATAAACTAGGGTATCGGCTAAATTGGCAGCCTTAACGTCATTTTTTAACATTCTTACCCATAAATAATAATCTTCATAGCCTTTTAACGGCTGATAATTGCCGGCTTTTAGGACAGCTGATTTTTTATAGATCACTGTCATATGGTTGAAGGGATTACGCCGCTTAGCATATCCTAGGATATCTTGGTAGCTGTGGGGCACGACTTTTCTGGCAGTCGGTTCCTTTGGCGACTGGTCAAATTCAAAGACATCGCTTCCCAATAGCTCGACCTCAGGATGTTCTTTAAGATAATTGATTTGTTTTTCGAAACGATCCGTCCGGCAAATATCATCAGTATCCATGCGGGCAATCCATTCATTACGGGCCAATTGAACGCCATCTTGTAAGGCCAAACCCAGGCCGCGGTTTTCGGGATAAGCTTGAATGGTGGTTTGCTTGGGATATTGCTTTTGAAAGTCGTTGAGGATAGCGTCAAGTTCCTCAGTTAAGGGGCCGTCTTTAATAATTAATATTTCTTCAGCTGGCAGGCTTTGCTTGACCAAGCTATCCAAGCATTGCCGTAAATAAGTCGGGTTTTCCTTATGATATAAAGACATCAGCACTGTAAAATTCACTGCTTTCTTCCTCCCTTAACTTAAATACATCCGATATAAATGGCGATACAGACTTGGTGATACTTGATAGAGCGACCAGGCCAGTCGTTTTTGCCAGGAAATTTCCTCATTATCCTTAAAATAGGGCTGGTATTGCTTCAGGATCTCAAGTAAGCGACCCTGGTATTTTTTCTTCATTTCCTTATCTTCGCACTGGGAAAGTTGGTAAGCCACGATTATAAAACTATCAAATAAACGTCGAGCTGCCCCCTGAGCTAATTCAGGGAAATGAATGAGTACATCATCAAGGATCTTTACCCTTTCAGTGACATTATCAAACTGTCCCGGAGAAAAGGCTTGGGCAGTGATCCCTAGAGGATTGTCGTAATATCTTAAGCCAACCTTATCTGTAGTAATCACACAGTTGGCCTGCTTTGCCCCCAGATAACTCACATACATATCTTCATAGAGGGTATCCAGAGGGTATCTCATCTCATCAAAGAGGGAATGGTGCCAGATCTTATTCCAAGCATAGAAATCTAAACCATTATATTGGTGGAGGACCCTTACCGCTTCCTGGCTCTTAAATATTTGCTGACGGATGGCATTCTTAGGGGTAACTTGGTCACCAGAAACCCGTTCAAAATTAAATATGAATAAGTCCATTTGGTATTCTTGATAGGCCCGATAAAATAAGGAAAAAATATCATTAACATATTCATCATCAGAATCAAGAAAGGCCAAATAATCCCCTTGGGCTTGATCAATGCCTGTATTTCGGGCTGCAGATAAGCCCCCGTTGGCTTGGTGAATAACCCTTATCCGTTGGTCTTGTAACTGGATAGCGTCACAAAGTGGACCTGTTCCATCAGTAGAACCATCATCCACAATGATCACTTCAAAATCCTTCATGCTTTGTCTTAAGACACTATCGACCGCACGTTGCAAGGTACTTTCGACATTATAAGCTGGAATAATTACACTTAATAACATAATTTTTCTATTACTCCATTTCCTGACGCTTTAGTAACAGATGAATTATATCATATCTGATCAAGGGAAAAGCTGATTTTATAGGAATTTGACTGATTCTTACAATAACTTTAAAAGTTAATTACCATTAAGAAAACGATCAACTGTATACAAACCAACAGGCCATTCTTTATTAGTTAGTTCTTTCTCCCACTTTTTGGTTTGCGGGAGTTCATCAAGAACCAATACTTTATCATAATCTTTCAGCATGGCTGGGTCCCCGTTATAAATTTTGGTGTTTGGCGTATATAAATAATAACGACCGGCAAAATCTGTTTTCCAGCCTCCGGAGGTAAAAACAAGGATTCGTGAATCGTTTAAGGTCATCTGCTCTAAGCCAAGTTTTTCATACTGGTATGGGATCGAGCGTTCTTTAAAGGCAATGGTCTCGTGTTCAGCAATTAACCAATCAGAGCCCAGTCCCGCCAGGTAAATCACCATTATGAATAAAGTCACTATATTGATGAAATGCGAGTCACTCGCTCCCCTTTGAAAAACCTTATCAAAATAGTAAACCCCAACTAAAAAAACTGTTCCGAGTAAGACATAGGCGATGGTCATGGCATAACGGTCAAATTGAGCGAGGCGCAGGGCTTCATCTTTGGGCATGGAGGTCACGTACATAAAAAAGACTCCCAGGAAATAAATGATATAAGTAAGCCCCATGGCTAAACACAGGTTTTTCATGGTAAGGAGGTGTTTTTTAGTCAAGAGACAAGATAAGCTAAGAATCACTAAGAGAGTAAAGGCTAATATAATCCCAGCAGTTGCAGGAATTAATGGATCTAATAGCTTGATTAAATAGCTTTTTCCAATGTGCTTGACTAATTCAAGGCTCTCTTGGTTAAAATGGCTACTATGCTTAAAGCCCGATAGGTCATAATTCAATTTTACATAGAAGGACCAAGTTAGCTTCGATAAAAAGGCGCCAGGAAGTAGAATAGCAAAGGCCTTGAGCTTGTCCTTTCTGGCTAAAGTTTGATTACTAATGATTAAGTAAGTCACATATAAAACAATAAGCAAGCTGAAGAATAAACCGCTATCCTTAGTCAGGTTGATCATACTTATAAACAATAACGTCCCGGTGATTAAATAGCCTAAGTGTTTTCGATAGCGAAAAGCATAAATACCAGCCGCTAGGGTTAAATAGGCCAAGAGATTGTCGACTAATAAATTATTCATCTTGACTGAATTGTCTAAGATAAAAAACATTCCCCACAATAAAGCAATTAAGGCCGCATTTAATCGATTGGCAGGTTTGGTCAGAATGCCAAAAAAAGAATAAAGACAAGCCATATTAAAGAGAAAGAAACCCATGATCATCTTGGCTTGGCTATAGCCACAGAAATAAATAAAATAACTAATATAAAGGGAAGTAGCTGGTGGATAGGACCGATAATAAATCAGCTGGTCAATATCTGTCGGTAAATGGAGCTCCGTAAACAAGTATTTGACCACCAAGCCCCAATGCGAATAATTATCAAAATGAATCAGGGGCATTCCCTTCATAACAAGAAACCAACCTAAAATCGTCGCTAAGACAATAATTTCAGGAAAGGCAATCCCTTGTCTGACCTGTGAAAAAAATAGCCTTATAAAATTTCCCTTTCCACGAGAATTTTTCCAATAATCAATGCTTATCAAAATGAGCAAGAAAAAGCCTAATAAATAAGTCACCCACAAAGCAGGCAGCAATAAGTTCGCCAAGGCCGCTAAATATAAGAAAAGACTTTGGGAGATCATGACCAAAATCCAGGAAAAATATTTATTAAGCTTTAAAAATCGGATGGAGCCAGCAACATAACCAAAAGTTGATAGTGTAAATAAAATGAATTGAACCATACTTTTCCTCTATTAACAAAAAACCTAAAGTCATGCCTTAGCATAAACCCTAGGTTATCAATCACCATGTATACTATTTTTCTAACATATCTTCCATTAAAGTCGTATCTTCAGCAAGATCTTGGTTAACCTTTCTTCCAATAATTTCCTTCACCTTTCCAGGGGCAATTCCTGTACCAGGGCGTTTAAAGGTTAGCATGTCTTCAGTTAAGGCTGTACCTGCCTTGACATCTTGGGTAAGAACGATAGAACGTCGTGCGTTTTTCCGAGCCGCTGCTTGAGCCTCTAAGTCAGCAACCGCTTGCCCTCTTACCTTCATTTGGAATTCGAGGCCTTCTTTCAAGATTTTCATGTCTTCAGGGTCCATGGCATGGTAATGGTCATTACCTGGCAAGGTTTTGTCTAAAGTATAGTGTTTCTCGATAACTTTAGCCCCTAAGGCCACAGCCGTTTTGACGACATCCATTTGTGGATCAGGACGGGTATGGTCAGAGTAGCCGATCACATAGTCAGGAAATTCCTTAATCAGACTGGAAATAACGTTTAGGTTAGCGTCTTCAAAGGGGGTTGGGTACTCTAAGACACAGTGCATAATGACAATATCCTTATTGCCAGTGGATTCAATGGTTTCAACGGCTTGATGAATTTCATCCATGCTTGAGGCACCGGTTGATAAGAGGATAGTTTTTCCTTTTTCTGCTTGGTATTTAATAAAAGGCAGGTTGGATAAATCTGATGAAGAAATTTTATAAATATCCATCAGGTCATATAGGTAATCCGCTGACTCAAAGTCAAAAGCCGTTGAGAAGAATTCAATCCCTACTTGTTTACAGTAGTCAGCTAACTCCTTATATTCATCATAGCCAAAAGAATCAAATTTTTTGAAAAGCTCATATTGTGAGGTTGTCGCTTCTTCACTGGTATCCCAATAGGAAGGTGAGAATTTTGAGGCAATGGTTTCGGCCTTATAGGTTTGAAACTTGACCGCATCCATCCCTGACTCTTTTGCCTTATCAATCATTAACTTAGCTGCTTCCATTGGAGTCGTGCCGTTTTCTTTGGCAATATCATAGTAATTGACTCCGATTTCTCCGATTACATAGTAACCCTGTTCTTTTAATACTTCATGAATCCCCATTTTAATCTCCTTACTCTAAAATAATTTTTAATACACGATCTAAACCATGACGTAAGTCATTGGCTAACATTTGTTGGTGCATTTGTTGACGAATTTGTGGTGTTTCAATCAACCAATTCAAAGTCCGCCCAATGGATTGGCTATCGATGGCCTGACCTAAACCTAAGTTCATAAAGCCATTGGATAAATATCCAAATTCATGGGTCAATTCCCGCTCATTTTGAGCCAAGAGAATCGTTGGTACTCCCATAGCCGCTAACTCTAACATGGTCCGACCTTGGGAAGAAACTGCGATGTCCGATTTATTCATATAATCAGACATAACTTTGACATTTTGAATCACTTCAATAGTGTATGGCATACTTTCCGCCTGGGCCTTCACTTGTTCAAAATAAGGATAGCCAGGTCCGACCACTATAGTAAATTGAATGTCTTTGGCATTTTCGACAAAGGGAATAGCCTCCAATACTTTTTGGGTCAGGTTATTAGGATCCACCCCACCAAAAATGACAAAAATATTCTTCACTTCTTCATGAAAATCACTAGGAGAATTAATTAAGAATTCATCCCGAATGATGTAATAGGGGCTTCCCCAATAATATTGGCTTCCTTTCTTCTGAGGAGCGTATAGATCGTTAATGACCGCATCAGCGAGGTCAGCTCCTGGGCCAATATCTTCAAAATTGATGATACGCAGGTCGCGTTGTTTGAGCATTTGCATATAATCAATAGACGTATCTAAAATATCATTAATTAAAATATCAGCATCATATTCGTCGATCAGATCAAGAATTTCCTCTTCAGAATTGATTACCGTGTAAGGAAAATGACTGGCCTTTAATTTTTCCTGGGCCAGATTCGATTGCTGACTAGTCACAAAGTGGACCTTATGATGGATCAAGCCGTAAGCTAGGGCTAAGCCACGGTAGACATGTCCTAAACCAATTTCGGCATAGCCTTCTACACGAATAAGAATATTTTTCTTATTCATTTCATTTTCAACCACCCACCAGTCCTGAGCTGTGTCGATGTCGGTTGACTCCGCTTCTGGCACCTGAAAAACAGCTAAATTTTCCCCTATCCGCGAATTTTCTTCTATGGCATGGTCACGGGTAATAAGGAAAGCGCCAGTTTCAGAATAGTTAGCTGGTAAATATTGGCGATTGAGTCGCTCCTTGTAATTAGGAATAATCTTGCCAGAATCATCCTCTGTCCAAGATAAATGCGGGTGGTTCACCACACTGATCAAGGTATCAATAGCCGGATCATTGATCAATTTTTCAATGGCTTGGTCAAGGGTTTTGATTTGTAAGAGCGGTGAGGTCGCTTGCAGGGTAATAATCAGGTCATAATGGACCCCCTTCTTAGCCTCCATCTTCTGATAAGCATCATAAATTACTGGATCTAAGGTGACTGCATCACTTGATAAATTTTCTCCTCGCCATACCACTTCAGCTTGGTAAGTTTCTGCGACGCGGGCGATTTCTTCATCATCCGTTGAGACACAGACATCCATCTGATATTGGCTATTTTGAGCATTCATAATGGCATAAGCGATTAACGGATGCCCATTAAGTATTCTCACGTTCTTGCGTGGAATTCCTTTAGAGCCTCCACGTGCTGGTATAACAGCTAATATATTCATCACTTGACTCCTTTATATAATCGATCTTTATAGGATTAATTATAGCATATCAATAAGTCAGCAATCACTCGTCATCATGGTCTTAATAATATTTTAGACCTATTTTTGAATAAGTTTTTCATTGACAACATCCTTGACATCGTAGAAACCCGGAGCTAATTGTTGGCCAGTTAATTCCTTGACCCAAGTCTGGGTCTGTTCCTTATTATCTAAAACCAGGATTTGCTCATATTTTTTAACCACGTCTGGATTGCCCTTATAGAGATGAGTATTGGGGGTGTAGAGGTACAAATTGCCAGCATTATCGGTATTCCACTTACCACTGGCCAATACTAAGATCTTTTTATTGTTTAAATTATGGTTATCAATGCCCATTTTTTGATATTCATAGGGAATAGAGTCAGTCACGAAACTTCGCTTTTCAATAGCGGCATCGACTAAGTCATAGGCCAGACTGATCAAGTAAATGCCAATAAGTCCAGTATAGATAAACTTCTTGCCATAAAGTGAATAATCGCTCTTGTCCTCGACTCGACTCTCAAAATATTTAATCGCCACTAGACTAATACTTCCTAGTCCCACAAAAACCCCAGTCAGGGTATAACGGTCAAATTGAGCCAATTTGACTGCTTCATCCATTGGCATAGCGGTCAAGTACATGGCCATGGTAGACAAATAGTAAATAAACAACACAGCAAAAAGAATTCCAGAAAAAATCATTAGCCGCTTCTGCAAATTCTTCTCTCTAGCGGTCACTAAAAGCATCACTAAAACTAAGACTACTATCAAAACCAGTCCCCAAGTTGACGGCGTCCAGGGGTCCAAACTTTGAAGGATAAATTTAGCCACAATTTTGGCCTTAAGATGTAGTTGGCTCCAATCAAAGTGGACACTATGGCGAAATTGCGAGGTATCATACATTAACCTTACATAGAGTTTCCACATAGCAAAGGGAAGTAGACTCAGTAAAACAGGTAAATATTTTTTTAGAGAAAAGGGCGCTTTAGCCTTGTCGTACTTAGTCAAATAATAGCAGTAAACAGCAATAACTAAGACAGCAAAGAAAATCCCGCTGCCCTTAACCAGGCCTAAGAAGCCGGCAAGGAGAATAACAATTAGCGAACTAGTTTTTCTATTCTCCCGATAGTGATATAAACCAGCGAAGCCAGCCAAAGTCAGATAAGCCAGCAAGTTATCCACTAACAAATTATACATTTTAACGTGGTCATCCATTAAATAAAAGACTGCGATTAAAAATAGGACCAGAAAACCAATGATTTTATTTTTCTTGATATTAAAGGGAGTGAAAAAGGCGTATAGCGCAGCTAAATTGACCATGAAATTGCCAATAATCATATGACCTTCGCTATAACCCAGAAAATTAACCACATAATTGATGTATAAGGAAACTGCTGGTGGATAAGACCTATAGTAGATAATCTTGTCTAGATCAGTGGCTAGGCGCTGTTCATTGAAGAAGAATTTAACAATTAATCCCCAATGGGAAAAATTATCCCAAAAAATAAGGGGCATATCCTTCATAAAAAACACCCAAATCAAAAAGGTTAATAAAAAAATAAGGCTAATCCAGGAAAATTTTCTTTGGAAAAGATCAAGGAAACTTCCCTGGCTAGAGCGACTTTGCTGAAATAGATAAACAGCTAATAGGATAAAACCTAAGTAATAAATAAGATACATAGCTGGCTGCAGTAAGTTCAACAGGGCCAGGACAAAAATAGTCAAACTTTGACCAGCAATCACTAAGATCCAAGACAGATAAGGCGAAACTGCTAATCGCTTCTCTAAGCATGAGACATAGCCGTAGGTCGACAAGATAAATAAAAATAGATTGAACATAAAAGCCCCTCTCTAATCCAAACAATACAGTAGATATAAAAATGTCTGCTTATTTTCCAATTAAAATAAGCAGACATTCCAATTAAGTCATCTTTCTTTAGTTATGATTCCAAGTTTTGATGTCAGGGATTTGCTCAGGAAATACAAACACATAGCCCCGCTTCTTCAGTTCCGGAATCACTTTCTTCAAGGCATCGGTTGTCGCCGTATACCTAGAATGCTGTAAAATAACAGAATGGTGTTGCATATTTTTCATGATCATATCATAGATATCATCGGGGTCAGTTAATTGCCAGTCTCTGGAGGTGGTATTCCAATAACAAGGTTTTAAGGGGGCAACTAATTGAGTCGTCCGCGCTCTATCTTGGCCATAAGGCGTTCTAAATAATGTCGGCGTTACTCCCGTTGCTTGTTTAATGATATCTTGGGTACGATTAATTTGGTCTAAAATTTGCTTATCTGTTAATTTAGCAAAATCAGGGTGATCATAGGAGTGGTTTGCCACATGGTGGCCGCGTTTAACGATCTCGCGGGCTAATTCCGGTTTCTTTTCGGTATTATTTCCTTGTAAGAAGAAGGTCGCCTTGATGCCGTATTGTTCACAGATATCCATGGCATTTTCGACATTATCATCCGGACCATCATCGAAGGTAATAGCTACTAAAGGCCGATAATCCACTGGTGACCCGGTCAAGACACTAGCTAATTCATCCTGCTTAAGTAATTTTTCTAAAGACTTGCTATAGCCATCCTGGTTAGCCGTCTGTTCTTTTACTGATAAAGCGTAGTCCATTAAGCGCTTTTTAAAGAGGTCAGCTTGACCTTCCTTATTGGTATGGTCGATATAATTGGATATTTCCTTAGCAACCTGGTTAAAAGCATCAATGTCTTTATCTAAGCTTTCAATCATAAACTTCTCTGGCAAATGATCAATTTTATTTTCAATCGTCTCATTCGATTGGGCTACCTGCTGTAAAAGTCCATAGTTAGCTTTTAAATCTTCCACTAACTTGTCTGAATAGTCGAAATTAAAGCGTTCTTTTTCCTTATCAACCTCTTCAGCAGAAACTCCATCTTCAATGACCCAATCTTTATTGACCTGGTTGCCTTCAATAATCGGCTTATCATCAAGAACGGAGTCATTCAGGAATTGGATGGCCTTTCGCTTTTCAATCGCCCGGTCAATGAGCTCTTGTAATTCCTTAGCGTGGTCACCATAGATGTGGCGACTATCATATTTAACCTTCTCTAAATCCTCCAAAGAATAATTTGGATTGATGTAGTCATGCTTATTATTAAAATAAATTTCATTAACTTCTTTTTCAACTTTGGCCACCGTAATATGGTGGTTATAGTATAAAATTCCAGCCAAGCCTAAGAGCAAAACCGTTAAAATACTGGTTAAAAATAAAGCTTTCTTGTTCATTATATTACCCTTCTTCACCTAGAGTTTGATCCTGATATGTGCTTAGTCTAAAGAAATTATTACTATTATAATTTTTTTAGTCTTTAGCTTCAATAAGGCGAAATAATATTTATAAATTTACTTTTTAGATCTTTATTGATTGCCTGGCTTTTTTGCGCTTGTAATTGAGAACGGTGGACATTAAGGAAACCGGCATAGGTCCAAAAAATTAAGCCAATGGTATCGCGGTTGGCTAACAAGATATGATTTTCCACCATATCTTCAGCCAACAAGGCGATAATGGTAACTAAGATTAAGGCATATAATTGATTGTTGGCATCACTGAAATCAACCTTTGCTGTCATAAGATAGCCTACATGATAAATTAAATAGAATAGCGCAAAGGCTGCAATAATAATTAAGCCGACAAAACCAGCCTTAGTAAAGACTGCAATATAGGTATTATGCATGTTTCCTCTAGCACGTTTGATCTCGCTTCTATCCAAGGTGGTGAGCTTGGTCATATCAACCTGGGCGGTAGCTTCTTGGTCTTTAATATTGCGGTATAAGTCAATGTCACTTAAACCGAACAAGAAATTTTGTGCAGCGGCCTTGACCCCGGCTTGCCAAATGGTAAAGCGCCCTGCTGAAACTTCAGCGTCCCCTTCATCGTGTTGAATACTTACGGGAGCGATAACCGTACTTTTATTTCCTCCAGCCTTGCTTTCCCCATGCCTCAAATCACTCCAACTGATTTCCCCAGTAACTAAGCGGGCAGCTGTTTGGGTCGTTGCTGGAATATAGGCTAAAATACTTTCCGCTTGATGTTCCACAGCGACAAAAAGAAAGAGCCCCAGCCCTGCCCCTAGGATAACCTTGCCCAGGCTTTTTAAGTTGGCTTGGTGTCTAACAAAGAGACGATAAATGGTATAGCAGGTGATGACTAAGCCAGCAGTTAAGAGGGTTAGCGTGGTGCCCCGCGAACTAGCTAGGACAAAATATAAATATTGAATAATGGCGTTAAAAACATAGAAAGGCTGGAAACTCTTCCAACTTGATCGCTTCAAGATATTATTCATTAAACTAGCTACAACACTTAACACACCAATAATCGACCCCATGTTAGGACTGGTGTAAAGGCCAAATAGGCGATTTTCAGTGAAACCTTGCCGCATCCAATTAATCCCAGTACCATCTAAAACCCAGTAGCGAATGTGAAAGGCAAAGAGCAATAGGGAAACAAAACCCAAAAAGCAAACGATACCGATAAAGACGTCGTTAAATCTTGCCATCCATTTTTTACTTGTTTGGTAATCTTCACTAGGATTAAAGGCATAGATCAGGAAGAAAGTTTGGGCCACATAGAACCAGTTAATTGCTGAATCAGGGAATTGATAAGTCAGATTCAAGAGGACCGAAATCGCAAAAGAGATTAAAAAGGCAAATAAAAAGGGCCAAAACTTTTGCTTAAACATTATCCGCCTGGTCAAGAAGTCCTTAGCCAATAAGTAAATCCCCCAGACAAAAACAATTTTCATGGGGACGTTCTCGATATCAAAACTGCTAGGAACTGCATATATAAGATTAATAATCAAAGTAATTATTTTAAATAAATGAACATTATTAATTATTGAAAAGATTTTATTAGCATATTCTTTCATTGAGCTATTGATCTCCTTTAATTTTAATCTCATACAATAAGTCTTCTAACTGCTTGCTGTTTTCAGGTACCTGTAACAAAGGCCCATAGATTCCCTTAAAATTCTTAGCCATAGACAAACTATTGGCTAATATTTTTTTAGTCTGCTCATCAACCCTTTTACCAATCGCATGATCAACCAGGCCGGCCAACATAATAATCGGCATCCTTTGTTGATAGAGTAAATAAGGTGAAAATACCGCGGTTGAATTCACTGCGGCTAAGGTCAAGTGGGAATGGTCTACAAACAAGAGAAAGATTTCCCAAGGCATGGTAGTTTGTAAATAATTCACCCGCCCATATTTATTTGCTTCAGAGCGAGGGTGTAACTTCACGTAGATCCTAATATTTAAGGAATCACATATGGCTTTTAAGTGGTTAAACAAGGTCAATTCATCGATTTGTGCCCCATCTTTTTTGAAGGGCTGGTCAAAATAAATGACACTTCCCTCAGTCACTTGGCTCATTTCTTCATCATAGGCTTGAGAAAAGATTGCCTTGATCAAGGGAAAAGCAGGATTCTTTTGGTCAAGAACAGGGATTTTTATCAACTCGCCTGAGAAATCATGCCACTGAACCAAATTGGGTTGATAGGCATAACAATTTTCCCATTGGCCATGAAAAATGGAATGCTTATTCAATTTCTTTTGCAAGGCATCATTGGCATTTTTGATTTCTATGGGTTTGGCGCCCAGATAAATCCCCATGCCATCTTCATAATAATGCAAGTGAAAATCATGACCTTTAGCAGCGAGGCTGCTATAGAGAAGGCGGCCAAAATAATTATCCCCCGGTAAATAAATATGGTCAAAATCATCTAGAGGGATCAAGTTCTTATTCCAATAAAGACGAGAAATTTTCGCCAATTTCCCGCCTAAGTTCTGATGGTTGATTTTAATCACTTCTAAGCCCTGGCCTAGCTTCCTGCTTATATCAATTAATAAATCAGCGTTAGCGAATTCGTTATAGATAAAGAGGGTCAGCTCTTCTCCAGATAAGCAATTCTTCCAGATATTAAGGCTATTGATAATATGAAGCGGCGTCCAAGCAACAATTGCATGTTTCATTAATCTAATCTCCTGAGTTTAATTTTTTACCAATAAAATCAGTGAACAAGGCCTTTATGGTAGGGATTTCTCTATAGACGAGTACGAAAGTAGTCACTAGGTAGAGAACAATCTTATAGAGAAGATTTTGCCAAATCAGTGGTCCAGTTGGGTGGGTAATATCATAAAACAAACCCACAGCGCTTACCAGAACTAATATAGCAATATAAAGCAACATATTTTTGATTTTAAAATTGACGGGTTCAATTTTTCTGGATAGGACGTAAATAATGATTGCGATTACGGTCCATTGGATCAAAAGCACGATGGCTGGGGTTAAGAGTCCTAGGTACTGGGTCAGTGTTGCGGTTAACAAGACACTTAGTAAACTCCCTGACAGGGTAGCAATAAAAATGTATCTAGTAGCCTTGGTATTATAGAAGAGTGTATTGACGTAGAAGAGGTAGACTGAACGGATTTGATAAGCCACCAGTATGATAGGAACTAGAGTCCAAGCCAGTAAATAGCCATCGGCAATAAAAATTTGGACAACCTCCTTAATAAATAAGGACATTCCCAAACTAATAATTAAATAAATCCGACTCAAGACATCCGCAAATTGAATGGCTTTTTTCTTGTGCTGACCACCCAGATCCATCAAGCTATAGAACCACGGAACATAGGCAGAATTGACACTATATTGCATGGTATCAATAATTAACATAAACTGTGAGGCTGTGGTATAGAGACCCGCACTGGCAGTCGACACCTGGTTATTAAGAAATAGTCGTGAGACAAAATCAGCAATTTGGGTCGACATCAAATGCGGCAGGAGTGGAATCGAATAGGAAAGCGCCTCTTTCAGGTAATTCCATTGGAAGTTAAAGCGGATGATGCCACGCTGATATAAACTAATCAAGGCATATAAACCAAAAGTAAAGCCGGTGATCAAGTAACTTAATAATTGCCCAGTGGCTCCCCATTGGAAAACGACAATAAAGAGAATATTACAAGCCACCATCATGGCAAAATTAAGCAAGCTGTTAATGGCATAGGCCTTGGCTTGTTCCATAGTCTGCAATAAGGTTTGATAAATATTATAAATCGGGTTAACAATAACGGTAATGATCCCCATAAAAATATAAGGATAAAAGGCGATCCCATCAACAAAGGGTTCAACCAGGATATCCTTAAATAGGATAATTAAGCCCCCTAAAAAGAGGCTATTGCCCATAATAAAGAGCATAATGGTCCCGTAAAAGGATTGTAATTGGGGCCAATTTTCCCGATAGCGGTAAAAATAACGTTGAACTGCACTATTTAGAGAAAAAGTGAACAATAAGGTTAATACCTGGGTCAATGAATTAACCACTCCAACAATCCCATAGTCTTCAGGAGTAAGGTATAAAGTATATAAAGGAAGTAAAATAAATCCAATCGCTTTTTGCAAAATCGAGGTGATCGAATAAATTCCAGAATTTATTAATACACTCTTTGCTGAAGAGGGTTGCTTCTTTGACATCACTTCGTCTCCTTTTTCTTCATCAAGTCACTATTATACCCTATATTAGAAGTAAAATAAAAAAGGGACAAGACTTTCTAATTGTTTTAAATAAAACTTTAGAAAGCTTTGTCCTAACAGTACATTGCTAATTATTCTCCCTAGTCAAACAATGACCCTAATTCAATCCCCGCTACATCTAAATTATCGTCTGTCTTTTTAACCTTGATGAGGGACTTATAGGGATAATCGATATAGTTCTTTTGATTATCAGCTTCGCCAAAGACCACCGCTCCGATGGTATGGCAGTCAAATTCTTCAACTAAACTGAGCATCCCATTCATGGTACCGCCCCCATTCATAAAGTCATCAACAATTAAAATATTTTGGTCGGCCGAGAGATTATTTTTGGTCAAGGCCATTTTTTTCACTTCGTCATTTCCCGTCACATAGGTTACTGAAACAGTAGACCCTTCCGTTAACTGGGCTTCCCGTTGAACGATGACAAAGGGAACATTTAAGAAATTGGCGACTGCTTGGGCCATGGAAATCCCCTTGGTTGCCATGGTCATGATCACATCAATAGACTGTCCATAATAAGCGGAAGCGATAATGTTACCAATATGGCGTAAATCATAGGGGTTGCCTAAAACGTCAGAGAAATAGAAATAACCGCCCGGTAAAATGCGTTGCTTATCAGTCAACTTAGCGGTTAATTGATTCATATACTCCATGGCCTTGTCTTTTTCCACTTTAGGGCGGAAAATGACACCACCACTGGCTCCAGCAATAGTTTCAACAATACCAATATTAGATAACTTAAATTGTTCAGCAATAATGCCGACATCTTCGGAAATGGATGACTTGGCTGCTTGATAGCGGTCAACAAAGAAGGGTAAGGAAATCGTTCGATAAGGGTTATTCAACAAATAATGGGTCATATCGACTAAACGATGACTACGCTTCATTTTCATACTTGTACTCCTTTACTTGCTAGCTTATTACATTATAAGCAAAATCAGAACAAATTCAAGAAATTTCCGTCGAAAGTCTGTTTTTTACTATAATTGTTTTTATATAACAGGAAAACGCCCATCACTTAACAATGGGCGTTTTATTATTGGACTCATCATAGAAACCGTTTTCTCTATCTTTTTACCAAGCGTAAGACAATACTTTCCAAGGCAAAAAGACAGACAAAGATAAAGGCAATCGTTGCTCCTGGAGGGGTGTCTAAGCCATAGGAAATCAGCAGACCTGAAAACATACCCGCTAAGGCAATGATAATTGCTAGGATAATCACACGATCAAAACTCTTCATCAAGCGCATAGCAATGGCCGCTGGCATGATCAGAATGGAAGAGACCAACAAAGTCCCAGCAATCGGCATCATAATGGAAATGGCTACCCCAGTCACGATCGAAAGCACCATAGAAATCAGGCGCGTAGGCAAACCCGAAGTATAGGCAATACTCTCATCAAAGGCTTCCACATAGAGGACCCGCTTAAAGGCGAAATAAGCAAGGAGAACAATGACTGCTAAGGCAATTAATAAGCGGACTTGTACAGGCGAAATAGTGACAATCGACCCAAACAAGTAGGCCTCGATACTGCTGGCTGATTCGACCCGTGACATTAATAGTAAGGCCAGGGCCATACCACCCGACATCAACATGGCAATGGAAATATCCGAATAGTTTTTGTAAACCCGGCGGAGATATTCCAAGGCCATGGCCGCGATCACCACCACTAAGATGGTCGTATAGATCGGTTCCACCCCTAATAAGAAACCTAAAGCCACCCCGGCCAGGGAAACATGAGCCAGGGTATCCGACATCAGGGACTGTTTTCTTAAAATAAGCAATAAACCCAATACCGGAGCGAAACAGGCTATGGCTCCACAGGCGATGAAGGCTCGGACCATGAAGTCATACTGAAACAGCGCCATGGTGACCCCTCCTCTCTAGTTAAATGAATGTGTTTATCGAAATAATCTTGTAAATGGATATCCTCGTGGGTCACCATGAGGATAGCTTTACCATGGCGGCGGGTATTGTGTTTCAATAAAGTGTAAAACTCTTCCCGTGAGGCCTTATCCATCCCGGTAGTCGGTTCATCCAGGACAAATAAGTCAGGATCCGTGGCAAAGACCCGGGCCAAGACAATCCGTTGCTTCTGACCCCCGGATAATTCTCCCACTTTTTCTTGGGCCTGTTCCCACATGCCTACTGAGTTAAGGGCCCGCTTAACGTGTTCATGGTCTTCATCAGTCAGGCGTTTAAACCAACGATCTTGTTGGTAACGGCCTGAGAGAACAAATTCATAAACTGTGCTGGGAAAACCAGCATTGAAGCTAGCCACCATCTGGGGGACATAGCCAATTTGTAATTTATTTCCATAGATATTGTTTTTACTGATCGTCACTTTTCCCTTGTCTGGTTGCAGTAGACCCAGGATATTTTTCAACAGGGTGGACTTGGCTGCCCCATTCTCCCCGGTTAAGATTACAAATTCCCCAGGGTCAACGGTAAAGCTGATATTGTTGAGAACTGGCTCACTATCATAAGAAAAGCGCAAGTCTTCTACTTGGATATAATGCATGCTAGCCTCCTATCTAATTAATGGTTAATTTTAAATGCTCGAGGTTTTCCCGCATCAAATTAATATAGGTATCGCCTGAAATCGGCTGGTCAGAACTGGCTGATTCGAGAGCATTGAGACTGGAAACCTTAACCCCAGTTTCCGCCGCCAAAGTCTCTGCGAGTTTGGATGAGGTGTTTTCTTGGAAATAAATCACCGGCAGATTATTTTGTTTAATATAATCAATCACCCCTGCCATGGCTTGTGGCGATGGCTCCGCATCATCACTCACTCCCGTTAGAGCAATTTGCTTTAAATTATATTCATCAGCTAAATACCCGAAAGCGGCATGGGCGGTCACAAAGGATTGATCGGGATGATTAGAAAAGGCAGTTTGATAGTCATGGTCAAGTGCTTCCAACTTCTCCAGGAAGGCATCGGTATTCTTTTGATACAGTTCAGCCTGGTCAGGGTCAACTTCTTTCATGGCGTCACAAATGGCTTGGGTCTGAATCATGGCATTTTTAGGACTAAGCCAGGTATGGGGGTCATATTCATGGGCATGGAGGCCGCCTTCTTCATGGTTATGGTCGCCTTCATGGTCATGATCATGATCGTGGTCATCTTCAGCCGTTAGGACCTCCCCTTCAATCGTTTCTACCGCTCCCGAAATGGGTTCAATATTGTCAGCGGACTCGACGACCTTGACCCGGTTAGTATCAATACTATTTAAACTACTTTCTACCCAAGCTTCCATATCATCGCTATTATAAACAAAGACATCCGCCTCTTGTAAGCGGGCCATATCCTTGGCACTGGGTTCAAAGTGATGGGCCTCTTGCTTTCCTGATATCATCACCTGGACATCAGCTTGGTCCCCAACTACCGCTTGGGTTAATAGCTGCATGGGATAAAAACTGGTCATCACAGTTAACTTGCCCTTACCGTTTTTATCTGCCGCTTCTTTGCCTTGGCTACAACCAAAACTAACCAGTAAAGCCAGCAGACTTAAGCAAAAGCCTATCTTTTTAATCATTGTTTTCATGATAAAGCCTCCTTACAAATCGTAACTCTTACGATTTAATATAGCACACATCCTCGCCAGCCGCAAGATAATCTCTCCTATTTAAAATAAAAAAAACTGGGGCTTTTGCCCCAGGTGAGCCCCAATAAAAGTAAGCAATCTTAACTAATATTTCTGAGATTTTGATTCATTCTTACCACATAAACCTCTTCGCAAAAGCCTTTTAGGCCATTATAAATCCGTTTAGCTTGTTGTTGCTGGCGGGTAAAGCCAATAATGGTCGACCCGCTCCCCGTCATGGTTACCCCTTGGGCGCCGAAATTTTGCATCCGTTCCTTTAAGGCTTTTAACTTGGGATAATAGCTAAAAGTAATGGCCTCTAGGGAATTGCCAACTTCTGCCATCACTTGTTGATAATCGCCGTTCTTAATGGCCTCGGTTACCGGACCCGCATGGGTGGAAAGCTTTTGGGGATGGTCTTTTAAGGCAGCTAACATCTTTGGGGTGGAAATAGAAAAAGCAGGTTTAGCTAGGACCAGCCAGCTTGAAGGTAAGGACGGTAAGGGTTCATAATTGCTGCCCGAACCGGTCATCCGACACAAGCCCCCTCTTAAACAATAGGGAGCATCACTATCAATGGTTACGGCAATATCCATGAGTTGGTCAAGGGACCAATCCAAATGCCAGAGGCGGTTTAGCCCGCGAATGACCGCCGCTGCGTCGCTCGATCCGCCCCCAAGTCCGGCTGAAACCGGAATATACTTGCGGATAGAGATAGTTACGCCCCGATCGAGACCGGCGAGTTCCCTCATTTTTACAGCAGCTTGGTAGGCGTGGTTACGTCGGTCCCGGGGCAGAAAATGTTGGTTAGACCGGATAAAAATCTCACCACTATCGTTTTCCTCAATGGCCAGGTAATCAGCCAGGTCAACTGAGGCCATGACCATATCAAAGTAAAAGCAGTCATCCTCTGCTTGATAGTAGATATCTTGGGCGAGATTAATCTTAGCCAGAGCTTTTTCTCGAATAGCCATTTTGCTTCACCCCTCTCTTTTACTGGTCTAATTATTCTTATTTTAACATGACTACTTGATTCCTCAACTGAGAAGGCAAGGGATAAAGAAAAGAGGTGTAAGTAGCATGGTTTTGCATGCTGCTTACACCTCTTCTCAATCACTAATTACGCACAATATTAGGGAAACTCAATTTCGATGCTTTCAGTTAATAAGTCGGTATAGCTATAGCATACGCGCTCAAACTGATTTTCATCTTGGTCGAGTTCAACAACAAATACGGCTGGAAAGGTATCACTTAAGATCCCATTACGGATAGTGATCCGTTTTCTCCCTGTTTGTTGCGTTACTTGGATCGGTTTACCAATATTTTCCTCTAAGCCTGCCTTAATACTTTGTAAATTACTTGGCATGCCATCACCCCTTGATAAGCCCATTATAACACAAAGTCAATCTTTTTACAATAGCACAATAAAAGCTTCATTGTCAAGGCCTCTAAAGCATTTTCTAAAAGGATTTATAAGGAGGATTTTCTCCTCAAAACACCAGCTAAAATCCAATCACTTGGAGGACAACTTCATCATATTCCTAACCTGCCATTAGCTGTTTTTTTAGCCCCTTTAAGCAGGAGTAGTTAAAAGCAAAAATGATAGCGATGTATACTAAAATGAATAAAACACTGGTCTCCCCCTGGTAAATCCCCTCTACCACTTGACCATAAGGGAAGACATAGCTAGCCTCCTTAAAGAGAGGTGGGTAAGCAGAAATAGGGGCAACCACACCAGCCATAAGCGGCAGGATGGCGGTAAAGAGGTTGGTAAAGAGATAGATATTATCGCGGTGGACACTTAATAAATAACCGGCAATCCCTAATCCTGCACTAAATAATAAGGAAAGCGGTAAAGCGGCCAGGCAGCGCCAAAAATATAAGTTGTCCACGCCAATCATCAGTAAGAGGCCGCCGTTGATCAAAAACATGATTAGACTTAACAAGAGACTAGTAGCAAACTTCCTACCCCAATAGCTTAAAGACCAGGGCTTATGGACCAGGACTTCCCGAAAAATTTGGCTTAAATAATCCACCACTAAAAGATAAGCCATGGTCGATAAGCAGAAGCTATTGGCCGACAAATAAACTGAGGCCATAGCCACTTGGGGATTAAGCCCCTTAGCATACTGTTGATTGAGGAGGAGGATAACGAGGATCTGAATAATCGGTAGGATCAGAAAATGGATAAGGATCAATTTCTTATTCTGTAAAAAGGGTAAGGATTTCATTTGAATCCGCATTAAAATCGCCTCCCTAAACCTTGCTTACGGGCTGACCTTAAGAGATAAGAGCCCAAAGTGACTGCCAGGACCAACCACAAGACTAAAGAAAAACCATAAGCCACTATCGATAAGTGGTCCCCCCGCCCTAAAAGGGCTTGAATCGGATAGATGATCGGAATCAGCCACTGGGTCCAGCTGATCCAATGACTGGCCAGGGCAAAAGTCCCCAGTAAGCCAGAAAGCAGCATGACAGGTAAGTGGAGTAATTCTTCATAAATAATTGCATTAGGGGTTAAAACAAAAAAGCCAGCAATGAATAAATCCATCACCACAGCGCCTAAAAAGAGCATCAGCACCTGAACTAGCATGGACAGAGTAAAGACTTGGATGCCCGTTTTAAAAACAAGGGCTAAGAGATAAGCTAAGGGAAAACTCAGTAAGCCAAAGGAGGCAGCTGGCAGTAATAAACTTAGTAAGGAATAGGCATCCCCCACTTGGGTGTTAATCAAATAAGGCAAGGTCCCTAAGTGACGCTGGTAGCCAATCGAACCTGTGGCGGTGGTGGCCGAAGTCCAGAGGCCAAAAACCCCACTCCTTAGCCACAAATCAGGGTCACTAGCGCTCCCAGACGCATAAAGGGCAATATACTGCAAACAGAAAAAAGTTAAGGTGCTAGTAATAGGCAGCCAGAAGAAATAAGAATTTTTCATATAGACTTTTAAGTGAAAGCTATACAGACGTAAAAAGCGACCCATGTAATCACCTCAATCGCGGCGCTAAGGCCAGATAGGATTCTTCCAGGGTAGCTGGTCGGTCAATATGTTCTACTCCCGACAATTTAACAATGTCTTTGACACTGCCCTGGTACTGGATCTCGCCCCTACCTAAAAGGATAATGCGTTTAGCTAAGCTCTCCACTTCGCCCATCATATGGCTGGTCAATAGGACCGCTAAGCCTTCTTGACTAGCCAAATCCCGAATGGTTTGATGGATGTCTTGTGAAATTTCCACATCAATTCCATTAGTTGGTTCATCGAGTAAAAGTAAGGCAGGTTTGCCCAATAAGGCCCGGGCAATATGGAGGCGTTGCTTCATCCCCTTGGAATAGTTTTCCACCGTCTTATTTTTTTGATCGGTTAGCTTAACGATGTCCAGGACACGGTCGACTTCAGACTTACGGTCCCTAGTAGGAATATTGGTCAAATCAGCAAAGAAGAACAGGTTATCTTGGGCTGAGACCTTATCATAAAAGCCCAAATCACCCCCAAAAGAGACTCCAATCAAACCATGGTGGGGATTGGCCAAGACATCAACCCCGTTGACAAGAATTGCGCCTGAACTGGGTAATAAATAGCCACCCAACATGGATAAGAGAGTTGTCTTCCCCGCTCCATTAGGCCCAATAATCGAGAGAATCTCGCCTTCATCAATGGTCAAAGACACATCTTTGACGGCCTGGAAGCTTTCCTTTTTATTTTGGAAAACTTTATTTAAGTGGCTAACTTCTAATACTTTAGGCAAATTACCATCTCTTTCCTACTCTATAACTTTTCAGTTTTAATTGTTATACATTTTATCATGGTCATTACATTAAATAAAGATTATCTTCGCTAGGGTGATGGGGTTACTTCCGGTTCCGTTAAATAAAAAAGTGGCCGGAACAAATGTCCTAGCCACTTATTAAAACACGAACTAGCTAATCAAATGTGCTCCACTCACACTTTCTAGTCGAGTTCAGACGCCAGACTTGAAGTTGCTTCAGAAAATACCAACACACAGTTATTCTGTGCTTATGGTATTTTCCTCCAGCAATTCAAGTCTCTGACGGCGTCCTCACATCCTTCTTAAAGCACTTATTTAAAACCAGCCTCATTCAAAGCATCACTTAAGCGACAGAAATCTTCAATGGTCAGTTGCTCAGCCCGGACCCTAGGATCAATTTCCGCGGCTTCAATGGCTGATTCTAAATCAGCTGGCTCTTGAAATTGCCCGGCAAAGAGGGTTTTCAAATTATTCCACAGGGTCTTGCGCCGGTGAGCGAAGGCCCCCTTGACGACCTTAAAGAACAAGTCCTCGTTTTGTGGTTGGACAGGAGGGACTTGCCGTCTTTTCAGGTGAAGGACAGCGGAATCCACCTTGGGCCGGGGTTTAAAGACGGTCTTTGGTACTTTGACAGCTATTTCACTCTGGCAGTAATAATCTAAGACAATAGTTAAGGCGCTATAAGCCTTGGTTCCCGCCTGAGCCGTCAGACGTTCGGCGACCTCATACTGCATCATGAGGGCAAAGTCAGAGACCTCTAAGTCACTTTCCAAAAAGTGAAAGATAATTGGAGTCGTTATATAGTAGGGAAGGTTAGCCACCACCGCTAGGCGTTTTGAATCAGGAAAATACTGGGCCACGCTAGCCTTTAAATCAGCCTCCAAAATATCTTGGTGGAGGACGGTCAGATTATCATAGTGTCCTAGTTCCGCTTCTAAGACCGGTAAGAGCCGGTCATCAACTTCAAAAGCTAAGACCCGGCCAGCACTTTCACAGAGAAATTCCGTTAAGGCTCCAATCCCCGGACCAATTTCAATAACATCAGTTTCTTGGTCAATGGCCGCGGCTTCCACCATTTTTTCTAGGATTTGGGGTTCCATAAGGAAGTTTTGTCCCAAACTCTTTTTGGCATCGAGCTGGTAACGGTTCAAAATGGCATTGGTCCGGCTAGGGGTAGCAATCCAGGATTTAGTCATAGCTGTTCTCCTTCTTCTCTTTTTTGATTATATTCTGCGACGACTTCCAAAACGGCTGCTTGAGAAATTTGAAATAGGGCCAGACGTTTGGCTAATTGCTTGCCATTACTATGACCAATTTTCAAACGTCTGGTCAGGTAGTCCCGTCTAGCCGCTGCGTCTTCTCCTCCTAAGAGACCCAGTGCCATCAGTTCAGCTGCAGTAAAAGGCGGTTGACTTTCACCACTAGTGGTTACCGTATAGACGGCACTCAAGGCCTGGTCGATGGCCGCAAAAGAGGCGTGTTCTACTCCCAAGCTACCCTTGTGCTTGGGCTTGGCATCCTGCCTTTCCAAGAAGGCGTGTTGGGCCTCGGGAACATCCCGCATAATGGTGCGACGGATTTTTTCCCCGGAAACATCTGGGTCAGTAAAGACAATAACCCCATATAGGTCCTGGGCCTGCTTAATTTTATCCATGGTTTCTTGGTTGATGGCTGAGCCATTGGTTTCGATGGTTTTCACCTGGTAGAACTGTTTTAAACGTTGGCTATCATCCCTGCCTTCAACAACAATAACCTCTTTTAAGCGTTTTTTCATTAGATTTTCTTCCAACCAGCTTCCGTCCATTCAATTCCAAATAAGCGACAAGCATTGTCATAGGTAATCTTAGCCATAGCTTCATAGCTAGTTTGTCTAAGATCAGCCAAACGATTGTTAACAAAGGAGATATTGGCGGACTCATTCCGTTGACCCCGCTTGGGCTCTGGGGTCAGGTAAGGGGAGTCAGTTTCAATCAAGAGACGGTCTTCGGGACAGTTTGCTGCCACGTAGCGGACTTCCTTTGTTTTCTTGAAGGTCATCACTCCAGAAAAAGATAGATGCATGCCTAAATCTAAGAAGCGTTTGGCATCTTCTCGACTTTCTCCAAAGGTATGCATAATCCCACCAATTTCCCAAATCTTTTCATCTTTGAGAATCCGGTAGACATCCTCTGAAGCATCCCGGTTATGGATAATCACTGGCAAGTGAGCTTCTCTAGCAATGGCAATTTGACGGCGGAAAACTTTTTCTTGAACTTCCAAGGGATCTTCATCCCAATAGAAGTCAAGCCCCATCTCCCCTACTCCAACTGCCTTGTCAGTATCTAGGGCAGTTAGGAGTAAGTTCTCAATGTCTTGATTATATTTGCCTGCTTCAGTAGGGTGCCAGCCATAAATACCGACCATATCCGGGTGTTTGGCCACTAAGGGTAGGCCCCGTTCAATACTATCTTGGTCAAAACCAACAATCCCCATGCCTGAAACGCCGGCTTGACGGGCCCGCTCAATGGCTTGGTCCTGGTCCTCGTCAAAGTCAGCCGTATTAAAGTGGGTATGTGTATCAAAGAGCATGATTAGACTCCTCTCTTGTCAATCAGGGTCCTGGATAAGAATCTATTATTTATCCAGGATTATTTTCATTTTCATGGAAAAGAGACTGTGGTCTAGTCACAGTCTCTTCCTCTTCATTAGCCCAGGAGGCTCCCATTTGGTAAGGATTCATCAACAAAAATCACGCGTAAATCGTCGCCATCTTCTGCAGAAAGAATCATGCCTTGGGAGATTTCCCCTTTCATTTTACGGGCTTTTAAATTAGCTACAATAATGACCTTCTTACCGATCAAGTCTTTTGGTTCTGGGTAAAATTCACGGATCCCAGATAAAATTTGCCGGTCTTGTTGGTCTCCGGCATCTAAGCGGAATTTCAAGAGCTTGTCGGCACCTTCAACAAAGTCACAGTCTTTGACTTCAGCCACCTTGAGTTCAACATCATCAAATTTATCGAATTTGATGGTCTTATCCTTAGCGTTAACTAATTCGGTTTCCTCAGGATCCCAGTCTTCTTCGTCGGTTGCTGGGGTAGACATTTGTGAACGAATATAGTCAACCTCTTCTTCCTTATCTAAACGTGGGAAGATGGGTTCTCCTTTAGCAATCACTTGGCCACCTGCTGGGTAGAGACCGATTTCTAAGGAAGCGAAGGAATGATCACTATCAGAAATCCCCAATTGTTCGAAGATCAACTTGGGGGTTTGGGTCATGACTGGTTGGATCAGAATAGCAATAATCCGCAGCGCATCGACTAAGTGATAAAGAACGGATTGTAATTCCGCTTGCTTACTGTCATCTTTAGCAAGAACCCAAGGCATGGTTTCGTCAATATACTTATTGGCCCGTGAAATAATCTTCCAAGTATTATCTAAGGCTAGGGAGAAATGGAAGTTATCCATGTTACCAAAGTAGGCTCTGACATTGTCTTCGATAACGGCTTCCAAGTCAGCATCATAGTCAGTCACTTGTCCGGGATAAGCACCAGCACGACCTTCTTGGTACTTATTCAACATGGAAATGGTCCGGTTCAGTAAGTTCCCTAAATCATTGGCCAAGTCAAAATTGATCCGGTTGACAAAATTGTCAGGAGTAAATACCCCATCCGAACCAAATTGCACTTCCCGCATCAAGTAGTAGCGTAAGGCATCGAGTCCGTAACGGTCAATCAGCATTTCAGGATAAACCACATTCCCCTTAGACTTAGACATCTTGCCGTCTTGCATCAATAACCAACCATGACCAAAGACTTGTTTTGGTAGGGGCAGGTCAAGAGCCATTAACATGATTGGCCAATAGATGGTATGGAAACGAACAATTTCCTTACCCACTAAATGGACATTGGCAGGCCAGAATTTTTGGTAGCGAGAGTCATCCTCTGAACCATAGCCTAAAGCGGTAATGTAGTTGGCCAGGGCATCGATCCAGACATAAATCACGTGTTTAGGATTAGAACGGACCGGAATCCCCCAAGAGAAAGAAGTCCGGGTCACAGCTAAATCTTCCAAGCCAGGTTTAATAAAGTTATTAATCATTTCCTTCTTACGGGATTCTGGCTGGATGAAGTCAGGATGGTCTTCATAGTATTGTAAGAGGCGGTCAGCATACTTAGACATCTTAAAGAAGTAGGACTCCTCTTTAACCAGTTCAACCTCGTGGCCGGAAGGTGCCTTACCACCAATGACCTTACCATCATCATCACGGTAGACTTCCGCTAATTGGGTTTCGGTAAAGTATTCTTCATCAGAAACCGAATACCAACCCTCATATTCTCCCAGGTAAATGTCCCCTTGGTCTAAGAGTTGTTCAAAAATGTCTTGGACGGCTTTGACATGGTAGTCATCGGTCGTGCGGATAAATTTATCATTAGAGATATCTAAGCTCTTCCACAACTTTTGCATGCCCTCAGCCATCCGGTCGACATAGGCCTTTGGAGAAATCCCTTCTTCTTCAGCCTTTTGTTGGATCTTCAAACCATGTTCGTCAGCCCCAGTAAGGAAGAAGACTTCATGGCCCATTAGGCGTTTATAACGGGCAATGGTATCAGCAGCAATGGTTGAGTAAGAATTACCAATATGTAGTTGGCCACTAGGATAGTAAATCGGGGTGGTTACATAAAAAGGTTCTTTAGTATTAGTCACGAATGAGTGCCTCCTTTAATTATTTCTAAATCAGTATAGCATAAAGCGGGTCGCCTTTAGAACGGATAGTTTATGCTAGTAAGAGCAAGTTTTTTGTATAGGGCCTTTTTAATCAACAAAAGTCATTAAGAAATATTTCTTCTTACCCCGCCGCACGACAATGTATTTATCTTCGATAGCATCAGCAGGTGAAATCTCATAATCAATGTCTTGGATCCGCTCGCCATTAATATAGATGGCCCCATTTTTAATGTCTTCACGGGATTGTCGCCGGGAGCTCTCTACTCCGTTATCCACTAGCCATACCGCTAAGTTAGCAGTCTCTCTAGGTACTTGGGCTCCAGGCATATTATTAAAGCCCTGTTCAATTTGCTTGGCACTGAGATTCTTAATGTCTCCTGAAAAGAGGGCTTCAGTAATACTTAAGGCATCGGCTAAGCCTTCCTCCCCATGAACAAAGAGGGTCATTTCCTTGGCTAAAGTCTTTTGAGCCTCCCGTTTATGAGGTTCGGTGGCAACTTTTTCGGCTAATTCAGCAATCTCTTCTTTTGACAGGAAGGTGAAATATTTCAAGTATTTAACCACATCAGCATCATCTTGGTTAACCCAAAATTGGTAGAACTCATAAGGAGAGGTTTTTTCAGGATCTAACCAAACGGCCCCACCAGCGGTTTTACCAAATTTTGTGCCATCTGCCTTCAACATGAGGGGGATGGTTAAACCGAAGGCCTTGGCTTCAGGGCCTTCCACCTTACGAATCAAATCTAAACCACTGGTAATATTGCCCCATTGGTCAGCCCCACCAATTTGTAAACGGACATCTTCTTCCCGGTATAAGTGTAAGAAGTCCATGGATTGAAGGATTTGATAGGTAAATTCAGTAAAGGAAATCCCGTGTTCGAGACGCGAAGCTACCACATCCTTAGCCAACATGGTATTGATATTGAATAATTTCCCATAGTCACGCAAGAAGTCTAGTAAGGACAAGTCCTTGGTCCAAGCATAGTTATTGACTAGGCGGAATTGGGCATTAGGATCCTTGAGGAAGAGTTTTTCCATTTGAGCGGTCAGCTTACGGGCATTTTCATTAACAACCTCCATGGATTGTAGTTGCCGTTCTTCACTCCGACCAGATGGATCACCAATCGAACCAGTCGCTCCTCCAATTAAGATCACCGGACGATGGCCTTGTAATTGGAAACGTTTTAACATGATAAAAGGAATCAAGTGGCCAATATGCAAGGAATCCCCAGTAGGGTCAACCCCACAATAGAGACTGATCGAATGGTTTTCAACATAGTCTTTTAAACCTGCTTCATCGGTTTGCTGGTTAATTGCGCCACGCCATTCTAATTCATCAATAATATTCATGGAACTACTCCTTCTTGTCTAATTTTAGTTTGTTTAAAGTTCTGTCAATTCTCTTATTAAGCAATAAAAAAAGCCCCTGCCAGACAGACAGGGACGATTGTTACCGTGGTACCACCCAAGTTGCTCAAAAGAGCCACTCTCGCGCGATAAGGTAGCGCCACCTAGCAATTCCTCTAACAAGTGTAATTCATCATTAACAGGTACTAGTTTCCACCAACCACTAGCTCGCTATCAAGTCAACTGTTAACCACTACTGGGCTTGTCTTGCTTAATATTCCTCATCAGTATAGGTAATTTCACCCGAATTGTCAAATCCAAGTCCTGGTAAACTTAGAGGAGTTTCCCATAGTGTTTAACGTAGAAATGTTTGACCAAGGTCACTAGGACCAAGTAAGAAATCACAATAGCCACCAGTAAGAGCCAAAAAGATCCGGGTAAGGGAGCTAGACCTAGATAAAATCCTAACTTGGTCCGTGGCAATAGGCTACCAAAGATGATCCCAATAGTTGTGATCGTGGTAAAAATAAAGGATGGCCGACTTTGGATAAAGGGCAGTTTTTCAGTCCTTAACATATGAAGAACCAGGGTTTGTGACCATAAGGAAACCACGAACCAGCCTGAATGGAAGAGGGCTTCAAAGATGGCTTGTTGTCCCGTCGACAAGGTCCAATAAGTTCCGTTTAGGACTTGGGGAATAATCCAATGGTAGAGGGCCACAAAGGAAAGCACATCAAAAATGGAAGAAATTGGGCCAAAGTAAATCATAAAATTCTTCACATGCGAAGCGTCCCAGTTCTTAGGTTCCTTCAAGTAGGAGGCATCCATGCGGTCCCAAGGAATGGAAATGCAGGCGATGTCATAGATCAGGTTCAAGACTAAAAGTTGGGTCGGCATCATGGGCAAGAAAGGTAAGAATAAAGAAGCCATCAAGATGGAAAAAGTATTCCCAAAATTTGATGAAGTCGTAATATTAATATATTTCATAATGTTCCCAAATATTTCCCGACCAGAGACAACCCCTTTTTCCAAAATCATCAAATCTTTTTCTAAGAGGATGATATCGGCTGATTCCTTGGCAATATCGACTGCAGTATCAACAGAAATGCCCACATCAGAAGTCGTTAAGGCAGCAGCATCGTTAATTCCGTCCCCCATAAAACCAACCACATGGCCGTTATCTTGGAGAATTTGGGTGATTTGAGCCTTTTGTTGAGGAGAAATTTTGACGAAGACTTGGTAGTCTTCCACCGCTTGGGCTAAGGCCTCCTCGTCCATGGCTTCCAGGTCGATCCCATTAATAATACTGTCTGCCGAAATTCCCACTTGACGACACACCGACCGGGTAACCTCTTCATTGTCACCTGTCAGGACCTTCACATCCACTTGGTGGTCAGCCAGAGCCTTGAGAGCCGGTTGGGTAGATTCCTTAGGTGGGTCAAGAAAGGCTAGGTAGCCGATCAAAAGCATGTCCGACTCGTCTTCAATGCTAAAAGCATCCACTGCTGGTGGGTTGGTTTTTTGAGCAATACCGATGACCCTTAGACCGTCTTCATTGAGATCTTTGACTTGTTGGCGGATTTCTTGACGGAGATCATCCGTTAAAGGAATCGCTTGGCCTTGTTTGAGGACTAGGGAGGAAATGGCTAGCATTTCTTCCACCGCCCCTTTGGTAATTAATTGACGTTTTCCCGCCTTATCTTCGACAACGACACTCATCCGCCGTCGTTCAAAGTCAAAGGGAATTTCATCGACCTTGTGGTAGTAGCTAGGATCCAGGTCCAGTTCCCGGTGGGTAGCTTCAATAATGGCCACGTCCATCAGGTTCTTCAAACCGGTTTGGTAGTAAGAATTCAAGTAGGCATGGCGGAGTACCCCACTGTCTTCATCGCCATCACAGTTCAAATGCATTTCTAAAACAATTTTATCTTGGGTCAGTGTCCCGGTTTTATCGGTACATAAGACATCCATAGCGCCAAAACTTTGAATGGCATTTAAGTTTTTCACAATGGTCCCACCCTTGGCCATGGTTTGTGACCCCTTGACCAGGTTAGTGGTCACGATCATCGGGAGCATCTCCGGGGTCAAACCGACCGCAACCGAAATCGCAAAGATCAAAGCATCTAGCCAATTCTTCATATGGATGCCATTAATCAGAAAGACTACCGGAACCATTACTCCCATAAAGCGCATAAGCAGGGTAGAAATTTTACTAATGCCGATATCAAAGTTAGTGACTTCTTCTTCGGTGGTCACGGTTTTTGCGATATCCCCAAAGAGGGTCTCCTCTCCGACGGCAATCACTAGCCCGACTGCACTACCGCTAATGACATTCGAGCCCATAAAGGCCAGGTTGGCCTCATCGACCACGGTCTCAGCATGGTCAGTAGCTTGGGCCATTTTTTCTACCGGATAGGATTCTCCAGTCATGGCCGCTTGAGAAACAAAGAGGTCCTTACTTTCAATAATCCGTAGATCAGCAGGAATAAGATCCCCCGCTGATAATTTAACCAAGTCCCCGCAAACAATCTCTTCGGTAGGAATTTCGTTGAAATCGCCCGCGCGTTTGACATTGGCAGTCACTTTAACCATT
This sequence comes from Aerococcus mictus, assembly GCF_003286595.3. NCBI lineage: Bacteria > Bacillati > Bacillota > Bacilli > Lactobacillales > Aerococcaceae > Aerococcus > Aerococcus mictus. The sequence continues at coordinate 439,798 of NZ_CP132985.1, read as the reverse complement.
TCCTTCAAGTGTTCTGCCGCATCATTGGATTGCTTGGATTGGATAAAGGATACGGTCCCAGAAATAAAGACCAAGACTAGAATAATCACTGAACTAATGCAATCACGACTATCTGCCGCTGCAAAGACATAGTCAGTAAAGAATGAAATGATAGCTAGACCAATTAAAATTAGGGTAAAGGGGGTGAGATAGGCTTGGACAAGTTCTTCCATTAGAGAAGCTTTGTCCCCATAATCGATCACATTTTCCCCGTATTCTTCTCGCAAGGCTTGGACTTGGTCATCGCTAAGGCCGTTATTATCAATTTTATAGGTGTTAAAAAGTTCGCTTATTGAATAAGCAGCAAATTGCCGGTAGCGACCTTGGTTTTCAAATTTTTTCATCGTTATGCTCCTTTCTGTGGGAGCCTAAAGCTTAATCAGAGACCCTGGTAATGGCCTCAAGAGGTTAAGCAATAAACTCCCTTGCTGTCGACTTTCCGCTATCTGTTCTTGCTCTTCCTCCATAGCCATCACCTCCATCTTTTCCTTGGCAAAATAAAAAGAGCCCCTACCCAAGAAAGTAGAGACTCCATTATTAATAAGCTCAGTTGATTGAGTTGCTTCGTCTGAGTTTTAGCACTGTATAACGTAAAGAAAAATTTCTTAGCTACCTGGAGAAAGCCTTATTTCGACAATCTCTGTTTTACCCATTGGCGTCTCTCGACATTTTTGGGCGATAGCTTATGTTTATACAGGAGCCTCTGCCTAACACTTCGGTATTCAAATTTTCCACATAGTATAGTACACTACTTTTTCTTTATTTGCAAACTCTTTTTTTGCAATTTATCCGAGCATTAACACTTTATTAGACATGCAGTGGCTCTCAAGCTCCAAATTTAGCCAAGCAAGCTGACTTATTGTCCCTTACGTTTTTCAATTTCTTTAAGTAGGGCTTGGTCCAGCTTTTCAATCCGGTCTAAGAGAGCACTTTGTTTTTTAGCCAAAAATTGGGCACTGGCCTGGTCTTTAATTAAGGTCAAATTGTTTTCGACATTATGGTTAGAGCCCTTAAAGGCGGTCAACAAGTGGTCCCTTGCCACCTCAACGTCAGCTAAGATGCTTGGCTTAACGAGGCGAGCGACGTTTTCTAGTAGGGCCAAATCATCTACCACTAAGGCGATAACTTGCAGGGGTAAGTGAGTCGCTTGGATCAAGGTCACTTGGATTTGTTCGCTACGGGCTTGTTTTTCATCCTCACTACTTGCTTTTTGCTTGTAAGCCGCAAAGAGCCGGGCAGAGACCTTTTCGTCTTCGCGGGCAAAATGTAAGAAGCTGTCGCTGTCTCGGTCCATTTGATGGGCTAGGTCAGATAAGTTAGCCGCGGTATTGGCATCCTTGGAAAAGTCAGTCCGATCCAAAGTCACCTTAGCCGCCATGCTTGCCAAGGCACAAGCAAAACTACCAGTGACACAGGAAACCGCCCCACCGCCTGGGGCAGGTGCCTTGGAAGCCACTGCTTTAATTAATGATTCTAGTTCCATTTCAACGCTCACTCTTTTCTTTTTATTTGGTTAAATAATCAAACATTACCCCCAAACTCGTTAGGGGACAGGTAAATCACTTGCTATCCTATCAAGCATGTTTTCCTTATTTTAACCAAAATACCAGGGAAAGGCATTAGCTTTTTTAATTATTTTTACTTATTAATAATACCATAGCTGGATGTTATCCCTGACATAAGAAAAACTTTAGAAATTATGAATAATTTTTTCTTGTGATCTTATTTTACATGTGTTATATTTTCTTACATAGAAATCGATTAACTAAGCTGTTAAGAAGATTGGAGTTATAAAAAGATGAAACAAATTAGCGAAGAGCAAATCCGTTCCGATATCAAAAAAGAAAATGTCCACTTTCTCCGCCTCGTCTTTAGTGATGTCAACGGCACCCTAAAAAATGTCGAAGTGCCGATTAGTCAATTAGATAAGGTTTTGGATAATAAACTGATGTTTGACGGTTCTTCTATCGACGGTTTTGTTCGTATCGAGGAATCCGACATGTATTTAATTCCCGATTTAAATACTTGGTTAATCTTCCCTTGGACCGCTGGTGACAATAAGAAAATCGGCTTATTGCTCTGTGATATTTATTCCACAGACGGCACGCCCTTTATCGGTGACCCCCGCGGTAACCTGAAACGCTGTGTCAAACGTCTAAATGATGATGGCTTTAAGGAATTCAACCTCGGTTTAGAAGCAGAATTCTTCCTATTTAAATTGAATGACAGTGACGAACCAACGACTGAAGTCAATGACCATGGTGGTTACTTCGACCTGGCTCCCGTTGACCTCGGTGAAAATTGCCGCCGCGATATCGTCCTTACCTTAGAAGAAATGGGCTTTGAAGTGGAAGCCAGCCACCATGAATGTGCTCCTGGCCAACATGAAATTGACTTTAAGTATTCTGATGTGGTAGATGCTTGTGACAAGGTCCAAATTTTCAAATTGATTGTTAAGTCAATCGCCCGCAAGCATAATCTCTATGCCACCTTCATGCCAAAGCCCGTTTACGGCATCGCTGGTTCAGGGATGCACTGCAACATGTCCCTCTTTGATGATAATGGCAATACCTTCTATGATGAAAATAGCGCTGACGGCCTTTCCGAAACTGCCCACCTATTTGTTGCTGGGATCTTAAAACACGCCAAAGCCATCACTGCTCTAGGTAACCCAATCGTTAACTCCTACAAACGCCTAACACCTGGTTATGAAGCCCCAGTCTATATCGCCTGGTCCGCCCAAAACCGGTCACCATTAGTTAGAATTCCTGCAGCCCGCGGCAATTCGACTCGGATTGAATTACGGTCAGTAGACCCTTCTGCTAACCCCTACCTCGTTATGGCAGCTTGCATCTATGCCGGTTTAGACGGGATTGAAAACAAGCTCCCTGTTCCTGACCCCATTGACCGAAACATTTACAACATGACTTCAAAAGAGTTACGGGATTCTCATATTGAACAACTGCCTTCCAACTTAAAAGAAGCGGTTAACTTCCTCAAAGAAGATCAAGTAGTGCTCGATGCTCTCGGTAGTCACCTATCCAATAACTTCATTACAGCAAAAACCATCGAACACGATGAATATGAAACCCAAGTCACCCAATGGGAAGTTGAACGTTACTTAAAAGCTTACTAATCAAACCGTTTTCAAAAAGAAAGCGTGGCCACAAAATGGTCACGCTTTTTTAGTATCAAAATTTTCTTTAGAAAGAATAGCTTTCTAATTTCTACTTAGTCACGCCGGTTGCCACCGAAAAGAATAATAATCCGCAGGAGGGAGAGCAAGGTAGAAACTGTTCCAGCTACATAAGTGAGAGCGGCTGCTCTTAAAGTAGACTTGGCATAGGGTAATTCTTCTTGGCTCAGAATATTCATTTCATCGAGACAGCGAACGGCCCGTCTAGAAGCATCAAATTCAACCGGTAAAGTCACCAATTGAAATAATAAGGCCAAGGAAAATAGAGCAATCCCAATATTAATCAGGGTTTGGTTCATTCCAAAAAGTACCCCAAGTAAGAGGATAGGCATGGACAGACTGGAACCGAAGTTAACCACGGGAACGATTTTTTCCCGGATCCGCATAAAGGCATAGTTATCAGCATCCTGCAGGGCATGGCCGCATTCATGGGCAGCAACACCAATGGCTGAAATCGAGCTCTCTTGGGAAACTTGGTCCGAAAGATAAAGATTCTTATCACGGGGATCGTAGTAGTCCGTTAATTTCCCTCGCACCGTACTCACACCCACATGGCCAATTTGATTATGGTCCAACATCATCCGGGCCACCTGGTCAGCAGTTAAGCCCCGGCGGTTAGTATAGCGGCTATATTTATCAAAAGTTCGGTTGACATTCCAAGAGGCAATCCCAGCAATAATGGCACCGATGATTAACAAGATAATGGTAGGATCAAACATGTAGAATAAAGGAAATCCAAACACTTTTACATCTTCCTTTCTGATCTTTATTGACTATTATAACAAGAAAGCCAATAGATAACTATAAAAAAGTATTAAGGCAAGACGACTTTGGCAATTAAATCAATGACTTCATCCTGCTCAGGAATAGCCAAGAAATGGAAGTTGTGGGGCAAATAATCAAAAGCATAAAAATCAACCGCCAATCCCCTTGCCTTTAATTTCCGGTAAAAAGCCAAGACTTCTAAATATTGGACATCTTTCTTACCCATAAAGAGGTGGACCTTTGGTAAGGCCCCTGCTTGGTTGGCATCTAGGGCAATAATCCTACCCTCACTCGCTTGCCATAAACTAGCAATGGCTTGGTAATCAGAAAAGGTCATCAGGTAATCTTTTTGTTCCTCGTCTTGACTGCTAGTGATGCTATGTTTCGTCGTTACCCAAGGTGAAAGTAAAATCAAGCCTTCAAGGATGAGGTTACTACTGCTATCTCTTGCGATAGGTAAGGCAAATAACGCCCCAGTATCTGAAGCCATTAAATAGAGGTCTTCATCGGTATAGTCCAGACTAATTTCATCCAGTAAGCCCTCTAAACGGTCGACTTCTTCATCAAAATAAGCGTAGGAAAGGGGTTCAATATAGGGGATTAATAGGCGCAGCTGATTATCTTCAGCAAAATTTTCCAAAAACCGCCACTCCTTAGGCGAAATTGCTTCAATCCGATGGCCCCCATGGAAATAAACCACTAGCTTATCTGGCCGGTAGTTTTCTGGGCTGAGCACATAGGCTTTGCCATTTTGATAGCTTGAGAGTGAGATGTTCATGCCATGTTTCTTGGGATAGCTTAAATCTCCCTGCCGAGCAGTCTTCAACTGGTCTTCTAGGAATTGGCGGTAATCAGCCTCATCGGCATTTTTTAGCCGGTCTTTCAGCCAGTAGAAGTCCTCTAAGAGCCGACTCTTTACGCTCCGATCTTCTTGGTAAAGGGCATGATAAGCATAGCCCGCTAAACTGGCAACCACCGTTGCTGCATAAGCTAATAAACGTTTCTTTCTTGACATGGATGCTAACCTCTTTCTTTTAGCCCTTAAACTTACCTATTATTATACAATCAAAGCGCGGTCAAGGGCGATAGCCTAGGGCAATGTTATCAAAATGTTAAGCTTTCTTTTTGAATTTACACGAAGCCTATGAAGCGCTCACTAAGAGCAAATTGAGCTAAAACTCGGTGGAAAAGGGAAAATGAAGATGAGTAGGAAAGCCTTTCTTTTTTTGTTATACTGAAAACAGTTTTATTTTATTTATAAGAAAAGGATGAGAAATATGGTAAAGAAATTGGGACTATTGCTAGTCATGGTCTTTACTCTGGTCGCCTGTGGCAAACAGCCTGCCGAACAGTCGGCCCTAGAAAATATTGAAACCATTACTAGCCAACTGAATCAGATTCAAGCTCAGGAATCTGAACTGCAAAGTCACTTTGAAACAGATATCAGCCAGGACTCTTCGTTGAGTCGCTTGGGAGACAAAAATAGTCAAACAGGGAAGAACCTCAAACTACGCGAAGAAGCCACCCAAAAAGCCATCAAGGAGCTAACTGCCTTAAAACAAGTCAGTGAAAAAGTGGAAGATGAGGGCTTGCGCCAATCTCTCAATGAAACCGCAAGTCAAGTGGAACAATACCTCAATGACTATCAAAACTTCTTAGAAGAAGAAGACCAATATTATCAAGAAATTGGCGAAAAGGACGCCACCATCGACACCTTTGAGGATACCATGGCGGCCCTTAATGAAAAACATGTCAATTTGCAAAACCAATTAAAGAATTTAGAAAGTCAGCTAGAAAAGAGCCGTCAAGCCTTGCAAGATGCAAAAAACAAAGACCAAGCCCTAGCTGGCCCGTACACTCACAAAGGAGGTTATGACTTTGTCTAAGCAAGAATATCGTCGCCCTCCCCATAGAAGACGTTGGTTACAGATTTCTGCTGCTTTATTGTGTTTATTAGCCGTCCTCTTAATTATTGTTTTCTTTAACCGCGATCGCTTTCAAAATCAATCAGCCCAGTCTTCACAGACCAATAACACTAACCAAGTCGCTAAGGCAGAAAAAGCGGAGGTTAGCGACCAAGAATTACAAATCAATGAAGGTAACCAGGCCTTACTCCGAGTGCCCAGTGTTAAACCCGAACGCTTCTACAAGGCCAGTCAGGTCAACATTGCCTACCCTAAAGAAGGGGTTCGTGGCATCTACCTGTCTGCCCACGGTATGGGGACACCAAGTATTTTGGAGCGTAACATTAACTTACTTGATTCCACTGGCTTGAACAGTGTCGTCATCGATGTCAAGTCTGACTGGGGCTCAATCGCTACCCAGTTGCCAACCGATAATGACTTAGTTAAGAAAAATGAAGAAATTACCTTTAATGGTCAAGAAATGATGCAAACCTTTGAAGAGAAGCAAATTTATCCAATTGCCCGCATCACCACCTTCAAGGATACCTATGCTGCCAAAGCCCACCCTGATTGGTCCTTTAAGAAATCCAATGGTGAGATTTGGTCTGATGCCGGTGGCCAAACCTTCCTGAACCCTTATAACAAAGATGTTTGGGCCTATGTGGTCGACGTGGCTAAGGGCGCTGCTGAACTTGGCTTCAAGGATATCCAATTCGACTATGTCCGTTTCCCTGAAGGTTTTGAAAACTTTGGAACCAGCCTGGTTTACGACATGGGAGATTATGCGCATTATGGTAAAGATAGTGTCGAAGGCCGCTGCCAAGCCATCACCGACTTCTTAGCCTATGCTCAAAAAGAGCTCCGTCCCTATGGTGTCGATGTCTCAGCTGATATCTTCGGTTATGTCACCACCATTGGTTCAGCCCCAGGCATCGGTCAAGACTTTACCGACATTGCCAATACGATCGATGTGGTTTCTTCCATGATTTATCCGAGTCACTGGAGTAATGGTGACTTTGGCTTCACTGCACCTGACCTGGAACCTTACGGAGTTGTTGATAACTATATGGATGTCGAAGACCTTCGCTTAGAAAATATCGGTGGCGACCATGCCCATTCCCGTCCTTGGTTACAGGCCTTTACCGCTAGCTACTTAGCTAATGGAACTTACCAAGAATACACCAATGTTGAAATCGAAGAGCAAATCCAAGCCCTCCGTGACCATGGTGTTTACGAGTACCTACTCTGGAATGCCGCTAACGACTACCCAAGTAATGTCGATTACTAATTAAGAAAGCAAAAACACTTGTCCGAAAAGGGGCAAGTGTTTTTTTACTAGTCTTGTCTGAGTTTTTGGATAAAATGGTTAAGTTTTTCGACCGCTGCTTCTAGTTCATTCAAGGAATAGGCATAGGAGATACGAATATGCCCTTCACCACCTTCGCCAAAAGCCGATCCAGGAACAACCGCTAATTTTTCTTCATCTAATAATTTCAAGGCAAATTCTTCACTGGAGAGACCAAATTCACTAATATCGGGAAAAGTATAAAAGGCTCCTTGGGGCTCAAAGCAAGGGAGGCCCATGTCCTTAAACCGGGCCATCAAAAAGTTTCGCCTTTGTTGGTAAGACTGCCGCATCACTTGGACATCATGGTCGCAGTCTCTTAGAGCGACAATCCCTGCATATTGAGAAATGGTTGGGGCAGCCATAATGGTAAACTGGTGAATTTTTATCATTTGTTCCATAATCTCATGAGGAGCACAAGCGTAGCCCAAACGCCAACCGGTCATGGCAAAGGATTTAGAAAAACCATTGATGTAAATGGTTCGCTCTTTCATTCCTGGAAAAGCAGCAATTGACACCAAGTGTTCTTGATTATAATTTAATTCAGAATAAATTTCATCAGTGATGACATAGAGATCATGAGCCTCAATCACTGGAACTAAGGCAGCCAGCTCTTCCTTAGACATACTTGCTCCAGTAGGATTGTTCGGGAAGTTGATAATCATTGCCTTGGTTTGAGGAGTGATGGCGGCTTCTAAATCTTCCGGAGTCAGAATAAAATTTCGATCAGCCCTTAAGGTCACGGGAACAACGACACCATCAGCTAGCTTAATTGAAGGTGCATAAGAAACGTAGCTGGGATCAATACAAATGACCTCATCACCAGGATTAATAATCGCCCGGCACACCATATCGATGGCTTCACTTCCCCCCACGGTCACCACGATTTCTGAGCGGGGGTCATAATGCAGGTCATGTTTGACATCGATGTATTGACTAATGGCCTGACGCAATTCCATCAAACCGGCATTGGCTGTATAGTAGGTTTTGCCCTCACGAATACATTGCATGGCTGCTTGTCGGATAGGCATGGGGGTCATAAAATCGGGTTCCCCCACCCCCAAAGAAATAACATCAGGGATTTCATTGGCAACTTCAAAGAAACGGCGGATGCCAGAGGGGGCTAGTTGGACCGCTTTATGGCTGATTGACTGACTCATTGGCTAATCACCAACCGATTTCTACCATCCGTCTTCGTCTTAAATTGGGTTCCGTGGTCCTTATAGCGTTGCATGACAATATGGGTAGCAGTCCCTTGAACGTGGTCCAGGGTAGCTAGCTTATTGACAAAACCTGATATCCTATGCATGGGGAGACGCTTGGTTAAGACTAGATAGTCATAGGCTCCACTCATTAAATACAGGGCTTCTACTTCATCGTACTGACTAATCACATCAGCGACTTGTTGGTAGGAAACGCCCTTATGCAAGTTCACTGTGATTTCTATCATGGCTGACGCATACTCATTATCCGTCGCATCCCAGTTAACCATGGCTTGGATGCCAGAGAGGATATTAGCGTCTTTGAGCACAGCCTTCATCTCTACGACTTCATCTTTGCTTAAGGAAAGCATGTCGGCCAAGGTTTGGTCACTTAGGCTGGCATCTTTTTCTAATAAGCGTAATAATTCATGGGCTTTTTCTTTATTCATTGTCATCGCCTCTTTCATCTTCAATCGCTTTACAATCTTTTGATAGAACTATTTTAGCGCATTATGACCTCCTTAAAGCTTATTTATTTCTTAAAATAAAATTTTAGTCTTCGAGTAATTTTTTAACATTCCTTAGCCTCCCCTTAAGGAAAAGCTAAAAGATTATCTTTTTAGCCATGTTATAATAGAATTAACAATTAAGGAGGTTTTTCGAATGAATCAATTGAAACGTGGGCTCTTGGCCGTACTCGCTTGCCTAATGGCCATCGCCCTCTTCATTCCCCAAACAAGTGCCCAGGCAGCTATCAAAGAATCTATTTTTACTTATGGTGAGTCCCTCAACCAAAGCCAATTCCAAGAGACTCAAAAGCTCTTAGGGGTTGATGCCAATGCCCGGGCTGTCCAAGTGAATATTAATGAATTAAATGGCCTATTACATGATAATTACCCCTACTACCAAGTTTATTCATCCGCTTATATTGCCCCAGCCAAGCACAGTGGGGTTAACGTAGAAATCGTCACTCCAAAGACTATTACTGCCATTACGCCCTTACAATATGAGAACGCAGCCCTAACAGCCGGAGCAACCAATGTTGATATTAAAGTCGCTTCCGCTGTTCAAGTGGACGGTTCCGGTGCCTTGGCAGGTGTCTATAAAGCCTTCCAAGACAGCGGCCAAGCCTTAGATGGCAAGGCAGTTTCTGTCGCCCAAGAAGAATTACAAACCGCTTCAACCATTACTAAGGAAAACCAAAACAAAGAAAACTATTCCGACGAAACCTTGAATGCTGCCATCGCTGATATGAAAAACCAGATCCAACAAGCCAAGGAACAAAATGGTGGATCGATCGATGGCAATACCATCCAAGTCATCGTGAATAACGTCATCAATAATTACAATCTTAATGGCGTCCTTTCTGAAGAAAACATTCAACAATTACGGGACCTCATGACCAAATTTAGCCAAATCGAACTCACTGAGGAGCAAAAAAACGCTCTTTCCAACTTTGGACAAACCTTAAAAGAAAAGAGCGGCCAATTAGTGGATTCCGCAAAATCCGCTTGGGATAATATGGATGAGACTGATAAAAATGGAATTACCGATTTCTTCCACAGTCTCTGGCAAAGCCTCTTAGGCATCTGGGATTCAATCTTTGGCACTAGTTATGCCCAAAATAACCAAGGCCAATAAAATTTAATAGTAAAAAACAAGCCACTAGGCACTGGATAAGTTTACTTATCCACAGAGCCTAGTGGCTTTTTTTGACTTTTGTCACACTCTTTTCAAACCTGTTCCAAAAGTCAGCCCTGACCTCCACTTCATGCAGGGTGTGAGACTAGGCATTTAGGCTTGGATGATTGGAGCAAGTCAGAATAAAAGCGAAGCATTCGCTTGTTTCTGACTTGTGAAATCACTCCAAGTCTGCCAAGTCGAACCCAACTACGAACTATGTGCGATAGGCTTGCGCCTATCTTCCATAGTTTGCTCCAGTTGCTATAGCTGTTCGAAGCGCTAGCGAGTTACAGATATAGTATGCGGAGTGGTTCAGGGCTCTTTTTGACTTTTGTCACACTCTTTTATTTATGGTAGGGTTCGTGGTGAATAATGCGAAAGGCCCGGTAAATTTGCTCGCTAAGCACCAGACGCATCAATTGATGGGGAAGGGTCATCCGACCAAAACTGAGTAAAAGATCAGCCCTTTTGTTGACAGCCGAACTCGTCCCCAAGGATCCACCAATTACAAAGATAATCTCGCTCTTGCCATAGGTCAGGCAGTGATCAATTTGCTGGGCCAATTCTTCCGAACTTAAAGCCTGGCCCTTGATAGCAAGCACAATGACATAGGCCTGGGGAGAAATCTTAGCCAGTAGGCGTTGGCCCTCTTTTTCGATGATTTGCTGGTTTTCCAAGTCGCTGGCATTGTCTGGAGTGGGCTCATCCTTAACCTCAATCACTTCTAATTTCCCATAACGTTGCATTCGTTTTTGGTACTCAGCAATCCCCTGTTTCAAATATTTTTCTTTCAATTTTCCCACGCTGAGAATGGTAATCCGCATCTCAAGTCACCCTTTTCTTCAAACTTCCCTTCATCATAGCATAATTCCCCCTTTTCACAAGGACTTATCCACAATTTCCTCCACAAATCCACAAGTTGTTAATAATAAAGCCTATTATGAAGGGATTTTTACCCAGGAATTTCGACCTGTCCTAAGTTTTCACTTTTTATACACATAATTGCCCACATGAAAGAAGGCCATTATGACGGGACTTATCCACTTTTCAACAAAGTTATCCACAGTTTCACAAAGTTTTCCCCTGATCTTGTGCATAATACTTGGGGATTATGTTGATAAAGTCAAAACCAAGAACAAATAAAAAGCCCCAGTTTCCCTGAGGCTTAATTAACAGTCAATATTCAAAAAATCTTAGTCAACTAGGCATTATGGTGGTCTTGAGGCCGGAGTTGAATAGTAGTGGTTGCTTTCTTACCATTGCGGTAATATTCAATTTCAACCTTGCCATTAGGGTCTGAATTATAGAGAGCTTGACGTAATTGGGTCGTATCTTTAATTTCATGGTCGCCGAAGCGGGTAATCACATCATACTGCTTCAAGCCTGCTTGGTCGGCAGGAGAATTAGGGTCGACCTCCATCACTACTACCCCGTCCTCAACCGCTTCAGGCAATTTCAGCATTTGTTTTTGCCGTTCCAGCGGGAATTGGTAGAGACTAGCCATGCGTAGTCCCAGTCCTGGCCGGGTTACATGACCATCTTTTTCTAACTGACTAATAATTGTGGTCACGTCATTACTTGGGATGGCGAAGCCCATACCTTCCACTTGGGCGGTGGAAATCTTCATCGAGTTGATCCCAATCACTTGGCCGGCAGAGTTCACCAAAGCACCCCCTGAGTTACCTGGGTTAATGGCGGCATCTGTTTGAATAGCAGTCACGGTCCAATCACTTTGCCCGTCTTCATCTAAGTCGGTTGGTACTTGCCGGTTCAAGCCAGATACAATACCTGATGTCACCGTTGAAGCAAAGTCAGATCCTAGTGGCGAACCGATAGCAATGGCTGGTTCCCCCACCTTCAATTGGGAAGAATCCCCAAATTCTGCCACGGTTTTAGCATATTCAGCTGGCATGGCCAAGACAGCCAGGTCAGTCCAAGGATCGGCACCTACCAGGTCAACTGGCACTTGGGTCCCGTCAGCAAGGATAATCTCCAGGGCATCGCTCCCCTTAATCACATGGTTATTGGTAACGATATAAGCCTTATCGCCATGGACCTTATAGATGACACCCGAACCTTCTGAAGCGGTTTTTAGTTCATCACTATTGCGGCTAGGTTGGGTAAAGCCAAATAAGTCATAAACTTGGTTGTTAGGACGGGCCAAGTTCACCACAGAAACTACCGAGCCGGCAACCTTATCCACCACAGCAGAAACATCAGATTGAATCTCCACACTGGCTTGTTGGGTCCCTTGTTGGGCCTTATTTTCGCTCTTATTTTGGCTTTCGGCATTGACCTGGCGTTCCACCATGGTTTTCACTTCATTTTCGGAAACCTTATCTTGGTTGGCGTAGGCTGATACCCCACCCACTAAACCAGCACCAATTAGGCCACTGATAATAGCGGTTCCCCATTTGGAATTGATAGCGTTTTTCGTATCATCTTTTAAATTATGATTTTTATCAGGATTAACTTCTTTAGGCATATTTTTCCTCCACTTGTCATATTAGTTCACTTCAAGGATTTTAACTATCTTAGAATGAATATTTGAAAAATATATGAATATTTTCTCATTAAAGGGTAAATAGATCGGTAGGTTGGTAATGGTGGGTCTCATAAAGGTCAAAATCATAGCCCACCCCTAGGCCGTTCTCCTTTAAAATCGCCGTATTGGTCTCAAGGGCCAGGGCATTTAAGTTATTTTCCCTGGAAATATGCCCCAGGTAAACCCGTTTGGTTCGCTCACCTATCATTTTAGTCAGGGCTTCCGCCGTTTCGACATTAGACAGGTGGCCCCGGTCAGAAAAAATCCTTTGCTTTAAACGCCAAGGATACTTCCCCATTCTTAACATATCATTATCATAGTTACTTTCAATCATTAAGGCATCAGAATTGTATACCAGGCCAGCTAAACGATCGGAAACATAGCCTAGGTCTGTCATCATGGCGAATTGCTTACCATCCTTTTGGAAGGCATAGAACTGTGCATTGATGGAGTCATGACTGACAGGAAAACTCAGAATATCGACATCCCCAAAGCTAATCCGTTCCCCCGGCTCCATGATTATCTTTTGGTCAGCGTCTAACTTGCCACACTTCTGCTCGAGATAGGACCAGGTATCGGCATTGGCATAGATAGGAAGTTGGTAGCGTCGGGCCATAATACCGGCTCCCTTGGAATGGTCAGAATGTTCGTGAGAGATAAAGATGGCATCAAGGTCCTTGGCATCCCGGCCAATTTTCTGCAGCAATTCCTCAATACGCTTACCACTTAAGCCCGCATCAACTAAGATATTCCGCTGTGGGGTTTCAATATAAGTCACATTTCCTGTTGACCCACTGGCTAACATACAAATGCGCATGGTAAAATCTTTTTGCTCTGCGTCTTTGTCCAAAACATCCAAACTTCATTCTCCTCGTTTCTTACATAAAATCTTTTAATTGGTATTGGTTCACAGCATCTAAAGCCTGAGCTAAGTTGCCGCTTAGCGACTGGTTGGCTTTTTTCGCCTGCTTAACCAGTCGGTAGTTGTCCCCAGTCACAAAGCTGTAGAGGTAGTCCTTTTGACTGTAACCTAAGGACTGGTCTCGACCTTTAAGGCTGTTAAAATAAGTCTTCCAATATTTGGCAAGTTCTTGCCCCTGGGCATTATAAATCGGCAGGGTATAGCGCCTCAATAAGTAGACTCCCACTAAGCAAAAGGCCAGGGCTAAGAGCCAAATATGACCCCTATTTATCTCCCAGATCAGCCAAATCACTAAACCCGCTAGGACGATAAAGACAGCGACGTAAAGCCACCATAAAAAGCCATACAAGCGGCTTCCGGCCTTATCTAATAACTGCAGGTTCTGTTTGCGTTTTTTATCTAGCTTGCTAAGGGCATGCAACAAGTTGCGGTAGTTCCTGGTCTTGCCTTTCTTTTTCAGGCCCAGACTATATTTAAAGCTGGCAAAATCAAGATCCCCACCCTCCTGCTGCTTACTAAAAGCATCGAGAACAACTTGTTCATAGGGGTCATCACTTTGACTAGCCAAGACTTTAAAGTAAGGGTAGAAGCGGTCATCTGCGTTAACAAAACGTAAGGCTAAGTGTCCCTTAGCTACTAAGGATAAAAGAACCAGCCACAACTTATCATGTTGGCTGTAATTCTTCTTCAATAGTTCGCTAACTTCGACCGGATTGAGCTCATGGCTGTGGTTGACTTGCTTAGCATCAGCTGCTTGCCGAATCTTTTGCTTGCGTCTGAGCAAGAAGTAAGTGTAAAGGATCAATAAGGCGACTAAGGCTAAACTGACCCCCATCACTATCCAGTAACGTTGACGGTACCAAGCTTGTCTGGCGCCGATATGCTTATCAATCTCTCGGTTAATTTGCTCACCCTTAGAGACGGGGCCTTCCCCCTTGATATTAGGCATCAGGTCAGCTGGAAGCACCATTTGCACGTTTAACTTACTATCCGCGCTCAGATCTCTGACTTGAACTTGTAAGGTCGACTCATCCAGCCACTTTTCTTGGACATGGGCTGGACTAGCTAGCCAGGCCTTATAGTGGTTTTGGTCCACCGCCTGAGGAAATTTAAAGGTAATTTGAGCGGAATGGATATCGAAAGGCAAGAGCAAAAAGTCCTTTTGCATAATCACTTGATTGCCGTACTTAGTCCAGACATCCTCAATATTGGCAATATAATTCACAATTTCATCGTCGCCGGACATAGTATTGTAGAGGTCCACTTGGACATTATTGCCGTTTTGATGAAGGTCAAAGGTTCCAACCGTGTGGGACGTACTCTGAACAAAAGGAAAGGCTTCACTGGCTGAATTCATCCGCATATCTACATTTAATTGACGTAGATGACCACTTTCGCCTGTACTAATCACATGGCTTAATTGGTCGACTTGCTTATCAAACTGATAGCGAACCTGTTCATGTTCTTTAATGTCCCCCTGCTGGTCAAATTCCACCTTAACCTGGTAATCAGCAACTGAAATTCCTTGATTATCTGCTGCAAAAACCGAATCAGGAAGCAGGCAAAGCAGGCCTAAAAGGGTGATTAAGATCAGAGTTGGGAATTCTTTTTTCATAGCTTGATCTCCTTCCTAGGTGGCTTGACTATTTTGGCTACCCGCCTTGTCGCCATCATTGGTGGGATTAACCGGCTGAGAAGCGGGAGCATTTTGGACGATCGTCCCATTAATGGCATCAACAAAGGTGGTTTTAGTGGTATGGTCATCCAACTGCATCATAATGGCCCAAACCGGTTTAAAAACAATAATATCATCAACTGATAAAGTTTGCTGGTAACAAATATTGGCTGACAAAATATTGGCCTTGGAAGGGATCTCATTATAGAGATATAAGTTATCAATGGCATTCTTTTGAGTGATCAATGGGCGTTCTTCCCCTTGCGGACTCACGTCATGGACATGGCTCAATTCATAGGAGACGATTTCATTTTGATCATTTAAATGAAATAGTAATTCAGCACTAGAATCCATGGCCAGTTTGTCGGCATAGGTATTTTGCCCATAGTAAATAATTTTACGTTGGCGGTTATAGATCAAGAAGTGATATTCTTGCCCATGCTCAATCGCTCCAGAAGCTAACAAGTCCTCAATCGGCTTTAAGGCTTCTGGGGACAACTGGGTAGGGTTTTCCACATTGTTCTCTGTCAGCGCCGGTAACTTAATCGGATTTTTGAACTCACCATAGAGTTCCTCAGTCGAATCACGCCACTCTAACTTCTGTTCCTTGGTCCGGTCTCCTCCATCGGTGGATAGGCGACTTTGTTTGCCTGCGATCAGCGGCAACTGGACGTCATCTGAAGAAGGGCTAAAGTTCATGGTCACTTCATTATTCTTTAATTCCTGTTGGATATTAATATTGGACTGGATGGAAGTCGTCTCCATAAAACTCTTTCCAAAGAGAATATAGGCCAGAAAGATATTTAAGGCGAGAAAGACAATAATCAATATATTTTCAATTTGACGAAAATTCATAAGACTTCCTCCCTCTAACGGCTCTGAGCCTGGTTCATTTCTTTAAAGACTTCTTCATTATTACTATCAACTTCTGCTGGTTGGGCCTCCTGGTCGCTGCGATTGTGTTTGATATAGACCGGAACGTCATTTGCCGTATTCCGTGTCACATAAGCCTCATTTTTAGTCATGTCGACCAGTTCATCTAGCATAAAGTAGGTCCCATCCTTTTCAATCATCCAACAAGGCACCAAGGAAATTAAACGATTAGACTTGGAGCTAGGTACCCAGTAATAGCCGATATTTATCGAATCAATATCCTTACTGCTAATATGGTTGACTTCAAGCAATTTCATAATACTGGTAGCCGGTTGCATTTCAAAATTTTCCGTCAAATCATTCAAAGGCGTTTGAATATTGAGCGCTGAAAATTTAGCTTGCAGGGTATGGTCCTTAGGAAAACCAATTCGGATCCGTGAAACAAAATTAGACCCATAAATAGGAATACCGCCAACGACTTTTCTAAAGGTGACATTCTTTTCTTTATGGTTATATTGACTATAGATCCAGTTATCATTATTGGCCTGGATGCGTTGGAGGTCATTGTAGGCTTGTAAGATGACCGACAAGGGATCCGTATTTAGCTCGTAATCAACGGTTTGGTTGAATAAAATTTCAAAATTACTATTATTAATCACTAAGCCCTTGTTTTCGGTATAATACCGAGCTGACTCAACATCACTATAGTCATTGACTTGGTCAGGAAGGTTAAATAAGAGTTGCAAGTAGGCCGCATTGGATTGACGTTCCAAAATATAGGATAGGGCCTTGACCTCAACCTTGTCGTCAAGCAAGTAGTGGTAAGGAGTTTTCAAATCAACCCGCTTAACGGCCTTAAAACCATTCTTATTCTCATCGATACTGGTCTTTAAGTCATCAAAGTTAGCCGGCGCTTTTAAAGGCAGACTATAGACCAGGCCCTCTTCCCGGTCAATCAAGTAAAGAATTCGGCTATCCCGGGGGTAGGAGATGAGGTTGATGGGAATTTGTCCCAATTCACCACTAATCTCATCACTGGTCAAGCCCAAAAGTTGGAGAGGGATTTGATCAGCGTACTCCAGCTCGATCATTTCCTTATTATGACTTTCTTGAATATAGTCAGCCAGCGATTCTTTCTTGAGGCTGTCCAAGTCAAGCTTATCCACTTTTAACTGGGCCATCTTCTCATTAAAGTGGGTTAACAAATTAGCTTCCCGGCTTTGCCAAAAGCCTTCTCCATCAGTATAGACCAAAGAAACTGGCCGGAATACTTTTAAGAGCGGTGTCTTGTCCCCTGGATTAGCTATTTGAGTCGGGGTAAGGGCAGTGGTTTTTGCTTCCATTCCCTCATCCCCTGACCAATTACTAGATAAGTTAGTGAAAGGCCCAATAATATTAAGGGAAAAAAAGATACTGAGTAAGACTAAAAAGGTTAGGAGAAAATGAGGCAAGTTTGTCCAAAATTTTCGCATTATTCCCAATCATCCTCCCCCATATCAGGTTCAAAAGGCAGAGAAATAAAGAAGGTTGATCCCTTATTCTCAATACTATTGGCCCAAATTTTTCCGTGATGTAATTCCACAACTTCCTTAGCGATAGCCAGACCTAGACCCGAGCCACCTTGTTGGCGGGACCGAGCCTTGTCTACCCGATAGAAACGGTCAAAAACGTGTCCAAGAGCTTTTTGTGGAATACCTAGTCCTTGGTCTTGAACACTTAATATCGCCTCATTATGAGTCGTCATGAGACGGACCGTAATCGTTCCCCCATCCGGTGAATACTTGATGGCATTGTTTAAGATATTATCAATCACTTGAGTGAGGCGGTCTTGGTCAGCTTCCACCCAGATCGGTGACTTGGTTAATTCGCGTTGAATATGGTATTCTTCATTGACATAATCCTCTGATTGAATCATCATATCGAAGCGGTCCAAGATATGGTTGACTAAACCTTGGAAATCGATCAATTCCAGGTTCATTTCCTGACGATTAGAGTCCATCCGAGAGAGGTTCAAGAGGTCACTAATCATTCGAATCATGCGGTCCGTTTCCCTTTGAATGACACCGAGAAATTCTACCGCTAATTCAGAATCCTTAATGGCACCATCAGCCAGGGCTTCACTATAGGACCTGACACTGGTCAAGGGCGTCCGCAATTCATGAGAAACATTTGAGACAAATTGGCGACGGTCACGTTCAATCTTTTCATGCTCAGTCACATCGGTTAAGACCCAGACTAGACCACTGACATAGCCAGACTCCCTTTGAATAACAGATAACTCACCTTTAATAATCGATTCTTGGCCATCATCAGAAGTAAAGTGCATTAAAATATCACTTTCACTATTCAATAATTCACGGAAAGTATATTTATCCCTTAAATTGAGCACTTCCATAATGGAATGGCCCATAATTTCAGCTTCTTTTTTGCCGATTAATTCACAGGCCCGGTTATTGGTAATCATGACCCGGCTGCGGCGGTCAGTAGCAATCACCCCATCGGTCATATGTTTTAAGACTGAATCCAGCCGTTGACGTTCAGATTCCGTGGATTCTTGGGCTTCGCGCACTCGAACCGATAGATAGTTAATCGACTGGGCTAAGACGCCCATCTCATCATTACTATAGACCTTAACTTGGTCACTATAATTTCCATCAGCAATCTTTTCAATTTGATTGGTCATTTCTTGGACTGGGCCGGTAATCCCTCTAGAAATTAGGACTGCCAGTAGAATAGAAAAGACCAAGGCCAAGCCCGATGAAGTGATATAAATCAAACCAGTATTTTGCACTTGGTTGTAGACACTCTCAATGTTGACCGTCACACTTAAAACCCCGATCAAAAGACCGGAATTATCCGAAGAAAAAATAGGGACAACATATTGTTTAATTCGCAAATTTTCCTCATTGTCATACATTTCCTTACTTAGACTAGTGTTATTATAGAGGACTGTACGGATCATGTTATCGGTCGTTTGTTGGCCCACATTGGCCTGGTTACTGGGGTTACTTGAAGCAAGAATCTGCCCCTTATCATCCACCACCAAGGTTTCTAAAACATTGCTAACATTAAAACGACGCAATGAATTAATTAATTGCGCCTGTTGGTCACTCGTCTTATTATCTTCATTTTGAATAATGGGGCGAACGCTATCCTCCAAAAAGCCAATTTGCACATTCATTTGATCATCAAAGCTGCGCATCATTTCCTGTTCCAATTGTTGGATAAAATAAGCCCCGGCAAATTGCAAACCAAGTAACAAGAGCAAGATAATGACCAAAGGAATCTTTAAATGAATCGAATTAAGAAAGGAAATTTTCGATTTTTCTTGTTTTTCCTTCATTGCTTCCTACTCCTGGTCATTATCTTGGAGATAATACCCCACACCACGGCGGGTCATGAGTAATTTAGGATGGCTGGGGGTGTCTTCGATCTTTTCACGTAGACGACGCACGGTTACGTCCACGGTCCGAACATCGCCAAAGTAGTCATAGCCCCATACTGTCTGCAAGAGGTGTTCCCGGGTCATCACTTGGCCTAAGTGCTTGGATAAGTAATGGAGGAGCTCGAACTCACGATGAGTCAGGTCAACTTCCTTACCATTCTTAGACACATAGTAGGCATCTTCATGAATGGTTAGGTTACCGACATTTAATTCATTACTTTCTTCTTTTTCTTCTGCAGCCTCAACGTTAACCTGGGACCGGCGGAGGTTGGCCTTAATTCGTGCTGAAAGTTCCCGATTGGAAAAAGGCTTGGTCACATAGTCGTCGGCTCCCATTTCCAAACCGAGCACCTTGTCAATTTCTTCACCCTTAGCGGTTAACATGATGATAGGAACACTGCTGGTCTTACGGATTTCACGACAAACTTCCAAGCCGTCTTTTTTAGGCAACATTAAATCCAAAACAATAAGGTCGGGTTGGTAGCTGGCAAAGCTTTCTAAGGCCTCTTCGCCATCGAAAGCTGCCAGGGTATCATAGCCTTCCTTTTGAAGGTTGAAGGTAATGATATCTGAAATTGGTTTTTCATCATCAACGACTAAAATTTTTTTCATTATTAAAACTCCTTAAGTGTAACAGTTACAGCAGAGGACGATATGGCTAGAAGAAATCCATAAGCATCGTATGACTGGAACCCGTTTTAGTTTAAGAACTTCAATTTTCCATCTAAATTTCCCTATTTCCACCAATCTTAGTCAACCACTGCGACAGGGTCAACTGAGAATTATCAATAGAATACTCTCTAATTTATACATTATAGCCCAAAGTTTTCCTGATTGCCATACATGCCACTAATAGCGCTGTGTCAGCCTTTTTGATTATAACTTTTATATGAATTTATATACTTCTGTATAGTTTTGCTACTTTTTCTGCTACTTTTTTAGGCATTAAAAAAGCCCCTACAGGACAGGGGCTGGGGAGAGAATGTATTCAACCACTGAAATACATTCGCTATAAATACGCAGAAGAGACTTATCTCTTCAAGTAGTATATTACAATCTTTTTAAATCATTTTCAATAGCCTTTATAAAAGCTTAAAATAAAAAAAGAGAGGGCCCGTGAAAGGACCCTCCCCAGACAAATGGACTCCAACAAGCGAATTGCTTGCAAAAATATAACAATGGGAAGTGAAGGGCACAGGCCCTCTATTCCTCATCTTACATCTTTACTTACTGGATATCAACAGATACAAAAAAAGAGGACCCAGGTAAAAGTCCTCTTTAGACAAAAGGTGCAACAAGCGATTGCTTGTAGAAACATAATAGTTGGAAAGTGGAAGGATAGCCCCTCCAGTTCCAATCATACATTTTTATTTAATAAATATCAACAGGCCCCTTTGTATTCCTATTCTTCTTTCTTGTTAATGACATAAACCACATCATCAAGGCAAACTTTGTTAGGAGCTAATTCAGGGCGATCACCACCAACGGGTTGTTCTTCCACGGGTTCAATGACCTCTTCATCATCTTGACTTTCCACTAACTCGTTAACCTTTTCTTGCACGCTAACAGCGCTATAACCCGCCTTATGAAGCTTCTCAGCACGTTCAGGGTTATTGCCCCACTCGCCATCTAAGACTTGTTGTGCGACATCATATTCACTCACATAGTCGTCTAGATTCACAATGTCTCGTGCCCAGACGTTATGGGTGCTATCACCACTTTTAATGGATACAGAACCATCAGTGTTTAAGGCGTCCACTGTCCATTCTTTCTCAAAGTCATCAGCGGTCATGGCATGAGCTGGTTCAACAAAAGCAGGATTTTTAGCTTTAATGTCTACTCGTAACTTCACTTTATCACCCACAGCAAATCCTGTTTCACGACCATCACTATCAGCCTTCACAGCATAATGTCCCTTATTAGGTTTCTTCACGCTATCCTTAGTGTCATACTGTGGACGAGCATAACCCACAATGTAGCTAGCGTTATACGGATAGGTCACACGGCGAACCGCTGGTGGATTCCCAGTATTCCCTTCAATTGTGTGAACATTCACCCCATCAAAGCTTTCGACAATCCCAATATGATCTGCCCAGCCTGCGCCATAACCTTGCCAGTCATAAATGATAATGTCGCCTGGTTGTGGCTTCACTCGACCTAGCCAGATTCCTTTTTGTTTCAGGATTACTAAGTGACGTTGCACGCCACATTCACGACCAATCAAGTGGCTACCTTGGGTGACATCAAACAAGTGGGTGACGAATACATCGCACCAATCATCATGATAAGTAGCGGTATGACCTACAGGTTTTGGACTGACCTGGTTATACATGTCCACAATATTCTTATGGGTTTGACTATACTTGGTTGCCCCTAATAAACTTTGAGCATAATCAATGACGTGTTCAACTAACATGGGTTCCTCTGGCATTGAACGAACTCCTTTCTCGACATCAAAACGTTTCAAATTATAGGTGTTTAGGATATTTAATAACTTGCTGGCGTATTTCGTATCAGTCGCATAAGTGCCTTGTAATGCTCGGCATTGGTCTTCAGGGGTTTGAGCTGCCACCACGCCGCTATAAATTTGGGTGAGACCTGGTGTACTAGTGAATAATTCATCATGATCTTTCACTGATGCTTCCATGTCTTTATACACTCGGAAGTCATCGATCACTTGGTAGTAATTCCCTGCGCCATCATCTTCTAAGGTGTTTAAAGAAACACCGCCGCCTTTAATACCAAAGAAATTATTATATTTTTTCGCCAAGTCCGATTGCCCATAGCCGCTTTCTAGGCAAGCTTGAGCAATAGTGGTACTAGCGAATGTGTTCTTGTTATAGCGTTGAGCATAAGGCGCGATCTGATTAATGAAATCTTCTTTATAACTCATTTGGATAACTTCCCCTGTTCTTTGTCTAACTCTAATACAGCGGATTCAATGGCGGTCTGTAACTCGGTAAAGTTAATATGCACGCCCTTGTTAGCGAGCAACACTTCAGCCCGATTAATGGCCATCTCAAACTTTTCTTTCCCTGCTTTTTGCCAGCCCATCTTTTCAGCATAGGCCACAGCGTCAGAAATGACTTGGCTGATAACTTTTTGCTGTTCCCTGGTGGTGTTAGCTTCATAATACTGTTTAGCATAGCTTGCCACTTGTTGTGCCAAGTAAGCCAAGAATACCCCAACAATGGATAACACTGCTCGGGCAATGGTGGTGATTACATAACTATCTAGTACATCAAACATTTATCTTTCTCCTTTCAGGCGATCTTCGATTTGTGCGATTCGGTCTTGTAGATCGTCAATCGTCTTTTTAAGTGCTTTGTTTTCTTTGCAGAGCCTTTTATTTTCCTCTTTGAGTTCATCGTTCTCTGATTGTAAATCATCACGTTCTTGGTCTAACTTCTCGTTTTCTTTTTCTAATTCAGCGACCTTGGCACTGAGCTTTTCGATACGATTATCTAGGCGCTCGATTTCTCCAGTGAGCCTTTCATTCAAGGTATCATAGGTTGATAAGCGGTTAGCGCCTACGTCTGATTGATTTTTAACCCAGTAACCAAACCATGCGACAGACGCTGAGATTAGGGCAATTAGAATGTCTTTATCCACCTCGCCAATCACCCGTACTTAGTGTGGCTAAAGTCAAAAGACTAATCCCTAAACACAGTGCCCAGCCACCGTTTTGTACTGGGTGAATGACATAAAGTGCAGCAATCCCTGCCCATAATGCAGCAATGCCAATAACGCTCCATGACTTTCCTTTAGGTCGATTGGTCGAGTTTGACCAAATTAGCCAAGTCGGTAAAACGAAACAAGCTAAAATTAAAAGCCACCTCGTTGGCGGCTCAATTAAACGAATATAGGTGTTTCGCTGTAGAATCAACGAGATCCCAAAGAGGACCGTTGTTAGTGCTAAAGCATAAGTATAAGCGTTCTTCCTTATATTTTGCATTTCTCACACTCCTTCCTAAACACAAATAGAGTAACTACTGAATGATCTTCCAGTTTTCAGGTGAGTCATCAGGACTATAGGCGTTGTCATCTACAATAGATTCATACACTTCTCCATTAAAGATTACTTTATCTCCCTGACTGTATGTGTCGTGGTTACCAGTGGGTTGGACAAAGTCTTTAATCACCTCTGTACCGTCATCTAAGCTATCCTGTTTGACTTCTGTGTAAAGAGCTGGTGTATCGCTTGGCAACCAGTCTGCTTGGCTTGTGTGATCGCTGAGAACTTCGTATTGCGTTCCATCAAAGTTAACGATCATGCCCTCTGTATAATCAGTGTCTGGTTCCCAATCAGGGTATTTGCTTTCAATTTCTTCTTTTTGATCATCAGTTAAATCTTTAGCGTTAATCAGTTGTTTCAAGTTTTCGGTTTCGATCTCAACAGTGGATAGGCGTTCGTTAAGTGATTCAGTCGCTTGACTGACAAGGTCTTCCAGTTGGCTTTGTACCTTAGTAAGCGCTTCATCACTCACTGTGGCTAAGTTATCTTTAAATTCTTGCAAAGCACTGGTGGCCTGATCTACTTGGGCTTGAGCCTTCTCGACAATCTCTGTTTGGTATTGTTCAGGCTTTAAATTGCGATAATGTTGCTCGAGTGCTTGCTTCACTTGATAGTCTTCACCATATTCAGTGACATCGTCTGGCAAGGTAACGCTTAGGTTTCCTGTTTCATCACCACTTAATTGCACGGTCACGATGCAGCCCTTTTGTTCGGGTGAGTTTGGATTAGGATACAACTTGTAGCTATTCAAATAGGTATAGGTTGTGGCCATTATTTGTCATCTCCTTTGTCAATAATTGGTTCGAGCACGAGTAAATCTGCGACTGAAATCTCTAGCGGTTCAAGATCTTTTTCATTAATCTTTGGCAAAGAAACATCTTGTTCAACTTTTAAAATTTCCTCGTTCTCTTCGCTTTCTTTCACCTTTCCATCTTCCTTAAACTCTAATGATTCAATGACAGTCCTTGCTTCTTCGCCAACTGCCTTGGTTAACTTTAATAATTTAAATTTAAAAGCACCCGCAATCTTTTGTTGAGCGAGTGCTTGTAAAACGTTGTGAATGTTAATAAGTTCCACATTGTTTAATTTCATTTCGCAATTCCTCCATCTCTTGTTCCAGATTTTCTACACGTTCAATCAATTCTTGGTTAGTCAATAAGTTGAGGTAAGTCACATCGCTTTGTTTAATGGCTAAGTAATGATTACCGCCACCACTAAAAGTTGTCGCTTCCCCAGCATATTGAGCAATGATCCCAAACTGCTGGCCATCAGGTTTCCCTTCGTTATGTTTATTTTCTTTATCCCATTCAAAATCAATGACGTGTTGCTGCTTCGTCCATTCGATCCCTTTGCGGTGAGTTTCTCGGACATTCTTCTTAAGCCTTATATCAGATTCACCCACAACATCATAGCCGCACATATCCAAGTTGTTATAAAACTCTGCCACACCAGGATAGAATTTATAACCTACAGTATCTTGTGCAACAATGTTAACGCCCCATCTTCCGCAAACATTTAGCCATTGCTTCTGGTTAGTTCCATTAGTCGGTTCATAGACTTCTGTACCACTAGTTCTAAACTTAATACCACCAGAGTTTTCAATATCATAGGTATGCATATTAATGTTATTGCGCATATCTAGCCAACTATCAATCGCTACTGAACGTCCAGTGCGTTCCCTATTGTCGCCAACGGTCATAATTCGAGTGTAATGTTTATCAGAGCTATTATATTTCTTTGACCATGACATATATCGATTAGGTTGAATTTGGAAAGAGATCCCTTTTAAGCTAGGGTCATCAGCATCTTGGGCGGCACCAATATTTCCTATGTGACGAACCCCGTCATAAAACTCCATACCGTCAGATCCTAACCGCATATATTTTCCACCCAGCTGATTAATGACCATTCCCTGGCTATCAACCGTGGTATAAGAGTTGATCCCGTTCCATAACGATTTAACGAATTGTGACGTTAAACCTGTAATACTGTTAACACTCAAGCTAGAGACTTTAGCGTCTGTAATGGCTGCGTTAGCGATTTGAGCGGTACCAATGGTCCCGTTTCTAATATGAGCAGATCCATCAAGGGTGAAGTCGCCATGCACGGAAACGTCCCCATCTAATGCAATATGTTCTCCCTGAAGCCTTAGGTTACTATCATCTAAGTTGATTTGACTGATCAAGTCGCCTGTACTATTTAGATGGTTAACCGCCCATGAATTAGCGGTCTGATTAACAATTGTGTTGCCATCGACAATATCATTAATTCTACGACTAAAGGCGTATGAGGTTTGCGCTTGTTCGAGGAACGTTCCCACCATAGCGTTTGAAATTGAAAGGTATAGCCCTAGATCACTTTCCAACATGGACGTGCTGGTTCCTTGCTGGTTGTCAAAGTATTCGGTTAAGGTGCTTCGCAAAGTATCTTTAGTCATGCGAGTAATGTCGCCGTTCTCATCAGTCACAAATTGTTGTAGATTATCAATGTGACGAAAGGCAGCACCTAGCATTGATTCCGTATTGGTGTTTTCTTCATAATCAGTGAAGCGTGAAGCTTTTTCAACTTGTACTTGTTTCAGCACCCAGTCACCGATTCCACCACCATGTTGATAAGTGAAGGTGTCGTTCTCGTTTTTAGGACGCACTACATCGACATGACGCTGGTGTTCGGTCTGAATTGCTTTATTAAATAACTCGACCATCTATGCACCTCTCAATTCATAGACATGTAATGTGTATGATGGATAAGTGGTAGAAGTGTTATAGGAAAGTCCTTCATCGTAACCACTAGCCATTAAGTTACTACCTTTTTCAATGATTTTATTGTTATAAGAATCACCATAATCTTTGCTATCGTATAACCCTGAAGGCATTCCACTACCATAAGCATAAAAGGAAGCATATTTTGAAATATTGGTTCCTCCGATAAATTCAATTAGATAAAACTTATCGGGATCTGGTCTAGTTATCCAAGGCTGATAGTAAAACATCAGGCCTTTGACTGGTAAGAAAGAAAGGATATTCCCAACAATCTCCATCTCTTCTACGTAAAGTCGATATTTTAAAGTACCCATGTCGTCACCAATAGATAACCCTCTATCATAAGTGCTACTATATAA
Organism: Aerococcus mictus; assembly: GCF_003286595.3. Classification (NCBI taxonomy): domain Bacteria; kingdom Bacillati; phylum Bacillota; class Bacilli; order Lactobacillales; family Aerococcaceae; genus Aerococcus; species Aerococcus mictus. The sequence continues at coordinate 413,068 of NZ_CP132985.1, read as the reverse complement.
CTCACCACCAAATGCACCAGCTGGGAGATCTGAAGCTGGACACAACAAATCTTTTCCATAAATTCCATGTCTGTAAACGTTATCAGTTACCTGTGAAGTGTCGACATTAGCGCTAACTATATAAGGGGTATCTGCACTAGGCTGTTCTTCCCAAGTTTGAAACCAGCGTCCAGATTCGGAACCATATGCTGTGCCAAGAATGCTTCGTTTCTTCGTACCATAATAAATGATGGTGTTCTTAGCAGGATAGATGACTTCAGATCTTGGGTTACGTGAACGTCCAGTCTTGGACCCATTCATGAATTCATAGGATTGGATATAGTCTTTACGCCCTTCGTAACCTTGCTCAGTTCGGGTTTCGCCTTCATACATATTGCTGTCAGGTTGACGAACAGTGGTGAAGGGCAACCATTCAGTTCGTTCGACTTGTTCAACCCACATGACGTGAGCGGTTCCTTTGGTATAGATTTCCTGAACCATAGGTGTAGTGACTTGATTAGAATGATTCCGTGTTTCACCTGTAAATTCACCATCAATGTATTCCTCTTGCCAATAATAAGTCTGCTCGCCTACTGATCCTTGACGAGTGACAGCACTATCATCAGGTCGCACGTTTTTATCTTCAACTGTTTTACGCGTAACAGGAATCTTTTCAGTACGGCTCTTGTCCTTCCAAACACCAGGTTTGCGAACCAATTGGAAGTTTAGGTTATGTGTTGGTGTGCTAGGGTTCAGATGGACTTCCCGTTCTTGTGTGTAATAAAACTTTTTACTGACTTTCACTTTATAAGGTTTGTCGCTATATTTTCGTTTATATGTAGGCAAGTGTTATCCTCTCCTTTCTAGCCACCAGTTACTTGAATTGTTGCTGCGGTATCAACCGTCACGTTAATCGTGCCTTGACGGGTTGTTAGGGTTAAAGGGTGGTGAGTATCTTCAGTCACTCGAATTCTTTTCGTGTCATTTTCATACCAGTCGCTAGTCACAGTAATGGTGTAGTCACCCCATTCAGGGTGATCTTCAAAGGTGTCGTCATAATAAACATTCTGAACAACTTTATCTCTTTCGTTGCTGTAACTATGCGTTGGGTACTCTTTATGATCAGGCGTTACCTTCACTTGAATCGGTTTCAATAATCATCACTCCTTTTTAGCAATCGATAGATTTCTTAGCCATAATTCATCACTAGGGTCGGAAGTTCCTGAAAGCGAAACATAGAATTGAATACAGCTATTACTATTGGGTTGTCGGGTTGGCGTAAATGTGACTTCGTAAGTTTTCCATTCTGAAGTTATCCAAGTGCGTTCGATATCTGCAACATCATAAACGGAAGGTAAGTCACCAAATTGGATTATTAAATCATAGTTATCTTTCGAATGTTTAGCTTCAAATCGTAAAATATATTCTTCATTTAAATCAAACCTTAATTGGTTGAAACTATAATTTATTAATCGGATCCAAGTTGGCGATTTCTTATAAAGCGACCTTCCGTAAATGTAGTTGTCATTTTTACGCACATCCACACCACCGACTCCTTCCCAGTTATTACGATTATTAAGTAATATTCTGCTTTTTGTAAGCATTAGGTTGCCCCCCCAATTTTCTCGAGAGTTACCCAATGCACGTTGGATTTTCCTTTTTGATCCCTAGCCATTGCAAACAATTTTATTGTTTTATGATCGTGCCCCCACTCATTTACCCTGTAATTAGGTTGATAACTAAACGCTATTGAATAATAATTCTGATCATTATTAGCTTGATCATTCTGTTGATTCCAAGAGGATGAATCAAAAACAGCTAACCTATCTTTTGTTTTGGGTAGTGTTATAAAAGCATTCAACCGATATAATCCACCAGCTATTAATGGTTCGGATAAACGTACATTAGCAATGTTATAATCTTCATTTACCTCATCTACTTTGCTAACCAAATTGTCCACGCACACATGGAATCCCACACTTGCTTTAGGACGTTCGACAAATTCAGGCACATAGGAAATGGCATACTCATTACCCAGCGACCAGCCTTCGCCATTATGGCTAAAGGTTTCTGATTGTTCTTCTAAGGTAATGACTTGGCGGTTACTAGTGATTTGATCAGTTTCAGGTTTGCCTGTTTCATCATCGAAAGTGAGTAAGCGGTTCTTGGAATACACCCATTTACCATCGTCACCAACAATGTTATATGTAGCGTCCACACGGTCACCAAACTGTTTGGTTCGTTCAGCAACCTCTCGCATATCATCTAACATCTTCTCGGCGTTCTTCCGATCTTTTTCAGCTTGTTCAGCAATCTTCTTATTTTGTTCTTGCATTTCATTAAGCTTGCGTTCGAGGAACTCTGTGCCCTTGTTGAAGGGGTGTTCCACCCAGTCCGCTAGTTCTGCGTCCCAGAGATAGAAGCCACCTTCTTCGTCAAACCAAATATCGCCGTGTTTAAATTGGCCAGTGGGTTCATACTTGGAGTAAATCACTTTGTTCCCCATACCGTTCAGCATGACATGCGTGGTGGTTTCTAGGCGTTCGTTCACATTGGAAGTAATATTATTAATCTCTGTCTTGAAATTACTTAATACTCCCTGTGAAGCGTCCCCTAGTTCGACCGAGATATAATCGCCTGTGTAGCCGTCCATCTTGTAGCCCACCATGCGAATCTCATCATCGACATCGTTGGCCACGTACTTCAAGACGAGGCTGTCTCCCACGTTCAGTTCTTCATTCTGAACAATGTTCGTGCCTACCTTAATGTTCCGCTTCGGCTTGTCAATATTCTCTGTGGTGAACTTGCGCTTGAGCCAATCCTCTAATTCCTTAATCGTACGGCAATCATTATTGGTATATTGCTTTTCAAAGATGATTCCGCTGTAGGCCCCAATTAAAGGACTTTCGACCATAGTTTGAATCGAGCGTTTGTTGCGTTCGCCTGTGGATTCCCCTTCGACTTCCTCGTCCCATTCAGCTTTTCCGTATAGACGAGTGGCAATCCCTTCAATGGTTTCTTCATCGACAAACTCGTTAATGTTTTTGCTTTCATACAATAACAATTCACGATTGCGACCAAGGCGGTTATACAAGCGGATATCATAACCGTTAATGTATAACTCGCCATTCCAGCGATTAACGATATCTTTTAAGACATCAAGGGCTTGGTACATTTGATTGGAATTATTTTCTCGCTCGTTACTATCTTGGGTGTGATAGTCGTGCTTATCCATAATGTCCGTTGTGAATGTGAATGGTGTGTCGCTAATAAGCGACTGCTTAAAACTATTCAAGGCAAATTGACCAGGCGCTTGTTTGAGCGTTAAGGGCTTGACCAGCTTGTTACGCATATCAGCAAACAACAAAGCCCATGCTTCAAACTCCACACAATCTAACCGCTTCGTGAGTTTCACAATGCGGAAGGGTTGCATGGCGTTATCTGTATGGGCTGTAATGATCTTATCTTTTTGCACGCCTTTTTCTTTAAGGTAAGCGATTGGAATTTTCCCTGTCACAAAGTACTCGGTATTAATCCCAAACTCGACCACCACGTCATAGGCCTGCGGTAAGGGTGTGCCGTTATATTTAAAATCTCTTGTGTCGCCATCGTAAAGATAAATCATAGCCAGCACCACCTTTCTAATACATCAATTTGTTGAATGCCCTCACCTAACTGAACACGATACTTGCCATCTTTAGGAATAATGAAGAACTCGCCACGCATCACCCCATTGACTGTGCTGTACTGGTCGAACACATTCTGTTCTAAGTACTTGCATTCAATAATGAGCTGCCCTTGTATTTTGCGTAAATACACCCTCTGATCCCCAATGGCAATCGAGGTTTGTTTATTGCTGCTACCATACACAGTGATACGAGGAAACATCGGGGCATTGGTGTGGTTCGTGATCGTGCTCCCGTTGGTGTAAGTTACCGTCTTAGGATTATGTTCAAAGCCAAAGGGTTGACAAGCGAACTCAATCTCAATGCGATAGCCTGTCACGCTGTCCACCAAGCTGTGGTTCATATTGACATCAAGAATTTCATAATAGACATCAGGTTCATCAGCCGCCACCAGTTTGCCTTCATCACTCGCCCACATCTTTAACTGACGTAAATCTTTTAATGTAGCGGTTGGGCAATATAAGACATACTCTTTAGTAATGGCTTCCCACGCATTCACGGTACGCTTTAATGCGCCTGACGAAAAAGACGTCTCGATTAATTCATTTTTCTTTTTAGAATAACGAAAGCCGTCATTCTGTTCGACATAAATAGGAAACGGCATATCGGTTGTCGATACGCCGTTCACTGTTAAGGCATTAATTCTTACCACGTTTAACCCCCTCTCATGTTCATAACACTTTGTCGTTCCATCTGGTTGTTCATCATGCTATCAATCTCGCTATAAATGACACGTCCCACTTCGGTCTTGTCCATTTCTAAGACGTGACCTTGAGCGATCATTTGAATTAAGGTTCTTAACAGATCATTGGTTTCAGTCATATCAGCTTGACCACCATTTTGATTTAAGACCTGTGTCCGTTGGCGTTGAGTAATTGGTGTGATTGACACTTTCCCTTGAGCGATTTGGAAGATCTCTGGGCCAGCTTCACCCACCAATCCCATGTAGCCATCATACGGATTTTGGATCGTACCACCTTTAGCAAACTTAGGGAGTTGATCCAGATAAGGTCTTAACTTCTTATTGGTTCTCGCTGATTGTCTAAAGGCTTGACGAGATGGCCAAACCCGTGATCCTTTTGGTAAAGGTTGCAATTCGTCATGGTCACCAGAAACACCAAATCGACCATCTGGTGTTAAGTAAGGTTCTTTTCGGCCACCATCACCAAGCAATCGCATACCTGTCTTTGGAATGTAGTAAGTCCCTGTTGCAGAACGACCAGTAATGAAGTTCCATGCATCACCGATCTTTTGGGCGAATACAGAAATTGTTGCCCTGAAACCATTCCATCGACTAGCTGCATTACCAGCGCTGTTGATTTGATCTCTTGTTGTGAGTGCGTTTGTTTTGGTAGGAATGTCAGCGAATTGATTGTTTGCGATTCGAGCAGCTAAGGTCGTGTCATCTAACAGACCTGTTGTTTCAAGAGCGTTCGTGTCGGTTGGTATATCAGGCGCTTGACTATCTAGTTTTTGCGCTGAACCCGTTGTGTTGTCTAATTGACCTGCCGTATTGTTAGCGTCAGTAGAAGTCCCGACATGAGGGTTTTTGCTTCCTAAAACGTCTGCTGAACCAGTCGCTTGATCTAATTGCGCCTTAGCGTTTAAAGCATTGGTGTAGGCGCCAACGTAAGGGTTTTTACTTCCTAAGATATTTGCTGACCCAGAAGTGCTGTCTAGTTGCTCCTTAGTACCCAAGGCATTAGTTGACGTTCCAACATAAGCTGTTTTAGAATCTAATTCTTCAGCGGTTTGTCTAGCTAAGTCCAACTCAACTTGTGTGAAAGTAGCGTTCGTTGTAGTAGCAACGATTGGGTCTGTACCATCGAGTTGTGTTGCTTTTTCTTTGGTGGAATCTAAATTAGCGTTAGCTTCTTCTGTCCCTGATGAAGAAACATTCACGTTTTTATTAGCTTCGTCAGGCGTGCCGTTAACTTCGTTTTTGTACTTGTTAAGACTTTCAGCGGCTTCATCGACACCCCACTCTTTAACGGTAACTTGACCGTCTTTTTCTTCCAGTTGTGTGCCTGTCCACTCTTGGATCAAGTCTAGCAATTGATACTTAGCGTCAGGGGCTGTGGTATCAATTTGAGCGACCTTTTCCATAAACTCGCTATCATTCCAAATACGTTGGAAGCCATCAAACTTCATGACTTCATCATCTAGGTTCGATTGAGCAAGTAACATTTGGGTCTTAGGATCTAAGTTATCCCAAGTGCCTTTTGCTTCGAGAATCTCTTGGATCTTCAAGCCAGCGTTAGTTTGGGTTAACATCATTTGGGTTGGGAAGTCTAGCCCTTCCCAAACACCAGCGGCTTCCAGTGCTTTTTGGATTTCTTCAGGAGCGTTAGAGTTAACAATTGCGTCCTTTTCTTCATCGAGCAAATTGTCCCAGATCCCTTGAGCTTTTAACCAACCTTCAACGGCTTCACCACTGTTGTCAGTCATTAGCGCTTTACGTTCATCAAAGCTGAGTTCATACCATTTGTTTTCAGCCATCACAATGTCAGCGATAAACTCGGCTTGGTTGCTGTTCAAGTCAGCGTTCTTCATGACAAAGCGTAAGTCGTTCCAGCCTTCTTCGGTTTGGATAAACTCGCTTAGTTTTTCCTTAGCGTTACTATCTAGTTCAGCAATTTTGTTTTCAAGCAACATGTTATTCCAGACATCGTTGGCTTCTCGCATAGCGTCAGTGGTTTCTTGAGTGGATAGAATAAACGCTTGGTTATCAGAGGCCGCTTCTTCCTTGATTCTCTTGGCGTTGTTCTTAGCGTCTTCAAGAGTTATGCCATACTCGCCCCAATGCTTCTCAAGCATTTTAGCAATTTGAGCTTCATCAGTACCGACTTCTTTCAAAGCTGCATAGAATTGAGTAGCATCCGCTAAGGATCTTGCGTGATATTCACTTCTTAAAACCTCTAATGCGCCTAAGCGATCTTCCTCGCTTATCTTCCCTTCTTCAGCCAATTTGTTAATCTGATCCATTTGTTCTTTGTAACTATCTGTCACAATTTTTTGCCGCTCTGTTGCTTTAGTAGCCATAGTTGTCAACTGGATATCAGTCATGTCTTCCAGTTGGAGGTTATATGCTTTAAGCATATTCAGCTTTTCTTCTTGAGTAGCTTGTGTATTAGCAACTTCGATCTTATGCATTTCTTGAGTGGCTGCAGCAATGTGATTCTTTTCTGCTAATGATAGCTCTCTTTTTTCTTCAGCCGCATTTTGATAAATTCGTTGAATATCATCATTGTAACTTTGGACCAAAGATTTTTGGCTTTCTAAGCTGGCTGTTGTGGCCTCTTTAGAACTTTGTAAATAAGTTTGAACGGAACTTGACAACTCACTGAAAGACTTTTCGGTCTCGTTTATACTATTTTCTAGACCTTCAGTAATGCTGCTTGCTAGATCGTCATAGGCTTCTTTTGCTTGTTGCGCACCTTTTTCAGCGTTTTGTGCCATGGTAGCATGCGCTTGAGAAACGTTTTGTTCGACTTCGCTGAATTTAGTCATTACTTGGTCGCCAGCTTCACCGACATCATAGCCCCATTGTCTAGTGCGTTCTCCTGCGTTGTAAGCTTCTTCACCCCATAACTTCCAAGCGCCAACGCCTAAAGCTAAGGCGCCGATAGTTAAACCGATTGGTGAAGTCAGTGCGCCGACCACTTTACCTAGTAAACCAATTGATCCTGCACCAGCCTTTGCAGCACCACCAGTGGATACCAGTTTGCCACCAAACTTTCCGAGGACACTTGCACCAAGACTGAATGCTTCATTACCTAATTCAGCTTTAGCTTGTGCGCCACCAAGCTTTCTCGTGAACCAACCAACGGCTTGACTAGCGCCACCGAGCACTGTGGTTAGTGAACCAAGCGTACCTAAAACTGGGCCAGCCGCTGCGGCGATACCTACCCACTTAAGGATATTTTGTTGCTGTTCATCTGACAGTTCGCTAAAGCTTCTAGCGAGGTCAGCAACCTTTTCAGCGACTTCGGTAATGATTGGAGCTAAGGCTTCGGTAATTTCAATACCAGCCGTTTCTAACGCACCCATCATTTCTTCAATCGATCCTGCCAAGTTATCATTCATGGTGTTAGCCATGTCTTCAGCAGCACCCGTTGAGTTTTGAAGCTCGCCTGTTAAGTTAACAAGTCGTCCTGATCCTTCTTTTAGTAAGGTATTCATGGCACGAGAACCTTGTTGACCAAAGATGGTTTGCAGGTAAGCTTGTTTCTGAGCGTCTGTCATGCCATGTAAGGCACCATTCAACTCATCAATAATTTGAGGAATTGGTTTTAATTCCCCTCGTGCGTCCGTAAAGCTAATCCCTAGTTCGTCCATGGCTTTTGCTGCAGGACCAGTGACATTAGTCATGGAAGTCAGCATACGGTTGAATGACGTCCCAGCGGTTGATCCTTTCAAACCATTGTCTGATAGAATACCAATCGCTGCTGCCACTTCTTCAATAGACATACCGAGGTTACTTGCTGTTGGAGCGACATACTTGAAACCTTCAGCCATATCTTTCACTTCGGCGTTTGTGCTGACCGCTGCTTGAGCGAACACGTCAGCAACATGAGTGGCATTCTCAGCTTCGATCCCAAAGCCGTTCATCGCAACCGCCATGGATTCAGCGGCTAAGGCCACGTCTTTTCCTGATACCGCTGCTAAGTCGAGGACACCAGGCATAGCTGAAATAACTTCATTAGCGTCAAACCCAGCTTGTCCAAACAGTTCCATCGCTTGAGCAGATTCAGTCGCACTAAAGACGGTATCTGCCCCTAACTGTTTAGCGGTTTGGGTTAGGCGTTTCATGTCTGCGCCACTCGCTTGGGTTACAGCACCTACTCGGGACATTTGTTGTTCAAAGTTGATCCCTGTTTCAACCGCTCGTTTACCTAAAGCGACAATAGGTGTAGTCACTCCAGCCGTTAAGGCAGCACCCCAACCCATCATCTTATGACCAGCGGTTTGAAGTCCTGACCCTAACTTGTCGAAACGTTGTGAAGTTTCAGCTAAGCGACCACCAGCTTTGATATAAGCTTGCTGTTGCTTTTCCATCTCACGGGTTAAGCCAGCAATTTCAGCCTCGGCTTTAGAGGAAGCCACGGAAATATCAGCGTATTCTTTTTCAAGTTTGTCTGTTTCCTTGGCTGTTTGGGCTAAGGCTTTTTCTTGTTCCTTTAACTCGGCTGAAGCTTCATCAAGTGCTTGCTTCGTTTTCTTAACTGTTGGCTCGAGTTCTTTACACTGGGCATTATACTTACGCCATTCCTCTTTACTTTCTTCTACCTCGTCAGCTTCTTTTCCTAATTCTTGTCTTAACTTTTGAGTGTTATTATGAGCTTTCGATTTCTTGGCAGAAACTTCATCGTATTCTTTTTTGATCTCGGCGTATTCTTTTTTGATCTCGGCGTATTCTTTACCAAGCTTGTCGACTACTTGGCTTTGTTTTCGAACAGAGCTGGTTAACTTTTCAACGTTGGTATTATTCCCTTTAATCGTTGTGTTAATGTCTGCTTGACGTTGCTTGAGCCGTTCGAGTTGCTGGGTGTAGTTCTTGACCTGGTTGCCCATGGCCTTCATGTTTGCTGTGAAGCGGTCAGTCGTGCTGCTTCCAGTGTGTAGCATATTACGAGCTTGTTTGATTTCGTTAGCAAAAATCTTGGTATCACGAGAAGCTTGTTTCATGGCAGAAACATATTCCTGTGTCCCTTCAGCCGTAATACGAACACCAATACGTTTTAATTCCGACAATATTTATCCCCCTTTCTTTAAGTAATAAAAAAAGAGGTAGACTATAAAAAGTCTACCCCTCTCACTTCGCCATAATCTTTCGTGTTATTATCTTCAGCTTGTTGGTTGCCTTCGACATTACCGTTAGTATATTTTAGGCGAGCATTGATCAGGCTAGCGATACTGATTAAATCGTTATCGAATAAGAATTCATCTTGCGACATACTAAAGTGTTCTTTGCAATAAGCATATAGGAAGTCCCAATCTACTTCTCGATCTCCGTTTCTCGGTTCGCTTGCTGTGCCATCTCTAGATACTCCGCCCTTGATGGATAGGCAGCTTTGATAAAATTTGTGTAAAACTCATTCGTCATTTCAGGCGTGGTGTTTTCAGCCACTTCTTCCACAGTGACGTCCAAACCGTTAGCGATTAGAATAGCGGTCGTGATTTCCAGAACCGCCATGTCTTCGCTGTCGTCCAGTTTGCGGTTAAATTCTGATTGTGTCATACCGAACTTGTCTTGTAACACCAACCAAAGATAGTTATTGGCTGTGTATTCTCTTTCCTCGCCAGTAAGATCTGACTTAAAAGTATCTAACTTATTCTTAAAAACATTACTCATTAATCAGTCCGCTCCTTTCAATTAAACAGTTGGTACGGATCCACCAGTGGTGGCTTCCGCTAAGCTTTCAGCGTTGTAGAATCCTTGATCTAATAATTTTTCACGATCATATTCAGAACCTTCTGCTGATAGGTCAGCTTTCAAGTAAACGTTCTCTGCGCCACGTAAAGCGAGGGCGTAAGCAGAAATACTGAAAGCGGTAATTTGCGCTTCTTTGGTTTCAGTTTCAGTGGAAGGGTTTAATCCCACAGGTTCTAACTTGCATTTAGGGAAGTTAACAATCACTTCATTACCGTTTTCGTCAGTCATTGGGAAAGCGAAACGGAAGAACTTAGTGATAGGCTTGGTATTAAATGCGTATACCCCTTCACCTAATTTTTCAGCACCTGTCGCTTCTTCAGCAAACCCTTCTGGTAAGTAGGCTGCGTTCAAAGTCATGGTTGCGTTAGTCATTTTCCCTAAGTCCGAGTGCAATTTATTAGATAAGTACACAGGACTTGATTCATAAGTTAATTCAGTTTCAACGGATTCTAATGATGGTACAGATTTAGTGTTGCCTTCATAAGTAGGTGCTTCGGTTTCAGTTTCTTCGGTTTCCATAAAATCAAAGTAACCATTACCTAATCCAGTCATTAGACCGCGTTTAGTAGTAGTTGCCATATTAATGTATTCCCCCTAAATTCTATATAATGTTCTTTTGACGTTATCAACTAAGGTATGCTCATAACCAAGAGCGGCTGGTCGGATATGCGGTCGGGGTGGATCTTTATAAGTCCCTATTTCGTGGAAGTACAAGTGGAGGTTAGGGCGAGATCCCCAACCCACTGTACGTGTATAAACAGTCGCTCGATCCCAATTAATCCCAGCGACCCCTTTACCTGTTTTGTATAGCCCCTTAGCTGAAGCTAAACTCTTGCTTCTTTCACTAATATCTTCCCCAGCCTTATCTAAGACTTCGGGGATTTGCGTTGCATTCTTCGCTAAACTTTCAAACATTTCTGCAGCTTCATCAGCGCCGTTTTCTTCAATATCAACGTCCATGCTTGATCACTTCCTGACGGTTAAGAAATAGTGATACATCGAGAAGTTCTCAAGTGTTTCATCAATAATGTTTTCCATCCAATCAGTTGTGTATAGACCATTATTCTCGAGCACGCTTTCAATTTCATACAAGATCCCTTCGCCTTCTTCCTCAAGGTCTAAAGGGATTTGCGAGAAAACATCAATTTGATAAAAAATAACACGGTTCGCTTTTTGATTACTTAAGCGGCTCGTGTTATTAGAAACGTTGGTATATCGAATGACTGGTGAGCCTTTTGGTGTGTAACCATAGGCGATTGGATAACCTAGTGGTTCTAACAAAGACATAATCTTTTGTTTTAGTGTCACCTTCCACTCACCCATTCTTTTTCTTCTGACATTAAAATTTCTAATTCTTGGTTAGGAAAATCGGGGTAAGCTTTTTCAATGTTGTAATACTTCCCTGCGATCTTCGCTGTCATGCCTGCGTGAATTCCTTGAATATAAGGAATACGCACTTGAATATCTAAATCCACATCCAGAGCATGAAACTGGAAGCGGTCATTAGTATTAATCGCTGTAATCCTAAAAGGGTATCTGCCAATCACATCTTCTGTAAATTGGTTTGGGATAGGTGTGTTAAACTTATCGGTTTTCGCCACCTTGGTCACAATGTAAATAAAGCCGTCAGTAAAACTGTTTCTAACTCGCTTAATATCATTGCCCACGTTCTTGTGTAGCATTCAGTTTCTCCTCCCTATCTTCCACCAATAGATTAAAGCCAAAGGCATTTAAATCAGGTTTAAAGTTTTGAAAGAACAATTCACTAGCGTTGGCTCGAATATAACGAGCTGCGTCATAAACCAACATTCTTCCTGTTGGGTGAGTATCCATTTCAAAGTCTTTACTATATGAAACAACGAGTGAGTAAGCATTCTCTAATAACTGTTTGAGTTCATCGTCTGTCTCAATGCCTAAGCCTTCAGACTTAACGTAAATGGATTTGAATTCATCAACATGTTGATAGGTAATGTTCTCACTCATCGCAAAAACTACTCCTTATCTAAGGGGGCAATAAAGCCCTGATCCACCAACATATCAATGCGTTCATCAGAAACCTCCAAGTTGACGGCTGGGAATAGATCTCCTTCCTTGTACAACCGCCCTTTAGGTTCAGCCTTTAACGTATTTGTTTTGTCATGGAAAGCACTCATTACTTGATACTCTTCTTTAATTTTAGCCATTCAGTAAAACCCCCTTTATGCTCTAAACTGTTGGCACTTCATCGTCTCCGCCTTCACGGAAACCACCAGTGCCGTTACCAATCTCTGCGCCAGTCGAGTTGCCGTCACGATCTAAAGCATGAGACCCTCTGTTCGCACGAGGTGAGAAGGTGTCTTGGGAAACCACTTCTGCGTCTGCTTCATCATCTGGAACAGTAACGCCATCAATATTAGCAAGGTCAAGAACCACGAATGCGTTAGGGTTCTTAGGAACACCAGCACCAAAGAACTTGGCAATGTAAAGATCCATGTCTTCGATTGCTAAGGTTTCTTCATATTTTCTGATTTCAGTTTGCCCTGCTACGGCTAATAGGTAGTTTTGAGCATTTCCAAGCACCGCTAGGTTTTCAGGAACAGCATAGGATTGAATCACATTTTCTCCGTAAGGTAATGCTAATTGTTGCCATACCCCTGTCATCGTATTCTGGAAGAATAGGTTAGGTGCTACCTTAGTTTCGTAGGTCACTGGGTTAATGATTAAAGAGATCTTGCCGTTAATCATTTTGTTGCGTGCAAGTAAAGCACGAGGGCCAGCAAATGATTTTGGAGTTAAGTCGTTAAGTGCCACAGTTGGTTTTGCTGGATATACCCCATCAACCGCATTGGATAATTGTCTCATCATACCGATTGGTTTTAACTTCCCGTCACCATTCACCACAGCGTCTTCTAAGGTTGCTGACATGGTTTCAGTTAAGAAGTTAATCACATATTGTGCCAACCAGTTCGCCCCTAATTGGAAATACCCTTTAGGTAATGCAATGAAGCCAGAGAGTTTACTTGCGGTAATATCTAAGACCTTGATTGCCCCAATTAAAATTTGGCGAATGTCAGCTGGAATGACGTCCCAAAAGGCGGTTTGTTCGGCTGGGTCACCATAAATATATTTAATGGCTGCTTCCGTGTATTGAGTATCAATTTCTGAAAGCAATGGGTGGTCATTAGTTAAGTCCTTCATCACGTCTTCAATGATGGTGGTTGGGAAGGTTTCTTCTAGTCCTTCGATCTTTTGTTTCTCAACCGCTTCAGCAAAGAACTTCCGTTCATGAGTGGTTAACGGTTTGCGTAAACCACGTTGTGCTAAAACATATTGGTCATTATTCATTTGATTGACATGGTTTAATTCTGTTTTTGCGGTTGTTTGCATTTCGTCAGCTAAGGCTTCGGAAAAGTTGGCAAAGGATTGTTCCATCTGCCCTTCATCATTAGAAGCGATTGCTGCGTATAAATCTTTAACAGCCGCTTGATAATTTGCGGATTGCTTATCTTTAAATTTCATTCTATTTAATTCCCCCTAATTTCTTAAATCCTTGTGCGAAAGAGATCTTTTCCTCTTTGTATTCATTAAAAAAAGCACCTTCCTTTTCGGGATCAGTGCTTTCTTCTTTGTTTTCTAAATAGGCGTGTGCCACCACCTTCGCTAAATTTACTGGTGGGTCATCGCTTTCTGCTTCGTCTTCCTCGTTTTCGATTTGGTCTTGGTTAGCAAAACCATAAGTCTCTGCGTCCTCAACGGTCAACCAAGTTTCGTTGTTCATTAGATCTGTGAGTTCTTCAGTTGTGCCATTAAAGTGTTGCATATAAATATCTTGATAGGATTTAGTTAAGGACTGTAAAGCGCCAATCGCTTTTTCAAACTCTGGAACACCTCCCATAGCGATTGTCATCGGGTTGTGAATCATTAAGGTTGATCCAGAAGGCATGGTTAAATCACCAGATAAAGCAATGACACTAGCAGCGCTGGCGGCGATCCCATCAATGACCGTATGAATGGTGGAGAAGTTATCTTGTAAGTAATTACGGATAGCTACCCCTTCAGTGGCGTTACCACCATAGGAATCAATGTGAATGGTTACTTCATCACTATCAATTCCTTCAGCCGCTTCCTTAACAGTTTGTAAGGTAAAGCCTTCAGTCCAGAAGCCACCACCCACATCACCATATAAATATAAGGTGTTAGTCTTCGCCTTCGCTTGCACTTTCATCTGAATCGGATTGTCGATCATCATCTTTAGAAGTTTCTTGTCCAGTTTCGTCACCCCCCTTTAACACTTTCAATGTTCTTGGTTAAGTAGTATTCATCAAGTTCAGGAACATCAACACGTTCAAAGCCAGCCATCTCACGAACATCGTTAGGACTAAATACGCGTGACCCAACCATTTTCTCAATAGCGTTCGCCATGCTAAATGCGTCAGTGTATTGTAGGCGCATAACATTAGGGGTCACTCGCTTGCCTTGCTTGTATTCCTCTGGTGTGAAGAACTTGGAATTGATTTCCCGAGCAATGAGTTCGGTAATGGGATTGATAACATTTAAAATGTACTGTCTTTGGTAAAAATCAATGTTGGTCTTGGACGATTCCCCATATAGTAATGACGGGTGAATCCCTAAGACCTGAAGCACTTCATCTAAGTAGTGGTTCGAAACATTAATAACCTCATCAATTCGAGAGACGTTTCGTGAATCTTGTGACGTTTCGGTATATTCCAAGCCGTCAAGTTCAGGCACGATCGCCACATCACTGGTGGAATATGATTTATAAATTTTGTCAATGTATTCTTGTAAGGTTTCGGCTGCACCTTGCCGTTTAGACATCATCCCGTCAATCTTGACCTTCCCACGCACTTGGTTAGTACGCATGGCTACATTGACTAAGCGTTCAAACAAGCGACCATAGGTGTTGTTCAATTGAGTAACTAAAGCACGAATGCGCTCGTTGTCTTTTTCAAAAAGCAATACATCACTAGCAACAAAGGATCGCTGATATTTATAATTCTTAACGACAACATCAGTAAACACATCGTCCACCAAGGCATACTCGTTTTTGACATAATCATCAGCGACCAGCAATTGATCATCATCACTCATGACCACCAGTACTTCGCCATTGTCATAAAACAAGCGGTAAACAATATCTCGCCAGAACTCTGAAGCGTTCTGATTATTGTTAGGCTTGACGTTAAGGTGATAATAGAGATCATCTTTTTCTCGCTCGTCCCCATTCATCACGACCCATTCCACCATCTCCAGCGAGCGACTGATCATGTTAAGTGCGGCCTTGATGGATCGTTCTTGGATTAAGACTTGCTCTTGTTCTTGGTAAACTAAAGTAATTTCTTTAATAATGTCGGCGTCTTGGTTTCGGGTAAAGTAATTAAAAATGTTATCAACTATATTAGCTATATGACTTCCTCCTTTCTATTTGGATTAGACGGATCACCTCCTTAAAAGTTAAGGCCTGCCAGTAAGCTAATATCTGGCGCTGCACTAAGGTTGGTGTCAGCGTAAGCAAAGGCATACAGTAAAGCCATAAAGCCATCAGTCTTACGCCTGATCTCTTCCTTCTTCTCATAGATCTTATTGCCTTGTTTGTCGTAAGTGACATAGACGTTATTGGTGTACCATCTCATCATGTAATCATCGCCCCATGCAATCTCATGGCTAGCAAACACTCGGTCAACCTTATCGGACACCATGGACAAACGGGCTTTCGGGTTCTGAATATAGATCACTTCAAAGCCAACTTCTTCTAGTGGCACTCGCAAGGTATTGAGTTTATGCTTGTCGACCACAATGGTTGTCAGTGACGGGTTCTCGTCACGCATGGCCACGAACCAATCCACAATATGATCCACACCAATGAGCGGTTCATCAACGATTGTGAGTAACCCTTGGGCTTCCCATTCAGCGATCGGGGCTTTTAAGGTAAATTGCCTTAAGAAGTTAGCGTTCACAAAGCTATGGTGCTTCCAGATATATTCCCCGTTCTCGTCCATAAACAAAACACCACAAGCTGTAAAGTCACGGGATTGCGCAAAGTCACAACCGCCAATGGCTGAATAGTCTGTGGTGTCTGGATAAGGACGTGTCGCTGCCACCAGGTCTTCTCTAGGAATGGCGGTATGGTTCATGTCCTCAACTAAGGTATTCATATTTTTAATAATAAATTTGACTTTATCAGTTTGCCCTGAACGAATGCCATAGTACCGTGAGCGCACTTGGCGGTATAGGCCTTTAGCATAATCAGTGCGAGGGTGACTAAACATAGGGTTTGCTTTTTCCCACAGATAATAGTCGCCTTCATCGTGCGTGTTCATTTCATCAAGATCATCGAGTTTACAAATGAATGGGAACATGCGAGTGTACTTATCTTCGCCTGACAGAATCCCTTTAGCGATTTCCATCTTACTGTCGTACACCCCATCACGGATAAAGCCGTTTGTTCCGATATAGATAGAACGATAATCCTTCACCTTACCAGATCCTGATTCAAAGACTTCCAACTGGTCGTTCGTTAAGTATTGGTGATACTCATCAAAGACCACCAGCCCGTCCCGTAAACCATCTTTCGTGTTGGCATTGCTGGTACGGTACCTAAGAACTGAATGATTGGCTAAGCCTTCGATCTGAACCTTGGTCTTACTGAAAAATTGCTTCCAGTATTCTTCATCACTATCGAGCATGTCGTAAATCTCATCGAATGAGACCTTCGCTTGATCTTCCGAGTTAGCCACAATTGACACATTGTATTTACGCACGTCATATAAGGGACTAATGAAGTAAGCAATTAAGCCACTGACTAGCCCGTTCTTACCAGCCCCACGAGCCATAGTGAGCATGAAACTATCATAATAAATGTGACTGTCGCCTTCCTCATCAATCATTAGGAAGAAGAAGGGAATGATAAACTTTTGGAAATCAGCTAATGGGAAGAAATTAGTCTCAATGAAGTCGATACAATCAGCGATCTTTTCATCATCGAACCAAACATTATCCTTAGATAGAATGTCACGCTTTAGGTGTTTTAAAAGATCCACCCGTTCTTTATTTAGGCGGATCTCGCCATCTTCATAAAGTTGATAATATCTTTCCACCAGTGGGTGTGTAGCCATTAGCAGACCTCCCTTCTAATCAATACCATTCATCATCAGCCCAACGATTCGGCTTGAAGTTGCCTGTGAATACTCGGTCGTGTCGGACTTCGTGGCAATGGAAGCAGAGGGTTCTTAAGTTGTCAGGATCGAGTGCATACTCGGGATAGTCAGCCAGTTCTTTAATGTGGTCGACCACCAGTGTTGTGTCAGGATCTGTGATTAATCCTCGCTCTTTACAAAACAGACATTCATAATGATCTCGCTTGAGAATCTTAAGTCTTAAATGCCGCCATTGCTTACTGTTATAAAATCTATTGCGTTCTGATCGGGTATCAAACATCTTAACCACGCCCCAGCATTCTCGCCTTAACATCATTCATTTGAGTGACCTTGCCCTTCTTGGTGGGGGCTTTGGTTTCTTCCTCATCAATGAAGTTAATGGCTTTCTCGAGCTTGGGTAATTCTTTGTTGAGCTTGATCCAGATCTCGGTAGCGGGATTAGATTTTCTGAACTCTTGCTGGCCGTTCTTTGTGACGGTGGTCAGCCCTTCTTTACTGAT
This sequence comes from Aerococcus mictus, assembly GCF_003286595.3. NCBI lineage: Bacteria > Bacillati > Bacillota > Bacilli > Lactobacillales > Aerococcaceae > Aerococcus > Aerococcus mictus. The sequence continues at coordinate 395,313 of NZ_CP132985.1, read as the reverse complement.
CTCAGCTTCGAGCTTCTTGATATATCTGACCATCTTGACATAGCGTTCCACCTTTTCCACTTCAACGGTATCGTTCGGATCTATGCGAGACATCATTTGTTTCTTCAAATCGGATACTCTCATCTAATCACCACCTTCATTTTTTGACCCCCCTAGCAAATTTTTGAGCTCCCCATACATGGGTAAAAAAAATTTTTTTGCGGAATCGAGAGCCGCCTCCCGCTGTGGAAAAAAGTATGTGAAAAATTTCATCAACCCGGGGGTATATAAATTTAAATTATATAAAACTAAATAAAATGAAGCCAGAACGAACTGACTTCACCGTAGACAAATCAATTTTGTAATGGGTTTGTGCTTATCGCATTTATCTACACTAGCATAATAACAAGGATCCCAATGAATTAATATGTAGTAACCATGAACTCTTATGTAGTAACGATGAACTTTACTGTAGTAAGTATGAACATTTATGTAGTAACTATGAAGTATTGTTCGCTTTTTATAGAATGAAGACAAATAAAAAAGCCGCACGAATTAACGCACGGCTGAAGAATATTTGTGTTAGCGATGACAATTATTACTTTTAGCGTATGGGTAATCATCGTAACATTATACATTATAGTACATAATAAAAAGCCTATCAACTTTAATTACTGATAGGCTTAGCTGTGTAGCGCCTTTGCTATATAACAGAGAACCAACTTCAGATAATAAACTTAATTAAAAGTATCATAAAATAGAAAGACTTAATAATATATAGCAAAGTGCTAACACCTACACTATATCATAAAAATATATTTATTTAATAAAAAAGCACTTGACTAATTAGTAGTAGTTACATACAGTGATATCGTAAGTTGATTTATTTAACTTACAAATAAATAACCACCTTCTGGTTAAAAGGAGGTGAGACTATGAGCAGGCATAAGAAAAAGCCTATCAGTGCGAAAGATCTATTAGACTTAATAACTGCCATTATTAAGTTGATCAAATCACTGATAGACTTAAACTTATAGTCTTAATGGGTGCTAGATTCTCTAGTGCCCTTTGGTTATTTATATTATACCATAAAGAAAGAAGATGACAACCAATGACCGAACAGCCTAAGAAGAAGCGCAGACCTGGTCGCCCTGCTACTGGTCGCAAGCGTGATAAGACTTTAAACATGAAGTTTACAGAAAAAGAAAGAGCCTATCTAAAAGACCAAGCTAAACAGCTTGATCTCTCCTTGTCTAATTACGTCCTAAAGTTAGCTAAATACTATGAAGATAATCATTAGTCTACATATAATGTAGGCTATTTTTTATACCTCATCCATCAATACAATAAAAATGCCTATTAGCGATCACAACTAATAGGCGTAGCACCTTTGCTATAACTAATCTTAAACGAAAGACTACAGATAATAAGCTTAGTAACAACATATTGAGAGAGAGTAGCAAGGTGCCAATAACTACACTATATCATAAATATAAAAGAAAAAGCCAATAAGTTTAGATATACTCATAGTTTATAGGGATTGTCACGTCCCTACCTTTAGGCATATTTTTTTGAAATAGAAAAGGTGACAACCAATGAACGAACAACCTAATAAGAAGTATAGTAGGCTATTTTTTTATAGCTTAAGATCAAAAGGAATACCTTGGCAAGCGTTAACCTTTTTAAAGTACATTGTGATAGCTGTATCCAAGTCAAGGCCTAGATCATCTAAAATTGATTGAACGCTTTTTAATAAATCCTCGTCAATCTCAACACTAATAACGGATTCTTTAGACAATCTGATCACCCCCTTATACCCTATCTTTAGTATTTGTTTGACCTAATATATAGTCAATGCTAACGCCGTATAGCTTAGCTAACTTGGCCAACGGCTCATGTCTTGGTAGTGCCCGTGAGTTTTCCCAAGATTTGGCCGACTCATAGCCAACGCCGATTATATCAGCTACATCTTGTTGAGTATAATTCTTTCCTTGTCTTAATTCTTTTAGCCGATCAGAAACCAGGCTTTTATTAATTAAATCGCCCATCTTATCATCTCCTTTACATATAATTTAAATACACTTTATTATACTATACAATAAAAAAATATATATTTAAAGCCTTTATATAAAAGGATTCGCGCAACTTAATAAAAATGATTTCAAAAAGATTCGCAAAAGCACTTGACAGTTAATTAAATTACATGTTACTATAAAGACAAGTTAAGGGACGGCAAACAAGCCAGCCCTTAAAAAAATAAACGTTAAGTGTAAATAAATTACATATAAAGATAGGAGAATATAAAATGAAACAAGTAAAACAATTAATTGAACAACTCAAAGACATTGATGAAAGAGAATATGAAGACGCATTCGATTGCTTAGAAGAAGCGCTTGATCCTAGCAACCCCGACTATACAATCGATATGTTAAAAGAGGATATTATTTGGGTTATCAAAACAAGCAAATAAAAAAAGGCACTTAGCAAATAATGCTAAGCGCCTTTGGTGAGAAGCCCCTCTAAATTAAGAAGGTTCATTAACACCATAACAATAATTAATAACGTTGTCTAGTGTTGGTTTGGCCAAGTATGTAATCGATAGATACTTGATACAAGCTGGCCAACCTAGCTAGTATTTCATGTTTGGGTAGTGTCTTTTCTCTTTCCCAATTATTAACGCCTTCATAACTAACTGAAAGAAGGTTAGCCAATTCCTTTTGAGTGTATCCTTTAGACTTTCTTAATTCCCTAAGTCTATCAGATACAACAGATTTATTTATCATCATATAAATCTCCCTCCCGTCTTTAGAAGACTACTTTAATAAATATTATCAGATATCCTTTATATTGTAAAGCCTTGATAATAAAGGTTTTAACACAATAAATTAAAAAAGATAGAAATATTTTCTAAAATTCCTTGACACGTCTTATTAAGCCGTGTTATAGTAAAGTCAGTAAGGGAGATAAGCCAAAAGCTTCTCCCTAAAAATACAACGATTAGACGTCTTTATAAGACGCATTTAGAAAGAGGTTATAAAAATGGAACAAGAAATTAGAATTTATCTCACGAACTTAGGCAAATACAATGAAGGTTACTTGATCGGCGAGTGGATCACCCTACCAATTTCAGATGATGAACTCGCTGAAAGCTTTGAGCGGATCGGAATTAATGAACACTATGAAGAATATTTTATAACCGATTATGAAGCACCCTTTGAAATAGGCGAATATACCAACTTAGAAAGCTTAAATAACTTAGCTTGCGAACTTGAAGACATTGAAGAGTATGAGTTATTAGAACAATACTTTGAAGAATACCCTGACGATCGTTTGTATGACATGGATGAACTTGATGAAATTCTTTACGAATTTACCCCAATGGATATCGTTCGAATGGTTCACTTTGGTGATTTCAATTTCAATGATGATTATTTCACCTTTGACGGATATGGAAATTTGGAAAGTGTATCTAGTTACTCAGCAGATAAACACAACGATTATATTATCAAAGATCAATTAAACAACTTAGTTAATGAATATATTTAAAGAAAGAAGGAACTAAAAAAATGAAATTAAAAATAGGTCAATTACTAGTCGCCTTTGATGAAATCGCCATTAACCCGGAAAAAGATCTACTGATCCAAAGTGATGGATCGGTAGAAACTTACCATGAAAGTTATATAGAAAAACCTGATTCTATCTATGAAATAGACGGAACAACCCTATATGATTCGCTAGTTGATTATGACCTAATCGCCTTAGACGAACCGCACCAAATCACTATAAATGATCTTGATGACATGAAAACATTCATCAGCCTAATTATTTACGACTTAGAAGAATACACGGGAACAGAAGTTACTTTATAAGATAAGCACTCACCACCAGTGGAAAGAAAGAAGGAACTCATAATGAACTACTTATTAACAATTGAAAAACAGTACGGACGAAAAGACACAATCATTTCAGACGGTAACCTTGATCAAATTAAAACCGATTTAATTAATTACTTTATTGAAACTTTTGAAGATGATACTGAACCGCCTTTTTACATAAAAGAAGACGTTCTAGATGCAAGACCTAAAGACTTATTAGCCATCATGGATTGGCTTGAGTGGTCGCTAGTAACGGGTAGCTTGCATCTATACACCTATACCTATAAAGAGCCTAACCCGTCTTGTCCGATCTTTACCTTTTACAACAATAAAAAGGAATTGAAGTTAAGCGAAACCGTTTAAACCACCAGCGATGAGATAAAAGGAGAAATTAAAATGTTTAACGTATATGAAAACAACCAAGGCGACTTGGTGTTAATTGTAAGAGGTACTGAACAAGCGGTACTAGCTTACTTTAGAAACGAAACCAATTTCAAAGCATGGACAAATTGGATCTATGAAAATGCTGACGATCAAGAAAAGAATAAGATTAAACAAGCCTATCAATTGATTAATGAAGCGGATAGCATAGAAGAACTAGAATACATTTTTGATACCTATCTAGATTATAGCTGGTGGAATTTAATTATTGATTACTAACAACTAATTCGAAACTAGGTGAATAGCCTAGTCTAAAGGAAATAGGCACCCTTTACTGAAGAAATAGCCTGACACATTATAGAAAGTAGGATAAAAAATGACTAAACAAGTATATTTTGAAATGGTAACCGATGATGATATTGTTTTTTATAACGGCTATGAAAACGTTTATTTCTTTGATAGCAATGAGCCTTCTATAATGGAAATCTTAGAACAAGGGCAAAGCTTGTTAAAAGATTTCAAGGCCATTGAATTAACTACTGAAGAAATGTTATTCAACTATCTAAAAAACTTACACCCCTACCTATCCAATGAAGACAACTTGAAACGATTTTTAAAGGCCTACTTAAAAGCAGAAGGCTATGAAAAAGAAGATTTAGAACGAGAAATAAGCGACCTATACGACTTTGAAAGTCAAGAATTTGTTGACGTCTTAGAAGAATACGGCTTTACCCGTGAAGGTTTAGCGGCGACTAATGGGTTAAGTTATGGCCTTGTAGGTTTTTCAGATTGGAACCCATTCATCACCTTTGACAATATGCCTATTAGCTATGTAAACGATCTATGGGAAGGAACCAATTTCTACGGCCTAATCGCTTACAATTCAGAAGGAAACGAAATGGATTCACTATGGAACAATTACATAACTAGCGATGAAGATCTAAAAACAGCTATTGAAAGCAACTTTGTAACGGACGACGAAACAGAAGTTTATCTAGTCGACAACATGGAAAGCGCCTATTTTGACGCTTTCCCTAAAGTTGAAAAGATTATCCACGAAACATATAGCTTTAAAGCGTCATAAGAAAAGAGTTAATAAACATGGAACAAAAGAATATTCTTATTGAAGTAGAAAATTTATTAAAGCAAGAAACAACCAAGATCAGCAAACAAGCTTTAAAAGAATTAGATGAAGAAAGAATATTAGCAATTATATTAAATCCTGGTAGTAATCATTTCTGGTTTGAAAGCTTAATATATAGCCCGGCGCCCTTAACCAATGCTGTTTATGATTACCTTAATCGATTCATCAAACGTAAATTAGGATATACACAATTGAACGACTGTGTTTAAACTAAAAGCCCTACTCATTATGGTGACCCCAATAAGTTGGACTTTATATATAGTGAGTTGGCCTTTGGCCAGCTCTTTTTTGTTGCTTACAGTTCTTGCTTATTTCTTGCCGACACATTTACTCAGAAATTTAAACTTGTCAAGAGGAAGAGCGTAGCGGCTCTTGATAAGTTTAAAGTTTATGTGTAATCATTAAGCGGCGAAAGAAGCGTGATGAAGACGAAATTCTATAGGACTCCTAAAATCTAATTTTTCTTTGATTCTTTCACCATTGTAATAGATTATAAAATCTTCAATCGCTTGTGCTAATTCTTCAAAGGAATGATAAGTCCGACCATAGTAGACTTCTTGTTTTAGTAGACTAAAGAAATTCTCCATTGGCGAATTATCTAAGCAATTTCCTTTACGAGACATACTTTGAAAAATTCGGTGATCCTTCAAGAGCCGGGTGTAACTTTTCATTTGATAGGCCCAGCCCTGATCAGAATGAAAGGTTCTTCTGTATGGACATAATTTACTTGCTTCAATGGCAGCTTGTAGCCCCTCCAACATGCTTTGTCCATTAGGCTGATGTGTTATCTTAAAAGAAATAATTTCTCGATTAAATAGATCCATGTAAGGATCTAAATAGAGTTTTCCAGTTTGATAATTCCCAGAATCATCGGCATAGTAGTATTTAAATTCTGTTGTGTCTGTTGTTATTTTTTGATAAGGAATGGTCGAATCAAACCGCCGGTTGATACGATTTGGCGCTATCTCTCCAATCGTTCCTTTGTAGGAATTATATTTTCTTGTCTTTCTAGTATAGCTAGTGACCTGTATCCCCATAATTTTCATTAGGCGTTGAACTTTGTTTTTACTGACCTTATAACCACGGGAAAGCAGTTCAGCTCGCATTCTTCGATAACCATAATCCTTATGGGTTTCTCTGATGTCTTTCATTTCCTCTTTTAAATCGGCATCCTTATCAATTTCCTCATCTTTATTTTTCCAATAAAAGTAGGTCGATTTAGGAAACTTTAAAACGCTAAGAATATCTTTTAAAGCATATTTTTCATCATGGAGACGTGTGATTTCGGTCACTATTTCTTCTTTTCTCGCTTGACTCTTTGAGCCACACGTCTCCTCAATCCTTTTAAAAATTTGTTCTCAATTTCTAAATCCGTAATCCGTTGTTCAAGTTCCTTTATTTTTGCTTCACTTAACTGATTGGTTTCGCTGCTATCCTTTATTTGATTGATTTGTGATTTCTTTTTAGACACTTTAGGTGGCCTTCCTTTCCTCGCGGAAAGGCCATCAAGTCCTCTTTCATGATAAGCTCTTCGCCAATTAGCGATTAGACTTGGATTATTCATGTTTAATGAATTGGCCAATTCGCGATAACTCATTTCCGTACTTTCATACAATTCTATCGCATTTAATTTGAATTCAACAGTATAAACCTGTTGAGTCCGCCTTTTCTTTAAACCATCTACACCAAATTCATAATAGTTATTAACCCACCTTCGTAAAATAGAAGGATCTATTCCTGCTTTATTAGCTAAGGTTCGATAACTTCCTTTTTTCGCAATATAGTCTCCTACTAAATTCAGTTTAAATTCTAATGAATATTTAGACATAAAAATAACCCCCAAAAGTTGAATTCTTAGTCCAACTTTTGGGGGTCACTACACATTCGATAACTTCCTTTTTTCGCAATATAGTCTCCTACTAAATTCAGTTTAAATTCTAATGAATATTTAGACATAAAAATAACCCCCAAAAGTTGAATTCTTAGTCCAACTTTTGGGGGTCACTACACATTTCGAATAGGGCTTTTTAATATTTAACGTACATTTAACGCTTTTTATTTATAGCGTAAGGTATTTATACTATCAAAGGGTTAGAACGTCTAAAATCACCCTTATTTCTCTTCTGACGGCATGATAGCATCTAAAGCTTGCAAGGCATAGCCATGTTGTCTAATCGTCCATTCATAGGTTTGATCTAAGTCGTAAGCAATCTCTTTATAATCCTTATATTCAAAGTAACGCATGTAAAGAATATCTACATAACTATCTTTGTCTAATTGATTGATAAGATCGAGGGCTTTTCCTTTATACGAAAAATACTCTTTAACCTCTTCGCTTAAATCTTCCTCTAGCGTTAGAAGCGCCATAATGCCTTTATCAGCGTTATTCTCTCTGCTGGTACTAACGGACTCTTGGGTATAGTCAACCGCTCTAATGGACGTTATCGTGCTTCTAAGCTCGTTTAGCTCGTCAACCTTATGATGGCACCTACGATCTAACCGTTTAATTTTCTTCAGATAAGCTTTTGCTTGAATACCTAGTCACCCCTTTGATTGTCAAGCCACATGATCGTCATCACGCTATAATTGGCAAGATCAATTAAAGTATCACGTATGGATTCGTCTTTAACCTGCTGCTGGTCACTATTAATTAATTCACTAAATCGATTATACTTGTCCCCTAACCTGATCGCACTGGCCACCAGTCCGAACTGATCCATTGACTTATCAAAACTATTGCCATAATCATGGTTCTTGCTTTCGTATAGCTTAGCCATTTCATCGGTGATTGATTCAAACATGGTTGTCACCCCTTAATCAAGTCGTCAATTGCTACGGGATTAAAACCAACAATGGCACGTTCCCAATCGTCATTAACCACCACGATTGGCACACCCATAATGCCTTTAGATTGGACTAAGTCCATCGCTTCTTGATCCTCGTCTAGGTTAATTACCGTATAGTCTAGCTTATTCATATCTAAATAATGCTTTACCATATCACAACCGCCACATACTGTTTTGCTATATACCTTAATCATTATTAATGTAACACTACCTTTCGTTTTCTTTTTTACATGCCCCAGTTCAACCAACCACGCACGGCATTCAGTGAGAACACAAAATACATAATGGCCATTTGCGGAACGCCCACGCTTAAAAATAAACTCATTGAGACGACATTTGTAACCAACCATAGGATCCAGCTCGATCGTTTACGCTGTACTACTTGCATATATTGGGCAATGATGGCGGTCGCATTGTTAAAAGCGTCCCAAAAGATATAGACACCACCAAGCCACCAGCTCAAGCCCCCAAGCAGGAAAAAGCCAATAAAGATAGCAAACAAAACCATTCGCCAATTAGTATGCTCGTCAATCTTGACTAAGCCATCACGGTCCTTATGGTTTTCCCATTCTCGATAGCCAAAGAATTGAGTGATCAAGTAATAAAGGCTGGTAAACATATCGCCATAAATTTTGCTACGCCCTGCCACAATAGCGGCTGACAAATTTTGAATACCATTAAAAATAAAATTTCCTTGCCATTTCTTGGCTAAACCAATCACGCCTATAAGCCCTAAGTAAGAAACCAAGTTAGGCAAATTAAACCAACCATTTTGAAATGATCCCCAAACTGTAATGACCACCAGTGCGAGGTCAACTATGATATTAATTGTTTTCTGATTCTTCATTTTCATCGAAAATCGTTTCCCACCCTTTCGCTATATTATTCCATGCTTCTTGAACATCGATAGAATTTGGAATGGCTCGAAAGCTTTCTCTTTTTAGCCACTGAATGACCGTGTAAAGATCCACATACCTTTGTACCTTTTCTAGGTTTTCTTCACTAAGTCCAGAAAAGTCAATCTTGTATAATTCTTTCTTTAAAATTCTAATCGCTTCTGCTTTATTCATTTTTTTACCTCTTTCTAATGCCAAAGATTTCTAATACACCTTCTTGAGTTGCTTCAGATAATTTATCGGTTAACCACGTTATGCTTGATGAGTTAGGGAAATCATTAATAAAGTTTGAATTAGCGTTTTCAATAACAGAAACAATACGTCCGCGAACATGGTCGTCCCAATTTTCGTTAATTTCTCTATCGATAAATTCATACTTGCTTTCCCGTTCATCTTTCCCTTGAATCCATTCAATGGCTTCTAAAATTTTAATGCCTCTTTTTAAATCATCGCTTTCTTTTGATAATTCAAACAAGGTGTTGAGCACTGTATATTTATTCATATCCCATCACCTCGGGGTTCTCGTACACGTTAGCAATGATTTCAAAATCACCAAAGAACTCTAAAGCTGTTTGGTAATCATCACTTTTGTCAAGGGTCATATAAAAACCAACGTGTGGATAAAGATCAGGTTCGTTGGAAAATTCCTCCCAATGTTGGGCTGAATATTCACCAAATTTAACAAGAGATACTGAACATAGACCATAATCTTTGACAATATCGCCTTCGTATAAGTCAACGCCGTTCATATCTGTTAATCCCGTCCATCTCATCAGGATAATGTCGTCAAAACTTAGGGTATTATCTTGACAGCCACAACCATCAAAAGTGTTAATTTCTCCATAGTTAAAATCCATGGTATTAACGGGTTCCATTGTTTGTGTAAGTTTATTCCACGCTCTAAATTTAGGAATCATAAAGCGTCCCTCCATTCAATTTGTCTGCCACAAAACGGGCAATAGTTATATGTGTTCCATTCCATAGACGTTAGCTCGTATTGCCATTCATTGCACGAAACTAAAAAATCAAGTTTTTTATACCTAAGCCATGGACATGTTTTACTCATACGCCCGTGCTCCCAAAGCCACCAGTGTTGCGGTCAGTTTGCGGTAGCTCGTCAACTTCTAATACTTCGAATGCTGGTAAGGGTTGAATGATGAGTTGGGCAATCTTATTACCTTTGTTAACGGCATAAGGACAAACAAAGCTACACATGACCTTGAGTTCCCCTGTATAGCCGCTATCAATAATGCCTTCGTGTACTCTTAAGCCTGTGTGACTTGTTAAGCCGCTTCGCCCTACCAATCGTCCGTAATAACCGTCAGGAATTTTAATCGCTATTCCTGTTGAAACGGTTTTAGGCATAATACTATTCTCGTCCGCTTCAAACTTTTGATCAGCATAGATATCAAAACCAGCGTCTGTTTCATGAGCCTTGGTGGGCAATTTAGCGGTATTTGTTAGGCGTTTAACCCTTAGTATCTGTTCATCGTCCCTTACTTCATAACCGTTCACAATAGCTTCCAGTAAGATCTTTTGACGCTGAATATTTTCTTCTTCCTCGCTTGAAAACAACCAAGCTTCCAGTCGTTCGTCAATTGGGTCATAATGATTGTTAAAAAAGAGATCCTTTAAGGTAAAGCCTTGTTCAAAGCCACCTTCGAAACGGTTCTCGATCCATGTCGCCACCACTTGTGGGACAAGTATTTTGTTACTCATCTGCTATCACCTCGATTTGAATATAGCTTGGAATGTGACAACCTTTTGCATAAACGCATGTGTAATTAGCGATAAAACTCGTTTCAGGGATAGTCAATTCCAATTGTAAGATCATCTATAATGCCCCATTCATCTCTTCCGTCTTGGATAAAGGTCACGTCATTGAATTCTGCTTCAATTTCTCTAACGAAATCATTTGACAACATACCGTTATCGTCATGCAAGTATTCCATAATTTTTATTCGCTCGTCTTCACTTATGTTGGATTCATAGTGGTAATTAAGGTCAATCTTCAATTTCATCATGTATTCCCCTAAATAAATGTCTTTTGATTCGGTCTCTGCCCACTTTATCGATAGCGTCTAAAGCTTCAGTTTCTGTTAAAAATAAAGGAGTATTTGCTGCGGCATAAGGAACGGTATCCACAAACAGTTCTTCTCTTTGATAGTCGAAAGCGATTATAGAATAGAAATCTAACTTATAAAGGGTAGAATCTTTATTGATTGTTAGGTCTTCCAACTCTTTCATCACGTCTTCAGCGGTTTCGATCTCGTAACCATTCTTTTGTGCTTCGTGTAGCAATTTTGCTCTATCGTTATAATCACTTTGGTCCACCCAATGATTAACTTTTTCTTGCATTTCTAAGTATTCCGCCACGATTTGTGGCACTTTTACCTTTTCACTCATCATCAATCACCCCAAACAGAAAATCTTTTATGCGTTTCCCTCCAACTAAGTCGACCGCTTGCCATAATTTTTCTTTGCTAGAAAACATAATGGCATTAGCGACAGGATAAGACATTTCTACTGAATACAAACCTTCATCTACACAAGCTAATCCATAAGCGTATTTATTACCCCAATCATAATCATCGTCTACGTCTGATAAAGCTTTGAGTTCGTCTGCTACGGCGTCTTTCTCAAGTTCGTATTGGCAGTGGTCTTTAGTCGGGTAAGTATTTCCTTCTTTTAAGCGGTCATAATCAGTTGGGTCATTATCCCAAATCATTGGCATAACCACTTTATGGATATACCAGTACTGATCACCTTGCTGTGGGATATCTCCACTGACTTCCAGTAGGTTTAGAAACTCTTTGGTTCTCTCGACTTTTTCTTCGTATTCTTCTAAGCGTTGGTTCAAGACTTCATAGTTATCCATCACTAGTTCCTCCATTCTGTGGCGACCAGTTCTTCGCCTTGATTTGTTTCAATGCGATAGATTTGTAAAGTGCGTTTGGTGTAACTATCACCCGTTATGTCGTATTGACCAATGAGTTCGGGTTGGCTAGTGACTTCCAGTGGGTGTTGGTCTTTGAAGAATGTTGTTAAAAGCAAAACAATGAAAGCAAGCATTGTAAAAACACCACAAGCCGCAAAGAAATAAAGAACTGGGTTTTTATCTTCCATGTCTGTTGCCTCCTTACCCGATCATTTCTTCGACTAGTTTCTTGAGTTCTTCTTTTGTTAAGGTCATTCTGGTACTCCTTCCCAATCTTGTAGGCTAAAGGCTCGTGCGAAAAGGATGGCTTCGCACTCGTCTTCAGTCGGTTCTATGTCATAAAGGTCTTTCACCATGGCTATGGCTGCTTTCTTAGCGTCTTTGCGCTTACGGGCTTTAATGCCCACCAACTTGCGCCATTCGCTCGCTTTTATCACATTCACGAAATACCCTTTTTCTTCTAAACAAATTTCTAATGTGCCTTCCAGCTTGGCTAGTTTCTCGTACACTACGGGGTTACGCTGTACCTGTATGCCTTCAATAAACACAAAGCCTACCTCGTAATGTTCGCAAAGCCACATGGCCTTGCGGATTATTTCTCTAATGCGGTCATTCACTTCGCCTACGGGTTTAATCACGTCATAAGCGATAATGTCTGCACTTCCCATCTCCATCACGCAAAAACCAGTTGCTGTTGTGGACTGATCAAATGCGATTAACTTCAACTAATAAACCTCCAGTCGTCCTGTGCTAAGTACTCTGATTTCAAGTCCCCTATAATGACTAGCTTTTTCTTGGCTCGAGTGATTGCCACGTATGCCAAGTTACGGGTGTCGAGATCGCTTGGTTTATAGGCCACCACGTCCCATTCGCTGCCTTGTGACTTGTGGATCGTTAGTCCGTATGCGAGATCGAAATTGTAAGCCAAGTCTTGCGGCGTGTTAAGCCGTACTTTTCTTCCCGTTGTCTTGCTCTCAATGAGGTCATAATCAATAATCGTAAACAGTTCACCATTAAAGTGTTTTCCCTTCTTGTTCGTTTTAGCAATGATCTTGTCGCCAATTGAAAACTCGGGGTAAATCGAGGCAGGAGCGTCTTTAAGTTTTTGTTGCTCGTTAGTTCCTTTCACGTCTGCATTAGTGAAAGTGAGTAAGACCTCTGCTCCTTCATCTTCAAAAGCAGATTGGATCGTGGGTGCAAAGACAATGTTTGGGGTATTCATATTAGCGTTTTGTGGAATACCAATAACTTCTTTGCCTAAAGCGATAATGTCCGCCGCTTCTGACCGTCTATTTTCTTTGAGTTCGCTAACCGTAACGGATTGTTGCAAGAGTTCAAAAGGACGTCCATACTCGATCGGCGGTAATTGGTTCTTATCTCCTACAAACACCAATTGCTGGTTCTTATAATTATTGATTAGGCCTTTAAAGAGTGGGGTTGATAACATACCGCTTTCATCAATCACGATAGCGTCACAATCTTCGGGTTTATAAATATAGCTATGGATGGTTCGAACCGTGACGTTGTCCTCCAGCTTCTCTTGCAAGGCTTCCTTGGCTTTATGGGTAGGCGCCAGCACCACCACTCGCTGATCGTTCTCTTTGAGTTGATTAATGATATTCGCTGTGACAAATGATTTCCCTGTCCCTGCACCACCAATTAAGCATGAGACCTTGTGTGTGACGCATGTTTCTAGGGCTTCCATCTGTTCGTTTGAGCGTTTCAATAGGTCAGGAAGTTCAGCGGTGTAGATGGTATTATTAACCTTCTGGTGGGCAGGTAAGTTACGGATAAACTTAGCAACCGCCAGTGTGTCGTATGTGGTATAAGTGTTAGGCGCTTTATACAAGACCACGCCTGTGCCCTCCAGGTCTTCTGTGCCTAAGTCGAGTGAAACATAGTCACTACTTCGGGCAAGCATGAGGGTGGTCACGTCATAGAACACTCGGGCTCGCCGCTCTTGATCTGCTGTGTAAGGGATCTCATAGCGGTCGAGGGCTCGCTTGGTTTGCTTGAAGCCATAACGCTCGAGGTTCATAAAAGCTTTGAAAGGCTCGATTTCTAGTAGACGGTGAAAGAACTCTAGGGCGTTATATTCGTAAGCGGGCTTAGGGTATTGAAAAGCATTGCTGGCATAAGCATAGGTGTACGTTCGTTCGATATTGTTAGTTAGTGCTTTTGAAAAGTCATACACGATTAGTTCTCCTCTCTACAAATGAGTGCGATCTCACGGTCATCCAGTCCGTCTGCTCGCATTTGGTCTTTAACAAGGGCTTCCAGGTCGAGGGCTTCCTTAAACCATAGTTCATACTCAGGATTGGCTTGGGTATCTCGTAAGTATTTAATAACTTGATAATAAGTTTCGTTACGTCTGCCTTCTGGAACACCATTGGTGAGGACCTCTTTGAGCAGGCGTGCTTGGGCATGATCGAAATCAATTAGTGATTTGTTACTGTCTTTGAATTGCACCACGTTCGCATGGTGTTCAGATTCATCTTCATCAGGTTGGAACTGATCCACATTAACGAGTGTGCCCACCACGGTTGAGATATCTTTTTCAGCTAAGGGGTAACCCATGAGTTGTGAGATCTTAGCGCTTGCGGGGTCAAACTCAAGACTTAACATGTCTGCCACACCCTTGACCGTGTACTTGTACTCTTTTTTAGTCATGTCTTTGTCTGCCATGAGAATGATTCGCCAGCGCTTCTCCCCATTGAAGTAATACTTAGGGGTTGGATACACTAAACCAAAAAGATCTAAGGACTGTAAGCGGTCTTCAATCGATTCTCGGGTGTAGTCGCCATCGTCAATATCAATACTGATTAGGCGTTTACCACCAACGTAATTGCTATCATTGCGTTCATCATCTTTGAATACGCCATCGAGGAAATAACAGAGATTATGTTTCTTAATCTCCTTGTATTCTTCTTCAGTGTTAGCTTGCGATAGCAACTCGATTCCTTGCACCTCGTTCTCAATGTCGTCTGTCGTGCTAATAAAGGATTGCAAGGTTTCATTCTCACTTCGTGCCATTTGCTTACCGATATAGCCTGTCTTGAGATTAAGGGTGAATTCTTTGAACAGGATCTTGTTAAGCTGTTCTTCCTGTTGTTCGGCAAAAGCTTGCTCTTGTTCCTTCTCGACTTCCAGTTCTTCTTGGAACAATTGCTCTTCATCTTTATAGTCAAACCCTTTAAATTCAAAGGCTTCATCAGGGATCACAATCCAGCGTGCATTTTCTTGGTGATAACGCTTATTACTCTTGAATTGGGTAATACCTAGCTCTTGAGTGTCCTTAAGAACGTTAGCGAGTTCGTTTGATCCTACAATCTCCTTGAATTCTGTTGGCTTTACATACCAAACATTGCCATCTCTACGCCACACTTTTGACATTAAGCGACTTAGCGCGTCCAATATTTGTTCTTCACTGACCGCTTGTTGCTGATACATTGCAAACATCATGCGTTTAGCTGGCTCGACATATTTAATCTCATCAAGTAACACCAGTGGGTCAGCATTCCGATTTCTCACTTGAACAAAACCGAGATTCGTTTGGAAACGGAATCTATGGCCTTCATACTGTAAATTAAGCGAAGGGTCGTCCAGGATCACAATGCTAGGTTTTAACCAATCCGTCTTATTCTTTCCCTTCCCTACTGAACGAGTGGCGTTAGCGTATACCATCATCTGTTCTTCAAATGCATCAGCCACATTTAAATCAAGGGACTTCCAGGACGAGTTTTCACCTTTTCTTACTGTTGTTAAGTAATTAATCTTCTTAACCAATAGCACTTGCTTACCATCTGTTTCTTCAATAAAGTTTTGCGATAAATATAAATTTGAAAAGATCGCTATATCATCTTTCTGTAAACCCATGGCAAGCAATAATTCAAAGGTTCGATTATAACCACCCATGGCTAGAAACAAGACTTCAGGATTAACAATCTTAGACATCGTTCCTTTCTTGATTCGTTCATAGACACGTTTCAAATTTTTTCTCGATTTATCAAAAATGATTTCTGCCACTTGCTTTCTTCTCCCCTTTCTGCTATTCTAAGAATAGAAATTAAATAAGAGGCCGATTTATCTCCTCTGTCCAACTCACAAAAGTTTGTGAAGTTACAAAAGGACAGAGGGGATATTTTTTTATATATAATACTAATACCCTATTTATTAGGTGTAACTTTGTAACATGACCCCTCATAATGCTGTCATATCAATGGATTTGGAAGTTACACTAGGTGTTACAGGGGGTGTTACAGTTACAAAATAAAGATCGTTTTCATTACGATTTATGTTATTTTTTACTTTTTGTAACACCCGCTGTAACCTTTTGTGTAACATGACGTAACTCCTTGCGCCCCAAGGGATTTGCCCTTGTTTTTCAAAATTTCACAAAGTACCCTTGTAACATGGTTTTATAACTTAAAATGGAAGTTCTTCCTCGCCAATTCCTCCGAACGGATCCTCAGGTTCGTCAGGAACGGGTTCGAATTCATAATTGCGGTACGGGAAATCTGGATTTTTTTTGTTCTTAGATAGGCGTAATTTCATCAGAACCTGGTTGCCTACCCCACGATCACTAAATGCTTCAGCGGTTTTCACTTCATCATTCAATTCAGATTCAGCCGCTTTAATGTCTAGCAACTCATTTAGTTTTAATAAGATACGTGCGTTTTTCTTCTTAACAAAGTCTGGCACCTCATCTTCAAAACTTAGGCTTAGAAACTCGATCGATCCTTTATGCTCGCCTGATACGACTTCTAAGTTAAAAGTGATTTCTGATTGACTAAGTTTTTCATTGTAGCGTGTGCCCGCTGATTTCAAGCGCACCACATAGTCACCTGACGGTAGGTCTTCAAAATCGGATACGGTATCTTTCTTAGGGTCAAAACCTTCGTTCTTAACTTCTTTTAATGTGTCTAGTAATCCCATAATTAATCTTCTCCTTCTTGTTCTTGTAATAACGGTAGTAATTCCATTTGTTTAATCGCTTTACGGTCGCCTAGCAATTGGTCTTTTGCTCGAGTAGATTCGCTAGGTTGTAAAATGATTATGCGTTCTTCACTGTCATCTTTGCTGTTCTTATACATTACTAATCGCCCGACCAAGGGTATGATTCCCATGCAAGCGTCTAAGTTTCTAACGTCTGGTTGTTTCTGTGTGTACACACCACCACTTTCTCTTGTAATTTCCTTGTCCTTTTCATGGGCTAGGAATAATAAATTCTTTTGCAAATTCTTTAGTTCGCTGATTAGTTCAAGAATGATTCGATCGAACACGCCGTAATCCTTAAGTTCAGGCATGCCACTGGTGGTCTTTCTTGCTCGTTCATTGAGCCAAAATTTCTGGAAGGTGGATAAGTTATCAATGACCACATTGTCATAGTGATCCACATGCTTGATTAAAAACTTCAGGAAATTCTCAAGTTCCTCATTAGGCTTGTCAGCGTCCATATAAAGCACGGTAACGTTGGGCAAACCTTCCAGTACCTGATACATACCATCGACCGAGAGAACCAGTGTATTGCCCTTTAGCGAGCGAACCATGTAGGTCTTACCCTTACCAGGCTCTGAATAGATCAAGGCTGTCCAAGCATCAAGGCGTTTGATTTCTTCGGCTTTTAATATTTTCATCGATATCTCACGCCCCGATCCTGCTCGATCGTGACCCCATCAACAGTTTCACCTTCGTGCATTTTCAGGTAATCGAGGACTGACTTCTTATCGACTTTCGGTTTTTGCGGAACCAGGAAGTGTTCAGGGATCGCTTCTTCATCAGTGACCACCACGCGTTTAGGATTGTTTTGCGTCCAGATAGTGAAGATTGGTGTCTTGATCTTTTGCTTGCCTGTGGCTTCCATTTCCTCTTGAAGGGTCTGTTTCATACGTTTTATGTTTCGCTGATAGGACTGCTTCCGTTTGGTTAAGCGATCGATCTCGTTCTTCTGTTTCTCCATGTCACCTTCCAGTTCGGTGATGACCTTGATATACCCTTCCGCCTTGTCCTCAAACACGTCATTAATGCTGTCTAAGGTGTCTTGATACATTTGATAGGCTTCTGGGTCATTCTCAATGTCTGTGGTCTGTAAGAGGTCTAAGAGGATCTGATAGCGTTCGGATAGTTCATAGATATTCATTAGTTACCCATCTCCCTCATCAGTTCGTCTAATTTTTGAAGGAAATCGACTTCCTCGCATAAATGTTCATGCTCTGTTTCTGGTTCTGCGACATCCATAGGGTTGCCATCTAAATCAGTGAATTCAATCGTGATATTAGCCACCACTGGTTCATAGCCCAATAGATCAGCGATTTTCCCAAGATCTTTTAATCCATGCTCTCTCATCAATTCAATAGCTTTTTCAAATTCTTCTATATCGTTGTATGCATAGGCTTTCTTAGCGTCCATAATGCTGTCAGCGTTCATAATATCGAAAGCGACTGAATTTTCTTTTAATTGAATATCGTTTAAGTAGCTACCGTCTTCTTTATCAACAAAGATAAATTGTTTTTCTTTTCGTTTATTAGTCATGAATCATTTCTCCTTTATTTCTCTGGCATAGGGAACAGTTCAACATAATCGTTATCGTCATGTGGATCAGATTGCGCCACGTCAACCGCCAAGTTATATTCTTCCTTAATGGTTAACTTGTAATACTGGTTGTCTGAAGTGACCTTATCTTCTAGGATTTGCTTCATGATTCTGCCTAGCTTTCGGCCATCATCAGTGATCGTGTCGAGATCTGCTTTGCGTTTATCTAAAATATCTTGAGCTTCCTTTTCTGTGGAACAATAATATTCCGTGGTTTGGTTTAAAACTTTAATCATTGATAACAACCTTTCCGTTATTTGTGTTATACTAGGGATAGGTTTCAAGAGGGACGACTTTCTTAGTCGTCTTTTTTTATACCCAGAACTTCATAACGAAAGCCTTGCCGCTTTGTCCAAAAATTATTTTCAGTGACAAATAGTGTGGCTTCGTCACGATCGTCAAAGCTAAACTCTTTAATAACCTTCCCGTTCTTCTTCTTAACAACAATTGTTTTCACTGGTCGCACCAACTTTGATAAGCTTCTGCCAACTCAAGGGCTGCTAAGATAAAACTCTTATTCGGGTCACTCGCTAGTTCAAGGTGTTCTAACCATTCCTTGAAACCTTCAACGCTGTCATAGTTTTGACCTTGAATAATGTGCGAAACAGGTATCCCCACTTCTTTTGAAACCAACTGAAGAAATTCTTCGCTAGGTTCTTTGAGACCTTTTTCGATATCATTAATCAAGCTCGGTTTCACACCTAAACGCTTAGCAAAACTTTGAACACCATGGCCTTCTTCCAGGCGAATGAGTTGAATATTATCTCCTACATTTGACAATCGTCTTCACCCTCCTCGCCTTGCATTTTTGCATAGTAAGCGCGAACAATACCTAGGAAGTAACCGTTAAAAAACATGGATATGATTAGTAAAGATACGATAAACGGTGTCATGGTCTCACCTCTTTCTACTCAAACTCAAATTCAAATTTCACGTTTTCAATCTCTTCAATTGTTTCTGAAAGCTCTTGAGATAACCTTGCAGCTTTATCTACTAACTTTGAAAGCTCTTCAGCACCATTTACTTTTATAGTTACCCATTCACCTTTAGCTAATGGTGAAACATTCTTATCGGTGTCAGGAATTTTCTTTCCCATTGGTTTACTCATCTCTTTCTATTTAAACTTCTGTTCGTCCATATATCTTAGATAATCAACAAAGCGACTAATGATCACGACTGTGGTTCGCTGCGTTGGTTTGATGACTCCGTCAGAGAATTCTGGATTGTGATACATAGCGTTCACATACTTAGCGGCTTGTTGTCGACCAATGCCTTGAAAGATATAAGGAATTTCTGACGTGATACAGGCATACACCAGATTCTTGTCAGGCACTTCAATTTCAGCTAGGTTCATAATTAGTTCACTCCTTAAGGTATTTATTTCAAATAATCGTTAGCAATGTGTTTTTTTATTCTTCTCACCCCTTACATCTACGCCGTTAACTAGCAGACCTCCATTTGTTTTAGAAACCGATTAATGAAATAGGTTTGCCCCTTGCCTGTAACCTTAGGTGTTTTTGTCACGGTGACTGTGCCGTTAGGGTTATTAATGGTGCGTTCTTTAATCTCAAATAGGCCCAGCTCCATGCTCTTTTGCGTTGGCATGTTGCGATCTGTCCCCTTACGTGCGATAAGATATCCTTTATCTCTTAACCATTGGAACAATCGATTTTGACCAGTTTCCACACCATTTTGTTTTAGAATCTTGGCGAGTTCTCCAACTAAAATAGACGTGTGGCTCGTTTCTACAGCGTCAGCAAATAATGCTTTGGGTTGCATCTCTTTGATAACGAGGTCTTTTTGTTTGAGCTGCTCGCCTGCTTGAAGCAACAAGTCAGCTAATGCGTTAGGGTTGTGTGTAATGTCATAAGCTTTTTCATCGGTCATATACGCCCCATGCTTACGGATAGCTGGTAGCACCTCGCTAGTCACCCAACGTTTAAATCGCTTAGCGCTTGGCAGCTTCGATTTTAAGATTAGGCTGTACAGGCCTGATTCGTTGATCAACCAACCTCCACGCTGTCCTAAACTCGATAACGATTCGTTATTCAGTTTGTCTTCCTTGTCTACGTGGTCTCGCAAAGCTTTGCTTGCGTTTTGATAACCGAGAATATTCGTCACATCTTTGCCTACAAAATAGGGCTCGTTATCTATAACTAGTGTTCTAACCTGCTGGTCTTCAAATTCAAATAATTTTAGTTCATTCATTTTGATTAACTCCTTTTTATGTCTTCTGTCTATCATGTTGAACATTATAAGTAAAAAAAATATCAGACACCTCAATATCAAATGCCTTAGCCAACTTTTTTAAGCTTGCTGTCGAAGTTTCTGTTATAGCTCCGCTTTCCAAACCAGCAATGAGTGCTCTACTAACATTAGATATTTCAGAGAGCTCTTGTTGTGTCCAGCCTTTTTCGTTTCTTAACTCTTTAATCCTATAAGAAACATTGTGCATATCTCCACCGCCTTTCCTTCAACTTGACTTTAGTCTAACATGTTAGACGACAGCTGTCAATCATGATGAACAAAATGTTGAAAAATAATTCCCATCGTGATATCATATGTCTAAAATGTTAGACTTTCATTATAAATACGTGAGGAGAGAAAAAAATGCATTTAGGGGAAATAATAAAAAAGTATCGTACACAAAATAATATGAGCATGGACTCATTTTCAAAAAGATCAGGTATTTCAAAAGCTTACATATCTGTTTTAGAAAAGAATAAGGATCCACGAAACGGAAAGAAAGTCACACCTTCCATTCCAATAATAAAGAAGGCAGCAGAAGGTATGGGTGTTATGTTTGATGACCTTTTTAACCAATTAGATAATGAAGATACAGTTTCTTTTAAACAAAGTTCATCTACCACACTTGACTCTGTTACTGAAACAACATCAAAATTAATAGAACGCCGTCAGCAAAAGGTTCTGCACTACGCTGAAAACCAGCTCGAACAACAGAATACAGTTAATGAAGAAAACGAAACCTACACCTTACGTAAACGCCCTTCCGCTGCTGGTTCAGCCATTTATGTTGATGATGATGAATATAATTATGAAGTCGTGTCAGCGTCTGTTGTGCCTAAAGGTGCAGACGAACTGGTGGAAATTACTGGTGATAGTATGCAACCGCTGATTCAAAAAGGTGATGAAGTATATATTCGCCACCAGCCTACTGTTGAGAATGGTGAAGTCGCTATCGTGAGAATCGCTGATGAAGGGGTTACTTGCAAGCGAGTTTATACGAATGAAGACGGAATTATTTTAAGAAGTGAAAATCCTAAGTATGATGATATGCATCTGGAAGCTAATCAGGTAACAATTTTAGGTAAGGTTATTTTATAGGAAGGAAGTAATTATGAAGTTCGGACCACGAAAGCCCGACATGAAGAAAAGTATATCTGCACGAACAACTGGAAAAGCAAAAAGAACTTTAAAGAAATCTATTGACCCTTCTTATGGTAAAAAGGGAATGGGCTATATCAAGAATCCTAAAAAGGCTGCTTATAACAAATTGTATAACAAGACTACCTATTCTCCCTTAAGAAGCCCGTATGTTTCATCAAGTGATAGTGACGGCATTGGTTGTTTACTAATAGCAGCCTTTGTTGGAACACCAGCAACTTTTGGATTGTTACATATTACTTCAGGTTTCTTCCAGTTGATATGTTTATTAGGTCTTTTATTATGCTTAGCAATTGATGCCCTGCTTTTGATTTCTGGTTATTATTTCTCCGCTGAACACCCAGTGATTGCATTTGTTCTGTTTTCTATTATTTCATTTTTCTGGACGTTAGTTTTCGGACTAGATACTTTTATTAGATTTGTTCCCTTAATAGCAATTTGGGCAACCTATGTAGGAGGAATAAGTTTAAGATATAGACAATAAAAAAGTCCCACTCTCATAATTTTTGCGAATCAAGAGTGGGCGAGGTCATTTATAGAAAGGAGCATTTGGTGCTTGAGGCATGTAATTCGGCTTTTAACTATTCTATTTGTTGGAATTGCTCTATATAGCAAGATTATAGATCGCCCTGTTCAACCCTGGCTAATCGCAGCGGGAATCACGTTTATTGTTTCTCTTGGCTTAACCCTTATTGCTGATAACCTTAGTTATAACCCTGACGGTCCTAAGGAAACCAGCTATAAACTCATGCAAGTATTAGAGGTTGAGCCTGATGAGATAACCGTTTCGTACACAGCGTATTTTGGTGAGTTTTATAAAGATTATAACTTTGATAAAAAAGCCCGTATGCGAGTAAATAATGATGAGTCAAAAGTGCTGGATATTTACTTTTTTGATATAGGGGATGAATCAGTTATAGAGGTTCTAAACGACTTAAACTATCCCGTATCAAATCAATTAATTGAATCTTTAGAGCAAGATAAAGGGGTTTTACTAAATAAAGAAAAGGAAGTAGGGGTTCTCATACGCAGCCGTCCCTTTGATAAGAATGATTTAAAGATTATATATGATCCCCAACTTTATGAAATTGAAGAAAAATTTTATTAGTAACATAAATAAGGAAAGGTGATTGTGTGAGTACGACAACCGGTGTTCGGCTGAAGCAAATAATGTCAGAAAGAAATCTAAGACAAGTGGATATTTTAGAAAAGTCTAAACCGTATCAAGAGCAACTCGGGATCTATTTAAATAAGAGTCATTTTTCTCAATACGTTAATGATAAATCAAGTCCTGATAAACGAAAGTTATATTTGCTAGGCAAGACCCTGGACGTCAGTATGGAATGGCTAATGGGATATGATGACGTTCGCAAAGAAAGAAACAATGTATAAAGAGCCCAATCTCTTGATCACTACTATAAATAGTAGTATGATAATAGTAGAAGGTCAAGGAGGGGTGCAATGAAAATAACTCAAGCTGAATATAGGAAGAAGAAAAAAAGAGCAAAAAGAAAAGACACCATTGAACTAGCCGCAAAACTAATCACAATAGTGTCTACCGTATACAACTTAATCCACTCGCTACTTAACGATTAAATTGTGAAGGGAAGTTGACCTTCCTTCCCTTTCATTTTAATTGATTGAAAGGAAGATTGCAATGAATAAAATCAAAAAGCAAAATTTAAGAATTACTTTTTGGCTTATCCTATTACTCATTAATATTATTATTTGGTTAAGGAGATTATAATTATGGAAATTTTATCAAAGGAGGAGCTCTACCATCTCATCACTAGCGAAAGTCGCTATCGCATCTCTAAAGAAGTAGGCATCAGTCAAAACACCTTATCAAACTATGCAAACAAAATAACCCCCATTGGGAAGATGTCATTAGATAATGCCATTAAACTCACAGAATATGCAAAGAAGTTAAAAAATAAAATAGATAGGAGATAGAAAATGGCTCATTATAATTTTACGCCTGTTATTAACTATGTAGGGCTATATGATCACGTTAATACCACCCCTTCACATAGAATTACTTCGATCTTAAATATTGATAACATTTCCAGTATATTATTAGAAGTCGGGCTAAGTGCTTTACAGTACACCAAGCACCCTGAAGAATCAATTGATTTTTTTCTAAATGTTTCACTCATATATACTCTAGGTGATAAAGACCGTATCATCCTTAATCATCTATCATATAACATTTCAGAGAAAACTTTGATTGATGGCAATGAAAAGACTAGTTTACTTATCCGATTGCTGGATAATGATTTAATCAAAAAATACAAAGAAGAAATTATTACTTTAGATTTAAAGAGTTCTTACATAGAAGTAGTTGTATTCTACTCGTCTGAGAAAATAGAAACTATGGAAGAATATATAGAAGCAAGCTCCGTTTCTAATAATTTCTTATATAAAACAAAGTTGCCTATTATAACTGGTGATGACTATGAGTAATAACATTGTTGATTTTCCTGATAAAGATGAATTTCAAGCCAGAAAACTTCCTGAAAATGATAAAATAGACTTGAAGGAGGACGAGGGTATGGATAAATTTGATATTCTTTTTAAGGAATTAAAGGATGATATGCGTGAACGTGAAGAGCGCTCAGAAAAACGATATCAGGAACAGAAAGAATTATTAGCGAATAGCGTAGAAAAACAGTTAGATTCTCACTTTAACTCTATTGATGATCAATTTAATTCTTTAGAGAAATCTGTGGCAAACAACCGTGAAGAGGTTATCAAAACTAAATATAGTGTATGGCTAGTGATAGTCGGAACAATCGGTACGATTATCGTTGCTGTGATTAATCAACTTCCGAATATTATAGATGCTTTCACAAAATAGCAATTTTGTTGACAATAAAAAAGCCCCACTCTCATAACTTTGGCGAGTCAAGAGTGGAGCTGAGATAAAGAAATATTAAGAAAAAAATCCAACACTTAAGGAATGTAAAAGGTAAGTGGGCTTTTTTTCTATACCCAATTTTAACATAAGGAGTGATAAAAGTGTGGGTTGTACAACAAAATAATGGGAAATTTAAATACACCGAACGTTATAAAGATCGCTTGACAGGTAAAACCAAATATGTGTCCACCACCCTCACTAAAGATAGTCCACAGGCACATAATACAGCGAAACAAATTCTCGGTGAAAAGATTCATAAGAAACAAACAAGTTCGTCTGACATTGGCTTTTCTAAACTAGCGCACAAATGGGTGGAAGTCATGAAACAGTCAGAATTAACCTTAGCGACAAAGTCGATTTATGAATCACAAGTCAATGTGTTAGTAAGGAAATTGGGTGACACGAAGATTAAAAAGCTAACCGCTCCTTTTATCAATAATATTTTATTGGGTTATCTAAATGAAGGGCAAGCTTATAATACATTATTAATGCGCTTGAATGTGATTAAACTCATTTTAATCTTTGGATATGATTATGGTTTCTTTGATAAGCGATTCCCTGTTGAAGATCTCAAAGTGCCTAAGATTAACATGCCTAAGAAAACAGCTTTAACAGACAAATACTTAGAACCTGATGAAGCGGAAAAAGTTTTTGCTGCACTGGAAGACCGTAACCTGATGCAATATGTATATCTATTTAAAATTCAAATGTATACAGGGATGCGTTTCAATGAAGCAACTGCTCTATCACTTCCACAAATTGATTTTGACGATCGGAAGATACTTGTTAACCGCCAATATATTTATCCTAAAAGAGATTACGATTTACCTAAAGGCGGCAAAATTAGAACCACGGCTTATAACCTCCAGTTGGCTAAACTTTTTGACGAGATATTGGAACGCAGAAAGGGTCTGATTAAGTTACATGGCGAGACCGACCTTTTGATATTCAAACCTAATTTAACGCCATACACCTTAACCAGTGCCAATGATTATTTAAAAACAATAGACTTTCCAAAGAAAATCACAACACATATTTTTAGGCATACTTACATCACACGCATGGTTGAAAATTATGTGCCAGCAAAATTAATCGCCAAGCAAGTTGGCCACGAGGACACCACAATGATTGATCAAATTTACGGTCACTTCAGCCCAAAAATGAAGGACGATTTATCCAATAAAATTAATGAAATTGAGTTCTAAATGCTACTTTTTTGCTACCTTTCGCGATTTGAAAACTATGAAAACTTGTCGTATCAATGGTTTTAAGGCGTTCCTTGTATAATTATACATTATACCGTGAAAAGGGTGAAAAACCAATGCCAGCCCTTTTATTTCTGACCTCTCACATGGCTTCTAAGCAAAAAAGCGAGTCTTGGTGATGCCAAAAGCTCGCTTATAATCATGTGTCTGCCACAAAAATTGACTAAATAAAAAACGAGTGGGGTAAACACTCGTTTTTTATTACTTGTTTAATTAGAAGTGGATGTAGGATGACGCTGCTGCAGAACCAGCATCAACGGTACGGTAAGTCACGTTTGGTGAACCACCGAAGTTCATTTCTGAAATACGGATGGAACCATCTGGGTTAACCCCTTCAACAAAGGCAACGTGGCCATAACCAGAGGCACCTGCAACCCCGGCTGGGAAGGAAACCACAGAGCCGACGGTTGGTTTATTTGATACGGGGATACCATGATTACTTGCAGTATATGCCCATTGGTTAGCGTTACCCATAGGACCAGGAACTGGTTTACCTAAGGCATGTAGACGGTTGATGACATAATAAGTACATTGTCCCGCTGGAGCTAAACCACGTGGGTCAACACTCCCATCGTAAGCAGATAAGACAGTCGCATTGTTTGTGCTTACTGGTTGAGCTTGAACTTGGGTGTTGGCTGCTTGGTAAGTTTGGGCTTGTAATTGAGCCTTTTCAATTTCAGCTTGTTTAGCAGCTTCAGCGGCCTTTTGTTCTTCAGCTTCCTTAGCAGCTTGAGCGGCCTTTTGCGCTTCAGCTTCCTTAGCAGCTTGGGCAGCTTTTTGGGCTTCCGCTTCTTTGGCTGCTTGTTCTGCTTGAGCTTGAGCAGCCTTTTGCGCTTCGGCTTCCTTAGCAGCTTGGGCTTGCGCTTGTTCTGCTTGAGCTTTTTCAGCAGCTTCTTTGGCTTGAGCAGCTTCAGCATCTACAGCTGCTTCTGCTTTTACTTCTTTGGCTGGAGCTGGGCTAGCTACTTCTGCTTCAACAACTTCTGCTTTAGGAGCTACTTCAGCTTCTGCCACTTCTGGAGTTGCTGGTGCTTCAACTGGGCTTGCGCTTTCTTCTACGTGACCTTCATTAGCAGTCACTTCAGGAAGTTCATAAGCGATTTTTTCTTCAACCACTTGGTCTTGAGGAGCTGCTTGGTATTCAGCAACTGGCGCTGGGCTTTCTTGTAAAGCCACCTTCACTTGTAATTGTTGACCAATTAAGATTAAATCCCCTCGTAAACCGTTCAAGTCACGAATGGCTTGAGCAGTGGTGTTAAACTCAGCAGCAATCTTGTTTAAAGTGTCTCCAGCAACAACAGTATAAACGCCATTAGCATCTGAAGTTTGGCTAGTAGTGGTTTTTGCAGCTGGTGCTGGTTTTTCAGCTTTAACTTCTTTTTTATTAGAAACTTGAGGAGTTTCTGCAGAAGGAACGTCTAAGGTTTCCCCAGCAAAGATAAGGTTAACATCTTCAATGTTGTTACCGTCACGTAATTCTTCAATAGTGGTATTAAATTGAAGTGCTAATTCAGATAGAGTGTCCCCTACCTTAATGGTATATTCAGCCGCGTCAACATTTGGAGCGATAACAGCTGCCAAGGCCGCCGAAGTCAGTACAGATGTTCCTAACATGATTTTCTTTGTCTTTTTCATAATTCTGTTTTACCCCCAGAAATTTTTAAAATTTATTAAAATCTATTTATTCACAATATCTATTATATATGCTGGGGAATTTTTTTGGGTAACAAGTCGATTACAAATTATTTCATTTTCGCCTTCTTAGTGAAAAATTAAAAGCTTATCTTTTATAGGCCATATCTTTTTAAAGAATTATTAAATATTGCTATGGCCGCTTTCCTGGGGGACTTTTTTCTTCAAGTCGTTTTTTGAGAGAAATTATTCCTTAGCTCTGTAATATTTCTGTAATATACTTTGTAATATTGAAACATTTCCTGTCTTTTTTGCGAAATAGATCGATGCAATCCAGGGCTTTTCCTCATTTTATTTATAATTAGCCTGACTTCTCCTCAATCGTTCTGAATACCTCTAAGTGAGATTCTTCATGTCGTCTTGATAGCCTTGCTATAATGGAAGTGATATCGTCTGAGGTGATTAACTCTCTAGAAAGAAGGCTGAAAAGTGAAAACAAGTCCATTTAAAGCCAATAAATTGCAGACCGAAGTGGCTAAGTCACACGCCCTCTCAATCATCGAGGCCATTGCCGTAGGAGCCTTAGCGGGATTCTTCGCAGTCCTCTACCGCTATTTATTAGGCTATGCTTCCCAGTGGCACACTTGGCTCTTTAGCCAAATTCATTTAAGCTTTATCGCTATAACTATTATTACGGTCATCCTCATGGCCTGGGTTACCGGCTACTTATTAAAACGGTCCCCCCTCTCTGGAGGCAGTGGCATCCCTCAGGTGACTGGGGAATTGCTGGGGCAATTTAATATGCCGGTTCTTTCCTTATTATTGTCAAAATTTGTAGGGGGTCTTTTTGCCATTATTAGCGGGATGTCTTTAGGACGCGAGGGCCCTTCAATTCAAATCGGGGCGGCTGTGGCTAAGGGTTACAGTAAAAAGCGCCAGACTAGCCCCGAAGACACTCGCCTCTTAATTACCGCCGGGGCCGCTGCCGGTTTAGCAGCTGCCTTTAATGCTCCAATTGCGGCGAGCTTATTTGTATTAGAAGAGATTCATAAGAGTATTTCTTCCTTTATCTTAATTCCCGCCCTGATTTCAGCCATCTTAGCTGACTTGATCTCTAAATCGCTATTTGGTTTACAACCCTCCTTTGCCCTAAAAACACCAGAAAGCTTTCCCTTGAAACTTTATTTTGCTCTTATCCTTTTGGGGATAGCCTCTGCTGTTATCGGCTATTGCTTTTCCAAGTCACTTTTAGCCTTGCAAACCACCATGCAAAAGTTTTTTCCAAAAATAATTCACCGGGTGATGGTCGGTTTCCTATTGGCTGCTTTAGTTTCCTATGGTTTTTCTTGGATAACCGGGTCAGGGCATGAACTGGTTTTTGACTTTATCGCCCAGCCCTTTTCCCTGAAGTTCCTCCTAGTCATTCTCTTTGCCAAGATTTTTTTCACCGCTTTTTGCTATAGCACAGGGGTTCCTGGTGGGATTTTTCTTCCCACCTTAGCCATTGGTTGCCTCAGTGGAGCCAGCGTTTTTATGCTTATTCAACTTTTTCTTCCTATTGATTCAGCCTTATTAACTAATTTCATGGTTTTAGGCATGGTTGGGGTTCTAACGGCTGTGGTGCGTTCCCCCTTAACTTCTATCATTCTCGTAGTGGAAATGGTAGGCAATCTCAACAACCTCCTACCCTTGGCCATTGTGGCTGCCCTTGCCTATATCATCTGCGAAAGACTGGGCCTGGCACCTATTTATGAAAGCCTTTATGAACGGATGCAGGACAAAGCAGCGACAAAACTCACCAAGAAAAAAATTAGCCTGACTTATCAAGTGAGTGTCCTCTCCCAATTCAACCAGCTAGCCGTCAAAGCCTTAGCCTTTCCGCCTAGTGCCCTGCTCTTAAATATTGAACGTAAGGGGCAAAGTATCACTCCACATGGTGATACCACACTCCAAGCCCTAGATACGGTCAAGATCTTGTTAGATGAAGACGATTTAGCCGCTAGTAAAAAATATATCCACTCTATGAATAAAGATTAACAATAAGTAGAGTGTGACAGTCACACCAAAGGACGAAATCGCTGGAGAAAACTGGGAAAAGCTCAGTTATAAGGATGAGAGGACGCCGTCAGAGACTTGAATCGCTACGCATACTATATCTGTAACTCGCTAACGCTTCGAACAGCTATAGCAACTGGAAGAAAAAGAGCCTGAGACTTTTGTCCCAGGCTCTTTTAAATGATAAATTTATCTGTACTTCTTATTCTTTGTCTTCTGAAAAGCTATTCTTAACTCCATCAACTGCTCCCTTTACGGAGTCCTTCACATCGTTAACTGCTTCTTTAGCTTGGGCAGATAGATCTTCAGTCTTGCCTTCGTTTTCGGTTTCTTTGTCATCAAATACTTTTCCAGCGGTTTCTTTAACTTTACCCTTAATTTGATCAAATTTTTCTGACATAACTTTTCCTCCTTTTATCTTATATTCCCATTTTAACACGATCAAAGAGGTCTTTAAAATGATATGGTTAGCCTATCGCTTGCGTCACCCTTTATTAAAAATAAGTTGACAAGATTATCCTGATCTTTGTAAAATATAAAATGCTTATAGCTATTCGTTAAGATTATTCAGAAAGGAAGATACTTGCATGACAACCAGTCAAGCGGTTTTAGAACAGCTTATGGTAGCGCCCCTTAGTGGCCAGGTCCTAGCCGACCAACTCAACCTCTCCCGTAATGCAGTATGGAAGGCGGTTGAAAACCTGCGTAAGGAAGGCTTCGTCATCGAATCTGGAAAGCAAGGCTACCAGATTCAAGCCTTACCCCAACGGCTAAACCAGAGTCTATTGACTTATTACCTGGACCAAGGGGAAGCCAAGTGGAAGCTCATTCTTTTAGATGAAGTTGGGTCTACCAATGAATATATCAAGGCCTATAAGAGTCAACACCAAGATGACTTGGTTATTTGTGCTAGTCAAAAACAAACAGCCGGCAAGGGACGTCTAGGAAAAAGTTTCTATTCTTCCTTAGAGGATGGCTTGTATGTCAGTTTGGCTCTGAAGCCCAATTGTTCTAGCCCAGCTGAAGTGCCTCTCTACACCCTCTTAGCGGCCAGTGCCGTGATCGACACTTTGGGGAGTTACTTAGCTGAACCCATCCAGGTCAAGTGGGTTAACGATCTCTTCTACCAAGGTCACAAGGCCGCCGGAATCCTTTGCGAAATGGTCTCTGACTTAGAGATTCCTAGTGTGTCTTATATTGTCATCGGTTTGGGTCTGAATTTAGCCGGTGACTTGTCTAAAGTGGCTGATATTAGGGAAATTGCTGGGACCTTTTTTGGAAAAGACTTGCCTAAAGACTTTAATATTAACCAATTCTTAGCTGACCTGATCCAATGCTTTATGGCCTACCATCACCACTTTGCCCAAGGTGAATTTCTAGACACCTATAAGAAACACCTACTGGGTCTGGGTAAAGAAGTAAGTTACCAAGAAAACCAGGTCAATAAAACTGGAAAAATAAAAGGGATTAATGAACAAGGCCAGCTCTTAGTGGAAGATAGCGCTGGAAACATCCATGCCCTAGTCAGCCCCAATATTCATTTTGGGAGTCAACAATTCGTTAGCGACTAGCTAGAAGCAAAAGCCTATTAACCCAGCTTAAATCTCTGGTTAATAGACGCAGTGGCTCAAAGGCCCTGTTAATCGATCTTTGCATAAGGAGAAAACAAAAATGAAAACCAAAGAAATTACTCGTATTGCTTTGATGATAGCCCTGTTGGTTATCGCTTCTCAGTTAACTATTCCTATCGGGATTGTTCCCTTTACCCTTCAAACCTTTGCGGTTAACTTAATTGCCTTATTTTTAAAACCTAAGGAAGCCTTTCTTACCACCCTGCTCTACTTGCTGGGCGGCTTAATCGGATTACCTTTCTTTGCCGGTTTCCATGGCGGCTTCCAAAGTGTTCTAACCCCTTCCTTTGGCTTTATTATTGGCTTCCTTGCTGCCGCTAGCCTGGTTTCAACCTATTTAGCTAAGCAAGCCAATCCAGGGCCTAGAGAATACCTCATTGCCCTAGTCATTAATTACTTAGTGACCAATTCAATTGGCTTTGTCTATATGGCCTTTATTTTAAACAGCTATATGGGCAAGGGCCTTTCCATCGGTGGGCTTTTAGCCATTGGGATCACTCCCTTTATTCTGGCTGAAATTCTCAAAAGCGCCCTGGCCTTTATCTTAGCCCTGCGTTTACGTCCACTCTTAAAGCGCAGAAACTTACTTGACTAAAAAAAGTGTGACCAAGTTGATCAACTTGGTCACACTTTTTTCTATTATAATTAATCCAAGATAAGAGAGACTAAATCCTCGATAGCAAGCTTGCCAATGTTATCTTGGTAGTTGCCGGCTTTTAGTCCTGCAGCAATTCCAGCTTGGTCATAAGTCATTCCAATCATAGCTTGGTCGACTTGGTCTGGTTGGCCAAAACTCATATCTCCATAAGTCTTGAAATCAGTAATAAGTCCATCACTAATATTAAAGTTAAAAGCCACGGTGCCTACCCCAGGGTAATAAGCTGTCTTATAGTAATGGAAGCCAGGATTGGACCCATAATTCCATTCGTCCTTGCCATAAAAATCAGCCACCCGTTGGTCAATAATCGCCCAGTCCTCATCGGTTAGGGTATAGCGTTGGATAGAATCCAAGTCCTCTGTATGGAAGATTTTTTTAAGCAGGGCCTCTTTAAAGGCTTCTGTAGATAAGTCAGCTAAGTCACCTTTTAATAGAGGTTTGAGGTTAGAGACCCGTTTATCTACCGACTTGACCCCTTTGGTTTTCAACTTATCTTGGTTAGGGGTCAGCACCCGCCCTGCTTGTTGGGTATCCAAATCATATAAGAGGGTTCCACCAGCTGCCAAGGCATTTTCTACCTTGACCATGGACATGCCAGAAATTTTTAAGTCGTCCACCACAATGTCGTTACGACCTTTGATTTGGACCCCTTCAATTCCTAGAGCAGTCAAGGCATCAATAATCGGTTGGGCATAGTAAGAAAAATCACCATAATGTGAGGTATCGCCAACGACAATATTCTCAAAGACAATGTTGCCATAGTCTTGATAAACAGCTCCCCCACCACCCGTACGCCGGACTAAGGTGATATCATTCTTTTCTAAATAGTCTAGATCAACTTCTGCATAGGCATTTTGATTTTTACCGATAATGACACAGGGAGCATTAATATACATAATTAAACCGTGGCCTTCAAGGGCTAGATCATTGATCAGATAATTATCCAGCGATTGGTTAACAATAGGATCATAAACCGCTTGACCATGGCGTGACGTATCAATAAAAAACATGGAAAGATCTTCCTCCTTATTTATTTTCTAGCCTCTAACCGGGGTATTTTTTAAACATTTTACACTTTAAATTATAGCATAGAAACCGCCTTCTTTTCTGTTCCTTTGTCCCTTGAATTCTTATTGGAGCATGGCTCATTCTATGGTAATATGCACTTATTAAGCCAGAAAGGAAAATAACCATGTCGCTAGCTTTGGAATTTATCGATAAATTTAACCAGCTCCTAGGCGATGAAGCCGCTGACTTCTTCGCCGCTCTTAATAAAGAAGAGGCCCAAAAAGCCTTTCGTATCAACCCCCTAAAAGCCAAGGCCCAAGCCATTTGTCAATCTTACTTTGCAGAAGAATTAACCCCCTGTCCTTATAGTCCATGGGGGTATTTAGGTCAAGTCGACGGAAACTCTCCCCTCCATCAAGCTGGACTGGTCTATAGCCAGGAAGCTTCAGCCATGGCGGTTGCTAGTGTGGTCCAAGCCCAGCCGGGAGAAAAAATCCTTGACCTCTGTGCCGCACCAGGAGGAAAGTCTACTCAGATTGCTGCTGATATGCAGGGTCAAGGGCTCTTGGTCGCTAATGAAATTATTCCGAAGCGGGCCAAGATCTTAGCCGAAAACATTGAAAGAATGGGCATTTCCAACGCGCTGGTAACCAACCACGATCCCGAAAGTCTGGCTGCATATTTCCCGGGCTTTTTCGATAAGATCCTGGTTGACGCCCCCTGTTCCGGTGAAGGCATGTTTACCAAAAGTCAAGCGGCTCGTGAGGGCTGGAGTAAAGAGACGCCCCTCCTCTGCCAAGAGCGGCAAAAGGAAATTCTGAGCCAAGCAGTTCGAATGCTAAAAGCAGGCGGTCAATTAATCTATTCCACCTGTACCTTCTCCCCAGAGGAAAACGAAGAGATTATTGCCTGGCTATTGGACCAAGGGGACTTTGACTTAGAATGGATTGACCAATTTCCTGCTGAAACGATCTCTAGAGGCCGAAGTGACTGGAGTCAATCTGCCTATGATCTCTCCGCCTGTGTGAGAATTTGGCCCCATCGTTCCATCGGCGAGGGCCACTTTATTGCCCGGCTCAAGGCCAAAGACAGTCTTAATACTGACCAAGTAGTACCAAAAGCTAAGAAGAAACGTCCTAAAAAGGGCAAAAGACATGCAGGTAAGGCTAAAGCTTCACCCTACCGCTTATTAGAGCCAGAAGAAAAGAAAAATCTCGCTGCCTTAACCCAAGCCTTCCCTAATGAGGACTACCAAGATCGAGAAGTGATTGCTAAAGGCGACCAGGTTTGGCTCCTCCCTCCTGGCCTCACTTATCAGATGCTGATGGAAGGCCCCCTCAATCAATTACACAGTCTCCGTCTGGGTCTCCACCTAGGGAGCTTACTTAAAAATCGTTTCCAACCCAGCTATGCTTGGGCCATGGCCTTGGCTCCCAAAGCCACTTATCCTCAAATTGAAATCAGCTACGATGACTGGGTAAATTATGTTCAAGGTCTCACCTTAGCTTATCCTGGCAACCAAGGTTGGGTCCTCTTAGTTTACCAAGGGATGGTCATTAGCTTTGGCAAACAAGTCCAAGGAACAGTTAAAAACTTCTTTCCCAAAGGATTGCGTTTTCACCCATGACAATGGGAAGTCAGAAGCGCTTCTGCTATACTAGGGGCAAAGAATCGGATTTTGACAAAGGAGGATGACTTACTTGATTAAACTATTTGTCACTGATATGGATGGTACCCTACTCAATGACCACCATGTCATTTCTGATGCTAACCGTCAGGCGATCTTGTCCTTAAAAGACCAGGGAATTGAATTTATGGTAGCTACCGGACGGGGTTATCACTCAGCCCAACCTTTACTAGATATGCAAGACTTACGCTGCCCGATGATTAATTTAAATGGGGCAGTTTTTACTGACATTAATGGTAAAGCCAGCCAGCAAAAATATTTTTCCGGTCAACTCCTTAGTGAGCTGCTGGATTACTTTAACTATTACAGCATTAATTATTCCATTATGACCCAAAACCAATACTATCTCTATAATCCAGAAACTTTTATCGACCAAATTAAGGCCATTAGCCAGGGCGACCCCAAGGCCATGGCAAGTGCGGCCCAATTTATCTTTGATACCAATTATATCCGTGATATTAGGGACTATATTAATGGGGAAAATGAGCCTGCCTTAAAAGTCATGGTCTTTTCTGAAGACCATGCTATTCTCCAGCAATTTATTGAGCATTTCGATAGCCATCCAGAATTAGCGGTCTCTTCCTCCGGTCCCGATAATTTAGAAATTACCCAGCGTGATGCCACTAAGGGCAATGCTTTAATGGCCTATGCCCATTCCAAAGGCTATCAGAGCGATGAAATACTCACCATCGGCGACTCTCATAATGATATTTCCATGTTCCACCCGGTCAAATATTCTTATGCCATGGCTAATGCCAGTCAATTGGTCAAAGACCAGGCAAACTACCTAGCACCTAGCAACAAGGAGGATGGGGTCGCCCAAGTGATTGCTAACTTACTTAAAGAGCGACACTAACACTCGGATCAGGCCACTTAACCTTCTGCCAAGTACAAGGGCAAATACCATTAGAAAGTGATGTCTATGGGGCAACAGCAAGTCAAAAAACTCTTAGAATTAGCCTTACT
Organism: Aerococcus mictus; assembly: GCF_003286595.3. NCBI lineage: Bacteria > Bacillati > Bacillota > Bacilli > Lactobacillales > Aerococcaceae > Aerococcus > Aerococcus mictus. Next base: position 359,439 of record NZ_CP132985.1, on the reverse strand, counting down.
TGCCGGACAAATTATGTGTGAAAGTCAGGCAGAATCTTATCGGGTAGAAGATACCATGAATAAGATTCTTAGTCTTTCCCAGGCAGCTTTTGCGGTCGGCTGTTCTTTTTCAACCAATTTATTGGCCATTATTGACGATCCTAAATTTGAGAGCGGGGCTTTTGTGGGAGTGAAACGGATCACCAGCCACAGCAACAATCTCAATAAAATTGGTCAAGTGACCCGGATAACTGATTATTTCGTCCAAGGCCAGCTAGACATTGACCAAACTTATACCCTCTTATACAACATCCGTTCGGGTCGTAACCTCTATAATCCTAACCGAATGGCCTTAGGAATATGGGGAATGACTTTTTGCTTTACCTTTCTTTTTGATGGTGGTCCCTTTGAAGGTTTAACAGCAGCTATTAACGGCCTAGTCTTGGCGCTTTTATTTCTAGGTAGTAACCGCTTTAATTTTGGAACTTTCTTTACCAATGTCATTCAAGCAAGCGTCGTCACTCTCCTGCCCCACCTCTTTCAAATGTATCTGTGGCCTGATTTAGCCAGCGGAACCGTGGTGATCGCCTCTCTCATGCCCCTAGTGCCAGGAACTCCCTTCACCACCGCTGTCCGTGACCTTTTCCATGAGGATTTCATTGCCGGCTCTTCCCGTTTAGTGGAAGCCCTCCTCACTGCAGGTAGTCTAGCCTTGGGTTCAATCATCGCCTTTCTTATCTTAGAAGGAGTCTTTATATGATTGCTTTATTTCTTTACCATGCCTTTTTTTCACTGACCGTAGGCTTTTTTTGCGCCTATGTCTTTGAGGTTCCTAAAAGAATGATTTTCCAAGTCTCCTTGATTGGGATGTTTGGCTGGTTAACCTACTACTTCACCCAGGTCCTAGCAGGATCGAGTCCGGTCTGGTCCTCTTATTGGGCCAGCCTAGTCATTGCCGCTATGTCCCAGTGGGCGGCCAATCGTTTCCACCAACCGGTGACCTTATTTTTCATTCCGGGTTTTATCCCCATCGTCCCTGGTGGGGGACTTTACCGGACTGCCCTCTATCTTTTTCAACGCGACTTTGACTTATTTTCTAGTCAATTGCTAGAGACCTTTATGAGTACCGTGGCTATCGGATTAGCTATTTTTACCGTTTCTAGTATCACTTACCTAGGGAACCGGACCACTTCAGCCAAGTATATTCGCCGGGATAACCGTAAACGCGTGCGGGCCTTATTCCGTAAGCATTAAAAATAAGGAAGGATCATAATGACAATAAAAAAATTACTCCTACTCTTAATGACCGGTCTGCTCTTTGCCTGTGGACAAAAGCCAGACTCTACTAACCCTGAGCAGGCTAGCCAGGAGGACCAAACAGAAAGTAAGTCCCCACAAACTGAGCAAGAGGATGAAACACAGCCAGCCAGTGACCCAGCGACTGAACTGGACCAATTAACCGTTTTGAGTCAGACTGAGGACTATGTTCAATATGAATTAAATGTCATGCGGGATGGTTTTAAAATACACGGTAAGCTCTTCTTGCCCAAGGGCGACCAAGAATCCTGGCCGTTAACTATCCTCGCCCACGGGATTAACCAAACCGATTTAACCACCACCCCTTACGCCACTCATTTAGCGAAACGTGGGGTAGCTGCCTATGTTTTTGACTTTATCGGTGGGGCTCCCCTAAATAGTAGTGATGGCGACTTTTCCGATATGACCGTATTAACTGAGTTGGCTGACCTGGAAGCCATTTACCAAAAGCTCACTAACTATAAAGCAATTGATTCCAGTCAAACCTACCTATTGGGAGATAGTCAGGGCGGTCTCGTGGCTACCATGATGGCAGCTAAACACCCCGAGGATATCCAGGGGATGATCCTACTCTATCCTGCCTTCAATATGCCCAGCCTAGTCCACGACTTTGTCCCGGACAAAGAAGAAATTCCTGACTCCATCGATATCATGGGAGTATCGGTTAGCCGTTACTATATCGAAGACATGCTTAAGGTGGATGTGGAGGACATCACTACTTCCTATCCTGGCCCAGTTCTCATTGTCCATGGGGAAGATGATGTTCTCGTTCCCCCAGTCTATGCCCAAAAGGCCGCTGAGCTTTTTCCCAAGGCTCATTTAGAAATGATCCCTGGCGGTAAGCATGAATTTTCCGGCTCTGACTTTATCAAAGCCCTCTCCTATATCGATAAGTTCATGGTCAATCAACTCGGCGATGAACATTACCAACTCACTATCGACGAAGAAGAGCAAGCCAATTAAGGCTAAATTGATGGAGGACACTCAGATAAATAAGCAATTAAAAAGTGCTAGTATCAACTTCTTAAAAGACTTAAGAGTGATACTAGCACTTTTATTTTATTGGATCGTATTTATTTTTAATGCTCTTTAAAGAGCTGGGTCAAACGGGTCATAAATTCATTTAAGAATCGGTCCACATCAACCGCCACGGCTACTCGGACACTAGGATTAGGATCATTTAAACGGTCATTATCGCCAATAGTCCGTCCCCGACTTTCGCCTTCAGTTTCAACCTTCATGGCTAAAGGTAGGCAGTCAACTAAGTCTCCTTGAACGGCAACCGCCACGGCTAGTGGGTCATGGAGGGCACAACCTTTTAAGTGGGGCGAGGTGACTTCGTAGGATTTAATGTAATAGTCCACAATATCAGCCATCTTCTCCCCAGCCTCAGTGCCTAAGTCCCGCCAAATTTTGGTTTCCTTATAGGTCAAGAGGGTGCGTAAGGTCACGTCTAATCCCACCATGGTGACCGGTAAGCCCGACCGGAATAATTTATCAGCGGCTGCGGGGTCTTGGCTAATATTAGCCTCTGCAAAAGGCGACACATTACCGCATACTGTCAAGGCTCCGCCCATAATAACAATTTCACCGACTTGGGATAAGCTATCGAAGTCCTTATCAATGGCTGCGGCTAAGTTAGTCATAGGACCGGTAGCGACAATTTTCAAATCTTTTCCATACTTTTTAGCCGATTCGAGGATAAAGTCAACCGCATTGCCAGCGGCTTGCTTAACAGGCCGGTCACCCAAATCAACCTCACCCAGACCATTTTTACCGTGGATCAGAGCTGAGACTTCTTGCACTTCAAAGTCTTCCTTATCCGAGGCATGGTCTAGGCCGGGGTAAACTGGGACCTGGCCTTGACCAAATAAATCCAATAATTGACTGGCATTTTTCAGACCTGTTTCCATCAACACATTGCCATAGGTCCCCGTGATACCAAGCAAGTCGACTTCTGCTGAGGCACATGCATAAGCAATGGCCAGGGCATCGTCAACCCCTGTATCTAAATCCAGTATCATTTTTACCATAGAAGATCCTCCTCATTAAATCCTTCAACTGACGTCACTTCAATTTTACCCGCTTTACTCTCATTTTTAAAGCTTTAGGCCAAAGTGGCTAAAAAGAAAATCGGCCCCTTTAGCCATGGAAGACTATGGGAGGCCGATTACCATTAGATTAAGCCAGTTTCATTACTAGCAATAACATAGACAGCTACTTGGTTTCAGCTTGTCCTTTAACAAATTGGTATAAGGTTTTGACTGGAACACCGGTTGCGCCTTGAGGGAGGTAGCGGTAGGCTTTTTCCCCGAAGGCAGGGCCAGCAATATCCAAGTGAACCCAGGGCTTGCCTTCCACAAAGTGTTCTAAGAAGACCCCTGCAGTAATGGTTCCCCCATTGCGTCCGGTAGAGTTTCTTAAGTCAGCATTGGTGCCCTTAACGGCTTCTCGTAATTCTTCTGGTGCCGGTAATTGCCAAATCGGTTCACCAACACTGTCAGCAGCTTGGTCTACTGCTTGGAAGAGATCTGAATCATTGGTCATCGCCCCAGCTGTCCGTTCACCGAGAGCGACTAAGCAAGCCCCCGTTAAGGTTGCTAGGTCAATCACACATTCACTATTCACTTTAGCAGCTGCATAGTAAATTGAATCCGCCAAGGTCACCCGACCTTCAGCGTCAGTATTCAAGACCTCAATCGTTGTTCCCTTCATGGAACCAATAATGTCCCCATTTTTATAGGAGCTGGCAGAGACCAAGTTTTCCGTGATAGCCGCCACACCCACAACGTTTTTATTGACCTTGTTTTTGGCTAAGGCGTAAATACTACCAATTACAGCGGCAGCCCCAGCCATGTCATCCTTCATATCGATCATGGAGTTGGCTGGTTTTAAGGCATAACCACCGGAGTCATAGGTAATCCCCTTGCCGACTAAGGCGATGGCTTTTTCTTCTGGGCCTTGGGGGAGATAGTTCATCACGAGGAAGCGGGGTTCATTGACCGAACCGGCATTAACCGCTAGGAGGGCTTCCATGCCCAAGTCTTCAATTTGCTGTTTATCAAAGATTTCCACTTCTACCCCGAGCCCAGTTAATAAGTCCTTGGCTTGGTCAGCCATTTGCGCCGGGCTGAGATGGTTAGAAGGGGTATTGACTAAATCGCGGGTCGCATTAATTCCTTCAACTAAATGGGTCACTTCCTCAACGACTTGGTCAAGATCAGCGACTTTTTTAGGCAGATTAATCTTCGCTAGGGAAGTTGTAGCTTTGTCACTGAGGTAACGGTCAAAACGATAGTCGCTTTGTAAGAAACCTTCAATAACCCCTTCTAGGGCAGCACGGTCCGTAGCCGCAAAGGAAACATTGGCTGCTTCAACCTTAGCTGCCTTTAATTCCTTAGCTGCTAAGAAAGCCGCCAGCACATAGTTATCGCGTTGAGGCTTTTCTCCTAGGCCGACTAAAACTAAGTTTTGGCTATTAGGACCTAGTGAGCGATAGACTTGCTTAGCTTCGCCCTTAAAGTCCAGTTGGTCTTTTAAATAGTCTTGGGTGGCCTGGTCGACCATGTTTAAGTCCTGACCAGCCTCCACTAAGTAAACATGATTGGTAAAATTTTCATTGCTGACAAATTTCATCACTCATCCTCCAATTCTTCATTACTTCTGTCAATGCTTTCATTATACCAAGTTTACTTATTTTAGCTAGGTTTAGCGGTTAATTTAGAGAGATCAATCAATAAGATTTGATCTAAGTGCCCTACCGGATCAATCGCCTTTACTTGGTCTTTTAGTTATAATGATAATAAGAAAATATTCAGGAGGTATTCCCATGACTCTTTTACAGACCACGCTTTACTCAGACAGTTTGCGCATGGATGTCCATGTCAATATCATTTTCCCTCAAAACTGTGCCCGGACTCCAGAAGATAAACGCCAAAGCTTAAAACCCCCTTACCGGGTCCTCTATCTCTTACACGGCCTATCCAGTAATGAGGATGGTTGGCTCCGTTTCACTTCCCTAGAACGCTATGCTCGTGACCTGGACTTGGTCATTGTCCTACCTACCACCCACCGCGGCTGGTATATCAACAATGCCATTGGTTACCCCTATAGCAATTTCATTAGTGTCGAACTGCCTGAAATCATCCAAACCATGCTTCCGGTGTCAACTAAACGGGAAGACACCTATATTGCTGGTGCTTCCATGGGCGGCTTTGGCGCTTTGAAGGCGGCCTTCACCTATCCGGAAAAATATGGCTATGTGGCTAGCCTATCGGGAGTCACCGACCTGGTCAATGTCTTTGCCCAAGGGCCTGATCCTGAGTCTCCTTTCGAACATCAAATGCTCTTTGACGAGGAGTCTCCCGCCAAAACTGACAATGATATTTATTACTTGGTCCAACAAACCATTGATAATAAAATCGACTTACCTAAAGTTTATTTGACCTGTGGCACAGAAGATGACTTAATCGAACAAAACCGTCACTTCAAGGACCGCTTTGGCGATGTTTTAGAGCTCTCCTACCATGAGAACCCTGGAGAACACGGTTGGGACTACTGGGACCCAGAAATTAAAAAGGTACTCGACTGGTTACCTACTATTTAAAAGGGATGACTTAAACTATTAAAAAAGCAGCCTTGCTTAAAGGGAAGTTTCCTTAAGCTAGGCTGTTTTTTTATGTCTTGTAAGTGATCAGACTCTCTACCAAGCCAGCAAAATTCGACTGGTCGGCTTCATGGTAGGGGTTAAGTTGGGAGCTACTTTTAAGGATAGATTGACTAGCCAAGGGACCAATTGTCCACAATTGGATGGCAGACCTTTTCTGCTCTAAGACAGGCAAAGACACTAAGTTCACCATGGCTTGCCAGGCACTGGCGCTCGCGATGGTTATAGCTAGGGGCGCTGCTTGGCTAGCCTGGCTGATGGCGGCTTGGAGTGATTGACCAATTCTCCGGTTGACTTGTTTTTGATAAACGATCCACTCCTGAATACTTATATCAGGCAGGTAAGTTTGCCCTAGAGCCTGGTACTTGCCCTGGCTTTGGGGACTAATGGGAACAATAAGGCGGTCAATCCTAGGCTGGTAATGGTCCTTGATTTTGTTGAACTGATTAAAGGCTTCTTGACTGGTCCCCCCATGGGTCAGGGCTTGGCAAGCAATGGGGTAGGTTTGGCTAAGGTAGCGTCCCGTTTGCTGGCTACTGGAAAAAAAGTAATGTTGACTTAAAGGAGCACTAGGGAGTAAATGCTTAAAAGCAGCTTGGCCAGCCATGCGACTAACAAAGAAAAAGGCATCTCCTTGTTGAAGCTTTAAGTCACTCACCTGGTCGAGAGGCTCGAGTTGGATGACCGGCAACCAGTCCGGCTGGTAGCCCGCTTGCTCTAAGCGAGCTGACTGCTTTTTAGCCAAGGGGCGTGAAGCCGTCCATAGAAGTCTAGTCATTGCCGTCACCTTGGTCTAACCATTTTCCTGCTCCTTGGTCCAAGAGGTCTTGGTAAACCGCTTGGCCTAGGGCTTGGGCTTGGTCTAGGGGAGCTTCTAATTGGCTACGAACCAAGGCTAAGCCGTCCTGACGACCAATCATGGCGGTTAATTGGAGGACTTGGTCCTTCATTTGACCATAGGCGCCCACCGGATAGTTACAATCAGCCCCTAAGGCTTTGAGGACCACCCGTTCACAAGCCACTGCCTGGTGGGTTTCGGGATCATCAATGGCTTGGAGGACTTGTCTGGTTTCGTGATCATCACTCAGGCATTGGACTGCCAAGGCCCCTTGCCCCACTGCAGGAATCATTTCATCCAGGCTAAAGGCATGGGCCTGGAGTTCATAGTTATTGAGGATATGGGCCTCACTATTGGCTTCTTTTTGGTTAAAGCGCTGGGAGTCAAAAGGATAGTCAAGGAGCTGCAAGCGTTTAAGGCCCGCCGTAGCGAGGACCAGGGCCTGGAAATCGCCACGAGCAAGTTTATCCAAACGACTATCAATATTCCCGCGAACATGGACAATCTCCAAATCTGGTCTTAGGGCGTGCAGTTGGGCCAAGCGGCGTAAACTCCCTGTCCCTACCCTAGCACCTTCAGGCAAGTCGCGCCAGTCCATCCCCTTAGCAGTCAGGATCACATCTCCAGGGTCTTGGCGCTGAGGAATAGCAGCCAAGACCGTCCCTTGGGCTAATTGGCTAGGGACATCTTTTAGACTATGGACAATAAAATCGACCTGGCCTTGGACTAGGGCCTGCTCAATCCAGCGGACAAAGACCCCCTTGCCCCCAATTTTAGAGAGGGGGGAGGACTTATCCTTGTCTCCCTTGGTGGATAATTTGACTAATTGAAATTCATCCTGCGGGTAAACAGCCTCCAAAGCCCTGACAACTTCTAAACTTTGTTGCATGGCTAGCCGGCTGCTTCGCGTTCCGATACGATAAGTGGTCAAATCCAATTCTCCTTGTCTTTTAGATAAGATGCAATACTTTCTCCCAGGGCCTTAGCCCCTGCTGGTGACTGTCCTTGACTGGAAATGGCAATCAAGTAGCCCTCATGGTTAATGGTTTTCATATTAAAGAAGTTCGACGCTCGCTTGTTCCCAGTCTGGTTGATCAATTGCCCTGGCCCAAGTTCTTCCGCAATCGCCTGGTTGACCTCTGAATGATCAGTACAGGCAAAGACCATCTGATAACCCTGTAAATCTACAGGGCCCTGGTAGGCTTGCTGCAACCAGATCACTTGCCCTTTACTGACCCAGTCAGCAATCCGCTCAGTCACTTGAGGAGCCAAGACCGTAACCTGTCCCGCTTCCTTTATAAGTCCCTGTAATTTTCGCTCAGCGATCCTCCCACCACCAATGATGAGAACTGACCAGTGACTGATATCTAACATGACTGGATACATGGTTAAGCTCCTTTATGACTCTTTTGTTCCTGGACTACCTTATGAAAAAATATCGCGACTATTTTTATAGGGGACCTCCTTATAATTCTCATAATGGTTTAAAGCCCGGGCCAAGCTAAAGAAATAGTCTGATAAACGGTTAATATAAGGCAAAACTTGGGGATTATAATCCTGGCTTACTTGGCTAAATTGAACCAGTTGCCGTTCTAAAGTCCGAGTTTGCGTTCTTAGCATATGACAGAAGCTAGCAGCCTGAGTGCCCCGGGGGAGGACAAACTTTTTAATGCTGGGGGTTGCTTCAGTATAATCATCAATCCAAGCTTCTAACTTGTCAGCCAGACCACTTTTTACCTTATAGGGACGTTCTTGGTCTAGGGTAGCATAATCACTCCCGCAATCAAACAAATCTTGTTGGATAGCCAGAAGTTGGCTTTGAACCTGGTCATATTTGGGATCGACCAGGGCGGCCAGGTAGCCCACACTGGCATTTAACTGGTCAATCGCCCCATAAGTTCCTACCCGCTCAGAAGCCTTCGAAACACTGTGGCCTCCGTACAGTCGGGTCATGCCCTGGTCACCGCTTCGTGTATAAATTGCCATCTTATTCTTCTCCTTCAATAATTCGGTCTAAGGCTTCCTTATCAATATGGTCAAGAACATGGTGGGCGAGTTCCTGGAATTGTTCCTCCATCACTGCTGCATAAGTTTGGGGAAGCTGGCCTTGGAGTTTGACGCCTTTCTTCTTAGCCAATGCCTGTAAATAAGCATAGGTCCAGGCAGTATTGTCAAATAATCCATGTAAATTACTTGCAATTAAACGGCCCTCTTCTAAGCAATAACCTTCATTTCCCGAAAAGCTTGTCCCGTTGCGTTTAACTACCCGGGCAAAGGGGCTTAAGTGGTCCTGACTTTGGATAGTATAGATCCGGACTTCATAGGCCGCTAAGGCATAGCCCTCTTTCTCGCCAGCTTCATGGAGCGGATAAGTCGTTTGACATTGGGTCTGGTAGACCTCATGAGCCCCAGTTAAGGTCGATTGGTAGGGGAAAATATCCAGACCAGGGTAGCTGTTGCCAGCTTCATCGCTTAAAGTCTGACCCAAGAGGGTTTGCCCTGCCCCTAAGGCAATCAAGTGACTGCCCTTTCCTACGGCTGCTTGAATGGCTCTTGCCAAGTCCCGGTCTTCTAAGTCTTTTAAGGCTCTGAGAGGATTGGCCGTCCCTGGAATAATGATCAGGTCCGGTTGCCCGACTTGCTTAGCCTGTTTAGCATAACGCAAAGACACATCTTCAAAAAGCGATAAGCTATTCAAATCAGTGAAGTTAGCAATCCATTCCAGGGCAATCACACAGACATCAAGGGCCTTAGAGGCGTCATAGCTGGTCTGTTCCATATGTAAGTCGCAGGAATCTTCACTCTCAATCACATGGGGTAAGTAGGGAACTACTCCAATCACTTTTACCCCGGTCAGGTCTTCAATTTGTTCAATACCGGGATCAAGCAAGGAGACATCGCCCCGAAATTTATTAATAATAATGCCTTTAATCCGCTTGCCCTGGTCTTTTAATAAAGCGATGGTTCCATAAATCGACGCAAAGACTCCGCCCCGGTCAATATCAGCCAGTAAAATAACCGGGCTATCAGCAATCTCTGCCATCCCCATATTCACAATATCATGGTCATTGAGGTTGATTTCAGCAGGACTGCCAGCCCCTTCTAAAACGATCAGGTCATTTTCCGAATCTAATTGGGTCATGACCTCTTTTAGCATGGGCTTTAATTGAGGTTTGAGTTCGTGGTAATCACGCGCATTGAGGTCTCCGTAGACCTGGCCCTTAATAATAATCTGTGATTGGGCATCTTGGCTAGGCTTCATCAAAATCGGATTCATCAAGACGTCAGGTTCCCGGCGGCAGGCATTGGCTTGCACCACCTGGGCCCGGGCCATTTCAGCCCCGGTCTTCGTAATATAAGAATTTAGGGCCATGTTTTGTGATTTAAAGGGGAAGACCCGCAGTCCTTCATTAGTATAGATCCGGCCAATGGCTGCTGCCATGAGGCTCTTACCGACATCGGAAGCGGTCCCTTGGATCATTATATGTTTAGCCATGAAATCAGGCCTCCTTTGACTTACGGACGATCATAGTCGAAAAGTAAGAAATCTTCTCATCACCTTGCCAATCACTCAAGTCCCGATAGACCGTCTCCGCCTCCATGGTGGCTTGATTAATAATTTGGGCCTGGTCGCGGAGCTTTTCTTCATCGAGGAGGGCTAGGATTTTCTTGAGGTGACGTTTGATCTTCATAATAACGATGGTGTCAGCATTTCTTAGACTCAGACGAATGAGGTCGGTAGACGTTGTCGCTGGTAGAACGGTAAAACTTTCTTCATCAATCACCAGAGGAACTTGGAGAGCTGCCGCCATGGCTTGGTAAGAAGTTATCCCAGCAATCACCTCCACAGGGTAAGCCTGCCCTAAACGTTCTTCCAGATAGGTAAAGGTGGAATAGGTTGAAGGGTCCCCCAAGGTTAAGAAGGCAATGGACTTGCCTTGGTCAAGGTCCTGGGCCATGGCTCGGGCTACTTGGTCCCATTGCTTGGTCTTGACTCCCCGATCCTTAGTCATGGGAAAATGGTAAGTTTTTACCGGACTATGGCTAGGGATATAAGGCTCAGCAATGGAAAAGGCCAAGCTGGCTTGACCTTTTTTCCCGGTAGGAACATAGATAATATCGACGGCCTTAAGCTTTTCAATGGCCTTTAGGGTCAAATAGCCCTTATCCCCTGGTCCAACACCGATTCCATATAATTTAGCCGGCATGGTCGTCCTCCATCAATTCGCCTAAGTGTTTGAGATAGAGTTGACGAATGGCTGGGTCTTCTCCTAAACCCTCCAAGTGGATCATGACATGGAAGCCATAATTTTCAAATTGGGTTTGCCAGGAATCAGGATCCTCCGAAGCCATATCATTATGGGCATGGTCACCAGCCACCAGCATGAGGGGCCGCAAGTGGACGGTTTTGACGCCTTTTTGCCGTAAATCCCTGATAAAGTCTTCCTCCAATTCGGGATAACTTTCCACACAGCGGACATAAGCCGGCTTATCGGCTAACATATAATCGAGGGTCACATAGCTAGTAAATTGAGGTGCTTGGGTCCCATGGGCCATATAAACCATAACTTCATCTTGGGCGAGCTTTTGGATATCTTGGTCCAAAACTGAGAGCAGGTCTTGGTAGTCTGCATAGATATCTAAGAGCGGACGGGCAATCTTCACTTGGAAGTCTTGGTCAGCGGTTTCTCTTTGAGCTTGGTAAATTTTGTCGACCTCACTCCCAGCAATCACATGGAGGGGTTGGACGTAGACTCTTTGATAGCCCTCTGCCTTTAAAGACTGTAAGGCTTCTAAGGGAGATAGCCGAGTCAAACCTTCATGTTCCTGGATGCGTTTGCGCACAATGTTTGACGTATAGGCCTGGTAAATGGGCCAGTTGGGATAGGCAGACTTGAGCTCTTGATAAATGGTTTCAATGGTTAATTCACGGGTCTTTTTAAAAGTGGTCCCGAAACTTGCTAGTAAAATGGCACTTTTCATATTGAACTCCTTTATTGTTTACTAAAATGATGGATAAAATCATCAACACTGCCGTGGAAATGTAGGGTTTCCGCTGCCAATTTTTCTTGCCAAGGATTAAGGAGGTCTTGGCTAATCATAATGTCGGCCTGCTTGAGGGCGGTTTTTGCCAGCTCTTGACGGCTACTTTCAGCGGCTGGGTCAGGATAAAAGATTAAATCAGCCCCCAAATCTTCCAAGGCCAGGCAATCGGTCAGGGGCGTCTGCACAGACACAGCAATCTGGTGTCCAAAAAGAGGGGCTTGACTGAAGAAGTCGAGTTTTTGCTGGTCAGTCACCACCTCCCCGAGAACAAAGAGGGCGGGAGCCTTGATCTGGGCAGCTTGACAATCATCAAGCATATGGCCTAAGTCAGAGACCAAGTAGCGCTCTTGAGCTCTTCCTGCCCACTCAATAGCTGCCATAGGCGTTTTTTCATCCAGGCCAGCTCCGATAAGACCACTAACAATGCCTCCTAGGGCCTTTACCGCCATTAAAAAGACTGCCGTTCCCCCACTGTCGACAATGGCCTGATAATCTAAGTCGGTTCGCCCCGCTCGGCTCTGACCGGTATAGATGTGTAGGGAACTTGACTTATCCCGGTAAGTAGCCGGAATACCGGCATAGGCCAAGCCGGCAATGGCTGAAGTGATACCGGGAATGACTGCGAAATTCACGCCCGCTTCTGACAGGGCCATGGCTTCTTCCCCACCCCGGCCAAAGAGATAGGGATCACCACTTTTTAAACGAACAATAACTTGGTATTCCTGGCTAGCTTGGATAAGTTGCTGGCTAATCTCTTCCTGAGAATGAGAGTGATTCCCCGGCTTCTTGCCCACATTAACCAAGAGGCAGGAACTTGGGGCGACTTGCAGCAGATTTTGATTAATGAGCCGGTCATAGAAGATAATATCGGCCTTTTTCAGGCAATCGTAGGCCGCTAAGCTGAGGTTGCCTAGTCGACCTAAGCCGGCGCCAACTAAATACACTTTACCGCTAGTCATCACGATTCTCCTTACTGTGGCCATCATCTGCTGACGATTGACCTTCTTTTAATAATTGACGGCTTAGGGAAAGGACCTCATCAATGGCATGAGTTATTTTGGGATAAGCCACATAAGGCCGGGTAATTTCAATCACATCCATGCCCCGGTCTAAGGCAGCCGAAACCTTCTCATCCATCCCGCCGGCCTGGCCACTTTCCTTGGTGATCATGATCTGGGCATTGACCTTTTTATAGAGCTCAGTATTTAAAGCCTTAGAATAAGGCGGCTTAATGGCGTGAATTTGTCCCGCTGATAGACCAGCTGCTTCGCAGTGTTTGACCACGGAAGCGACAGGAAGGACGCGCACAACTAAGCGCTCAGGCCCTAAGACTTGGGCAAAATCACCTACCGTCTTCGACCCAGTCGCTAGGTAGATATGGTCCTCAACACCATGGTCTTTTTCTTGCCACAGGCTTTCAGCTTTTTGACAGGCTTCTACTAAAGAAGTCACTTGCTGGATGCGAGGGTCTGCTTTAGACAAGGGACGTTCGAAACGTAAGTAAGGAATCCCTACCGCCTGAGCAGCAGCAATGGCATTCTTGGACACCAAATCAGCAAAGGGATGGGTGGCATCAACCACCAGGTCAATGGCATGGCCTTTGAGATAAGTCTCCATCTCATCTTGGTCCATCCGACTTTGGATCACTCGGTCCTTAAATTTTTTCGAATAAATCTTACCATAATTAGTCGCCACTGAAAGGGTCACCTCACAACCCCCTTCAAGTAGGGTCTCCATTATTTTTATGCTATCCGAAGTCCCACCAAATAGAAGTATCATCAGCTCATCCTTTCTCGCTCAGCTTGTCTTAAATCTTCCAGCTTAAATCCCATACTTATCTTCGTAACCGCGAGGGGTATACATCCAATTCTTATAAACCTTGGTAAAGCGGTTGCCCACAATCACCGTAGTAGTCATATCAACCACTTCTTCATCGAGCTCGTCGATGGTCGTAATGATGGTTTCTTCCTCTTCACGGCCCACATCCTTAACGATGCCAACGACAATATCGCCGCCCTTATAGGATTTAATAATCTCTAGGGCCTTAGCTAAATGTTTGGGCCGGCCTTTGGAACGGGGATTGTACAAGCAAATCACAAAATCCCCTTGGGCTGCAGCATGGAGACGTTTTTCAATCATGGCCCATGGTGTCATTAAGTCACTCAGGCTAATAAAGCAAAAGTCATTCATTAAAGGGGCACCAAGGTTGGCCGCTCCAGCAATCCCAGCACTGAGACCTGGGATAACCTTAACTGGGATATCTTCTTCTTGACTAGCTAATAATTCAAAAATTAAACCAGCCATGGCGTAAATTCCTGAGTCGCCACTGCAGACCACCGCAATATCCTTACCGGTGTCTTTAGCTAATTCAATAGCCTTTTGACAGCGGTCAATTTCACCTTTCATACCAGTAGAATAAACTTCCTTACCTTTAATCAAGTATTCAATTAAGGCAATATAGGTCTTATAACCCACAATAATTTCCACCTGGTCAAGGACTTCAAGACACTCCTTGGTCATTAAATCCTTGTCACCTGGTCCCAATCCAACAATATATAACATCTTTCATTACTCCTCTTCTTGATAATAAGCCAGGGTAAAAGTTACCCCCTTATGGGCATAGCGTCCACTGACCACATGGCCCTTGGATTCTAGGTGGGCAGCTGTTTGTGAGACTGAACTCACGCCGACTGTCTTTTTGACAAAATCAGAACCCGGGTAATAACTTTCAAATGCCAGTAAGTCGTCTTTGGAAAACGTCTTAAAGTTAAAATAGTGGTCCTTGGCCAGTTGTAAAATGGCCTCTTCTTCTGCTTTTAAATCAATAGACACCACGGTTTTAATACTTTCCCAGCGTAAATTTTCCCCATGGAGGAATTTTTCTAATTCCTCTAAGAGTAAGGGATAGGGGGTATTTTTTTTGCAACCGATTCCTAAAATGTAGCGGCGGGGAATCATTTTCACCAAGGGCAGGTCCTTGGGCAGACTAAGATGATTTTGCTGGCGATTAGTCACCAGCACTAGGCCTTGGTAAGCCGCCAAAGTAGTGGGAGCAAGTAAGCTAGTTTTTGCTGCTGGCTCCGAACGCTCCCCTTTGACCAGGGTCTGATAACCCGGAGGCGGGGGGAAGTTAAATACCGTCTCATTTAAGTAGAGAATGGGTGCCTCTTCGGCAACCAGCAAGTTAAAGCGCCGGGTTTGTCTTTTAAAATCACAATAGACAGCCCCATAGCTAAAGGCCAAGTCATCAATTCCTAGCCGGCCTTGGCTATCGGTTGCTGTAGTAATCACTGCTTGACTAGGAAGTTCTTTAGCAAGTAGTCGGGCATAATGGTTAGCCCGTCCAAAGTGCCCCGCTAAAAGACTAATCACGTGTTGGCCGCCTTCATCGAGGACCAATACCGCGGGATCAGTCATCTTATCTTCAATCACTGGCGCCAAGGCCCGGACCACTACCCCAGTGGCCATAATGGCAATCACCAGGTCTGCAAATTGGAAAGCTTCCTGGAGGGCCAGAACTGCCCGCCCCTGGCTCTGCCTGTATTCATGGTAAGAGGGATCTAGGGGCGCTTGGTCAGTCGTTCTGACATAAAGCCTGGCCTGGGGAAAGCACTTAGATTTAATCTTTCGTCCCAAAGCTCTGGCCTTTTGGGTAATAGTAACAATAACTACCCGCTTATTTTCTTCCCCACGCTGCATCCGTGCTAAAAAGCGGGCATCAACCTTAGTTTCTAAAGCCATGACTAAAGTCCGTATCGTAGAGCTTGGAATAATAGAATTCTTCCCCTAAGAAATCCCCCACTAAAATCAAAGCAGTGAGCTTAATCCCAGCATCTTGGGTCTTTTCAGCGATATCTGCTAGAGTACCCACTACTTGTTTTTCTTCGGGCCAGGTGGCCTTATAAATCACTGCAGCTGGGGTGTCTTTGGAATAACCACCTGCCAATAATTCTTCCACCACGCCCTGGATATTTTGGACTGAGAGGAAGATGGCCATGGAAGTTTGGTGACTGGCTAAGGACCGTAAATTTTCTTTTTCAGGAACGGGTGTCCGCCCTGCCATCCGAGTAATGATCAGGCTTTGACTGACTTCAGGGACAGAATATTCAGTACCGATAGCTGCCGCTGCCCCTAAGAAGGAAGAAACTCCGGGAATAACGGCAAAGTCAATTCTACGTTTCTTTAATTCTTCAATTTGTTCTCGGATCGAACCGTATAGGGAAGCATCACCCGTGTGTAAACGGACCACTTCTTGGTCTTGGGCGATAGCTTCCTCAATCAAGGCCAGAATTTCATTGAGGTCTAACTTGGCACTGTCATAAGTTTCTGCCCCGCTCTTACAATAGTCGAGCAGGTCCTTATTGATGAGTGAACCCGCATAAATGACCCGATCGGCTTGGGCTAAGGCCTTATAGCCCTTTAGGGTAATGAGCTCCACATCGCCGGGACCCGCTCCCACAAAAGTTACTTTAGCCATACTTAACAACCTTTCTCTTTCATTCGCGCTTATTTACTTCTTACAGGAGATAATAGTGGTGGGGTTAAAGGGCTTAAAGTAGTGCCCTGGCCCCATGGTTTTTCGGGTGGCTGCTTGCAGGGTTTGCACCTCAAGGTCTTGCCAGGGGCCCGCTTCAAGGTAAGTAATGGCCTTATGGGCATTTTCCATCAGGATAAAGGTCAATACCAAACGTCCCCCCGGATTCAAGAGTGCATAGGCCCAATCAATAATTTCTAGTAACTTGCCCCCACTGCCTCCAATAAAAATTGCATCAAAGTGGCCCAAGTCTTCCGTCATGGGTGCTTCCGCTAAAAAGACTTGATAATTTTTTAGGCCAAAGTGGGCCCGGTTTTCTTTGATTAAATCTACTGCCGCTTCTTTATGTTCAATGGCATAAACGGCTAAATCAGGATATTCTTGGGCGGCTTGTAGGGAAATACTTCCGGTCCCGGCACCAATATCCAAAAAGCGTTGGGCTTGGTGTAATTCTAAGAGGTCTAAAGCAACCGCCCGAATGGGAGCCTTGGTCATGGGGACTTTGCCCCGGATAAAACAACTATCTTTCATTTAAAATCACCACCACATTCATCGCATAGTCGCGGTCTTCCACTTGGCTCAAAGGCCGTTTCTCGATCCGCTCATTGTCATAAGATAAATTCTCACCAATAACCATCTGACAATCAGCAAGTTCTTCTCCCTCGCTCCCCTTTAAGAGAGCTTGAGCAATTTGATAAGGCCCCCACTTGTCATCGGTCACCATGGCGACCTTAGGAAATTGACTGATCCAATCGATGTTGGGCTCCCGACCATGACTCGAGGTTAAATAGACATCATTCATGGCCATACCTGTTCGAGCAAAGATATACTGGAGGGAAGAAATGCCAGGATGGATACGAATAGCTTGCTGGGGTAAATTACGGTAAAGGTAGTTACCAATCCCATAAAGCATGGGGTCCCCCGAAGCGAGCACTGCTACATCTTCACCCTTAGCCAGGTGATTCTTTAAGCGGGCTAAAAGTTGTCCCAACTTGCCTAGTCGATGGGGCTGACCCTTAATATAGTCAGCTAAGGAATCCAACTGCCGCTGGCTTCCGTATACATGGGGCAAGTGAGCTAAGAGGTCAACAGCATGGTTGACCAGATAATCAGTTTGCCCTGGGCCAATACCAATCACATGAATCATCCCCAAATCGCCTCCAATTCCTTCAATGGCTTAGTCATCACGGTTACATCATGGTCACTTAGAAAAGTAATGGCCTCCACATGGATATCTGGGGCCCGGAACTTAAAGAGCTTTAAGACCCTGGCCTTAATTTTATCCACAATGACTTGGTAAACTTGACCATAACCCGCTGCTAAGATAAGTTCAGCTTGGGCTTCGGTAGTGATGGCCTCATTGACCTCCTGCAATAAGTCGAGGGGGGCTCCTAGGAGGGCCAAATTGGCCAGCATGATTTCGTTTCTGGCATCAGCATCCTTGGAATGGGTGGAAAAAATTCCTCCCGCAATTTTAATAAACTTGCCCAAGTGGCCCACCAGTAAGATATCGGTAAAGCCGATCCGCATGGCCTCTAATAAGACATAGCCCACAAAATTACTCATCTGAACAATATAATCAGGGTTCAAATGGGTATGTTCAGCGATAAAGTCATTGCCATAATTTCCCGGCGTTAAAATCAACTTATCTAGCCCTAAAGCTTTCTTTTGTTGCATTTCTAGGGTGATTGATTCTTTCCAGGTATCTTCCGACATTGGGCGAACGATTCCCGAAGTACCGAGGATGGATATCCCACCCAGGATACCAAGTTGGGGGTTTTGAGTAGCCTTAGCGGTCTCCTCTCCTCCAGGTACCGAGATAAGAATGTCCACCCCTTGGTCTGGTCCCAAGAGTTGGCGGGCAGCTTCCTGGATCATTTTTCGAGGTGTGGGATTAATGGCAGCATTGCCGGGCTCAATTTTTAAGCCGGGTTTGGTTATCCGCCCCACTCCTTGACCCCCATCCAGGGTAATTTGATTATCCTGGCGGCGGGTCACGGTGGCATAGATATCCAAGCCATCAGTGGCATCGGCGTCATCGCCCCCATCTTTGACCACCGAACAAGACGCTTGGTCTAAACTGAGCTGGCAATGGTCAATTTCTAAAACTAGGTCCACCCCTGCTGGAGTTGTCAACTGAACTTGGTGAACCGGTTTTTGGGTCAGTATCATTTCCACAGCAGCCATAGTCGCAGCGGTGGCACAGGTTCCGGTGGTATAGCCCATCCGGAGGCGCTTGCCGTTATAAGATAAATAACCTGTTTCATTCATCCCGATTCAGCTCCCTTTCCCTGTCTTCTAACTAATTTGGTCAACTTAATTTTGATAGATGGTATCTTTAATATCATATTGGATAGCATTAATAATGGCAGCTGCCACATTGGATCCGCCTTTACGCCCTAAGGCAGCAATACTTGGAATGGGATAATCATGGAGGGCTTGCTTGGACTCAGCTGCCCCTACGAAACCTACCGGCACCCCCACAACCGCTTCGGCTTGTAAACGTCCTGCGTCAATCATCTCTAAGATTTTATAAATGGCAGTCGGCGCATTGCCCACGACAAAGACTTTGGGCCCTTCAAGCTGAGCCGCTAATTCAATGGCTGCCATGGACCGGGTAATCCCCTTGTTTTCAGCGATTTGATAGGCTCTGGGGTCGCGGATAAAGCAGTGGGTCTCTGTGCCTAGCTCCCTTAAAATCCGCTTATTAATTCCCGATTGAGCCATAGTGGTATCAGTAATCAAGTGCCCTCCAGAGCGAATCACATCTTGGATCACTTGGGCGCCTTGGCGGTCAAAAACTAAGTTATGTAAATAATCAAAATCCGCTGAGGTATGAATCGCCCGCTTAATGATACGCTCCTCTAGGTCATTTTGAAATTGGAAGTCAGGGAAGTCCCGTTTGATTTCCGCGTCAATAATTTCAAATGAGCGGTCAGTGATGCGTTCAGGTTTTTTAATATAAGCCATCTCTAGTCCTCCTTAATCCATGAAATCATTTGGTCAATGACTTTAGGGTCTTGGTAAAAGTGTACATGTTGGTAGGCAGCATAGGTCTTATTCTTTTGAAAGCCCCCCTGCCACTCCTTAACCCGTTTACCATCGCGGTCCTTGTATAAGTTTCCAATCGTCCTTTCTGGACTGGTAAAGGTTGAATAATGAAATTCATGCCCCCTTACCTCATCACCAGCTTGGCCGTAAAAAGAATCGCTAGTAAGTGCCATAGTACAGTAGCCGAAGCGGCGTAGGCGGTCCGTCATTTGGCTCTGCCCTTCAAAGATCCCCACCATGGGGTAGTCTTTATCATCCTTAATAAAACGACTTCCTAAATACATAAGGCCACCGCATTCGGCCAAAATGGCCTTACCAGCCTTGTGGGCCTCGCGGAGGGCAGTGCGCATGGCTTGGTTCTTAGATAAAGTTTCGGCATAGAGTTCTGGAAAGCCCCCGCCAATATAGTAGAGGTCAGCCTTCGGTAAGTCTTGGTCATGGAGGGGACTAAAGGTTTGGAGTTGGCCACCCCGTTTCTCTAATAAGGATAAGTTATCAGGATAGTAAAAGGAAAAGGCCTCGTCATAGGCATAGGCCACCTTAAAAGGAGTTTGCTGGTCAGCCTTTTCATAGGGGGCCAAACTAGATTCAATAGCTGCTTGGTCGGCTTTGAGTCGGTCTGGATCTAATTGAGACAAGTTTAAGATGTCATCAATCGCAATACTTTCTTCCATAGCTTGGGCTACTTGACTGACTTGGTCAACTAAATGATTATTCGCTTCTTCCAGGGCCAGGCCTAGGTGGCGAGAAGGTAAGGAATAGGCTTCATTACGAGCCAGATAGCCTAGAACCGGCACCTGGTTATACCGTTCAATAGCATTCTTGATTAATTGATAATGGCTTGCTGAGGCCACCCGATTGACTAGGACACCGATAATATTGAGGTCAGGGATCAAGTTGAGATAGCCCTTGACCATGGCTGCCGCTGAAGTCGACATGGCCCGCCCATCAATCACTAAGAGGATGGGAATATCGAGGGCCTTAGCAATGCCCGCGCTAGAGGCCATGAGAGCATCAGAACCAAAGCCATCAAAGAGGCCCATGACCCCTTCCACTACAGCAATATCGCTACCCTCTAGATGACGGGTATAGAGTGCTTTTAAGACCTGGTCATCTGGAACTAAGAATTGGTCCAAATTGATCGAAGGACGCTGGCTAATCTCTTGGTGGAAACGCGTGTCAATATAGTCAGGCCCCACCTTGTAGGGTTGGACTTTCAATCCGCGCTTGATCAGGGCTTGGATCAGACCTAAAGTCAAGGTCGTCTTGCCCACATTACTGGTCGCTCCGGCAATCATTAAGGCTCTCATCAGTTATTCTCCTTTGCTATTTGTAAAAAGGCCTGGGCAATAGCGGCTAGGCCGGCAATTTCTTCATCATAGTCAGGATAGCCATCAATTTTTACCCCAGGTGCCAGTAAGTGCCCGCCACTTTTTTCAATGACTTCTACAAAATCATCCACGGCCTTAGCATAAATGGGATAGTCCCGGTCCCCAGAACCAAATACTGCTAGGGCCTGCTTTAATTTGGGGTTGGCTTGGATCAAATCGGGCAGGTCTTCGTATAGATCTAATAATTCTTCGGGAATTTCAGCATTGTTGCCGTAGGTATAGGAACCAATAGCTAAACCATCAGCTTCTAACAAGGTCTCATAGTCATAGGCATCGGCCCCAACTAATTGGGCGCTTAAGCCCAGGTCTTCCAAGAAGGAGGCCAGAATAAAGGCAGCAGCTTCGGTATTACCTCGCAAGCTACTATAAACAATGCATATCTTCATCGCCAAGTCCTCCTAACAGAAAAAAACGATTATTCAACAAATCAGGGTTTGCTCAATAATCGTTTTTGAATCATTTATCGCACGCAAAAATGACAGCCCTTTTTCGCCTTATTTATCAAACCCTGAGACATAAATAAAACTTCCTTTTATTACTGGCATTCTGACTGATACCTTAACGTAAACACAGTAGCATAGGGACTGCGTCGGACTCGCACCGACTTCCCCAGTAATAAAAGGGAGGACTTAGATATTATTTAATTACTTTGAATGGAAGCTAATCGAAAATCAACTTCAGGACCAATGGGGCGGTAGATAATGCCTTGAACCCGGTCGCTCCTGAGATGCCATTCATTTTGTTGGTAAAGTGGCACCACAACGGCTTGATTTTTGATTAATTCTTCAATTTTTTGGGCCACTTGGTAAGGCCGGTCTCGATCTTGATTATAAGGGAAAGCAAGGTCAGTGATCAACCGATCCAACTCAGGATTTTGATATCGCCCGCGGTTAAAGGAATTGTCACTTTTCAAATTTTGATAATAAGCCAGGGGATCATCGTAATCTGCCCCCCAGGCAGTCAAGGCAAAATCAAAGTCTTGCCGGTTCATACGGTCAATCCGATTTTTCTTGGGAACATTTTGTAATTCAATGGTCAAGCCGTCAAGGGCTTGCTCCAGAGTTTCTTTGAGGTATTCAGACAATTTGCGGCTATTTTCATCATCATTAGCTAATAGGGTGAGCCTTAAGCTTTCCTTCTGGTTAGCCGCCTTATAGCGGTCAAAAGCCTCCTGGGCTTGGTCTAAGTCGTACCAAGCATCTATGGCTGGGCTGTCGGTGATATCTTCTCCCGTCGCTGGGTCAACCACTAAGTGGCTAGGAACAAAGGTGTTTAAGGCCTGAGCCCCCCCACCAATGAGATCTTCAACCGAGCGGCTATCGATGGCATAGGCAATGGCTTGGCGCAAATCAAGCTGCGATAAATCAGTATCTTGGTGGTTAAACTCCAGGTAGTCAGTCCAAGCCTTGACTTGTAAAGTTCCCTCCCCCTTGGCTTGATAATTCTTGGCAATCTGGCCATGAAGGGGCATTTGATCTAACTGACCCGATTCAAATAAATTCACCCCAGTGTTCTCTTCCTTAATCACCTGAACTTTGACTCCATCAATAGCGACAGGGTGACGATTATATTGGTCACTCTTACGCAAGTCCCATTGGTCTTGGCCGGCCTGCCAATTTTCGATGACAAAGGGGCCATTGCCTAAGACATGGTCACTATCTTGCCCATACTGATTTCCTTGGGCCTTAACATAGGCTTCATTGACGGGATAGAAAGGAGTAAAGGCTAAAATCTTGGTGAAATTAGGGTTGGGATAGTCGAGTTGGATTTCTAATTGATAGTCATCCAAGGCCTTGACCCCAAGTTGGTCTAGGGGGGCTTGCCCGGCCATAATGGCTTTTGCCCCTTGGATTCCACCAGCTAAATTAGCATAGGGAGCTGCTGTCTTGGGATTGACTAAACGTCTAAAACTATAGACAAAATCATGGGCAGTGACCGGCTGCCCGTTTTCCCACTTGGCATCCTGGCGCAGGCTAATCTGGTAGGTCTTTCCGTCGGGGGAGACTTCAGGAAAATCCTGGGCCAGGTTAGGCTGTAAATCATTATTTTCATCCTGCCAATAAAGTCCATCAAAGACCTGGCTAGCGTAGGTCAGGCTGGTAATATCATTAGCCTTTTGATTATCCAGGGTCGTTAAGGGGTACTTGGCAGGAAAATTGATCTGATTAACTGACGGAGTGCTAGATTGATTCTGATCACTGTTTTTCCTTTGGCCCGCTTGACAAGCGACCAAAAAAAGACATAGCAAGCTAATCAATAGCGCTTTCAGTAAGCTTCGCATGCATTTGATACTCCTCTATTTTGTCTTTGTTTTCATGAATGGGTTTAAGAATTTAGCGGGGAGGCTAAGGTAAACCACTTCAGCCAATACTAAGTTAACCACACTAGCAATTAATAAAGTTAGCAATAACCCACCCGTTACCATGGCTAAAATCGCTTGCCAACCGAGAAGAGGGATTAAGGCTAATTGGGCCAGTAAAACATTAAACACTAAGGCAACAGCATCACTGAACAGGATTTTTCCTATGGACTTACCAGCCTTTCCTCGTAGATAGCCATAAACTGAACAGGTAAGTCCCATCATTACTCCAATAATAATATGGGCAGGTAGGGTCAGCGGAAAACCTGATAGGAGAGCGGTTAAGCCATGAGAAAGGAGGCCTAGCAAGAACCCATAGCCTGGACCTAGAATAATTGCCCCAAGAAAGGCAGGAAAAGAGTCTAAGGCGATACTACCTAGAAAGTGAACATTGGCTCCAATAGTTGCAATAGCTAAAAGTAAGGCAGTTAAAATATTGGCATGTAAATTTTTCATAAATAATCCTCGTTTCATTTTTGTTTTTTCCGCTGGACGAATCCAGCTTATCCTAAAGCATGGCTTAGCGGCTATCAGCTACTAATGAGCATCATCAACATCGACAAAGCCATGGCTAGACTGGCACTGGTATATAATAAAGCAATACTGGCTTTTACCTGCTGGGGACCGATCAACTTTTGTGGGTCTCCAATGGTTGGTTTTTCAATGGACTGGCCATGGTAGACATGGGTTCCGCCCAGCTGAACACCCAAGGCCCCAGCAGCTGCTGCTTCTGGATAACCCGCATTGGGGCTGCGATGGGCACGTCCATCCCGAAAACTAATCTTCCAAGCATTAGCCATATCTAAGCCCAAAAGGCCACTGGCTAAAACAATCAAAAGACAGCTAAGTCGGGCTGGAATATAATTTGCCAAGTCATCCAACTTGGCCGCAAAATATCCAAAATATTGATAACGGTCATCCAAGTAGGCAATCATCGAATCTAAGGTATTAATTCCCTTATAGAGGAGACCACCCACCGGGCCAAATAAGATCACGTAAAATAAGGGGGCCACAAAGCCATCACTTAAGTTTTCAGCAACAGTCTCAATGACGGCTTGGTAAACTTCTTCCTCACTGAGCTGACTGGTTTCTCTCCCGACAATCCGACTCAGTTGCCGACGCCCCGCTTGTAGACCACCTTCCTTCATCGCTTCTAAGACCCCATTAGCCTCATCAGCTAAGCCCTTAACGGCAAAGCAGGTATAGGTGAGATAGATCCATACCAGCGCATAGAGGATGGGCGACAAGTGCTTAGCCCCGTAAAGTAGCAGAGAACTAATCAGCAAAATGATGATTAAAAGTAAGAAAACTAAGACCCCGCCTAAAAAAGTTTGAGTCATCGGCTTTTTCTTATCGAACTGGCTAAGTCTCTCAAAACCACGAATGAAGCGGCCATAGAATTTCACCGGGTGAGGCCAGTTTGGGGGATCGGCTAGCCATAAATCTAACAGAAAGGCCAGCAAACGGTAAATAGCAAGCATCCTTTACCTCTCTTTCTTTATTTCACTCATAAAATATCAGCCAAGGCTTGAAGTAAAGCCTGGTTTTCTTCCTTCGTTCGAACGGCCAAACGGTAGTAACCTGGTCCCAAGCCCTTGAAATCACTTGTCTGACGCAAAACAATGCCCTTTTTCAATAAGTTTTGGGCCAAGTCATTGGGTCCTTGGATTAAAAAGAAGTTAGCAGCACTAGGAAAGACTTTCAAAGCCGAAAAACTCTCCAATCCTGCCTGCAAGTCTTTTTTAGCTTCTGCTAAATAATTCAAAGAGTCTTGGCGGTAAGCGGATAAGTCAGGCATTTCTCGACCACAGGCTTCCGCTAAGCCGTTGACTGACCAAGTCAGCTGAGCCGCCTCTAAGTCATCCAAGAAGGATTGGTTACTGGTCATGGCTACGCCTAGGCGAAGAGCGGGTATGGCGTAAAACTTGGTTAGGGAGCGAATAATCACCAAATTTTCTTCTTTTTCTACTTGTCCTAGCAGCGAATAGTCAACCTGGTCAGGAAGAAAATCAATAAAGGATTCATCCACCACTAAGAACCCCCCGCGGTCGCTGACACCAATTAATAAACGCCTTAATAAGTTGGGGGGATACAAGGCCCCAGTGGGATTATTAGGTTGGCAGAGCCAGACCGAAAACACCCCTGCCTGGTCTGCCTCTCGGGTACGGTGAGTATCCAGCCAGGCCCAAAAGCCCTCTAAATTAAAGGTAAAATCATCTTCTGCCTGGGTCTGATAAGACCAGTGGGGGCGCTTATATTTCTTAGCACTAGCCCCATACTCATTAAAACAAGGTTCAATGGTAACCATCGGGTATGGCAAGGTAAAGGCCAAGAGGTCAATCAATTCTGCGGCCCCATTGCCCACCAGTAAGTGGTCATAGGACACTTGATAAAAGTCCGCCAGGGCTTGGCGTAAGTCCCGATAAGTGTAGTCCGGATAGCGATCCAGCTGGTCCAAATGGGAAACAATGACTTCCTTAAAGGCCTGGGGCAAGCCGAGGGGATTAATATTGGCGGAAAAGTCCAAGGCCTGGGTCATATCCCTGCCCATTTCCTGGCTAAGTTCCTTTAAATTTCCACCATGTTTTGGCATTTTTCATCCCCCTCTTCAATAGCCTCAACTAGCCGGTCCAAAAATAAAGACTGGTCAATCGAATAACGATAAATCCTTCCCTGGGTAAAGTGACAATCAAAATATTTGACGTCCAAATTTAAGAGCCGACTGACCAATAAGCGCAACCAACCATGGTGGCCCAGTAAGAAATAGCTGCTCTCATGACTAGCTGAGCTAAAGACGCTTAATAGAGCCCTCAAGACCCGATCTCTAAAGGCAAAATAGCTTTCTGCCCCAGTCGGAGTGGTAAGAAAGGGTTGGGCAATGTATTCCCACCAGGTCTTAGGATCCATGGCTTCAATCTCTTGAGCCGTTTTCCCTTCCCAGACCCCCAAATCACGTTCGTTCAAATCAACTTCCCGAGTCCAAGGAAAGGCCTGGAAATCATTTTCAGCTTTTAGGCTGTCTGCAATAATCTGGGCAGTTTCTTGGGTCCGCTGCATTCTAGAGGTCACTAAACGGTCAATGCTTTTTCCTCTTAGTGCCTTTCCCAAGGCCCGGGCTTGTTGTTGTCCCAGTGGGGTTAAATGCGGGTCAAGCCGGCCATAAAATTGACCATCAACATTGCGCACGCTTTGGCCGTGCCGGGCTAAATAAAGATCCATCAAAACCCTCCTAAAGCCAGTATGCCTAAAAGAAAAGTGACCTCACTCAAAGGTCCCATACACCCCACCGTGTCTCCACTCATTCCGCCTAAGAGATGATAAATATGGCGGCGGTAAAGGAAGACAACCAGCGTGGTTACCCCATAGGCCAAGAGGCTCTTGACACCAATAATGAAAAACAAGATCACCAGCGTTAACAACTGGCCCAGTAAGATTCCCCATTTGGGGGTCCCTACCATCATTTTCCCCATACCATTGGGGTTGTAGCCTGAATAAACCAGCTGCCAGTGGCCTAAGGCAAGCATGGCACGAGAAATCAGTCCCAGACTAATGATCAACCCTATTTGAGAGCCTAATCCAGGAAGGCCATTCAGGACCTCACTCCCAAGCACGTAGTATAACAAATAATAAAAGATCAAGGCAATGCCACCAAAGGCCCCTAAGCGTGAATCCTTCATAATCCGTAACATATCCTCTTTTTTGCGAGCGGAGAAGATCCCATCACAAGTATCCGCCAAGGCGTCCTGGTGAAAGCCACCGGTGATTACCGTCTCAAAAACAACCACCATCAACCAGGCGACATGGATTGGTAACACATAAGCCAGGAGAGCATAAATGCAAGCCAAGAGACTAAAGAGCAAGCCCCCAAAAAGCGGTAGTAAATATATCCCCCGACGGTAGCGCTCTAGCGGATGGTCGACGGCGATAGGAATAGGAATCCGGGTAAAAAATTGAAAATAAATGATTAAAACTTTAATCATGGCTTCACCTGTTTTTTTAGTCCCATAATGGCTAAGTAGACCTCATCACTAGCAGCAGCCAGTTGCTGGTTGACTTGGCCGTAAAAATCAACAAACAAACGGCCCAACTGACTAGGCGGAGTTACGCCCCAACCGGTTTCATTGGTCACCAACCATAAGCTGGCAGAAGTCTTTTGAGCCGCTAGAAGCAGGTCAACAACTTCTTGCTGGAAATAGTCAGAAATGGCACTAATCTCTTCGGCTTTAAGATTAGCGATCTTCTGATCAAAGTCTTCCGTTGCAATGCCCTGCTTTTCTAAATAAGCGAAGAAAAGATTGGTTAGCCATAAAGTCACACAATCCAAGAGATAGCCATCATAAGACTGGCTAGCTATCCAGTCCGGCAGGTCGTTAAAACGTTCGACCGTTTCAAAGCGGGGCGATCGCTTGGCTTGGTGGGCCAGGATACGCCGCTCCATCTCCTTATCCGTGTGTTGGTTGGCTTGGGTAGCAATGTAGCAAAGGCGCTTAGCGGAAGAGGCCAAGGCCATCTCTTCGGCTAACTGGGTCTTACCACTCTTGGCCGCTCCAGATATCAGAATAATTTCCCCCATATTAAACCATCACTCCCAGGTCATAAACTTCATCAAAATGCTCTTTTAGGAAACTTTCCAATTGGTCTGTTCCTACTACAACCAGGGCGGTTGCGGGTCCAGCTGAATCTTGGTGAATGCTTAAACCTTCCACTTGAGGATTAACCTTAAAGATTAATTGATTACAGTCAGCCACTTGTCCCGCTTCATTCAGGGCTCCCTTAGACCCGATCGGACAAATCTCATGAACCAAGTCCGGACGCCCCAGCAAGCGATCAATGTCCTGATAAGAAACCAGCTTATCCATCTCATCAAGGACAGCTTGGCCGCAACGGGGACGTTTTAATTGAAAGACCCGGTCACCACTCACAACCCGTCGAATCCACAGGCCCTTAGCGTTTTGTGCCTTTCCCATCAAAACGATCCCTAAAGCGGACATAGTGGTTAACATATTCTCTTCCGTGGAGCCATTGACTTGGATATGGGGAAAACCGGCCCGGTTGAGTTCCGCTTGAAAGCCTTCTTGATAGGCAAGTCCCGTGGGATTCATTTCATTATTAACCAAATAAAATGCCAAGACCGGTTCCGCATTCACTGCTCGCAACTCAATCAAAGGCACCCGTAAGGCAGTTTGAGCGGTTAAGGGATTAGGAGAGGCTAATTGGTCATTAGCCTTTTCACCGATACTCGCTGAACTATCACAGGCAAAGACCAAGTAATCTTCTCCAGCTCTTTGCTTAGTGAGTCCAAGAGAAAACATTTCATCGATAGCAAGCAAGGTTAAATCACGATATTTCAATAGACTACTCCTTAATTAAAAAGTGCAAAGTAAAAGACTTTTGTAAAGAATTCCCCTACAAAAGTTCTCTGTAATCACAAGATATAGTTCACTGTTTAAAATTATAGCACAAAATATAGACCTGATTTCATTTTTTAAAGCTTTAATGGAAACAATTACTCGGCTTCAACAGGACTCCCCTTTTTGCTCAACAGCCTGGTCTTCAAAAATGCCCCAAAAAACTTCTTTATTAATTAAAAAATAATATCAAACTTTTAGAATTTCGATCACCTTTTATGCAAAATGCATATTAACACTCCAAGCTGGGATTTAGCTATACTCCTATACAAGTGAAAAAAGGAGATTTTGTAAATTAATTTTTATTTTTTAGGAGTGATAGATAATGAAAACATCCCTGATAGGCTACCCTCGTGTAGGACGACTTAGAGAACTAAAATTTGCCACTGAAAAATATTTCCGCCAAGAAATTACCGTCGACGAGCTCGAAGCAACCGCCCAAGCTATCCGTAAAGACCAATGGCTTAAACAAGCTCAAGCAGGCATCGACTTTATTCCCGTTAATGATTTTTCCTACTATGATAACCTCTTGGATGCCGCTTTCCAATTGAACATTATCCCTAAACGTTATCAAGCTCTCCAGCTGTCTGCTCTTGATACTTATTTTGCCTTGGCTAAGGGCTATCAAGGACCAGCTGGAGACGTGAAGGCCCTAGCTATGAAGAAATGGTTTAATACCAACTACCACTACATTGTGCCTGAGTTTGATAATGACACTGAAATTCGCTTCCACGCTGAACGATTAAAGGCAATTATTGAAGAAGCCAAAGCCTTGAAGATTAACGGCAAGGTCGTCTTCCCTGGGCCCTTTACCCTTTTAAAACTATCGCGTTACCGCGGTCAAAGCCAAGCCCAAGATTTTCTTGCCGGCCTGATTACTGCCTACCAAGATCTCGTAAAACTGCTTAATACAGAAAAGGTCCAATGGCTGCAACTGGATGAGCCTTACCTAGTCCATGACTTAAGTCATGAAGACATCAAACTATTCAAAGACCTCTACCAGGGCTTACTCAGTCAAAAAGACCAAGTCAAGGTGCTGGTCAATACCTATTTTGGCGACGTGAGAGATGTTTATCAAGAACTCACCGACTTAGCGATTGATGGTATCGGTTTAGACTTTATTGAAGGGAAGAAGAGCCAAGAATTGGTCGAACACTATGGCTTCCCCAAAGATAAAACCCTCTTTTTAGGTCTAGTCAATGGGAAAAATATTTGGCGCAATAACTACCAAAGTTCCCTCGCCCTGATTAAGGATCTCAAGAGTCAAGGAATCGATCTTGTTCTTTCCACTTCTTGTTCCCTACTCCATGTTCCCTATAGCTTGGAAAACGAAAGTGCCCTACCAGAAAAATATCAAAAGCATTTTGCCTTTGCTGAAGAGAAACTGGGCGAATTAGATGACCTAAGTCAGTTAATTGACACAGATTATCATCATGATCCTCGTTTCCAAGAGAATCAAGCGCTCTTCACCGATCGACCTGACAGTTATGATCCTAAGGTGCAAGAACGTCTAGCTGCTATCCCTAAAACAGCCTATCAACGGTCAGTGCCTTTCGACGAAAGAGAAAAAGCCCAAAAAGCATTCTTTAACTTACCTCTCTTTCCAACAACAACTATCGGTTCCTTCCCGCAAACCAAGGAAGTTAAGCTAAAGCGCAAGGCCTTTAAAAACGGTGAAATAAGCCAAGCAGACTACCAAAACTTCCTCAAAGAGAAAATTAAAGACTGCGTCCAACTGCAAGAAGAGCTGGGGCTCGATGTCTTAGTCCACGGTGAATTTGAAAGAAATGACATGGTCGAATACTTTGGTGAACAGTTAAATGGCGTCTTATTCACTGAAAAAGCCTGGGTTCAGTCATACGGTACCCGCTGTGTCAAACCACCAATTATTTGGGGCGACGTGTCACGCGCTCAATCGATGACAGTTTCCTGGTCAGTTTATGCCCAATCCCTCACCAAGAAACCAATGAAAGGGATGTTGACCGGTCCCGTAACTATCCTAAACTGGTCCTTCCCTAGAGAAGACATCAGCGTGAAAGACTCCACCTTACAACTGGCTCTGGCCATCCGTGACGAAGTCCTCGATCTAGAGGCCAATGGTATCCGCATTATCCAAGTCGACGAAGCCGCCCTGCGGGAGAAACTCCCTCTCCGTCAAAGTGACTGGTATACAGAATACCTCGACTGGGCCATTCCAGCCTTCCGTCTCGTTCACAGTGGTTGTCATAAGGAAACCCAGATCCACACCCATATGTGTTATAGCGAATTCACCGATATTATCCCAGCAATCGATGCCATGGATGCTGATGTCATTACCTTTGAAGCCTCACGTTCTAACTTAGAAATTCTGGATTCCTTAAAAGAAAATCATTTCACTACCGAAGTAGGTCCTGGTGTCTACGATATCCATTCTCCACGGATTCCTAGTGTCAGTGAAATTAAGGAAGCCTTGGATAAAATGCTTCAAAAAGTTAAGCCTGAAAAACTTTGGGTCAATCCCGATTGCGGTTTAAAAACCCGGGGCGAAAAAGAAACCCAAGCCAGCCTCAAGCACTTAGTCCAAGCAACAAAGGAGTTGCGTCATGAAAACCAAGGAATTGTTTAAGGGAAAGACCCTCTTCACCTATGAGGTTTTCCCGCCCAATGCTAAGTCGTCCTCTGCCAGTATCTATAAAACCTTAGATGGTCTAAAAGAACTTGATCCCGATGCCATCAGCGTGACCTGTGGAGCCTTAGGTAGTGATAACCGCCTAAAAAGTATCGAAATTGCCTCTTTGATCAAAAACTATGGGATTGAAAGTGTTATTCACCTGCCCTGCCTATATGAGACTCGGGCTAGTATCGATGAAAAATTAGCTGAATTAAAAGCAGCCAATATCGAAAATATCCTAGTTTTACGGGGCGATCCTAAACCTGGTCAAAGCCCTAAGGAAGACTTTCCCTATGCAGCTGACCTTATTCGCTACATCAAGTCAAAAGAGGACTTTAACCTCATTGCCGCCTGCTACCCAGAAGGCCACGTGGATGCGCCTGACCCCATTACCGATATCCGCTATCTCAAAGAAAAAGTCGATGCCGGTAGTGACCAATTAATTAGCCAACTCTTCCTAGATAATGATTATTTTTATCGCTTCCTAGAACGGGCTGATTTAGCAGGCATCGATGTTCCTATTGAAGCTGGTATTATGCCAGTCACCAATAAAAAGCAAATTGAAAGCATGGCTCGAATTTGTGGCGTACAAATTCCCGATAAATTCCGCCGGGCGATGGAAAAATACCAGGACAACCCTCTGGCCTTACGGGATGCCGGTCTGGCCTATGCCATTGATCAAATCGTTGACCTGATTAGCCATGGCGTAGATGGGATCCACCTCTACACCATGAACAATCCCTACGTCGCTCGTTACATCTACCAAGCCGTTAAAAATTTATTATAGAAAACAAAAAGCCCTCCTGGCTCAACAAAAGAGCTAGGAGGGCTTAGTTATTGTTTTTATTTAATTAAGGTACCATTTTGACCTTTAATACCTTCTTCAGCTTTTTCTAAGGAAGTGATAATGGCTTGATTACCTGGTTTTGATTCCACAAAGCCTAGGGCAGCCTCAATTTTTGGCTTCATTGATCCTTCAGCAAACTCTCCGGCATCGGTATACTCTTTGGCTTGGTCGACAGTCAATTCATCCAGCCATTCTTCATTTTCTTTACCAAAGTTGATTGCCACTTTTTCTACCGCGGTTAAAATAATCAACAAATCAGCTTCAACGAGTTCAGCTAATTTAGCGCTTGAAAAATCTTTATCAATGACAGCTGGAACTCCGTCATAACCGTCTTCTGCTTCAACTACTGGTATGCCACCACCACCGGCAGCAACAATGATATTACCTTGGTCAAAAGCATCTTGGATAAAGGCCTTTTC
Organism: Aerococcus mictus; assembly: GCF_003286595.3. NCBI lineage: Bacteria > Bacillati > Bacillota > Bacilli > Lactobacillales > Aerococcaceae > Aerococcus > Aerococcus mictus. The sequence goes on along the minus strand of NZ_CP132985.1, from coordinate 326,934 downwards.
AACAATATCGATAGGCTTAGGTGAAGCCACCACCCGACGGTAACCCCGACCTGCATCTTCTTTCACTGCAAATCCTTTGTCACTTAGGGCTTGAGCTTCCTCTTCACTATAGAAAGCGCCAATCGGTTTTGTTGGATTATCAAAGGCTGGATCATCCTTATCTACCACAACTTGAGTAATCACTGATGCAACGGCTTTGTCAACACCACGTTTATTCAACTCATTTTCAATGGCATTTTGCAAATGGAAGCCAATATAACCTTGACTCATAGCTCCACATTCAGGGAATGGCATTTCAGGTGTGCCAGCATCACTTTTTGCAGAAACGTCCATAGCAAGGTTAATCATACCAACTTGCGGTCCATTTCCATGGGAAACGATAATTTCATTGCCCGCTTCAATTAAATCCACAATGGATTGGGCAGTTGTTTTTACTGCTTCTTTTTGTTCATTCGGAGTACTTCCTAGGGCATTACCACCCAAAGCTAATACTATCTTACTCATATTTTTCCTCCATTCTTATTAAGACTCTTCCGTTTCAGTCCCTTTTTCAAAAAATTTCAGATGTATTAATGCTTACGTTACAAAGCGCTAAGCTTCCAAGTCAGTAGCTTCCTTTACGACTTAAAGGGCACTACCAATATTCCGTAAGAAGTCTTGAACGTTGGTGACAATAGAAACTGCAGTTAGGGAGCCACGGTCAGCCAATTTATCTACCGCAAATTCTTGGACATCAACGGTATATAAGAATACCGGTCTGACTGTATCACCAAAACGGTTGTAGGAAGGCGTCATATTCCCAGTTGCAATGGTGAAGAGAATCGCTGACATAGCAATCATGGTTGAGGTTTTACGCATGTGGGAACGCATTTCATTTTGGGCATCATAGACATTATCGATACTTTCAGGTAAACCGAAGCGGTCACGGATGGTTCCAGCTAAAACAACTGGGACATCTTGTTCAATAGCTGCCTTCATGAAGCCATCTTTAACTTCACCAGATTCAACTAATTTCTTAGTTGACCCATAGCGGCGAGCGCGGTTGATGGTGGCATACATATTGTGGTAGGTATTTTGTTCTTGGGTAAAGGTTTCTTGACCCCAAGTGGTATCATACAAGCCTTGCTCTAAGTCAAAGGCAGCTGTTTCTGTCCCACAGAAAATTGCATTGACATAGCCTTCATTAATAATCTTGGCTAAAGCATCGCGGGAATCACGGTCTAAAACTGTAGCAGTCCCTAAAATTAAGGTCACATAACCATGTTCAGCTTCCCGCTCATGCTCTAAGAGTTCATAGAGATTGTCATAATCCATAGAGAAGGCGGTCTCACGAGAACGCCCTTCACGGAAGGCAAAAGTATCCGCATCAACAGCTGCTTCTTGGAAACCTTCAGTCCAAACATAGATCCCTTCGGAAGCATCTTCTGTCCGTCCGACAACGACTTTATCACCCTTCTTAAGGTTTCTAAACTCGATTACATCGATATATTCCTTACCAGGTTCATCATGGGCCACTGCGACGGTGTCCATCCGGGATTGTTCAGCCAATACCCATTTATCATTGATTTTAAAATATTCTGGATAAATGGATAAGGCATGGTAGTTTCTAGGACTAAGACCATCTTCTACTACTTCAACTAACTTAGCATTGGGTGCGTTTTTCAAAAATTCTTGGTCAAAATCTGGATGATGAAATTCAGCAATCTTAAATGTCATTTCCCAACTCTCCCTTCGCTGCGTCTTCATTGTTTTCTACTTCAACAGTTTCGTACTCCTCGTCTTCAACAGCCTTAGCCATTTCTCCTTGGGCAGGTGTTACTAAAGCTTTTTCACAAGCGACACAGAAGTCTTGAACGTTAGTCACCATTGGGTGGTAAGCCATGTATTCTCTGGCAGCCCCAACCTTGTTCACCACGTTTTCTGTGATATCAATGGTATAGAAATAAACGGGACGAACCTTGCCATCCTCGCCCACTTTATAGCTTGAGGCCAAGGAGGCTACTGAATTCGAGTGCAACATGGTCGCAATACAAATAATCAGAGTTGCTTCATTTAAAATTTTCTTAGTTTCAGTCAGAGCCTGGCTGGTTGAGCCCATCACTTCTGGTAGCGGACCATCATCACGAATGGAACCAGATAGCACAATTGGAATATCCATCTCGGTTAAGGCTTTAATAATACCGTCCTTAACGTTACCAGCGTCATTAAAGTTTTTAATCGATCCTGCTGTCCGAACTTCATTTAAAAGATCCAAGTGGTTGTAGTGTCCCATTGGTGCATTTTCTTGGGTATAAATATTTTGCCCGAGAGCAGTATTTAAGAAACCACCTTCCAGGTCATGGGTGGTCATGGCGTTCCCACCTAAGAGACTATGGATATAGCCATTTTCAGCTAGGTGAACTAAGGCATTCCGAGTGTCGTGGTCGAAAACAACTGCTGGCCCCAATACCCAGGAAATATGACCGCCATTATTCTTCTCATGTTCCATAATGTCAAAAAGCTTGTCGTAGTCTTGTGAGAATGAGGTTTCTACTGAAACACTACGTTGGGAATAAATGTCTTCTGGAAAACCTTCTTTATAAACTAAGATGCCTTGTGACCCATCAGTGGTCGACCCAGAAATAATTTTGTCACCGGCTTTGACATCACGCATCTCCCGAATAACAATATCATCATCTTCAACCACTGCCACACAGTTTAATGAGTTATATTTAGGTAAAATCCATTCTTCCCCTAACTTATAAAAGGTAGGTAAATGGGTGGTTAAATAAAAGCTATCAGGTAAAATGCCATCACTTTCAGCTTCCTTGTAAGTCACACTTGGCATTTCTTGATATTTTGCTTCTTGGAAATCAGGAAATTTAAATTCTGGTATCTTATAAGCCATTATCTCTTCCTCCTTGTTAATTTTAACGATATCTTTTTTCTTTAATTATCTTGCTTGCCATTCTCCTTCTGGTAGTCAATGTGAACTAGCCGATCACCACCCTTTGCCTGACTAAGTTCTATGTTGGTAAATGCTGGTAGTTGATCATTAAGACGTAGTTGGGCAATTGGCGTAGTGATTTCACTCTCCATCAATTGGGAGAGATCATTGGCACTATGACGATCTAAGTCATACACCAAATAATTCGCCAAGCTCCTGACTAATTCATCTTGATAGCTGAGTTTAATCTGATTATCTTTTAGGAGTTTGGCTAAGCGATCCAACTCTAATTGAATAAGAGCTTCCATCTCACGTTTATCAAATAGCTGTAAGTAGTAAACAGCATCAAAATCACTTAGCGATTGTCCATTCACCCGCTTGCTTACTTGTTTTTGATAATCCGCCTTCCCATCTAAAGTCAGGGTAGCGATAATCACTGTGTTAGAGAAATCAACATCCCGACTTTTATTATCACGAATTTGACCACTAGCAACTATTTGCTTGATCAAAGCAAAGATATCCGGATGGGCATAGTCAATATTTTCTAACAAAACAACTGAATAGGGGCGGGTTCGAATTTGTTCAGTTAAATGGTTATTCGATTCATAACCAATATAACCTGGTGGTGATCCAATCAATTTGGTATTGGAAGAGGCATCTCTAAATTCACTCATGTCTAAAGCGATAAGATGTTCTTCACCTCCAAATAGCGCCTGAGCAATTAACCTTGCCAGATAGGTTTTGCCAGTCCCCGACTCCCCTGCTAGTATCAAAGAAAGCAAGGGCTTGGCTTGATTAAATAAACCCGACCGACTCTGGGTAACCAGACTAATGATTTTGTCGATTAAATCATCTGCACCAACAAAATTTTCCCGCAGGTCACTTTCAATTTTAGCAATTTGAGCAGCAGGATCTGATTCCATTTCTGCTTTAGGCATATGGGCTAACTGGGCAACAACTTCGCGAATTTCATTGATTCCAACATCTGCCGATACATTATAGTAGGGAGTACTTTGTTCAAGTTCTTCTAAATCGGCCTTGGTACTTTTCTCTTCAGCTAAATAAGCACTCATTTTATCTAAATCCCGCTCATATTGGGCTTCCATTTTTTGTTGGTTCAGGGTTTCTAACTCACCCTTCAAGCGAGTGATTTCTTGGATGCGGTCTTTTTCTTTATGGTAATTCGCTAATTCTTGGTCGAGTAGCTTTTCTTGCTCAGCTACCTGTTCCATTAATTCTTTGAAACGGTATTGGCTGACCTGATCACTTTCATTTTTTAAGCGGGCCGCTTCAGTTTCCATTTTATTGAGCTCAGCCTCAAGATCTTGAATCTTTTCAGGCAATTCGTCCGTATACATTCTCACCATGGCCGAAGCTTCATCCAGAATATCGACAGCGACATCAGGTAACTTGCGGTTGGGTAGGTAACGTTTAGACAAACGAACAGCTTCCACTAAGGCAGGGTCTTTAATATTGACTTGGTGGAAAGATTCATACTTAGACTGGATTCCTCGCAGAATGGACAAGGTCGCCGCTTCTGAAGGCTCTTCAATGAGCACCTTTTGAAAACGTCGGTCTAGCGCCAGGTCTTTTTCGATGTAGAGTTTATACTCATCGGTCGTTGTCGCACCAATAGTCAAAATCTCTCCTCGCGCTAACATAGGTTTAAGGATGTTTGAGGTATCCATGGACCCTGAACTATTTCCAGCGCCAACAATATTATGGAGTTCATCAATAAAGAGAATGATGCGTCCCTTAGAATCCTTGATGATACCAAGGACTTCTTCCAAGCGTTCCTCAAAGTCCCCCCGATATTTAGCTCCTGAAATTAGGGAGGTAATATTTAAGGCAAAAATAATTCGATTCTTTAACTTATCCGGCACTCGGCCTTGAACAATCCGTTGAGCTAAGCCCTCAACAATAGCAGTCTTCCCTACGCCCGCCTCCCCAATCAAAACAGGGTTGTTTTTTATCCGCCGAGATAGGATTCGAATCACGCTACGCGTTTCCTGGTCACGTCCAATAATGGGGTCAAGGCGGCCTTCAATAGCTTCTTGGGTAAGATTACGTCCATACTTGAGTAATTGTTTCAAGTCTGCCTTAGAAATACCTTCTTGAAACTTATCAGTCTCTCTTTTAGCCATGGCTTGTTCATAGAAGTCGGCAGTGATCTCAAAGAGGGCTAATAATTTGGCACTAGCAAAATCTTCGTCTTTCATTAGGGCTAAGAAAAGATGGTCTAAGGACACCCGGCTTTCAAACTGGGCACGCGACACTTGCTCGCTAATCAAAAGCAAACGCTGGTAATTCCGGCTAATGTAAAGATTTTTAACCCCTTTTGGGCTCCGTAATTTATCCACTGCGGTATCCACTTGTTCTTTGAGTGGCCCCAGAATGATTCCTTGGTCGGTCAATAATTTAATCACCGAGTTTTCATCTTGGTCTAAAATCGCCTTGAGCAAATGGAGTTCAGTGACTTCGCTATGTTTTTTATTTATGGCTAAGTTTTGGGCCTCTTTCAGCACCTGCATGGCTTCCTGAGAATACTTTTCTGTGTTCATTTCCTCCCTCCTTTCTACATTTCTTACTAAGCTAAATTATTCGTTTATTTATAATTTACTATAAAAATATATTTTTATTAAGCGATTTCATTTAGCTTTCTCCTAGTTCGTTTTTATTAAGGCTATTTATATACAAAAGGCAATATTTCTTATTCTTTTTTACTTTATCCAAACTAAGAGAAAGTATAGTTTCTTAACTAAATTTATCGATACACATTACTTATCTTTTTTGGCACCAGGGAAATATTTAGGGTTTGTAAAGAAGTCATCTGTCAATTCTCTGACTTCACCACTTAGCATAATCATCCCTATCATATTTACAAAGACTACTAAACCTAGGGTGAAATCTAAGAATACTCCAGCCCCTTCAAATGTTACAAAACCACCTAGTAGGACCATAAAGCAAGCTAAGAAACGCATTAATTTACCAAAGTGGAGTCCAAATAGATATTCGCCTAATCTTTCTGCATAGAAGACAATAACGATAACCGTTGAAATAACAAACATAAATAAGGAAATAGCTATGATAACTGTCCCTATATTACCGAAAGCATTGTTAAAGGCTCTTTCGACAGCAATATCTTTAAGAGCGGGATTCTTATAATTTCCTGAAAGCATCACCACTAAAACAGAAATGGTACATACCATTAAGGTAGTAGAAACGACTTCAAAGATCCCCCAGAGTCCCTGACGTACGGGGTGGTCAGTAACGGCGGTAGCATGCGCATAAGCAGCTGAACCCATCCCAGCTTCATTAGAATAGGAACCGCGTGCAGCACCCGCTTTAAACATTTCTAAAAAGGCTCCCCATGCGCCACCTGTAATCGCAGCTTGTGGATTAAAAGCACTTGAAAAGATTGCTGAAACAGCATCAGGCAAATTCTGAATATTCATAAAAATAACAACCAGACCACAAATCACGTATAAACCAGCCATAAAGGGAACTAGTTTCTCAGTAATTTGTCCGATCCGTTGAATACCACCATAAACAACAAGAACGACTAAGACAGTTATCGCAGCAGCAGATATAGGACGAGAAAGTCCTAATTGTTCTAGCGGTGCTGTAGCAGAAATCGTTTGAACTGTGATGGAAGGTAAGATTTCTAACATGAAGAAGAATGCAACCAAAAAGCCCATGATTTTACCAAGGTTCCCTTTAATACCATTTTTAAAGGTATAGGCTGCACCCCCGACATAATCTCCTTCTTCATTAACTTCCCGATATTTAATCCCCAGAACAATTTCTGAAAACTTAGTGGCTTGACCAATAATACCTGCTACCCACATCCAAACAATTGCACCAGGTCCAGCAGTAAATATAATCGCCGGCGCAACCACAATGTTAGCCGCTCCGATTGAAGATGCTAAGGCTGCCGATGCTGCTTGGAAGGGACTTACTGAACCTTCACCACCTACATCTGAGTCAAACATTTTCCCAAATGTTTGCTTCATCGCATAACCAAAGTGTCGAATTTGAATAAAGCGAGTTTGGTAACCAAGTATTAATCCTCCGGTAATAAGTACAATTAATATAGGCCAGTTCCAAACCCAATTGGTAAATTGAGTAATCATTTCAATAAAATTCATTTTAACCACCTCTAAATATTGGTTTTTATATTAAGGAATTGTTAATCAATAATAGCTAGAGATAGCAATTAATAAAATAAGCCGGATAGTAGAAAAGCTTTTTAGTTAAATGTCTGTCGCTAAAAGCTTTCCCCTCCGGCCTATTAATTGAATAGATAACACTAGTTTCAAACCTTACCTTGACTTCATTTCTTTTTTTAATCTTTTCAACTAGGCTAGTGATGAGTTGTGGGAAACATCACTAGCCTCTTTCAAATGATTATTTAAGTGAGCAAGAAGCCGACTAATATTATCTTAGCCGTAGACAATCTGATCCTTTGAAATATATAAGATACTATTTCCATTCAACTAAGTGTTATCCGTAACAATTACCTTATTAAGTTATGATAATGTTGCATAAACAATAGCTTTAATTGTATGCATTCTATTTTCAGCTTGTTCAAAGACATAGGATTGTTCAGATTCAAAGACTTCGTCGCTAACTTCCATTTCAGTTAAGCCAAATTTCTTAGCAATTTCTTGGCCGACTGTTGTCTTTTCATCGTGGAAGGCTGGTAAGCAGTGTAAGAAAATAGCAGTTGGTTTTGCATTTTCCATGGCTTTTTTATTTACTTGATAATCTTTTAGTAAAGAAATTCTCTCTTCCCAAACTTCGTCTGGTTCACCCATTGAAACCCATACGTCAGTGTAGAGAACATCAGCATCTTTAGTTCCTTCTTCAACGTTGTCAGTCACAGTAACAGTTGAGAAGTTTTCTTTAGCAATTTCTTCACACATTTCCACTAACTTAGGATCTGGAGCGAGTTCTTTAGGAGAGCAAGCAACAAAGTTTACCCCCAATTTAGCACAGACAACCATTAAAGAATTTGCCATATTATTACGAGCGTCACCCATATATACAAATTTTAGCCCTTTTAAGTGGCCGTAATGTTCTTCAACAGTTAACATATCAGCTAACATTTGAGTTGGATGCCATTCATCAGTTAATCCGTTCCATACCGGAACACCTGCATATTCAGCTAATTCTTCAACAACGTCTTGGCTAAAGCCACGGTATTCAATCCCATCATACATACGACCAAGCACACGAGCGGTATCAGCGATGGATTCCTTATGTCCCATTTGGGAACTATTAGCATCTAAGAAAGTCACACCCATACCAAGGTCATAACCAGCAACTTCAAAAGCACAACGAGTCCGTGTAGATGTTTTTTCAAACAAGAGAACAATATTTTTACCTGTTAGGTATTTGTGAGGAACGCCAGCTCGCTTCATGTCTTTAAAGTTCTTTGAAAGATCTAATAAGTGACGAATATCACGACTGGTGAAATCAATTAATTTTAGATAACTTTTACCACGAAAGTTTTTTGCCATGAGATATTTCCTCCTAAAAATTAATGTCATTATTGCTATTACAAAAGTTCGAACTTTTTTAATTACAACTATGTTGTAATCGCTTACAGCACTATTATAGCAGCTCAGTTTTTTTATCTAGGACATCTTAAGTAAGAATTGTTGTTTGTCGTTTCTTATAATGCTTTCAAATACAATACCCAGACTTAATCACCGTCTCTTTTGAATTTTATTCAAGCAATTATATGGTAAAATAAACATAAGAGTGAAGAAGTTAAAAAGGTTGTGAATGTCATGCAAGGTCCTATTAATATCCAAGAACCTTCTCCCAATAATATTGATGATAACTTTATTGCATCATTAGATATTGAAAGCGACAGTTCTCCGACAAAGGCATTAATCCATAAAGAAGCTCGTTTTTTATTTATCTTATCCGGCAAAGGAAAAATAAAAATTCAAAACGAAGTTCATACGATGAAAAGAGGCAAGATTATTTCACTCTTACCTTGGCAAATTTCAGAAATTATTGAGGTCGATGAAAAAGTCACTTATTATCTATTAATTTATCGATTTGAGCTCATTGAATTTATCTTAAAGGAACAGTTAAGCTATGCAAATGAAGGTCAAGATATCGTTGACTTACTTTATCAACAACATTCAATCCAAGTCGATAAAGATGACAGTCAGGTCTTTCAAAGGGCAATCCATTCCTTAAGAGATGAGATCGGCTTACGCACTGCCTCAATCAATCGGCACACAAAGCCCCTATCTTCAATGTGGATTGTCATCCAATTAACAGAAATTATCATTTCTTACCTACGACAAATTTCTAACAATAAGACCCAAAGTATTTGTAGCGAAGAAATTTTTCGCTATATATACCTACACTCTTCTGAGGATATCTCTTTAAATAAACTTTCAGAAATTTTCTTTCTATCAAAATCGACGATTTCAAAATATATCAAGAAATTAACTGGTTTAGGTTTCTATAGCCTGCTCGATGAAATGCGCTTATCTAAAGCCCAGTACTTATTACTCCATACCGATCTCAGCTTGACCCAAATTGCTGAGACTTTAAACTTTAGTGATAAGTCCCGGCTATCCAAACTATTTAGCCAACACCACGGCATAAATAGTAGCCATTTCAAAGCCACCTATAAAAAAGGAGACAAACAAATACCTAGCCGCCTAAGCCCGCGAGACCTTAAATTAATCAATTACCTGTATGAAAACTATGCCGAAGATATTACCATTGACCAACTGTCGAAGATATTTGATAGTAATCCTAAAGATATTAATTCTATGCTTAATTATTTTGTTGAAGATAATTTTTCAAATTTCTTGAATCAATTACGCGTCAATAAAGCTTGTGACTTACTTATTAAAACTGACCTAAGCATTATTGATATCGCCTATCAAGTCGGTTTTAATTCCAGCAAGACCCTGACCCGGAATTTTAAAAAAATTTTACAGATATCCCCCAGTGCATTTCGCAAATTAAACCCTAAAGAACAAATCCGTTATTAAAAAAATCTTGATAAATAACAAAAGAGTTGACCGCAATGCTCCGTAAGCATTCCAATCAACTCTTTTTATTAATTATTCTTCTTTTGAATCAGAAAATAAGAAGCTCAGTTTAGTTTCTGAAATTAAGATCGCAACAAATATCATTACGAAACCGATAGTCTTGTATACGGTTAGGGTCTCAACCCCTAAAGCCACTGGAATTAAAATACCAAAGACTGATTCTAGAGAAAGAATTAAAGCCGCACTGGTTTCATCAGTATATTTTTGTCCAACATTTTGAAATAGGAGGGCAACTGCTGTACACATGATCGCCAAGTAAGCCAACTCTAAGAAAGTCCTCTGGCCAATTACCAGATTAGAGTTATCTTCAAAGAACAAGGTCGTTAAGCCAGATAAGACTGCTGCAGTAATGAACTGCAGAATAGTCATCAAATAAGGATCCTTGCCCTTAGAAAATTTCGTAACCGCTACAATATGAGAGGCAAAAAACAGACCACTCAGTAAAGCCAAAGCATCACCTAAGATCGCTTCTCGTCCTTGACCCAGCACTGAATTTTCAGCACCTCCAGCCATTGACACAAAATAAATTCCTACAATACAGAATGCTGCAGCAATCATGTTAAATTTATCAGGCCGATTTTTTAAAACAATCCAGGAAATAAAGGGGACTAAAACACAATAGGAAGCGGACAGAAAGGCTGATCTACCGGGATCTGTATATCCTACCCCAACTGTCTGGATAGAATAAGCAATAAAGAGAAAAACCCCAATACTTACCCCACTTTTTAAATCTTCTTTAGTCATATCACGAATTTTTTTCCAAAAGATTATCGCTAAGACCAAAGCCGCCACTGAAAAGCGAATCGCTAAAATCATATTTGGATTAACGTAATCCTGTGCGCCCTTAACTACGGTAAGTGATGATCCCCATAAAAAAGCAACAACCAGTAAAAGTAGATTACCGAGTTTTTTATTCTTTTTCTTCTTCTGGGGAGCTGGCTGATTAGCAGTTTGATTTTCTTCTTTCATGATAATTCCTCACTTTTCTTTGCAAGTGACAAGTGACAAAGTTATATCTTCGTATCACCCCCTCCTTCTACTTATCTATAAAAACTGTTAATCTCTCTCCTTAATAAATTGGCTGATCTGCTTTAAGAATAAGGCTCCTTGGTAGGCTCCACCGAAGCCATTATCGATATTTACGACACTTATCCCGGAAGAACAAGAAGTAATCATGGCTAAGAGCGTCGTAATCCCTTCTAAGTTTGCCCCATACCCCACCGAGGTTGGTACAGCAATCACAGGCGCCTCGACTAGGCCAGAAACTACACTGGGTAAAGCGCCTTCCATGCCTGCAACGACTACAAGCACGTTAGCTTGGCGAATTTCCTCTTGGTAGGATAACAAGCGATGGATACCGGCCACACCAACATCATAAATGCAGGTCACTTGGCAACCCATCCACTCTGCTGTCACCCGGGCCTCCTCTGATACGGGAAAGTCAGAAGTCCCTGCATTTAAGATTACCATCTTGCCATGAGGAATTTTCTCACACTGGCCAATGGTAATCGTTTGCGCAGCTTCTTGATAGTCCGCTTGAGGGAACTCTGCCCCAATAGCCTCCCATTTTTCTTTAGCCACCCGGGTCACCAAAACAGGCTTATCGTGGTCAAGTAAAGACTGCATCACCCGAGCGATTTGGCCTGCAGTTTTATGCAAACCATAGACAATCTCTGGGTACCCCTTTAAATGATCGCGATCAATATCCACCTTACTTTCACCTAAATTATCAAACATTATAAGTCCTTCCTCTATCTCTCTTTATTGATACCACTTAATAAATTAGTTTTAACGATTGAGTTTTCCATAAACATAGCCTTCAACATCTAGGGCGAGGTGTTTAAAGCCATAATGCTTAAATTGGGCTAAAATCTCATCCTTTTCTCGGAAGAATTGCTGGAACTGGTCAGGAGAGAGCTCTAGCTTAGCCAATTCATTGTAGTAGCGAACCCGAACGGGATCAAAACCCTTTTGGCGCATATAAGCTTCACTAGCTAGAATTTGCTGGACATTTTTCGGGTTAAGTGGTGTTCCTGTGGGGAAGCGTGAAATTACACTACAGCCACTTGACCGATTCCAATTCGAAATGCCTTCTTCTTTAGCCAGTTGACGGACATCCTCTTTAGTAAAATCACACAGGATTAAGGGGCTTTTGATATCAAACTCTTTACGAGCCTTTAACCCTGGACGATAATCGTTTAAATCATCTACAATCATCCCGTCCACCAAGACATAGTCTTTATTTTGAGCCATAGCGGCCTCTTGAACGGCTTGGTAAAACAACAATTTGCTGTAATACCAAATATTTTCATCGTTTTTTTGAATACGAGGATCTTCTAACTCATTGACAGGAATAAGCTGACTTTCGACATCCATAGCCTGAGCAAGAGCCAGCGCTTCCTGGTCATCCGCCTCACTCACTAAATCAGACTGAATAATGATGGCCAAGGTGTTCTCCTTGCCTAGTAATTTTCTAGCAAGATATAAGAGAAGAGTTGAATCCACTCCCCCAGAGAAAGCAACGCAGACTTGGCCCATTTCTTTTAAGAGACTTTCCAGTTGCTGCAATTTCTTTTGCTCCATAATTACTCCTTACTTATTCTATTTGCGAACCGAACTTTTCTTCAATAACCGCCAAGGCCTTTTGATAGACTTGACTAAGGGCTAAGTGATTATCTCTAGCCAAGTTCACCAAGTCGTCGTATTCTGGAGTGACTTTAATCATCTTTCCATCTAGGTAACCAATTTTAAGTTGAAGCCAACCACCCATTAAGGCCACTTGGGTAAATTCTCTCGCTAAAATCAAGCGTTCGGTATCATAGTAACGAACCCCAAAAGAAGAGCTTTCTTTTAATAAAATTTTAGCCAGCTTTTCCTTGTATTGGGCTGGGGCTAAGACCGTAATAAGAACGCCTGGACGGTCTTTTTTCATCTTTACGGGACTGTAGAAGACATCAAGAACTTCTTCTTGGCTCTCCAACAGGCGCAACAAATAGCCTAATGCTTCCCCCGTCATATCATCGACTTGGCACTCAATCACTGAAACACTTTCCCTAGTGCCAGCTAGTTTTTTTTTACCAAGGCTACTCTTAAGACATTAGGATGGTCAAATTCACGGTCTCCCACCCCATAGCCGATTTTTTCAATGGTTCCTTCAACCACATCCGCATAATCATCAGCTAAAACCTTGGCGAAGGCCGCTCCAGTTGGAGTAGTTAATTCACCTTCCGCAGTAAAAGAGGATAAAGGTACGCCCACTAAAATCTCCATAGTCGCTGGTGCTGGAACCGGATAAAGCCCATGAGCAATTTCAATCTTGCCATGACCGGTAGGCACTTTTGAAAAAGTCAAGTGGTCAACATCTAAATCTTCAAGTGCTAAACACACCCCAATAATATCAATAATGGAGTCCATGGCGCCTACTTCATGAAAATGAATCTCGTCAATTGGCTTACCATGGATTTTCCCTTCTGCGCGAGCGACTTCTTTAAATATGGCTAAACTCCGCTCCTTAACTCGATCAGCCAAGTCACTATCTTCAATTAATTGAAAAATCCCCTGAGCCGAATGATGGTGGTGACCGTGGTGATCATGGTCTTCATCAAGCTCTGTAAAGCTTAAATTGAGTTTATTTGCGGTAATCCCCTTTTCATCTTTTTTGCTAAAAGACATGGAAAACTCATCAATTGGTAATTTATTTAACTCGCTTTCGATATAATGCGGATCTGCCCCTAAGTCAACTAAAGCAGCTAGGGTTAAGTCACCAGAAATCCCATATTCACAATTCACGAATAAATGACTCATAATAATCTCCTTTTTTCATTTAATCTCGACCATTTAATATGTTTTTATTATATCGTTGATCAATAAATTATCAAAGTATAGCGCTTTCTTTTATCATTTTGATTGTGCTAAGTTTAGTATATAATAATCTTATTCATGCCATTAAATGAGCTAAAATAATAGGGGAGTGAACCATAATTGGTGATGAGAAAATATGTCAATAAACTGGATGACGGCTTTAGACAAAATTCATTTGCTTTGTCAATGGATATCCAATCAGATTCTAGCCCCACAAAACCCTTATTGCATAAAGAAGCTCGGTTTTTAATTATTATTTCAGGTCAAGGGAAAATTAAAATTAATAATACTGACTATACTATGAAAGCTGGGCATATTATTGCCTTACTACCTTTTGAAGTTTCTGAAATTGTAGAGATAACCGAAAAAGTAACCTATTATTTACTCGTTTATAACTTTGATCGCATAAAATTTCTAATGAAAGACTATTTAAATATTGATAAGGAGTCATTTGATTTATTCAATTATCTAGAAAATAATCCTTGTAAAAAAATAAGCCCTAAGGGGCGTTATCAAGTCAAACAGATTCTCACTGATTTACGTGAAGAGGTTGGACTAATTTCCACCCACACCAACCAACTATTTCATGACCACCAAGAGTTATCTACTATTCGTAGTTTACTTAAATTAGCAGAGTTTATTATTCTCTATCAAAGAGAAAACCAACAAATAAGTAATTACACCCCTTCTTATAAAGAAATATTTGCTTATTTATTCTACAATGCTTCAAAATCGCTTCATTTAGATGAAGTCGCTAACATCTTTTTCCTGGACAGCCAGTCCCTAGAAGCAGGAATACAAGCTTATGTAGGCATCAGCTTCAAAGAAGTTTTACAAAGAATTCGTGTCTTTAAATGGCTTCATTTACAAGAAAATACTGAGTTAAATCAAGAAGAAATTGCTCTGCTATTAAACTATCCCTACAGTCAAGAAATACAGGAAGAAAGCAAAAGAATTCAGCACTTAAGTCCTGCAGAATGTGAGTCTTACTGGCAATTAATTGAAGTCATTACTCCTATAGCCCTTAAAGAATTGCAACCTAAAATATTAGAATTCACCTACTCTCACTTTACTGATGCGCTTACAATTGAACACCTGAGTCAAAGATTTTCCCTTAACCCCCAAGATATCAATAGCCAACTTATCGCCTATACTGAAAGAAACTTTCAAAACTTAGTCACCCATCTACGAATAAAAAGGGTATGTCAACGCTTACAAGCTGGAGATAAAGACCTTAAAGAAATCGCCAAAGAAACGGGCTTTATTCATGAAAATAAACTCAAGCGTAGCTTCTATACTCTTATGCAAATGACCCCAAAAGCCTACTGGGAAAAATATAAGCAAGAAAAAAGTTCAAGCTGATTGTTATTCTCAGCTTGAACTTTTTCTTTTTACTCGTTAAACGAATTAATCTTCATCGGATAAATTATCAAAGTAACCTTGGATGTAAACGATCGGGGTTCCTTTGTCCCCGCTACCACTGGTTAAGTCAGATAAGGAACCTACTAAGTCAGTAATTTGCCGTGGTGTTGTTCCTAAGCTGACATTTTTACCATCTCTATCCACATCGTCATGTTGGCTAATATAGTCAGTGATGGCATCTTCTAAGGCTTGCCCATTAAGATCACTGAACTCGTTGTCGGCCAAGTATTTTAATTTCACTTCATTAGGGGTCCCTTCAAGGCCACTGGTATAACCAGGGGAAACGACTGGGTCAGCCAGTTCCCAAATATGACCCACTGGGTCTTTGAAGGCGCCGTCTCCATAGACCATGACTTCAATTTTCTTGCCGGTGGCTTCTAATAAGCGCTTTTGCACGTCATAGACAAAGGATTTTGAGTCACGCGGGAAGAGTTTTAATTCATTGTCCCCAGAGAGGTTGGTTCCCAACAAACCGTATTCTTCATTATAACCTGAACCATCAACCGCTTGGGTTAGGATTTCATCTAGACGATAGACCGTCTTAGCGCCAGCTTCTTTAACGGCTTGAGCTGTTTTGAAACGGGTATGAATATCCGATACTAAGACAGAATCGGTATAGTCAAGAATGGCTTTAGCTTGGTTAGAAAAGATGATTTCACATTCAGCGCCTTCTTTTTCCACGCATTCGCGGTAAAGGGCCACATAGTCTACCCCAGTAAATTTATGTTTGATTTCTTCAAAGTGCGAACGGAATTCTGCTTCACTTAGGGTATCTGTCCAAGGGTTAACGCCCGATTTCACCAGAGCTTCATCACTGATTAATTCATTGCCCACTTCATCAGCTGGGTAGGAGAGTTGGATCACAACTTTCTTAGTTGCCCGGGCAACGGCTTGGAGAATATTATAGAAACGATTCCGACTATTAATTGGAAATACTACACCGATACTTTCGGATTGGAATTTTTGGTGGATATCCTTAGCGACAGCATCCAAGCTGGCATAATTTCCTTGGGCTCTGGCATAGATTGATTCGGTAATGGCCACGATATCCTTATCATTAATAGTAAAGGGCGCTTCTTTGGCTGCATGAGTGACTGTATCAACCACAATTTGTGCGAGGTCGTCACCTTTTTTTACGATGGGGGCACGTAGGCCACGTGATACTGTCCCAACAACTCTTGACATATTCATCATCCTTTTTAATTAAATTACTTTGAGTACCTGAACATTTTACCATTATTTTCTCTGACATTAAATCATTTCTTGGTCTTTTACCCATACAAGAAAAAGGAGCAAATCATTTTTCATTTAAGGATTGGTCTTATATAGTAAATAAGAAGCTTATATGACCTAAAGACAAGTAAAAGGAGCGATTAATCGATGGGATTATTAGTTGACGGTAAATGGTATGACAAGTGGTACGATACCGAGAGTACTGGGGGCCACTTTGTCCGCAAAGATTCCCAATTTAGAAACTGGATTACTAAAGACGGCTCACCCGGGCCTACAGGTGAAGGCGGTTTTAAGGCAGAAGCCGGCCGCTACCACCTCTATGTGTCCTATGCCTGCCCCTGGGCTAGCCGTACCCTCATTATGCGGGCACTCAAGGGACTAGAAGATATGGTTTCAATCTCGGTTGTCCATCCCCATATGGGTGAAAATGGCTGGACCTTTGAAGAAGCAGATGGCGTCATCAAAGATCCACTCTTTGACGCTGACTATCTCTATCAAATCTATACCCATGTTGACCCTAATTATAGCGGTCGGGTCACGGTTCCCGTCCTCTACGATAAGAAAACCGATACCATTGTTAATAACGAGTCTTCCGAAATCATGCGGATGTTTAACCAAGCCTTTGACGATATTGGCGCCAAAGCAGGCGACTACTACCCGGAAAACTTGCGCGATGAAATCGACCAATGGAATGATGAAATTTATCCTAAGGTTAATAATGGGGTCTACAAGGCGGGCTTCGCGACTAAACAATCCGTCTATGAAGAAGAAGTGGACCAACTATTTAAGGAATTGGATCGCTTAGAGGACCACTTAAGCCAAGAGGATTACCTGGTTGGAGACCAAATCACTGAAGCCGATTGGCGCCTCTTCACCACCTTGGTTCGTTTTGATTCCGTCTATTACGGCCACTTCAAATGTAATATTAGAAACCTAACCGACTACCCTGCCCTCTGGCTCTACACCCGTAAACTTTATCAATGGCCGGGCGTCAAAGAAACGGTGAACTTCTCCCATATTAAGGAACACTACTACACCAGCCATCCGACCATTAACCCTAACGGCATCGTACCGCTTGGGCCTGATTTAGACTGGTCACTTCCTAATGAATAAAGATTGAAATTATTGCAATAAGCATTCTCACTTGTCTTAGACCTGCTGACCGAATAAGCAGCTCTGAGATTATGGGGATGCTTTTTTACTTTAATAGACCGCGATCAATCAGCTTAGCATCCAAGAACCAATAGGCATGGTAATCGCCACCCAAGGCTTGAAAAGGCACCGGTTCTTGGCCGTGTTCACTTAAATAAGTATTGAGATAATTTTTTAAGATCCAGGCATCTTCCAAGCGTTGTCCTTTTAATTGAAAGACCTGGTCCAAGTAACTTTCACTGGTTTCCAAAGCCTCAGCCAGTTCCTGCTTGCTTAAGCCAGTCTTATTGAAGGCTGTTATAAGCGCCTGTTTAGTTTCTTCTCTTTGAGCTAGGGTTAAAGACATGGTCATCACTTCTCTTTCTAGCTTTATTATAAACTTCGTCCGATAAATAAGAGAATAATCCGCCTAGTCCATGTTACAATACTGGTAAAAATCAAGTGAAAGGCGTGGTTGCATGAAACAAATCATGATTGTGGAAGATAATGATGACATTAATACAATGCTTAAAGACCTCCTGAGTCAGGATTACCAAATCCAACAAGCTTTTTCCGGAACTGAAGCCATCCGACTCTTTGACCAAGAGGACATTGACCTAGTCCTCCTAGATATCCTCCTTCCCGGCATGAAAGGCGACGAAGTCCTAGACTATATTCGTCAAAAAAGCCAAATCCCGGTCATCATGCTGACAGCCCTGGGGGACAAAGACCTGGTCAGTGACTACCTCTTAAAAGGAGCCAATGACTACATCACTAAGCCTTTTAATAATAAAGAAGTCTTAGCCCGAATTACGGTTCAATTGCGGCAAAGCCACCAGCAGACTAAAGATCAGTCAGACCAAGTCATTGACTTTCAAGCCATCCACTTTGATCCTAAGCAGTTCCTTATCTATACCGACCAAAAAGCTATCCGACTAACTAAAATCGAAGCCAAGATCTTCCACAAATTGCTCAACCACCCCAAGCAAATTTTCACCAAGGAGCGACTCTATGAATCCATCTGGCAGGCGCAATATATCGCCGAGGACAACACCTTAAACACCCACCTCTCCAATCTGCGTAAGAAATTGAGTCAATTAGACCCTAGCCAGGACTACATTGAAACCATTTGGGGGATTGGCGTCAGACTAGCAAGGGGGGACCAGGATTGACCCTGCTACTTTGCATCTTATCTTTATTCTTGCTCTACCGCTATCTGAAAATGAAAAAGGCTCTGCAGGACTTAAGCCAGGACATGGCCTACCGAAGAGAAGAACAATCTAACCGCCTACTCACCAGTTCCCTGAATGATAAGGGCCTCCACCAAGTAATTAGGCAGGCCAACCAACTCTTCGATGACTTACAAACTTTGCGGATTAAAAACCTCCAAGAAAAGAATAGTCTCGACCAAGCCATCCATAATATTGCCCATGATATCAGGACTCCTCTCACCGTTACCAGCGGCTACTGCCAGCAGCTCTTAGATTCAGGAGGCAGTTTAGACTCGATTGAAAAAGAAAAGCTACTGAAAATCAACCAACATCTCAGCCAAGTAGCCCACCGCTTAGAAGAATTACTTAGCTATCAAAAACTTATCGAAGGTCAAGTCCAAGTGAAGTTTGAGCCAGTAAACCTTAGCCAAGCGGTAAAGGAAAACTTACTCCATTACTACGACCGGCTTAATGATGATTTTCAAATTCACTTAGCTATTGAAGAAGCTTGCTATATTGACAATAACCCAGACCTATTGAACCGGATCCTGGATAATTTACTGGGTAATGTGATTAAGCACGGGCACTCCACATTAAATATCCAAGTCAAAAAAGACCAGGATGAGGTCCGCTTGACTCTGTCAAATCAAAGTCAGCAAGCCGTCCAACATTTAGACCAATTAACCAAGCGCTTCTACGCAGAAAACCTTGCCAACGACCAACTTTCTTCGGGCTTGGGCTTGTTTATCATCCAAGAATTAGTTGATCTCACTAAGGGCCAACTGACCATGACCTACCAAAACGGCCGCTTCACCAGCCAACTCACTTGGCCAGTCAGTCAACTTAAAGATTAAAAAATAACCGACCTCCAGACTTAGAGGCTTATTCTAAGTCAACGAGGTCGGTTTTTCATTACTATTAAATGGCTAATTTTAGAAATCGCGCTGTTTAAATGACATTAAGGCGATTAAAAGGCAGACTGCAATCACTAAGAGAGCTAAGGGGGTAAATTGTAAGAAAAATTCACTATCCAAAGTTAAGGCGCCAGCCTGGTTAAGCATACTTTGGAAATTCAGGTAGGCTAAAATTTTACTTTCAGCAAAGTAAACAATCTGAACGACCGTTAGTACCAAGGGCACAACGATAGTCGCTAAGATACTCCACACATTGGAAAGAGTTAGGAAAATCACCAGCATCGTTACCGCAAAGACTCCTTGGAGGGAGAGGTACTGCACCAAGAATACCCTGATAAAATTACCAAGCCACTCTAAGTTTAAGGGATCAAAGCCATTCGTAAATCCTGCTACCAGGTAGGTCGTTCCGTAATAGAAGATGAATTGCAGGGCTGTCACCATAAGGAAAACACTATACTTGGAAAAGAAGTAATGAGTCCTAGACATCCCGCTACTAATAATATTCTTTAAGGTGCCACTATTCAAATCAGCGCCCACAGTCATATAAAAGAGCGGGAGAGAGAAATAGATTAGAAAGGCTGCCATGGTTGACATCGCCATAAGGGCTTGATGACTAGTCCAGGCCATTTCTTGGATCACTTCGGTTCTTTGGGCGATTTCCTGAGCATTTTGCTCACTAACAGTCATCGAAAAAACACCCTTATCCCAAACACAAAAGGCGACCACCAGAATCAAAACCAGCTGGGTAATATAAAAGCCCTTGCTATGAAATAATCGATAAAAATCTGCTCTTAACATGGTCTATTGGTCTCCTTTCTCTTCGACAATTCCGGTGAAATAATCTTCTAAGTTTTTGTGCGAAAAATAAATGGCATCGATAGGCACATCTGCTTGACTAAATAGCTGGATGTAGGGCTGAATCTTTTGGTCAGAAGTAAAAATGTGAATGGTTTCTTCATCCACCACTTTAAAATTCGATTGCCCTTGTTCAGACAATAAGCGGCTGGCCTGGGGCACTTGACTAGTTTGTAAGACAATATACTCCCGGTTCATTTGCTCAAATTCCTCTTTAGTCATTTCTTGGATAAGTCGCCCCTGGTTAATGAAGCCGAAGCGGCTAGCTGTTTGATAAAGTTCAGAAAGAATATGACTAGAAATGATAATAGTCATTTGCTTTTCCTGGCTTAGCCGTTTAACTAATTGACGGAAATGGCTGATGGCAATTGGGTCTAAGCCATTGATGGGCTCATCGAGGATGAGTAGGTCAGGCTGGGTTAATAAGGCAATCCCAATGCCTAATTTTTGTTTCATCCCCATGGAAAAGGATTTATAGGCTTTCTTGCGGTCTTGGGTCAGGCCAACCAAGTCTAAGGTTTCCTTTACCACCCGGTCTTCATCCACAACCCCACGTAATTTACAATAATAATGTAAATTTTGCTCTGCAGTTAAGGCGTCATAGGCCACGGGACTTTCAATGACTGCCCCAGTGCGTTCCAAGGCCTTGGTCCACTCCCGGCTACTTCCTGAATGGAACAAGGACACTTTACCCGAGCTTGGTTTGATCAAACGGACTATCGCTTTGAGCAGGGTGGTTTTCCCTGCTCCATTGCGGCCAATTAAGCCATAAATTTCTCCTGCCTTAAGACTTAAAGACACTTGGTCTAAGGCTACTTGCTTGCCATAAGTCTTGGTCAGCTGGTCAACTCTTAGCACTTCTTCCATGCTAATCCCTCACTTTCATATCTGATCTCTTCTTGACACTGTTTATTATGCCAGCCGCTTCTCAATAGATTCCCAAGCAATTCTAAAGACTTTCTAAAGAAATGGAAACAGACAAAAAGGAGCTGTGACTGGGGCCTGCTTTTCTATTGCTTAGGCAGGATTTTTCCACTTGGTTACAGCTCCCTTATTGTTATTCAGTTTTTATCCACAGACTGCTCTCTCATACAGACAGTTTTAGAGTTTTTCCTCAAAATATCCCCAAGGAGGATTTTTCTAGGCTTTTTGGAAAACAATATCCACTAATTCTTCCGCACTGATATCACCGAGGTATTTATTTAAATCTAAATCGCTTAGAGCATCAATCATGGCTTGACGGTCGTATTTAACTCCCTCCAAGCTTTCTTCCACATCAGAAATTTCTCCTAGGCCGAAGAAGTCCCCGTAGATCTTCGCTTGACTAATGAGTCCCTTAGAAACATTTAAACGCAAGTCCACAAATCCGAAGGGAAATTTATGCGAGGCTTGAATATCAAAGTCAGGGGATTGGCCATAATTCCAATTCCAGTTTCCCATCCGTTCAGCCCGTAAATCCATGACCCCTTGCCAAATTTCAGGGGTTAATTTTAGCTCAGGGACTTCTTCACGACTTTCAACCCCAAAGATTTCTAGTAGAATCCGGTCACGAAACTCTTCTGTGGAAAGGTTCTTATACTCTTCGTCGACAAAGGGTTTGATATTGGTTACCCGTGAGCGAACCGACTTAATCCCTTTAGATTCGAATTTTTCTTTACGGGGTTTCAGGGCATTGTTAACCTCATTCAGGTCAGCATCAAATAAAATGGTTCCGTGGGCAGTCATCCGACCGTCCTTAGCGTACATAGCGTTACCGGAAAATTTTTGGTCGCCAATCACTAAGTCATTACGACCCTTTAGGGCAGCGCCTTCTACCCCCATCTTGTGGAGGGCATCGATAACCGGTTTAGTAAAGGAAGCAAAGTCACGGAAACTGCCATCATCATCTTTAATAAAGCAGAAGGAAAAGTTACCCCGGTCATGATAAACTGCTCCCCCACCAGACATGCGACGAACCACTTGGATATTATGCTCATCCACATAACGTTGGTTAATCTCTTCATAGGTATTTTGGTTGCGTCCAATAATAATTGAAGGATCATTGATATAAAATAGTAGGATGGGTTCATCGACTAGGCGGTTTTCAACTAAATAGGTCTCCAAGGCAATATTAACCGAAGCATCGTAGTGATTATTATTATCTACAAAAATCATTGTTTTCCTTCCTCTCATGACAATTCATATTTAATAAATCTTACCAGAGCTTATTATAGCAAATTTAACTGATAATGAAAGCGGTTGATAAGCCAAGGGCCAAGAAAAAACTCCCCCTAAAGTTTTTAGCTTGTTTCAAGTTAACTTTAGAGGGAGTGCCTTATCTTAGTAGCTTATCTTCAATAAATTTCTTTAAGATAAGATGACTGAATTTATCAAATCACCTGAGTTTTCACTGTTTAATCCGTCGCTTGGATTGCAGTGGGCAGGTTGGTCTCACTATTTTCTGGCAAGACTTGTTGGTCATCGATTTTTTCGGCTTCAGTATTTTCTGAATTGACTGCTTCAGTAAGCACATTTTCTGCTAGACCTTTCTTGTCCTCACTATGATCTAAGGACGGATTGTGATTGCTTTCAGAAGTTAACTTGGCCCTTTCTTGCTCACGGGATTTGAGCACAGCTTCCACTGCAGCAACTTGGTCAGGACTTAATTCACTGGCCTTTTTAGCTTGTCCGGATTCTGGCTTATAGACTGTCAGCTTATATTCCGTGCCGAAGATTTCAAAGATGTAGCCTCCAGCAGTTCTGGATTTTACTTCTTCAGGGTTAAAGCCATGAGAAGCTAGAAAGGCTTCTTTTGCCGTTTCAATCCGTTCAGCATCGTTTTTTTGCTCGGCAGCCGCTTTTGAATCGGTGGCCGGCTCATTATCTGGAGCCTTGCTATTTCTTTGCTGCAAGACTTCTTCTACCGCGGCAATTTGTTCTTTTGAGAGTTCAGACTGACTGAAGTACTGGTTGCCTTGGTCAAATTGGAAGAGGTATCCCCGTGAAAAGCGGCTAAGCACCTTATCTGCTTGGAAATTCTTCAAGAAAAGTTGCCGTTCAATTTTTTCAACTTGGTAATCGGATAAAGCTTCAGCAGGGTAGACCACGGACTTTCCATTCACTTTAAAGTGGTAACCATCGTCATCCTTGCTTATCACTGCTTGAGGATCAAGTGCTTTTCTAGCTAAGACCGCTTCGACTGCAGCAATTTGCTCCGGTCTTAATTCAAATGGATAGACATAAAATTCCTTGCCATTTTCACCTTCGAAGACGTAGCGGTCATCACGCTTGTCAGGCACAACACTTTCTGGATCAATTTGAGGGCTTTGGTTCTTAGTTTTTTCAACTGCTATCCCCTGTTCTTCCATCCATTCTTCCACTTGGGCAAGTTCATAGCCCTTTAATTCGCCAAATTCAATATAGTGGGTATGGGCATGGCCATCTTCTCGGTGCTCGGTGGTTACACCATGGTCATCCACCCCTAAGATATTATCCTTACTGAAAACATAGCCTTCAGATCCAGTATTATAAGGTCCCGCTTGGAGCCCCTTTCCAAAAGCCTTATACTTTTTACCATTAAAGGTTACATAGAAATCCTTGTCATCCGCCGATTGATTATGAGGGACACCAAAACCATTTTTAGGTGGCATTTTAGCTTCAGGATGAGCGATTAAATAGCGCATACTTGCCTTAGCCTTTTCAATTTTTTCCTTATCTTGGTTAAACCAAGCATTTAAATGGATATTTTCGATTTTGTGCCAGTGATCAATATGGTAAACCAAGAAAGCCCCATTTTCTTCTCTTTCCGGATAGGCCATTTGTATATTCACTGCTGCCAATTGCTGAGGGGTAAAGAGGCCTTCAGGAATAGGGGTAGCTTGTGGCTGCTCTGCTACAATTTCTTCCTTCTTCTCATCTTGGTCATTTTTAGAAGAACTAAATGAAACAGTTTCATAGTCTATCGGTAAAGTAATCTCATCAAGTTTTTTAGCAATCGTTTTATCCGCGAGAACAGCAAATAACTGGTCACCATCACGTAAAACCTCTTTATCTTGGAGACCATGTGCCAATTTGAACTGACTCAATTTTAATCCTAAAATATAGTCTTTATATTCTTCAACAGTAGAAAAATCACTCGCTCTTAGATAGGAAGGATAATCGGATAAATTCTTCAGATGACTATGATTACCATGCGGAACAATGACTTTATTGCCGGTTACTTTAAGATCGGCCTTATTAATCCCACTTTCCAGGGCGATTAAAGAAAGTTTCTTATCGATTTCATCAGCAGAATCCTGACTTGCTTCGACAAACTTAATTACCTTTTTCCCGCTATTCACATAATCCTGTGCTTGACGAATCTCTTCATCATCCAAATCAGCAAAGGGAACATAGTGACTGTGATCACCATGTTGGGTGATAAATCCCTTACTGTCATACTCTACGATCGACTCTGGGCTAAAACGATAGCCGTCATCAGTGGTATAGGTTTTATGATCTTTACCTTTAGCCGATTTAGCGATTTTTTGAGCCAGAGCAAGGAAGTTTACCTTATCTTGGTCTTTCTCCTCTTGGCTATTCTCCAGCTGGCTGGCTGGCTTCTTAGACTCATCTGCTTGACTATTTATCTCTTCACCATGGGAATCTGAAGGTTTACTTTCTTGATCGGTTTTCCCAGCTTGGTAAATATAAGAAGGATTGTTGAGATGAGCCTCCGTTGCAGCAATTTCAAGAGCGGATAATTCTTGCAAAGGAATCACATGATGATGGTCACCATGGGGATGAACATAGCCAAATTTGGTCTTGCGTGTCACTTTCATCGGATCGAATAATAAGCCATCCCCTTCCCTATGGCGTTCTTTTAGAGGAAGAGCGTAGAGTTCGTCCAACATTTGCTCTAAGGTTTTTTGACTATTTGCCTGACTTTGGTTTAGATCTTTTTGCGGCTGTGCTTCACTTTCTTGAGGATGGTCGATTTGGCTAGGTTTAAAGCCTGGTTTATTCACTTGCGGGCGAACTGGGTCTAAGGGCTTAATGACTTTTTCAGTCTGCTCTTGCTCTGCCCCCGCTTGCCCGCTACTCTTATTAAGATATGCCTTGGCTTGGGCGCGCTCATTAGCACTTAAATCATCCTTAGGGACATAGTGGAAATGATCGCCGTGCTGACAGATATAACCATCGCCTTGGTCGGAAACGATAGATTCGGGGGTAAAGATATAGCCATCGTCGGTAGTATAACGTCCCTGACGTCGCGCTTCTTCTAAGGGGCTCAAATCCTTCCCTTGATCTTTTTTGCCTTGGCCATGGTCCTGGTTTTTCTGCCCTGCTGGCTCTTTTTGCCCAGGAGATGCTTGGTCTTTTTTCTCAGGCTGTGGACCCGTTTGCGGTTTCTTATTAGATGCTGTCGTTTTTGAATGGTCTTTAGGCGCTTGATAATTGTAGTTTCCAGACTTTAAATAAGCTTCAGTGGCTGCAATTTCCAAATCGGATAGTTGGTTAAAAGGAATAATATGGAAGTGGTCCCCATGGGGAAGGACATAGCCAAAGTTATTTCTTTTGGTGACCTTAACCGGATCAAAAACTAAGCCATCAGACTCCACATGGCGTTGATTCATTGGCAGCTTATAAAGTTGGTCTAATAAACCGTCTAAGCCAGGCCGTTGTCCCTGACTTGCTTGGGGGGATTGCTGGTTGGCTTGATGTTGAGGGCTTGTTTGTCCTGATGCTCCTTGTGGATTTTGCCAGTTATTATTCCCATTCACTAAACCAGCATAAGGACTATTATTTAAACGTTGGCTAACGATGCTTTGTCCACTACTATGCGAAGGGCCCGCGGATCCTGACTGAGAAGTGCCTGATCGTCCAGCCATATAGGCAGCTGCAGCCGCCCGTTCCGCTGGGGAAAGATCTGCCTTAGGTACATAGTGGAAGTGGTCGCCATGGGCACAAATATAAGCGTCCCCAGTATCTTGGACAATGCTACCCACGGTAAAGACATAGCCATCATCGGTGGTATAACGGCCTTGGGCTTTAGCTGCTTGGACAGCTTGGGCCTCAGCCTTAGTCATGGCATGTCCTCCGTGGCTACCGTCTTCTTTAACATTGTGCAGTTTTCTCTGCTCTTCAATTTCTTCCTTGGTCCGCACATTAACGGCCTTATTAGGATCTTTTAGATAGAGGTAATATTTGCCGTTCACCTTAATGATATAGCCATCCCGAACTTCGTTTACGATATCTTCTTGACGGAGTTTGTAGTTGGGGTCTCGCATAATTAATTCTTCACTAATAATGGCATCATAAGGAACCTTACCATTGTAATAGTGAAAATGATCGCCGTGAGAAGTGACATAGCCATCATCAGTGATCTTCACCACGATTTGTTCTGCTTCGATTTCATCATCCGCATGAGACAATTTCTTGACTTCAGCCCCATCTTTTTCCAGGCCTTGGTCAGCCACATAATTAATTCCCGATTCATTGCCTGAATGTCCCTGGGAGTAGCCCCAATAATAGCCCCCTCCTAATAAGAGTGCTGAGGCTGAGCAGGCCAGAATGGCTTGCTTAATGTTTTTCTTCTCCACAATTATTCACTCACTTTCTACTTTTTATCTTCTTGTAAATGCTTCAAGAGGGTTTGTAAATTCATCTCGATATTTCCTAATAGCCCTTTATCATTTTGGGGGTCAGCTTCCAAGGGACTTAAGGTATCCAATTGGGCCCCCGTCGCTTGGGAAATGACCTCAGCAATTTTGGTAGACACTTGAGGCTCAACGAAAATGGTCTTAACCTGGTAAGTCTTTACAAAGTCTTGAATTTCAGCCATTTGTTGGGCACTGGGCTCTTGGTCCGGTGAAATTCCCGATATGCCTAGTTGCCGTAATCCAAAGCGATTAGCTAAATAAGAAAAAGCTGTGTGCTGGGTGACAAAAGTTTTTTGCTTGACCTCTTTAAATTGATCTTGGTATTTATCCACTAGGTCTTGGGCCTGGGCTTGATAGTCGTCAGCGTTCTTTTGATAGATTGCTGCATGGTCAGGATCAATCGCACTTAATTGCTTAGCAATACTTTGCACCTCTTGACCGACAAGTACCGGATCAAGCCAGGAGTGGGGGTCATAGAGTGTTTTTTCATCGACTTCTTGACCAGGGTCGAGGTCTTCTAAGCCAGGAACCTTGTCTAGAGTTAAGTCTTCTGATCCTTCGATGACTTTGACTGGAGAATCTTTCAGGTTTTCCTTAAGGTTCTTGGCCCAACCCTCCAAAGTCCGCGAATGATAAACGAAGACATCTGCCTTTTCAATGGCAGCAATATCATTGGCTGAGGGTTCAAAGGAATGAATACCGGCTCCACTTTGAATCATTTGCACAGTATTCAAGTCTCCTGAAACCGCCCGGGTCATTTCATAAATTGGGTAAAAACTGGTGACAATATTTAGCCCCTTGACTTCTTTATCCCCAGTATTCTTCGTACAAGCACCAGTCAACGCTAATAAAGCGAGTAAAAGCATGCTAAAGACTAGGCTTTTAACCGATTTTTTCACTTGATTTCCTCCTCTTAATTTTAAATCGTAACTCTTACGATTTATATTATCGATTCTCCCGATCGAAGTCAATAGTAAATCGTAAATATTACGATTTATTTTTGCCGGCGCTTTTATTTCTGTTTCTACAAAAGGCCTGTTAAAGTAATAACAAGAAGATTTATCCCTAACCATGACCAAGAGGCTGGCTAAGAGAAAATCCATAGAAAGGAAATGAAGATGTTATATCCACAAACTAACTCATGTCGTAGTGTCTTATCACTCGATGGCAACTGGCGCTTCCGCATTAAAGAAGACCAAGAAAGTTATGATCCTAAGGACCCCTTAGACCACTGGCAAAGTGTTGCAGTCCCTGCCTCCTTCAATGACCAAGTCGCCGATCCAGCCATTCGCAACCATGTCGGCTACTTTTACTATCAAAGAGACTTCAGCCTACCCAAGACTTTAGCTGACCAGGATATCTTCCTCCGCTTTGGCTCTGCAACCCACCAAGCTTGGGTCTATGTCAATGGTCAAGAAGTCACCCATCACCAAGGGGGCTTTACTCCCTTTGAGTGCAAGATTACGGACGCAGTTTCTTTTTCTGAGCCTAACCGCCTAACTGTTCTCCTCTCCAATATCCTTGACCACACCACCCTACCCGTGGGCCACTACCATGAAAAGAAAGATGACCAAGGAAAGATCCAACGAAAATTGGATGAGAACTTTGATTTCTTCAATTACGCTGGGCTTAACCGCTCCATTGTCATCTATACTAGCTCCAAATCAGCCCGCCTAAGTGACCTCACTATCCTGCCCGACTTAAATGATTCCTTAGACCAAGCTAAAGTCAGCTTTGATGTTTCGATTGATTCAAAGCTTAATGACGGGTTATCCTATCAAATAAGTATTTACGATGAAGCTGAAAAGTTAGTTGCCGAGGGGAAGGCGAATGAGAGTGAATTTTACCTAGACCAACCCCATCTCTGGCAACCACTGAATGCCTATCTCTATACTGCCCAAGTCGACCTCTATCGAGACGGTGACCTGGTGGACACCTACCGGCAAAACTTTGGGATTCGTAAGGTCGAAGTTAAAAATGGCCAATTTCTAATTAACCAAGAACCCTTCTATTTCAAGGGTTGTGGTAAACATGAAGATAGCTACGCCCATGGTCGTGGTTTTGATCCTGTGTATAATGTCTTGGATATTAACCTCTTAAAGAGCATGGGAGCCAACTCTATCCGTACCTCCCACTATCCTTATTCCGAGGAAATGATGCAGCTCTGTGACCGGGAAGGGATTGTCGTTATCGATGAAACCACCGGGGTGGGAATTATGTCCTCCTTTGGTTTTAATATGTCTAACTTTGACCCAAAAACTTACCGCGATGACACTTTCCAAGAACTCGATACCCAAGCAGCCCATGAACAAGTTATCCGCGAACTGATTCAAAGAGATAAAAACCACGCCTGTGTAGTGATGTGGTCCTTAGCCAACGAAGCTGCCACTTTCAACCCGGAAGCTCATGATTATTTTGCCCCGCTCTTTGAATTAGCTCGGTCGCTCGACCCCCAAAAACGTCCACTAACTATGATCAATATCCTCTTAGCCACTCCGGATACTGACCAATGTTCTGACCTGGTTGATGTCATTTGCCTTAACCGCTATTACGGCTGGTATACCCAAACCGCTGATTTTGACCTAGCTGAAGAGCTGAGCCTCAAAGAATTACAAGACTGGCAAGTCCTCTATCCAGATAAACCGATCATGTACACGGAATATGGGGTGGATACGGTTGCTGGCCTTCATGCTGTCGAGCGCCAACCCTTCACGGAAGAATTCCAATGGGATTACTATGTCATGATGTCTCGGGTCTTTGACCAAGTGGATAACTTTGTCGGCGAGCAACTCTGGAATTTCGCTGACTTTCAAACCAAGGTTGGCGTTCAACGGGTTCAAGGCAACAAAAAAGGTATCTTTAACCGGGCCCGGGAACCGAAAATGGTGGTTCGTTTCCTTAAGGACCGCTGGCAAAAGATACCAAACTTTAATTATAAAACGATAGAAAACTAAGCCTAATTGATAAAATCATTTAAAGCAAAGCTGGTCCCTTTTCGCCAAAAGCTTGAAATAATGGGAATCAGTCTTTGCTTTTTATCGTTTTTGACTAATATTTTACGAGAATTATTTTTTTCTACTGTGCAAGCGAGCTTTTTCGTGTATCATATTGTAGGTGTTCATTTGTTGGACTGACAAATGAACCGAGACAAGTAACGATCACTTGATCGTTAATAAAAAAGAGAAAGTGAGTGTAAGAGTATGGGTAAAATTGGTTTTGACACTAAAAAGTATCTTGAAGAACAGTCTAAGTATATCTTTAAGCGCGTTGAAGGCAAAGATAAGCTCTACCTGGAATTTGGGGGAAAATTAATCGGCGATAAGCACGCCAAACGGGTCCTTCCAGGTTTCGATGAAGATGCCAAATTGAAACTCTTGGAGAGAATGAAGGACCAAGCTGAAATTATTATCTGTGTCTATGCTGGAGACATTGAAAGTAACAAGATGCGGGGCGACTATGGCATCACTTATGACCTTGAAGTCTTACGTTTAATCGACGAATACCATGCCTTAGATATTTCTGTTAACAGTGTCCTCATCACCCGCTACCATGGTGAGGCGAATGCCACAAACTTTATGCATAATCTCGAACGACGGGGAATTAAGGTCTACACCCACCAAGAAATTAAGGGTTACCCCACTAACGTTGACCTTTTAGGAGAAAATGGTTTTGAAGTCAACCCTTATATTGAAACCACAAAACCGATTGTGGTTGTCTCTGGTCCAGGTGCCGGCTCTGGAAAACTAGCCACCTGCCTTAACCAGCTCTACCATGAATGGAAGCGTGGAGTCCGGGCATCTTACGCCAAATTTGAAACCTTCCCAGTCTGGAACCTCCCCCTCAACCACCCGGTTAATATTGCCTATGAAGCAGCGACGGTGGACTTAAAAGACGTCAATATGATTGATAATTATCACTACGACGCTTATGGGGAAGTCGCTGTTAATTACAACCGCGACTTAAAGATGTTCCCAGTCATCCGCCGCATCCTACAAAGCATTACCCATGAAACTGTCTACCAATCCCCTACCGACATGGGCGTGAACTGTGTCAAGGCTGGCATTATTGATGACGAAGTGGTCCGTCAGGCAGCTAATGAAGAAATCATCCGCCGTTCCTTCCAAACAGAAAACGATTATAAGAGTGGTCTGGTCGATGAAGAAGCCTTGTCACGGATGCAATTAATTATGGAAGACTCCAACCTCAAACAAGAAGACCGCATTCCTGTCAAAGAAGCACGCCAATATGCTAAAGAAGTCCAAGACCGCTTCAATTCCGAAGAAGACCAACCCGTCATGGCCTTGGCTTTAGATGATGGTCAAATTGTTACTGGGCGTAGCAGTGACCTGATGGACGCCTCAGGTGCAGTCATCCTAAACAGCTTAAAGGTACTAGCTGGTATTGCTGATCCGATTAACCTCTTATCACCACTCATTTTACAAACCATTCAAGAACTCAAAACCGGCCCTTTACGTGACCGGACACCGATCCTAACTGCCAATGAATTACTCATTGCCCTAGCTATCTCAGCGTCAACCAATCCAACCGCCCAAATGGCTTATGACCAATTAAAAGCCCTGGACGGCACCCAAGCTCACTCAACCTACATACTCACTAAAGACAATGAAAAAACCTTGAAGAGTTTAGGTATCGATGTCACTAATGACCCTGTCTTCCCTAATGAAAATCTCTATTATCAATAAAAACAAAAAACAGGCCGCGGCCTGTTTTTTGCTTATTATAAACGTTCTAAGTAATCAATTTGATCAAATTTTTCATTATTGGCTACAGCCACGATAATATCGTCTTTAGCAAAACGATAATCCGGTTGGAATTGGGTATTTAGGGTTTCCTTTAGATGTTTCCTGATCCCGATAATATTGAGATCGTATTTCTGTCTGACATCTAATTCATCCAAAGTGACATTGATCCATTTTTCCGGAGCCCGGAATTCAACAATGGCGGTTTCTTCATCCAGATTAATCAGGTCTTCAATGGATTGGCGGCTGATAACATCAGCGATATGGTAGCCTGATTCCTCTTCAGGAAGAATCACTCGCGAAACCCCTAGCGCTAACAAGGCTTGGGCAAAACGTTGGTTCTTCGCCTTACAGATAATGTGGTTGACCCCTAATTCTTGACAATTAATCACACCGAGAACGGCAGCCTCGAGGTTTTCACCGGTTCCAATCACAATAATATCGCAATTTCCAAAACCAGCTTCTCGCATAAAGTCGAGGTCAGTAAAGTCTCCTACACTACCTATGGTTAGACAATCTTCCAAGTCGTTGACATGTTTTTCCATGCGGTCACAAGCAATCACATCAATTCCCTTGGTTGCTAGTCGCTTAACCAAGGCAGAACCAAAGAGGCCTAAGCCCATAACACCAATAACACGATTTGCTTTACTCATAATGACTCCCTTATCCTATTATTTTTTATTTCTTTCTCATCTACCCAATAAGAATATTGGTCTTCGCATAGCGAATATCATAATTGTTCCGATTCCGTCTCAAACTTAAAGCCATGGTCATTGGACCGATACGGCCAACAAACATTAATAGCATTAAAACAATGTGGCTAGCTAAGGAAAGGTTAGGCGTCAAGCCAGCAGAGACCCCAACTGTCGCCAAGGCTGAAATGGCTTCAAATAATAAGTGTAAGTAGCGCTGGCCTGGATCAAAAGTTAATAATAAGGCCGACCCAATGAAGAGAGCACTAACATACATTAAAGCTATGGTAAAAGATTGACGAACCGCAGCATCTGGAATCGTATGCCGGTCAAAGTTGACATGCTTAATTTGCCGCACCTCGCGCAAGGCTAACATAATGGTTAAGGCAAAGGTGGTTACCTTTAACCCACCGGCAGTACCCCCGGCACCCCCACCAATGAACATGGTGAGAACAAAGATCAACAAGGACACGGGGCGGCAGGCCGTGTAATCCACAGTGGCAAAGCCGGCAGTACGCATAGTGATGGTTTGGAAAAAGGCGGTCATAATCTTATCACCAAGCGATAACGGCCCAATGGTACCAGGATTATTCCACTCCACGAGTAAAAATAAAGAGGCTCCAGTCAGAATAACTAGGCTAGTAACGATAAGAACTAACTTGGTATGGGGACTTAAGTGTTTAAAATAAAAACTCAGTTTGCGTCCATTACTTTTCTTAGCATAATTTTTGATTTGATTAGTAATATCAAACCAAACACTGAAACCAATTCCACCCAGGACGATGAGGGCCATGATGGTCCAATTTAATACCGGGACTGTCTTAAGATCAATTAGGGAATTGTTTCCCATAATATCAAAGCCAGCATTACAGAAAGCTGAGATAGCTGTAAAGAGACCATTCCAGAGCCCCTTAGCCCAGCCGAAGCGAGGCACAAAGTAGGTCGACAATAAGATAAAGCCAGTCCCCTCAATAATCGCCGTATAGCGAATAATTCGGGTTAGGAAGTCGCCAATTTTGTAATTTTCGCTGTGGTTAAGGGCCGCGCCAGTGGCTATTTGATTTTTCAAACCAATGTTTTGTCCAATGGTATGGTAGATGGACCCAATAATAGTCATCAAGCCCAAGCCACCCGTTTGGATCAGGGCTAGCATCACCATTTGTCCGATAATATTATAAGAATCATAAATGGATTCGGTCCATAAACCAGTCACACAAACGGCTGATACTGAAATAAACAAATGGTCTAAATAAGTTGCAGTAGAAGTCGCCGTATGGGCGATCGGTAGGGATAAGAGTAAGGACCCTACTAAAATCACACTCATGAAAGAAAAAGCAATCTTTTGAGAAACATTTAAGCGCTTAAAAAAATTTAACATGACTACCCTCTTTATTCTTAATAATTTTTAATAACTTGTGTGGCTATTTCTAGCATACGGATAGCTAAATCATAGTTATCTGTAAGTAAATTATAGACTTGATCCTCAGAAAGCACACCACATTTTAAGTCACTAGGAAGAGCTCCCTGGTTAGAAGCCTCAAAATCATGATACCATTCTTCACTCCCATAATAGTCGCTAAGTTTATTTACGGCAGCTTGACCCTTAGCATATGCCTCTAAAGACTTAGAAAAATCAGTAAGTAAAGCGGCCACTTGATCGGCATGGTTTTCCATTGCCTGGATTCTAGCTTCTGTTTCCATCAACATCCTCCTTAACTTGCTAAGCCATTATTTCCGGCTAGCGCATATATTCACTCTCAATAACTATGAATTGTACGCCTAATACTTCTAATAAGCTAGCTTTTTCTCCAAGTAATAAGACAATTTTTCAATTATTTTCTATTTCTAAAAAAAGAGGACCTGGCCTTAACCAAGTCCTGAAAGCTTCTTTTCAATTGTAAAAGGCAAGTTCCACTAACCAAAACGACCAGCCACATAGTCGGCAGTTTGTTCTTGTTGAGGGTTGTTAAAGATTTGTTCCGTTGGGCCATACTCGATAATTCTAGAATGGCCACCGCCTAATTCTGGATCAGCATAGAAGAAGGCCGTGTAGTCGGATACCCGGGCAGCTTGTTGCATGTTATGGGTCACGATGACAATGGTATATTCTTCTTTAAGATCATTAATTAAGTCTTCAATCTTCAAAGTGGATATTGGGTCCAAGGCTGAAGTGGGTTCGTCCATGAGTAAGACTTCTGGTTTAACGGCTAAGGCACGCGCAATACATACCCGTTGTTGTTGCCCACCAGAAATAGCTAAACCACTCTTAGACAAGTCATCCTTGACTTCGTCCCAAATAGCTGCACCACGTAAGGATTCTTCCACAATTTGATCAAGTTCATTTTTATCACGGATACCGTGGGTACGAGGGCCATAAGCCACGTTATCGTAAATACTCATTGGGAAGGGGTTAGGTTGTTGGAAAACCATCCCTACTTCCTTACGTAAAAGGTTAAGGTTGATATTTTTATCGTAAATATTTTTACCTTCTAATTCAATGGTTCCGTCAATCCGGCAACCATCAACCAGGTCATTCATACGGTTTAAAGATTTAAGAAAGGTGGATTTCCCTGATCCAGAAGGTCCGATCAAAGCAGTCACTTGTTTTTCATAAATTTCAATATCAATATCTTCCAAAGCCTGGAAATTACCATACCAGAGGTCCATATTATGGGCACTCATCTTTAATTTCATCGGCGTTTTTGTTTGTTCAGCCATTTTATTGTTGTCCTCCTTGTGCTCCCAATTTATTGGATAGCCATGTTGATGTTCCGTTAATAATTAAAACTAAGATCAGCAATACCACACCCGTTGCCATCGCTTCGTTACGGTGTAAGCCTTCAGTGGAAAGCACGTACATATGTAAGGCTAAGGTTCTCCCGGATGAAAAGAGTGATTTTGGTAAGCTAGTCGAAGTCCCTAAGGTATACATAAGAGCTGCCGTTTCACCTACGATACGCCCGATAGCCAAGATAACCCCTGATAAGATCCCTGGCATAGCCACTGGTAAAACGATCCTAAAGATGGTCCGTAACTTACCTGCCCCTAAGCCATATGAGGCAAAGCGTAAGCTATCGTTAACTGACATTAAACCTTCTTCGGTATTACGGATAATTAAGGGTAAGACCATGATTGCCATGGTTAAAATCCCGGCTAAAACGGAATACTGGAATTGTGCTGCCAAAACAAAGGCAAGCATACCGAATAAACCATACACAATGGAGGGTACCCCTGTCAAGGTATCTGTAGCAATTCGAATGGCTTCCACCCATTTATTATTTTTACCAGCATATTCTACCAAGTAGAAACCAGCAAAAACTCCTAAAGGCACTGCAATGAGTAAGGAACCTAGAACAATGTAAATGGTGGTGATGATAGAAGGCATCATCGACACATTCTCAGTGGTATAATTCCAAGCAAATAGTTCTGGTGATAAATAAGGAACCCCTTTTACTAGAACATAGAGAATAATGAAAAATAACCAACCAAAAGTAAATAAGGTAAAGAGATAAGTCAAAGCACGTAGTAATTTATCTGCCATTAGTGGTTGCCTCCTTTACGGTTTACAATAGCTAGTACACCATTGATGATTAAGATAACCACAAATAAGACTGCCCCTGTCGCAATCAGGGCATCACGGTGAGTCCCAGAAGCATAAGCCATTTCTAACATAATGTTAGTGGTCATGGTTCTGACCCCTTTGAAGAGGCCTTGAGGGAAAATGGCTTGGTTACCAGCAACCATAATTACCGCCATGGTTTCTCCCACCGCACGACCAATACCTAAGATAACCGCTGCAAGAACCCCTGACCGAGCCGCTGGCAACATAATCCGATAAGCTGTTCGATCATGGGTCGCTCCCAGACCAACAGAGGCTTGGTAGTAGGACTTAGGAACCGCTCTTAGGGATGATTCAGAAGTGGTAATAATGGTTGGTAAAATCATAATTCCTAAAACTAAACCCGCTGTAAAAACGCTCATCCCGGTACTTGAAATGCGTAGGGACTGGCAGAAACTACGAACAGCTGGAACTAGAACCACTAAACCAAAATACCCATAGACAATGGAAGGAATCCCCGCCATCAAGTTAACAGCAGGTTTCAACCAGGTATGGAGTTTCTTGGGACAATAGAAGGCCATAAAGACCGCAGTAAAAATTCCTGCAGGGACACCAATAGCAATCGCTAAGAGAGTCACATAAAAAGAACCAACAATCATTGGAGCAATTCCAAAGTCTCCCTGACGCGGACGCCAGCTAGAACCAAACAAGAAGTTTCCTAGTCCATAATCCGACAAGAAAGGAATACTTCCCGCAAAAATGAAATAACAAATAGCTAATAATGCTAAAATT
The DNA here is from genome assembly GCF_003286595.3 of Aerococcus mictus. NCBI lineage: Bacteria > Bacillati > Bacillota > Bacilli > Lactobacillales > Aerococcaceae > Aerococcus > Aerococcus mictus. The sequence goes on along the minus strand of NZ_CP132985.1, from coordinate 289,870 downwards.
GAAACAGCCGCACAGATGAAAAAGATCCATTTCATGACGACTTCTAAAGTATTCTTCTGCATTTTTTTCTCCCTTTAAAATTCTTCTACTAAGCTATTATATTATAAAGGGCCAGCAATAAAAAGGGCTACCTCTAGTTAAAGGAGTAGCCTCTTTTTACTAATCGCTATTATTGATTTAGCTCTGACCAGTCAAGAATTTCTCCTGTATAAACTCCTCTAATTTGGTCTACAGATAAATCATCTGTTGGGTTTTCCTTGTTGACGATTACTGCAATACCATCTTTAGCAATTGCTTCAGCTGTTACACCAGTTTCGTCTTCTTTTAATTCACGAGAAGCCATACCGATATCAGCTGTACCTTCTTGAGCACCGGTAACCCCTGCACCAGAACCATTTTGGGTAATGTTAATTTGAACATTTGGATTCTTTTGTTCATAAGCTTCTTTTAGTTTTTCCATAACCGGACCAACAGAAGTTGAACCAGCGATATTAATGGTACCACTTGCAGAACCATCACCGCTATATGCTTCAGCGTCAGACTTCACAGGAACATAACCATTTTCTAAGACAATGTCTTGCCCTTCTTTAGAGAAGATAAAGTCATGGAAGTCTTTGGCTGCGCCTTCTAATTCACCAGAGTAAACAATGTTGAAAGGACGAGCAATCTTATAGCTGTCATTGGCAACATTTTCTTCAGTTGCTTCGACACCGTCAATCTTCAAGGCTTTCACGGTATCGTTCATAGAACCAAGGGAGATGTATCCAATGGAGTATGTATCTCCAGCTACATAGGAAAGCACTTGGTCAGTACCGTTTTGAACTAAAGCAGATGCATCTGGTTCTTCAAAATCAATGATTTCTTGGAAAGCATCACGGGTACCAGAACCTTCTTCACGAGTGGTTACGTTAATAGTACCTGAGAAATCACCAGCTGATTCACTACCACCATCTGCAGTATTTGAGCCTTCAGAACCGCCGTTACCACAAGCAGCTAAAGTTGCTGTTACACCTAAAGCCATAACTAACTTACCTAGTGGTTTGAATTTCAATGCCATTAAACAATCTCTCCTTCTGATTGATAAAATATAGCCATCATGGATGACCGTTTTTTTCTTACTATATCCATTATAGCCCCCTAATGTAAAAATAATGTTAGGGTTTAGCCTTTTTTGCCAATTTTTGTAAAATATATGTAAATTTTGTGTAAATTTTTCCTTTTTATAAATTATATTTTAAATAGTCAAAAAGACAAAAGCAGCCAATCCCTTTCACTTAAAGGTCATTGACTGCTCTAGTTTGTTCTTTATTAAAATATTATTTATCGGTATTTCTCTGCTATTGAAATCTGTTCCTTAAAAAACTTAATTTCTATTCACTATCAGCAGACAGGGAGGCATCTGCTTCTATTTCTAGTAAATTTTTATCGTTTTTAGGCAAATAGACTGTAAAGGTCGACCCCTCATTGAGTTCGCTGACCACATCAATATTTCCACTCATTGATGCGACTAAATTTCGGACAATCGATAGGCCAAGACCAGTTCCTCCAGAAGCAGTGGACCGGGTCTTGTCTACCCGATAGAAACGTTCAAAAATCTGAGGGATATCTTCGTCAGGAATGCCAAGTCCATTATCTCTTATAGCAATAACAACATATTTATCATCCTCAGTCACTGCAGAACTAATCCAAACTTGGCCTCCCTCAGCCTTGTTGTATTTGATAGCATTGTTGATTAAATTGGTCAAAATCTGCTTTAAGCGCATTTCTTCAGTAGTAAAACGAATGCCTGCTTCAAGATCATTATCATAGTGGACTTCCACTTAGTTTTCGCTGGCAGGAATCTCTAAAGAATGAACGACTTCAGCAATCACACGGTTCAGTTGCACTGTTTCACTACGGTGACCGAGTTGGTCTTGCTCAATCTTAGCCAAATCTAAAATATCATTAATGAGAAAACCCAGTCGGTTAGCTTCCCGGTTCATAATCTCGACAAATTCTCGAGCGGTATCCTCATCTTCTAAGGCCCCATCGAGTAAGGTTTCTGTAAAGCCTTTTAAGGCGGTGACAGGCGTCTTTAATTCGTGGGAAGCATTGGCAATGAAATCAGAGCGCACTTTTTCTAAACGGCGAATTTCAGTAATATCATAGGCTAATACCACTACCTGCTCACTGATCCCAGAGACATTGGCCTTCTTAGGAACATAGAGAATATTAACATCCAAAATCAATTCCTTAGGATAATAGAGGTAAACTTCATCGTTAACATTCTCTTTGGTGGAATAGCAAGTTTCTATCATTTGTAAGAGCCGATAGCCTGTCAGCACTTCTTCATATTTATGATTAATCACATTATCATCTAAATCAAAAATACTATAGGCTGCCTTATTAGCCACTTTAATGCGGTGTTTTTTATCAATCATTAAAACCCCTACCACCAGATAATCCATCAGGAGTTGCAAGCGTTCCTCCTGCATAGAAATTTGGATATCTTGCCGGGACAAATTGCTGGCTAAGTCATTGATATCGTCTCCCAACTCGTCAATTTCAGCCACTCCCAGCTGGTTGTAACGAATCGAGTAGTCACTCTTAGACAGCCGACCGACCACATCCGAAATGGAATAAATGGGTTGGGCAATTTTTTTAAAGTAATAGGAAAGAATCGCTAAAAGGATTAAGACCATGACCACCGACCCACCGACAGACACGATCAATAAGCGGTTTTGCGCCTCTGTAATATCGTTAACATTCCGCAGAACTCGGATGGAAGCGATGGGCTGGTGGTTCTTATTCTTGATCAAGCCAGTGTAGTCATAGGTGGTCATATCTTCTTCATTTTCAAATTCGGTAAAGGATAAATTCTTATCTAAGGCCTGCTTCCCCGCTTCGGTAAAGGGAATATTGGCTAAGAGTTTATTACCAAAGGAGAGAACTTCCTTATGGTTAGCGTCATAAATAGACACCCGTTCCATAGGATTAAGGGTGTTCATAATTTCCTGTTGGGCATCGAACCAAGCGGAACTATTGTTCACCACATCTTCTGCGGTCAAGTTCTTAGTGATGCGTTCGACAGAATGAACTGTGTCCCGCATGGATTCTTGGGTTTCCTGCTGGACAGTGACTTGAACAACTTCGTTAGCATTATAAGCAAAAAGAAAACTATATAAAATAAACAACAGTGAAAACACTGTTGTTATGATTAAAGTTAAACGCTTCATGCTTTGGGCACCTCAAATTTATAGCCAAAGCCTCTAACCGTAATGATGTATTCAGGATTTTTAGGATCCTTTTCAATCTTTTCCCGTAAGTGACTGATATGCACATCCACTAAGCGGGAACCTACCGAGTAATCAAAATCCCAAATCTTGGATAAGAGAATTTCCCGAGAAACTATCCGGTCTACCCGTTCAGCTAAATAAGTCAAGAGTTCAAATTCTTTCTTTGTCATATCTACCGCTTGCCCATGGGCAGTAACGGAAAAATCGCTCTTATTAATGGTGATATCGCCTACTTGGATCACTGATTCCTCTTCCCCGGCTGGGTCTTGGTCAGCTTCCTTCTTGTCTTCTTGATCACTAGACAATTTGCCATAATCACGTGACCGACGTAAGATGGCCTTCATTCGTGCGACCACTTCTCGCGGACTAAAGGGTTTTGTCATATAATCGTCCGCTCCCAGTTCAAGGCCAATAATTTTTTCTAACTCATCATCCTTGGCAGTTAGCATCAAGATCGGTGTATTTACCTTATCTTGACGCAATTGCTTACATACATCCATTCCATCCATGGAAGGAAGCATCAAATCTAATATAATAAAATCAAAGTTTTTCTCGCCTGCAAGATCATAAGCTGCCTTACCATCAGCCGATGAAGTGACCTCATAGCCTTCTTTAGATAGGTTATATTCTAACAACTTCCGAATTGATTCTTCGTCATCCACGACTAGAACTTTCTTCATGAATAAGCCTCCCCCTTGTTATCAATCATCAGTTCTTATTGTAGCAAAAAAATATCTGAAAAAGAACTCTATAACATTTTCTTCTTAATCCTGATTGATAGTCTCTTTAAGATAGGCATCGATAAAGCCATCGATATCGCCATCCATCACCTTACTGGTATCGCCTTCTTCATAATTCGTCCGATGGTCTTTGACCATTTGATAGGGGTGGAAAACATAAGAACGAATTTGAGAACCCCAGGCGATCTCAGACTTTTCGCCCCGGATTTCATCAAGTTCTTGGGCGTTCTTTTCTTCTAATAAACGGGCGAGTTTGGCTTGCAGCGTTTTCATAGCGGTTTCCCGGTTCTGTAGTTGAGAACGTTGACTTTGTGAAGAAACCACAATTCCAGTTGGAATATGGGTAATGCGAACGGCTGATGACGTTTTATTAATATGCTGACCTCCAGCACCAGAAGCACGGAAAACATCGATCCGTAAGTCATCATCATTGATTTCTATTTCCGTATTCTGATCAATCTCAGGCATGACTTCTACGGAAGCAAAGGAAGTATGCCGACGCTTGTTGGAGTCAAAGGGAGAAATGCGGACCAAGCGATGGATCCCGTGCTCCGATTTCAATAAGCCATAAGCATTATTGCCTTTAATTTCAAAGGTAGCCGACTTGATCCCCGCTTCATCGCCCGCCTGATAGTTAAAGAGGGTAAAAGTGAAATCATGACTATCCGCCCAGCGTTGATACATCCTTAGCAGCATGCTGGCCCAATCTTGAGACTCAGTTCCTCCCGCTCCAGGATGAATATCCAAGATAGCTGCCGCCTTATCGTGAGGGCCATTGAGTAGCATATGACGCTCATAATCCTCCATCTCTTCCTGGAAGGCGAGCACTTGGTCTTCAAAATCTTGGTAAAGCTCTTGGTCAGCCTCTTCTTCTGTAAGTAAGTCATCATAAGCCTGTAAGTCCTCATAAGTTGACAGCAATTTATGGTAAGTATCATAAACCGCCTTGACTTGATTATTTTCATTGATTACTTCCTGGGCCTGATTCGGGTCATCCCAGAAATCAGGGGCTAGCATGCGGTCTTGGTATTCAGCTAGTTGGGCTTCTAACTCCTCTAAGTCAAAGAGACCTCCCGAAGCTGGTCAATTGTTCTTGGTTTTCTGCTAATAGATGACGTAATTCACTAATTTCCATCGAACTGCTCCTTTATAAAAAATCCTTATTTTTAAATTGAGTAATAAGAAAACAAGGACTGTAAGCCCCACGAGCCCAGTCCTTCTTTCCTAATCGTTAAACGTGTTCCAGTCACACTCTGTTAAACGTGTCCCAAGTGCGAGACGAGCTCCATTTCGCTAAAGGTCTTGCCTGCTAAGGCGCCTGTCGCACTTTCTTCAGTTGAGCTCGGAAGGGTGAGGGGATGTCCTTTCAGAAAAGTTGAACGATCAGCTTTTCTTCCAAGGAGTCCCCTCCCTGATCCTTCCTCACATCCTTTTTAAACTTGTTGTCTTTGTAGGTTTTGACGGATTTCAGAATTCATAAAGATGCGGCTGGCATCGTATTCAATGCCAGAAATCATATCATTGAAGCGTTCATAACCTTCAGTTTGGTATTCCACTAATGGGTTATTTTGCGCATAGGCTCTCAGTCCTACCCCTTGGCGTAATTGATCCATGGCATCAATATGGTCGGTCCAGCGGGTGTCAACCGCCCGCAGAATAACTACCTTTTCAAATTCCAAGATCAGGTCAGGGTTAGCAATATTATCTAACTTTTCTTGGAAGCGTTGGCGGGCTTTATCGGTAATGAATTGCTTAAGCTCGTCTTGAGACTTACCTTGTAAATCACTGAGTTGAATAGCATCTGAGCGTAGGATTTCGGTAGACACTTGGTCATAGAGGGCTTCTAAGTTCCACTCTTTTTCAGTTCCAGCAGTGTACTGCTCTACCATACGCTCAACGGTACGTTCAATCATCGCCCACATGATTTTATCAAGGGATTCTTTTTCATCAATAATTTGTTGGCGTTGGCTATAGATGATTTCCCGTTGTTCACGCATGACTTCGTCGTATTCTAAGACGCTCTTACGGGTATCGTAGTTATTACCTTCTACCCGTTTTTGAGCGGACTCTACTTGGCGAGTCAGCATGGGGTTTTCAATCGAAACATCGTCATCCTCTAATTGGAGGTTTTCCCAGATGGCTTTCACCCGGTCAGAACCAAAGCGGCGCATCAAGTCGTCTTCTAAGGATAAGTAGAAACGGGAGAAGCCTGGGTCTCCTTGCCGACCAGAACGACCCCGTAATTGGTCATCAATCCGACGTGATTCGTGGCGTTCCGTTCCAATAACTGCCAAGCCGCCCAGCTCTTTGACGCCAGGTCCTAATTTAATGTCGGTCCCACGTCCAGCCATGTTGGTAGCAATGGTTACGGCGCCTTCTTGCCCTGCTTGCGCAATGATCTCAGCTTCGCGGGCATGGTTTTTAGCGTTTAGGACATTGTGGGGGATGTTTCGTTCACTGAGCATCCGTGACAGTAATTCTGAAGTTTCCACCGCAACTGTCCCTACCAATACCGGTTGACCTTTTTTGTGGCGACTTTCAATTTCATCAGCTACAGCACGGAATTTGGTCATCAAGTTAGGATAAATCTTATCCAAGGCGTCTTCACGTTGGACTGGACGGTTGGTAGGAATCTGGATAACATCCATGTCATAGATTTCACGAAATTCTTGTTCTTCCGTTTTGGCTGTCCCGGTCATCCCGGCTAATTTGTCATACATCCGGAAGTAATTTTGGAAGGTAATGGTGGCCATGGTTTTGGATTCATTTTGAATCGGCACATTTTCCTTGGCTTCAATCCCTTGGTGGAGGCCATCTGAATAGCGCCGTCCTTCCATAATCCGACCAGTAAAGCCATCCACAATCTTCACTTCATCTTCTTGAACCACGTAGTCAATATCACGTATCATGATGTAGTTAGCCCGTAAGGCCGTATCGATGTGGTGGATGAGGGGACCATTTTCCACATCGTAAAGATTATCTAAGTGAAAAACTGCCTCAGCCTTGTCAACCCCTTGTTCAGTCAGACTAATGGTTTTCGACTCAATATCAATGACATAGTCTTCTTCCTCTTTCAAGGACTTAACGAAATAATCGGCCCGTTGGTAAAGGGCTGTGGATTGTTCAGCTTGACCAGAAATGATCAAAGGCGTCCGGGCTTCATCGATCAAGATGGAGTCTACCTCGTCGACAATGGCGTAATGCAAAGGACGTTGGACCATTTGTTCTTTATAGACCACCATATTGTCACGTAGGTAGTCAAAACCTAATTCATTGTTGGTGGAATAAGTCACATCACAGTGGTAGGCAGCCCGTTTTTCTTCGGCGGTTAGGTCATTGGTATTTAAACCGACTGTTAAACCCAGGAAGCGATAGACTTCTCCCATATCAACCGAGTCACGGCGGGCTAGGTAGTCGTTGACTGTTACCACATGAACCCCTTTACCTTCTAGGGCATTGAGGTAAACTGGCATGGTCTCCGTCAAAGTCTTACCTTCCCCGGTCTTCATCTCAGCAATATTCCCATAATGCAGGGCTAAGCCCCCCACGATTTGGACATGGTAGGGATATAAACCTAAAACCCGTTTAGCTGCTTCCCGAACAGTAGCAAAGGCTTCGACTAAGATATCTTCTAGGGTCTCCCCATAAGCGAGGCGCTCACGGAAAGAGGTGGTTTTTGCCCGTAATTGTTCATCGGAATACTCACTGTATTTATCAGCAAGTGCTTCCACTTTTTTTGCTTGTTTATTAAAACGTTTTAATTCTCTTTTATCGTTATCAAACATTTTTCTTAAAATGTTGGCCATGGAATTCTCCTTAATCTACTCGTATTCCTTGCATAAATAAGGTATCTTTATTATTCTAGCATTTTTTTATAGCTATGAAAACAAGAAAAACTTTCCCCATTGATTGTAACAGAAGCAAGTCCCCTCGGCTAAATGAAATCATTTTTTATATTCTAGCGGCCCCGTTCTTTTCAGCTTCCGCCAGCTAGTCAGAAGAGCTTTCCCTGGTAAACTTAAGTCTTTCCACTCAAAAAAGCTGGATCGAGGTGATCCAGCTTGTCTACGAAAATAATTTCCCTTATTCGTTAACGATGTCTTTTTCGATTTCGATTAAACCATACTTACCGTTATGGCGTTTATAAACTAAGGACACGCTTTCACTTTCAGCATCTTCATAAATAAAGAATGAGTGTCCTAACATTTCCATTTGTAAGACCGCTTCTTCTGCGCTCATTGGTTTTACCGCAATACTCTTGGTACGGACAATTTCAATATTGCTGTCATTGTCATCTTTACTGTCTTCTTGATTGTTTTCAGTAAACATCACGTCAGAAATGCCTTTTTCACGTGATTTGCGGTTAATCCGAGTTTTATATTTCTTCACTTGGCGTTCGAGTTTATCAACCACTAAGTCAATGCTACCGTAAAGGTCTTGGGAGGTTTCTTCAGCCCGTAAGGTTAAACGTGGTAGGGGAACGGTAACTTCTGCTTTAGCCTCTCCGTTTTGGTAGACTTTGGCATTCACATAGACGGTTGTATCCGGAGCGTCTTTAAAGTATTTCTCGATTTTTGAAATCTTATTCTCTGCATAATCACGGATAGCAGGAGTGATTTCAATATTTTCTCCGCGAACATTGTAAGTAAACATAATTACTCATCCTTCCTAAGCCAAACTTCGTCTGGCAGAAGCCCTTAATAAGCTTCTTTCTTACTACTTATATTATATGTTAGATAGCGCTTTAATTCAAGTCATAAGGCAGTTTTCCCTAACGTCCCAGCGTGAGTGAAGTAATTTCTTCTACTCCAAAAGATTCTAAAAAACGGGCCACTTGGTGGATCGTCGCACCGGTTGTATAGACATCGTCAAAGAGAAGAATTTTTTGAGGAAGTGGTCCTTCTGTCAAGCGTTCAATCTGACGTTGGTTAGCTAAGCGCTCTTGGCGGTTCAACTGGGCCTGTTTCTTTTTGGATCCAGCTAGGTGGATTAAGCGTTGGTAGGCAATACCCGCCTGGTCCAAAATGAGCTCACTTTGATGAAAACCGCGCTTTTTAAACTTTGCACTTGAACCAGGAATGGCTAACCAGGTGTATCCGGGATAGTCGCCTTTAATCTTCCTGAGTTCTTTAGTAAATAAGCCGGCCACCCTGACATCGCCCTTACTTTTCAGGGTATGTAGCCAGTCTTTAAAGATAGCATTATAGGCGCAGAGCGAGTAATTACGAAAGTACCAGCCATCCTCCCTTTGCCAGGTCAAACAGTCAGGGCAGTAGTCCCCTTCTTCCCATTCCCGGCTACATTGCTGACAACGCGGCCCCTTTAAATAATGAAAGGCCTCTTGGCAAGTCGGACAGATAATAATAGGCTCCCAGCTCTTCCAGGTAAAGAGTTCTTTTAAGCTAAGCTTTTCTTGAAAGCTTTCTTGACACAATAAGCACTCACTCATCAATCAAGCCCCGCTTCCTAGCTTCTTGATTCAGCCACTGAATCTGCTTGACCGCTTGCAGGCTGTCCTTGGTTTTCCCCTCATGAAGGAAATACACCTGCCCGCTGGCTTGGTCAGGTTTTCGCCCTACCCGTCCAGCAATCTGAACTAAGGAAGAGGTGTTAAAGACCCGGTCCTCACTCCCTAAGACAATGACGTGAATTCCGGGAAAGGTCACGCCCCGCTCTAAAATAGTAGTGGTCAGTAAAAACTGATAATTCTTTTCACGCATGGCGGCTACCTTTTCAATCCGATCGGGGTCTTTAGAGGAAACACTGGTAAAGCTTAACCCCTTAAAATGCTTATGGAGAAGTTTTTCGAGTTCTTCCATCAAGGCGATATGGGGAAGGAAAAGTAAAAAAGATTCGCCCTTCTTCAAAAAAGACTTGATGGTTGCCCCTAATACGCCCGGCAAGCGCCCCTTAGCAATGGCTTGGCGCCAGTCGCCCACCCAGCGGTGCTTGGGAACTGGAAGAGGATGGCGGTGGTAGCGGGCTGGTAGGATAGAAGCGGCTACTTTTTCCTGCTTGATAGCCGCTTGCTGGTCTCTTGAAGGGGTGGCCGTGAGTTCCACCCGCACGCCGGTATCTTTGACGGCTCGCCGACTAGCTGCTTCTAATAAGGGGTCACCATGGTAGGGGAAGGCATCGACTTCATCAACAATTAAAAGATCAAAGGCCTGGTAAAAGCGCAGTAACTGGTGGGTCGAAGCAATAGTCAAGGGGCTGAGGCGGTAGGGATGGTCTACCTTGCCGTGGAGAAGGAGAATATCAATATCCGGAAAGGCAGCTTGAAAGCGGGGGAATAACTCATTACAGACATCGACCCGAGGCGTAGCCAAGGCGATGCGCTGACCCTGGCGGAGGGCATAGTCCACTAAGGGAAAAATCATCTCTGTTTTTCCTGCTCCAGTGACCGCCCAAACCAAATGATCCCGTCCCGCTTGATAGGAAGTCAGTAATTGTTTAGCACACTGCTCTTGCTGGAGCGATAGGGTCCCGGGCCATTCTAGGTAAGTTTGCTCCCGACATAAGTCTTTAAAGTAAAAGTGAGGGTCTAAGTCATAATAAAGCCGGTCACAGGTTCTTAATTTGGCAAAGGCCAGGCAATTTAAACAATAAAAGCACGGGCCGTCACAAATGCAAGGATTAGGCTGAAAGGCCAAATGGTTAAAACAACGTTGGCAAATTAATTGCTTTCCCTCAGCTTTAATTGCTGGAAGACTAGGAATACTGCTTAAATCAAGGTCATCTGGCAGTTCATTCGCTGCCAGCAGCCGTCCTAAAAGTAAGTCTTGCACGCTTATTCATCCTCTCTTCATCACCTGACTAAACTATTCATCCGTAATTAACGACCAAATTCACCCTCTCAATTGACGAATAAAAGGAGACTTTTGAAGTTTAGACCTGCTTTAGTTACAATAAGGAGAAAATAAACAGAAACGAGCTGAGCCATCAATGATTGAATACCGTACCATTAAATGTGCTGGTGAACATGAAATAGAAATCAAAAAATCACGCTTTATTTGTCGGATTCAGCGTGCCTACACGAAGGAAGAAGCCGACGCTTTTGTTGAAGAGGTGAGAAAAGAGCATTATAAGGCCACCCACAACTGTGTCGCCTACCAAATCGGTGAGCGTAATGAAATTCAAAGGGCCCTCGATGATGGTGAACCCAGCGGAACAGCTGGAGTGCCTATGCTGGAAGTCCTAAAAAATATGGATTTAAAAAACGTTGCCTGTGTGGTTACCCGGTATTTTGGGGGCACCAAATTGGGAGCTGGCGGTTTAGTCCGTGCCTATAGCGGTGCCGTTTCCGAAGCCGTCCACCAGATTGGTGTGGTTGAACGCCGCTTGCAAACCCAAGTCGATGTGACTATCGATTATTCCCTCAATGGTAGCATGGCTTACTGGGTGGAAAACTCCCCCTATTCTCTCTTAGATACCTCCTACTTAGAAAAAGTGACCTATCACTTAGGCGTCCCGAGTCAAGAAGTGGACAAGGTCCAAGAAGAACTCACCAACCTCACTGCTGCCCAAGCCAGTTTTCAGATTGGTGAAGAAGTCTATGTCGATGTGCCTGTCCCGGTCGATACTGATCAATAAAGAAATAAGCCTGATCTTACCCCAAGGGGTGAAATCAGGCTTATTTGTTGTCAGTTTTTAGCTAGCTAATAAAAATCTTCGTTCAAAAAACACCCAGCCGCTAAAATATGGTGACCCCAATAAGTTGGACTTTATATATAGTGAGTTGGCCTTTGGCCAGCTCTTTTTTGTTGCTTACAGTTCTTGCTTATTTCTTGCCGACACATTTACTCAGAAATTTAAACTTGTCAAGAGGAAGAGCGTAGCGGCTCTTGATAAGTTTAAAGTTTATGTGTAATCATTAAGCGGCGAAAGAAGCGTGATGAAGACGAAATTCTATAGGACTCCTAAAATCTAATTTTTCTTTGATTCTTTCACCATTGTAATAGATTATAAAATCTTCAATCGCTTGTGCTAATTCTTCAAAGGAATGATAAGTCCGACCATAGTAGACTTCTTGTTTTAGTAGACTAAAGAAATTCTCCATTGGCGAATTATCTAAGCAATTTCCTTTACGAGACATACTTTGAAAAATTCGGTGATCCTTCAAGAGCCGGGTGTAACTTTTCATTTGATAGGCCCAGCCCTGATCAGAATGAAAGGTTCTTCTGTATGGACATAATTTACTTGCTTCAATGGCAGCTTGTAGCCCCTCCAACATGCTTTGTCCATTAGGCTGATGTGTTATCTTAAAAGAAATAATTTCTCGATTAAATAGATCCATGTAAGGATCTAAATAGAGTTTTCCAGTTTGATAATTCCCAGAATCATCGGCATAGTAGTATTTAAATTCTGTTGTGTCTGTTGTTATTTTTTGATAAGGAATGGTCGAATCAAACCGCCGGTTGATACGATTTGGCGCTATCTCTCCAATCGTTCCTTTGTAGGAATTATATTTTCTTGTCTTTCTAGTATAGCTAGTGACCTGTATCCCCATAATTTTCATTAGGCGTTGAACTTTGTTTTTACTGACCTTATAACCACGGGAAAGCAGTTCAGCTCGCATTCTTCGATAACCATAATCCTTATGGGTTTCTCTGATGTCTTTCATTTCCTCTTTTAAATCGGCATCCTTATCAATTTCCTCATCTTTATTTTTCCAATAAAAGTAGGTCGATTTAGGAAACTTTAAAACGCTAAGAATATCTTTTAAAGCATATTTTTCATCATGGAGACGTGTGATTTCGGTCACTATTTCTTCTTTTCTCGCTTGACTCTTTGAGCCACACGTCTCCTCAATCCTTTTAAAAATTTGTTCTCAATTTCTAAATCCGTAATCCGTTGTTCAAGTTCCTTTATTTTTGCTTCACTTAACTGATTGGTTTCGCTGCTATCCTTTATTTGATTGATTTGTGATTTCTTTTTAGACACTTTAGGTGGCCTTCCTTTCCTCGCGGAAAGGCCATCAAGTCCTCTTTCATGATAAGCTCTTCGCCAATTAGCGATTAGACTTGGATTATTCATGTTTAATGAATTGGCCAATTCGCGATAACTCATTTCCGTACTTTCATACAATTCTATCGCATTTAATTTGAATTCAACAGTATAAACCTGTTGAGTCCGCCTTTTCTTTAAACCATCTACACCAAATTCATAATAGTTATTAACCCACCTTCGTAAAATAGAAGGATCTATTCCTGCTTTATTAGCTAAGGTTCGATAACTTCCTTTTTTCGCAATATAGTCTCCTACTAAATTCAGTTTAAATTCTAATGAATATTTAGACATAAAAATAACCCCCAAAAGTTGAATTCTTAGTCCAACTTTTGGGGGTCACTACAAAAAGCTGGGTGTTTATCTTCCAATAAGTTTTAGTGGAGCTGCTTGGTTAAGGCAGCTAATTTTTCTGAGGCTGTCTTTCCTTCATCTTTTAAGACCTCTTTTTCAGACAAGATAAAGGAGCCCCCCACTGCCAATACGGCGTCATTGGCTAAATAGTCGGTGAAGTTGTCACTATTGACCCCGCCAGTGGGTATGAATTGGATATCAAAGAAAGGTCCTGCTAAAGACTTAATCGCTGACATCCCCCCATAGACATTGGCTGGGAAGAATTTCACCACGTCAAGGCCTAAGTCCATGGCTTGCATGATTTCACTTGGAGTAACTGCTCCGGGGAAAACAGGAATATCTTCTTTCAAACAATAGTTGACCACTTCAGTCGATAAACCTGGACTGACAATAAATTGCGCGCCATGGTCAATGGCGTCCTTGGCGGTATCCAAGTCACGGACTGTGCCTGCTCCCACAACTAATTTGCCTCTATCCGCCAATTGCTGAATGGCTTGAGAAGCCAGGTCACTGCGGTAGGTCACTTCGATAAAGGATAAGTTATTTTCGCTTAGAACCGCCTCAGCTAAGGCTACCGACCCTAAGTCATTGACCGTGTATAAGGGTAAGAGTTGCTCTTTGCCCAATCGTTCTTTAAAAGTTTCTGCCATACCTAATGTCCTCCACTCATTGAAATTACGCTGCTTATTATTATTCAGTCTAACACGATTACTAGGATTTGCTAGAAAAAAGCCCCGGGCTGCTTTATATTTCCTTGAAAACAAAAAAGCCCTTACAGGTTTTGGGTAAGCATTGTAAGGGACTCACAAGGTTATTATAGCAGCTTGTTAACGCTTTCGCAAGCGATTTCATCACCTTATCAGTCATTTTAGAACTTTTATAAAGAAGACCACTATATACAAAAGCTTAATTAAATTTTAAAAATAATTAGGCTGAGCCATCCAGGCAGTCTCAAGCTTAGTCAAATAGGTCAAAGATCCCAGGCAAATTTCTTCCTTGGCCTTCTCAATATCCTATGATAGAATACTTTTCGGACACAAGATATAGTGTTTACACTTATTTTTATAAGAAAACAGCACAATATATAGTTAGAGAGTAGGGATTACAATAGTGATAGTTTTTGCTGGAACCATCGGCGCAGGAAAATCGACCTATGCCGGAAAATTAGCTGAATATTTAGGCACAAAAGTATTTTACGAACCTGTCGAGGAAAACCCCATCCTTGATAAATATTACCAAGACCCCAAGAAATATGCCTTTTCCTTACAGATTTACTTTTTAAACCAACGCTTTAAAAATATTAAGGCAGCCTTTTTCGATAATAATAACGTTTTGGACCGTAGTATTTACGAAGACGAACTTTTCACCTATTTGAATGTCTTAAACGGGAATATCTCTGAAGAAGAGTTTGACATCTACCGTGACTTACTAGCCAATATGATGGAAGAATTAGACAGCTTACCTAAAAAGGCTCCTGACCTCCTAGTCTTTTTAGATAGTTCCCTAGACAACGCTGTCAAAAACATCAAAAAACGGGGCCGGGTTTATGAACAACCAAGTTCTGATAACGGCCTTTACGACTATTACCGTCAACTCCACAGCCACTATGGTCAATGGTATGCAGACTATGACCAATCACCTAAAATGCGGCTAAATGTGGATAATTATGACATTCATCGCCCCCAAGATGCCCAAATCATTTTCGATAGCATTGACACTTACTTAGAAAAAATTCAATAGAAAAACGAGGAAAATATATGCAAGAACAAAACAAAGCCACTAAGACCCTGTCCTTAAAAGAATGTATTCACCGCGCCTTAAAACCACTCAACAAGGTAGAATTAGCTATCATCGCTTTTGGTTTTATCGTCTCCTTGGGATTTAATTTATATGGAATTATTACCAGTTTAACCAGCCAAGAATTTGACCTTAACATCCTTATGTCTCTAGGGATGAGTATCTTTGGATTTTTAGGCACTTGGACCTTAGCCATTCAATGGCAACCTACTTTTATTGTCAACGGGATTCAAAACATCTTCGGGATTGCCGCTGCCGCTATCCTAGGAATTTACGGAGATATGTTTTCATCTATTTACTATCTCATCACCGAATTTGTTGGCCACTTCAGTTGGGCTAAACGTCGTGACGAAAATGGTGACCTCCATGTGGACCAATACTTTAATTTAAAAATAATTTGCCAAGCGGTCTTCTTCTGGACCATTGGTTTGGGGGCTTTCTCCTATGTATTAGGTGGCCAACAAATTGTCTTAGACGCCATCACTAATGGGATTTCCTTTACTGCCCAACAACGCCAAGTGACTGGTCACAAGGACGGTTACTATCTCTGGTTAATTAACGATGTCCTTTCAGTAATTCTTTGGTTACAAGCAGGTAACCTGATCGTTGGTTTCTCCTACCTAGGCATGTTAGCTCAAGGGATTGCTGGTTTAATTATCTGGTCTAAAGGTAAGAGCTCTGCCTTAGAATACGAAAACGAATGCACCGACTAAAGACTTGTCGCTTCCATCTTCAACAACATAATAAATAAAAAGTGCAGCAAGCACAGAAGGATCACTGAGAAGTTCTAATCGCTCCTACTTCTCAAGCAAAGTCCTTAGGCTTGCTGCATTTTTTGTTTCAATCATGTCACTAACTGCTTATTCAGAATCAGCCACTTCTAAGTGCCAAATATCCTCATTATATTCCAAAATCGTACGGTCACTGGAGAAGTAGCCCGCTTCTGAAATATTAACTAAGACCTTATCCAACCAAGCCTCTTGGTCCTCATAGTCTTGGTACATCTTATCTTTAAGCGTGATATATTCTTCTAAGTCAATCATCGCCATGAAGTAGTCCTTGTTCTTGATATCTTCATAGAGACGCCGTAATTGACTTTCGTGGCCTAGGCGAATCATCTCCGCACTCACAATGAAGTCAACCAAGGGTTTAATGGCGGGACGATTATAGTAATCTTGCGGATTATAGCCATTATTCGCATAGAGGTCAATGATCTCATCACTAGACTTACCAAAGGTGTAGATGTTGTCTTCCCCTACCCGCTCAGCAATTTCCACATTCGCCCCATCCAAGGTACAAATGGTTAAGGCACCATTGAGCATAAATTTCATATTACCAGTTCCACTCGCCTCTTTTGAGGCTAAGGAAATTTGTTCAGAAATATCAGCCGCCGGAATGAGGTATTCTGCTTCGGTGACATTATAGTTGGAGACAAACTCAACCTGTAAATAAGGGGCCACTTCAGGATCTTCCTTAATCAGCGCCGACAAGGTAAGAATTAAGTGGATAATATCTTGGGCAATGGTATAGGCTGGAGCGGCCTTGCCGCCAAAAAGAATGGTGATTGGGGTTTGCGGGTAGTTGCCGTTCTTGATATCAAAATATTTGTAGATAATATAAAGGGCCAACATTTGTTGACGTTTATACTCATGGATCCGTTTAATTTGAACATCAATAATTGAATCTGGCTTAATCTCGATCCGTTTACTTGCCTTTAAATGTTCCGCTAAACGGTCTTTATTAGCCTGCTTAATTTGAGCTAGTTGATCCATGAAATCCTTATTGTCCTTTTCTTTGCTTAAATCGTTAAGATCTGAAATCCCTTGATGCCATTGGTCACCAATGCTTTGGTCAATTAAATGAGCCAAACGCGGATTGGCAGCCATTATCCATCGTCTAAAAGTAATCCCATTAGTCTTATTGGAGAATTTTTCTGGGTAAATATCAGCAAAGGCCTTGAGCTCACTATTCACCAAGATATCCGAATGCAAGCGGGCTACGCCGTTAGTTGAAAAGCCGAAATGGATGGCAATGCTGGCCATATGGACCGTGTTGGAACCATCGATAATCTCAACCGCATGATTATCTGGAAACTCTTCCTTAATCTGACGGTCTAAGCGGCAAATAATATTAGCAATTTCCGGTTGAACGGCTTCAATATCTCCCAATGGCCATTTTTCCAAGGCCTCACTTAAAATAGTATGGTTAGTAAAGGCTACCACCTGACGGACAACTGCCACCGCCTCTTCAAAAGTAAAGTCGTGGTCTTCAGTTAAAAGTCGGATCAATTCAGGAATGATGAAGGTAGGGTGGGTATCATTAATCTGGATGACCGCATAGTCAGCTAAATCATGGAGGTTGGACCCACGATCCAAGGCTTCACGAATAATCAATTGGGCAGCATTAGAGACCATAAAGTATTGTTGATAGATTCTTAGCATCCGCCCAGCATGGTCAGAGTCATCAGGATAGAGGAAAAGGGTCAGGTTTTCAGGAATATTTTTCTTATCAAACTGGATAGTCCCCCATTGGATTAAATCAGAATTCACCGTGTCCAGGTCAAATAAGCGGAGACGGTTACGTTTCCCTTTTTTAAAGCCGATAATATCAATCTCATATAAGGTGGAAGCGACTGGCCCATTTTTAAAGGGAACAGTAAAAGTAGTCTCGGTGCGGTTTAACCAAGTTCTCCCCCCTAACCAATCATCAGGCTTGGCCGTTTGTTGGTTATTATCAAAAAACTGACGGAAGAGACCAAAATGGTAATTTAAACCGATTCCGTCCCCGTTCATGCCTAAGCTGGCAATAGAATCTAAGAAGCAAGAAGCCAAGCGTCCCAACCCTCCATTACCGAGTGAAGGTTCTTTTTCTGCTTGTTCCACTTCCGTTAGGGATCGGCCGTGAGCCTGTAATTCTTCTTCAACTTGGTCATAAATTCCTAAGTTTAAGAGATTATTGACCAGTAATTTACCCATTAAGAATTCTGCTGATATATAATAAAGTTTTTTCTTACTGTGATTAGTGGCTAAACCTTTGCTTTTATCTTTGATTAAATCGAGTAATAAATAATAAAGTTCCTGGTCACTAATATCTTCTATGGACTTATGAAATTGATTTTTTGCCATAGCTGCCATTGTATTCATAGGTGGATCCTTTCTCGTACTTGGATAATAACAACTAAAAAGTTGTATCCACTTTAAAAAAATTAAGTAATATACTATTAAAATAGCTGATTTCATCTCATTGAGCAAGCGTTTTCTATTTTCCCCTGAGATAAAAACAAGAGTTAACCACTTAAAATATAAAACGACTGGTCTTTAGTTAGTAGAAGAAGCTTGTTTGAGTTAATAAAAAAGAGGGCCTCTGCCCTCTTAGATAATAATCCATAAGTATGTTTTATCTATGATTTTTTAAAAGATTTTAATAAACAGTTTTAAGCAGTAGTGGCGCTTTGAAATTAGGTCGTTAGCCATGACCAAGCAAGCAATGTGAATTACGGCTAGTTGGCGCTAGCCTTACTAGCCGTTTGAAGCTCGCTAGGTGAGGGACCTTGGCCCGAACCGATGCCATGGCTCTATAACGACTAAATTTCAAAAGCAGAACGAATGCTCATTACACTAATTATATATTAAGGAATCCTATTAGTATGCGCGGGCAAACCAAACGGTGTGTTTTGCGGGTTTTCCGCTAACCAGGTCGACGGTTTTTTCTACTGCTGGCTCAAATGGAATATTCCGGGTAGTAAAGCCGGTTTCTTCTTTGACCTTGGCTTCTGTTTCTTCCGTGCCATCCCAGCCAGCAAGGACCCAGCCTGGGTATTCTCCCTTTTCTTCACAAGACTTGATATGTGCCTTTAATTGGTCCAGGGTGTCGATGTCGAAATGTTCATGGTCATGACGGAATTGATCTGCCTTGTCATAGAGACGTTTTTGCATGGTTTCCATTTCACTGGCAACCTTGTCGAGTAAGTCATCTAAGTTAACCGCTTCTTTGTCCTCTAAGTCACGCATCTTAATCATGCATTGGCCATTTTCCATATCCCGTGGACCAAATTCAATCCGTAGGGGGACCCCTTTCACTTCAGCTTCATTGTACTTGTAACCAGCCGAATTATTAGAATCATCTAAATAAGTTGAATAGCCGGCTGCTTGTAGGTCCTTTTCAATGGCTTCTAGGCGAGTAAGGACTTCAGGGTTCTTCTTCACATTGCCAACTGGAATCAAAGCAATTTGAATGGGTGCCATTTTTGGTGGGAAGACAACTCCCTTTTCGTCACCATGGACCATAATCATGGTCCCGATCAAGCGGGTCGAGGCGCCCCAAGAACTGGTATGGGCATAAACGTGTTGGTTTTCGGTATTAAGATACTTAATATCAAAGGCTTCTGCAAAATTGGTCCCTAAGTAGTGTGAGGTCCCTGCTTGAACAGATTTGGTGTCTTTCACCATGGCCTCGATCGAATAGGTATCCACCCCGCCAGCAAATTTTTCCGAAGGGGTTTTTTGACCAGCATAAACGGGTAAGGCTAATAAGTCTTCGACGGTTTCTTGA
The DNA here is from genome assembly GCF_003286595.3 of Aerococcus mictus. Classification (NCBI taxonomy): domain Bacteria; kingdom Bacillati; phylum Bacillota; class Bacilli; order Lactobacillales; family Aerococcaceae; genus Aerococcus; species Aerococcus mictus. The sequence goes on along the minus strand of NZ_CP132985.1, from coordinate 270,147 downwards.
TATACCTTTAGGAAGTGCATGGTCCGTTTCCGGGCTTCTTCTTCAGTAGCGTAAGCACAGTGGCCTTCTTGCCAGAGAAATTCAGAGGTTCTTAAAAATGGTAGAGTCCGTTTCTCCCAACGGAAAACATTGGCCCATTGGTTAAGTTCCATAGGTAAATCACGGTAAGAGTTAATCCAGTCAGACATGGCATTACCAAAGAGGGTTTCTGAGGTAGGACGAAGGGCAACTGGTTCCTCTAATTCTTCGTCACCCGCCCGAGTTACCCAGGGTAATTCAGGGGCAAAGCCCTCAACATGGTCAGCTTCTTTCTTGAAGAAGGACTCGGGAATTAACATGGGGAAGTAGCAATTCTTTACTCCTGATGCTTTAAATTTCTTATCAAATTCGGTCTTAATTTTTTCCCATAAGGCATAGCCATTAGGTTTAAAGACCATGGTTCCACGAACAGGACCATAGGCAAATAAATCAGCCTTTTGAATACTTTGTAAATACCACTTAGAAAAATCATTTTCTTGTAAATGACTTGTTGTTTCTTTTGCCATTGTAATCTCCTTTTCCACTTTATCCGATAAAAAAGCGAGTCCACCATCCCCTAAAAGGACGATATGACTCGCGGTACCACCTTTATTAAGCTTTTGCTTATCTCATTGGACGATAAGGGTGTCTCCCCTGCAAATGCTTGCACTTGCTAAGTTTTACTTAGTATTTTAGTAGGTTCAATTGTGAGCGGGGTAGTTTTTTCAGCAGCCAAACTCTCTCTTAACCCTTCAACAATTTACTAGTCTAAACTATCTTTCATTGTGGCCGACTTAGGGCCTTTTGTCAATAGGAAAAAGCTCAACGCTTAGAGAAATACTGTCAAGAATGTTTTTGTTACAAAAACTTTTTCTATTTATCATTTTATGATAAACTTTTTAAATTAATATTTTATATATAATGAAAGAGACAGGTGTTTTCTTAGCCAGCAAGCAGGCTTAAGCGCTTTTCAGCGTAATAAGCGACGATAACTTTTAAGGAAAGATTTTATTTTTTATGAAAGTTAATGAAAACGTGATATAATAAATGAGTAAACGGTTGCAAAAGAAAAACACCTTTGCTATATTAAGTCAGTAAATTTTTTCGAAGGAGTTTTATTATGGAGAAACAAAACGTGACAATCTATGATGTCGCCCACCAAGCAGGGGTATCCATGGCCACAGTTTCACGTGTCGTTAACGGAAATCCTAATGTGCGCCCTAAGACTAGAGAAAAAGTCATGAAAGTGATTAAAGAATTAAATTACCATCCTAACGTCATTGCCCGCGGTTTAGCCAGCAAGCGGACCCGCTATATCGGGGTACACTTACCAGACATTACTAACCCTTATTACAGTTCGCTGGCTTTGGGGATCGATGATATTGCTAATATGTACGAATACAATATTATTTTAGCTAACGCCGACCCTGAACATGACGCTGCTGGGGTGGAAAGTTTAATTATGAAGCAAGTCGACGGCATTATCTTTATCGGGAATAGCATTTCTCAAGAAGCCCGGCAAAAAATTTCCGCCGCTGGTCGTCCTTGCGTCTTCACTGATTTAATCGATCCTGAAGCAACCATGCCTACGATTAATATAGACGTGGAAGATGCCTACTACCAAGTCACTAAAGATTTCTTAGCTAAGGGTAAGAAACGAATCGCCCTCGTTGGTAGTGACCAAGGCTTCAAGGTGAGCCAAAGCCGGCAATTACAAGGTTATGAAAAGGCCTTAACAGAAGCAGGACATGCCGTCAATGAAGACTTATTAATTGCGGCGAAGTCACCTTCTTATGACTCAGGCTATGCCCTTTACGAGACTTTCTCTGAAATAGAAGCTGATGCTGCTATTGCTACCGATGATACCATCGCCATTGGCTTACTCAATGCCTTATTAGATAATGGCGTTAAGGTCCCTGAAGAGGTCGAAATCATGGCTTCAGATAATTCTTCAATTGTCAACATGTCACGTCCAGAACTCTCCTCAATCGCCCCACCAATCTATGATATTGGTGCTGTTGCCATGCGGGCCTTGACCAAGTTAATGGAAAATGAAACGCTTGACACTGACCTGAAGCTTCCTTACCAAATCATAAAGGGAGGAACCACCAGTTAATCAAGCGGCTTAATTAGAAAGTAGGATGTCACTATGGAAAACGAAACAAAGGATTTAGTCCTTAATTGTAAAGACACACTAGTTGTCCATGAAATGCTAATTTTACCTGCCCATACTAACCCAGCTGGGAACCTCTATGGTGGGGAGTTACTCTATTTAATCGACAATGTGGCTAGTCTCGCTGCTCATAAGGCCACCCGCTGTTCTGGGGTAACAGCCTCCTTGGACAATATGAACTTCATTAGTCCCTTTAAATTAGGAGAAATTGTCCGCATTGAGTGTTATGTCACTGGGACTGGTCATCGCAGCTTGGAAGTCTTTGTCAAAGTGATTGGTGAAAATTATCAGGAAAACCGTAAATTCATTGGAGCAACCTCTTTCTTAACCTTTGTCGCTACTCCAAAAGAAGATGAAGATTTCACCATGCCCAAAATTCAACCGGAAACCGATGAAGAACGTTACATTTGTTCTGGTTATGACTCCCGTCGCAAGATCCGCCAAGAACAAAGAAAAGAAGATCAAATCATCCAAGAAAAAATGAAACATCATTTTCATTAAGCAAGAGTAGCTTAATCTTTTAAAATTGTTCAGATAAAAAGAGGTCAGAATTTTTCTTCTGACCTCTTTTTTACTGAAGTTTTTGTAGAAATTATTTAGCGGCTTCCACTGCGGCTTTAATTTCATGAACTAAGTCCGCATCATTCAAGCCGGTGACATCTTGGATGACTTCTTCTAAGCTTTGCTTTTGTAATTTTTCTTGTAAGGCTACACTTTGGTCGTCTTGGGGATTATCAAAGTTAAAGGCTAGGCCAACCACTGCTAGCAGATTGCTATAGTCTAAGCCCCGTTCCTTTAATTCACGGATTGGGCGGATAAAGCGTTCATTATAACCTAACTTACGGATTGGTGTTCGGCCTACCCGGTTGACTTGGTCAACAATCATTGGATTTTGGAAACGTTCAACAATTTTTTCCCGGTAAGCGGCCATATCCGCTTCCTTAAAGTTCCACTTGGCAATTAACAAGCTGCTGGTTTCTTGAAGGACTGCTTTCAAACGTTCTAAGATGGTGTCATCTTCTAAGGCTTGGCCAATGGTTTGATAGCCCTTAGCTGCTCCAGAATAAGCCACAGAAGCATGGCCGGTATTGACCGAGAATAATTTCCGTTCAATGTAAGGTTCGAGGTCATCCACATAAAGAACCCCATCTAAGCGAATGTCCTTAGCCTTGGAGTGGGTTTGGTCAACCACCCATTCTTTGAAGGGTTCTACACTAACAAAGAGGACATCCTCATGGTGTTGCTCAGGGACGATCCGGTCGACAGCTGCATTAGGAAAACCAACATAACGGTCAATATAGTCTTGATCTTGGTCGGTCAGGTATTTATCGACTTCTTGGTGTAAGAAATCGGTCCCTCCAATCATGTTTTCACAAGCGATGACATCAATAGGTTCACTCACCCCAGCTTGGCGACGTGCTTGTAAGCCTTGGGCAATTAATTCAGCAATATAGGGAAGGATATTAGGACCAATCGCAGTGGTAATGATATTTGCTTCCTGAATGGCTTGAACCACGGCTTCAGGATTTTTTCCATTATTAATGGCTTTCACACCAGAAATATCAATTTTTTCTTCTCCTGGTGCCGCGTAACCAATTTGGTAGGATCTTCGTTCATTCAAGGCATCCACGATCGTTTCATTCACATCCACAAAATCAACGGTAAAACCATTGGCGACTAATACTTCACCAATAAAACCACGTCCGATATTCCCCGCACCAAAATGTACAGCTTTCATTAAACTTCTGCCTCCTCAAAAATAGCAATAATTTCTTGGGCACTTGTTGCATTGACTAAGCGTACAACACTGTCCATATCTGAACATACAACTGCAATCTTGGATAAAAGATCCAAGTGTTCATTACCAATCCCCGCAATACCAAAAACCATCATAGCCATTTTTTCTTCTGGCTCATCGGGGGCAAAATCAACCCCGAATGGTACTTGGATCACCGAAATACCAGTTGCTTTTACCTTATCTTTACCTTCATCGGTGCCATGGGGAATGGCAATAAAATTCCCCATATGGGTTGAAACCACTTCTTCACGGGCTAACATGGAATCAATATATTCTTCTTCCACATCGCCGTCATCAACGAGCAATTGCCCCGCTGCACGAATGGCATCTTCTTTATTAATAAAGGATTGATTCAAACGAATCATCGATTCTTTTAATTCCATTTCCTCACTCCTTTTATCTCCAGGAAAACTCCTACATCATTTTTGCTTTTTTATAGACTGTCCATATTTTTTATGATAGCCAGTAATATGTTATTCAATAACTGTTTCAAGCGCCCTTCATCGCCTCGATCATAGAGGGAGAGATTAGCATCATTTTCAATCACGGAACTCGATATTGCTCCCATCACTTCCTGTATCCAGGGGCTTAAGGGATTGGGAGCTAAGAGTAGTAGCAAACGTCTCAGGGTCATCATTTGGTGGTCCATGCCCAAAATAGGGTAACCCTCCGCCAAGTCATAAATGACAAAGTATGGCTCTAGGACCTCAACATGACTCGTATGGAAGAGTCCAATACTTGAATGCGGGATGCCGATAGCCGATTCTTTAAATCGACGCATGACCGCCTCGCTGACCTGCTGGCTATCACCAACTTGCTGGCCCCTAAGTTGCCCTATTTGTTGGTCAAGTAAGGCTTTGAGATCAAGCTTAGCCTTCCCAGTATTATTGACTTTAATCACTTGAAAGCTTTGGTAGACTTGATAAGCCTCTTTGATCTTATGATAATAATTTTCTAAACTGAGCTCCTGATTATTTCTCGCTAAGCTTCCTACTTCCCCAGTCCGATTGTGAGCTCCTACCCGATCCTTATTTTGAGCGATTTGCTCAATTTCTATTTCTAAGGCCTTTAATTCATCGTCTAAGAGCAAGGGGGAGACCAAGTGATAGTGACGACTGAGCCCTGGTAAGAACAGGGTGGATAAGACGATGTCATAGGAAGTTAGCGCAACTTGATTTAAGGCTGATAATTTCACCACATCAATCAATAGATTTTGTTTAATGTACTTTTTCAAACGGTTTTCCAGAATTTTTGTCGTTCCCATCCCACTCGCGCAAACCAAGAGCAAGGAAATTTGCTGGCGGCCTTGGGGGTGACGTTCCAAGGAGGTCGCAAAGTGAATAACAATATAGGCCAATTCATCACGGCCAATCTTCTGACCAGGGAAGGCTTGGGAAAAGCTCGTCCCCACTGCCTGGTAAAGGTCAAAATATTGGTCAGTTATCCGGTCCAATAAGGTATGGGGAGATTCTTGAAATTCACTCACTTCCGGTCGGTTAAAGGTTGCCTGGATATGGGTGACTAAATTATAGTAAAGGGCTGAATCAGTGCGGAAATCGTTGGCTGTTTTTTCACTAACAGCTTGGATAAGCTCGGAAACCTGATAGAGAAAGGTTCCATCGTAATTTTCAATCAGCAAGTGTTCAAGTGGCTTGTAATTGACCCCTTCTAACTGCTGGGCCAAGAAATTCCGTTCATTAATACCAATCGGTAAGGCTAAAGCATCCGATAACCAAGCCATAATTTGCTGGGCTAAATGTTGTTCGGTTTTCCCTGGCCGGGAGAGGGCTAAGTGTTTGCTTTTTTCTTGCCCTCCGTCTTCTAAATGCTGGCCCGACTTTAAACGAAGAATAGTGACCGTAACTTGGAGCATAATCAGCTTCAACTGGTTATCCGTCACCTTAGCAAAGGTTGTCGGATTCAAGCGATTAAAGATTTGCTGGACTAATTCCAAGTCTTCCCCCTCTAGTAAAGCCATAAAGGCTTGACTGTTTTGTCCACCTTGGCGGTTGGGATGGAAGAAGGTATATTCGTCAATATTTTGACTTAAAAGTGAACTCAACATTTGCCGGCGTTCAGCTTCCCAGCCCCTAACCAAATAATTCTTCTTATCATCACGGAGGAGGTGGAGGTCATAATTCAATAGGGCCTCACCAACCGCCTTGAGGTCAGTTTGAATGGTGGCTGGGCTGACGCCATAATCCGCTGCCAGGCCTTGCCTGGTCAATTCTGGGTTTTCTAGTAATAATTGGCAGGCCAGGTGTTGCTGGCGTATCTCCCGGTCAAAGAAAGGCCAGGATGCCTGCCTTTGCTTTGGTCCGAGAATATCCTTTAAATCATAAGCCGTAAAGTCCTTGGGATAGCGTAAGAAGTAACCCTGCTTGCGGTCACGACCGATTTCGATCCCAAACTTGTTCAAGGAAGCTGCTAAATTATTCAATTCCCGATAAACTGTGCGCTGGCTGACTTGTAAGGTCATCTTTAAACTTTCCAAGCTCACGCCATCGCCTTGCTCCATAAAGCACTGTAATATGACCCGTTCTCGTTCTGAAAAGTACATGGCCTAATCCTCTCTGTAAAAGCTACTTTGCCTTAATAGTACACCATGAGACGAGCTAATGGAAAACTTTATCTGACTTCAGTCGCTTATTTATCAAAGGATGGCTAAAGGCCTTATTCCCCTAAAGATTGAATCAATGAATAGTAATTTCCTTCATCAATCAAACGGTCAAAATGAATGACTCTAGCCTTTTGGAAATGATCCTTGGCTGTTTGATAGTCATCACTCTGTACGATCACCAAGATATTGTCTTGGTCATTAATCTCATCCAGTGCTTGAGCAGAGGCATGGATATTTTTATCAGGGGCTTTTTTGACGAGTAGATTTCTAAAGATGGAAGCGGCAATCGTCGTGCCACCAACACCAGGTCCTTGGAAGGCAAAGACAACCTTGTTAATGCCAGCATAATCAGATGCTTGCGCTTGACTAGCGTCTTTATCAGCGGACTCACTAGAGCCATCAGATACTTCAGCTTCAACCGTTTCTACATCTTCATCTAACATATCCGCTAAAATTTCATCATAGCGGTCAGAATCCATAAAGTTATTCACCGAAATATGGGTGGAAGATGGCGCTTTCTTACGGGCTTGAGGAGTTAATTCTTGTTGGGTGATGACTAAGGTCTTCGCATCGTCACTCAGGTTATTAATGGCTGAGTTGGTCACGGGTTGAGTCAAGCCTAATTGTTTGGCTTTCTTCCTTAATAGGGAAGCCCCCATGGCACTTGACCCCATCCCCGCATCACAGGCAAAGATAATCCGGTCGATTTGATTGACGTCTGGAACTTCATCTGAAGTCGCTTCAACATCAGCACTTTGACCTTTCGATTCAGCCTTGGCTTGAGAAACAGCTGCTTGTTGCTTAGCAAAGTTGTCTTCTTGGGAACGGTCGGTTTTTAGGATTAAAGCAGCAACCGCAAAGGATACCGCAGCAGCGGCAGCAACAGCTAGGAGCATGGGTAGATGGTCGCCACGAGCAGTTACCCCGAAAATAGCAAAAATGGAGCCTGGAGAAGCAGGTCCAGTTAAACCAACATTGAGGAGGACGTTAACAAAGGTCCCCGTTACCCCACCAGCAATAACCGCTAAGATTAAGAGGGGCTTGGTCATCACATAAGGGAAGTAAATCTCATGAATCCCACCAAGGAAGTGGATGATCATAGCTCCCCAACTGGAAGATTTGGCGCTACCCTTACCGAAAATAGCAAAGGCTAGTAAAACGCCCAGACCAGGACCAGGGTTTGCTTCTAAGAGATAGAGTACCGATTTACCCACTTCAGCAACTTGGGCTGAACCTAGTGGTGTTAAGATCCCGTGGTTGATAGCATTGTTTAGGAATAGGATCTTAGCGGGCTCGATCAAGACATTGGCCAATGGTAAGAAACCAAGTTCCATGATCTTATTGACCCCAATTTCCATCCATTCAGTTCCCCAACTCACCAGTGGACCAACTGCAAAGAAACCAAGTAAGGCTAAGAAGAAGCCCAGAATCCCGCTGGAAAAGTTATTGACTAACATTTCAAAACCAGAAGGGATTTTTTCTTGGAAGGCTTGGTCAAATTTCTTAATGACCCAACCGGCAAAGGGCCCCATGGCCATGGCACCAATAAACATTGGTGTTTCGGGTGGGGCACCACCGATAACACCCATGGTAGCAATGGTCGCAACAACAGCACCCCGTTGTTGGTAGACCAGGGCACCACCAGAATAAGCAATTAATAATGGCAAGAGATAACGTTGCATGGCTCCACCAACAGCATTTAAGCTTTCATTAGGTAGGTAACCCGTTGGAATGAAGAGCGCAGCAAAAATCCCCCAGGCTATAAAGGCACCGATATTAGGCATGACCATGCTAGAGAGATGGCGTCCCAATTTTTGGATACCTGCCTTCAAGCCGGAAGACTTGGCTTGTGACTGTTCCATAATATTTCCTCCTTCATTGAATCATTGTAATAAGTATTTACACCATTATTGTACAGAATATCTGTATACGCTTTCAATGGATTTGCCGGCTAGTTTTGGCAAAGTGTCCTCTGCCAAAATTTATGCCAGAATGCTTTAATCATTTTTCCTTCTTTTTTACCTATTCAACTTTGTGATTTTTTTGCTAAAGTACCGGTTCTACTTTCAAAATCTACTTTTGCCACAGATTTATTTTCCTATCCGTGTTAAACTAGGGATAAGATTTTTATCAACTTATATCTTTTATGGAGGTACAAAAATGAAAGTTTATATTTATGATGACATCGAAACAGCCAGCCAAGCCGCTTTAAATTACTACAAAGAAGCCTTAGCTGACGGGCCTAAAGTCTTTGGCTTAGCTACCGGTTCGACACCAGAAAAACTCTACCAAGAAATCGTTGCTTCTGACTTAGACTTTACCGACAGTCTTTCCTTTAACTTGGATGAATATGTTGGTTTGGAAGCCAGCCACCCACAAAGCTATAATTACTTTATGCACAAACATCTCTTCAATGAAAAGCCCTTCAAACATAACTATCTCTTAAATGGGGCCAATCCTAACGAAGAAGAGGAATGTTCACAATTTGAAAACTTGCTCCAAGAACATCCTATTGACCTACAATTACTCGGCATTGGCCGCAACGGGCATATTGGTTTTAACGAACCTGGTTCTTCCTTCACCAGTAAGACCCGTAAAATTGAACTAACGGAATCAACGATCGAGGCTAACAGCCGTCTCTTTGACTCCCCTAGCGATGTCCCAACCGCGGCTTATAGTATGGGGATCGGTTCCATTTTAAACAGCAAAAACATCCTGCTCTTAGCCTTTGGTGAAGAAAAAGCGGCCGCTGTGAAAGCCATGGTGGAAGGCCCAGTGACTGAAGAAGTTCCAGCCAGCGCCCTCCAAAAACACCCTAATGTCGTTGTCATTTTGGACCAAGCAGCCGCTAGCCAACTAAGCGGTGAGGCGGATGCCTAAACCCATCCTCTACCTAGGTGTCCAATATAAGGACCAAGCCCGGGGGCAACTAGCAGAGCTGAGTGACCGCTATCAAATTAAAGACAAAAACCAACTTGAAGCGAGTGACTACGCCCAAATCGAAATCTTTTTTGGTAGCGACTTAGATACCCTAAGGGCCATCTACCAAGGAGAAGACCGCCGTTTAGCCTGGCTTCAATTAGATACTGCTGGAGCTGACTACTTGCCCCAAGAAGTTATGGCTGATCCCAAAGTAACGGTGACGACCGTCTCAGGAATCCATGCCCCTTCCATTGCTGAGAGTATTTATGGTTATCTCTTAGGGGTTTTCCACCAACTCTTTATCTACCATGACCAGCAAGAAGAAAGCAACTGGCACCGCTATGAGCATGTGAAGAACCTGGCAGGTAAAAAGGCACTCCTTTACGGGACTGGCCATTTAGCCAGTGAAATTGCCCGAATTGGCCAAGCTTTTGGCTTAAGCTGCTACGGAGTCAATACCTCAGGGAGACCGGTAGAATATTTCCAAAATACCTACACCCAAACGAGTGTGACCGAACAGCTTAGCGAAATGGATATCATTATTAATACCCTTCCGGCAACAGCAGAGACTGAAAATATCTTTAACCAACACTTCTTTAAGCAGATGAAAACCAATAGCTATTTCATCAACGTGGGCCGTGGTAATGCTGTCGTAGAGGCTGACCTCCAAGCCGCCCTGGAAGAGGAAAAGATTGCCGGAGCCTATCTGGATGTCTTTCAAGAGGAACCCTTAGTTGAAGACAGCCCCCTATGGCAGACTAAAAACCTCTTTATCACACCCCATTCTTCTGGACGGGTAGAACACTTCCGTGATGATATTTTTAAGATCTTCTATCAAAATTACCAAGCTTACCTAAGCGGTAACTTTCCAAGTATTAACCGCCTAGATAAAAAGAAAGGCTACTAAAACATTAGCATCATAAAAGCCACTTACCCTCTTTCCTTCAAGGAAGCAGTAAGTGGCTTTTTTTACATAGATATTATTCAGCCAATCTAAGCATATTTGGCATTCATTTGTTTTTCCCAACGGTTCAAGAACTTGGTTAAGGTAAAGGTCAAGATAAAGTAAATTACCATGGAAATCAACAATGGAATAATCCCTTGGTAGGTAATGCTGGTAACCGCCCGGGTTTGGAAAGTTAATTCAGCAATACCGATAGTCGATACAATGGATGATTCTTTAATTAAGGTCACAAATTCATTCCCCAAGGCTGGCCAAATTGACCGTAAGGATTGCGGGAAGATAACCTTCTTCAGGGTAGTCAAACGGTCTAAACCAAGGGAACGTGCAGCTTCAGTTTGCCCCTTATCAACCGCTTGGATTCCCCCACGGATAATCTCACTAATATAAGCCCCCGAGTTTAGGGAAACCGCAATCAAAGCTGAAAGTAGAGCAGGAACATTAAATAATCCACCAATTCCCAAGAACATGAAGAGGACTTGAATCATTAAAGGTGTCCCCCGAATGAATTCAACATAGGCCATAGCAATACCGGATAAAATTTTGTTCTCAGTCAGGCGCATAACGGCTAAGATAGCCCCTAGGGTTAAACCAAAGACCACACTGACCGCTGAAATCAGTAGGGTCGTTTTAATGCCGTTCCAGTAATAAGGCCAATAGGATAACCAGTCAACCCCTTGTTCAGCTTGTTCTTGGCCTTCACTAATAATCAAATCATAAGATTCATCTAGCCATTGGTCCATCAAGCCTTGGTCTTTGACTTCTTGAACACTTTGGTTGATAGCGGCTTGGAGGTCGGGTTGGTTTTTGGGCATAACTACCCGTTTAGAGTTATCGTCTTCTAATTTAAAGTGGCCATTGATCATTTCTAAGGCATCTTCATGGGCACGAACGTGGGCACCACCCACACCAGAGTCGATAATAACCCCATCAATCTGCCCGGTCAGTAAGGCAGAGATTAAATCAGGGAGTTGTTGCATAGCGTGCTTACCCACATGAGCCATTTGTTCATTGGCTAGCCCTTCTTGAATCGATCCTTGTTGGTAACCTACCGTCATATCTGGGGTGAAGGAATCTTTATCATGGATCTTTTCGGCATCGTCTTTACGGATAATAATGGCTTGTTCATCATTTTGGTAACCATCAGAGAAGTCAACCGACTTGGCTCTTTCTTCAGTATAACCCATCCCAGAAATGATAATATCGATATTCCCCGCTTCCATGGAAGAGAGGAGGCTAGAGAATTCCATAGTCACAACATTTAATTTAACCCCGAGATCATCGGCAATTTTTTGCCCTAATTCAATATCCGCTCCGGCCACGGTTTGTTGGCCGTCTTTCATGGTAATAAATTCAAAAGGTGGATAGTCAGGGCTAACCCCCATTCGAAGTTCACCACGGTCTTTTATGCTTTGGAGGAGTGAATTTTCGCTAGGGGCCTGACCTTGGCCTTCCTCACCATAGACTTGTGGGGCTAAGAGACCGGATAGGGTCGTTAGCATCAGTAAAACAGCTAAAAAGCAATGACTCAATTTCTTCATCAATGACATTTTTCATTCTTCCCTTCTTTTCTCTTATTTTGATCGTTTTTCAGACGTTCTTTCACTTGAGCAATATGTTCTTTGACCTGGTCTGGAGCTGGTCCACCAGCCACCTGACGGGCATAGACCCCATGTTTCAAATCAATGGCCTGGTAGATATCGGATTCAAATAAATCATTAAAGGATTGGTATTCCTCTAAGGAGAGTTCCTCTAAAGTTTTATCCGTTTCATGACAATACTTTAAAATATCCCCAACTTGGCGATAAGCATCACGGAAGGGTAAGCCCTTAGCGCTCAGGTAGTCGGCACAGTCAGTGGCGTTTAAATAACCCTTACCCGCGGCTTGGTACATGTTTTCCACCTGAGGATGGGTGGCATCCAAGATGGCTGGCAGTAAGTTAAGTAAGGCTTGGACTGTATCAATGGCATCGAAGAGCCTTTCCTTTTCTTCTTGTAAATCCTTATCATAGGCGAGCGGGATGCCCTTCATGATGGTTAAGACCGCCATCAAGTCGCCATAGACCCGGCCAGCCTTGCCCCGCATTAATTCATGGATGTCCAAGTTCTTCTTCTGAGGCATAATCGAAGACCCCGTCGAAAAGCGATCATCCACTACAATCAATTGGAACTCTTGGCTAGCCCATAAGATCATTTCTTCACTATACCGGCTCAGGTGCATACTAATCAAGGCCAAGGCACTCAGTAATTCAATACTATAGTCCCGGTCGGAAACCGCATCGATACTATTACCGGCATAAGCATCAAAAGCTAATAACTCAGTGGTTAATTGCCGGTCCAAGGGAAAAGTGGTTGTAGCTAAGGCGCCTGCCCCTAAAGGCATGGAATGATTAATCCGTTTTTGAGCATCCATCAAACGCTCGTAGTCACGCATAAACATTTCCACATAGGCCATCAAGTAATGACCATAAGTAACCGCTTGGGCTCTTTGCAAGTGGGTGTAGCCAGGCATGATAGTTTCTAGGTGTTGGCCTGCTTCCTGGCAAAAGGCCTCTACCACTTGGTCCAATTGATCTAATAATTCATCAACCGCTGTGCGCGCATAAATTTTCATGGCTGTGGCGACTTGGTCATTACGGCTCCGTCCAGTATGGACTTTCTTACCAATATCACCTAAGCGTTTGGTGAGTTCACTTTCAATAAAACTATGAATATCTTCTGAAGCGGGATCAATAGTGAGTTTACCTTGGGCATATTCCTTTTGCATATCCCCTAGACTTTCTACTAAAGCTTCCGCTTCTTCTTTAGCAATAATCCCTTGCTGACCTAACATTTTAGCATGGGCTTGGCTAGCCTCAAGATCTGCAGGAAGTAACCGCAAGTCAATAGCCAAGGATTGATTTAACTGGTAGGCTGACTCAGCCATGGCTTGATGATAAGTATTCGACCAAAGTGCCATTTTAACACAACCTTTTCTAGATTTTTTGTTTTCAAGTGTTCCTCGCCGACTTTATACTTTCGCTTGCATCCTATTCTCATATAAACGTAAAGCCATCGAAGTCACAAAAGTAAGGACAAAGTAACAACACATCGAGATAAATAGAGGAATCGTCCCCTGATAGGTTAAGCTGGTAACCGCCCGGGTTTGGAAGGTTAATTCCGCTACCCCAATCGTGGAAACAATGGAGGAATCCTTAATCAAGGTGGCCGCTTCATTCACTAAGGAGGGCCAAACGGGACGTAAGGATTGCGGGAAGATGACCTTCTTCATGGTGGTCCAGTAATTGAGCCCCAAGGAACGAGCAGCTTCTACTTGTCCCCGGTCGACGGAAAGAATCCCGCCCCTAAATATTTCTGAAATATAGGCCGCAGCGTTTAGGGAAACTGCGATAATCCCTGATAGCAGGGAAGATAAGGAGAACAAGGCTCCGATACTCAGGAAAACGAAGAGAACTTGAACCATTAAAGGAGTTCCCCGAACAAACTCAACATAAGCGCTGGCCAATTGAGGTAGGACAGGTAAGTTTGAAATTCTCATCAAGACGATGATCAAGCCCAAAATAATCCCAGCTAAAATGGCCACTACTGAAATCAACAGGGTGACTTTGATCCCATCATAGAAGTAAGGCCAGTAGCTCAACCAGTTCGACTTTTGACTTTGCCGGATCAAGTCATAGGATTCTTCCATCCATTGATCCATTTGTCCCGATTCCACACAGGCGTTTACCGTTTTATTAATTTCTGCTAAGAAGGTGGGTTGGTTATTAGGGATAGCGACCGACTTACCATCAGAGCTTACATCTAAGCCAGAAGGAATAGCTAAAAGTTCCCCATGTTCAGCAGCAAAGGCTTTGGCCACGGATTCATCCAAGAGCACGGCATCCACCTGGTTAGCCATTAAGGCAGCGACCGCATCAGCCGACTTCCGCATGGCTACCTTTTCAGCACTGGTAACCCGTTCGGTCACCAAGGTATCTTGGAGGGTGTTATCGGAAACCCCAATCTTGCCACCTTGGTCAAAGTAAGAAACATCTTTAATTTTATCTTGGTCTTGCTTTCTAATCACAAAATATTGCTGGTCAGACTGGTAGACATCAGAGAAATCGACTTTTTTATCCCGCTCTTCGGTATAGGACATCCCGGAAATAATCATATCAACAGACCCGGTTTCCATAGCTGGAATAAGAGAGCCAAATTCCATATCGACAATTTCTAATTTCACCCCTAAATCATCAGCGATTTGTTGGGCGAGGAAAACGTCCGTCCCTACTAGGCGGTTTTGGCCATTTTCTAAGACAGTAAACTCAAAGGGAGCATAGCCACTCGCTGTACCAAAGCGAAGTACGCCGCGGTCCTTAATTTCCTGAAGTAGTTGATCGTCTTGGGCAACTTGCTTACCCTCGTTTTCCTCTGCGTAAACACTGCTTGGACTAAGTAAGATTAAAAGTGTCAAAGCAAACAAACACAGCGCACTAAACATTTTCTTGCATTGATACATATAAATACCTCCCTTTATAATAACTAAACATTATTTCAATCAATGAATGGCTCATAAACAACAAAAAAAGCCCACCTCCTAAGAGGCGGACTTCTTCCACGGTACCACTCTAATTTGCGAATAGCTTACTAACTATTGACAACTCTGTTTGGTAACGCAGACATCTGCGAGTTAATCTCAAAACTTCGACTAACTATCTCAGCAAGACGTTTCATTAGTCATCCTGGGAACCTTGCACCAAACGTTCCTCGCTTTGCAGGAGTGAGTTAATTACTTATTTGCTTCATCGATTTCATAAATTAATGTTATTATAAAGGACATTTATTTATTGTCAATCTTTATTTTTATTTTTCTTTAAGTTTAATCCTAAAATGAATAAGAATCAAGTCTTTAAACGAAGAGCGTCTTAATTTCTAAGTAGTCAGCAATTCCGTAAGGACCTTTTTCCCGACCGAGACCGGATTCTTTATAACCACCAAATGGCGCCCTAGAAGACCCAGAAGCATGGTTAACGAAGACATTCCCTGTCCGCAATTGTTCAGCCATGGCTACCGCTTTCTCCTGAGGGCCAACTACATAACCGGATAGACCATAAGCCGAGTCATTAGCGATAGCAAGAGCTTCGTCTTCATCCTTATAGGTCAATACACATAGGACAGGACCAAAAATTTCTTCTTGGGCAATGGTCATTTGATTATCAACCTGGGTAAAGACCGTGGGTTGGACATAGAAACCACTGTGGTCGATATCTTGGCCACCTAAGAAGAGCTCAGCGCCTTCATCAATCCCCTTTTGAATATAGTCAAGGACGGTTTCTTTTTGTTGCGCCGATACCATCGGCCCTACCATAGTCTCTGTTTCACCAGGCATGCCAATATGGACATGGTCTTGGTAATAAGATTCAATCAATGCCTTAAATTCTTCCAGTTCAGCTTCAGGCACTAATAAGCGGGTAAAGGCGGAACAGGTTTGACCCTGGTTGTTTAAAATCGAATCCATGGACTTTTTAACCGCTAAGTCCTTATCCCCACCAGCTAAGTAGAGCATGACCGACTTGCCACCTAATTCAAGAATTAATTTCTTAATGTTTGGCGCAGCCTTTTCATAGAGGCCGCGGCCGACTTCAGTAGACCCCGTAAAGGAAATCACTGCCACATCAGGGTGGCCCGCCAGGTAGTCACCGACTTCGCTCCCGGAACCAGTGACTAAGTTAAAGACGCCATGAGGAAGATCAGCTTCCTCAAAAACTTTGGCATAGACCAAGGCGGTCAAAGGCGTATTGGAAGCCGGTTTAACCACTACTGTATTTCCGGCAATGAGGGCTGGGGTGACCTTACGCTGGATTTGATTGAGTGGGTAATTCCAAGGGGTGATGCAAGCCACCACGCCGAAACCTTCCTTAATAACCCGCGCTCCATCGATTTCTTCTTCAAAGTCAAAGTCTTTTGCCGAATCCATATATTCACGCATCTCTTTAATGGCCATGGGAATATGATTATCCTTAGCAAAATTAACCGAAGCCCCTAGTTCTAAAACTGTGGTCTTAACTAAAAGGTCGGCATATTTCTTCAAGCCGTCATAAACTTTCTCTAAATAGGTTAAACGTTGGTCCACACTTAAGGCATTCCAATCAGGAAAAGCTGCCTTAGCCGCGGCCACTGCTTGATCAACATCCTCCTGATTACTTTTTTGTACATGATTGATGACTTCTTCTGTCGCCGGATTAATGACTGGCATTAATTCTTGGCTTGACGATGCTATCCATTCTCCATTGATAAAATTCCGATAGTTCTCCATAATCATCACCTCGTTCTTATTATCTAAAAAAATCCCAAGAGACTCAAGCAAGAAGAAATGACCGTAATGGACTTATTTATTAATTAAAAGGAATTTCATTTTAAGACATATCACCTAAAGCGCTATCATGGTACAATAACCTTATAAATATAAAATAAGGAGTGAGAAAAATGAATGAAACCGCTGAGAAAAAACAGCGTTTCCAGACGCCACACACCTACGTCATTATTTTTGGTATTGTTCTCGTGGCCTGGTTACTAACATTCATCGTTCCGGCTGGTAAATATACCACCGAGGTTTTGGAATATGAAGGAGCCAATGGGGAAACCCAAACCCGAACCGTTCTCCAACAAGATTCCTTCCGTTACATGCATCCCTTAAAGGAGGATGTTTTAAGGGACAACTTGGAAGACCTGGTCCAAGAACCCGCTAAATTGCAAGAACTGGAAGTTGACCAGGAAAATTTAGCCAAGGTCCTGGAAAAACCAGAGCCCCTAACCTTGGGAGAACTAGAAGAGATCGACTTAGAAGAATCCGAACTTTATGAGATGTACGGAGATAGTATCTACGACACCAGTAAAAACTTAAATAAAACTGCTGGCCTATGGGGAACCCAGGACCACTACGGCTTTGGGGTGTTAAACTATATCTTTGAAGGAATTGTCACCGGGGACCGCTATGGATCTGCCATTGGGATTGTGGCCCTCCTCTTAGTCGTTGGGGGTTCTTTTGGAATTATTATGCGGACGGGAGCTATTGATGCCGGAATTTATGCCTTTGTCAATAGCGCCAAAGGGATGGAACATTTGGCTATTCCCCTACTCTTCTTCCTCTTTTCCTTTGCCGGAGCAACCTTTGGGGCTTCTGAACAGGTTATTCCTTTTGTGATGATTATTGCTCCCTTTATGATTGCCCTGGGCTATGACTCCATTACAGCCGTGACCGTTACCTTTGCTGCTTCACAGATTGGTAACGCTTGTTCCTGGATGAGTCCCTTCTCTATTGCCATTGCTCAAGGGATCGCTGGGCTTCCGGCCCTGTCAGGGGCTGGCTTTAGGATTGTGATGTGGGTGATTATTACCACCCTCTCCTGCGGCTTTACCATGGTCTACGCGAAACGGATTCGTAAGGCTCCACAATTATCAGCCTCTTATGAATCAGACGCCTACTTCCGGACCGATTTAGCCAAGCAAGAGGATGTCAGCCATGAATTTACCCTGGGCCACAAACTGATCCTATTAGAAATGTTACTCGGCCTGGTATGGATTGTTTGGGGCGTGATGAGCCAAGGCTTTTCCATTCCTGAATTAGCTTCCCAATTCTTTGTTATGGGCTTAGTATCAGGAATTACCGCCCTCATCTTTAGAATTAATGACATGACCGTTAACGATATTGCCTTTGCCTTTAAAGATGGGGTCTCTGACCTGGCGCCTACTGCTGTAGTTGTGGGGATGGCCAAGGGGATCCTACTGGTCTTAGGAGGATCAGATGCGGGGACCTTCTCCGCCTTAAATACCATTCTCTATGGCGTCGGTAACCTCTTATCTGGTATTCCTAACGTTCTAGGCGCTTGGTTCATGTACATCTTCCAATCCTGTTTCAACTTAGTGGTGACCTCCAACTCTGGTCAAGCCGCCCTCACCATGCCGATTATGGCTCCATTGGCGGATATTATCGGAGTCAGTCGTCAAGTTGCCGTCTTGGCCTTCCAATTAGGGTCCGGTTTTGTGGACGCCTTCACCCCAGTTTCTGCCAGCCTGGTAGGTTGCTTGGCAGTCGCTCGGATCGATTGGGCAGATTGGGCTAAGTTCCAAATTAAAATGCAGGGTTTCCTCTTTGTTTTAGGGAGCATTGCCATTATTATTGCCATTAGTATCGGTTACAGTTAGAAAGTTGGGAAAGTATGAAATTAATCAAACAAGTCACTGTTTACGCCCCTGAAAAATTAGGGGTTAAAGATATCTTAATGGACAGTTCCAAAATTATTGCCATTGAGGACCACATCACTATTGATAGTAATGCGATCGGCATTGAAGTGATCGACGGTCAAGGTAAAATCGCTACCCCTGGTTTCATTGATAGCCACTTCCACCTCCTTGGTGGCGGTGGTGAGAATGGTTTTCAAAACCGGACACCAGAAGTCCAATTGAGTCAACTAACCACGGCTGGAGTAACTACTGCCTGTGGCTTATTGGGGACTGATGGGGTCGCTCGCGACGAAATGGCCCTATTAGCCAAGGCCCGTGGTTTAGAATCAGAGGGTATTTCCACCTATATCTATGTTGGAAACTACCGTCTCCCGGCAACCACCCTTACCGGATCAATCATTAAAGACATTATGGCCATTGACAAGGTGATTGGGATTGGTGAAATTGCTATTTCCGACCACCGCAATGGGGCTCCAACCTTTGAACAATTTGCCCATGCCGCAGCCGATACTCGGACTGGTGGTTTATTAGCAGGTAAGGCCGGCGTGGTCAACTGCCATGTAGGCCCCAACAAAGGCCGACTAAAATTCCTCTTTAAGGCCTTAGATGAAACCGATATTCCGGTCACCACCTTCCTGCCGACCCACTGTGGCCGGAGCCAGGAACTGGTTGATGAAGCCATTGCCTTTGCCAAACGCGGCGGAACTTTCGACATTACCGGTAGTGAAGACCCCGACATGACCTATGAAAAAGACGGGGAAATTCCTTTTAGAACCGTTCTCAAACAAGTCCTTGACCAAGGCTTAGATGAATCCTGCATTACCATGAGTTCTGATGGACAAGGAAGTCTGCCTCGCTTCGATGAAGAGGGCAACTTCCTCCGTATTGGTGTAGGCAGTGCTAAGTCACTCTTGGTCGGTATTCAAGAGGCGGTTCAAAGAGAAAATATTGCCCTTGAAAAAGCCCTCCCAGCAGTCACCTCTAACGTTGCCCGTATCCTAAAACTTAACCATAAGGGACGTTTAGAAGTGGGAAGGGATGCGGATATCCTGCTCTTAGATGAAGACAGTCTAGCCATCGATACCGTGATTGCCATGTCAGAAATAATGATTAAAAACAAAGAAATCATCAAGTACGGTACTTTTGAAAATGCCTAAAAAAGCCCAAATTAAAAAGGAGTTGCTCACTGCAACTCCTTTTTTACTTAGGCTTACTCTTTAACATCTTTTAACTTTTCATAACTGGCCTTGTTCACTCGAACCCGCATGGAGATATTAGGGTTAACGATCTGACAAGATTCTAAATAAGCGGCAATGGTCATGAACATACCAACCTTATTATAGGATAAGCCGGTTTGAGCCATGAGAAATTCTGCCATCCGGTCATTGGCTTGGACAACTGCGGTTTCAAAGTCTTCGCCGACGCCATAAGAATAATAAGCTTGGTCAGTTTCCACAAAAGGCGTTGGACAAGGGAAGGACTCAAGAACTTCAACGGTTAAGTCAACCGACCCACCGATCTCAACGCCACTGCCCCAAATCTCACCATCGCCCATGGCTGCATGCATGTCACCTAAAGCCAGGAGCGCTCCTTCGACTTCAACGGGCAGGTAAACCACAGAGCCTTCGGTAATTTGATTATTATCCATATTGCCACCATGTAAGTCAGGCAATCCAGTAGCCACCGCTTCGCCCTTGGGTGCTGTCCCGATCACACCAATCATCTTATGAACCGGGAAAGTTGCTCCGTAATAGTCAAAGCTTTTTTGGTCTTCGCTGACCTTACAGATGGCAGTCTCCTCTTCAGTAATTTCCTTGGAGAAATATTTGTTGAGCCCTGGAGAAGTCATAATAGCTCCTTGGGGATCTAAGTCAATGCTGTGAATAGTCACTTTCAGCACATTGCCTGGTTGAGCGCCTTCCACATAAATCGGACCAGTTGCTGGGTTAATTTCATTAAAGTCAATCCCAGAAATTAAGTCCTTTTCATCCTGGACACTGCCCTTGAAGCAATCCCAGACATCAACCTGCAAACGCTGGCCACTAGCTACCTTAGCAATGGGTTCATGGTTTTTGTCCATAGAGAACACATAGTGATCTTTTGTAATATGCATAAGCCTACCTCCAATATGTCTATTTAAGATTTGATATAGTCCTATCATCTCATATTGCTTATAAATAGTAAACGTTTTCAATAGCATATTAGAGGATAAGTGGAGAAGGAAAAAGCGATCATTTAAGAATAACCAACTAAGCTAATCCCAAACGTGCATAAATTTCATCCACTCGGCGCAAGTGATAAGCCGGATCAAAGGCATCATCAATGGCTGCTTGGTCAAGAGACTGGCGAATTTCCGCATTATTTTCGACTAAGCCTTTAAAATCAAGGCCTTGGTCCCAAGACTTAGCGGTTAGGGGTTGGACTAAATCATAAGCCGCCTCCCTAGAAAGACCTGCATCAATTAATTTTAACAGCACCCTTTGGGAGAAAATCAAATTATGGGTAGCCTGCATATTGCGCTTCATATTTTCTGGAAATACGGTTAGATTGGCTAGGATATTACCGAAACGATGGAGGATATAGTCCACTAAGATGGTGGTATCGGGTAAAATAATCCGCTCAGCTGAGGAATGAGAAATATCTCGTTCATGCCAGAGACTGACATCTTCCATAGCAGTCACTACATGACCGCGAATGACCCGGGCCAGCCCAGTAACATTCTCACTACCGATCGGGTTACGCTTATGGGGCATGGCGCTAGAGCCCTTTTGACCCGCAGCAAAGTATTCTTCCACTTCCCTTACCTCGGACTTTTGTAAGTGGCGGATTTCGGTCGCCATATTTTCCACTCCGGTAGCAATTAGGGCTAAGACTGAAATATATTCTGCATGTAAATCACGCGGGAGGACTTGGGTCGAAATCTCTTGGGCACGAATTCCTAAATGTTCACAAACATAGGCCTCCACCTGGGTGGGAACATTAGCAAAAGTCCCCACTGCACCAGAAATTTTTCCCGCTTCGACTCCCTTAGCTGCATGTTCAAAACGTTCACGATGACGCTTAAATTCACTATACCAACGGGCCACTTTTAAGCCAAAAGTTGTCGGCTCCGCATGAACCCCGTGCGTCCGCCCCATGCAGAGGGTGTTTTTATATTTGAGGGCTTGCTTTTTAAGAATCGCTAAGAAATCGTCTAAGTCTTGGCGGAGGAGGTCATTCACTTGCTTTAATTGGTAGCCATAAGCCGTATCCACCACATCGGTAGAAGTCAGACCATAATGGACCCATTTCTTCTCATCACCCAATGACTCTGAAACACAGCGGGTAAAAGCCACCACATCATGCTTGGTTTCAGCTTCAATCGCTAAAATACGGTTGACATCGAACTTGGCACGCTGACGAATCGCTTGGGCATCCTCTTGGGGGATTTCTCCTAATTCGGCCCAAGCTTCAACAGCTAAAATTTCCACTTCCAACCACGATTGGTACTTGTTCTCATCCGACCACAATTGTCCCATTTCTGGACGGGTATAGCGATTAATCATCTAATTTGACTCCTTTTCTGGCAGTTCTCTCTGCCTTGTGCTTCTTGCCTTCTGATGCGCTTGTCGCACTCTGTTTAGTTGAGTTCGGACGCCAGACTTGAAGTTGCTTCAGAAAATCCAACGCACAGTTTCCTGTGCTTATGGTATTTTCCTCCAGCAATTCATGTCTCTGACGGCGTTCTCACATCCTTACCAAACCTGCTCCAGTCACAGGACGAACGTCCATTTCAAAAACTGCCAACGCTCAGGCTAGCTGAGTTCGTACGCCAGCCTTGAAGTCACTTCAGAAAACTCCAACGCACAGGCGTGCTGTGCTTATGGTATTTTCCTCCAGTGATTCAAGTCTCTAACGGCGTCCTCACATCCTTTTAGCTGAGCTTATGACAGTTTTCTCCAATGATTTCGTCCTTCGTTGTGACTGTCGCACTCTTACTTTATAAATGTATGCTATTTTTTTAGGGCAAGCAAGGACTTTTTTTATTATTAAAAAGGTCAGAGCCTAAAAAAAGGTTTTCTTCAAAAAAAATTGCGGTATAATATTTTGGGTGTTATGCCACAAGCTAACATGATGAAGACATTATTAAGATCGAATAGATAAAGGAGAACGCATATGCCATCAGTTGTTGTTGTAGGTACTCAATGGGGCGACGAAGGAAAAGGGAAAATCACCGATTACCTCAGTAGCCAAGCCGATATTATTGCCCGTTACCAAGGCGGAGATAATGCTGGCCACACGATCCAATTCAACCAGCAAACTTTTAAGCTCCACCTCGTTCCCTCAGGAATTTTTTCAGAAGATAAACTGAGTGTGATCGGAAATGGCGTGGTTGTTAACCCTAAATCTTTACTTGAAGAATTGGCCTATTTGCGCCAAGCAGGAATCTCTTGTGAAAACCTCCGCATTTCTGAACGGGCTCAAGTGATCTTGCCCTACCATCAACTGATCGACCGCTTGGATGAAGAACGTAAAGGCGACAATAAGATCGGTACTACCCAAAAAGGGATAGGTCCCGCCTATATGGATAAAATTGCCCGTAATGGTATCCGGATGGCTGACCTCATTGACCCCGAAACTTTCGCGGAAAAGTTATCTGTACAAATTCAAATCAAAAACGAACTCTTAACCAAGGTATATGACGAAGAACCATTAGACTACGACACCATCTACCAGGAATATCTAGCATATGGCCAAAATCTGAAAAAATATGTCACGGATACTTCCTTATTGATGAATGATGCCTATGACCAAGGGGAAAACATTCTTTTTGAGGGGGCCCAAGGGGTCTTACTGGATATTGATCATGGGACCTATCCCTTCGTGACTTCCTCTAACCCCATTGCCGGTGGTGCTACAGTCGGTTGTGGGATTGGACCAAGCAAAATCAATACGGTTATCGGAGTGATGAAGGCCTATACCTCTCGAGTAGGTGACGGTCCCTTCCCAACCGAATTGCATGATGCTATTGGGGACCGCATCCGTGAAGTTGGCCATGAATATGGTACCACTACAGGTCGTCCGCGCCGGGTAGGTTGGTTCGACGGGGTGGTGACGGCCCATGCTCGCCGGGTTTCTGGTTTAACCAAACTTTCCTTGAACTGTTTAGACGTCTTAACTGGCCTGGATGAAATCAAGGTCTGTGTAGGCTATCAAACCCCTAATGGCCAAGTATCCAAATCTTACCCCGCTAACTTGCGCTACCTAGCTCAATGTCAACCCATCTATGAAAGTTTACCTGGCTGGGAAGAAGACATAACTAGCTGTCAAGACTTTGACCAACTTCCTGAAAATGCTAAAGCTTATGTCCGTCGCATCAGTGAAATCGTAGGGGCCCCCATTGCCACAGTGTCAGTAGGACCTGACCGGACCCAAACCTTAATCTTAGATAATATTTGGTAAAAACGATAAAGAGAAAAAGTAAGCTCTGACTGAGGAAAATTTCCTTAATCTGAGCTTACTTTTTTTTGTGAAAAAGCGCTTGGGAAATTCCCAAGCGCTTTTCAATCTTTATCCTATTCAGTTTTCGGATTAATACATCCCTGGTGCGCCTGCTCCTGCAGCTGCATCATTTCCTGCATTTTCTTCTGGATGGTCAGCAACAACTGCTTCAGTAGTTAAAATCAAACCAGCTACTGAGCCTGCATTTTGTAAAGCAGAACGTGACACCTTGGTTGGGTCAACCACACCATCAGAAATCATGTCTACCCATTCACCGCTAGCAGCGTTGTAACCAACACCTTGGTCTTTATCGTGAATGTGTTCTACAATGACAGAACCTTCTAGACCAGCATTTTCAGCGATTTGACGTAGTGGGGTTTCGAGGGCACGAACCACGATGTCTGCACCAGTTTGTTCGTCACCTTCTAAGGAGTCAACGACTTCTTTCACCTTGTCTTGGATATTCATGAAAGCAGTACCACCACCAGCTACGATACCTTCTTCAACCGCAGCACGAGTAGCGTTTAAAGCGTCTTCGATACGTAATTTACGTTCTTTTTGTTCAGATTCGGTGGCTGCACCTACGCGAACAACGGCAACCCCACCAGCTAATTTAGCAAGACGTTCTTGTAATTTTTCACGGTCATAGTCAGAAGTAGTTTCTTCAATTTGTTTTCTGATATGAGCCACACGTTGTTCCAATTGTTCCTTGTTACCCTTACCTTCAACAATGGTGGTATCGTCTTTAGTAATGGTTACACGGGCAGCTTGACCTAATTGATCAATGCTGGTGTCTTTCAATTCAAGACCTAAGTCTTCAGTAATGACTGTACCACCGGTAAGAACAGCTAAGTCTTCTAATTGTTCTTTACGACGGTCACCAAAGCCAGGCGCTTTCACAGCAACAACATTGAAGGTTCCACGAATTTTGTTCAAGACTAAAGTAGGAAGTGCTTCACCTTCAACATCGTCAGCCACTAATAATAAGGATTTACCTTGTTGTACGATTTGTTCTAATAATGGAAGGATATCTTGGATATTAGAAATCTTCTTATCAGTGAGCAGGATGTAAGGATCATCGAGAACAGCTTCCATCTTATCGTTGTCGGTTACAAAGTATTGGGATAAGTAACCGCGGTCAAATTGCATCCCTTCAACAACGTCTAAGGCAGTGTCCATGGATTGTGATTCTTCAATGGTAATGACACCATCTTGGCCTACTTTTTCCATAGCGTCAGCAATTAATTGGCCTACTTCTTGGTCGCCGGAAGAAATTGCCGCAACGTTAGCAATGGATTCTTTAGCATTCACTGGAACAGAAATTTCTTTCAAAGCTTCTACTGCCTTGCGGATAGCTTGATCCATCCCACGACGAATGCCCACAGGATTTGCCCCTGCTGTCACATTTTTGAAACCTTCATGGACGAGGGCTTGGGTTAGGATAGTAGCGGTAGTTGTCCCGTCACCAGCAACATCATTAGTCTTAGAAGCGACTTCAGAAACTAATTTAGCTCCCATGTTTTCAAAGTGATCTTCTAATTCAACGTCTTTAGCAATGGTCACCCCGTCATTGGTGATTAATGGGGACCCATAGCTACGTTCTAGGACAACGTTACGTCCCTTAGGCCCTAAGGTCACTTTCACGGTATTGGCTAATTTATCAATACCTTCTACTAAAGATTGTCTTGCATCACTTGAATATTTAATATCTTTGGCCATTCTATCTATCTCCTATTCTAAATCTAAGCATGATCGAGAATTCAATGTTTTTTATGTTGATTGTCGAAGTTCAGTCAATGATTATTCAACTACAGCAGTTAAATCTTTTTCTTTAATGATGAGGTAATCTTCCCCTTCATAGCGGATTTCGCTTACTGCGTATTTTTCAAAAATAACTTGGTCGCCCACTTTAACTTGAGGGGTGTAATCATCAGTAGCATCAGCAACAGCTACCACTTGACCTACTTGAGGTTTTTCTTTAGCAGCAGATGGTAAAACGATACCAGAAGCAGTTTTTTCTTCCTCTTCTTGGACTTGAATAATCACACGTTCATTTAACGGCTTTAACATTTAAAATATCCCTCCAAATTTCACATACTAATTAATAACACTTTTAATGATTTGTTAGCACTCATCATCTCCGACTGCTAACTTACAATATTTATAGTAAAACATTTCCAGATATAAATCAAGTAATTCGTTGACTTTTTTTGACCTTTTTTCTTGTTATCACTTTAAAAATATAAAATATCATTTAAAAAGTATATATATCTTTGAAATTAGGAAATTGAGATAGATTAAACTCTTTGCACTTTCATTTTTACTATTGATGAGTAATGTTTTGATAGCATTTATTTGATAAATAGCGTTGAGCAGTAGTGGCGCTTTGAATGAGGTAGTTAGCCATGAATAAGCAAGCGATGTGAATTACGTTTAGTAGGCATTAGCCGTACTAAACGTTTGAAGTTCGCTAAGCGAGAGACCTCGGCTCGAGCCGATGCCATGGCTTTTCAACGACCAAAATTCAAAAGCAGAACGAATGCTCATCAATAGCATTTAAAAGAGAAGCAAAATTTTCTATAAAAACTGATGACAAGAAAAAGCCCTCCATTAAGAGGGCTTTACTAAGCGACTGACATAAGTTAGACCTGATCGTCTGACCAGTTTCTAGCTAACTTTTGCTAGTTCTACTAATTTTTCTTTTTATTGTTGCCATTTCGATTACCGATATAGTAAATCAGGGTTTGCAACTCATTGGCTAAATCGACGTTTTGGACATGAATATCTTCAGGAACATCTAAAACCACCGGCGTAAAGTTCAAGATGCCTTGAATACCGGCTTCACCTAATTCACTCACGGTATCTTGAGCGACTTTTTCCGGAACGGTCATAATAGCAATCAGAATTTCCATTTCTTGAATCCGTTCCTTTAATTCACTCATAGGGTAAACCGGTACCCCACTATGGACGGTTCCTACAATCTCAGGATTAATATCAAAGGCCGCCCCAATCCGGATATTATTGGTCCGTTTAAAGTTATAATTTAATAAGGCGTTCCCTAAATTACCGACCCCGATTAAAGCCACTGTGGTGAGGCGGTCTTGGTAGAGTTGGCGACTAAAGAAGTCCAATAGAGCTTCAACATCATAGCCATAACCACGCTTCCCTAGGGCACCAAAATGTGAGAAATCCCGGCGAATAGTGGCGCTGTCCACTTTGATCGCCTCACTGAGTTCGCTGGAAGAAATCCGTGTCTTACCCATATTCTTAAAATTATGCAAGTAACGGTAATAAAGCGGTAACCGCCTAGCCGTTGCACGTGGAATTTCCTTCATGTTTCCACTCCTTTTCACAAGATATCAAATACATTTTATCACCTAAATCATAAAATGGAAAGAACTTTGTGAAAAATCACATAAATCTTTTCTGCTAATTTTCATTAATTTTAAAACTTTGTGAATAATCCCGCCCCTTTCTAAGGGAAAGTTCACAAAGTCAAAAAATATCTGTCGATAAAATATGATACACTAGTGAAGACAATAATAAACGATTTAGGAGGAAAGGATCCAATGATTGTATTACAAGGATCAAAACTCATGCGACGTTTTGGCTCCGATATTCTTTTCCAAGATGTCCAAATGACCATCCAAGATAATAGTCGTACTGCCTTAGTCGGGCGAAACGGCACCGGCAAATCCACCCTACTCAAAATCTTAGCAGGCATTGAAGAACCTGACCAAGGGCAAGTCACCCGGGCTAAGGGTAAGACCATTGCCTACATGGACCAACATGCCGCCATTGAAAACAGTCAACGGACGATTTATGAAGAAATGCGGTCGGTTTTTAAAGAATCTATTGCCCTCATCCACCATGCCGAGCAAGCCGCTCAAGACTTGGCCGATGCCCAGGATGAAGCAAGCTACCAAGAGGCCCTCAAACGCTATGACCAATTACAAGAAGAAGTCAACCAAAGCAATGCTTACGGTTATGATTCCGAAATTCGCATGGTCCTCCACGGCTTTCAATTTCCCGAATCAGATTACGACAAACCCATCAATCAATTATCTGGTGGTCAACGGACCCGGCTAGCCCTGGCCAAGGTCCTCCTCGAAAAGCGCGATATTCTCATCCTCGACGAACCCACCAACCACTTAGACATTGAAACCCTGACCTGGCTAGAAGACTACCTGCCTTCTTATCCAGGAGCCTTATTAATTGTCAGCCACGACCGTTATTTCTTAGACCATGTCACCAATGAAACCTATGAAATGACCAACCACAGTATGGAATATTATAAGGGCAATTATTCCTTCTACCTCAAAGAAAAAGCCGTCCGCCTCGAAAGCTGGCAAAAGGCCTATGATAAACAACAAAAGAAAATCGCTAAGTTAGAAGACTA
This sequence comes from Aerococcus mictus, assembly GCF_003286595.3. NCBI lineage: Bacteria > Bacillati > Bacillota > Bacilli > Lactobacillales > Aerococcaceae > Aerococcus > Aerococcus mictus. The sequence continues at coordinate 241,552 of NZ_CP132985.1, read as the reverse complement.
TGTGGCCCGTAACCTTGTTAGAGCCTCGACCACTAAGATGGCCCAGAGTCGACGTAAGCAACTCGAAAAGATGCCCAAAATCGAAAAGCCTAAGCAAGACGAAAAAAGTCCCCATATTCAATTCCTCACGGACAAGTCTAGTGGCAATGTGGTCCTTACCGCCGACCAGCTAGGCATTGGTTACGATGATCACTTACTCTCCTACCCGATTGAGCTGGATATTAGAAAGCAACAAGCTATCGCAGTGGTGGGGCCCAACGGCGTGGGTAAATCTACCCTCTTAAAAACCATTATCCAAGAAATCCCTGCCATCAAGGGGGAAATCCACTATGGGGCTAATGTGACTATTGGCTACTATGACCAAGAATTAGCCAAGCTCCACAGCAATAAGGATGTCCTCCATGAACTTTGGGATGACCATCCGACCATTAACGAGGAAAACATTCGTACCATCCTGGGTTCCTTCCTCTTCTCCGGCCAAGACGTGGAAAAATCTGTCGCCATGCTGAGTGGGGGCGAGAAGGCCCGGCTTGCCCTCGCCAAACTTTCCTTTAATCATGATAATTTCTTAGTACTGGACGAACCGACCAACCACTTGGATATCGATTCTAAGGAGATTTTAGAGAATGCCCTGATTGCCTATGATGGAACCTTGCTATTCGTCAGCCACGACCGCTACTTTATTAATCGGATTGCCACCCAAGTGCTTGAAATCAGTCCGGAGGGTTCCACCCTCTACCTAGGCGATTACGATTATTACCTCAATAAAAAAGCCGAGCAGGAAGCACGGCTAGCTGAAGAAAATAAAGCAGACCAGTCTAGTCTTTCTGAAGAAAAACCAGCACCCAGCCAATCCGCCCAAGCCTATCAAAATCGTAAGGAACGCCAAAAAGAAGAAAGAAAACTCCAACGACAAAGCGAAAAAATCGAAGCAAATATTGAAAGCTTAGATGAAGAAATAGCAGAGATCCAGGAAAAAATGACTGATCCTGACATTTTACAAAATTACTATGAATTAAACCAACTCGACCAATCTCTTAAAGACAAACAAGCCCAACAAGAAGCGCTCTTTAAGGAATGGGAAACCGTTCAAAGTCAGTTGGAAGACTTTGACCAATAAAGATAAAAAGGCATGCCTACACCAGGACTCAAGAAGCAGTCCTCCTGTAAGCATACCTTTTCTTTTTAAGCTTCAAGCCATTCGGTATGAATGACCTCAATGGGATACCAGTCTTCAATTTTATCGAGATAGTTCAGCAAGCGTTGCCGGCTCTTGCTGTATGAATTAGAGACTAGGCCAAAAGCTACCACCGCTTGGTTGACTAAGTCTAAGTCAGCAATTTCAGCAGCAGTCATCTTTTCTCGTTGTTGGGCCCGTTCCACCATACTTTTGACGATCCGGCGCTTATCCTTCAAAGTATAAGCTTGGTCAATGATAAAAGTAACTTCTAAACCAATTAAGACCATCTTTCCTCCTCAAGCTTTCCCTGACAATCAATTGGCCGTTGCTTAAAGGCGACTAATTTTCATCACCTAAGTCTAAACCAGGGTTAGCATCCAAGTCCAAGCCGACAAAGTCGCCCTTTTGGTATTGCGGGTAGGCAGCTGCTGCAATCATGGCGCCATTATCCCCACATAAACTTAATGGTGGGTAGGAGAGGCGCACTTCAGGATGTTCTTTGGCTAGATGACTTTCTAGTTCCTGTCTAAGTGAAGAATTCGCGGCCACGCCTCCGGCAACCACTAATTGTTTGACCGGGTAAGCAGCGATGGCCCGCATGGTTTTAGTTACTAGGACCTCAACAGCCGCTGCTTGGAAGCTGGCTGCCACATCATTAGGATTTAATTTTTCCCCTTTTTGTTCCGCATTATGGGCATGGTTAATGACCGCTGATTTCAGTCCACTATATGAAAAGTCAAAATTATCCTCATTGATCATGGGACGTGGATAGTCATAAATGGCCTGCCCTTCTTGGGCCATTTCATCCATGCGTTTACCCCCAGGATAAGGAACCCCTAAAATACGGCCGACCTTATCATAGGCTTCCCCCACAGCGTCATCACGGGTATCACCGATTTTTTGATAGTGGCCGTCTTCTTTCATATAGACCAATTCAGTATGTCCCCCACTAACCACTAAGGCTAATAAAGGGAAAACCATTTGATCAGATATATTATTGGCGTAGATATGCCCTGCCATATGGTTGACGCCGATTAAGGGTTTGTCATGGGCAAAGGCCAGGGTTTTGGCGGCAGTGATCCCAATAAGTAAAGAGCCTACTAAGCCAGGCCCCTTGGTAACCGCCACAGCATCAATCTCTGGCCAGGTCACGTCTGCTTCCTTCATGGCGTAATCAATCACCTGAGTAATTTGCTCAACATGGTGGCGGCTAGCGATCTCTGGGACTACCCCACCAAACCGCATATGACTTTTTATTTGTGTGGCAACGACATTACACTTCATCTCTTTGCCATCAATAACGATTGCTGCACCGGTTTCGTCACAGCTTGATTCGATTCCCAATATTGTTGTCACTGGTCGATCTCTCCCATAAATAAACTTTTGCATCTTCATGATTATCTTGATAATAGTTTTTGCGTTGGTCAATACACTTAAAGCGCTGGCTCTCATACAAGGCCTGAGCAGGGATATTGTGAGCGCGGACTTCTAAGAAACAACGGGTTAAGCCTTGTTCTTCCAAGTGGACCAGGGCCTGAGCCAAAAGAAAGGCCCCCAAACCCTGGCGCCGTCTTTGGGGGCTGACTGCAAAATGCAGTAATTCCCCTTCATCAGCCAACAATTGAAAAGTGGCTGCCGCTAAAACAACTTGCTTTTCATCTAGCAAGAAGAATAAATAGAGTCGCGGACTGGCTAAGCCCCGCTCCAACCAATCCCTGGCGATATGGGGCATATGGTCAAAAGCCTCCTGGTAAAAAGCCAGCACCTGCTGACTAATCCCGGGAATCTGTTTGGCCTCCGGTCGGTGGTAGACTATGATTTGCTTCATCTTCTTGGGCAACCTGGTGGGCTTCATTTTGCCAAGTCAAAGTAAGCGCATCTTCATGATTATCACGATAATAACGCACCATCTTTCCTGTTGCCTTAAACCCCTCTCGTAGATAGAATTTCTTGGCACCTTCATTGGATAAACGCACTTCTAGGGTTATCGAGTCACGTTCCAGCTCAGGAGCTAAGTGTTTGACCAAGTCTAAGAGCTTGGACCCAATCCCTAAGGACTGGTAGCTTGGTAGTACCGCTAAATTCGAAATGTGAATCGATTCTTTGTCCCGCCGACAACCCACAAAGGCCAGCAGTTCTTTTTCCTTAAAGGCTTGTAGGTAAAATGTTGACGGATTGTAAAGCATATCATTATAGATATCCTTCTTGGACCACATCTGATGCCCATCATAAGCCGCCCGCTCCAAAGCCACCATTTGGTCAATCCACTCCGAATCGGAGATAGCTAAATCAAGCTCCTGGTCTAGGCCAAAAGTCAAAGTAGCCTTATCCAAATCGATCTGCTGACTCAAAGCCTGGCCGGGTTCATCAGCAAATAACTGGGTAATTTTATTGCCCAGCTGAAATAGCCAACGATCAAAGCATTCTTTCCACATAATGGCCTCGGTTTGCTTCCGCTTCTTCGGGGTGTTTCTCCTCCCAACGCTCTTCGGCTTCTGCTAATTTAGCATAGTCTGGTAAGAAAGTGGCGACATCCTCTTCCTCTAGTTCTAGCTTAGCCAGTAAGGGAGCGTGGATAACCCCTTTTTCTGCCGGCAATAATTTGGCTTGCTCGCCTAAATGTTCTTGAATCAGCTCCTCAAACTGGTCAATGTCCGAACTGATGAAATACAAGTTTTGGTCTGGATAAGCTGTCTTTAACTGGTCCAGCCAGTCTGCTAGACGGTAATGCCCCATAGTTAGTCCTTCTACTTCCTGCCCATCACTATCATAAGCCATAGCAAAAACGGTTTGGCGTCTAGCATTAATCAGAGGACAAATGATGCCTTCCTCCCCAACGACATTGGCAGCAATGGCTTCTAAACTGGTCACTGAATAAAGTGGAATATTTAAGGTCCAAGCCAAGGTTTTGGCAGTGGTCACCCCGATTCGAAGTCCAGTATAAGAACCCGGTCCCCGGGTAACAATCACTCGGTCCAGGTCACTTACTTCCCAAGCAACCGTAGTAAACAACTGTTTAATCAAGGGTAAAAGGGCTTTAGAATGTTTAATTTTAGTATTTGTGGTGATTTCCATTTTAGTGGTCTGATCTTCAATCAGCGCAATACTCATAGAAACCGTTGATGTATCGATAGCTAATGTTCGCATGATAATCCCCTTTGTGCTTCAAACTCATGTAGGTCTATTCTAACATTATTATAGGAATGGGGCTAGGTGCTAGCTTGACCCTTAAAAGCAAGAAAGTTGCAGGCTAATCAGATACTTGGTATATTGTACTAGCTACAAAAAGCTTAAGGTCAACTGACCAAGATTAAAGGAGGTCTTAATATGGACGAATTACTCAAACGCATCAATGAATTAGCTAAAAAACAAAAAGAAGACGGCTTAACTGCCGAAGAAAAGGAAGAACAAGCTCAACTTCGTCAAGAATACTTGAAGATCTTCCGCGGTAACTTCAAAAACATCATGATGAATACCAAAGTCATCGACCCTGAAGGCACCGATATCACCCCAGAAAAACTCAAACAAGCCCAAGCGGAACACCACGGAAAAGGACAAACAAAATAATCCTTTTTCTTAAAACCGCTAAATGAATAATAGATAAACAGCTGCCAATAGTGGTCCGGTATGATGCATACTGGTGACCACTATTGGCAGCTGTTTTTGTATCTAGGCATTAGACGCCTAATTTTTCTTTGAGCGCCTCAGTTAAAGTTTGAGAGAAATTAATTTGCTTGGCGATTGCTAAATCATTCAGCCATTCAGGTATGGTAACAGTCTTGCGCACTGTTTTAGAATGATATTTACGCCGATAAGCGATTAAGTCAACACCAATAAGGGCAATAACATTATCCGGAAACGCTTCACTTATCTTTTCGATAGGGCTTGGTTCAGGATAATCATCATAATCCTCAAGTGCAGCTCCTAAGACTTCAACAGCCTTTTCATAGGCCTGTGACAAATCCTCGCCTTGCGTCATTGCCGCAGGAATATCAGGAAATTTGACAATAATATATTGATCTTCTCTTTTAAAGACAGCTGGATAAACTAACACGCCTTTCAACCCTTTCTAAACGAATAACCACTCTACTTTAAATAAAGGCACCTAATCCAAATAGATTAAGCACCTAAACAAAATGCTTTAGAAATTATATATTGGAATGTTTATCACTTATCGCTTCAGTAAGTAACTTCGATAAATCAAATCCATCCCCCTCTGCTAAACTTTCAGCCCATCGAGGGATACTTAGGCTGATATCAACTAAATCATCAAGATTTAAATACTCAGAAACATCCGTCATCACCATCGATATAAATGATCTTTCCATATCATAGTCGTCCGTCCAATTACTATCCTCTTTATAGGGATAATTTTCAATCAAAGATAAATCATTAATATTGGACGGCTGAGGGATCTCTTCGTTACTTTCGAGCGCATCCGCTAAAACAAGGCCTAAATATTCAGAGGCCATATATAAAGCATCAGAAATATTTTCTCCTTGAGTAGCGCCGTTGTCCAGATCAGGAAATGCTATGTAATAGCCGTCAAATTCTTTATCAAAATAGAAAAGGGCCGGATAAGATCTCTTCATAGTTTGCTCCTTTCTTACACTGTAAGTTTCAAGCTGATTATACATCAAAAAGGACGATAGCATTTGTATCGATGATTCAAATAATAAATTGCACAGTAACTCAATCACATTAATTTTCACCCGCATGTGCGGGAAAAAGAGAAATCAATAGTGATCCTGTACTGCCGGCCCAGGATCACCCCCGCATGTGCGGGAAAAAGTTATTAGTTATAACAAGGTGATTTTTCCTTTTAGGATCACCCCCGCATGTGCGGGAAAAAGGATCATTGGAGGGGCTAACTGGATCGCTAAAAAGGATCACCCCCGCATGTGCGGGAAAAAGTGTAGGCTTGTGGGCTATCCTTAGTGAGGGTAGGGATCACCCCCGCATGTGCGGGAAAAAGTAAAAATGTTATTAACGCCGGAGTCCTTTTTCAGGATCACCCCCGCATGTGCGGGAAAAAGTTTCTTTCAAGCCAGTCGTGCATAGAGTCAGTAGGATCACCCCCGCATGTGCGGGAAAAAGTGCCTAAGCCCAATTTTGTTGAGGTTAACAAAAGGATCACCCCCGCATGTGCGGGAAAAAGAAAATTTAAAAGTCAGAGAGAGTTTTTGATGAAGGATCACCCCCGCATGTGCGGGAAAAAGGTATTTTGTGAAGCTTTGGCAGCGATCCTGTCAGGATCACCCCCGCATGTGCGGGAAAAAGGTATTTTGTGAAGCTTTGGCAGCGATCCTGTCAGGATCACCCCCGCATGTGCGGGAAAAAGTAGATGATTGGGAGAAATTTATTGCCGCTTTTGGGATCACCCCCGCATGTGCGGGAAAAAGTTGGACTACCTATACGATCATGCAAGAGATTGAGGATCACCCCCGCATGTGCGGGAAAAAGGGCAAAGGGTAGGAATTGCCCTAGTGGTCTTTAGGATCACCCCCGCATGTGCGGGAAAAAGCTAACTGATTCTTCTCTTGTCCACAAGGCCTTAGGATCACCCCCGCATGTGCGGGAAAAAGTCAGATCGTTCTTTAATTGTTTTCAAAGTCGCTGGATCACCCCCGCATGTGCGGGAAAAAGAGAAAGGCTTTGACAAGCTCTCAGAGGGGCTTAGGATCACCCCCGCATGTGCGGGAAAAAGCCCTTTTCAGGACGCTGGTTGTGAACAAATATAGGATCACCCCCGCATGTGCGGGAAAAAGACTAAAGGATCCCTTTAATTATGCGTTTTTCGATTCATAAATTTTATAAATTTATTTACTTTCAACGATAACCGATAGATCAAATGCACATCACCTAAAGCTCTATGAGGAACTTCTTCGTCAATATCATAAGCTGACAAGGCTGATTCTAATTTATAATTAGGTAAAAACAATTTTTCTTTTTTTACGAAATTCATTAAATCAACACTTTTATTATTTAATTTTGGCAGATTTAGCTTCTTTAAATAATAATTAATAAATTTTATATCAAAGGAGATATTATAGCCAACAAGATCTTCCTCACCAATAAAGGTTTTAAAATCTTGCAGAACCTTTTCTAAGTCCTGGCCTTCTTTTTTCAATAGTTGATCATCAATGCCTGTTAACGAAATGATTTCATTAGATAAAATCCCCTCATAATTTATAAGACATTCAAATTCTTTAACAATTTCTCCATTTTTTATAGCAAGTGCTCCAACTTCGATAATCGAATCTTTCATTGGATCTAGCCCAGATGTTTCAATATCAACAATTATGTATGACGACTGTTCTTTTTCATTTCGTCTATTTTTTGAAGAAGCCGAATACTTCCTAGCCTGCCGTTGCTTAGCAGCCTTACTAAAGCCATGTTTCTTATTCGTTTTATTATCTACCAAAGTATTAGGAAGCAAGACTAGAGGAATTCCTTCATAATCCACTACTTGGCGTTTAGCATTAATTGTTTCAAATTGGTATCCTATTTCATTGCGGTAAGCATAGGACATAGTAGCTTCTCCTACCCCCACATTTTGACTCACGCGTTCCCAGAGGGCTTCACGAACACGGCTATTAAAATTACCAACATAAACACCAGTGGCAATTTCTTGCATCCATTTACTAAGGTCCCCACGCAAAGACGGTGGGCAGTTCTTCATAGTAATTACTGTTAATGGCATCTAATCCGCTCCATCATACTCTTGGTAATTGATTCCGTATTTAACTAGTCCTTGCTTATCATCCCAAAGATTAATAACATCTATATCTATCTCTTCATCTGGATTAACATCTAATAAGTATTGAACATCCTTAACAATGCGCTTCATAAGTTTTCCATCTACCATAGCATCTCGGACACTTAATCGAGCAATTCTCCCTATTTCATCATCCCCATTAAACTCTGCTGCAATTTGAAAAGCAATAGGAATAGTGATTTCCGACTTATATAAATCTGCAATATCATACACAAAAGACTTATCGTGACCTGTATGAACAAATCCTAGTCCAGGAGATAGGCCTAAAGCAGTTATAACGCTGTGAACCACGCCATAAAGGGCAACATTTGCAGCAGACAAAGCTTGATTTACTGGGGTCCCCTCTTCATAATGATCTGGATCATAATCCCGTCTAGTCCATTCGACTTGCCATTTTTTTGCTTCTTGTCGATAAATTTTTCGAACACGTGCACCTTCTCTTCCTCGCAATTGCTGCATAGTAAGCGAAGAAACATCTTCGTTAGGAAAGCGCATTTGGTACATCTTACGAGCAACCGTTAAGCGAGAGCGGCGATTCGAAACCAATTTTGCCTGCTTTTCTAAAAAGCGGGTAGAATGAGCCAAGGATCTTCCATGTGCATAATAACGCACACCATATTCTCCTACCCATACCAAGCTGGTCCCCGTATCGCCGATCAGTTCTACCGCCCTATGACTAATGTCCGTTCCTGGACCTAATAAGAGAACTCCTATCATAGCCGCTGGGATCCGTACTGTCCCTCTGTTATCCACTACTGTAATTGCACTATCTATGCGATTAATTTTTGCATGTTCAATATAAATAAAAGAAACCCTATCACCAATACGAGGTAATTCCGTAAGATTAGCTTTCTTGGCGCCACTCTGTTTAGTCATTCACTCACCTCATAGGAATAATTGTCATTAAACCAAAACCATAAGCCTTCTTCCGACCAAAACCTTCCTTCAAAGTTTGCTTAAATTGATTAAGATCTGTAATTTTTAATACACCTTCATAGGTGGCAGAACTAAGCTTTATAGTAGCTTCATTTCGCTTTTTTACTGGTTCAAAACCTTTTTCTACAATACATAGTGTCACTGGATTAATTTGAAAACCATTCTTTTTGTCTCTATCTAGCAGAAAGTTCAATTGTTTCTCATCTCCATATAGAGGGACAACACGACCTCTCTTTTTTCCTGGTTGGGACTCAGAAACTACAGGGTTTAACCGTACTCGAAATTGCGCTTCCATCCCCTCTTCCAAGTTATTTAGAAAAGAAGAATAATCAGCCACTTGGGCACTGCCAGTAATACCATATTTCTCCAATGCTTCTCGATTCGGTTTACTAGGACTCACTATTAGTAAATATTCTTGACCATCTACTTTATCAATCCGCCACAATTTTCGTGTACGGATATTAGCATCAAATTCCTCAGGAAAACTACTTTCCACCCAGTTATGATAAGCTCCAAGATGATTTAAAGATCTCATTTTCATTGGATTTTTAGTATCAATAGCGACGCGAGACATATACACAATTAATCAACCTCCTTCAAAACAGAAAAGGCATCATGATCCCCAACCCCACTAGAATCTTTAACTATGGTGTCGATACGACATTCACTTCGATAGGAAAATTTACGTTCTTTTTGCGAAAAGGAATTAACTCTATCTCTACGCTGATGTGTTGGACTATCAGCTTGTAAATACGCGTCAGCATAGATAGATAGTCGTTTACTATGGTTCTTTTTATACCAAGAAGCCGCTTGCCAAGTAATTTCCTTTAGAATCGTCAACACGTCCTTGTCTGTCGATTGAAAAATAAAATCAACGTTCAAAGGTAGGGCACGACGTCCCATAAAGGGTTGATAATAGGGAGATTTTAGCCCTGCCTCAATTTTTTTCATCAATTCTTCATCTTCTGAACCAATTGCCACTAAAAAAATAGCATCTTCTAAATAATATCTATTCGTCACATAAGTTCGCTCTAATTTTCCACTATTCTTGTACTTCTTTGCCGTATGGTAATCGCGAAGTAAATTACCTTGTTGATCAATTCGAACAGCAAAATTTAAGGCATTTAAAGCTTGGATATGTTTATCATCGTCACGTTGATAGCCTAAACAAGCACTAATTAATCCAATGACGGCACTTTTCGATGGATAGAGATCAGTATGTCTAGTTTCAAAATGAGAGTTCGTACCCCAAGCTTGGAGGGGACCAGCAAACTTCAAAACTAAGGTTCTCACTATGCATCACCTTGATCCTGTACTTTCTCAATAAGTGGTCCAACAAATTCATCAAAATCATTCAATAATTGGGAGAGACTATCTTCTTGCTTTCCTTCATCACAATCAATGTTCTGATCATTTAAAACAAGATAGAAGGTTTTTAACGGTTGATCCATTATTTTTTGAACTTTATGATATTCGCTGAATAAGTTTTCAACAGATTTTTCAACATAACCATCCTGTGTTTTAACCGGTTTTTCAAATGCTGAAACAAGGTTCACTGGGCGATCATCTCGAACCGTTACTAAGAGTGCCTGAGGTAAGGTTTGATTCGCAAAAGTATTGATTTTCCCAGTCGGCATCGATTTAGTAAAAGATTCGATAAATAGTTTTAAAGTATTCAAGGTAGCTTGAGGATTATTGAGTTGTCGGCTCAACTCATGAACAGCTACATTAGCATAGCGATAGAGTGTTGACGAGTTATATTCAACTGTACCTAGCATTCCGGCTCCAGCATTATCTTCTGGTGCTAAATCATCGACAGCAGTATAGAAATCAAATTCTGGCCGAACCGCATGAGTAGAAATAGCATGAGCTACTTGGGAAGAAGCATCCTCATTAAGAGACGGATCATCGGCTACCATGCGCCCAAAAAGAGCAATATCAATTGCTGGATTATCTCGCAAGATATTTTGAAGCGCCTTTTTATCAGTCACTCCATCAACAGCCGCTTGAGCCAATTCGTTTGCCTGAGTATCTCCCAAGAAGAATAGCGCTTTAGCTTGTTTATGATTCTTATCTTTAGATCCTTTAGGCGCTGCAGTTTTAATTCCAGCCTTATTGATCGTTTCATCAGCTAATTTCATTGCTGATTCATCATCCAGAGTATCATCCAAAATTTGAATTTTATCTGCTAAATAACGAACAATTTGTAACGTCCGTACCCCTACATTACTTTGGACACTCTTTTCATAAAAATATTCTCTCATCGCCCGTTTCCAAGACTGAGAGCTAACGCGTGCCCGTCTAACCCCACCGTATTGGGCTGTCTTTGGGGATCCCGTATCGTCCCTGTTGATATTAGAAGGCGGAACGGTTTGAATGGCATGGATATCAACAAAAATTCTCTCATTATTCTTCATCACTATTTACTCCTTCTTCTCTGTTCATATAGTAACTCTGTGCCCAACGAATACGCACGTTTTCTTCGTATCCTCTCAAATACCAATATAGATCTTCAGCCAAACGTGGATAGTTAATAAGAACTTGCCCCTGCGATTTTCCTTTTAATAATTTAACCATTTGGCGTAAATAATAGATTAATTCTGTAAAATCTGTTGCCGTAATTAAAGTGTTAAAACGGCGATCGCTAGCAACTCGTTGATCCTTTTCTCTTCGCAAGTAAGCGAGTGAAGCACCAATATTGGGTGTGTTTTCTTGTTTGTTAAGTTTAACCTCTGCATTTTGACTTCCTTGCTGGTATAAAGCATAAAGTTGCAATGTCGTTAATATCGCTTTTTGCTCTAAAGTTGTTTTCCCACTCTTGCTTAGAAATTCTTCTGGTAGATATTGAAATAGTAATGGCCAAATATCAACCGTCTGACTTAAAGGTTTACCAATTGACTGGCGTAATCTAGCTAGGTGAGCTTTACTTATAGTTGTCCCATCATTTCGGGCCAAATCATTAATCATTCTAGCTGTTACCTGGTAAACAGATACTTGCTTTTTGTTTGTCTCAGTCATGTCTATCCTCCCTTACACTTAATTTTTTATTAATAAAATAGGTTACAGTATTATAGGCCGTAGCGATGTTTTTTAAATAAGTCTGGCCGTCTTTAGCTTCATAAACCTTTCCTTTATAATCCCGTGGGCCAGCCTCTTGAACCATGTGATTAATTTTATTCATTACAATCTTTCGCAAAACTTGACGCCACTGAATGATCTTCTGATCTTTAGCATCTTCTGGTTTTATCTCAATTAACCAGTCTCTAAAGGGTAAATCGATTAAGAAATACAACTCCTCAATTTTTTGGTCAACAAAATCATTACTTCCTAAGTTTCGTATATCTTTTATTTCCATCAAAAAATAGCGAAAAGTGCGTTCAATAGCTTCTTTAGTTTCTGTTACAGTATCATTGATCCGCGGAATCCAACCTGCCGAACTGACATCAGCAGCTACTTGGTCATCAATCTTTAGTTCATCGTAAATTTCATCGGTAGGCACCCAGGAAGTAGCATTCCCATCATCTTGCATACTTATAGCATGTATAGTTAGAGGATAATCATCCAACAAAGAATCGGTAATATCATCTAGATAATCAAGCCAAGTTATTATTTCTGGACGATGACTTTCCCCCTCATTCTCTTCCTTTTTAGAATTCGATGGAAGGACTAAACCAAAAGACCGCCATAACGATTGTCCGGCAACATGCTTCCTGGGAGTATACCTTCCTTTATTTTCACCACTAGCATTTTTACGCCAGACTGTCATAGGTTCTAAGAAATTATCTACGTGATTAATTTCCGGTAGCTTAACCACTTCAAAAGAGAAAGGTTTATTTAAATCGCTTTCCGGATCAATATAAATCGCTCGACTCCAAGCGCAATAGAGCTCAGCCAGATTATCACAATTATCACCTGAAAAATAATGATCAATGATTTCTGACCCAGTAAATTCCCAACAAGGTTTTTGTCTATTTAAGCGATACTCTTCACGTGGATGTACTAGGACAGTGTTCAACCACAAAGTTTCAAATAAATTTCTCCCCCCTAAATAAAGTCCTCCAATGTCAAATAACCAGCCCTTAGAAGCTTTATATTTTTCTTTTCCAAATATAACTTTATCTGACAAACCTGAATAGCCCTGAAAAGTTAACAACCAACGAGCTACTTGATCAGCCCACAACAGTTCCTTATTTTCTCCATAGCTAGGAGAGAATAAAGCTATTTTATTTCCACTCTCTGATATAGTGCGGTTAATATTTTTAGCTTGTATGCTACTTGCTTTAGACTTACTAATCTTATCTTCTGCAATATCAGCTTGAGTCACCTGAAAAAATGGATATTGATCATCAAAAAGATAAAATCGATCGTACCATGCCTCTAAATAATCATTAACCGCTTCAGAGAATTCTCCCTCTTCCCAGATTAACTGCCAAGTTTCTTCTAAACTCTGAACATAATCATCTTCATCGAACTCATCAACATCTTTTATTTGTTGATAGCGTTCCGTTAAATCAACTTGGTCATAGGCTTGTCCACTAGCATCCATTCGTGAATATACTGTTTGTAAAATAGCAAGTAATAAGCGTAAAACCGCAAAATCCTGAGTTTTGCTATCTCCAGCTAACTGGCTTAACGTTGGTGCTTTTTCGAAGACATCGCGTAAAGAAAGAAGTAAATTATCTCCGCTTTCTTTATTAATGACTGCTATCCAAGGCTCGTCAATTAAATTAAATTTAGCCACTATGTCACATCCTTTCACAAATCAAACCATATTTACGATCATAAATTAATTTATAATCGTTAATTACAAATTCATTATTTTCATCAAATATAATACCTAGGCTGCCTTTTAGCCAACTTTGTTCTTGCCAGTCTGGTAAATACTTAAGATTATAGCTTTCTAGGAAATTAATACTTTGATCAATTATATTGTTATATAAAACACTTAATTGATACGGTAAACGCAGTGTTTCTTTAGCAATTTCTTTGGCTACAAGCGGATCATCGATTCTTTCAGAAAGATCCACCTGTTCAGCAAAAGTACCATAACCACTTCCAACTTTCTTAAGTGCAATCACCTCAATAGTCTCTTGGCTATCGCGGACTTGTGCATAAGCTTTTTCTTCTCCCTCTTCAGTAGAAGGACTTTTTAACCACCCAACTAAAGATTTTCTTCCACTATGATCAGGTGACGCTAGTAAATAACCTTTTGCCTTGGCTTTTTTACTTTTAAGATAGCGCTCATGTTTTAAAACCATTTCATCATATTTTACTTGTATGTCATGATTTAAATCTATGGTTTGATTACTATAAACAGCTTGCACCAATGAGGAAATATCGCTTGGTATATATAATTTATTCGGCAAGAAATATTGCGTCCTAGCTAAAAGGTAGCCACCATACACCGCTTCTGATCCTTTTTCAAAATCTAAAGATTCACTTATTCCTAAAACATAGAAAATGGGCTCATGATGTTTACTAGGCCGGTCAATATCATGACGGTGCATGCGGCCAACCCTTTGAATTAGTAAATCCATAGGGGCTAAATCACTAATTAATACATCAAAATCGATATCTAAAGATTGCTCGATCACTTGAGTACCAATAATTACTTTTCTTTCTGGCCGTTTTTTGTCTTTACCAATTTGCTGAAGAAGCTGATTTTCTTTATCAGCGCGGTCAGTCGCAATAAAATTAGAATGGAGCAATTCAACGAACTCTTCCCCTATTCTTTCAGAAAGAGCGTTTGCTAGAGCTTGAGCCCGTTTGACAGTATTCACGATAATACCAATGACTCCTCCTGATTGTAACAAACCTTCCACTAATTCTATAAGAGCGTCCATTTGTTCCATAACAGGTAATTTATGAATCTTTACAGTCTTATGCTCAATCTTATTTTTATCAAAATGCGTCTCTTGATGGATAGCATCTCCATCAGTATAAGTGATTAAAGGATAATCAATCGTTTCTAATTGGTCAGATAAATCAATTTTCTTTACTTGTTTATTTCTTCCTTTTAAGTAGGACTGTATCATTTTTAGTCGTCTATCCGCTGGTAAAGTAGCTGATAAAATAATAACAGGTACCTGGTAAGCCCCCATCCATTCAAGAGCTCGATATAAATAAGTACTCATGTAAGCGTCGTACGAGTGAACTTCGTCGATAATAACGACTTTCTTACTAAACCCCAAGTGACGAAGCATTAAATGTTTTTGTTTAAGTGCCAATAAAAGAAACTGATCGACAGTTCCGACGACAAAATCATCTAAAGCAGTTGTTTTTCTACCAGCAAACCATTCATTGGCAATAATCGTACTCTCTTCTTCGCCATCAGGGTCAACTTGATGAGCTAATTTGGCAAAATCATCATTAAGGGCTGCCTTTCCGTGAGCTAAGCGCAGGGACGCTTTGTCGCCATTTAGTTCTTCGATTCTTTCTAACCAGTCTTTTATACGAGGGAAAATACCATTTGAAGTCGCTTGAGTAGGCAAGCCAAAGTACACACCAGAACGCCCAGTTTTAAAGGCTAATTGCTCTGCCCCTGCAAGGGCAGCTTCTGTCTTGCCTAACCCCATAGGTGCTTCTAAAATGAAGATTCCTGGTTGATCAGTCGCTTCAATGGTTTCTGAAAATACTCGCTGCATATCTCGCGGTAGAAACTTAAAACGATCATAATAAAAATTGTTAATATCAATAGCTCCATGAGGTTGCCAGAGATCAGTCTTCTTCCACTGTGTAAATCCATTTTCAAGTCGACTTTGCGAGTCTAAAATGGATGCTTGATCAATTGGAATTAAAGGAAAATAATGTTCATTACTAGCAATCCAGTCAGCCATAATTAAGGCTCCTGCTAACAAAACTTGCCCTGCTTGACTAATCTCAGGAAGTTCCTCCACCTGGGTATAACCTGATAAATTTAAAGCCCAGTTAAAAATAGCTTCTTGTGTTGTTTGCCAAGTTTGGTAAATAGGCTCATCTGGATTGTCACTTTGAAAATAATTATTACCATAGGATTTTAACTGATGTTTGTAGTCTCGATTAGAATCCAACGGCTTGCCGTGATGGGCTCCAACAATAGAAGCGATATCCTTATTGATTTGATCATCTATCAGAAGCGCTTGCCCTGCTAAGCTATGGTGGCTTTTTTGACGATCGGATAACTGTACCTTACTTATACCAACAAAACCAGCTCTCTCTAACTTTTCTAACAGTGTCTTTTCAAGATCTTCTGAATGATGGGAAAAGTTAGGCATAGCCTGAAAAGCGGGACTAGCCTTGCCCCCATCATGGATTGCAGCAAGGTATTGATAGAGTTTTTTAGCACCGTCACTATCAGTATGGGAAGCTATTTGGATAAATTCTTTTTGTCCTGGGCTCATCCAATGTTCCCAAAGTGCTCCAGCAACGCCATAAGTATCCTTTAAATGTTGTATTAAAGGAAGCCAATAGAACTGTCCAAATTTTTCGCTTTTTTTGCCCCATAAAGCAGAAATCATCTGATCGATACGATCACCCCCTTTCTCACTTTTTATTTTTAAAACATTGTTATTTTTATAATAAATGATCAAAAGATTAATTACAACCGTTTTCCATATAATTTTAATTTATACAAAAAACTTCTTGATAAAAAATCAAGAAGTTTCCCCCGCAAATGCGGGAAATAATATATGCGCTCCATCTTATCAAAATGACAATAGGATCACCCCCGCAAGTGCGGGAATATATAATCTAGGACATAGCTAACTATGCTGTTAGCTTACTAAAAAGCCACAAGCTAATCCCCTGCTTTGATTTCATCAGAAAGCTCTAGATAAATTGGGGTATGGTCTTGGCGGGTGCCGGAATCAATCATTTCCGACTTTTTAACGGCATCAGCGATACGGTCACTGACCAAGAAATAGTCAATTCTCCAGCCGGAGTTATTGATTTTGCTGGTCTTGACCCGTTGTGCCCACCAGCTATAGACGCCTTCTACATCCCCATGAATATGACGGAAGGTATCAGTAAAACCACAATCCAAGAGCTTGGTAAAACCGGACCGTTCTTCATCCGTAAAGCCGGCTGACTTATGGTTGTTTTCTGGGTGAGCCAGGTCAATTTCCTTATGGGCCACATTAAAGTCTCCCGTCGCAATAAGAGGCTTCTCTTGGTCCAGTTGACTGAGGTATTGGGCATATTTTTCATCCCAAACTTGACGTTCTTCTAAACGTTTCAAGCCATTCCCGGCATTAGGCGTATAAACTTGGGTAAAGTAAAAGCTCCCAAAATCAAGGGTAATAATCCGGCCTTCGCTATCCATGGGTTCTGGCGCCCCGATCTTAGGATAGGAAATAGTCGGTTCAAGATCGTTTTTATAGAGAACCATGTTTCCAGCATAGGATTTGCGGGCTGGTTCGACTGAACTGACCCAGGCGTTATTATAGTCAGGGAACCATTCGGCCAAGGCCTCTTGGTGCTTTTTGCTAGGCCCTTTGGCGGATAGCTTGGTTTCTTGAATGGCGATAATATCAGGATCGTATTGGTCAATTGTCCGTAAGACTTCCCGTGACAATTGAGCCCGGTTGGAATCACTGGTTAAGGCAGCATTTAAAGAATCAATATTCCATGAGATAAATTTCATTAATTTTTCGGCTCCTTTAGTTTTTCTATCAGTTTATCATAAAGCCTTCCCAAGCCCTATTCTTAAGGATCGCTGTAGTGGGATCCTCATTAAACTCATCATTTAAAAGCTCGTCACCAGGACCGACTAAATTCTTCTAATAAGGCTTGACGGTGAGGATAGTCTTCTTTCAATTGGTTAATAAAGCAGTGGCGTACAAATCGGCCCCCGCTGATGGTATCCATATTCTTAAGAAAAGTTGCAATTTTTTGGTATTGGGCTCGACTATTGGAAGACTCAATTTCTAGCACCGCTTGTTTCAAGTAACCGGTTAAAATTTGTACAGGATATTTCTCCGTTTTATCAGGAACTTGTCCACTATCCTCACTATCGTTAAGGGCAAAACGGCGCAAATAATCGACACTGGCCAGATAATCTAGGTGTTGGCTAGCAAAGTCGACCACTTTCTCACTAGGCTCTAAGTCTTGGTAGAGTTTAAACAGGGCCTCAAAATACCATTCTAAATCCTGGTCGGGAAACTTTTCTTGCAAGGTCTCCATACGATACAAACACGTTCTCAGTAAGCCTTGGCGCTCATGGAAACGATCAAAATGACGGCCAATTACTTGGGGGAGGAGGAGGTCAATCCAGAAGCTATGATGGTTGTTTAATAGAGCCAGCAGCATGGCTAGCCCCTCTTCGCGTTCTTCCTGGCTGAGGTAATCCACGATTGACCCATAAGCCTGGTCGCAGAGGTTGATCACAATCGCGGCTTGGCCAAATTCCTCTTCAAATTCGACCTGGTCGACCATTTCAATGACATGATTTAATAACATCAGAGCAATAAGGGTCTGACCATGGTGGAGAATGTCATTCAGGTTGTTGTTTAAATACTTGGTCAAGTCCTCAATTAAAGCAAAACCCTTAAAAATAGGAATTTTTCCAGACTGGCTATGTTTATAGTAAATGTCGTCGATTTCATCAAACAAATCAAGAATAACATTTATCTCGTCATCGGCGACTTCATCTTCTCTTTCTAGGAGGCTATCATAAACATCATGAACAAGTTGAGGATGGTCAAGAAGGACTTGCTTAAAATAATGAAGCAAACTTAACCGCGGCAATTGGGAAAGCAAGCGGTCTAATTCAGGAAAGTGATGGCTCATGGCATATTCACTATAGGGCCCGAATTGATAATACAAAGCGGCTGCCGCCATGTGTTTACAGGCTTTTCCACTATCCGCATAGGGGCAGTCACAGGTCATCTTGGAGACTTCTTCTTTTGGGTCCAGGTTTAATTGCACCTGATACTTTTCGCTACCCCTAACCCAGAAATGGTAGGTCTGATTCTTGACATAGCTATCTTCTACCCGATCATCAGCATAATAGCGATAGCCGCGTTCATAGATTTTTTTAGGAAATTCTTGACCGAGTATGCGCATGACGATTGCCCTCCTTTCCTTCATCTTCTTATCATCATTATACTAAAATGAATGCGACTAGTAAGTAAAGAAAAACCCCTGCAAGTCAGTCTTCACCTGCAGAGGTTATTGTCGCTCAATTTTGTGAGTGATTAACTCGGATTAATTGACCCGATTCTTGGCGTCCCCAGTTTCAATGACTTCAAGGGCACTATCTAAACCGCCATCCACTAGGGCCTTAATGGCGTCATCGGTGTAGTAAGCCAAGTGAGGGGTGTAGAGAATCTTAGGATGGTTAATCAGCGTTTTTAGCCGTTCATCTTCAACAGTTTTATCGCTCCAATCCTTGAAGACGTAAGGTCCTTCAGACTCATAGGTATCCAAAGCTGCTGAAGCAATATGGCCGGAATCAATAGCTGCTAACAAGGCATCAGTATCGACTAAAGCGCCCCGACCATTGTTAACCAGAATGGTGCCTTCCTTACATTGAGCCAATAGGTCAGCATCAAACATATGATGATTATCCTTGGTTAATGGCATATGCAAGCTGACAATATCTGCTTGAGCTACCGCTTCTTCGACCGAATCAACAAAGCTTAAATATTTTTCAGCCGCTGGGTCAGGGGCAATATCATAGGCCACAACCTTACCACCTAGACCGGAATAAATACGGGCTAATTCTTTCCCAATATGTCCAGCCCCAATGACCGCGAGGGTTAAGTCTTTTAAGACCCGACCGCGTACCTCAGGAGACCGCGAGAAATTGTGGGCTTTGGTCCGCGGCAGAATATTATTCAAACGGCGGTTTAAATAAATAATTGTCCCCAAGGTGTATTCTGCAATAGAAACCGGGGAATAGGTAGGGACATTAGTAATAATAATACCATTTTCCTTGGCTTGGTCTAAGTCATACATATCCACACCTGCTGAACGTTGGGCGATTTGTTTGATACCTAAGTCATGTAAACGCGAAAAAATCGGTTCTTCAATCCGAGGCACTTGAGAAGTCGATACTCCGTCAAAACCTGCCGCTAAGTCCACCGTATCCACTGTCAACTCTTCTGTTACCAGTTTCACCTCAACTTGATGACGACTAGCCCAGGCTTCTACCAAAGGTTTCTCTTCAGCAGTCACAGCATAAACAATAATTTTAGTCATAAAATCGCCTCTTTCACTTTTTAATAATAGTACTATGAAAATTAGGCTTTGGCTATAATAACTTCTTCCAAAACCAATTCCACATTGAGCTCTTTCAAACAAAAACAGAAATGATCCAATATACTCAAACTCCACTAGCACTAATCTTCAAGCGCAATATAGCAATTATCTCAGGATTTTGTACTTTCTTACTGTTCAGCCAAGTGGCTTTAATGCTATAATCCTCAATGTTAGAAACGAGGAATTATCTATGTCTAAAATTGCTTTAAATTGGAAAGAGCGGCTGATCATCGCTCTCATGCTCTTTGGCCTTTTTTTTGGAGCCGGTAATATTATCTTTCCCGTCTCCTTAGGTCAACAAGCCGCTGGCAATGTGGGACTGGCCGTGACCGGTTTTAATATTACGGCGGTCGGCTTACCCTTACTCGCCATTGCGGCCATGGGCTTTTCGGAAACGGAATCTGTCTTCCAAATCGCCAATAAGGTCAACCGCCCCTTTGCCTATTTCTTTACCATTGCCCTCTACCTTACCATTGGGCCACTCTTTGCCACACCGCGTTTAGCCACCGTGTCCTACGAGGTCGGCATCACTGATTTTGTCCCTGACCACTTAGAAACTCCCGCCCTGTTCCTATATTCGGCGCTCTTCTTCCTTTTGGTCCTTTTCTTTAGTTTACGCTCTTCCAAGATCATTGAATGGGTGGGAAAATACTTAACCCCAGCCTTTCTCATCTTGTTGGCAGTAATCTTAATTAGAGCCCTATTTGACACGGGTAGCTTTCGCCAGGTGCTCTATCCTACCCCAGCCTACCAGATGGCCCCTTTAGCCATGGGTTTATTAGAAGGTTATAACACCATGGATAGCTTAGCCGGGCTAGCCTTTGGGATTATTATTATTCAATCGATTCGTGAATTTGGCATTCAACAACCTCGGCAAATCTCCCGAGAAGTGATGACGTCGGGCAGCCTAAGTATTCTCTTAATGGCTTTCATCTATATTGCCCTAGCCTTACTTGGCACCCACAGCTTACAATTTATCCCCCTATCCGTAAACGGTGGCCAGGCTTTGTCGCTGATTACCCGTCACTATTTTGGTTTAGCGGGGCAGGTCCTCTTGGCAGTGATGATCACCGTCGCTTGTTTAAAGACCGCCATTGGCTTAGTGGTAGCTCTAGCAGAAACCTTTGCTAAATTTCACTTTTTTAATCTCAAGCAACATCACTGGACCATTATCGCCTGCCTATTAGCCTTTCTGGTGGCCAATATCGGTTTTGAAGCGATTCTATCCCTATCCCTGCCAGTATTGATGTTACTTTATCCTTTGGCTTGTGTGTTAATCTTACTCAGTCTGCTGCCCAATCGCTGGCAAAGTCCCGCTCTCTACCAAATTTCTATGGCGGTGACCTTCATCCCAGCCTGCTTAGACTTTATCAAGGCTTCGCCTGATTTTATTAGCCAAAGCGCCCTGGGAAGTAGTCTAACTCAATGGGCCAGTCATTACCTGCCCTTCTTCGACCTCGGCTTCGCCTGGCTCCTCCCAGCTACGTTAACCATTGTTCTTTGTTTAATAGGGCAAAAGATAAGTAAAAGCAAACAGTAAAAAAATAGCGCATCTGACCTTTACGTAGAGGCGAGATGCGCTATTTTCTTATGGTCATGAATGCCTTATTTCACTTCCCACATATCCAAAACTGGCCCTTGGGGGAGAATTTCTTTACCAAAGGAATCGCGCCCATTCTTACCCAGGTAGGTACCTTCCTTGATGGCTTGAAAGTTAGTCGATTGCTGGAAGGCAGGAATTTGGTGTAATTTCTGTAAATGACTCCATAAATTGGGGAAGTCACTTAAGCGGTACTTATTGACCTGAAAGGCCGTGTAATAAGTGGTATCAAAACGAACTAAGGGGGTGTAGAGAACCACATCCGCTAGGGTCAAGTGGTCGCCCACTAAATAATCCTGGTCAGCTAAGACCTGGTCGATTTCTGTTAGTCGGTCAAAGAATTGGTCGGCATATTGTTCGTATTCTGCCTGATTATTGGCTTGGTGGGCCTTCGCTGGAGCTCCAATGAGATCAGCGCCAATCCAGTCAAAGCTTTGGTCAATTGCTTGGGCTTGGTCTTGGGGATATAAGTCCTCCACTTGACCCGTCCCTAGGGCCTTAAAACGACAAGCAAAATCTTTGATAATATCTAAAGATTCTTGGTTGACCACCTTTTTAGTGGTCAAGTCAACTAAGGCCGGCACTGAATAAGGCCCATCATAATCGGGATCAGTATTATGATAAAGCTCACTTAAATATTCCACTCCTAAGACAGCATCTTTATTACCTGCTTGGTTGGAAAAGTCCCAAATTTTATCTGTCTTAATCGGTGAGGTGACTGATTTTCCGATCACTTGCTCCAATCCTAACAAAGAGCGCACAATATCGGTTCTTTGGGCAAAGGGACAAGACTGGGAAATCACTAACTGATAGCGACCACTCTCAGCAGGATAATCATAATCTTTGGCATAAACGGTTGTCATAAAAGCCCTCCTCTTGGTTAAATTCACGTCTTCTTACTCTCTTATTATATAAGAGGGACAAAACTGATAATAGTTTCCCGCTCAAGACGATATTTTTTACTAAGTTTACTTAACTAGCCATCGTTAAAATCATAATCGCTCCTGCAGCCACTAAGCCCACCAAAAGGGCTTCAATGGATTTTTCTATCAAGATGTTGCCCACCCGGTGCCAATAGTGCCCTTTAGGCGCATTCCGCACTAGTAAGGAACCATTGACAAAAGCAGTTAAAAGCAGCCAAATTAAAAATAGAAAAACTAGGGTAATCGACCAGGAAGGATTGACTGTAAATTCTACCATAATCACTACAAAGACAATTTCTAAGATGATTGCCGCCAGACAGAAATATCGGTCTCTCTGCCACAGCGAGCGGATAAAGTGCCTGCGCTTTTGAAAATGATTAGAATCCTCTTCCATGAGCTCCACCGCCTTCGTTTACTTATTCAGTTTAATTATACTAAATCCGGTACTTTTATAGTAATAAAAGCCTAATTGACAGAGCCCTAAAGCAATAAAAAAGAGCTCACTATCAACGAACTAGCGAACTCTTGTCCTTTACTAAAAAGGTAGGTCAAAGTCAAAATAGGGATCCGGGTCAGGAACAGGGGAAGGATCAAAGTTAGGGGCAGGATTAAAATCAACGTGTGGGGCAAGGTCAAGGGGTTGATTGCTTGGCTCTTGGGGACTATCTAAGAGGCCAAAAAAGTCGATATAGCCACCCTTTCCTTCCTTAATCTTGATATTAAAGGTCGGGTCAACTGGGAAAGAGATATTATTATAGGGATTTGTATTATGTTTTACCAGCTGTTCTTTAAAGATGTCATAACCCGCATTATCAGAAAATACACGGACTATCTTGCCCTGAAATTCGCCAGGAGAAACAACTTTTAATTTAATAAATTGACTGTCATTTTTTGCGGTAAACTCTTGGAAAGAAGAGATTTTCACTTGAACCTTCTTCCCTAGGCCATGGTATTTATTCTTAGTACAGGATAAAAATTTAAATTGCATTCCCGGGTTCTTCGCCTTTAACAACCCCAGCGAAATCTTAGCCGTGTCCCCTCTTTCAAAGAGATCATCAATCACTAAGCCAATCGGTTGCGCTGAACCAGTTCTTGAATGGCTGGAAAAATTTTTAGGGAGTCGAATACTGCTTGCTGCGAAATTTTCACTGCTGACGATGCTATCTTTTGCCGTCACATTATCTTTTTTAAAGAGACAGCGTTTGTGGTAGGGAAGTCCTAATTTTGCAGAGAGAACATTGACTAAATCATAGATAAATTTCACTTGCCCATGAGGATTAAATTCTGTCCTCGGATTGAAAGAAGGAGCCGGAATAATGAAATCAAAGGCAAGGTCAATTTCTTTAAGCCCTTGGACGACAAAATCCGCTAATTTGATTAACTCTTCCATATAAGCTTCCTCCAGCCAGTTGGGTAAATCACTATAGGGCTGACACATTTGCGGCGTATATACATATTTTAATTGATAAACGCACTTGCCAATGTCGGTATGCTCTGGACCTCTATCCTCAATGATTTTGTCCTTATACCAATCCAGATAATAAGCCTCAAAATCGGTAATTTCTTCAATGGGATGAATATGCTTTAGTTTTTCTGCTTGATTCACTGTCATAATGGTAGCCTTTCTAGACTAAAAAAGCGTCGTTTGTTGAAAATCAGAATCTTCACTATCCGTCAATTGAAGTTCGCTTTGTAATAAATTAGTAAATTTGCTAAAAATTTTATTGCGCTTGATTGTAGCGGGATGGTCGTTTGTATTTACACCGCGAGAGGAGAGAATTAAGTCTGTTTCTTCTCCAGTCAATTTCTCCTCTTGGTAGCTATTAATCAATGTTTCTAATTGCATGAGCCCGTCCTGGCCCTTTAAATTGTGATAGCGCATAGCATTCTCAAAGACATAAAAAAACTTCACCGACTTGCCTTGCAAGAGCATCTGAATCGTGTTCCTTAGGGTGCCGGAAGAAACCTGCAGGGCGCCAAAACGGTTCTTCTTGATAGGGTCAAAAATCGCTAAGCCCCAATGGGAGTCATTGACCATTTGCCGGTCTTTCATCATTTGTTGCTCTTGGCCATTAAGTTTGTCATCAGGATGAACATAGCGGACCTTCCAGTCCTTTTCAATGGCAATCCGTGGCTTTTGATTAATGGTGAAGATTTCAACCGCCTGATAATTTTCGAGTCGAAGTAAGTCAGCCACCTCCTTATCGACCCCCTTGTTGGAATCCCCTAGGTTAATCTTTATGCCTTGGTCAATAATTGTGTCAATAGAATCTAGTACTTCTTGGGATAATTGGTTTTGCGTTCTCGACCCAGATATGAAAACACTCCGAGTAGATTCAGCCATAAGCTACTACCTCCTAAAGTTTACAATGATGCCTATTTGCTTTAAATCTCCTCCCTAGCACAGGAAAGGATGATAAACTTATTTTACTTTTATATTATAGCATGTTCATTACTAAGCTTGGATAATTGGAGCTGAAGATTTCAAAAGAAAAAATGATCAAGCCTAATAAAAAAGAGACTTCTTTAAAGCCTCTATTGAATCAAATTTTATCAATTTCCAAATAAGCGCGGAAAAATCTAACAGCTAATGCTTCTTTTCATATTCCTTGGCTATTGTTAGAAAATAGTCAGATAAGGTAAGATCATGTATTTTTGCTTGATTTTTTAAGTACATTCTTTCTTCTTCCGTGAATTTCATATTCAAAGTTTTATAGCGCTTCCGCCCTGTTGCTGGGCGGCCACGAGGTCTTTTCTTATCTTCTGTCATTAATTCTTACCTACTTTCTATCATCATATAATACGCTTGTAAGTAAAGCACCATTTCGATTACCACCCCCGCGTGTGCGGGAAAAAGTAAGGTATTGCAAAATGGGGATCTTAGCGGTCCGGATCACCCCCGCGTGTGCGGGAAAAAGCGTATTGGTTTTCAAGAGTTAATAGGTAATTCAGGATCACCCCCGCGTGTGCGGGAAAAAGTAAATCCACATCATAACGTTCCATGTTTCATAGGGATCACCCCCGCGTGTGCGGGAAAAAGCTTTACTGAAAACTAATACATCGTCACCATATAGGATCACCCCCGCGTGTGCGGGAAAAAGCTCCTGGTGTCATTCCTTAATTCCTTTCTAATAGGATCACCCCCGCGTGTGCGGGAAAAAGACTAAAAGATCCCTATAACTTCAAGCTTTGTAATTCCTAACCTACCCAATTTCATTTACTTTTATTTTATCATAACAAAAAGACAACAGTTTTGGCTAGCATTTATAACGCTGCAAACGTTTGGTCTGTACTCGCCCCCGATGCAAGAAATAACACGGCCGGCCCTTATGTTCACTCAAGGAGCCCAGCTGTTCCTGACAGTACGGACATAATAAGGCATTGTCACGCCGGCCAAAGTCATACGCTGACTCAATAATCCGGTAAATTTGTAATTTGATCAGATTACCACGGCCAACCTTCCAGTAAACACAGAGATCATGTTTACACTGCATACAAGTCACTAAGAGTGGGTGGGCGTTTTTAATCTTACCTGGACTAGGATTTTTATAAGGCATCATTCCCCTCACTCCCTTCTTACTTCAACTATATTCTCTCTGAATTAATCAAACTGGGTCTGCCAGTTCTCACTTTGGTAAGCTTGAAAACACATAGCAATTTGTTCTGCGGTAGTTCGTTCTGGGTCCAGTTCCGGCAATTGGTCGGCTTTAAAATACTGACTGGCACTGGTTTCAATATTCTCTTGGTAATGACCACCCAAGTCCTCACACAGATAAAATATTTTTACAATGCTATAAGCATAAGGCGGTTGGTTATGTTTGTCGCGGTCTTGGACAGCGATGACCGACTTCACCCTCACCTTACGCCCAGCTTCTTCCTGGGCCTCCTTGATGGTATTTTCCATGGGAGACATATTCATCTCACACCAGCCGCCAGGTAAGGACCATAGACCATTGCGTTCCTTCACTAATAAAATCTCATCATCTTGGATAATAGCTGCCCGAGTATCCACTTTCGGGGTTTGATAACCCTCATCCCCACAAAAGAGGTCTTGGACTTCTTGCCAATTGAGCTGAGCTTTCTCAGCCATAATCTCTGCCGCAATATCGCGAATCCTTTGATAACGTTCCCGGTCGAAATCATCCCGCCCGTAATGCAAGCCGGCCTGGGCAATACTTTGTAATTCGATAGCAATCTCAACTAATTTATCTTCTTCCATACATGCCACCCTTTCTCTACTCCCTTAAGCTTAGCGATTCAAGCATTAAAAAACAAGCCGGGCCCTAAGGCTTAGCTTGTTTGTCTCTCTAGACTGATTTATCGATCTTTCAATTTATCTAGCTGGGTAAATTGCAATAAGTCAGTGGAATAAATTCTCCGATTAATGACCGGTGTGGAGCCTTTCTCATATTGCTTATTAAAATAGTCAAAATAGGTCCCCGGAGTCATCACTCCCACCATCAGAAATTGGTCCAAGCCAATAGAACCAATAATTTCATCACAGAAGAGGACACAATTACTCCCAAAGACAAAATAAGTCTTATACTGGCCGGCTTTAAACTTAAACATGTCGCAATCGGTGGCGCGTTTTAAGCGTCCGCCAAAGGAATCCCACTGACTCTCAGTTTTCGGTGACCAGGGAATGAGTAAGTCATCGATTTGAGCTAATTTGGCTTCCAAAGCTTCCTTTTGACGCTGGTTTAATTGAATATCATATTCAAAAATCGTAATCCCATTGGCCAATTCAAACTCAATGCTTTTTTGGTGGTCGATCTTACATAAGACGCCGTCCCCAATTGAACGAAACAAGTGCCCCGAATCGACGTCGTGATTACCATAAGAATAAACCGTTCCATGGTAGGCAATATTTAAATGACCGATCAAGTCTAGATGGGCATTGGAGGTTTGGACCAAGACTTGCAGGCTATCAACCGCACCAGTCTCATTTTCTTCCATATAATCCTGATAAGCCGTACCAAAGGCCAGCTCATCTTCTACCTCTTGACGGATAAAATGATTTAACTTATTGGCCAAACGATTAGGCTCTAATAGGTTAAACACAATAGACACTGGAAAACGAAAGCGCCGCTTAATCTTCTGATCTTGACTTCGACTCGGCAAGCTGGTCCTAGCATCAGAGATATAAGTCAGTCCAATGAAGACCAGGTAAAGGCCTAACCAGAAGAGGACATTATGGTCTTGGATAGGCAAAAACAAACTCGCCAAAGCAAAAATCAAATGGACCAAGGCAAATAAGAGCCGCTTAAGTCGGCCAGGCACATGGTCGAGCCGCATTAAGCAGTAACTTACAAAGGACACCAAGCCCATTAATAGTTGGTAAATCCCAATCACCCGCATCAAAAAGTAGGTCGATGAAATAGGGAAAGACAGCATAATAAAAGCGACGACAACCTGTCCTAAAGCAACAAAGAGCTGAAAAATACGGTTCTTGGCCCCACCAGCATTCTTGTCAAAAAACACTTGGGCTAATATACGAAAAATCCCTTGTAAGCCAATGACCCAAGCCACCAAACTATTCAAGCCTAATAAAGCCTGTCCCTGCCACAAGATAAAGGCGGTCCCGGCTAATATCCAAAGAATTCCCGAGATCAGCTGAGAAAACTCCCATTTATTTTCTTTCACACTGCCACCGCCTTCTCCTTACAATTATTTCGACCTTAATTAGAGTGTCCTTACTCTACTTTTTTCTGTTTTTCTAAGGCAGACTCATAGACAGCCACCATGGCCCGGGAAGCATTTTCCCAGGAAAACTGCTGGGCGTAGTCTTGCCCCTTAGCTACAATATTTTTTACGACCTCTTCTTGGTCTAAGAGCGCCAAGCATTGGTCTAAGGATTCCTTATCCCCTTGTT
Organism: Aerococcus mictus; assembly: GCF_003286595.3. Classification (NCBI taxonomy): domain Bacteria; kingdom Bacillati; phylum Bacillota; class Bacilli; order Lactobacillales; family Aerococcaceae; genus Aerococcus; species Aerococcus mictus. Next base: position 213,025 of record NZ_CP132985.1, on the reverse strand, counting down.
GATAAATGAGTCCATTTTCTAAGTGCTTAATTTGTTCCTTAGTTGGAGCTGATTCAGCAGCAATCACTGGCAGTCCCGAAGCCATGGCTTCAGTAATCACTAGGCCCAAGGTTTCACTAACCGAGGGAAAGATAAAGGCATCCGCACTGGCATAGGCTGCTGACAGTTCTTCGCCATGCAAGAAACCGGTAAAAGTCACCGGTAGATGGGCAAATTTTTCCTCCAAGGCTTCTTTTTCTGGGCCATCACCTACAATAGCTAAGTTAACATCATCACGTTGCTCTAACCAAGGGAGTAAGCTATCGATCTCCTTTTCCGCAGCAACCCGGCCCACAAAGAGCAATAATTTGTCCCGCTTGGGGTCAGCCGTCAAACGCTCCCGCATGTGCTCTGAATAAAATTTAGGATCACGTTGGTCAAGGTCCACTCCCTTAGGCAAAATGACCAAGTTCTCAATAGCATTGTCAGCCAGTAAATCATACATGGCCTGACTGGTCACCATATTCGCCGCGGCTAAATTATGCCAGTGGCGCAAATAAGACCAGATGACTGGAGACAACACATCCAAATGATAATAAGAGAGATATTGGGGAACGTTGGTATGGAAACTCGCCACCAAAGGGATGTCCATCTTGACCGCGTAGTGGATTCCGGCAGCAGCGAAGCCTACTGGATTAACCGAATGCACAATATCCGGCTCATCAATAGCTAACTGCTTTTGAATATCAGTGGTTGGAATGGCCCAGGGCCGGTAACGATAGAAGGGAAACCAGACCGCTTTAAAAGGAATAATCAAAGCCTCCTTGTATTGTATGGGCATATCCTCCATCTCTGGAGCATAAATTACCACCTCATGACCACAATCCAACATATAATCAATGGCATGGGTTAAACGGGTCACCACCCCATCCGTTGCCGGCAAAAAGGTTTCCGTGATTATAACGATCTTCATGGCATTATTTCCAGGAAGGTGAATTCATGATCACTTCTTGGTGAGCACGGTCCTTATTCTCCATGGCCAGTTCCAGCAGGTTCTTGGTCACTTCATCGGTTAAGTAGTGTGGATCCAAGCCTAGGTCTTTCAACTCAGTCATTACCGCATTGAAATAATGTTCTTCTTCTTCCACTCGAGGGTTATCGACATGGTTAATGACAGGATTTAAGCCCATTTCTTGGGCCACTTTTTCTACCTTATGAGCCATATCCATGACTGAGAATTGTTCAGTCATTTGGTTAAAGACGCGGAATTCTCCCCGTTCAGCAGGATTAAGAGCGGCAATTTCAATACAGCGAACAGTATCTTCAATATTGATGAAGCCCCGAGTTTGACCACCCTTACCATAAACCGACATTGGTAAGCCATTGGCCGTTTGGACCACAAAACGGTTAAAGACTGTCCCGAAGATACCATCATAGTCAAAGCGGTTGTAAAGAACGGGATCCATAGCGGTTTCTTGGGTATTGACCCCATAAACCACTCCTTGGTTTAAGTCAGTTGCCCGAATCCCCCATGACCGGCAGGCAAATTCAATATTATGAGAATCATGCACCTTGGTTAAATGATAGAAAGAGCCTGGCTTCTTAGGATAAAGCATGCGGTCAGTGCGGCCCTTATGTTCAACTTCTAACCAGCCTTCTTCGATGTCGATATTTGGCGTCCCGTACTCTCCCATAGTACCTAATTTAATCAGGTGGCAATCTGGGGCATAGTCATGGATAGCAAAGAGGACATTGAGGTTTCCTAAGACATTATTAGCTTGGGTATAGCGGGCGTGTTCCCGGTCAATCATGGAATAAGGGGCAGAGCGTTGTTCTGCATAGTGAACAAAAGCTTGAGGTTTAAATTCTTTAAAGACAATGGAAAGAAAGTCATAGTGATTTAAGTCGCCTTGGTAAACAGTAATAGCTTTACCGGTTAATTCTTTCCATTTGTCAACACGTTCGTTGAGGGAGGCAATGGGCGTGATGGAATTGGAGTTGAGCTCCTTATCGTATTGCCGACGCACTAAATTATCGACAATCGCCACATCATGACCCTGTTTGGATAGATATAAGGCGGTAGGCCAACCACAAAATCCGTCTCCGCCTGCTACGATGATTCTCATAAAAACATTCCTCCATCATGAATAATTTTTTTAAATAATATAAATCCTTTACGCTAAATATAACATGACGATTTTACTTTTCAAAAAAATATGATAAGGATTTTTATAGGCTATCCAGCTAGCTCTTAGAAATTCCTCTTTACACAGGCTAAATGCTGCCCTTTCTTCCATATAAGTCACCAAATTTTTATGAAGACTTAGTGAAAGGCAGCTAACAGAGGCTAAATAGTTTATATGTATAGCTAAGTTTGGTATTCTATACTTAGTTAGTGTGTTATATAGTTAAGAGGAGGTACAGAATATGAAAGAAGTTACTATTGAAGAATTTCATAAAATTGTCGAGAATGAAGATGATCTTAACATTTTAGACGTTCGTCCACGCGAACTCTATGAAGAAGGTCACGTGCCTGGAGCCAAACATTTTCCTCTTTCACAAATCGAAGACCATCTTGATGAATTAGACAAAGACAAGCATTACTATGCGATTTGCCATGATGGCAAAGGCTCCAAAAAGGCCAGCGAAATTTTAGATGAGAACGGTTTTGATGTCACCAACGTTGAAAAAGGCGTTCCAGACTACCCAGGAGAACTGGAAAAAGCTTAAATCAATAAAGTCATAATATAAGCGAAAAAAGCCATGTTAGCCTTCCAGCTATCATGGCTTTTTTCTATGGGAAGTTTAGGAAACAGGGACTCATCAGGCGACGTTTTTTTACGATACTTTAAGAAATAAAAGATTGCATTATTCTAAACTAAAAAGTATTTATAAAAATTTAACTTATCCTATAAAATCGCAAAAAAGCCTATACCAAATTTGAATGAAGTTTGGTAGGATAGTTATTATATCAGGCGATCAAGCTTAATAAATTTTTTAGAATGGAGCATGATTATGACCAAGCGTCTTGAAAAACGGAAAATTGGTTTGGTTCCTCGTATTATTTTAGCGATTATTTTAGGAATTATTGTGGGCCGTCTACCAATTGTTCCCGAATTTGTACTGCAGATTTTTGCAACTTTCACTACGATTTTTTCTGACTTCCTCAGCTTTGTGATTCCCTTTATGATCATCGGTTTTGTGGTCCAAGGGATTGCTGACTTGAGCCACGGGGCAGGGAAATTACTGGGGATAACGGTCTTAACCTCTTATATTTCGACTGTCATTGGTGGGTTACTAGCCTATCTGGTTGCCAGCAACCTCTTCCCTCTCTTCATTACTTCCGACCTGGTTGACCAACTCAGTCAAGCCGGTGAGGGGATCAAGCCCTTATTTACCATTCCCTTAGAACCTTTCTTTGATGTGACGGGAGCGATTATTTTTGCCTTTATGATGGGGCTGGGAATTTCCTGGTTACGCCAACACGGTCGCGGGAAAGTCCTCTATGAAGCCTTCAGTGACTTCGGTGGAATCATCAGTCAAGTGCTCGCTACCATTATTGTCCCCCTCCTACCGGTTTACATCTTTGGTAATATTGCCAACTTGGCCTACACGGGGACGGTCTTCGCGATTTTAAATGTCTTTTGGAAGGTCTTTATCTGCGTGTTGATTATGCATTTACTGTACATTACTTTCCTCTTCTTTGTCTTTGGCAGCTATGCCGGCAAGAATCCGATCGAACTCATCAAAAACCAAATTCCTGGCTACATGACTGCCCTAGGAACTCAATCCTCAGCCGCCACCATTCCAGTCAATGTTAAATGCGCTTTAAAGAATGGCGTTTCTGAAGGGATCGCTAACTTTGTAGTGCCACTCTGTGCGACTATTCATTTAGCAGGATCGATTATCACCATCACTTCCTGCGCAACGACCCTGTTATTAATTTATGATATGCCTCATGGCTTCTTGATGATGCTCGGCTTTATCTTAATGTTAGGGGTTGCTATGGTAGCTGCTCCAGGAACTCCTGGGGGGGCGATTATGTCTGCTCTACCTTTCCTACCCATGATTGGGATTGCCAGCCAGGCCATGCAACAAATTATGATATCCCTATATATTACCCAAGATAGCTTTGGAACTGCCGCTAATGTGTCTGGAGACAATGCCATCGCCGTCTTTATCGATAAAATCTACCAGGAAAAAATTAAGTCCAGTGACCAATAATTTGTCATAAGACATTTGAAATATAAAAAAATGCTTCCGCTTAGCACTCCAGCTGCGGAAGCATTTTTATTTAATATAAGCCCAAATATTGAAAGAGCGGAACCAGGATCAGGGGGATGAAGGTAGCTGGCAACATGTTCGAGACTTTGAAATCTTTGACCTCAAAAAGACTAAGGCCAATCACCCCGATCAGAAGAGACCCAACTGCTGATAACTCATTGAGGGAGGCTTCCGGCAAGTAAGGGGCTAGCCACTGAGCTAAGAGAGCAATGCCCCCTTCATAACAGAGAATCGGTAGACTGGCAAAGGCTGGACTCATCCCATAGGTTGCCCCAAGAATAAGGACAATAATAAAGTCCAAAATCGATTTCGCAAATAAGGTGGCATGGTCATGGTATAGGCCAGATTGGATGGCTCCTACAATCCCCATGGCACCGACACAAGTAATCAAAATCGCTGTGACTAAGCCTTCCGCAAATTGCGACTCAGGGTCTGGACCTGCAAGTCGACTTTGAATCCGATTGCCCCAGCGGTTAAGCCGGCCATCAATATCCATCAGCTGGCCTATAATGACCCCCACCACCATGGATAAAATTACGACGATAATACTCTTTGTGGTCAAGGCGCCTTGAATAGCAATCAAAACCACCGACAGACCCAAGACCTGATTAATGGCCTTAGCCAAATCATCCTGGATAAAATGCCCAAAGAACCTTCCCAAGACACCAGCTAGTAAAATTAAGCCAGCATTCACCAATGCGCCCGTTATTGCCATAAACTTTCTTCCTTTCTCCCTATCATTGTCCCAACAATCTGCCTGGACTAAAAACCCCTTTCTATTCAGACACGATTAATCATTACTAGCCAATATAAACAAATCGCCTCCAGTTGACAAGTCCTTTAGGCAAATATTTGGGTCAGTTTTTTGTCTGACTTATAAAAACAAAGCCCGACTAAGTAAACTTTTGAATCTACTGATTTCTTATAAAAACTTGCCCAGCTTACTGATTCCCTTGTCGCAAGGGAACAATTTTATGCTATTATATGTCCTATTGATTTGATTATAGAGAAAAATAAGCACGAAATAGATAGAAAGAGAAATGATCATGACAATAAAAACCAAAGACATTTTAATTATCGGCTTTGCCCTCTTTGCGATCTTTTTTGGCGCTGGGAATTTAATCTTTCCCCCTTACTTAGGGATCGTCAGTGGGGAAAGTTGGCTGAGTGCTGCCCTAGGCTTTCTCACCTCAGACCCTTTCTTTCCGATTTTAGGGGTCTTAGTTACCATCTACCTGGGAGGCCGGGCTAACGACCTGGGTAAGCGGATCCACCCTCAATTCGGGACTGTCCTAGCCGGAATCGCTATTATCTTAATCGGCCCCCTCTTTTCAGTACCGCGGACTGGAGCAACCACCCATGAGGTCTTTATCCAGTCGCTCTGGCCCAATATTCCGATTTGGCTAAGCAGCCTGGTTTTCTTTGCTTTGACCGCTTATCTAGCCTTAAATCCAAGTAAAGTAATTAATAATATCGGTAAATACCTTACCCCCGGGATCTTAATTATTCTCTTTTTCTTGGTCCTGGTTACCCTATTCAATCCGCCAGCAGCTGCAGCTCCCAGTCAAATTAGCCAACCTTTCGCCTATGGCTTTAAAGAAGGCTATCAAACCATGGATGCTCTAGGAGCCTCTTTAATGGCAAGCATCGTCATGTCAGAATTAAGGGCACGCGGCTACAGTGACAAGAAGACCCAGATCAAGGCCGGCGCCTTAGTCGGACTGGTTGCCTTTGTTCTCTTAGCTGTGGTTTACCTCTCCCTGACTTACGCTGGTTCAACGGTTTCCAGCTTGATGGGCGCGAATATCGACCGCACGGCCAGTTTCAATGGCACGGTAACCGCGATCCTAGGACAATGGGGGCACTTAATTATGGGAATTTGTGTCGCCCTCGCTTGTTTAACCACCGCAATTGGGCTCACCTCAGCCTTTAGTAACTTCTTTGTGGAAGTCTCCAAGGGACGTTGGTCCTACCAAGCCATCACCCTGGTAGCTGTCGCCATTGAATTTTTGATTTCTCTCTTAGGAACTAACCAGATCATTTACCTGGCTTCCTTTGTCTTAACCACCATCTATCCTATTTTCATGGTGCTGATTCTCTTCTCCGTCTTTGACCGAAAAATCAGCTACGACTTAACCTATACGGGAGCCGTTATTGGCGCTGGGGCCGTGGGACTGGTTCAAGCCTTGGCTGGCACTGGGCTAGGTGTGCTCGAAAGCCTCTTTGGCCCACTCGCCCAATTCACTTACCAGCTTCCTCTTAGTCAGCTGGGATTAGAATGGCTTCTGCCAGCATTATTAGTTGCTGGCGCCTTCAGTCTCTACGCTGCCATGAAAAATAAAGAGTCAGCAAGCAATTAATACTTCATTAATCAAGACCGCTAAAGTTTAGCTGCAATCTGCTAAGCCTTAGCGGTCTTTTTATCCAGCAAAGGGCAATTTCTTCCTCTGGCGAACGGACTGTGTTAGGATGGGATAAATAATCTATGAAGGAGTATGATTGGATGGCTTTTAATTTGAATAACTTAATGCAAGGGGCCCTGGGAAACTTTTCCCAGAAAGACCAGCAAGAACTCAACGAAGAATATGGCGACTTCCTCTTTAAAGATGAAGAAATTTATTCCGGCTACCAATTGGTCCGGGACGCCATCATTTTTACTAATATTCGAATCATCTTAGTCGATAAACAAGGCGCTAGCGGGAAGAAAACTGCCTTCCGCTCCCTTTACCTCAGCCATATCGTTGATGTAGAAATGGAGAGTGCCGGCTTGGCCTTTGATGATAGTGAAATCACCATCACTTATCTCAATAACATTTACCGCCGTCCCCGTGAGGAAGATACCCAAAGCTTGACCTTTGAATTTCCTAAGCAAACTGACATCTTGCCACTCTACCGCTTCTTAGGTAACCTAGTCGTAGAAAATCGACGCGAGATTAACCAATAATCAAAGAAAAGAGTGTGGCTAGTCCATTCCAAGTGGACTAATCACACTCTTTTTACTTTCGACTTATTCCTTATGAATTTGCGTAAGCCTTACCTTCTTGTCCATCATTGTCATAGTATTGGTCAAGGTTTAAGACCTTTTCAAAGCGGGCAACCAAAAGTCCGGTCGACCCCGAAGCAGTGACGTTGGTTGCGGTTCTAGCCATATCGGCAATGGCTGAAATTGGGGTTAATACAATAATCATTTCTACCGGTAGGCCAATAGCGGTAAACATAGCCGTTGCGGTTATGGTCGCCGTGCCGGGAACGCCGACTGTCCCCGCTGATACTAAGAGGGCAACAACCACCATATAAAGATAATCAAGTAGACCAAAGTCCAACCCTAAAGCATTAATAGTAAAGATAGCTAAGAGGACCGGCCAAGCGGCGGCACAGCCTGGCATGCCAAAGGTAGTCCCAATGGAAGAAGTAAAGGAAGCGATATGTTCTGGAACCCCCATCTCCTTTTGGGCACTAACATTAGCAGGAACCGAGCCTACTGAACTTTGGGTCGAAAAAGCAATCATCCACACTGAGAAGAAACGTTTTAAATAGATCCAGGGATTCAGCCGACCCAAGAGGCCAATAATTGCCCCAGTGGTCACTGATGAATGGAAGAGAGTGACTAGGTAGAGAGTCGCTAAAGCTAATAATAAAGACCCTAAAGAGGCTAAGTTCAAACCACCGACCTTGTCCGTTAAGAGCGCTAAAACGGCATAGGGAGTAAATCGGGTAATCAAAGCCGCTACCTTAAAGATCACTTGGTGGCCAGCATCGATAAAATCAGTAAAGGCCTTAATTTCTGCCTTATTTTGATAAGTCAGAATAGCAATCCCAACAAATAAGGAAAAGACAATAATGGGAATCACCCGGTTATTGGCTGCATCCTCAATAATATTTTGCGGGAAGAAATTAATCACCGCTTGTGTGAGAGTCGGAACTTCCTTGACTTCCACATTGCTGGGGAGGTCAATATGCGCGTTACGCCCTACCCCTAAGGTCAAAGCCACAACAATGGTGGTCACTGAGGCTAAAACATTGTGCAAGGAAAGCACGCCAATAGTCTTAGCCCCAATTGTGGTTAAGGTTTTTAGGTTCCCTAATGAAGAAACCGTTGAGATAATGGAGAAGAAAAGGACCGGTACCACAATCGCCTTCAATAAATGAGCATAGATGGTCCCAATCGCCCCCACATAGGCCGTATGACCAGCAAAGACCAAGCCAGCGCCGATTCCTAAAAAGGTCGCGGTCAATACCCGCACCGTAAAGGATTTGCCCTGACTCGCCTGCCAGCGTAAGACAAAGAATAATAATAGAATCGTAATTAATGCCAATAAATCAAACATCAATGTCACCCTTTCACTTACTTATAATAAGTAATTTTCAATAGGTCTATTATATATTTTTTTATGCCAGATACAAGCCCTTAATTTTTATGGTCTATGATCATAAATTTTGACTAACCTTTCATACCTACGCAAAATATATAACTTTTTATTGGTAATTTATAGCTTTTATATAACCATTAATGATACTATGAAAATAATTATTAAGAAATGGGGTATTTATATGAAGAAAGCACTGTTATTCCTAACAAGTCTAGCATTACTTGCAGGGTGTCAATCCAATGACCAAAACGCCGAAGCTGATCAATCTAATTCAGCAACCACTTCCGTTCAAGAGAAACAAAATGATACGGATCTAAAGGACGTAGGTAATGCTCCTCTTGAAAATGTAGGAGAATTTACCACGAGAAATGGAGCTAAGGCAACTCTTTTAGCAATCCATAAACCAGAAGGTCAGCAAGATATTGCTGAAAATATTTCTGTTTCAGTTAATGCTGTAAAAATAGTAGAACTATCTGATATCGAAAAGGACTCTCTCTATGATGTGACAGGCTACCAAAATGGCGATAAAATTATTCAAGTAAACTATACTTTTGATAATCAGACTGATTCACAAATTGATAATATTGGTATGCCTAAAATCGTAACGTCTTCTGGAGAACAAATTTCACCTACAAACCTTATTGGAGACCACACTGCTCTACCGAAAGCTAAGGTCGATACAGGGTTCTTCGAAAAAATTAAAGACACTGACATTTCAGGAATTACTTTAAATTGGGAACTCTTTATTAACGAACCCGAATTCCAAAAACTCCCATCAAATCCTCTAGAAATTAATTTCTAAAGCCAATAAAAAAGCACTTAAACAGCCGCTCCTAAGCAGCTCGGTTTAAGTGCTTTTTACTTATTATTCCAATAATTTTTAAGACAGTTCCCTCTCTAAGCGTTCGGCTTCGCTTTCCTTGGACATCTTTTGAGCCAAGGCTGGTGAAGCAAGAGAAGTAATAATACATACCATCATCACGATAGCGGTCGCCGAGGTCACTTGATTGGCAAAAGCAGCAGGTAAGGCGGCTCCAATAATGGCCGGGTTAGCCACTGACATCCCTGCTACATTCCAAATAGCCACACCATCTACGCCATCATTGACCTTAGTCACATACTTATCAAATAGAATTAAAGGCAACATCAAGACCATAAAGAGCCCTGCCATTACTAAACCAGACAATCCAGAAGAAACAGCATCCATCAAGTTCATCCCCACCCCTAAATTCCAACCTAAGAAGGGGAGCAACTTAGCAATTAGGGGCGAGAAGAAATCCGCAAAATCGGGATCAATATTCCCCAGTAGGGCTCCAATAATCAGCGGGATAAAGATCGATATAATTGGGTTCCAGTCAATACCGGCGCTGCCTCCCCCACTCGCGGTAAGGACACTGAGTAAGATTAATGGGGTAAAAGACATTCCCAAGATCCCATAAATGCCATAAACAGCACCAAATTGCTGGTCACCGTATTCACTATGGATAGCTAAAGCCACAGCTGGATTTAAAGAATAGATCACACAGGCAAAAGTTAAGAGGTTAATCCTCCAAATCCCTTCAAGACCAAAGAACCAGTAGAAAGCCAAAATATACAGGGTCGATAAAATCAATTTGAAAATAACCATAGGCAAGTGGCGCTTAAGCAGGGGGCCAATTTTCTTAAAGTCTAAGGTCGTTCCTGCTGCAAAAACCAGGAAGCCAATCACCACACTGGTTCCATTCTGGAAAGCCGCCTGCGTCGTTCCACCAAAAACATCGTACATTCCGGGGAAGAAAGAAATCAATAACATGGAAATAATCATTGGTACTAAGAAAGTCCCCGCTGGAATTTTCGCAATTCGTTTTAACATAAATACCTCTTTTCTTTTTAACTAATACAATCAAGGTTATGATAGCATATTTCCCCATAATCACGCGAAATAAACCCCTGGCAGATACTCCTTCATCAAGCAGGTCTTTTTATAAAAGCTAAGCGATTTTATTAGGTGATAAAAAAACGAAATCAGTGAATTTCTTCGTATTTTAATGAACATTTTTAAAATTCCTGTTACAATATTATTTGTCTAACCAATTTTAAAAAGATTTAAACTTTAAAAAACAAGATAATAAACAATTCATAAAAGGAGTATCAGCATGAAAGACAATTTTTTCCAAGAGAAAAAATCTAAAAAAACAATGCACAAATCAAAAGGTAAATGGGTGGTCGCTAGTTTACTCCTAGCCGGCTCACTAGGTGCCATTTCATTAGGTAATGAAGAAGTTAGAGCCAATGTCAACACCCTGGCCAGTCAAGGAATTAAAAATTTCTCCAGTTCTGACTTTGCGGGTAAAGACCAACTGAGCGAAAATGGACAAATCAAACAAGCTAGTCAGGATGCGCTCAAACGTATTAAAGGAACTTGGACCAAGAATAGTGTCGACCAAGTCAAAGCGGAGATCGCCCGCCAACAAGCAGCCGGCTACCAAGCTTACGTTGTTCAATGGGGAGATACTCTCAGTGTACTCGCTGAAGCGACTGGTCAAGATCTCAACAGCTTGGCTCAAGCTAACCATTTAGGCAATATCCACCTAATCTTTACTGGTGACTTATTAACTGGGGTTCTCTCTCCACTTAGCCAAAATAATGGTGGGACTCAATCAGCTAAAACAGTTAGCCCAGCAACCACCAGTGAAACTAACGCACCAAAGGCCCCAGCCAGCGGTCAAGGTCAAGACCAAGCCAGTGCTGACTTAAGCCCAGCAGAAACTGAGGCAGCTATTGAAAAAGACCTAGCTGAAAATGTGAAGATTACAGTCCTAACCCCTCAAAGCCAAGCACAAGCAGGCGTAAACAACGCACAGAGCCTTCCGCAAACGGAAAGCCCTGAAAGCGGTCTTAGCGGACACATCGTAGAAAATCCTGCATCCGTTGACACTGCCCTGCCAGAAGAAAAGGCTGGTAAGGAAAATCAAGAGGCTACTGAAGCCAAGGCTGAACCAGAACAAAACAAGGCAGAAAGTGAAGAAAATCCAACTGTTATTGATGAAAAATTAGAAGACGTCGATACAAATAAGGATTCAGAGGCTCAGGAAACTAAGAACAAAGACCAAGCACCAACTGAAAAGTTAGTGAAGGAAAAAGAAGTTCAAGCAGAGGCCAAACCCAAAGCCGACAATAAGGAAAAGGACAAATCTGAAAGCAGTCAACCGGCTCCAGAAGAAACAGCTAAGGACAAGTCCGAAACTAGTCAACCCGCTCCAGAAAAGGCACCAGAAGATAAGACCAATAAGGATCAAGAAAAGCCCGCTGAAGAAATCGCTTCAGTAAGCGTCCAAAAGACCTTTGTTATCCAACCGGGCGTGAGATACGTTGCCGATGACCAATTAGACCTAGGCCAAGAAAAGGTTGTTCAAGAAGGTAAGGCCGGCAAACGCGTGGTCGAAATCACCGTCCAAAGCCAAGCAGGTAAAGAAATTAACCGTTCTGAAAAGGCGATTGAATATGTTCCGGCTGAAGATAAAGTGGTCCATGTGGGCACTAAGGCATTATCCACGAAAAAAATCCTTACCCAAAAAGTAAGCATTCCTTTCCAAACCAAGTATACCGACAATAATGACTACAAGGCTGGTAGCCAAAAAGTCTTACAAAAAGGTGAAAACGGCGAAAAGACTGTCACTTATGAAGTCACTTACCAAGACGGTAAGGAAGTCAGCCGTCAACAAATTGATGAAAAAGTGACTAAGCAACCCGTCGACCAAATCGTCCAACGCGGCACCAAGACGCCTGGCCCTAACCAACACGTGGTTAGCCACGGCGAGTCACTCTGGTCCATCGCCCAAAGATACGGCGTAACGGTCGAAGGCATCCGCCAAGCCAGTGGTTTAAGTAGTAATGTGCTCTACACCAACCAAGTCCTAACCATTCCTAAGGACCAAGTAAGCACTGTTACCACCAGTTTAGTTTACACAGTGGGGCCTAATGAAAGTGTCGATAGTATTGCTAACGCCTTTGGTATCAGCCCTCAATCCCTCCGGAGTGCGAATGGCCTCAGCGGTAACTATCTAGCTCATGGTCAAGTCTTACAAATTCCAAACGCACCGGTCAAACCGATGAACATCAGTCAAACTTATGATGGGGTGCGGACAGTCTTATTAGACCCAGGCCATGGTAATTGGTCAGGTGCTGCATACGCCGGCGTCAACGAAGGAACCTTGAATAAGAACCTAGCTGATAAATTAACCCGAGTCCTACAAAATCGGGGCTACCAAGTGATCACTACCCGTCCTGGCACCAGCGATACTGATTTAACCCAACGGAGTCGAATCGCTAACGGATCCAATGCCGATATCTTTGTTTCCATGCACCATAACTCCATGGGAGCAGCTAACCGCGGCACAGCCCAAGGGATTGAAACTTACTACTACCAATACTTTACCAATTATCCATCTCAAATTAACCCTTACCACAACAATGCCCAACGACTGACCAATAGTGCCTACTTAGCTAAACAAATTCAAAATCAATTGATTGGCTCTACCGGCGCTGTAAACCGTGGTGTTCAATCCAATACCTTTGCAGTCTTACGTGAAACCGATATTCCTGCAGTATTGATTGAATATGGTTTTGGTGACAACTCCCAAGAATTAAGTCGTTTGAGAAACGCTAATTACCAAGACAAATTAGTCCAAGCAACCGCTAATGCCATCGATGCTTACTTTAATAACGTTTATTAATTAAACAAAAAATCAGGCTGTGACAAGTGTCGCAGCCTTTTTTGAGTTCGTTCTCCAAACGATGCCTGACTCTATCCATAGTAGCCAACTCAGCCAGCAAATTGGTAATTCCCGCTCCTGGGTAGTATAGTGAATATAAGAGAGATTTGTAGCCTGCAACTACAAAGGAGGAGATTTTACGTGAGTAAAGACTATCGCGTATTACTATATTACAAGTATCAAAATATTGAGGATCCCGACCAATTCGCCAAGAAACACCTGGTCTTCTGTAAACGGATTGGCTTAAGGGGCCGCATTCTGGTCAGTGAAGAAGGCATCAATGGGACGGTATCAGGAACAGTAGAACAAACTGACCAATATATGGACCACCTACACTCCCTTCCCGGTTTTGAAGATGTTTGGTTCAAGATTGATGAAACCGATGACTACGCCCATAAGAAGATGTTTGTACGGTCTCGTAACGAAATCGTGTCTTTGAGTTTGGATGACGATTTGAGTCCACTGGATATCACTGGTGACTATTTGAAACCAGAAGAATTTCACGAAGCCCTCTTAGATGAGGATACGGTGGTCTTAGATACCCGGAACGATTACGAATATGACCTGGGCCACTTCAAAGGTGCCATCCGCCCTGATATCCGTAGTTTCCGTGAACTCCCCCAGTGGGTCAGAGATAACAAGGAAAAATTTATGGATAAAAAAGTCGCCGTCTACTGTACCGGTGGCGTTCGCTGCGAAAAATTCTCCGGCTGGATGCTACGAGAAGGTATCGGCGATAAGGTCGGCCAACTCGAAGGTGGTATCGATACCTATGGCAAAGACCCTAACGTCCAAGGCGACTTGTGGGAAGGCAAGATGTATGTCTTCGACGAACGGATCTCAGTTCCGATTAACCATGTCGACCCAACCATCATCTCCAACGACCACTATGACGGTCAACCCTGTGACCGCTATGTTAACTGTGCTAACCCCGAATGCAATAAGCAGTTCTTCTCTTCAAAGGAAAATGAAGATAAATACTTACGGGGCTGTTCTGCAGAATGCCGCCGCCACCCACGTAATCTCTACGTCAAAGAGCACGAATTAAGTGAAGCGGAATGGGAAGACCGGCTCAATGCCATCGGCGAATCCCTCTACGCCAAGCAAAATTAGCATCTTTACAAGCAAGGAAATCAATAAAAGCCATGTTGAAAAATCCAACATGGCTTTTTACTTCGCTTAATCATGTCATTCGACTAAGCTAGGAGGCGTCTTGGTAGGATAAGTCTTTAAGGGCTTGAGTAAGTAAATCCACCATTTCAAATAAGCTATCTACAGTGGACTGGACTAAAAAAGCCGTTCGCGCCTTATAGGTAACCTTATTGCCTTCAACCTGGACATTTTTTAAATTTTTATGCTTAGGCATATTGGAGAGAAGTTCTTGCCGGTCAGGCACCTGGCCCTCCTTGCTTAGATGAAAAACGATATCGTATTCTTGACCTAAATGCATCATATCGACTAATAAAGTATAACCATTGACCTTGCCGTGAACTAAACCGCTATCTTTCTCCACCACATAGCGTTCATCACGGTCAATTCGCTTTAAGACCTTGCCTATCCGCATGGTTAACCATCCTTTCAATGCTTCAAGAGCACACAAACGACCCGAGACTAGCCTGATCCCAAAAACACTTTCCTCACTCTTTACGCTTATTTTATCATTAAAAAATTGCTTCTCATAATTTTATCTATCCATAAAAACAATTTAAAAGACTATCACTGAAAAGATTGGTAAACAAAAAAGCTGCGAACAAAGTCACAGCTTTTGGAAAAGTCTTATTCCTAATTAAAGCTCTTTGCTTAGCCAAAGAGACGCTTAGAAGCAATGGCCGCCCCTTCAACTAAGGATTCCAGTTTAGCCCAGGCAATTTGCTCATGTAAGCGACCACCCAAACCACAGTCAGTTGAGGCAATGACATTTTCTGGCCCCACTAATTTGGCAAAAAGTTCAATCCGGTCTGCAATTAATTGTGGGTGTTCAACCGCATTGGTGGAGTGGGAAACAAAGCCTGGGACAATCTTTTGCCCGGCTTTCAAGCGGTCTGTTTTTTCCCAGACGCGCCATTCATGACCATGACGGGGACTTGAGGCCTCAAAGGAGAAGGAGCCCGCCTTGATTTGTAAGCATTGGTCAACGATATCTTCAAATGGAATATCGGTGGTATGTGGACCATGCCAAGACCCCCAGCAGATATGTAAGCGGACCAAGCTAGGGTCAATACCTTCCAAGGCCCGGTTAGCTGCATCGACACGTTTTTGCAGCCAAGCTTGGAAGTCCTTCAGACTTGGTTCCGGGTTAATTTGGTCCCAAGCTTCGGCTAGGTCTGGAGCATCTAATTGGACAATTAAGCCCGCATCCGTGATGGCTTTGTATTCTTCATGTAAGGCATCAGCGACATCATTTAAGAGCGCTTGTTCATCGTGATAATAACGGTCCTCCAAACGTGCTGCTGCCCCTGGAGAAATAGCCGCCATAAAACCTTGCTTGATATCATATTTGTCTAAGGCTTCAGTCAAGAGTTTGACGTCACGGTTGACTTGGTCTTGGCCGATATAGGTCACCTTGCCGGCAAAGACTGGGTTAGCCACCTTATTACGTCTGCCTAATACGCCAGAATCAGGATCTTCATAGGCTGCTCTAAATTTTTGTCGGTCACGACGGTCAGGGAAGTTGGTCAATTTAATGTTTCCAGGAGTGGAACGAATGGCTTCGCTCTTGGCCCAGCGGTCTTCATCCGTCATCTCTAGTCCACCTAAGCGGTAGAAGGAATAGTTCCACCAGGCCCCATAGTCAACCGCACCTGAAGTCACGTGACCGTATTCCCCATCATTCACTTGGTCAATCCCAATTTCTTTTTGCTTTTTCACAACTTGGTCAACCGACTCAGCAATAATTTGGTTAAATTCGTCTTCAGCAATCGTGCCCGCAGTACGGCGTTTATTAGCCTCCAACAAGGCCTCTGTCCGTGGTAAGGAACCTACATGTGTGGTCAAAATTTTATTAGTCATAGTTATTCTCCCCCTCTATCAAACTCAATCTATTCTAGCATGACTTCTTTATTAAAACCATCTTGTTTTGCTTATCCTATCAACGGAAAGCTTGATATGATAGGATTTCTCCATATAACTATATTTATTCTATTAGTTGTGATCGTTAAAAATGATCATAGAATTAACCACATAAATGAAAAAATCGCCTAAGCAGACATCTATGGTCTCCTCAAGCGATTTTATGCGTTAACTTTCCTTTCATTTAGAAAGAAAAATATACAATCGGGATGACAGGATTTGAACCTGCGACCCCTAGCACCCCATGCTAGTGCGCTACCGAACTGTGCTACATCCCGAGATCAAAATGGATCAATACGATCAGTATAGCATACCTTGTCAATAAATTGTAGACTTAAAGGCAAAAATAAGCCATAATTCATTATTACTAAGAATCAACTAGAGGTAAATATCATGAAAATAACCATAGCCGGCCAAGTAGTCAGTCAGGAAAGACTAGATAACTGGGAATACCGACACAGCCGACAGGCCCTTAAAAATCTCGGTAGGCGGCCTAAGCCTGCAGACAATTTAGTGACACTGAGAAATTCACTCAATCAATTGAAGCAATCATTAACCTATGAGGAAATTCTCCGCCATTTGGGCTGGAAGTTAAAGCTTATGGCTACCCTCATGCGAGCTATTGCTTGGCTTTCATTGGGTCGGGTAAAGTATGCCACTTGTACCCTTGAAGTGGATGGGCTAACTATCGAAGAATTCGCTCCCCTAGTCAAAGATTTTGTGACTAAGGATAGTCCTGGTATTCGTCAAATTAACCTAGCAGCCAATCCCGAGCACTATGTCCTCGAACCTAGAGGACAGCTATTTGAGGTAATTGAAACCGCCGGGGCCAGTCCCTTACCTATCCAGTTTTTGATTGATTTTTCAAGTGACCAGGGACTGGTCAGTCAAGAGGATCCTGCTTATCCCTTACAGATGGTCGGACTGGCTTACTTGGCTAAGGGAAGCCAAGTAGGTGGCATCCGTCACCAATTTAGAAATACCGAGACCGGCATGGAAGCCAGAACCCTGGTCGAATTTCCCGCTGCTTGCCCCAGCTATATTGTTAAAGACCACTGCCTCCACCTGGCCTTAGAATGGAAAAATTGGATCAGCGCCGCCCAAGAATTAAGTAAAGGCTAATAAAAACAACCGGCAGAAATTTCTCTCTCCCGGTTGTTTTTACACTTTTAATTCATTAAACACGATTTATTCGTAAACACGCACTTTTTCATCTTGGTCGATATAGTCTTTGTCACCTGCTGGAGTTTCAACCGAACCAAATGGCATTTGCGCTAACATGGCGTATGAGTCTGGCAAGTCAAACATTTGACGGATAGACTTATCGAAGCCTTGTTCATAACCAATATTAAAGTGTTGCAAGGTGGCCCCTAAGCCTAATTCAGCCAAGGTTAACCAGGCAGCGTATTGATGGTTGGCACTGTTATTTTCCTTGTAAGCAGTTGACCGTTCGGGGTTAGCCGGCATATTTTCAACTTCATTTAGATCTTCAAAGAAAAGAATGGTTCCTAAACCTTCTTTAGCGCCTTGAATCACGCCAGACATTTGTTCCCACATGTCGCCTTCTAAAACACCTTCTTGGACTTGGTAAATTTCATCCCATAAAGCTTGGTGCTTGTCACCAAAGGCAATCACAATGCGTGAAGTTTGGCTGTTAAAGGCAGTTGGCACATCTTTTAAGGCTGCTTTTAAAGCGTCAACGATTTCTTGGGAAGTGTGGTCGGTATTCTTTCCAATATGGTAAATCGAACGACGCTTAGCAGCAAGATCTTTAAATTGTGTCATAAATTAAATCCTCCATTTTTTGGCTTTTTACATTAACGATAAACAGAGTATAGCAAGCCAGCAGACCAATTAAAAATATTTTGCTTATAGAAAAAGGACTGCGACTAAGTCACAATCCTTTCTTTTCATATATATAGACTTGATTATTCTTCGTTTAAGGAAGCTTCATCGAAGACAAATTTAGAGTCTCTGTCGTCAATTGGACGAGTACCCATCCAAGAAATCATTTCTTTCATGGATTCAGTAATTGCGTCAGTACCAGGTCTTAACAATTTACGTGGGTCGAACCCTTTGTTTGAACGGTCTTGGTCATGACCCGCTTCGATGTATTCACGGGTAGCTTTTTGGAAGGCTAATTGGAATTCAGTATTGATGTTGATCTTAGCAATACCTAAAGAAATAGCTTTCTTCACTTGGTCTTGAGGAATACCAGAACCGCCGTGTAATACAAGTGGAACATCAACAGCGTCAGAAATTTCTTTCAAGCGGTCGAAGTTTAAGCCTTCCCAACCTTCTGGGTAAACACCGTGGATATTACCAATCCCACAAGCAAGACGGTCAACACCAGCTTCAGCAAAACGAATCGCATCTTCAACAGAAGCTAATTCACCGCCACCTTGGTTTTCACCAATCTTACCGATTTCAGCTTCAACTGCGATACCACGTTCATGAGCTAAACGAACGATTTCTTTAGTTTTAGCAAGGTTTTCTTCAACTGGTAATTTATGACCATCGAACATAACAGAAGAATAACCTAACTCGATACATTCTTTGGCTGATTCGAAATCACCATGGTCTAAGTTCAAGATAACTGGAACATCAACATCCATGCTATCCATCACGTTAAGCACTAAGTCACGAACTAATTTGTAACCACCCATATATTTAGCAGCACCAGTAGATACTTGAATCAATAATGGGGTTCTGGTTTCTTTAGCGCCGCTCACTAAGGCACGGGTCCATTCGAGATTGTTTGTATTGTAGGCTCCCACCGCATATTGGTTGCGACGTGCGTCCTTCAAAATTTCATTACCATTTACTAAAAAAGCCATTAAATATACCTCCTAAAATCTATAACGACTTGTACGAACCCCATTATACCTTACTAAACTAAAGATTGGTAATTAAAATGACAAATAATTACAAAAAAATCCCAGTTTTTATTGGCTTTCACATGCTGTTATAGCGGACTTTGCTGTCGTCACTAGCAAAGTTTTCTAGGTTTGTGAAAATAAATTCAAAGCAAAAAAGACCCTAACGGTCCCAAAAGCTCTGTAAAAACAGCTTGGTGAAGTCCGTTAGCGTCTCTTCTTAGTTATTTATTTGATTTTAGTAACCGTGGTGTCTTAATTCCGCTTCATTATATGCAGGTAGGTCGGTTAGACGTGCATTCTTAATGTCTTCAATGGTTTGACAACCGGTTAATTGCATAATCCGGGTTAAGTCGTCTTTCAAGTAGTTCAATACAGAAAGAACACCCTTATGTCCACCTAGAGCGAGGCCGTATAGGGCTGGACGTCCAATACCTACGACATCTGCACCTGCTGCCAAGGCTTTAAAGACATGCTCACCACGACGGATACCGGAGTCAAAGACAATTGGCACTTCACCTTGAACGGCTTGAGCAATGGCTTCAAGGGTTTCAAAGGATCCAGGAGCCCCGTCTAATTGACGTCCCCCATGGTTAGACACGTAAATAACATCCGCACCAGCACCAATACCCTTCAAGGCGTCTTCAGGTGTTTGTACCCCTTTGAGCATCACTGGTAGGTCACAAATGGATTTAATGTATTCAATATCTTTTGGTGAAATCTTTTGTTTAGAGGAAGCATAGACATCTTTTAGCGCCATCCCTTCGCCAGAACCTGCTAAATAGCGTTCAACGATTGGCATACCAAATGGATAAGTAAAATGGTTTCGTTTATTTAATTCACGGTTCCCTTCAACGGTAGAGTCCGCAGTTAAAATAATCGCTTGGCAACCAAAGTCTTTGGCTTCATTTAACATGGCTTCGTTAAAGCCGTGGTTCTTACTCATATATAATTGGAAGTAACGTGGGCGGTCTTCATAGCCTTCATAGGAAGGAGCCATTTCATCCCAGCTAGATCCTGCATAAGAGGAAATTGAAAAGGCGGTGCCGAATTCGTTAAAGGCTTTAGCCATACCAATTTCTTTTTCTTCATGAGCAATACCTAAAGCAGCAATTGGTGCATAGAAGAATGTGCTGAGTAATCTTTTCCGAGGAAAGTGGTTGATGTATCTGGATGTTCAACATCACCAATCACCCGTGGTAGGATCCCCTTGCTGTTAAAACAGGTAATATTTCTTCTTAGAGTGAATTCATCCCCTGCACCAGAACGAATGTAACCATATCCTGCTTCAGGGATAATTTCTCTAGCTTCATCTTCTACATCATATAAGTTAACGATTTTTAAGTCCTTAACTTCAGTACCTGCAACATAATCTGCCATATGATTTTTCCTCCTTTTGAATAAGTAAAATAGCCTTCCTGTATAATTTAATATAAAGCGCTTTCATTTTCAAGTAAAAACCATTCCGCTAGATGAAAAATCTTACCCGCAAATATTTTTATATGGTAAAAAGACAGTCTTTTCAATCATTTGAAGATAGACCCTCTAACAGGCTAGTCAACCGAATGCAGTAAAAAACTCCCAGCCCAAAGAGACTGAGAGTAGTGACTTAGCCGAAAACTTGGTAGAGATAGGAGCCTAACAGCATAGTCGCCGCGACACCATTGTTCATCATATGGAGTAGGATGGCGTCCTTAATATTCCTGCGCCGTCGGTAGGCTAGATAGAGGGTGGCACCCAGGAGAATATACATGAGCGCCTCAACGGGGTTATTAGACATGTGGTTGAGGCCAAAAATTAGCGAACTCAAGACTAGCGGCCACCAGAAACTTTCGGCCTTGAAGAAAAGGTTCTGAAAGATGCCGCGAAAGACCAATTCTTCTAGGAAAGGCACCACAAAGCCCATCATTAGGAAAAAGGCAATATTGGATATCGGCGATACCAGGTTGGGGTCCCCCGAGAATAGCAGCTGGTCATTGGCCGATAGCTCACTGCCGTAGAGAGCTTGGTTGGCCATGGTCAAGCCCACCGCCACCACTCGGAAACCAAGATAATAGAGGAAGCTAATGCCAATATCTTTCCATCCCAAGCGATCAAAGTTATCCTTGCCTTGGGCACGCTTGTAATAAAACTTATAAAGAAAGCGATAGGTCAGATAGGCAAAAACCAGAACTATTAGGGTCAGCTCAGCCACTACGGGCCAGGAGAACATGTGGGAACGGCTGTTAACCACAAACATTAATCCAAAAGGCAGGGTTCCCCAAACCATCAATAACAACCATTTCAAAATATTCAAGAAACGCTGGCCCCAACCCTTCTCTTCCTTTCGATATTCTTCAGTCATAACTGTCACCTCCTTTGGCATCACTTTAACAGTCTAAAATGACCAACTCAATTACTGATCAGCAGTGACCATGCGATAATAGGCCTTAGAAGTCAAGACGTACATGAGATAATAAACCAGGCTAAAGCAGACAATGACCGCAAAGAAGCTGCTTAAAATAAGCATTCGGTCCTTAATGGCGATCAGCCCTAAGCCCTGGCGCAGAATCGGATAGGCAAAGCCCATATGAATGACCGCGGTCAAGAGTGGTAAAACAAAGACCCAGAAAATCTGCTGGCGAATGGTTGACTTGATCAGCGACTTGGGTAGGCCAATTTGGCGCATAATCCGATAGTTCTTCATATCTTCCTGCCCTTCAGAGAGCTGCTTGTAGTAAAGCATCAAGAAGCAACCAATCAATAGAACCAGGGAAACAATGGCACCGATACTAATAAAACCGCCATTGAGCTGATAGAATAATTCCCGAAAGACTGTTTTAGAAGAGATTTCAATCCCTTTTCCTTCATAATCATCCAGGTGCTGGTCAATCACATCCTTATTTTCCCTAGCATCAAAAGTCGCATTATAACTTAGCGGACTCTTGAGATAACCAATATCTTGGCTAGTATTGGCCGCTTGGTAGGCTTGGGTTAAGGCCTCTTGGCTAGGAAACACCAGCATCAAAGCATCCAGGCCTGCAACCACAGGCAGACGGTCCTTAGGCATGTGCTTGACTTGGTAAGTTTTATCCCCCACTGTAACTTGGTCTACCTTTTCCATTTGGTCCTGGCTAGTGGCCATTAAGACCTGGTCTTCTGCCAAACTTTCCTGACTGGCATAGTTTTGGTTATATCCCTCCAAACTTTCCCCAAAGAAAACGACCCCCTGGGTGACTTGGTCCCTGGGTGTAAAGGCTTGTAAGACTAAGCTATTATCCTTCACCTCACTCACAGCTAACTGGCCAAAGCTCAACTGGTAGTTAACCTCTTCCAAAGGGGCGAACTGACTAAGCTCATCAACTGCTGTCTCTAAACGCTCGAGTTGCTGGTCTAAGGATTCCTCAACCACTGGCCCCCGCAATTCAATTTTATAGTCTCTGGCTTGATAACGGTCAATCAAACTTTCAATGCCCCGTTGAGTTGAAACGGTTAAACCAAGGACCAGCATAACCCCGGTCGAAAGAACGGCAATGGAAGCTAAACTCCAGGCATTGGCCTTCATCCGATAAAGCATCCCAGAAACCGTTAGAAAATGTTTGGGTTGATAGTAATAAGACTTCCGTTGTTTCTGCCAGTTTAAAAACATGATCGAGAGAGAATTATAAAGGCAATAAGTCCCCAAGACCACTAAGACGATGGCTAGGAGCAATTGATAAATGACCTGCATAATATTGGTTGTAGTCAGTGAAATGTAATAGCCTGTTCCCACCAAGGCCAGACCGACTAAGGCGACAAAAATATTCCCCTTAGGGACTTTTTCACCTGCCTGACCGCTCTGCATGAGTTCAAGGGGATTGTTTTTCTGAATGCGGTGCCGGTTCAGAAGATAAACTAAAGCGTGTACCAAGATAATTTCCAGGACGGTGATCAAAGCGACCTCCCACTTCAAGGGATAGTCCATTAAGGTCATCCCGGATTGGCGCATGACTTTGTTGACAGCCATAAAGGCAAAAGTCCCAATCAGATGCCCTCCAATTAGGGATAAGGGGAGGATAAATCCCAGTTGCAAGAGACTCTCCCTAGCGAGTAGGGACTTGATATGCCGCTTCTCCATACCCAAAACACTATAGAGGGCAAACTCCTTGCTACGCCGCTTCTGGATAAAGTTATTGGCATAGAGGATAAAGGCTAGGGCTAAGAAGAAGCTAATGACGGCGGCAAAGGCCATCACAGTGGGAAAATAAGGATTTCGCTCTAAGACAAATTGGTTACCAATTAAAGAGATCATCACATACTGGAGGGCAAACAAAAGTGCATTCACCAAGAGAAAAGGCAGGATAATCATCTTACTGACCTTTAAATTACGTTTGGCTAATTGCCAGAGTAAACGTTGACTCATACTAGACCTCCTCCCGGTTTAAAAAGGAGAGGCTATTGGCGATTTTCTCCTGGAAGTCAGCCAAAGAGTCCTCACCCCGGTAAATTTCATGGTAGACCACCCCGTCCTTAATAAAGAGGACGCGCTTAGCATAAGCCGCACAACGTAAGGAATGGGTTACCATGAAGATGGTCATACCCTGTTGGTTTAACTGGGTAAAGAGCTTCATGATTGCTTCACTGTTCTTAGAATCCAAGGCCCCAGTCGGTTCATCAGCGAGAATCAGGCTAGGTTGGGTAATTATCGCCCGGCCAATGGCTACCCGCTGCTGCTGCCCACCAGAAATTTGATAGGGATACTTGTCCAAAAGGTCTTCGATCCCGAGTAAGGGAGCAATTTTAGCTAAGCGCCGCTCCATTTCCGGATAATCCATATTGGAAAGCACCAGGGGCAGGAGTATATTGTCCCGGTTGGTGAAAGTGTCCAGCATATTGAAGTCTTGGAAGACAAAGCCCAACTCCTGGCGGCGAAAGGCAGCGAGGTCACTTTCTCCTAAGGCAGCCAAGGATTGATCATTTAAGAAGACTTGGCCACCCGTCGCCTTATCCAAGGTGGCAATAATATTTAACAGGGTAGACTTCCCGGAGCCGGACTCTCCCATAATAGCCACGAACTCACCAGCTTCTGCTTGAAAAGTCACGTCCCGTAAGGCCGTCGTGGCATTGCCGCCCTGGCCATATATTTTTTCTAAATGAATGACGTTTAATAGCATTTCTTCTCTCCTCCATTCTTTGCCTTTATTATAGAAAAAAAAAAAGCGCCCTGCTTTTATCTAAACTAACAAAAGCAGGGCCCAATCTTACAAAATTGTAAGCTAAGACGCGCTGAAGGCATCTTGGTGGAAGTAAATCCTAACTGTGGTCCCCTCACCCCAAGTAGATTCTAATTCTACCGGTTGATCCAAGCGGTCAGCCAATTGCTTGACTAGAAAGAGACCAATACCCGTTGACCGTCGCAAAGACTTGCCTAAGAAGGCCGAATACCCTTGGTCAAAGACCTTGGGCAGGTCACTGGCCTTGATTCCCCGGCCATTGTCCCTAATAGTAAGGCAAGCCTGATCCGCTTGGTAAGTAATCCAAATCTCTCTCCCAGCAGCATACTTCAGGGCATTATTGAGTACCTGTTCAATCATGATTTCAGAAGCTGTAGGATCAGTCATCACTTGATCAGGAATGGCTTGGTAGTGGAGACGGGTATGACTATTAATAAAGATCCGCCGATACTTTTTAAGTAAGGGGGCAATGAGAGCATCCAGACTGACGGCCTTAATCTGCAGGTTCTTCTGCTCATTACTTACCTTCAAATAGGTGAGAACCATGGTGATATAATTTTCGATCGCCAATAGCTGGGCTTCCAAATCATCCTTTCTTTGCGGCTCCAAGTCCTGGATAAGGAGCTTGGCGGCTGCGATTGGCGTCTTAATCTGATGGAGCCAAGTCAAAAAATAGCCCTGCTGCTCCTGCTTAACTAGGTCAGCTTGGACCCGGTCAGCTTCAGCCTTGGCCTGACTATCCAGATAGAGCTGGTGGTAGTCCACCTGCCGCCCGGTCAGCCAGTAAGCCAACAGCAAGGTCAATCCATAAAAGAAAGCCAAGAAAAGCAAGAGAAAACGGGCGACCAGGGCATCTAAATCAAAGAGTAGGACCGCTAATACTAAGACCAGAAAGGTAAAAGTCATAGTAAAAAGAGTCAAGCCTTGACGCTTCAAAAAGTCTTTCACTGACTAGCAACCTCCTCATTTAAGGCATAGCCTACTCGCTTCTTGGTCTTGATAAAGTCTGCCAGCCCCAGTTGGGCCAATTTCTTACGCAAGCGGGAAATATTGACCGCTAAGGTATTGTCATCAATATAACTCTCCCCCAACCAACATTCCTCCATCAAGCTTTCCCGGCTGACATAGTCCCCTTGGGCTTGAAAGAGTTGCTTGAGGATCAGCAATTCCGTAGCAGTTAAGTCGCTAGCCTGACCTTGGTAAAGCAGCCTCGCCTTAGTGGGATCCAGTTGAACCCCAGCAAAGGACAAGAGCTCACTGGCTGAACTATAACGATAGGCCCGGCGTAAGAGGGCTTGGACCTTGGCCAGCAAGAGGGGCAGGTCGATGGGTTTGGTGACATAGTCGTCGCCCCCTACCTGCATGGCCATGACCTGGTCCATACTGGTATCGCGGGCCGATAGAAAAAGGATGGGAACCGCACTGTCTTTACGGATCATCTGACACCAGTAATAACCATCATAGGACGGCAAGTTCAAATCTAAGAGGACTAAATGGGGGTCAAAATTTCGACATTCCTGATCAATAGCTTCAAAGTTTTCTGCCCTTTTGACCTGATAGTGCCACTTGGTCAGTTCCCGCTCCAATCCGGCCGCAATCACCGGATCGTCCTCAACCACAAATATTCTCTCAGCCATCTCTACCGCTCCTTTCCTGACATCTCGGTTTATTAAGTATAACATTCTCTTCCTAATCATAAAAAGTCTGATTAACTCACAAAAGCTTATTCTTAGAACTTCCCCCAAAACATCGACAACTTTGCAGGAGAAGGTACGACAAAATTTGTCCAAGAAGCCATTAGCTATTATTTAGCTATTATTGTCAGGATCATATGAATTATCCTGGATCGATTCAAGCGATCAATTTAGATCATATAATCAAAATTCATAAAAATTAAATTTATCTTGCTTTTATCAATAGACTTGGCTATGATGGATGAAATCGAGAAACCGTTAAAGAGGAAGTAACATTAAACCACTAATCATTAGCGAGGACGAAGGGTGAGAGCGTCTGATTAGTTTAATGGATGGGCCTTGGAGGGTATGGTGAACTGGAGAGTAGCCATAACGGATTGACCCCCGTTAGCTGGGTTGAGGGATAAGCTGCTTGGCTTATCTCGAGAGGATCGTCCAAACGATCAATTAAGGTGGCACCGCAGGTTGAAAAGCGCTTGTCCTTAGAACATTAACTTTTTAATGTTTTATGGATAAACGCTTTTTTATTTGCAAATCAAACTTATGACGAAGGAATAGCTAAGTAGCTAACTTAAAGCAAGAACGTGGTGATGGGAGACGTTTAGTTGGCCTTAGCGATGGACCTTTGGAAGGCTTGCCAAGGGCTTTAACTAAAGCCAGAAGCAAGACGCAAGGCTGGCGTTATCAGCAGCCGGGTGGTCAGAGTGACCGCTCCTAAGTGGGCATCGAGGGATGCCAATCAAGGTGGTACCGCAGGTTAAACAACTTGTCCTTATAACTAATCAGCAATGAAGTTAGTTATAAGGGCAAGTTTTTTTGTCTATTAAGAGCTAAAAAGGAGAGAACACCAATGAAAGCAGCAATCGAACAATTAATTAATCATCAAGACTTATCTTACCAAGAATCCTACCAAGCGGTTAAGGCCATGATGTCTGGCCAAGTCAGCCAAGCGCAAATGGCTGCCTACCTAACCGCCCTAGCCATTAAAGGCGCCAGTGACCAAGAAATTGCAGGAGCTGCAGCAGCTATGCGTGACCAAGCCAAAAGTATCGACACGCAAAAAGACACTCTAGAAATTGTCGGAACCGGTGGCGACCAATCCTATTCCTTCAACATTTCAACGACCGCTTCCCTAATTATTGCCGCAGCTGGCGTTCCCGTTACTAAACACGGTAACCGATCAGCCTCTTCTAAATCAGGTGCGGCGGACTGTATTGAAGCGCTAGGCATCAACCTCTACCAAGATCCTGACCTAGCCAATCAATTACTAGACCAAGTCGGGATCTGCTTCCTCTTTGCCCAAAACTACCACCTCTCTATGAAAAATGTTAGCGGAGTCCGGCAAGACTTGGGGATTAAGACGATTTTCAATATCCTAGGTCCCATCACTAACCCGGCCAAACCCAAATACCAAGTGCTGGGGGTCTACCAGGAAGATTTAATTCAGCCCATGGCCAAGGTCATTAAGAACTTAGGGGTTGAACGCGGACTAGTAATTTACGGCCAGGACGGGATGGATGAAATCTCTATCTCCGCACCGACTTCCGCCCTCTTCTTCGATGGTGACTATGAAGAAAGCTTCACCATCAAACCGGAAGACTACGGTTTCCCTAACTACCAAAAAGCTGACATTGTCGGCGGAACGCCAGCAGACAACGCCCAAATTACTATCGACATCTTAACCGGCAAAGAGCACGGCGCCAAACGGGACATCACCCTCCTCAATGCCGCAGCTGGTCTCTACGCCGCTAGAAAAGTCGATAGCCTAGAAGCAGGAATTGACCTGGCTCGCCAAATCATTGATTCTGGCGCTGCCTACCAGCTTTTACAGGACTATATTTCCGCTAGTCAGGAAGGAGTCACCCATGATCTTGAAGCAGTTAGCCTTACATAGTAAGGAACGGGTCCAAGCCAGTCAGGCCAAGTTCCCCCTAGAAGCCCTTAAAGAGCGCGCACTCAGTCTTGCTAAGGGAGAATTTATCTTTGAACAGGCCTTGGCCAAGGACGGACTGAGCCTGATTGCTGAAATCAAGAAGGCTTCCCCCTCTAAAGGAGTGATTTCTCCAGACTTTCCCTACTTAAACATTGCCAAGCACTACCAAGACAATCAGGTGGACGCCATCTCGGTATTGACTGAACCCAAATGGTTTATGGGGTCTAAGGAAATCTTTGAAGAAATCCGCCAATCCGTTGCCCTGCCCATGCTTAGAAAAGACTTTACCGTCGACCCCTATCAGATCTATGAAGCTAAAATCATGGGCGCCAATGCGGTCTTGATTATCTGCTCCCTTTTAGACCAAGACGCCAAGAAGTTATCAAACTATCTCAGTATTTGTGATGACCTGGGCCTCAGTGCCCTAGTAGAAACCCATAATCTGGAAGAAATCGACCTGGCCTTAGCCTGTGGCGCTAAGATTATCGGGATCAATAACCGTAACTTAAAGGACTTCTCAGTCGACTTCAACCATGCAGCCGAGCTAAGGAGTCGGGTTCCTGATTCGGTCCTCTTTGTCGCAGAAAGCGGGGTACGAGGTCCAGAAGATATTCAGTCCCTGAATGAAATTGGCGCCGATGCCGTCTTGGTGGGCGAAGCTTTGATGCGTCAAAACGACCCCAGCGCCCTTATCCAAGCCTTTCGAAAGGTCAGTCACCATGCCCAAGCTTAAGATATGCGGCCTCAAGCGGCTAGTCGATATCAGCTACTGTAACCCCCTACCCATTGACTATGTCGGTTTCATTGTCGATTATCCCAAAAGTCAGCGCTCAGTTAATCTCTCAACCCTCAAAGACTTGAGTCAAGCCGTCGACCCCAAGATTCAAAAGGTGGGTGTCTTCGTCAACTATCCATTAGAAATTATTGCTGACTTATTAAATGAAGGTGTCATCGATATCGCCCAACTGCATGGCCGAGAAAGCCCAGCTGATATTATCAATTTACAAAATCTCACTAACAAGTCCATTTGGAAGGCCTTTGCCATTAGTGAGGCTAGCGACTTAGCAAGGGCTAAAACCAGTCCCGCTGACCAGATTCTTCTCGACTATAAGGAAGCCGGCAGCGGCAAGTCTTTTAACTGGAAGCTCTTAGAGGATTTCGACCGCCCCTTTATCCTCGCCGGAGGCCTCAATGTCACCAATATAAAAGCCGCTATGAACCAAGTCCACCCCGCAGGCTTGGACCTCTCGACCGGAGTAGAAAGTCAAGGAGACAAGGACCCAGATAAAATCAAAGAAATAGTAAGGATGGTAAAAAATGTCTAAAGGAAGATTTGGAGAATACGGTGGACAATTCGTAGCAGAAACGCTGATGCCCTCTGTCATTGAATTAGAAGCTGCCTACAATAAATATAAGAATGATCCTGAATTCCAAAGCGAATTAACCGATTTATTAAATAATTACGCTGGCCGCCCTAGCCTACTCTATTATGCCAAGAATATGACGGAAGACTTGGGGGGACCAAAGATCTATCTCAAACGTGAAGACCTCAACCACACTGGGGCCCATAAGATTAACAATGTTCTCGGCCAAGTTTTCCTAGCTAAAAAGATGGGTAAAACCCGGATCATTGCTGAAACCGGGGCTGGCCAGCACGGTGTTGCTACTGCAACAGCCTGTGCTTTGTTGAACCTAGACTGTGTGGTTTATATGGGTAAGCACGACACCGAACGCCAGGCCTTAAATGTTTACCGGATGAAGCTACTCGGCGCCCAGGTGGTGGCCGTTGATTCAGGGACTGGGACCTTAAAGGATGCCGTCAATGAAACCATGAAAGAATGGAGCCGGCGCATGGAAGACACCCACTATTGCATTGGTTCGGCCATGGGCCCTCACCCCTTCCCAACCATGGTACGTGACTTCCAAAGTGTCATTTCGAGAGAAATGCGCCAAGAAATTCTCCAACGCGAAGGCCGCTTGCCGGATGCTGTCCTCGCCTGTGTGGGAGGCGGGTCCAACGCGATTGGGTCTTTTGCCGCCTTTATCGATGACCCTGAAGTGCAATTATTCGGTTGCGAGGGCGCGGGTCATGGGGTTGATAGTCCAGATACCGCTGCCACCATGCAAGTGGGCCGTCCAGGGGTCTACCACGGCATGAAGACCATCATCGCCCAAGATGCGGATGGCCAGGTCAACCCTGTCTATTCCATCTCCGCTGGTCTTGACTACCCAGGCATTGGCCCTGAACACGCCAATTTAGCTGCCAGAAAGCGGGCCCAATATGTTCCCATCACGGATGAAGAAGCGGTCCAAGCTTTTGAATACCTTAGCCGGGTAGAAGGGATTATTCCCGCCATCGAATCCGCTCACGCCGTCGCCTATGCCATCAAATTAGCTAAAACCATGCGCCCCGACCAGATTATCTGTATTACCTTGTCTGGTCGTGGTGATAAGGATTGTGCCGCCATTGCACGTTACCGGGGGGAAGAAATTTATGACTAGTATTCAATCCGTTTTCCAAAATAAAAAAGCCTTTATCCCTTACATTACCGCCGGCTACCCTGACCTAGCCAGCACGGAAAGATATATCCAAGCCATGGCTGAGGAGGGTGCCAGTTTAATTGAGATCGGCATTCCCTTCTCCGATCCTACCGCGGAAGGCCCTGTCATCCAACACGCCATTGAAACCGCCTTAAAGACTGGCCTGCGTACCGATGACGTCTTCGCTATGGTCGAACGCCTCCAAGAGAAGATCGATATTCCCCTCGTCTTTATGACTTACGCCAATATCGTTTTTGGTTACGGCCCTGAGAAATTTATGCGCCGCTGCCAAGAGGTGGGCATCCAAGGCTTAATCCTGCCTGATGTACCTTACGAAGAAAAAGGCGAACTCCTCCCCTACAGTCAAAAATATGATGTCGCCTTGATTTCTCTGGTCGCCCCCACTTCCCATGACCGCATCCATAAAATTGCCAAAGAAGCAGAAGGCTTTCTTTATGTGGTGTCTTCACTGGGAGTGACCGGGACCAGACAAAACATTCAAACGGACCTCGACGCCATGGTCCAAGCTATTCGCCAAGCCAACCCTGATATTCCAGCTGCCATCGGTTTTGGGGTGTCAAATCCTAGCCAGGCTAAGGAAATGGCTGACCTCTCTGATGGGGTAATTATCGGGTCTGCTATCATTAAACTAATCGACCAATATCAAGATCAAGCTGAACAACCAATCCGTGACTTTACTCGATCCATTGTCCAAGCCATAAAATAAAAATAACGGTATAGCTAGCTATATAAGCCGGCTATACCGTTTTCTTATATATTACTCCCTGTATTTTACCGAACGCCTAGGCCCTATCAAAATAATCAATAACTAAGAGCAGTAGACCTAGACCTAAGTAGAGGGGTAATTTATGAAAAATAACCCCCATACAGGCCAGTAAGCAGAGCGACCAGCTAAGCGAGCTCATAAAAGGCTGCTTGGAGTCACTCTTGGAATCAGAAGCGTTTTGACTTCTCTGCTTTTTCCAGCCCACCAGATAATAAACCACGATTCCTACACCAATTACTTCCAGCATGCTTCATCCTCCTCGATTCACTTGACCTGCTACTTAGCGCTTGTAAAAATACGCTGATCTTGCAATTACTAGTAAAGCTAAATTTTTACCATCATATACTAATTTATCCCTAAAAACTAGCCCTAAAACAACTTTTAAATTAACTCACAAATCTTTTTGACGGTATTTTTTGGATTTAATCGTTCTTTTCTTGCCTGTCCCGTTTCAAAGTGATATCATAAAGATATCAAATAGATAGACACTTAGAAGCTGAGTTGAAAGATAAAAAGTTTTTTAGCCCTAGGATAGCAATGGCCATTCTTTCTCAGCCGGTCAACCTGGTCATTTACCTATCAGGGGCTAATCGTCACTGGTCTTATTAGAAAGGAAGACTCCCATGGCTAATACAGATAAGAAACTAGACACTGGAATTACGGAAACTGTTTTAACCGGTAAGAAAAACGGGATGACCGTACTGATCACTTATATTATCGGTCTTGTCCTCGCTGCCATCCTCCTGATCCTCCAAGTACATCCCCTAGTTAACCTACTAGCGATCGCCTACCTGGCCTTAGCCTGGTTAATTCTCTTTGGACTTAAAGTGTTAAGCCCACAGGAATCATTAGTTTTGACCCTTTTTGGTAGATATATTGGTACCCTTAAGGGCGAAGGTTTTTACTTTGTTAACCCCTTCTGCCAAGCCATCAATCCCGCGGCCGGCACCTATCTCGGTCAAAGTGGAGACGTCCGAAAAGCCGAAAAGAAGTCGGCCAAAGATCAAAATGGAATGGAAATTTCGCTTGGCCCTAGCAAGAAAATCTCCCTCAAAGCCATGACCTTAAATAACAGTAAGCAAAAAATTAATGACTACTTGGGGAACCCGGTTGAAATTGGCATTGCTGTCATTTGGCGGGTGAGTGACACCGCTAAGGCCGTTTTCAATGTTGACAATTATAAAGAATACCTGTCCTTACAAACCGATTCTGCCCTCCGTAACATTATTCGCCAATATCCATATGATGTGAATCCACAATTTGAAATTGATACCACCGGGGATGGTGAACCCGATGACGGGTCCCTGCGTGGGTCGAGTGAAATTGTTGCCCTTAGAATTAAGGAAGAAATCCAAAATCGGGTGGACTTTGCCGGGTTGGAAATTGTCGAAGCCCGCATCACCCATCTCTCCTATGCGCCTGAAATCGCCGCAGCCATGCTACAACGACAACAAGCTTCTGCCCTCATTGATGCCCGGGCTATGATCGTTGATGGCGCGGTTGGCATGGTAGAGATGGCTCTGGACAAGCTTGAAGACAAGCAAGTCGTCGACTTAGATGAGGAACGCAAGGCAGCCATGGTTTCCAACCTCTTAGTCGTGCTCTGTGGCAATAGCGAAGTCTCCCCCATCGTGAACTCAGGAAGTCTTTACTAATGGCTAAGAAACAAGTCCCGCTCCGCATTTCGCAAAAGCTCTATGAGCAATTAGCTGCCTGGGCCGAGGATGACTTTCGCTCCCTTAACGGGCAAATCGAATACCTGCTTACCGAATGTGTCAAGCAGCGTAAGAAAGACGGCAAATATGTTAGCGAAACCATGAACGACCGCATCGATTTGGATATTGAATAAAAGCAAAAGAAGCACAGCTCTCCTTTAATCAAGGAACTGTGCTTCTTTTTTTGAATTTGAGTCATCTCATTTAGAAACTAGACTGAAAGAATGCTGCCGTTTGCCTGCTGATTTGACTCGGTACCCGGTGGCCGACTTCATCTAAAACCGTCCATTCCAAGCGGGCTTGGGGAAAATCAGCCTTTAACTCTTGAATATCGCGCTGGTTGAATGCCAAGATTTCAGCATCATCAGAACCGCCATTAAAGATATAGACCGGCCGGCTTAAAAATTGGTCCGGATGAGCGGTCGGACTGTTTGCTAGGATAATTTCCAAAGCTTCTGAATCCAACTCCTCAGGATAGCGGTCACCGTAAATTCTTTTCATCTGGTCCTCTAAATTAATCCCAGCAATGTGAATAGCTAACCCACTTAATCGCTCCGCGTATGCCGTCCCGATCATGGCAGCCATAATGCCACCCATAGAGGCCCCATAGACAAAGACCCGGTCAACCGCCTGACGCTCTTGAATCGCAGCCAGTAAACGGGGAAACTCGGTAAAACTCTGCACGATAATTCCGGGCATAATCTTAATAGAAGTCTCGGGGAAGGGATCAATTTGGCGGTCACCGTGGAGGGGCGCATCGGGCAGGAAGACATGGAAACCGCTGGCAGCGTAGATCAATCCTTGTTTAATCAAAGCTTCCTTATTCAATTTATACCCGTGATAGCCAATCACAATATCTTTAGATTCTTGTTCTTGTGAATAGATCTCCACCAGAGGAATCCTTTCAATCCGGGTAAAATTCACAGTAAAGGCGCCTTCCATGTACTCCCATCCCTTTCCATTTTTTCTGAAGGACTCTCTCCAAAGTATTCTACCATGTCTGTTGGACAAAGTAGTCTTCCCCGGCTCAGCCCCTTTTGATTATTGAAATGAATTTGAAAAAATCCGCCCAGTGGTAAGAACTAGGCGAATTTTATTGTCTTTATTAGTGAATGGAGCATACCTTTTTTCCAACACCCTTAAAGCACCCGTTTAAAGTGCCAATATAAGAATAAAATTGGACTAATTAAGAAATAGATTGGATAGAGAATCTTACTGGTAACCATATAACCCGCCT
This sequence comes from Aerococcus mictus, assembly GCF_003286595.3. Lineage (NCBI taxonomy): Bacteria > Bacillati > Bacillota > Bacilli > Lactobacillales > Aerococcaceae > Aerococcus > Aerococcus mictus. The sequence goes on along the minus strand of NZ_CP132985.1, from coordinate 178,594 downwards.
CGGAATCGTATGGGAGGGTTAGTACGACTTTCGGAAAGAGGAACCAAGCCAGGGCTAAGTAGAGCCCAAATAAAATACCAGGAAATTGAGTGAGTTCAATCCCAAAATAATCCGTCAATAAGAAATAAACGACAAAGGTAAAAAAGCTACTAATAAAATAAGCGACTAAGCGAATAAATAAACCGTTTTTCATAAGATTCACTCCTGCTTTTTCTAGTTAAACTTTACTTATCTTTCTACTTCTATTATAACAAAAAACGAATATAAATAGATCTTGTCAAGGATAAAAGAGCAATCATTATTTGACAGGACACGGCTCCCCAAAAGCAACATGTTACAATAAGACTGATCGATTGATAACCGTTTTTCCACAAAAAGGAGGGGCACACTTTGCTTTTTACCTGGACTTATTCCACCCCCAAAGTCTTCGATGATATTATCCTAAGAAGTGATGGTCAAGCCTTGACGGGGCTTTATTTTGCGGGGTCAAAGGATGCTAGCAGACTTAATCAAGAAAACGCTAAAAAAACCAGCCGACCTTTCCAAGAAAGTATCGTCTGGTTAGATGCTTATTTTTCTGGAGAAAATCCTCAATTTATCCCTAAATTTCGGCTCCAAGACCCTACGCCTTTCCGCCAAGAGGTAGCGGAGATCATGCTAAGAATTCCCTACGGCCAAGTCATGACCTACCAGGAAATTGCGGATAAGATTGCTAGAAAGCGTCACATCGCAAGCATGTCGGCCCAAGCGGTGGGTGGGGCGGTCGGTTGGAACCCAATTTGCCTGATCATTCCCTGTCACCGGGTAGTGGGCAAGGATAAGAAACTCACCGGCTATGCTGGTGGCTTAGAGAATAAATACCAACTGCTCAAGTTAGAAGGCCAGGATATGCGTCAATTTACCTGGCCCAAAGGAGGTCATAAGTGATGCAACGCTGCCATTGGTGCAATTTAGCTAATCCCTTATACATCAATTACCATGACCAGGAATGGGGTGTGGCTAACTTCCAGGATGATTATCTTTTTGAAATGTTGATTTTAGAATCCTTTCAAGCCGGACTTTCCTGGGAAACCATTTTAAACAAGAGATCAGCCTTCCGCCAGGCCTATGACCACTTCGATGTCAGTAAGTTGGCCCAATATGGTGAGGACAAAGTGCAAGAATTACTAGCTAATGAGAAAATCATCCGCCACCAAGCCAAAATTAGGGCCAGTATTCAAAATGCCCGAGTCTTTCGAAGGATTCAGGAAGAATACGGCTCCTTTTATGCCTATTTATGCTGTTTTACCCAAGACCAACGACGCGTGGAGTTAGGAAGAACTACTAGTCCTTTATCAGATGCTATTGCTAAAGACCTCAAAAAGAGGGGGATGGCCTTTGTCGGTCCCACCATTATCTACTCTTATCTCCAAGCCTGCGGAATCATTTATTCCCACGAGAAGGATTGCTTTCTCTATCGAGCTGAAATCTAAGTAGTGGAGGAGCTCATACCAAGCTAAAAACTGAAAGCTTAATAATTCACCCCAATAGCGGTACCAATACATAAGCCAATGCCAATCCCTAGAGGCATATTATCGAAAAGCGCCCCAAAGCAAGCCCCTACGCCTAATCCCAGGGCGATACCCACGCCAATATGGTCATCGACTTCTTTCTCCTTGCGGTTAGCCTTATGATCATGGGATGAAGTAGGCTTTTTAGCTTTACGGATCACGTAAACCGTAAGGGCAGCTAATAATACTAGGATGACAATAATTGTAATAAGTTTCGTAGTGGTAATTTCCATTTTTGATAATCTCCCTATTCAATCAGTCATATTTCATCTTTCACTATCAGTATAGTCACAAATAATTGACTTGTCAAATATAAGCGACACATCTTTTTCCCAATTTAACCTCTTTTTTCAAAAAGAATCATAGTATGCAACTCAAAGCAAGCAAGTTTGTTAAATAGCGAACAATATGGGGCTTTTATATCGCTCAACTTTTGATAGGGCTTACATTGTATGTATACTTCATGATAAAATTCTATATAAATGATAAATTTTTGAGATAGGAGATTGTCATATGAGAAAGAAATTACAGATAACGTTAACTGCTCTTACATCCTTGGCGCTTTTAGCCGCTTGTTCAAACGGCGGCAATGGTAATGACGACCAAGCCACTTCCTCTGAGCAAAGCGAAGAAGTCGCTAGCCAAGACTCCCAAGCAGAGGCTCCTAAAGAAAATGAAGAGTCAGCCGAAAAAGCTGACTGGAGCGAAGAACAACCTGCCCTAGTAGCTGGGACCCTCTCCTTAGCGGAAATGACCAATGCCTTAGATATTCCCCTGGTTGGGGTCACCTCCCACGCCCCTGAACAATTACCTGAAGCCTACCGTGACCTTCCTAAAGTCGGTAGCGGGCCTAAAATTGACTTAGAAACCTTGGCTGCAACCGAGGCGGACTATTACTTGAATAACAAGAAACTGGAAGGCATGACCCGCCAACAAGTGGAGGGGACTGGGGTTGAACCGGTTTACTTTGACTATACCCGCTATGATGACGTCAAACAGACCCTCTTAGACATTGGTAAATTAGCCGGCCGCCAAGACAAGGCCCAAAGTATTGTAGATGACATCAATGCTAAAGAAGAAGAAGTCTTAAAAGGCACCGAAGACTTGAACGGAAAAACCTTCGTCATTATCTTTAACTCCGAAGAAGGCAGTTCGGTAGCCTCTGACGACAGCTACCTAGCTTCTATTTTAGAAAAATTCGGCCTCAAGAATATTGCTGACGGATCCCTGGAAGCTGGAAGCGACGTGATTACTGATGGTAGTCTGGTAAACTTCTCCTCTGAAGCCATCATCGACGCTGACCCTGACTACATTATTAGCTATTCTCTCTCCAATATCTTTAACTTAAAGAATAAGGGTACCGCTGACGAAAACACTTCCCAAGAACAAATTGAAGCAGAATTACAAAAACCTATCTGGCAAGAAACCAAAGCAGGTAAAAACAACCATATCATTTCTCTAACCTCTAACGACATTAGCATCAATGGGGGTTTAGGCTTAGCTGATGACCTCGCAACCGTTAAGAAAGCCCTCTTAGGAGAAGATTAGAGTGATTAAACGAAGCAGAAGTCGCTGGCTTCTCTTTCTGTTTTTATTGCTGGTACTAGCTATCTTTGCCCTGATTGGTATGCGGCTAGGGAGTATCCCCGTCAATCTGGAAGACATCTTATCCAGTTTCACCGGCCAAGCCACTAAGCGGGGACAGATTCTCTGGAGTATCCGTTATCCCCGAATCGCCATTACCCTCCTAGCAGGATTAAACCTGGGACTTTCCGGTCTACTGATCCAGAGCGTCCTCAAAAATCCGATCACCGATAGCAATATCCTAGGGATTAACGCCGGCGCCAGCTTGCTGGCAGTGGTGATTTTGATCCTATTCCCGGAGCAGACCGCCATGGTGCCCCTCTTCGCCTTTGTCGGCGGGGTGGGAGCCTTTCTTCTGGTGGGTCTCTTGGCTTTTCAGTCATCCTACTCTTCGATACGGATTGTCCTGACGGGTCTAGCCATCCGCTCAGTTTTAGGCGGCTTGCAAAGCGTTATCGTTACCATGAATAGTGACCGCCTCCATGGGGCCATCCTCTGGTTAAACGGTAATCTCAGTGGCCATAGTTGGCAAGACATTCTCCTGCTCTTCCTCTATGCCCTCCCCGCTTATCTCTGTCTTTTCTTCATCCATCCCAAGATGGACTTACTCCAATTAGAAGATGGACTGATTCATTCCCTAGGTTACCCCCCCAAGGTCATCGCCTTAATGGTGGCGCTGGTGGGCGTTTATCTGGCTGCCATTACGGTTTCCTTTGTGGGGATGATCGGCTTTGTGGGTTTAATTATCCCCCATGTGGCCCGTTTACTGGTTGGTGGCAAGCATAGTCGCCTGATCCCCTTTACCGGGATCCTGGGGGCGATTTTACTTATTCTGGCCGATACCCTATCGCGGACGATCATCGCTCCATTGGAAATTCCTATTGGGACCACCATGTCCTTAATTGGAGGACCTTTCTTCCTCTACCTGCTTTACCGCCAATCGACTCGGAGGTGATCGACCATCTTATTAACAGCCCAAGATATCAGCTTTTCATATGTAAGACAGTCGGACTTTCACTTGAGTCATATTTCACTGACTGTTAAAGCGGGAAGTGTTACCGGATTAATCGGTCCTAACGGGTCAGGCAAGACCACCCTCTTTGACTGCTTGAATGGGCGCAAGACTCTAGCAAGCGGCCAGGTCATTTTTGAGGGAGAAGACTTGCAAGATATCCCCTTAAAAGAACGGGCCAAAAAGATTGCCGTAGTCCAACAAAGCCACCGCAACCAGCTCTTGCTTTCGGTTAGGGATATTGTTAGCCTGGGAAGGAGCCCCTACCAGTCTTGGTTGACCTCATCCTCAAAGGCCGACCAAGATATTGTCGACCGCGTGCTTGACATGGTCGGTTTAAGTGATTATCGCGATAAACAGCTCCAGGAACTCTCGGGCGGTCAGCGGCAGTTAGTCTGGCTGGCCCTCGCCCTGGCCCAAGAGCCTGACCTCCTCTTTCTCGATGAACCAACGACCTACCTGGACATCCGCAATCAAATTCACTTCCTGAATCTGATTAGTCAACTCAATAAGGAAGAAGGTCTCACAGTGGTTATGATCCTCCACGACCTCAACCAGGTCCTCCGCTACTGCGATTATGCCTATCTGCTCTCAGCAGGTGAATTAGTCGCCGGCGGAAAGCCTGCTGATGTCCTCAGCCAAACCACCATTAAAGAGACCTACCAAGTCCAATCTGACCGTCTCTATCACCCCAAAGGTCACTTTGTTTTAGACTTTTATTAAGCCATGAAAGGAAGGCCAAGCATTGAAATATACAGAAATTGAAGACCTGAAAGTAGAACACCCAGTGGAAAGCCCCATCACTGACATCGACCGTTCCCTGGATAACTGGGTAGAAGTCGTCGCCGAGAAAACCCAGGCAGCTCGCGACAGTGATGCAGTCAAGCTCGACTGTGGGATATTAAGCGTTAACCAAATTAACCAGCTCTTAGCCAATATTGACCATGAGGTAACCACTTGCGACGCTAATAACCAATACCTCTTCTACAACCGTCATAAGCCCAAAGAAGACATGGTCGCCAAACGCAATCCCGAAGCGGTGGGTGAGGCCCTCTTCAACATCCACCCCGAAAGAGTGGCTGAAAGTGTTGCTAAACTCATCTACGAAATGCGGACTCACCAAGTTCCCCGGGTAGTTTTGCGGTCGAATTGGAGTGAGACCGAGCGTTTCGTTACCCATAACCATCGGGCCTTCTATAATCCTGATGGGAGCTATGAAGGCACCATGGAATGGGTACAGGATAACCTGCCGATTTTAGAATACTACTGCCAGATGACCGGCCAAGAGATGGTCGATGACCAAGCGGCCGATCCCAAGTCGAAGCCACAGGTAATCTTAGACAGTCGCTCATCCCGCTTTGTCGATAAGAAGTATGACGACTGGACCCAGGGCTCCCAAGCCCCCCACCGGCTAGAAAGTCAAGTCTATCCGGATAACCACTGGCTCGAACAAGCAATCGAGGTCAAAGATCCAGCCAGTGGCCAAGACTATGTCTGCTTAGACCGCGGCATCCTCACAGTTTCTCACTTGAACCATTTCTTAAAGCAGATCCCTGTAGAAGTGGCCTACTATGACCAGGATGACCACCTGCTTTATTTCAATTATAAGAACGATGTCGATGAAATGTTGAACCCTAAAACTGTCAGCTCAGTCGGACTAGATATTAACTCTAATTACCCCGAAGCGGAACATGAAACCATCAAAGATATCCTAGCTGCTCTCAAGTCTAAAGAAAAAACTAGTGAAAAATTCTTTATTTCTTCCACTTCTCCAGGTGAATGGATTATCTGTACCTTTAAGGGAATCTATGACGCAGGCGGCCATTACCTTGGCTGTGTGGAATACTGTCATAATATCCTCCCCTACGTCAACCAAGTCCTAGAAACCTGGGGTAAAAAATTAGTTGAAAAACCCGGTCAAAAAGCGGTCTGGCCGAAAGCGAGAGGACAGTACCAAGCTTAGGTAAACTACATAATTTCTCGCAAACAAATGAAAGAAAAGTTGTATAGTTATTGACGTTGAAATGAGTGAAAGACGTAACTTACTTTTGAAAATTTCTTTAATATTCACCAATAAAAAAGTCATTTTATTTCTAAAATGACTTTTTTTCTTTATATGTATGACTTCAATGGGCCATTCTATGCTTTTAGCTAAGAATTTTTGCTTTTTCATTGAGGTTTACTGCTAAAATTTCCTTACCTTGCTGTCCTTCAAAGCGACGGCCCCAACCAGTTAAGATTGAAATCAAGAAGGCTAAAAAGAGGTTATAGCTGTGAAAAAGATAAGGAGCAATTTGAGTAACAGATAAGGGGGCAACGAATTCATAACCCTGTGTTAATTGTGAACCTACAAAAATAAAAACAGAAAGGAAAGGAACAGCTACACCTAAACCATTAGCAAAACCATCCAATAAGTTGGCCCTTCGATAGGGATGGAGCTGACAGGCTTGGCCTAGCTCATTCTGTACCTTACCAAAAGTTGTCATTGAAGCTGAGGAAACCCCACCAAATAAAATAGTTGTTAGGGTAATCCCTAACATCATAGCCAATTCTGTTCCTGAAACAGTCTGACAGAGCTTAGATTGTCTAATCTGATCAGTCAATTGCTGTAAAGCCCCTGAAGCATTCAAGACACCCATGACGCCATAAACCGATAAAACCAAGAGACAAGTTCCCATCATCCCCTCAATGCCTTTGGTAAGAAAACCTGTCAGTGCGCCATCTTGGCTAGTCATGATATCGCTAACTTGAAGCACACCCGTTAATAATCCCACCATACAACCAGAAAGCAATCCTACTAAAATAGCTAAGTAAAGATTACGCTTACGAATCGAAATGATTAGCATTAAAATTACCGGAATCAACATATAGAGCGAACGCACGTGTTCAGCTCCAGGCACTATCGAGCCAGCCTGTATGATTCCACCTCCACCAAATAAAATAAAGAGGATAAAGGACACACCACCCGCAATTAAAGCATAGGGTAAGCGGGTCCGGACTGCACCCCCAATATCACAACTTTGCTTAGAAGTCCGATAGTGCTGGGTACCAGCGGAAATAATGGTCGTATCTGAAATAGGAGCTAGATTATCCCCAAAAATCCCTCCAGAAAGGATAGCGCCAGCTAAGGCAGCTGGATGGGCGCCTAACAAGATACCTGCTGGATAAAAAATAGGAAAACAGGTAAAGAAAGAGCCAATCGAAGAGCCTGTTGCGGTAGCAATGATTGAAACAAAGAGAAAGGTCATTGCTGTATAAAGACCTCCCTTTACCCCCATAAGCTGGGCAAGATAGACAAAGCCAGCTGAGAGATTAGCAGTCTTAATCATCTGGGAAAAAATCCCAATTGTCATCAGTAAAATAACTACTGGCACGGCTTCTCTGGCCCCTTCATAAACAGACTCCCAATAGTCTGTTGCCTGTTTGGGTTTAACAAAGATTGAACCCGTCAGTAAGCCTAAGATAGCTCCCATAGCTAGTGCATGCATTTCAAAGGCCTTTAAAATCACAAAGAAAAGGATACAAAAACCTAAGAAAATTACCAAGGGCAAGTAGGCCATTAAATAGCCTCCTCTGAACGCTAGAGTTTGTTTATCTTTCATTTATTTAGCCTCCTTAACCATTAGCATTTTCGTGACGACGGATAATTGATGAAAATATTGAATTAGGGTCTCTCTCAAGTTCATAACAATCTCCAGACAAACGTGGATATTGGTCCAAGAAAGATCGGATAACATCAAGATATTCTCGACCTAGTGTAAAGTCAAAGATTGCTAAGTTATCCTTGACATGTCGATGATTTCTAATGCCGATAATACTCCCAGCTACTCCTTTTTGCTGAAGAATATAGCGAGTCGCCACGTTAGAAATAGATACCTGGTGCTTATGAGCAATCTCATCCAATAAGTGTAAGAGTTCCTGATAGCCACTCTGACCCAGGCTTTGATCAATCACTTGTTGATATTTAATCTGAGATCGCGTCTCTAATTCAATATTGGTCTGATTGAGATATTTATCCGATAACAAGCCTCCAGATAAGGTTCCAAAACATAATTGCTGGATACCATGATCAATTGAATAAGATAAGAGTTTCTTTTCGGGGCGTCGATCAAAAAGCGAATACTGGGACTGACAAGAAATGATTGGAATACCAGCATCAACTAATTGTTTAAGGTGATCGGTGTCGAAATTTGTTACCCCAATATAGCGAATCTTGCCCTTCTTCTGTAGTTTAACCAAATGTTCAGCCACTTCAATGTAGCGATCGATACTGTAGTCCCACCAGTGAAATTGTATGAGATCGATATAGTCACGACCTAATTTCCTTAGAGACCGATCGATAATCGCCTCTGTATCTTCAAAACTCACAGTCTCTAAGACATCAATATCAGGCACGTACTTTTCGTGAATTTGGATATCATGAACGGTTAGATGAGAATGATGGTTCAATTCTTTCAGGTAGCGGCCTAACGCCTCTTCAGCCCCTGTATAAATATCCGCCAAGTCAAAAGTTGTAAAACCAAGCTCTCCTAATTGATGAAAAGTTTGGTTAATCTCTTCTAGGTCAAGCTGTCCTTTTAAGGTATGTCCTGGTGATAATTGCCACAAGCCATTTAGAACACGAGCAATACTGTAACCTGGACTTAATTCAATTCTTTCTAACATTGATCATCATCTCCTTGATTTAGCGGCACAACTGTTGTTTCTGCGTGGCTAAATTGTTTTTGCTTTTTTCTCGTTATCTTAAAAACTGCCCCACAATTAGGGTCTGGACAAGCAATGATAGCATCAGAACGCATCCAATCATTCTCCTGCAAAAGTCTTTGCTTGGCTGGCAACACAGGAAGTAAGGTAGCTAAGGCATACATAGAGAAAGATCGAGTCTGTGAGAAAATTAAATTCTCACCTTCCACAATAAAATAATCTCCCTCCCGGTGACTGCAGACAAAAGGCCGATCAGTAGCCAGAACTTCAACTTTTAAAGTGTACAAAGTAAATAAATCATCTGTCATCGTTCTTCCTCCAAAATAAAATAAGCACTTGCCCCCTATTCGTTAATACGAATAAAGGACAAGTGCTTAACCTGCGGTGCCACCTCTATTAGTCAGCAACTTGCTAACTCTCTCTAACAAGTCACCAAAAACTTGCCTTCCATGATAACGCGTTTGACGCGGTAGCTCAAGATAATGAGCTACTATCCGGTGCTTGGCGCACCCTAAGGCCCAGCCCCTAGCACAAGTAGGCGTCTCTCACCCACACACCCTCGCTTTAACTTGCTTGCCTAGGTTTTTCCTCATTAGATAAATTTTTATCTAATTATAGTGACTGAGTCATTTTTTGGCAAGAATTATTTTAGTTAAAGAAATAGACTATTCTATGTCATTTCACCTAGTTTTTCAGTCAAATCTTTCTCCAGTTTAACAATCGACCGACGCATCCTTTGCAGGGCTTGGAGCTGGTCTTTGATATCTGACTGGACCCGTGCATCCGTAAAGACATTGTCAAACCAGGTATCAAAGAAGTTGTCTTTTAGTCCATCAGCCATTCCTTGGGGCAAGGTCATACTGACATCCGCTAACTCTTGGTTTAAAAATCTTAAAGATTGACCAAGAGCCTCAATTTCTTGGTTTGCCGCCTGAATTCTGCGCCGCTTGATCAAACTAGGCAGAAAGTCACCACCCAGTAAATCCCACATCCCCCATTTGGAGGCCGATTGGAGCAATTCAATCCCCTTATCTAAATGAATCAACACTTCTTGGGCGGCCTGTTGAGCTTCTTCTAATTCTTTCAATGATTTCATGATCAGTAACCTCCTTAACGGAATAGTGGGTTTCCCACGAGTTACAATTTACGCTTTTAGCTTATCACGAGAAAATAAACCAGCAAAGTATCATGCCCATTCAATGCGCCTTTCTCCTCAATAAAAAAACCGACTTTCCGCGTCCTAAAAACAGGCTCAAAAAGTCGGTTACTTTTTATTCAATCTTTATTATATTCCCCGGATCAAATCAATCGGTTCATGGTTTAGAATAGCACTGAGACCTGTCCAGTAAATGAGCAAGTTCAAGCCATAAACTAAGAGTGAAAAGCCCAGAAAGACTATGTAGGGGAAGTATAAGATTAAGGACTTCATATCAACACTCTTGAATAGACCAGCAATCCCTAGCATAATCCCTAAGGTAATCAAGGCAGACAAGAGGAAAGACTTCCCTTGTTCGAAGAGAAATTCGCGACTGAAGTGATTTCTCAAGGCCTGGATATCCATCCCAATCGAATAGAGAGTTCCAATCTCTTTACGCCGGCTCATCAGACTGAGGTTGATAGAGGAATAGCCGTTGGTGATATTCATCAGGAAGATGATGGCCGCAATCCCATAGATGATCAGCTTGAAACTTTGAATATCTGTAAACTGTTCGGCCTGGATCTCCTCATCTGTAAAGACCTTGAAGCTTTCATTATAAGCAATGGTATTTTCGATGCGACTAGTGATCTCTTCCTTGGCCCGGCCAGCTTGTCCTTTAGGAAGTTTCAGCTTCAATTCGAAGGGATAATTATAATTTTTATCGTCTTGGGCCGCTTCCATCAGCTCTTGATAGGTCTCAAAATCCGTATAGACCATGACGGTAAAGGGCAGGACCCGGGTCTGGTAGGGGCCGAGCTCATCAATAGTATGCGCAATAGGAAGGCTGTGCTGCTTCTCATTAATGCTGACGTCTAATTGATCAGGTTGATCAAAATACGGCACTTTTTCAGCCTGAGCAAGGGGCTCGTTGGGATCTGCTTGGACCTGGTTGTAGAGGGTAAATTTCCCTGGCCTGCCACCCAATTTCTGAAGGTCGTCCTCTTCGAGGGCGACCAGAATTCCCCTGATGTATTGGGGCTTGGTGTCAGCCATCATTTGCTCCAATTGCTCATCCAGGCCCAGTGATTGGGCGGTTTGGGAGAGCTCCAGGTTAGGTTCAATGGCTAGGTTCTTTTCCTTAGAAATATAGCCCTCACCCTCATAGTCAGCAAGAATTTCGGGCAGGATAGGGGGCAATTCACCGGTGTCATTGTAGTAGTGGACCGTGAGATCATAGCCATCATCAAAGGCATAGAAGTCCCGGTTGTAGTCGGCAATGGCATAGACGATACAGAAGATGGCTACAATTAGGATGCCAATAGCTGAGATGTAGCGTTGGGACTTGATACTGGCCATATTGTTCAGCCGGAGTTCTTTCCAAAGCTTGGAACTTCGCTTCTTGCCCTTCTTCTTAGACAGGCTAAAATTTCCTTTGAGCCCTTCAATAATATCGATCTTCGCGATCTTGCGCGCCGGATAGATGACCGCGACTAGGACAACCGCTAGGGCCACCAGGATAATGACCAAAGACAAGATCCAGTTAAAGTGAACCTGGTTAAAGAAGACCACTTCAGCTTTGCCACTATTGGCGACTTCAAAGAGATAACGAATAAGGAAGAAGCCCAGGACATGACCAATTAAAACAGGCAGGACGGAGACTGTGAGTGCCCCTTTCACCAGTAAGAGATAAATTTGAAAGTCCGTCGATCCGATGGATTTATACATGGAGAGCTCGCGAATCTTCTGCAGACCCCAAACCCAAAAAATATTTTTGATAAAGAAGACAAAGATTCCCATACATAAGAGGAGGGAGAGGGCATTAACCAGCTTAGTCATCAAATTTTTACTCTGGCTGACATCCAGGCCGTAGTAGCGGACCAAGGAGTCATTAAAGTCCAATTCCACTTCTTTTCCTAGTAGATCTTGAATCTCGTCTTGGATAGCCTCACTCTGGGCATAGGCTGCCTTGAAGTCATGGAAATTGATCAAAGGGATCAATGCTTCGTCGTCATCCACCAGAGGCATACCGTAATTGATTTTTAAGTTCTCATTATAGAAATCTTTGTAGACACCAACTAGGGTATAGTGGCGGCTTTCTGTGGTCTCAAAGCTTTCTTCAGCAGTATAGGTCGACCGGGCATCGATCGTCTTCCCGTCCACCTGACGCTCTCCAAGCTCGATCACTAGCTCATCGCCTAGGGAGAGGCCTTCCTGCTTAACTAGAGATTCATTCAGGACAATTTCATTCGCCGACTCAGGAAAGCGCCCAGCCAACAAATAAGACTCTTCTCGCATCTGCTTGACCTGAACATCCTGTCCCACCATAGAAATGAGATGGTCCTTGTACTTAGCACTGTGGGCTCTGGCAGAAGTCCCGCCCGCTAGCTCAATGGCTTCAACTTGGTTGAGTTTAGCGATCTCCTCCTGGGACAGGTCTTCTGACAAGCGGGCATCGTAGAAATTCGTTGCCTTCAGCTGGCGGTTACTTGACGAAATATTGGTATAGCCATAGTAAAAAATCACCGTGAAAAAGAGGCTAACAATCAGAAGTGAAATGAAAATCGGTAAATTCTTCTTATTCATTGGGCTCATCTCCTACGATAGCCCCATCGACCATGGTGATAATCCGCTGGGTCTGAAGGGCCAAATTTTCATCGTGGGTGATGATCAGGATCGTCTGCTTGAGGGTCTGGTTGAAGTACTTCAAGAGGTCAATGATCTCCTGAGAGTTCTTCCGGTCCAGGTTCCCGGTCGGTTCATCCGCTAAGATGATCGAAGGCCGGTAGATCAGGCTGCGAGCCACAGCCACGCGCTGCTCCTGGCCTCCCGATAGCTCACTCGGAAAGGCCTGCAACTTATCGGATAAGCCCAGCTTAGTCACCAAGTCATTAAAGAAGGCGTCATCCACCTGGCGCCCGTCTAACTTCAAGGGTAGTTTAATATTGTGTGCCACGGTCAGATTGGGGATGAGGTTGTAGAACTGGTAGATCAGCCCCACCTTGCGTCGCCGGAACAAGGCCATTTCCTTAGACGAATAGCTGGCAATATCGGCCCCTTCAATGAGTATCTTCCCCTCATTAGGCCGGTCCACCCCACCAAGCATATGGAGTAGGGTAGACTTCCCCGACCCACTCGGCCCGACAATGGCAATAAGCTCTCCCCGGTTGACGGACAGATTCACCCCATCGACAGCCCGAACTTGCTTCTCTCCCTCGCCATAAATCTTAGTCAAATTGTCAACGCGAAGTATTTCCATAAGATCTCCTCCTAGTTTGACTATAGCCGATGAAAATGACAAGTCGGTGACAAAGCGGCTAAAAAGAGAAAAAATTGCCTCCGCGATTACTTCCCTCTCACTTATAGAATTGCAGGATAAATTCTGCCCCTTGGTCGGTATTTCGGCAGCTAATTTGTCCCTGGTGTTTCTCAACAATGCGCTTGGCCATAGCGAGGCCAATCCCAAAGCCCTTAGAATCAGGATCCTTATAGAAACGCTGGAAAATCTTTTTTTGCTTACCTTCAGCAATTCCTCCCCCATCATCTTGAATAGATAATTCCAGATAAATGGGGTTCTCCCGAGCCCTTAGCCAGATTCGGTGCGTACCTTCCTGGTTAATGGCATTCTTTAGGATATTAATAACAGCCTCGCTCAACCAGTTAAAGTGCCCGAGCATAACCGCCTCCCCTATATCGATAGAGACACTAATTCCACGGTCCTCAATCTCGTCACTTAAGATGTCTAAGGCGTAATCCACCACTTCCCGCAAGTGGACTGGCGACAACTTGAAGCCCTCAAGGTTATTATCCAAACTGGCCAACTTCAAGAGCGCATTGGATAAGTCGTTGAGCCGGTTTAATTGCTGGGAGAAAGTCGCCGGATCCGTCTTATCATTTTCCAAGGCAAAGAGCATGCCCGTAATCGGGGTCTTAATCTGGTGGGCAATGTCTTCGATATTCTGACTCTGATCTTGGGAAAGTTGATGAACCTTTTCCTTTTCTTCAACGAGCTCAATAAATAACTTATAGATCTGGTCTTCCAACTGGGAGAAATCATCCTGCTTCATGGGAATCTGATAATCTTGCTGGTAGAGTTGGTCGATCAGGTAGGTCAGCTCTTGAATCCGCCGACGCTGGCGGATTTTCAACCAGCCAACCACAATTAAAATACTTAGAACCCAGAAAATATAAATCATAGCTTCAACCGGTAACCGATGCCGCGGACGGTTTCAATCAGATCCTTGGAGGTCTTGTCGCGGATCCGCTTAATCGTGGCGGTCAGGGTATTGTCATTTACATAGGCCTGCCGGGCATCCCAGAAGCGCTCCAGCAATTGGTCCCGAGTCAGAAGCTGGCCCCGGTGTCTGATAAAGTGGGCCAAAAGACGATATTCCAAAGCGGTCAAAGCAACCACCTGCCCCTGGTAATAAATCATACCCTGGTCTTCTTTAAGGACTAAATCCTTGTCCTCTTCCATAGGCCCAAAGTCCCTCAAACAAGCCGCAATCCGAGCCCGCAGGATATTCAGGTTAAAAGGTTTGGTGAGATAATCCGACGCCCCAGCATCGAGAGCCTCCGCAATAAAATCTACATCAGCAACCACAGTAGTAATGATCACCTTGATATGATTCTGTAAAAAGAGCTTCAAAAGATCAAAACCATTCCCATCCGGCAAATTTAAATCCAGGATAGCCAGATCATAAGCCTGCTTAGAAGCCGCTTGCCCTTCAGCAAAATTTTTCGCCAGCTCTACAACAAAGCCATGCTTGGTCAAAAAGTCGACAATCTCTTGACCAATCATGGGATTATCTTCCACTAAAAGTAGGGAATTCATGTTAAAACTCCTTCACTGATCAATGTAGTCATCTATTATCTTCACTATATCCTGATAAATAGTAGGCTGCAAGTATCATGTAAGCGCTAAAAAAGCCCCCATGCAGGAGCTTTTAAAATTTCTAAAATGGATTTGAAATCCTTTCGCTATCTTTTATTTAATAAGCTAGATCTTTCCAAGTAAGCATTAGGATAAATAGCCAGTAAAGCTCTCACAGCCTGAGCCAAATCGTCTTGACTAGCTTCGCCCTTTCGGTATGCCGACAAGAGCTGCATAAAATCAGCCTTCTCTTGGTCGGTCGCTCTATTTTTAAAGTAGCCCCAGACATGCTGGTAGGCATTAACAACCTGACCGCGGTCTTCTGGCATGGCCTCGGCTTGATCAATGTACGCTTCCACCACAGCTAATTCAGGGTCTTCTGTTTTTAAATACTCCCGAATTTCTAAGTAGATCTTTTGCGACTTACTCAATACCAGATATTTATTTTGCGCCCAAAGTTCTTGGCAGGCCTGGACTTGCTTGGACATTACCGAACCTCCTTATTACAGATTAACCATAACTCCATCAGCTTTCTTCCATACAAACATATTGGAACTTTCTTTTAAAAGAGTTTACGACAGTCTTATCTTACTGGATATCTCTGAAAGAAATCCTTTAGTTGAAGGTTCAACTGCTTAAGCTCTTCACAATTCAATGTTTGACACAGGCAGACTTCCTTCCAATCATTATCCTTAGTGTCATAGACAAAGCTTATTTGGAAAGTATAAGAATGATCGATTTCCGTAATAGCCAGGGTCAGGTAGGGCTCTGTAAATTTCTCCAAGACAGCCGTTTTCTTCCCCGATATCAGCGAATGGATACTTTCAATGATTTCTCCCAGTTCAAAACTTAATAGGCAAGGATCCACTTGTTTAAAGGACTTGACTGAATCCGAATAGCTAAACGCTACTTTTAACCAATTTCGATCAAAAACATCATCACTTTCAGATAGATCTTTGAATTCATAGCCAAGAATATCGACAGTTAACCGCTTATCTTCTTCAGTAAAAACTATGCCAGTCATCGAATCCCCTTCGTAAATATTTCTCAAATACTGCTCGTTTTATTATAACAAATCCCCAAAAACGAGAAAATCCGGCGCTCTAGCATCAATCGATGATTCTACGCTTTTGCATCAACAGCGCGATTACAAAGAAGGCCAAACTATATAGTAAAAGAACCCCTAGGGATTGACTCAACGCTTCTACTTGACCGTCCAAGGCTGAGCCTAATTTGGCAATATAGAATTGCGGAAAAATAGGCTGGATCTGTTCTTGTAAAGAGTCTTCTTTTACAGCTAATAAGGCCCCCGAAAGCAGCATGGTCAAAACAGACAGCATAGTACCGACTAGGAGGGCCTCTTGATTTTTCTTGACTAGCGTTGATAAGGCCATGCCAAAATTAGCCGCAAATAATTCAACTACAAATAAGTCTAAGAAAAGGCCTCCAGATAGGTCCAGGTCAAAGCAAGGTAAGACGATACCACACGCTAAGGCATTAATGGTAAACAACAGCAAGAAAGTAAAAAGTACTTGCTGGGAAAGGTATGAAAAGGTCGAAAGCCCGCTGGAAAAAATTCGTTGATCAATCCCCTGACGGTCATCAAAATAAAAACGATAAAGAATTAAGGATAGGATCATCGAGCTCATGGCTAAAACGCTGAGCAGCACTTTGAAATGATCGCCGCTTGGTGCAGGTTGATTGGGAATTTTTCTCTCATTGAGCCATTGACTTAAGCCTTCACCTAAAGCAGCATTTCTTACCGTTGTCACTTGATATTTACCAGCTTCCTTACTGATGTAGGCGTCATATTGACCAGTAATTAACGGACTATAATTCTGCTTCTCCCCTGACAGTTCTTCAACAGCTAAAGCGTCATTATCCATAGCTAACAAGTCACTGGCACTTGGGGCGACTCCTATTATGGGCTTAGGGGGATCCATAGTCAGAACATAAGCACTAGCAGCGACCGTTACAAAAACAATCAAAATCGACAGCCAGAGATAAGACTTTGCTTGAATTAGTCGCTTTAAATTATTGTTTAGAATGATAAATTTCATGTTTACTCTCCAAAATCTTCGGGATGATATTTTAAGTGGATAATGATTAAAAATCCTAGTGACGCTAAACATAAGGTCATCATGGTCGTTAAAAGAGAATGAGCATTGTTATCGTAAATGAGCTCAAAAAAGCGATTCATCACTTGCCCAATCGGTGACAGATTGGCTATTTGACTAATCCGCTTGCCAAAGATAGACATGGGAAAGAATAAACCTGACAAAATCGCAAAAAGGTTAATCACTAAGTTTAGAATTTTTGTGGCTAGATCTTCACTTTTTAGTAAGAGACAAAAGGCTCCCCCAAAAGTGATCGAAAAAATCACCAAGCTTAAATCAAGTAATAAGATATCCACCACATGCCGTCCCCCATAGTTAACTAGTCCGGTCCTATTAAAAACCAAGATATAGCTGGCTAGAATGGTATAGGAAACCAGAATAGCCACGATTAATTTGGATAGGTAAACCTTATACCTGGCTATGGGCGCATAGACAATCCGATAATTGGCATACTTGACTTGGTGGCCAAACAAGAGCTCGGGCAAGATAATCACCGTTGCCATAGATAAGTAGATCATCATGGTGACACCATAATAGTCATAGGACGTGAGTAAATCACCACTAAAAAGCGGAGAAAAAACAAAGCCTGTCACAGTAATTAAGAGCAGCGGATAGAGTAAAAGATAGGTCATTATTGGCTTATTTTTAAAGAGATTCACCAGATCTTGTTTCATGATGGTTAACATAAGCATCCCCCTTTAGTCTCTTAATCTCTTCCCAGTTAAGCTTAAGAAGA
Source organism: Aerococcus mictus (assembly GCF_003286595.3). Taxonomy (NCBI): domain Bacteria; kingdom Bacillati; phylum Bacillota; class Bacilli; order Lactobacillales; family Aerococcaceae; genus Aerococcus; species Aerococcus mictus. Next base: position 160,883 of record NZ_CP132985.1, on the reverse strand, counting down.
CATCTTCTAGGGTTTTCTGTTTGCTTTGGATACCGCTAATAGCAATACGGGATTGCAACAAAAGCGACAAAATAGCATTTAGGGAAGTGCCTGTTTTCTTCATAGTGAGATTCAAATGCAAATAACTGTCTTGATCAACCGTCAACACATGAGGGAGCTGACGGATCTTGTCCAGTAAATCTTGAGACATGGGCTGATCGAGGCTAATTTTATAAACGGCATCACTATAGTCATCCAAGATATTATCTAAATAGTCATTTAACAAAACCACTCCCCCATCCATAATGATGACCCGGTCACAAATTTGCTGGACTTCTTCCATGTAATGAGTGGTGTAGATAATGGTGGCCCCTTCAGCCCGCAAAGACTTGATAGAGTCAAGAATGTGGTTTCGAGACTGAGGATCAATTCCCACCGTAGGTTCATCAAAAATAATTAATTGGGGATCATGGGCAATGGCACAGGCAATGTTTAAGCGCCGCTTCATCCCACCTGAAAAAGTGGCGGCTTTATCATACTTTCGCTCTTCAAGCCCCACCTTTCTAAGCGCACTGTTTACCTTGTCTTTCATCTCAGCTTTCTTGACCCCATAGAGAGAAGCAAAGAATTTAACATTCTGAAAGGCAGAACTATCTTCATAAATAGCCAGTTCTTGCGGCACAATACCTAGGCTTTGTTTGATTCTCTTCAAGGACAGTCCTTCATCACCAAAGTAGGTCAGCTTGCCTTCATCCGACTTTAAAAGCGTGGATAAAATATTAATGGTGGTACTTTTCCCAGCACCATTGGGGCCTAAAAACCCCAGTATTTCACCCTTTTCCACCTGAAAATTCAGATGATCTAAGGCTTTCCGCCCATTTTTATAGGTTTTCGATAGGTCTTTGACGGTTAAAATATTCTCCATAATCTCGTCCTCTATTCATTAAAGCTCAGATCAAAAATTATTTTGACCACTTTCTCCATATAAGCTTCTTGTTCTTGGTCATCCTCAAAACTAGAAAAGACAGGGTAAGAGTTTTGAATTAAGTTCATAATTAATTTGGCCTTAGTGACTTGATCTTTATCCTGACCACCATCTTGAATAATGGTTAAAATAGCAACAATGATAGCAACCATCTGTTCATTAAAAGCCAACATCAGCTCTCTAAAGGCCTGGCCCTTTCGTGACAGCATCAGGATATCGCTATTTAAGAACCGATTTTCCCAGTTCTTATCCATCCCTTTGACCAAAAATTCTTTAAACTTTAATTCTGACCGGAGGTTGTTGCCGGTAATTTCTGCTTTAAGTCTTTCCAGTTCTGCTAGTGAATAATTGAAGAAGCTCTTGACCAATTCGGTAAAGACATCTTCTTTGCTAGTGAAATAGTTGTAAAAAACACCAACAGACACTCCAGCCTCCTTTGTAATCTCCTTAGTCGTAATCGAGCTAATACTTCTATCTCTAAGCAAGCGGTCAGTCGCTTTAATTAACTTTTCTCTATTATCTTTAGTCATGATGGCCTCCATAAAATTTTACTTTTATGAATTATAGTTCATATTATCCAGAAAATAAATATGAATATGAATAAAAGTTCATTATTTATATATTTTATTTGGCAAACGATTAACAAAAGTTAATCAGAAAGACTTCCTTCCAACTATTTTTCTCCATAATAAAAAGCCCCCTTTCAGGAGCTTCTTCAGAAATTTATTTAAATGCTATTTCTTCTCCAACAACACGACCGATTCAACATGCTGAGTATGAGGAAATTGATCGATTAATTGGATCTTTGCAATCTCATAACCGAAGTCTCTTAGCCAGACTAGATCTTCAGCTAGGGTTTTGGGATTGCAGGAAACATAAATAATCTTCTCTAAACCCATCCGGCCAATCCGACGCATGATTTTTCCACCGGCACCATTCCGGGGCGGGTCGAGTAAGAGCAGGTCCGCCTGACCCCATTCTTCTTCAATTTCAGCCAAACCGTGCCGAGCATCACGAGCCATAAAGTGGGCATTAGTGATTCCATTATCTCGCGCATTACGTTTCGCCGACTCAATCGATTGTTCCACAATCTCAATCCCCACTAGGGCCTTAGCCCCTTTAGCTAAAGGCAAACTAAAGCTACCGACCCCACAAAAAAGGTCAATCACCAGACTATCTTGATCGAGATCAGCCCAGTCACAGGCTAAATCAATCATTCGTTGGGCTTGAAGAGGATTAGGTTGGAAGAAGGTATCGAAGTACAGCCGATAATTGAAACCAGCCAACTCATCACGAATATAGTCGCGTCCAACTAAGACTTCTACCTTGTCAGCCCCCATCCGGTCCGCAATGGCGGTATTCTTAATCCACATCAAGCTCTTAATCTCAGGATAAGCCTGTAGACGTTGGATTAGATCTTCAATAGCACCTGGATCAAGCTCTGCCGATTCTTCTTGGGCGAAAATCGCTACCATGACTTCCCTACTTTGATGGCCTTGGCGCAAGAGTAACTGTCTGAGCAAACCTTGCTTAGACTGTTTTTCGTAACCTGCTAAGTTCCAGGCCTTTTGCCATTCTTGAACTTCTTCTTTTAGGGACATGAAGATTTCTGGAGCCAGGATATTCTTTTGCCAATCAACAATCTGGTACTGGTCCCCCTGGACGAAGAAACCCAAGTCGCCGTCAATGGAGAAGCTTAGTTCGAGCTTATTGCGGTAGTGGTAAGGATCGTCCATCCCCCATACCTCACCCACTAAGCTAGGATCAAACCCCTTGTCAGTTAAGAAGCCCTGGGTGAGGGCACGCTTATAAGCCAATTGATCGGCGTAGTTCATGTATTCCAGGGGAGCGCCCCCAATTTGAGGGCCATTTAATTCATAGCCTCCAATCCGACTAGGCGCCGGTTCAATAATCCGGTCATAGGTCCGCGTTGCCCGTCTCCTTCCTCGGGCATTGGGTACAGTAACTAATAACTTATCCCCCGGTAGGGCCTTAGGGATCTGGAGCTTTAGCTTTCTGCCCTTACCCATCTCCGTATCCGGAAAACGATATTGGGCTAGGCCCAGCCCCTTCTCAGATAATCCCGTCACTTCGACTGCTAATTGTTCACTTGGATAACGTTGCTTCATCGGCAAATCCCCTTTATTACTTCATTTTGTTTCGCTCTGAAAAATTCATCCTGTTTAGTAAAGCATAATCTCAACCCGGGCGCAAGTGATTCTCTAAGCGGTTGTCAGAGAAAATTTATTCCTGTAAAGCTCCTAGCCCGGAAATTAGGCATCAGATCCTGTGCTTGTTATAATAAAGGTAAATAAGATTCTTAGAAAGGAAGTTCACCATGACTTCAATGACTGTTGATAATACCCTAGTTCTTGTCATCGATATTCAAGAAAAATTAGTTCCCGCAATGCATGATTCCGATACTTATCTGGCTAACCTGCAATTTCTTCTTGAAGGCTTGAACCACTTAGGCGTTAAGAAAGTGGTCACCGAACAATATCCTCAAGGTTTAGGCGCTACCCATCCTGCCATCAAGAGCTATCTGACTGAGACACCAGTTTACGCCAAGACGCGTTTCAATGCTTGCATTCCCGAAGTCGTCAACCACATCACCCCTGCCATTGAACATGTAGTGATTGTCGGGATGGAAACGCCTATCTGTATCGAGCAAACCGCTCATCAATTATTAGACGATTATCCTCAAGTGCAAGTCACCTTGGTCCGTGACGCCGTAACCGCTAGAAGTGCCCAAGAACACGAATGGGCCCTCAGCCAACTGCAAGCAGATGGGGCAACTCTCCTATCCAGTGAGAGCTTACTCTACCGTCTCCTAGAAGACGCCAAAAACCCACACTTCAAAGCGATTTCTAACTTAGTCAAAGAGCGTCAAGCTTAATAAAGTGGCTAGGTCAGTCAAGTTATTACAGAGAAACTAATACAAAATAAAAGAGACACAGAAAGCTGTAGCCCTAACTACACGCTCTGTGTCTCTTTTTGTGGAAAAGCTTCGCCAGTTTTATACCATCCACTTTGTCCTAATAATGACAAAAATAACTAAACAAATTCCATAATACCCTAGAGCCAAACAGAGGCCTAAGTTTTCTTTAAAAAGAAAACACAGGAGGGCAATCATGGTATTGAAAGCAATAGAAGGCAAGAGACTTTTAAAGTTTTCGAGACCAGTGGCTATGTCTTCCTTGCTATTCCTGCGTAAACCTTTTTGGTAACTTTTAACTGCCTTATTGAAGAAAAGTAAGATAAGATTTTCTGTTCCCAGGACAAAGAGCAACTGGATAAGCAGAGCCTCCTTGTTCACGATCGCTAGCGGATAAAAATTAAAGGCTTTTAGAATACTTAGTAAGAGAAAAACGCTAAGCAATAAAATAAGTTCAAAAAGAAGCGTGAAGAGATTTTTACTTATTATATAATCAATGACTTTCCAGGGTGAGCTGAGCTTGACGAATTCCTCATGAAATAATTCATCGGTGGTAATATACCTAAACACACTGGAAGCTAAAATAGTCGAGGCCAGAATAATTAGCCAAGCTGGCAATTGCATAAAAGCAAAAGTAAACAAAAAGAGTAAGCCAAAAAGAAAAGCATAAAGATCTAAACTGCCATCTTTTAGAAAAAAACTTCTTGACTGTTAATTGGAAATAAGACATGGCTAGTCCTCCTTAAGGATTGGTCTATCCGTCTATCTTCCCTACCATTATAACAAAAACAGCGACCTCAAGTTAAGCGAGGTCGCTGTCCTGTTCTAGTGAACAATCTCGTTAATATGAAATAATCAATCCATCAAAAAGTCTTAGAAAAGCGCTTTTGGGTACGATCTTGGGTATAGCCAATACTTTGGTAAAATTGATGGGCTTCTACACGATGGACCGCTGAATTTAATCGAATGTAGTGGAGTTGATGATTGATGGCATAATTTTCGATAAAGGTCATGAGCTGTTTACCGATGCCTTGTCCTTGATAGTCAGGACTTACCGCAAGGCCAAGAATATTTAAGCCTGTGTCACTATAGAGTCCTTCATAGATCTCAGCGTGAACAAATGCAATCGCTCTAGAAGAAGTCTCCTCTTCATAAACAGCTATAATATGATGGTCATGATCTTGGGATAATTTTTTGATTTGTGATTGGACTAGATTCAGATCAGCATCATAACCGAGTGCTACTTGGCATAATTCCTGAATCGCTTTGGCATCAGTCTCTTGAATGGATCTTATCATAGACTCTCATCTCCTATGGATAAAGGTATAAAAATGCCTCAAGTAATCCTTAGATTACTTGCTGGACTAGCATTTTATTAGGCTAAATTATATACCTCTTATAAGGCGTTTTGAAGCTGATATAAAAGTTTTTATCAGCTTCAAAACGACTAGTGAGTAAACTTTTTGGGTTAATTTTTCTTAAAGCGAACCCCATTTGCCTTTAACTTATTAATTGTACCTTTTCCGATACCATTAATGGCTAAAACTTCTTTTTCCGTTTTTGTTTTAGGATAATCGTGAACTAAGATGGGCGTGATCCCTACATTACTCAATTTTTCCTTTTCTGCTAACTATTCGGATTTTTCAAATAGTTTGTACCCTATAGCTTATTTCATCTTATGTTTTTCTTTTAATAGCCTAATCTTATTTTGGACTTCTCTGACCTCCTCTAGACCTACCCTTTTATCAGCAATCATCTGATTAAGGCGAAAATCTAAACGGCTAATTTCTTTTTCTACTTGATCCTGATTATCTTTCTGATAGGAAGGACTTAGTAGCTTTTTGTTTTTAATGAGATATTGTTTATCCACGCAATGATTGACGAATTCCTGGTCGTGAGAAACCAATAGAATAGCAGCAGGATGACTCCTGATAAAGCCCTCAACTTTTTCAAGGGTTTGGATATCTAAATAATTAGTCGGTTCATCTAATAGCAAGAGATGGTAGTCTCCTAATAATAATTTAGCGAAAGCCAAGCGAACGCGCTCACCTCCCGATAGGCAATTGGCCTTATCCGTCACTTTGTTTTGATCAAAGCCCAGAGAAGCCAGAACCTGATGAATCAAGTCATCCGACTGTAAACTTTCTTCACTAACATTTTCTAGAATACTTTTATTCAAGTGGAGCTGATCAAAATTTTGCCTAAAATAGCCAATATTTAAATCAGCCATATAATATCCGGGGAGCTGACGATGGAATAACTGGCTAAGAAAAGTAGTTTTTCCTGCTTGGTTGCGTCCCTGAATAGCCACTTTAGCTCCTGCCTGCAATTTAAATTCTGGGAATGTAAATAATAAACGTCCATCGACATGAACCTCTCCTGCTTCTAATCGGAGCAAGCTCTGTCCAGCTTTAACCGCTAAATTACCAACAGCTTTAAAGCGATACTGCCGTTCTTTCTTGGGAGGATCGACTGGGTCAATTTGGTCAATTCTTCTTTGCAAGGCCTTAGCTGATCTGGCTAGACCTTTCTGCTGACCATCATACTTTCCCGCGTAGCCACTCACTTTATAATCTGAACGAGAAAGGCTCTTTTTCTTCTTTTTAAAATTTTGCGCCCGCAGATTTCTTTCTTGGACCTCTTTCTCTAATTGATGCACTTTCTTTTGATAATTTTTATAAGCGGTTTCCTGTCCTTGAACGGCCTTTGTCTTAGCTGTCTGATAGTCGTCATAGTTACCGACATACTTAGTTAGTTTACCTTGGTCGAGCTCCCAAATCTGGTTCACTACTTGATTTAATAATCGACGATCATGAGAAACCATCAGGATAGTGCCCGAGTATTTTCCCAAAGTTTGAGTTAACCAATCAATATTTGTAACATCCAAATTTGAGGTCGGTTCATCAAGAATGAGTAATTCTGCCCCTTGGTTAAAGACTTCCTCCAATAATCTTCTCTCTTGCTCTCCCCCAGATTCCACAGTCGTTTTTTTGAGTTGAGGGAGATAGGCATAACTTGGATGAATAAACATTTGGCCGGTATATTCCTGGTCGAGTCCCGCCAGCAGGCGTAATAATGTTGATTTCCCCACGCCATTCTTACCGATAAGGCCGATCTTATCTCCCTGATTAGCTATTAGCTGGTCAATTTGAAATAATTGACGATCTGCAACGATCTTCGAAACATGCAATAATTTTATCATTTCCATCTTTAGCTCTCCTTTAAGTTCAGTACTGCGATCATCAATGAATCTGAGCTAAAAATGTGTACACAAAAAGACATGATAATACACCAAGTGTCTGAGTGCATACTTATCCCCTTAAATGATGGGAAAAATATTAGCTCAGATGCTTAGATTAAAATTACCATGTCCTTTTTTCCTCGACTTTCTTAAGTTAAGTCTATTATAGCAAATCATTCTATACAGAAAACAATTTTATTCATTTTTATCTTTCTTTTCAATGAAGCGATTTGTTTCAACGCTGGCTAACTGCTACAAAGATCAACCGATTTATCCTTTTTCGTCAAAAAGAAAGAAGCCCCATTGCTGGGGCTTCTTTCCATTCATAATACTCGTGGATTGATTTAAGATTACACAATCAACTATCAAAAACTAGTTACTTTTTTGAAAACTGACTTGCCAATCGGACCCGTAACCGACCTTGTAGGCTTGGGCAAAGCTGTTCTGGTTGAGGGCCACTGCCAAATTCTTCAGCGAGTTACAGTAAATCAATGCCCGACTCTGAGGCACGGATTGGAAAGACTGAACCACGGGTACGACGTCGTCATAGACCGTTTGCCCTTGGTGGTTGATCTTGAGATGGAGTTGGTCTCCTGTATTCACCGCTAAGTCTTGCAAGGAGTCGTAAGGAATATTAGTCCAGAGCGAGCCAAAACGTTCATCATGAATGGCAACGTGACCGCTAAGAAGCCCCTCCTCAGAATTAACCTGGAAGTCATCAATCTCGTAGAGCTTAAGCTCGCTGATATCAAGTTCTTCGCCCACCTCACTCAAGTCCAGCTGCCCACTGGCTAAGCGAGCTGCCGTATAAGCATACAAGTCACGACCATAGAAGGTATAAGACTGGTTAGTCGAGGGTAACAAGTTTTTCTCCTTGTCAATTTCCCAGACCGCCTGGATTCCCACATACTTGGCTAGGAAGGACAGAGTGCCATTATTAGGGGTGACGATATAGTGGCCACTGTCTAATAAGGCAATGACTGACTTTTGCTTGTAGCCCACACCAGGGTCCACAATCGATACGAAGATGGTTCCCTCAGGCCAGTAGAAATAGGTCTGATAGAGCCGATAGCCAGCCAAATAAATATCATAAGGGGGAATATTATGGGTTAAGTGATGGATGCTCAAGCTCTCATCCACTGTCACCACCACTCCTGTCATGGCCGATACCGCCCCATCATTCAGTCCAAAGTCACTTTGAAACACTAATTGCTGACGAAAAGCCGGTAATTTACTGAAATCAACAACCATTCTCTATTCCTCCTCACTCAATACTACTTCAACACTGACACCAACCCCATAAGGCAGGTCATATTTAGAGATAAAACTGCCTTGGTTAATGGCTAGACTCAAGTTAGCAAATTCATTCTGGTAAATGGTTAATTCACCTAGACTCACCTCGCCAAAAGTCTTATGAATTTGAATCGGCTCATCGAAGACTACTTCTCCACTAGCCGAACGAACAATGACCCAAACTGACTTCCCGGCTTGATCTTTTAACCAAGCAAAGGGAATATTGGTCCAATAATTACCAAAGTTAGGATCAATAATTTCACCCATGCCTGTCAAACGGTTCTTTCCTTGCACCGGTTCGATCAAATCGAAAGTGACAATCTCATCTACTGTGTATTCCGTCCCAAAATCTTCAAAGGCAACTTGCCCGCTAGCGAGCTGGGCGGCACAATAAGCAAAGACATCACGGCCATGAAAGACCGAGATTCCTTCCGTCCCCTGGCCTTTGAGACGGTGACGGTCAATATCTATCTCAACCACCCGTTCAATGCCAAAGTGCTCAGCAACATGGGTCAAACTCCCGTTATCAGGGGTCACAATGGTGTAGCCGTTTTTGGTCTGGGCAATACAAGCTCTCCGACTCGTGCCCACGCCCGGGTCAATGACCGAGACGAAAATGGTGCCCTTAGGCCAAAACTGCATGGGTTGGTAGAGTCGGAAAGAACCGCTCCAGATATCATAGTTAGGAATCTCATGAGTCCCAGTAATAATTTCTAAGTCGCGGTCGACTGACTTGACCACACCATACATGGCGCTAACAGCAGCCTCTTTATAGGTAAAATCGGTCTGAAATACTAAAATAGGTTTCACTATGTTAATGGTCTCCCTTCTATCATGGCGTCCAATCACTGTGAATAGTGAATACAAGCCGCCTGACTAGTCATCGCTTAGCTAAATGACCCACAATTCGTGCACTCTTCCTGTCAGCCGTAACCACATATAAATAACAAAGATTCCCCCTTGAACAATAGCCAAGAGTCTCATCTGTTTATCGTGGTCACCAGGCTCAAGGTCGCCGTAATAAGTCCGTTTTTTCCCTTGTCCATAGCCCCTCAGATCCATAGCACTGGAAATAGTTTCCACCTGGTCAAAGGAGACAATAATTAAGGGCAAAAGAATGGCGGTATTAGCCTTGAGTCGTTTGAAGAGGCCGGCCCGCCTAGGATTGAGCTCCAAGCCCCGCATCTGCATGGATTCCTTGATCGCCGTAAAATCACGGAAGATATCAGGCATATATCTCAGCCCCAAGGAAAACATGGTGCCAATTTGGTAAGGCACGCCCATGGCATACAAACCACTCGCTAACTGGGTAGGGGTAATAGTTAGGATAAAGCACAAACTGATAATCAAACTACCGATCATCTTCATAATTCTGGCAAAGAAATAAACTAGGGTCTCATAAGTAACGACAAAGTAATCATTAAAGCGATACAAGACCGTTACCTGTCCCGCCAACTCGGTCCCGGTTAAGGGATTAGCCAGATAGTATAGCAAGACATTAATCAGGTTCATAATTAACATAAAACGAAAGATAAACTTCAACGCTCGACTTTCCCGATAAACCTGCTTAAAAATCCAAGTATGAATCAGAAAGAGGGGGAGAATAATCCGTAGGTCAAAAGAGACCATCATTAGGGCAAGCGCAGTCACAAAGACCCATAGCTTGGTTGAACCCGCCAAGCGGTCAAAGTAACCATCGCCAATTTCATAACGGATAATCAATTGATCCTGCATCTACTTCCCCTCCCTTTCGCTTTTGATGAAGGCTTGGACAAAGTCAGCCACCGGTAAATTCAGACGGTGGGCAAATTCAAAAATGGATGTTTTCTTCAAGGAAGCCCGCTGAACCAATTGGTCATCCGCTAAAATGTCAAAAATCGGCCGGTCAGCAATTAAATGCCCGTCCTCAATCACCAGCCCCCGGTCGGTATATTCCAAAGCCAGATGCATATCATGGGTGATAAAGATCATGGTCATTTGATAGGTCTGGTTCAAGTCATCAATAAACTCCATGATTTCGCGGTAATGGGCATAGTCTTGTCCAGCAGTTGGCTCGTCTAGGATAATGCAGGTAGGCTCTAAGGCAAGCACAATGGCTACTGATAAGCGCTTCTTCTGCCCGTAACTTAGGGCTGAAATTGGCCAGTTCCGCTTCGCATAGAGTCCAGTGACTTGGAGGACTTGCTGGACCCGCGAATCGATTTCAGCCTGATCAACTTGACGGTATTCCAATCCTAAGGCGATCTCCCGGTAGACTGAATCCGTCACTAGCATTTGATTAGGATTTTGCATGACATAACCAATCAGTTGGGCAATTTCTTGGATAGTAACCGGGTTGCCTAGGCGCTCGATCTTACCCGACTGCGGCTTTAAGACGCCGGTTAAGAGCTTGGCCAAGGTAGACTTCCCTGATCCATTCTCACCCACAATGGCGATCCGTTCTCCCTGTCTAATGCTTAGCTTGGGGATTTGAATGAGCGGCTGCTTGGGATCATAGCCAAAGCGTAAGTCTTCTAGACGGATAATGACCTGATCAGGCTCACTTTGCGGATCCTGATCACTTGCCTCAGATTCTTTAGAAGCGGTGTTCTCGCCAGCTAGCCAAGATTGTTTGCCTTGATAGGCAGAGAGATCAAGTGTATCTAACTGGGTCAAGCCTTCCTCTTGCTTCAAGCCCCCGTACATATTCTTCAAGGCACTAATATAAAGCGGCTCACGGATGCCATATTGAATCAAGAGATCAGAAGCAATCAGTTCATCTGGCGTCATCACGGTCACAATCCGCCCTTGGTCTAACAAGACCACCCGATCAATGGGACGGTGGAGGACATCTTCGAAGCGGTGTTCGATGATGATCACGGTCTTCTCATCCTCTTTATTCAAGGAATCGATGAGTTCAACCATGGATAGGCCCATCTGGGGATCTAAGGCGGCTAGAGGTTCATCAAAGAGTAAAATCTGGTTTTTCTCCCCGAGAATCCCGGCCACAGAAACTTTTTGCTTCTGTCCGCCTGATAAGGAATAAGGTAGCGACTGTAACTGGTCAACCACCCCGACTCGCCTGGCGACTTTGTCAACAAAAGTTCTCATCACAGACCTGGGCGTATTACGGTTCTCCAGGGCAAAGGCAATATCTTCAGCCACGTTAATCCCCACAAATTGGGCATCACTATCCTGCAAAACAGAGCCGACTTCTTGGGACAAATCAAAAACCGACGAAGACCCCACCGCGTGTCCAGCCACAGTAGCTGTTCCAGTGATGGTCCCGTCAAACTGGTTAGGAATCAGTCCATTGATGCACTGTCCCAGGGTTGATTTCCCACTCCCGCTGGCTCCTAAAATCAGAATCTTTTCGCCGGGATAAATTTCCAAGTTAATGTCTTTAAGGGCTGGTTCTTTGGCGGAGGCGTAGGTAAAAGAAAAATCTTTGAATTGAATGATTGGTGAAAGGCTAGTGTGCTTCATTAGTCCTCATCCACCAAATTAGTTGACCCCCGATACCGTTTAGCTAGAGTAAAGAGCAATGGAATCCCAACGACAAGGACGACGATGGAATTGGTTAAAACAGCCACTTGGGCTTGAGTGATGGTAATCGCTAACTCACCACCGTAGAAGACTTTAGTCAAGAGTGGGGTGATCAAACCAAAAGAAAGTTCTAAGCCAACCACCGATACCAAGGCATAAATCACTGCGTGCTTAGCTGTAAAGATGCCCCGCCGGATATCTGCTCCATAAAGGCTTAAAGCACCGATAAAGAAACAAGCAAACATATTGCCCACGGTCCAATCTAGCCAGAAACCACTGCCGCCTAAGGCATCTGCAAAGACGTTTCCGATCAAACCAACTAAGGCTGCTTGAACCGGTCCAAAGAGGGCGCCAACGACGATAGGAACGATATAAGCCGTGGATAACTTGGTATTGGTAAAAACCGGAATCCCTCCATAAGTCATCAAAATCCCAAATAGGGCTGCTCCAATAGCGACTGCAACAATGTTTCGTGTGGTAAAATGTTTATTCATCTTTTTTCCTCCTTTACTTAAATCTAATATCAATAGTATTTAAGTTCTTTATGATTAAGTTATTCTATCATGGGACTTTTAAAAATGAATTATCATTTACCGATCAAGCGTGTACATTAAATAAGGATGTGAGGAAGGATCAGGGAGGGAGATTCCTTGGAGGAAAAGATGATAAGATCAACTTGTTGATCGTTCAGCTTTTCTGAAAGGACATCCCCTCACCCTTCCGAACTCAACTTGAGAGTGTAACAAGCGCTCAAAAAAAGCCCCATTGCTGGAGCTTCTTGCTAGTTTATTATTTCAATTTTCATTGATTCATCTATTTTTTCAAGATCTTATTGAAAGTATAGGCAATAAGCTAGGCTAGGAATACCTTTCTTTGCCGATCTAAAGAAATAATGGTATTATTTCTTTATAAGGAGTGATTTAAATGCCTAAGATTCAATCAAGTACAGATTTAAGAAATAACTACAATGATATTTCTAACTTTTGTAACGAAACCAATTCTCCTGTTTTTATCACTAAAAATGGCCGTGGCGATTTAGCTGTGATGAGTATTCAAGCCTACGAACAACTCGTTGGCAAGCATGAACTTTATGCCTTATTAAAAGCCGGAGAGCAAGATGTTGCCGCTGGACGAACAAAACCACTCAAAGACGTCATGAATAATTTAAGAAAAGAGCTGGAACATGAATGATTACGGGATTGAAGTCACTGACTCGGCTCAAGCTGACCTCAAAGAAATCGTTCGCTATATTCAAACTGACTTAACTTCTCCTCACACAGCTGATAAATTTCTTAATGGCATTGAAAAAGCTATGGAACAATTAGCTTTTATGCCTGAAAAATTTCAACTCGTCAGAGATGATTACCTAGCTGGTAAGGGCTATCGTTACACAGGCTATAAAAACTATCTCATTTTCTATATCATTAATAACAGTCAACACACTGTGCTCATTCATCGTATTCTACACGCATCAAGACAATGGGAATATTTAATCTAATGACACTCTCCGAGCGAGAGTGTTTTTTTAATGATTCCTCGCTCTTGGTAAATGGACTGGACTTGTTGTCCTTCCCTAAAATTTTAATGCTTATTTTGCTAACCAATTTCTATTGCTTCTGTACTTGAGTATGCGCCAACAAATCGCCTAAATGTCTTTTATCATTGCGCATAAGCCCCATTAATAATAATAAGACAGCAAATCCGATGCTTACAAAAGACAGCCCCATAGCCCATGTGTCATAGTCAGCATAGATTCCATGAATCGTGCTCATATGGCCTATTTGCCATGGTAAAAATTTGATCACGTTTCTGATAAGGCTTGTTAGAAAAGATTTATCTTTATAAACAAGTTTTAAACCGGCTTTTCGTTTACCCATACTGCCATCTTTTGAATAATCCAAATAAGCAAAAAGCAAAATCATCGGAATAACTGATGTCAATAAAGCAATGACCTGCGCTTGTAACTCATTCATTTTCGGAATCCCTTTAAAAAATAGCCGATAAACTACCAGGCTTATTCCAAATAACAAGGCTAAATACAGAAGGGTAAGTAAATAATCAAGAAACAATTCTTTCATGCGGTTTTTAAGTGGTATTGGATTATTTTTGATAAGCATAATTTCTCTCTTGGGGCTAAACATCTTTTCTTTTTTTAGACTGGTACTTATTATTTTTTCATTAATTGTTCTATATTTTTATTTAGTCTATCAAGTTGTCTCATGATGATATAATTTTGGACAACCAAAGCACTTACACCACCAGAAGCTGCTTCATTTGAGTTGTTCAATAGTACTTTCAAATCATCCTTATTAAGGCCTTCAAGATCAAAATCTTCTACTATTTCTTCATATTTCTTTTCATCATTTTTATCAAACAGTGCCATATATCATACATCCTCCTTTTTTTACTATATCAAAATCAAAGATCTAAATTTTTTAAAAACTATTCACTAGTCGAGCTTTTAGCAGTCTTTGAGAGGGCTTGGCTTCCTTCTTTTTAGTCGACTTCTTGGGAATTTTTGACATGAGTCCTGTTTATTAATCTCTCTTCGCATAGGCCTGTGACATTGACACTCAGCGGTTCACTCTTTCCACATCATTTCATCACTAGTTCCGCGTCAGGCCCACAACCGCTTCGACATTATCTATTTTGTCCAAACTATAATCAAGGTCATGATCTATAAGCGGAAGCTTGAAAACAACCGATTTTATCCAAGTTCCATTTTTAGGTTTTTCGTCATAGATTTGAATTTCTTCTATCAATTCATTAAGTAATCTCTTCTTGTCGATATCTGAAAGGACTGTATAAAGGCTATTAAAATTAACAAGGATTTTATAAATATTATCTGAGGTTATTTTTTCTTCAAGGATCGCCTCTTTCCTTTTTCTGATATCATTTAACTGCATTTCTGCATATTCTAACTGATCATATATTGCATCAAGTCTGAGATTTAAATCAGTATATTTTCTATCATAATGTTTTTCTTCAAAATTTAAAGAGTCTATTTGATTAATTAGTGATGCTTTTGTACCTGTTAATTGCCTAATCTTCGCTAAGTGCTTATTAATAACTTCGTCAATCTCTTTAGTGTCTATTTGAATATTGATTTTTTCTTCAATTTTTTTGGCAAAAGTAGGATTGCTAACTATTTGAGTAATTATTGTTTCTACTTCTTTTTCAATTAATTCAGCCCTAATTTGTTTATTAAAAGTACATGTATGTCCATTCATCATTTGTCGATGTTTGCAACCGTAATAGTAATAATCTTTATAATGCTCTCCTTCTTTGTTTTTATTACGTTTACGGCTTTTGTTTCCATACAAACCAGCACCACAATATGGGCATTTTATTAGATTTGATAAGATATGAACTCTCTCATCTTTTCCTCTATTTATCTTCTCATACTTTTTAGCTTGAGATTTTCTTTTTTCCTGTACTGTATTCCACAACTCATCATCAATTAAAGCTTCATGATTTCCTTGAGCTATAATATAATGATCAGATTTTTCTAATTTAATTTTACCAGTAGTTTTATCTTTAATTGTTTTTCTTCTTCCATATGCAATTTTCCCATTATATACAGGATTATCCAATATTTGTCTTATTAAACTAGCTGAAAAATATGGATTCTTGCCATTTTGTCTTATAGGTTTATTAATACCTAAAGAAACTAAATACTTAGATACTCCATTGGCTCCCATATCTGAATTAGCATATAAATCAAAAATCATCCTTACTGCTTTAGCTTCATCTTCATTAACAACTAATTCTCCATTATCTAATGAATAGCCAATTGGAGCAAAACCACCATTCCATTTTCCTTCTCTTGCCTTTTGTTTCCTTCCTTCCATAGTTTGAGAAAGTATATTTTCACGTTCCATTTCTGCTACTGCCGATAGAATTGTTATAACAAGCTTTCCAGAATCTTTAGAACTATCTAAACTATCATCAACACAAATCAGATTTACATTATGATTTTCCATGACTTGCAATGACTGCAATACATCCGCTGCATTTCTTCCAAATCTAGATAATTTAAAAACCATTACATAATCAACTTTATCTTTTTCAGCTTCTATATCATTAAGCATAGCTATGAATTCATTTCTACCTGAAATAGATGTTCCTGATTTTCCAGCATCTTTATAGGTTTCTATTATTTCTATACCATAAGCTTTTGCATACTGTTTTATTCTTTCTTCCTGAGCATCAAGTGAGTAACCGTCAATTTGCATAGATGTTGACACTCTTGTATATACATACGCCTTTTTATTTTTCATTTTTCCACCTTTAGTTTGGACATATTTTCACGTTATAGTTATACCTATATTTTACATAAATCATAATATAAAAGTCAATACAATAACCTAATCCGATGAATTAATATTATCCTCATTTTTATTTTTTTCTGAACATCTTGGCGGTACTTCCAATTTTTCAAAATCTAACTGATCTGCATACTTTTCTATTAATTCTTGAAGAAGCACAGCCAATGAATCTAATTGATTATTTTTATTTGATATATTATCCAAGTTAAAATCCTCCGATATTTTAATTTCAACTTGTATATGTCAGAAAATACTGCTTAGCCTTTTCCTACACACAGGTTTTTTTATTGAAAAACTTTTAATGCACATAATAAACGATTAATTGAAGAAAGGAGAAAAAAATGAAAAAAGATAGGAAAATCCCATTGTTAAATGAATTTTATTGTCGAGGAAGAATTGTAGGAAAAGGAGGTTTTAAAGAAAGAAATCCATATTTAACAATCTTTATTAAAGGAAAAAAAGAGCCCAATTATATGAAAGTATACTTTGAATCTGTAGATATTCATGATTTTAAAATGAATCAAACTGTTTTTATTACAGGTTTTGTGAAAAGCCCTGTCATTCCTTATTTATATGAAGGTAGGAAAGAACAGTATTTTCTTGGTGAAAAAATAGTCTTAGAGAACACTTTGTTATCGGAAGCCTTTGAAATAGAAAATATAGGTTTTTCTTTTAAAAACCCATTTTCACGAGTTTTTCTTAGCGGTTCTGTCTTAAGCATCAAAGAGTTCAATAATTGGATTACGATTCAAGTGCGAGACTATAGGGAGCAAGTCATTACACTTCAATACTCTAAAAACATGCGTGTAAATGATGTTTCGCTCGAAATAAATGACTTTGTTTTCGTATCGGCAATAGTGGTCTCTTCAAGGAAAAATTATGATGGGATTACAGTTGACTATGAGGATTTAATCGTGGATGATTTAGCTGTGAATTAAAAAATAAAAGCTTGAGGTATAATCTCAAGCTTTTATTCTTACTAAATTTACTTATAATTTTTTTGCCCATCTCTTTGGATTTCATGCACAAAGCTATTCCAGTTATTAAAGAATTTTTCATTAAACAAATGGGACAACTTTATGAAGTTTTTAAAGCCTATACTCTCTAAATCAAGCTCTATATCAAAACTTCCATAAACTTCTGCATAGCATCTTATGGTTACTATCATATCGCTTAAAAAGTACTGAAGTGACTCACCTTCTCTTTCTAGTAAAATATCTCTAACGCCATCTACACAATAAAAGTGTCCTCCAATATCTAACCATCCTTCTCCATTTATAAGAGATCTTTCTATAGTCATGATATCCATGACTATACTTTTAAAAACCTTATCCAAAAATTCTTCTTTTTCTAGTATCATAATAATTTCCTTTCCTAATAAATTTAGATACGTCTTACAGTCGTTATATGTAAGAATTAATATCCAATAACAAACTTGTCGTCATTGAAAATTCTTCCTATTATTATAAGAGATTGCTACTTATCTTTTACACTAACTAAAGAAAGTAATACTTTCTTTAAATTTTGCTACTTACACCAATCAAATATCTATCCTTTTTCACAATACATATCACTTCTATCCTCATTTAATGAGACCCTGAAATTGACTTTTTATACTATAAACTAAATTTTCAACTTTCTCTTTTTTATTTTTAGAATAATAAAGATACGGCTCCTTGCAAAACAGTCTTTTTATATATCCTAAAATGCGCCCTTTGTTTTTATCTTTTAAAAAAACTTCACTAACAATTTCTAACAAATCTTCTGAATCAAAAAGTATTTGATAACCTAATTGTCTTTCTTGAATTAGAATATCGCTAATCATCAAGCTTCCCCACTCTTTTCCCCTTCGATCCTTTTCCCTATATTTTTTAACGGCTTTCACAAGAAGGTCTCTACACATTAATTTTTGCTTTTCATATGGCTTAAAAAGATTTTTTTCTAAATATAAGAATAATTTTTGACGAAACACTCCTTCATTTAAATTAAAAAGATTTGTTCCTTCAAAAACATTTTTAAACTTATCTGTTTTTTTTATTGTATGCTCATATCTATAAATACTCCCATTTAATATCTCTCCATTTTCATCAACGATGACGATTTCTTTATTTTTATGCTTCTTTTTTGTTTCTTTTGATTTATCATAAAATGTAATTTTATGTCGTTGATTTTGTGCTGTTATTGTTTTGGATTCATAGCCGTCTTTCTCTTTATGGTTTTCAATATCTATGCAAATTTTCATATACGGGATAAATCTAAGCAGAGTACGTAATGGGTCTTCAAAATCTTTAGTATTACCTGTCGTCAAATAATTGTAGTTAATTTCACAATAGCTAAAAATGACATTTGATATGTCTATCTCAATTTTATAATCTTCGTATAATATATTTTTAATTTCCACAACCACATCTTTTAATTCTTCTAAAGAAAAATTTTCTATATTTTGTCCTAGAATGTCCGTTGGAGAAAAATCTATTCTTGCATATAAGCCCCAATCTATGTTGTAACTATTCTCTCTACTTATCACTAATCTCCCAATGCCTCTTCTTTCGATGCGAAGAGATTTTAGATTTTTTGAATTATACTTGATTTTCGCTACTCCATATGATTTGTGATGGCAATCCTTTAACATATCAATATCATATTTTATAACTCTTATATTTTTGAACTTTACTCTATCAAAACCAAATCTATTAAAATTTTCATATCTTACTAAGATGTTTTTTCCCATTTTCATAATTCCCCCATATAAAAGAAAGTTTTTATTCTGTCTCTTATATGTAAGAAAAGTTGATGTTTTTATTTTCTACACACAGGATTTTCAATAAATAAAATCTGTTTATACGCTCCATTTATGGACGTATAAACAGATTTATGGTACTTACCAAGGATAAGTTTTTAAACTCTTTTGTTATTAAGGACCCTTTCTGACAAATTATAGATAGAAAATTGATGGCATGGAGAAAACAAAAAAGGAAGTGATAAAAAATGAGGAAACAAAGAAAGGAAGTTGCAAAATATGGAGTAAAGAAAAAATAAAAAAGATTTATAGAGCAAAAATTTTAAGTAGGTAAAAAAATGTATAGTGTAGGAATGCACTTACAAAAGCATTAAATAGCAAGCCAAGCTATCAATCTAAAAATGTGTACTTTAGAGCAAGCCAAGCTCTTTAAAAAATGTGTTTTGTCTTAGATTAGACAACTTAGAAGCTTCTACGGACTCGGTAGTATAAAAAGCTTAGTCTTAACAATTAGAGTAACAAATAAGGCTCTAGAATCGATTTTAAGAGCTTTAATTTTAAAAAGATAGTTATATTTGAAAGGAGCATTCTATGTCTTTTAATATCACACACGAAGCTTTTAACAAAGCATTTGAAATAATAGATAACGAAAAGAAAAAAACTAAAAAATGGGATAAAAGAAAGCAAAAAAACATTTTAAAAAATCAGATTTATGATAGATTAACAAAAATGTTAAATGATGGTATGAGTACATCAAGAAATAACGACAAAAATGATTTATCAACTACAACAAAAAATAAAATTTATAGCGTTACAACCTATAAGACATATAAAAAACAATGTTATAAATTTGCAGAATATTTGAAAGAAAATAATCCTGAAATAAAGAAAATACAACAAGTTAAAACAGAACACGTAAATGAATATCTTAAAAACTTAACAAATCAAGGCTTATCTGCTTACTCAATTAGCACATCTAAATCAGCTGTAGCAAAGGTTTTAAGAACATCATCTACAAACTTTATAGCGACACCTCCAAGGACAAGAAAATCAATTAAAAGAAGTCGATATGAAACTAAAAGAGATAAACACATATCAGAAGAGCTAGAAAGAAAATTTTCTAAAATAACAAGCTCTACAGGATTAAGAAAAAAAGAAATGGAAGCTGTAAGAGGGGTTGATTTAAAAGAAATCAACGGGAAATATTATGTAAAAGTTAGACAAGGAAAAGGTGGGAAAAAACGCTTAACTTTAATCATGGGGAAAGATAAAGAAGAAACAGATGAGATAATAAATATTTTTAAAGAAGCTGGAGAAATTAAAATAGCACCAAAGTTACCTTCTCATTATGATAACCACCATTACAGAGCAGTATACGCCAAGAGAATTTATAATCATTATGCAAGACCAATAGATGAAATACCTGGTGGTTTAATTTCAGAAGGAGGAGAAAGATACATCATGAGAAATGATAGAGCTGGAGAAATATTAGATCGAAAAGCTATGTTAATAACCAGCAAATACTTAGGACATAATCGTATTGATGTAATCGCTCAATCTTATCTGTACTAAAATAAATAGATGTAGATATAAAATCTAGGTTTGGAGAAATTGATTTAAAGCTAGTTATTTTCTTATGATATACAACATCCACTGAATAAATTTTAAAAAATTGAAACTGAAATAAAGATCTTACATCATGAAGTATAAAAATGTAAAAAAACTGAATAAAACCAATTTACAGAGAAGTATTATATCGAACTTTCTATTTATAAAATAGCTACTAATGAAATTTTAGAAATCTATAAAATATTACCAAACATAAAAGAAATATTAATCAGACTCGATAAGTTGCAATAAAAAAGAATACCCTTATGCAAGAGCATTCTTTGAATAAAGAAGAATTTTCTGACCTTTTTCAGTATAGGAAAAACTATGAAAATCACTTATGGGAAGGAAGTGGAGAGATAAAATGCTATAAGCAGATAAACTTATATCTTTTTAAGATTATTTACAAAATTTTACTCTAAGCTTATTATATTACTTAAGGAGATCCTACTAGATGACCTACGAACATTGTTATAGGAAGTAATAAAATCAAAAGGATATTTAATGCCATAAACAACTTATCCTTTTCCTTTACCCCATATACTAAACCTATTAGTCCAATAATTGGCAGAAAAACATTAATGTGAAATTTATAATAATCTTTATGAATTTCATGAGCATCTATATAATTACTTGATTTGATTTTTATTTCACATCCACCATTAAATTTACAAACAACTTCATAAATACCATCACTGGAAAAATTTAATGGATATTCAACATTTTCATCATGATTTATAACTCCAATATATGCCAATTTATCCATTATTATCCACCATAAAATTTACTACTATATCTTTTAAGAGACATTTTAAAAATAAAGAAGGTTAACAAAAACAAAAATGTTCTTGATAGTAGTAGTTTTATATAATCATGTTGTAGTAAACTTAAAACTTTTATAGTCATCGGAAATGTAATATATCCACTATTAACTACTAAAAGTACCATTAATAAAATGTAATAGTTTATATAGTAAACAAATCCTTTTTTAATAGTAATAAAATAGATAGAACTATATAACTTGCAGATAGAATTTCTAAAATTGTTAATACATTAAACTTAATACTAATTAAATACACTTCACCTGTTATAAAATAATTAATTCCTTGAAAAAAAATTTGTCCCAAAATATAAAATATTAATTCAGTCCCCAAAATAATATAAAATATCTTTCTAATATTCTTTTTCTCGTTAATTGAATATATTACCATATAGTCTTTCTGTATACATATAAACTTTTCATTTATTACATTTAATACAAAAATAGGCACCAAGAATATTAAAAATACTTGATGAGTCAAAAGACGAAATAAGGAGTTACTCTAGCACTTTTATTGTTTTTTATTACTTCCATTGCATATTCTTCTCCATCTAGTTCATCTAATTCTTTAGTTGCTACTGCCATTTTCTCAGTTTAATATAGATCCTTGCCTAGCTTATCAAAATCGCTGAAGTTATTTATAAGGCTATAGCAATGCAAGTTGAAACTTAGGCTTACTAAATCTGCCATTGTATTAGGTTCTTCTGTAAAGGTCGCAGCACAAAACTTTTCTATTTCCCTTGGACTGAACCCATCAAATCTTTTCATTAAATAGTTTAGTTCATCTATATTTACATTTTTATCAGCCAGTATATTTGAAAATCTTTCATCCCTACTGCCTTCTATATAACAGTTTGACCTTGTACTCATTTCTATTCCTAATTCATTGCATACCTCTTGTAGTTTATCTTCCTCCATTGGAATCCATATGGTTTTTCTTTTATCATCATCCCTTGATTTTTTAATAGTTATATTCAATCTTTTTCCTCCATTCTATTTATTAATTAAAAATAACTCTGTCCCGTATCTATTGATTAAGGCAGAGTTAATTATTGATTTAAATATATAGTCATCTATTAATTCCCTATCTGCTAGCTCATTGATTCTTATACACTCCTTTCCAGTTGATAGGGTCTTTGCAGTTTGGTATAAAGCATAGCCATTGGTATCTATATCCCGAAGACATATTTGTTTTAAGCCAAACTTAACATTTAAAATATGATTTTCAGAAACCTTCCATAGATTTTCATCGGCAGTAAGTAAAAATAGGATAGCAATAAATCTTGGGGATATATCATGAATATCTAGATCTTGGTTTCGAAGAAAATTATAGAATCTTTCTTTGTGGTTATGATTTAAAAAGATTTCCCCCTTGAAATTATTTGCTAGACTTTCTAATCTTTCCTTTAAATAATAATTATTTATCTTTCCAAAGCACTCTCTGACTAGATCATTATATCTACATCTATCCACATTGATTTTGAAGTTTGAACCAATGTGTCCACACTCCTTACAATCATCATCAACATTAATCACACCAATCTTGCAATCTCCATCACCCCCTTGGCAATTAAAATAATTATTGATGATTATTCCATTTCCTCTTGGCTGGAAATTTGGAACCATAACCATCAATTGCTCTATTCCTTCCAAGGATGTACCATACATAAATAATTTTGACATTGTTCCCAATCCTTTCTTTCTATTTTTAAGCATAAAAAAATGACGAAGTTTATTGGTCTTTAGTTGACCTAAACTTCGCCACCATATTCTCGATATTTAATCTTGATTTATATACAAATAGATGTATTAGAATATCAGATATTCTAATACATCTATTTGCTACATTTCAAATTCCTTTAAATATTATTTCTTCATTAATTAGTTGCACATATACCTACTATATCAATAAATTTTGAGTTATCATTGACTATATTAGTTGCTATTATCAGAATAGTCGTCGATAACTATATTTTCGTGCAAATATGCAAATAAGTAAAATGATAGTTATGTTATATCATAATAATTGAAAATAATAGAATGCATTTTTCAATGTAATAAGATTAAGCGTTCTCTTAAAGTTAGAGAACGCTTAATTATTTTTAATTTATTGAAATAATTTGTAACTATTGAAAACAGACAAAAATTGTTCATTGGATAATTTATCAAGATCAGTAACATTCGCATGCTTCAGCACCTGTCTTAATTGATTTTTAGTAAAAAGAACATGATATTCCCTGTTTACCCATTTATAAACGAAAAATCTATACTTTTTGTAGTCCTTCTTTAAAATAAATGGTTTATGCCTTTCAAGTACAATCAATACAGAATCTACATTAGGCTTAGGGTGAAAATATGCTCGTGGCACTTTTTTAAGAATTTTTATATCCATTTCCACCATTAACAGCAAACCTAAAGCTCGTTGGGTATTTTGCAACCTTTTAGCAAATCCCCTCTCTACAATAAGGTAGCTATATTTCGCTTGACTATCAAAAGCAATCTTTTTTACAATATCAGTACTAATATTGTAGGGAATATTACCAAATATTTTATAGTCTGTATTTTTAGGAAAGCTAAACTTCAAAATATCCTCATGAATAACTTTTATATTCTGAAAAGGTTCAACTGCTTTTTTCGTGGCATGACATAAACCTTCATCAATCTCTATAGCATTCACCCGTTGACTCATTTCCACAAGTTCCTTGGTAAAATGTCCTTTTCCTGACCCAATTTCTATTATTTTATCTTGTTTATTGATATTCGTATATTTTAATATTTCCTTTACATGCTTTTTAGATGTAATGAAATTTTGCGTATTTTTCGGGTTTTTCTGTTTCATTATAACCTTCTCCTTGCCGGTTATAATGAACTAATCTTAAGAGCTCATTATAACCAATTATTTTTGGTTTAGTTGATAATGAAATCTCTCAATAACAAATATAGAAAACATACCCATACCTTTACCTCCTTTAATTTTTTTCATTATAAATGAGATAAAGTAATATCTACTACTGCAATACATGTACACATATTTAACTCCTCCTTATGCAACTGATTATATCACTTTTAATTTCTCTATTCAATAAAGTTCTGTGCTAATCTACCTCACCCTATGGATTTTTAATCCCGAAACATCAAATGTCATCTGTCAAATGCCCTATTTAAAAGGGTCAAAAAACGGTATTTTTTAGCCTGTTTTTGACCCGATTTTCGTACTCAAACCACTACATGTTGTGGTTGACTCCTATTATTCCTTGTCCAAACCACAATACGTCATCAGAATTGCTGCTTCAACGTGTGTCGAGTTGCCTTGATAGCTATCAAAACTGCATTCTCAACCCCTAAGGTTATGGGGAACATATCCACGCTCGTAGATGGAAACATATCAAAGATTGGCTCTCGTTTGTAGGAACATATCGACTGTAATTATTTCATTTTCAAGCCTTTATCGATAGCTTCCTGAATAATCTTATGACAACAAACTCCCAACGGATTGTTTTCTTTACAATTAGAATTTTTCATTGCCCCAGTGATGGCATTTACTTCTTTTACGGATTTCGCGCCATGCTTTACAACTGCTTCAATTACCTGATTTTCTGTGACTTCGCTACAATAACAAGCATACTTAGGATCTGCATCTTTCTTAAACCAGATAGGAACTCTAACTTGGTCTTTCAAGAATTTTATTTCATTATCTAAGTTATAGTAAACAACGTCGCAGTCCTCGTTCATGCAAATCTTATATTGATCTCCGTTAACAGCATTACGATAATCATCTACCACTAGATGTTCAACAGTTACTTTACTAACGGAAATCCCTTCATTATTACATACAGGACAATTGTCTTTAATTTGATCCGGCTTTTCTGTTTTGCATCCACAACAACATTCATTATTAATCTTCATATTCTTAGCCTCCATATTTTCATTATAATTTCTTTTTTAAACTAGGTAAAACCAATTTCATATACTTGTCATTTATTAATAGCGTCAAACATTTTAGCTGGTGTTAATTTACTTAGCTCCCTGTTGTCAGCCAACGCACGTGTAGCTTTTTTGTGTATAAACACATCAGCGTCATGTTACCCATTGCTCGGCATTCTTCTAATGAACCCAAATACATGGAATGGCAACCCTTTTTTAGACAATTTATAACCGAACATTATCAAGCTTGAAAGTTTCTTTAGATTATAAAATATATTCTCAGACAATCAAGGGTAAAGGCTTCGCCCAAATTTCATTGAAATTTGCCCTTGACAGTCTGTTCATATATTTTATTTAATTTATGAAACTTCCAGAGCTTTTTATTCTGCTTTTCTATATTCTACTGGTGTTTTATATCCTAAAGATCCATGAATTCTTAGGTTATTATACCAATATACGTATTCTGCTAATTTTAGATTAAGTTCTTGGAAATTAGTAAAGTTCTCCTGATATATGAATTCTGTCTTCATTACTTTATTGACTGCTTCGCTTACTGCGTTATCATATGGGCTTCCTTTTTTACTTAGCGATCTTTTTATCCCAAATACCTTTAATATTTCTTCTATTTTTATATTTTTAAATTCTCTTCCTCTGTCTGTGTGAAATATTTTTATACGATTTAGTGGCTGCCTTATTGAGTAAAATGCTTCTGCTACTAGATTTGCATCTTTGTTTTTACCTGATGAGTATCCTATTATTTCACGGCTGTTTAAGTCTATTATTAAACATATATAATTCCATGTTTTTCCTACTCTTACATATGTTAGGTCGCTTACTATTGCTTCTAAATAGTCTCTATTGTCAAATTATCTATTTAAAAGGTCAGGGATGTCTTCTTCGTTGCATTTGGATCTTATTACTTTATATTGTGCTACTGTATAGTTTGAGACTAGGCCATTTTTCTTCATTATTCGGCCTATTTTTCTTCTCGATATTTTATATCCAATTTTCCCTAGTTCTTTTTTTATTTTGCGTGTTCCATAGTTGTTTCTACTTCTTCTGAATATTTCTTTTATTTCTTCTATTAGTTTTTCATCTTCATCTAATTTCACATCTTTTTCTTTGTTCAAATGATAATAGACTAAACTTCTTGTGACCCCAAGTAGTCTACACATTGCACTAATGCTATATTTATCTCGGTTCGAGATAATGAGGTCTATTTTTTGCCTAACAGTAATGCAGCTTGCTTTAAAATATCATTCTCCATTTCAACCTGTTTCAATTTTTTACGAAGTCTGATTATCTCTTTTTGCTTCGCATCCACATTATCAAAATGGTTACTCTAAGCAGCACACCAACTATTTATTTTTTGAGTTTTAAACTTTGGTAGAAGTCTTGAACTCTTTATATTTACATAACTATTTGCCTCTATCACTATTATGACACGAAACCCTGCACAATGATCTAAAATTTTCAATTCTAACAAGTCTTTTTCAGTATTTTTAACTTCATAAAAACCTCTTTGGCAATAATGCCTAATTCTTCTTTAGTTGTTAAAATTTTTTATTTTACCATCATCGTTCCCCTGATTTTCAATTAATCTTCTTAGGTTATATAAGAAGTACATATCTTTTTAATCTTAAAGTTTTTAAGTCTTAATTTTAAAATTTTCAATCTTAGATATTATTTAAATCATTCCAAAATGCTCTAAAGCATCTTCGATTGCTTTTTCTTTTTCTTCTGGGCAATTTGGCACTCTTTGATTTTCTTTCTTACTAAAATTATAATTTTCTCTCTCTATTAGACCATGTTTCCTTTTTATTTGTGCAATATATAGGCTTGAAACTTTTAGTCCGTATTTATCTAACACATACTTTTTAATTTCTCCATAAGTTGCGTCTTTTGAAAAGTCAATTTCAGATAATTCATCTTCCCCTATTTCTATATCTAAATGATGTTCTGTATTTAGTTTGGACAACAGAGCTACCGTCTCAACGTGGTGGGTTTGCGGGAACATATCTACGGGTTGAACCTTACCCAGTTGATAGCCCTGGTCGACAAATTTAGCTAAATCACGGGCTAGAGTGGCAGGATTGCAGGAGACATAGACGATTTTAGGCGGTTGGACCTCTAAGACAGACTGGATAAAGTCTTCCGCTAGCCCCTTGCGTGGTGGGTCAACGACAACGACATCGGGTTTAAGTCCCGCTTGGACCCAGTCCTGGATGACTTCTTCTGCTTTTCCAGCTTGGAAGGTCACATTATCCAGTCCATTGAGCTGAGCGTTTTCGCGGGCTTGGTCAATGGCATCAGGAACTACCTCGACCCCATAGACCTCTTTAGCGGCTTGGGCGAGACAAAGCGAAATGGTCCCAATCCCACAATAAGCGTCCACCACCACTTCATCGCCCTTAAGATCAGCGGCTTCCAGGGCTTGATGGTAGAGTTTTTCCGCTTGGCTGGTGTTGACCTGGAAGAAAGACTTGGAGGAAATCCGAAAGGTCAAGTCAAACATGCGGTCTTCATAAAGGTCCTCGCCATAAACCACCCGTTGGTCTTGGCCCATAATAACATTGGTATTTTTCTGGTTAGAATTAATCACAATAGAAACTAAGTCAGGAATTTCAGCTTTGAGTGCTGCAACGATTTTCTCTTCATCAGGGAGCATTTTCCCATTAATCACAATCACCAACATGACTTGGCCAGTATAGTAACCCTGGCGAACGATCAGATGGCGGAGTAGGCCTTGATGGGAGTCTTCATCATAGGCAGAAATGGGATACTGGTTAAGGATGGTCACTACTTTTTGTAAGGTCTGGTCAATCCCAGGCAGTTGAATTTGGTAATCAGTCATAGGGACTAATTTATGGGACCCCTTGCGGTAAAAGCCAGTATAGAGCTGGCCATCCGCTTGGCCAATCGGAATTTGAGCCTTATTGCGGTAGTGCCAAGGCTCTTCCATGCCGATGGTTTCTAGGACTTGGGTTTGGTCAAGCAGGCCTTGTTTTTGTAAGCTGTTGATCACCTGTTGGCGCTTGAAAGCGAGCTGGGCGGGATAGGCCATGTGTTGGAGGGGCATGGTTCCCGTTCTTAGGCCATTTTCATCACGGAGGGGAACGCGACTATCCGCATCATTATAGCGTTTGAGGACAATCGCAAAGGCAAACTTCTTGAGCACTTTAACCACCTTGACCTGGCAGTCCTCCCCCACCAAGGCATTTTGAATGAAGAGGGGGTAGCGGTCGATTTTAGCCACACCCATGCCTTCATAAGTTAGGTCAGTGATGGTGACATCGAGTATTTGATTCTTCTTAACTGGCGCTTGCCATTTTTTCTTTGCCATATTGACATCCTCTCTCTTTGGTCCTTTCTATTATATCATGGCAAAGCTTCGCCTGTTTCTCAATACCGCCTGGCGAAATATTTTTGACGGACAGGCGCTTTTTTATACTTTTCTTCCACTTTGTTTTATCCTTATTTAAAAGACCCAAATCAAAATTCCTGATAGAAAGGCAGATGTTTTGTGTCCATCACTATCCGTCATCGTTGGCTGGGCACCATTCCTTTACTGGAGTGCGCACCCAAAGACCAGGTCCATGACGCCTTACCCTTAATCATTTATTACCACGGTTGGCGGTCGCACAAGGAATTAAACCTCACCGCTGCTCGCCGCCTGGCCCGTTTAGGTTGTCGGGTTATTGTTCCCGATGCCACTAACCACGGAGAGCGCCAAGTTCCGGTCCAGGGCATTCCTTCCCAGACCTTCTGGCAGAGTATCCAAAGCAATCTTTTTGAATTTACCTATATCGTCAACTTCTTTCAAGAACGCCAACTGGCCAATGACCAAGTAGCGGTTGCTGGGGTATCTATGGGTGGGATAACCACCTTTGCCCTCCTAAGCCAACACCCTAAGATCCAAGCAGCAGCGGTCCTCATGGGAACACCCCAACCGCTAGCCTATGCTGAGCGTTTATACCAACATGCTAAAGCAGCTCAACGTTTCATGCCTGATGATTACTTTGACCTCATCGCCTGGCTAGAAAACTATGACCTATCTAGACACAGTGAGCGCTTAGGTCAACGTCCCTTGTTTATCTGGCACGGCCGCCAAGACCAACGCGTGCCCTTTGCCCAGACGGAAGACTTTGTTAAGCAAAACCCCAAGGCCCATATCCATTTTCTTGCTGAAGACGCTGGCCACCTAGTGGATATCGAGACCACCAAAGCCATGGTTGAGTTTTTCGACCATCACTTTATTAAAAAGGATTCCTCTGCCATTCACTCTTGATCAGATCAAACTGTTATGTCTCTCATCTGATCCGTGTTACTATGAAGTCAAATTCAAGCAGTCTGACAAAATAGAGAAAGGAAAGGTTCAATGAAAACCTATAAGTTATCTAATAGTGTTGAAATTCCTGCCATCGGTTTTGGTACCTGGAAATTAGAAGGCGACAAGGCAGTCAATGCGGTCTCCTACGCCTTGGAAGTGGGTTACCGCCATATCGATACTGCCCAGTACTATGGCAACGAACACGAAGTGGGACAAGCCATCAAAAAGAGTCCCGTGCCTCGGGAAGACATCTTCTTAACCACAAAAGTTTGGAACGATAAAGTCGGTTACGAAGATACCCTGGCTTCCTTTGAAAAATCCTTAGAAAAATTAGGCACAAACTATGTCGACCTGCTTCTCATCCACTGGCCTAATCCCAAGCCTTACCGAGAAGAACCTGGCTATAAGGAACGGAACGCCGAAGTCTGGCGGGCTCTAGAAACTATCTATGAAAAAGGCCAAGCCAAGGCTATTGGGGTCTCCAACTTCCTCCCCTACCACCTGGATGCCCTCTTAGAAACGGCTAAGATCATCCCTATGGTTAACCAAATTAAGTTAACCCCAGGACTCACCCAAGACGAGATCGTGGAGTATTGTAAGAAACATAACATTCTCCTGGAAGGTTATAGCCCGCTGGGGTCAGGTGAGATCTTCGACAATGAGGAAGTCCAAGCCATTGCCCAACGGTTAGGTTACTCCGTGGCTCAAATTGCCCTGGCCTGGTCCTTAAACCATGGCTTGTCCCACTTCCTCGGTCAAAAACGCCAGAAAATATCAAGGCCAACTTAGATGTCTTTGATATCCAACTGACTGACCGCGATGTGGAATTACTTGATACAGTCGCTGATATCGAAGCCCCCGATCCTGATAGTAAACCCTTCTAGAATGCAGAAAAAAGCGTTAGACCCACGATTTGGGAATAACGCTTTTTTTGTGTTTAAATTGAGCTTTGCTGGGCTAAACTAATCTTCCGGCACTTGGACCACTTGGCGGTCAAAGGGATCTTTGGAGAAGCCTTGGTCAAGGATCTTCTTAGCCCACTCTTGGGCACCGAAGAGGGAATGGTCCCGGTAATTCCCACAAGAAACTGCTTCAGTTCCTTGCACATCGGACCAATCGCTCTTAGTAATGTCACGTAAAACCTTAGTATAAGCTACCGCCACTTCTTCGGGTTCTGCTTGGCCCCACATGATTAGATAGAAACCAGTCCGACAGCCCATTGGGGATAAATCAATCACCCCATCCAGATAGTCACGAATATAAGCCGCTGACATATGTTCAATGGTATGGAGGGCTGCAGTAGGAATCGCTTGTTCATTAGGTTGAACTAAACGAATATCGAACTTGGTAATTTTATCACCATGTTGCCCCTCTTCACGACCAGCCACCCGCACATAAGGGGGTTTGACTTTATTGTGGTCTAAATCAAAACTTTCAACTTTTGCCATATTTCCACGCTCCTTTATCACTTTCATTATTAATAATAACACAGGCAGTGATAATGAGCTATGGCTCCCACTTAGCTTATGGCAAATGACTTTGCCGCAAGAGCATTTGGGGTTGGATTAGGATTTTTTGATAGGGCGCTTGGGGGTCTTTCAAACGCTCTAACAACCTTTCCACTGCGACCTGACCGATTTCTTCAGTTCTCACATCCACACTAGTCAGTTGTGGGGTCGTCACTTCCCCATAGGAATCCCCATTGATGGATAAGAGTGGCAGATCAATGTTTAAATCTTGCATGACCCCCAAAAAGCCAAAGGCGATGGGATCATTGGAACAGATGATCACATCAGGCAAGGACTCGCTTTGACTAAAGAATTTCTTAGCTGCTTGGGTACCGGAATAGGAACTTTGCTTGATGGAAATAATTTGTTGGCAGTCAATAGTCGGGTACTTCGGCAAGATAGCCCGTAGGATTTGTTCCTTACTACTCATCAAATGGGCCTGGTCAATTTCTTCACCAGATACATAAACCAAGGAATGATAACCCTCATCGGCGACCTGGTCTAACAAAAGTTCCATGGCTTTTTCAATATCATAGGCCACCTGGTCCATGTGATCAGGAAAAAAATTCATTAAACAAACCGTAACAATGGGGCAATTGTGGTAAGAAGTAATAATCTCTTTTTGTTCTTCTTTAGTAAAATTGCCCAATAAAAGGATGCCATCAAAAGTCCGTTTGAATTTCTTTAAGCGACTAATGGGAACAAAATAACAGCTATAACCATATTCATGAACGATGGACTCAATTCCAAAACGCATATTAAAATAATAGGCATTGTCAATATGGTCGCGGAAATGGTCATCTTTATGGATAACGAGAATATCATAGGCATAACTACTGACTCCACGAATGGTATAGTTCATGGCCTGCGCCACAGCATTAATCTCTTGACGGGTAGAGCTTTTAACGGATAGGGTAGGATCTTCTCTCAATACTCTAGAAATTGTTGATACAGAATAACCTGTTGCCTTGGCAATATCCTTTAAAGTTGTCATCTACTCACCTTCAACACCTTGATCTAAATATCGTCACTGATTGCTTGATAACCTATCACTTGATAATTGTCGTTTTCTGGGACTTCAACAAGGTCATGGTCAGCGAAATAATTGATGATTAAATTGGGAATGTCAGTAGTCAGATCTTCTAAGACTTTGTCTCTAGAGAAATGCGGGAAGTTACCGCCTCCCGCCATCCGATATTGGTTAATGGCTAGGTATAATTCATCATCATCTTTAACTTCTTGCCCCTGATAATCGAGTTGAACAATCCGCTGGCCTCGGTCTTTAGACACATCAATCGTGTAGTCAATCCCAGAATAAATATCATAGTTATAAACTTCGACTTTAGGATTGAGGTAGTCCTCACTAATTACCAGTCGGCCTTGGTCATCTAAGGCAAAATATTCGGCATTCTTTTCCAAGTTTTCCCTTAATTCTTTACCGGTGAGCTTAATCTTACATAAACCGTTAGAGAAGGGATAATTAATCACCAAATCACGCACAGTGACTTCTTGCTTCAAACCATAAACATCCAGATTAAAGACTGAAGAAGCTGAAATATCCGTCCCTGCAGCCTCCATCTGAATTTTATTGGTCAAGGCAAAATACGGATTGCCCTCAACTTGAGCTTCAAAGAAATTATCCACTAAGGCGGGTCGATCCAAATGCCCCAGCGGTTGGTCAAGCCAGTCTTGAATCTTTTCATTATCCTCTGCCAAAAGTTCTTCTAGCTCTTGGTCAGCCGGCTGATCAGCGAGTGAATGTAATTGGCAGCTCTCCACCCGCTTATTCAGCTGACCATCTGCGTCTTTATCCAGCTCTAAAATGACTTCGCCATATTTTTGCGCCCGAAAACCCGGCTGAATGATGGGTATTCCCTGCCATACGGTCGCAATCTCACGGTGTTGGTGCCCGGTAAAGAAGGCATCAATCGGCAAGCCACTGGTTAATAGGGCATAGCCTTCATTTTCTCCGGTTAAGTCTTCTTCCGGTTGGCCGGTCTCTAAATTACATTCAAAGCCCCCATGGTAGGTAATGAAGATAAGATCACAGTGTTCGCTTTCTTTCATGAAGGGAATATAATATTGGGCTGTCTCCAGGGCGGACTTAAATGCTAAGCCCGCAATATTTTCTTCCTTCTCCCAGTGAGGGATATACTGGGTCACTAATCCCAAGACACCAATTCGAATATCTTCACATTGAAAAATCCGATAAGGCTTATGGCAGAAAACCTCTCCATCTGAAATCACATTAGCCAAAGCCAGGGAATCAGGCATATGGCTTATGGTTTTCTTTAAGTAATCTAAGCCAAAATTAAATTCATGGTTACCCAGGGTCCAGACATCAGGCTGCACATAATTATAGACCTGGCTGGATATCTTGGCATAGTCATGATGGCTTTCCTCATAATTGGTCAAGGGCGAGCCCTGAATCATATCCCCACTTTCCAGATACAGAAGATGCTCTTCTTGGCGACGCTTGGCCTTTAAAACACTGGCAAAACGTGATAAACCGTTAGCCGTCTTTTTATTTCTTGCTTGAAAACTTTGGGTTGAAAAATGGCCATGAACATCACTCATGGCGAGTAAAGTTAATTTCATGCTTGTCCTTTCTAAAAGTGACCATAGGCGAGGTATTGACGCAGGCGGGTAGAAATGGCTTCCACTAAGAAGACCAGTAAGATTAAAGCAATTAAAATGGCGCCCACTTGATTCCAGCGATAAGAGTTAATCGCAAATAGTAGGGGAGCCCCAATCCCACCAGCACCAACCAAACCTAGGGTAGTTGCATCTCGAATATTCATATCGAAACGATAGATTAAAGTCGATAAGAAACTAGCCGATAACTGTGGAATGATACCAAACATGATCTGGTCCATGGTGGTCGTTCCCATGGCGCGGAAGGCTTCCAGGATGTCGGTATTTAAATCGGCAATGGTTTCTGAAAAGAGCTTGGTTAACATCCCAATCGAGGTAAAGGTCATGGTTAAGACCCCCGCAGCTGGCCCAGGACCAGTTACCCGGATAAACATCAATCCGTATACAATGGCTGGGACGGTCCGAAGCATCATAATCACCACTCGGAAGATTGCGGCTAGCCAAGCAGGAACCACATTACTGGATGATAAAAAAGCTAAAGGTAAAGAAATGATACCACCAATTAAGGTCCCAACAAAAGCAATACAGACGGTTTCAAATAATAAAAACCATAAACCACTGGAAGAAAAATCCGTCAACATAGTCATATCGGGATGAAGCACCCCAGAGATGATTTCTCCAGCTACAGCCCAGCCGTCCTGGCTATAATTGGAAAAATCAATCACACTGGATGACCAAAATAATACCAGCAGCACAATGACAGTAATGACTCCTTGAATGGCACGGTAATTCGGCTCTTTGTCTAATACGCTTTGAATTGAATCTGTCACAGCTAGCCCTCCTAACTAATCTTACGCCGAATATAACGGCTTAAGTTCTCGATGATGAAAACAGTTATTAATAGGACAAAGAGAATGGTCCCAACTTTTTCATAATCACGCCAACCAATATTTTCATTAATAAGTAAACCTAAACCGCCGGCGCCCACATAACCTAAGATCGAGGCATAACGCACATTCCCTTCAAAGTTAAAGAGGGCGGTAGACAGATAGAAAGGCATAATATTAGGAATCACCCCTTTTAAAAAGGCAAAAGGACGGGTATAACCCATAGCAATCATAGCCTCAAAGGCTCCTAAATTAGTGGTTTCAATTTCTTCATACAAGAGCTTACCCACATAGGAAAATGAAAACAGGAAGATGGCTACCGTCCCTGCCAAAGTCCCTAGACCAAACAAATAAGTCGCGATCAAGGCAGAAACTAAGGTTGGAATGGTACGAATAATGGTAAATAACACCTTAACCAACCAGTTCACTGGCGCAAAATGGACCATATTGGATGAGGCTAAAAAGGCAAAGGGTAAGGCAACTGCCGCCCCAGCAAAAGAGCCAAATAATGACATCTTAATGGTATCCAGCAAGGGTTGGATGACATCAGATAGATAGGACCAATCCGGTTGAAAGAGTTGGGCAACGATAGTAGTTAACTGGTGGCCCCGTTTTATAATGTCAGCGAAATCAAACTCGGTCACCTCTAAGGCAACATATAAAGCAATGGCTAAAACTAATACAATCACTGGCGTCCAAGAGCGTTTTTCTTTAAATACCTTTCCAGAAGCCAGTTGATATTCTTTTCGTTTAAACACTTTAATCCCCCTAAGACTTCTTGTAAATCGTATCTAAAATCTCTTGATTAACCTCACTACTTGGACCATAATAAACAATCTTCCCTGAATTAATTCCGATGACACTATCGGCATAATCTAGGGCCATACCGACATCATGGATATTAATTAAAATGGTAATATCTTGGCTTTGATTAATATTTTTAAAGTAATCCATAACCTGCTTAGAAGAAATCGGGTCCAAACTGGCTACCGGTTCGTCTGCTAAAATAATCGATGGCTCCTGAACCAAAGTTCGAGCTAGGGCCACCCTTTGTTTTTGTCCACCAGACAATTGGTCGACCCGGTCATAGGCCTTATCCAGAATATCGACACTTTCTAAGGCTTCCAGGGCTTTAACCTTTTGCTCTTCTGTAAATAGAGAAAATAGTTTCTGATGCCAGGCTAAGTCAGGCAAAAAGGCATTTAAAACATTATTTAAGACCGTGGTCTTCTCCACCAGGTTAAAAGATTGAAAGACCATACCAATATTTCTCCGGAATTTTCTTAATTGGCTACCTTCTAAGGCCGAAACATCCCTATCGTTAACGGTTAATTTTCCTCCGTTAATGTCATGCATCTTATTAATGGTACGAATTAAAGTCGATTTCCCCGCTCCGGATTTCCCTACAATGGCGACAAAACGACCATTGGGAATTTCTAAATTAATATCATCTAAAGCCTTTAATCCACCTTCATAAACCTTATCCACATGTTCAAATCGAATCATTTTTTATTCCTTTCTCCAAAACATGATCGCTCACAACAGCTAAAACAAACGACTTAACCACCATAAGTAGAAATAGGAAAAGTGCATTCAACCAATCTTTAGCCATTGATCGAAGCACTTTTTTATCCTAATAACTTATTCATAAACTCAAAATAACCATCGAGTTATTATCTCAATTAATTCATTTCTTGCACTAATTTTTGGGCTTCACGTTCGGTATCATAGTCAGATGGTTCTGCCTTTTCATATCCTTCGTGGGTGTAAACGGCAATAATTTCTTGGCCTTCCTCTGTTTGAGCAATATTGATGAAAGCTTCCTGTAAGGCTTGGGCTAATTCAGGAGTCATGTTTTCAGAGTTCTTGGATACGGAAATGGTATCGTTCATCATTGGTTTAGTGACCCCAATCACTTGAACTTCTTTCCAAATGTTATCACTACCACCGAGTTGTTCTTGCCATTTTTCTTCATTATCTAAACGGGCATCCGCATAGGTAACCATAACATCCACTTGACCTGAAGCTAAACGGGCAAAAGCTGAAGCATAGGAGTCCGCTTGCACCACATTAGCTAAGTCAGTAATATTCTTACCATAGTTATCTTGTAACCAAAGGGATGGATAGATGTAACCCGCTGGGGATGAAGTCCCCATCACTGACCAGTTGGCTGAATTGAGGTCTTCCCAGTTGAGTTCTTCGCCATTATTTACCTTTTCGGCTAATTCTTGACCTTTTTCACTAGGTCCCGCTAAGATGAGGCCGTGATAGTAAGTCACTTGGTCGTCTACTTTAGTTACTGGTTCTTTATTCCAGTCTTGAGGATTTTCACCAGTAACCGAAAGTCCGCCACGAGTAGCAGTTAAGATCGGTTCGATGCCTTCTTCATAAAGGACATAGGTCCCACCAGGAATAAAACCAACGTCAGTAGTCCCAGCTTCTAAGGCTTCACCGGTTGCTTCATAACTGGTTCCCACGTTGATATCGACATTATCAACAGTGAATCCTTGTTTTTCTAATTCTTCCTTCAAGATGTCCTTCAAAGGATCAGTGACCGTAATAATTTCTTCAGGGTCACGGGAAGGAACGAATTCTACTGATAAAGTATCGATATGATTACCTGCCTCAGCTGAATCCCCACTCTCTCCACCTTCATTACCACAAGCTGCCAAACCAAAAGCGGTTAATACACTTAAACCACTCAATAGCCATTTTTTGATACTCATTTTATCCTCCTTGTAGGCTGTTTATTCAATTACTCTTACACCTACAGGATCTCATACTTATATAAAAATACCGTCAATTCAAAGTATAGTTTTTGTAAATTTTCACATGTTTTAGTAAAAATTTTTACCTCTTAATAAATTTTCCAACAAAAAAACGAGCTTTCGCTTGAAAGCTCGCTGGGAGAAAAATATAAAGAAATTTATTTGGACTGTCTTTATCATAAAGGCCATTTGTGAAAAAGCTATGAATTAATTAGGCAAATGTTTCTAACTTTTATGAATTTTCATCTCAATCCATAAAAAAAGCCGAAGCGAAACACTTCGGCTAAAAACCTATTCCAAAAGTCAGCCCTGACGTCCACTTCACGAACTATGTGCGATAGGCTCCCGCCTATCTTCCATAGTTTGTTCCAGTGGTTCAGGGCTCTTTTGACTTTTGTCACACTCTCTAAAAACCTATTCCAAAAGTTAGGACTGAGCCTAGCTTCAGGGCGCTTTTATTTTACTTTCTAAGTTTTTTAACAAACTTAATCTTTCTTCTTACGGTCGAGTCTGAGACAGCCCAATCCAGCCAGAAGTAGGGATAAACCGACTCCTGTCACTGAAGCAACCGCACCCGTTTGTGGGAGAACTGAAGCCACTTGAACAGGTTGGGCACTTGCTGTTGAGCTAGCCTTGTGACTCGCCGGACTGAGGCTTGCGGATGAGGCTGGGTCAAGCGTTGGATCCTCACTGACCAGTTTACCGGTTGAAGCGTCTCCTTCTGAAGTTTTATCTGTTGAGACTGCATCCCCCTCAATACCAGAACCTGGTATCGGATTTCCGGGTGTGGTGTGATCGGATGGATCCTTACTTGGAACTAGGTTATTTGAGCTGGACCCACCTGGTGTGTCAGGTTCAGAAGTGTCTTGACCGGGTTTCTTGTCCCCTGGTTGAGGATCTTCTGATGTCTGACTACCTGGCTTGTCATGGCCTGGTTGATCATCACTTGGGCGAGGATTTTCCGGTGTATCCCGTCCTGGACTAGGCTCTCCTGGTTGCGGTGTTTCAGGATTGCCTTCCTCTGGAGTGTTATTACCAGGCTTTTCAGGTTTTCCTGTATCTGGAATATGCCCACCTGGTGTGGTGTTATCGCCAGGTTTGTCCTCATTTGGCTTGTCGGTATTTGGTTTGTCTTGTCCAGGTTGATCGGGTTGACCAGGAACTGGGCAGATTGGGCAATCCGGTCCCACTTCAATGATATGATCTACCGCTGCGACTTCATTATGACGGTCTGCTTGGAGTGGGCCGTCAGCTTGGCCGTTCTTAATTTTTTGGGTAAAGGTAACGTCATAAGAGCCTCTGACCCCTTCTTGGACGGTCTTCACTTGACCTGGTTTCAAGGCCTCATTGCGACGAACAATCACCTTAAAGGCCGTTTCGAAGTGTTCGGTATGGCTGACTTGACCGGTAAAGTCCTTGCCGCCTACCTTAATGACTTCGGTCACTGGTTCCTTGGTGACCACAGCACTCGGTGTCCCCACAACTTGAGAGTTTTCAATGGTTACGGTGGTGGTCTTTTGACCGACTTGACCAGGGGTTTCTAGCTTGTATTCACCCTTATTGAGGCTTGGATCAACTTCTACGACCACCTTGAATGGAATTTCTTCCGTATGGGTGTAGCTTCCATCAGTCTTCGCTCCAATGCGGACAATTTTCTTCACTGGCGCCTTAGTTTGAGTGGTCTCACCTGGAGTCGATTCCGTCACTTGACCATTGACAATGGTATGGGTGATTGGGGTTTCTTCTTCCCCGACAAGGCCCTCTTGGTCAACAACTTCAGTGCCTGGGGCAAGACTTGGATCTAGTTTGTATTCCACTTCAAATGGTACCGGGTTCTTATCCACGGTGGTGAAACTTCCGGTAAAGTCCTTGGTACCCACCTTAACGATATGCTTGGCAGGCGTCACCACGGGCACTTCTTCAGTCACCACTTGACCGTTAACCACCTTGTTGACCAGTTTAGTGGTCACATGACCCGGCACGACTTGGACGGTTTCCACCTTGCCCTTGTCGAGACTTGGATCGTATTCAAAGATGGTTTCGACAGGGACATCCTTATTGCTTTCATGGGTGTTACCTGCCACCGGTTTGGTACCTACTTCAATGATATGAGCTTTCGGTGCAGTGTAGGCGCCGTCTTGGCTGACAGGTGCCCCTTCCGCTTGGCCATTCTTGATGGCTTGGGTATAGTCCGTGGTCTTGGAGCCTGGGACGCCTTCTTGCACAGTCTTCGATGTTCCCGCTGGTAAATCAGGATTTTCTTTGATTTCAACTGGGAATGGGACTGGACAAGTGTTGGAGAACTTGTAGTCGCCGGTAAAGTCCTTGGACCCAACACGGACGATTTGTTTAGCTGGGGTCACAAGGGTTTCTTCTGTATTAACCACCTGGCCGTCCACAACTTTAGAAACAACCTTAGTTTCTGTCTTCCCTGGAGTCAATTGACCGGTTTCAACTTGACCTTTTTCGAGGCTATCATCGAAGACATATTCAACTTCAACTGGAATTTCCTTGTTGATGGCCGTTTCTGTGCCTGCAACCGGCTGGGTGCCGACTTCAACGATATGCGCTTTCGGCTCAACCGGGTTGGTGATGGTTTTAGCTAAGTCACCATCGGATTGACCATTCTTAACGGCTTGCGTATAGGTCACGTCATAGGAACCTGGCTGACCTTGTTGAATCAGCTTAGTTTCGCCAACCTTGAGATTTGGATTCTCACGCACTTCTACCTTGAAAGGCACCTCGAAGCGTTCCGTATGGCTCACTTGACCGGTAAAGTCTTGGTTACCGACCTTGATCACTTGAGTCACAGGTGCCTTGGTTACTTTAGAGACGGGCTCGCCAACAATTTGAGAATTTTCAATGGAGACGGTCGTTTCCTTGCTACCTGGTTGACCTGGCGTTATCACTCGGTACTCACCCTTAGCTAAAGGAGGATCGACTTCAACCTTGACATCAAATGGAATTTCTTC
Organism: Aerococcus mictus; assembly: GCF_003286595.3. Classification (NCBI taxonomy): domain Bacteria; kingdom Bacillati; phylum Bacillota; class Bacilli; order Lactobacillales; family Aerococcaceae; genus Aerococcus; species Aerococcus mictus. Next base: position 120,445 of record NZ_CP132985.1, on the reverse strand, counting down.
TGTGGAGGTATGGCTACCATTCGTCTTGGCACCGATGCGTACGATCCGATTTTCAGGAGCGATCACTTCTCGAGTCTCACCGAAGACCTTATCTGCCAGTGTGCCATTGACGTATTTCTGACTGACCTCACGTTCGATTAAACCGAGTTTCCCGTCTTGTTCAACCACTTCTTGGCCAGCTTTCAGGCTCGGGTCAAGGATATATTCGGTCTTGAATGGTGCCAAGCTCTGTTCGGTATGCTTGAATTCACCGGTGTAGTCCTTGGTTCCGACCACAATCACTTGTTTGGCTGGGGTGACCACTTCTTCAGTTGTGGTTTCGATCTTGCCAGTTTGAGGGTTGAACTTATTGACGATCTTACTTTCAACCTTGCCTGGGCTGTAAGCACCCTTTTCAACCGTTCCTTTGTCCTTGGTCTTGTCGTAGACGTATTCAATCTCAGCAGGAACTTCCTTGACTCTCGTTTCAGCGTTTTCCGGAGCCTTGGTGCCGACCTTGATGATATGGGTCTTAGGTTCAGTGCGGGCAATTTCTTCCGCCTTCAACTCACCATCAGCTGCCCCATTCTTAATAGCTTGACTGTACTTAGTGGTCTTAGATCCGTTTTCACCCTTTTGAACTTCTTGAATTTCAAAGAGTGGAAGAGTTGGATCTTCTTGGATTTCTACCTTGAATGGTAGTGTTTCAGTGACATTATGGGAAACTTCTCCAGTAAAGTCTTGGTCACCAACTTCAACAATATGTTTGACCGGTGCCTTGGTGGTCGTCACGCTTGGTGTGCCGACGACTTGGGAGTTTTCGATGGTTACCGTGGTGGTTTGTTCACCGGGTTGACCTTCTTGAAGGACTCTGGTTTGTCCCTTCTTAAGGTCAGGCGCCTTTCTCACTTCAACTTCGAATGGGAGAGCTTCCTTGTGGGTATAGGTGCCATCGGTCTTCGTCCCGATTTCAATCACGCGGTCTTTGGGTTCTCTGACCGTGGTGTAGTCACCAAGGACTTGTTCGCCGAGTTTTCCATTGGTGAAGGATTGGCGAACGGTCCGTTCCTTGAGACCAGTATTCCCCGCTTCAACCACCTTGACTTCATTTGGCGCCAAGTTAGGGTTGATGGTGACCTGGGTATTGTTTGGAATCACATCTGTATCCTTGTATTCAAAGTTCCCGGTGTAATCCTTGGTCCCGACGATGATTTGTTGCTTGGCTGGGGTCACGATATTTTCAACGGTGTTGACTACTTGGCCGTCAACCACCTTGGAAACGACCTTGCTTTGGGTCTTGCCAGGAGTGACCTGACCGGCTTCAACAAAGCCCTTGTCCTTGGTGTTGTCGTAAAGGTATTCCACTTCAACCGGAACGTCTTGTTGGATTGGGGTTTCCGTGCCAGAAACTGGCTGGGTGCCGACTTCGATCACGCGGTTTACTGGTTCCACGCGGTTGGCTTCGGTCTTCTTGAGTTCACCATCAGCTTGGCCATTCTTGATAGCTTGACTGTAGGTGACATCAACAGAACCTGGCTTGCCTGCTTCAGGACCTTGGTCTCGCCAGCTTTGACGTTGGGGTTGTAGCGGATTTCCACCGTATTCGGTACCGGTACCGTTTCGGTATGGGTTACTTGGCCGGTAAAGTCCTTGTTGCCGATCTTGATTAAAGCATTGGTCGCAGGGGTTTCTTGAGTCACCTTGCCTTGGCCGACCACAGAGTTAGTAATTGGCCATTCGGTGGTCCGTGAGCCCACTGCACCTGGGGTCACGATTTCATACTTGCCGGCTTCGATAGCTGGGTCGTATTCTACCGTGTAGCTAAATGGCAGTTTTTCAGTGTAAGTATGGACACCTTCTGTCTTAGCGCCCACCTTGATCTTGCGGTTGACTGGCGCCTTGGTCTGAACCGGATCAGAAACCACTTTTTCACCAGGAACACCATTGCTAATACTTTGGGTCACCTTGGTGGTCGTTTCGCCTAGCTGGCCTTTTTGAACTTCAACCACTGCATTTGGAGCCAGACTTGGGTCCACTTCAACTTCGGTTTCAAAAGGCAGGACATTGGTGTATTCATGGCTGAATTCGCCGTTATAGCCTTGAGTCCCGACAATAATCTTCTTATTGACAGGTGCCTTGGTTTCGGTCGTGGTGGTGGTTCCTGGGGTCACCGTCCCATCTTGAGCAGTTACTGGAGTGGTCTTGCTTTCTTCACCTGGCACCCCTGTGTTTGGCACGACTTCAACGCTTCCAGCAGGCTTCGTATTGTCGTATTCGATTTCCACATCGAATGGTTTTTGGTTGGTGGTCATCACAGTGGTAGAGCCAGTTAAAGGCTTGGTGCCAACACGAATAATGTGTTCTTGAGGCGCGCTTTCCGCTTTGACAGTTGAAGTCAGGGCGCCATCCGCTGTCCCATTCTTGATGGCTTGGCTATAAGTCGTGGTCTTAGACCCTGGAATCCCTTCTTGGTCCACATGGTAGGTGCCCTTGTCTAGGGTCGGATCTTCAATGACCTTGACTGGGAATGGGACTTTTTCGGTCACATCGTGGCTAACTTCGCCGGTAAAGTCTTGGTCACCCACTAAAACGACCGCATTTCTAGCTTGTTCATTGATAGTTGGTTCAGAAGTAGCGGTCACTTGGGAGTTTTCGATGGTCAGGGTCTTGGTCTGACTGCCTGACTTACCTGGGGTTTCAAGCTTGTATTCGCCCTTCTTCAAACTTGGGTCCTTCTTGACTTCCACTTGGAATGGAATTGGTTCAGTCACTTGGTGGCTGCCATTGGACTTGGCGCCAATGCGGACCACCCGTTTGACTGGGACTTTAGTTTGAAGGCTTTGACCTGGGGTGGAAGCCGTCACCTGACCATTTTGGATGGTATGGATAGTTGTGGTGGTCTTCTCACCGAGAGCACCTGGGTTTTCCACTATTTCCTTACCAGGTTCAAGGGTATTATCAACAATATATTCAGTTTCATAAGGAATTGGATCCTTGTCGACGGTTTCAAAGCTGCCGGTGTAGTCTTTTTGGCCCACCTTGATCACCGCATTGACTGGGGCTACCGTTTCAACGACCGGCTCGCCCACAACCTTGGAGTTCTCAATGGTCCAGGTCTTCTTATTGGAACCGGCTTGTCCTGGGGTCACGACCTTGTAGTTTTCGGTCGCATCAGGATAGTTCTTGTAGAAGTCCGGATCGAATTCCACCGTATACTTGAATGGAATTTCATCGGTATCGACAACCTTTCCGGTAGTCTTGGTACCGACTTTGACTTTCTTAGGCTGAGCTGGTTTCGTCGTAGCCTTCGTGATAGTGACCGCACCAGTTTGAGGGTCTCTGGTCGTTTTCACGGTAACTACGCCGTCTTGGCCTTCCTCCACAACGACCGGTTCAGCAGTCGGTTCCATATTTGGATCCACTTCAACTTCAACAGGTCGAGGGATCGCCACAGTTTCTTCAACCGGTTTAACCCCAACCTTCACTAAACGGTCTTGTTTCTCTTCAATGGTTTCGGTCCGTTTGCGGAAAAGTTGGTCGCCAGCTGTAAATTGGCCAGTGGCAGGGTCAACCAGACCTTTTTGGCCATTGATCACATCTTGTTCGAAGATGGTCCGTTCCTTACCAGGTTTACCTGGGGTCACCACTTGGATGGTTCCTGCAGGCAGAGTTTCATCGATGACTTCCTTAGTTTCATAAGGGATCAGCTTGTCATCGGTGTCGGTAACGGTTGTCTTGTATTTCGGACGGGCGATGAATTGGGCGGCCACTTCTTCACTCGACCATTGCTCAGATTTTTTATCTTGGTAATTGACCTTAACAGGGATGAAGATATTTTCTCCCCCAATAATCGTCGCATTTTCAGGAACAGTGGCTGTGACCACACCTGTATCTTTATCAATTGTTACATTTTCCCAGATATTGCCTTTATCATCCTTGTAGCCACCCTCTTGAGGAATGAGCTCATAGGATTTCGGTAACCGTTTTTTCTTTTCTGGGTCAGGTTCTGGGTCAGGTTTAATAATAGGTTTATTCGTTAAAGTATCCCCTTGGAAACCTACCTCAGCAGGATATTCTGGACGATTGTTGTTAGAGTCTTGAACTACAAAGTGGAACCAGTGGGTATCCTTTGAGCCGTTGGTGTAGGTGTAATCTACAGAGACAGCTATAAATTCACCAGCTTTAGCGTTCTTAGGTGCTTTAATAGAGAAGGTAGAGAGATCACTTATATCATGTGTGATAGTCCACTTCTCATCTTCTCTTAAATCCTCTACTTTTTTCCCTAAGCGATCAGCTATTTTTTGGTTTTCAATATTAATGAAGTCTTTATTGATAACGCCCGTAGCTTCTCCTCTATTTCTAGCCGCATTCATCTCTTTACCAGATTTTTGATTTGGTTTAGCTTTATCACCTGTAGGCTCGTACATTTCAACCTTAAATGCTTTACCTGGAAAGATAGAAGAGGAGGTGTGATCTTCGGTATCCTGTTTGTCATTATCAATGAAAGATTGGTCATAGTATCGAGTGTCGTCCAGGTTAACTGTAATTTCACCTAACAAATTATAGTTATCGTAGCGGGCGATACCTTGCTTATCGGCTATAACTTCCTTCCCGTTGTGGTTAAGAGTCTGAGTGCCGGCACCGGTTTCGACGTATTTGAAAGGGGAAGTGTCCCAGCCCTCTGCAACGGCTGTCTTATATTCTTCCATTGTCGGAACACCGGTTTCATACATGTTCTTGGTGTCAGCAGCTTCTTGGAATTCCGCAGCGGTTCGTGGTCGAGCAAAGAATTGGGCCTTAAGGCTTTGGATGCCTTTAAATTTTTCGGTGTTGAAGATAGAATTTGGATCTTCCAAGGCACCCTTAGGCATGGCAAAGATAATTTGGCCAAGTTTAATATCATCCCCTAATTTAGTTTTGAATTCATCAATATTCTTAGGGGTAATAATGAAGGCGTTAGCTTCTTTTACTACAGAACCATCTGGATGGTAGACTTGGCCCACTACCCGGTCATAGTCAGCAGGATCGAGATTTTTAATATGGGCCCCTGTCTTAATATAACCTTCTTTAACAGCTACACGGTTAACATTGGTATCTCCAGCTACCTTAATCAGAGATAAATTAGCATTTTCATTTGGATAGGGGTTGACACCAAAAGTGAAGCCAAAATTACCACTATTTAATAATTGTTTATCTGTATCTAAATTATTTATATTATATTTATCCCTAAAGGAAATAGTAGTTTCTTTATTATTTACATTATTAATATGTTTTAGGTCTTCTTGACTCAAAGTAGAGTTAATATTTCTCTGAGGTCCATTAGCGTCAATCCTAGCACCTTCAGTTGGTTTATAATCGACATTTTTACCATTTAAAGCTGTAGAAGACCCCACATTTTCAAATTCTACAGTTCTATTAGTTCTAACTGGTGCATTCAGTTTAGAATCAGTGAAAGAAACATGATTATAAGTCCTCTCAGAATCATTCCGGTCAAATGAGATATCAATCCCATAAGTTCTCTTATCATCTGAACTTGCTGAAGGATTGGTAACGACATGGCTTACCCCTTCAGTCTTACCAGATTGTTCCGTAGCAGTATGAGTAATCCCATTATTAGCCATTTCTGACTGCCGGTAGGTACCAACATTTTTCTCATCTTCCGAATAGTTTACATTGTCTGGATTCGTCACACTCGCTGGCACAATCGGCATATTGACAGTATCCGCAGGTAGGCCGGACGTGCTAGCGGCATCACCGGAAGCGGGTTGGTCAGTGTTGACTGCTGCCCCTTCTGCGGCGTAGAAGCCAGCTTGGTCAGCTGGATTCACTGCATCAACTGCCAGGGCCGAACTTGGCTGACTAGGCTGTTCTGCAGCTTGCACTTCTTGGCCTTGACCAGCTAAGAAGGCAGCAATGGCGACACTTCCCACCCCCAAGGTGGTTTTTCTTATTGCATATCTATAATTCTTCTCCATTGTTCTCCTCCATGCAATCGAAGACTTTAACTTATACAATATTACACTAATGATATAAGTTAATTTAGTTAAACTATATATTAACATCTTAAAAGCATAATTAAATTCTTTTTTTATTTATATTAAAGCTACAGTGGTTCCACTGTATAATTAGCCCTAATAATACCCCAAATAATACTAAGAAAACAATTTTTTAGCTTAAGTTGACAGTAAATAAACAATATTTGTTCTAGTCAGTCTTTTATTACATCTTTTTCAGGAACAAAGGCAAAGAATCCAACAAAAAATGCCACACCCAAGCGGATGTGACATTGTTGTTATCTACCGATAAAGTACATTAACGTTTATCTAATTCTTGTTTTAAGAGTTTATTCAAGACTTGTGGGTTAGCTTGACCCTTGGTTTGTTTCATTAATTGGCCAACTAAGTAACCCATGGCTTTCTTCTTACCAGCCCGGTAGTCTTCGAGGGATTGTGGGTTGTTGTCAATGACTTCGTTAATCATTGGTAGCAAGGTTTCTGGGTCAGAAATTTGCACCAGACCTTCTTTTTCCACATATTCCTTGGCAGAGCCGCCATTTTCGGCTAGGTGCTTGAAGACTTTCTTACCAATTTTTGAAGAAATGGTTCCGTTGGCAATCAAGTCGATCATTTCGGTCAAGTTTTCTGGGGTAAGACCAATTTCATCTAAGGTCTTTTCATTGTCATTCATGTAGGCGGACACTTCACCCATCAACCAGTTGGAGACTTGCTTAGGATCGCCACCCAGTTTAACCGCTTCATCGAAGAAGTCGGACATGACTAGGGTTTGGGTTAAGACCATAGCGTCATAGTCTGGTAAGTCGTATTCTTCTACATAACGTTTCCGACGTTCAGCCGGCATTTCTGGGATAGATTTTCTAATTTCGTCCAACCATTCTTCACTGACGGTAAATTCAGGAAGGTCAGGTTCTGGGAAATAACGGTAGTCAGCTTCCCCTTCTTTCACCCGCATGAGGACGGTTTTTTGGTTATCCTTGTCCCAACGGAGGGTGGACTGAACGACCCGGTCACCACGGTTTAAGACTTGGGCTTGGCGTTTTTCTTCATAAGCTAAACCACGACGGACGTTGGAGAAGGAGTTAAGGTTCTTAATTTCGGTTTTGGTTCCGAATTCTTCTTGGCCATAAGGGCGCAAGGAGATGTTGGCGTCACAACGCATGGACCCTTCTTCCATCTTCACGTCAGAAACATCGATAAACATCATGGTTTCGCGGATTTTTTCCAGGTAAGCGTAGGCTTCTTCTGGTGAACGCATGTCAGCTTCAGAAACGATTTCCACGAGCGGAGTCCCTTGGCGGTTTAAGTCCACTAAGGTATCGCCTTCATCGTGGATACTCTTCCCAGCGTCTTCTTCCAAGTGGATCCGTTCAATGCGGATACGTTTGGTTTCCCCGTTTTCGAGTTCAATATCCACATAGCCGTGTTCCCCTAAAGGGCGGTCTAATTGGGTAATTTGGTAGGCCTTAGGGTTGTCAGGATAGAAGTAATTCTTCCGGTCAAAGCTTTGGACCGGGTTCACTTCACAGTTCAAAGCCAAAGCAGCCCGTAAGCCAAATTCAACGGCGTGGTGGTTGGTTACTGGTAGGACACCTGGGTAACCCCAGTCAATAACGTTGGTTTGGGTATTAGGATCGGCACCAAAACTGGTGGGTGTTGGGGAGAAAACTTTGGATTGAGTTTTTAATTCCACGTGGATCTCTAAGCCAATAACTGATTCATAATTCATGTAATAATCTCCCTTCTACTCTGGATGTTTGGTATGGTGGTCGGTAGCTTGTTCGTAGGCATAAGCGGTCTTGTACAAGGTCGCTTCATCGAAGTAGTTACCAATTAATTGTAGACCAATTGGTAAGTTATCGCTGTCAAAGCCACAAGGCACCGAAATACTTGGTAGGCCGGCCAAGTTCACAGGAACAGTTAAGAGGTCAGCTAAGTACATTTCGATTGGGTCGTCGGATTTTTCGCCGAATTTGAAGGCGGTTGAAGTGGTTACTGGACCAGCAACAACATCATATTTTTCAAAGAGTTCTTCAAATTCTTGACGGATCATGGTACGGACCTTACCGGCTTTCTTGAAGTAAGCATCATAGTAACCTGATGATAGGGAGAAGGTCCCTAACATAATCCGCATTTTCACTTCGTCACCGAAGCCTTCTGAACGGCTGCGGACATAGAGGTCTTCCAAGTCTTGGATATCGTCAGCGCGGTAGCCGTAGCGAACGCCGTCAAAACGTTGCAAGTTGGAAGAAGCTTCTGAAGAAGCCACAATGTAGTAAACTGGAATCCCGTATTTTAAGAGTGGGAAGTGAACTTTTTCCACGATGGCTCCCATGGATTCAAGTTGGTCAATGGCTTTTTCTACGCGGTCTTGGACGTCAGCTTCGATCCCGTTGGTGAAGAATTCTTCAGGAACAGCGATCCGTAAACCTTCGATACTGTCGCCTAATTGGGCGGTGAAGTCAGGCACTTCAATGTCGGCTGTGGTGGAGTCACGGTGGTCATGGCCGGCAATAGCATTAAGCACTAAGGCGTTATCTTCAACGGTTCTAGTCATTGGCCCAATTTGGTCTAAGGAAGACCCGAAGGCAATTAAACCCCAGCGTGATACCCGACCATAAGTAGGTTTCATCCCTACAATCCCGTTATAGGCGGCTGGTTGGCGGATAGAACCACCGGTATCAGAACCTAGGGAAGCAACGACTTCACCACTGGCCACAGCGGCTGCAGAACCACCGGAAGAACCACCTGGTACCCGGCTGGTGTCCCAAGGGTTTTTACTTGGTCCAAAGTATGAAGTTTCCGTAGAAGACCCCATAGCAAATTCGTCCAAGTTTAGCTTACCAATAGTAATGGCTCCAGCGGCTTCTAAGGCTTCCACCACAGCAGATTGGTAAACGGGGACGAAGCCTTCCAAGATATGGGAAGAAGCGGTCGTTTCAATCCCTTCGGTAATGATGTTATCCTTAATCCCGATCGGAATCCCTTGTAGGGGACGGTCGGTGGAATAACCTTTTTCATCACTGGCTTTTGCAGCTGCAAGAGCGCCTTCTTCGTCTAAGCAAAGAAAGGCCTTGTAAGTTTCATCAAGTTCCTTAATACGGTCAATGGTAGACTGTACCAATTCAACGGCAGTGATTTCTCCATCGACCAATTGTTGGTTTAAGCCTTTAATGCTTTCATCAAATCGACTCATATGGATTAATCCTCACTTTCATCAAAACTGGCTGGTACGACGATAAAGCCATCCCGTTTGGTTGGCGCATTTTTTAACATTAAGTCGCGATCGGTACCTGCTTCAGCTTGGTCATCACGCATAATATTTTTTAAGTTAATGCCGTGGGTCATGACTTCAACCCCTTCGGTATCCACTTCAGAGAGTTGTTCAACCATGTCGAGGATTTCAGTAAAGCGGTCGTTCATGGGACCTACCTCTTCGTCAGAAAAGGATAGTTTTGCAAGTTGTGCCACGTGTTTAAAGTCTTGTTCGCTGATAGACATAATGGCCTCCTTTTTTCTTTTTCAAAATATTTACTGTTCTATTTTAACATAAGTTCTTAGGGCATTTTTACTGACTTACTTATTCTTGTAAAAAAATCTCACAAATTAAGGGTGGAGTGTGACTGTCGCACTCTATTCAAACCTGCTCCAGTCACAGGACGAACGTCCGCTTCAAAAACTGGTAACGCTCAGCTTAGCTGAGCTCGTACGCCAGCCTTGAAGTCACTTCAGAAAATTCCAACGCACAGTCTTGCTGTGCTTATGGTATTTTCTTCCAGTGATTCAAGTCTTTAACGGCGTCCTCACATCCTTATCACTGAGCTTATCCCAGTTTTCTCCAGCGGTTTCGTCCTTTATTGTGACTGTCGCACTCTATTAATACACTGTATATTGAAACTTACCTTGGCCAGACAAGCGGGTGATGTTGGCGGTCATTCGGCTTGGGCCTTCGACGGTTACCTGCATTTGCACGTCTTTGGGATAGATGGCATCCAGACTAGCGATGACGTGTTGGACCAGGGCGATGTTTTCGGTATAACCGTCAAATGGGGTGTTGATATGGAAGTCAATCCCATTGAGCTTGCCGTTATCGTATTGGCCAACACCCACAATCCCGCTCAATTCTGGGAAGAAGGACTCGATTTCACCACGGAAACGGCTGAATGAGGTATTATCTTCCTCGCGTGGGGCTTGGTCGACCCCGTAGACCACGTATTGGCGGTTGTATTCCTTCCACTTACCTAGGCCCGCTCCGGGTTCAGCAATAGCTTCTGCCATATAAGCCCCGCCCCCGAGACTGTTCTGCTTATCATTATAGAAAAGGGCGATTTGAATCGGTGTTTGGCCGTATTTGCCTTCTTGGCGGATACGCTCCACGATAGTTTGGGCCATGGCCTTGCCTTCTTGGAGGGCTTGGTCCCGGCTAATTTCTATGGTTTCTTCACTATCTTTGTTTTGGAAGCGGTCTTCGGCATTCATGGCCAGGCCGAGACTGATGACTTTCAGGTCATAGTCATCCCCATTTTCTTGCATTAAATTATATTCCAAGATGGAATTCAGGTAACGGGGTTGGAATTGATCGCGGTCGCTCGCGGCGCTGGCTTCGGGGTTAAGCCCTTCAGGATTGTCATTTGACTTGGGCTTGAGCCAGGAAGTGATCTTGTCTTTGGATAGGACCTGGCCTTCCGCCAAGGAATACTCATCGGTCGGATAGGCATTCTTCATTAATTCATAGAGGCCCCGTTCCATATTTTCCAGGTTGGCCTGGCTGGTTCGACTAGACAGGGTCCCCCGGCTGTTACTCAAGGGATAGCTGCCATCTTTGATAGCGGCAGGATAGTAAGCCTCGGTAAGGGTATTCTTCTTACCACTTTCTTCCTCTTCACTACTTGATTCTTCCGTGGTTTGGGTTTGCCCAGCGGTTGATTTGGGTTGGGCGTCCCTCCCACAAGCTACTAAAAGGCTCAGTGACGCTAAGCCAATCACGATCATATGTTGGATGCGTTTTTTCACGGTATGCTCTCCTTTATCACGATATCTGTAGAGTCCATACTATTCTAACACGAAATCAAGTGACTAAGCATCTTCTAGGTGACTCAACATCTCTTCTTCATCAAAAATTAAAATATCTAGGTCTTGGGCCTTGGTCAATTTACTGCCGGCATCTTCACCGGCCACGACCACATCGGTATTCTTGGAAACTGATCCGGTGACTTTTCCGCCCTGACCTTCAATGAGGGCCTTGGCTTCTTGTCGGCTATAGTGAGTCAGTTTACCGGTTAAGACCACGGTTTTGCCTTGCCAGAAGGAATCCACATTGGCCAAAGTTTGCGGGCTAGCGCCGAGGTAGGTCATATTAACCCCCCGCTCACTCAGGCAGTTGACTAAGGCAGTCACTTCATCGTTGGCAAAGTATTCCTCCACACTATCGGCAATGATTTCACCAATCCCATCAATGGCTGAAATCGCCTCCCGTTCAGCGGCTTGGATAGCTTCCATGGAGCCAAAAGTCATGGCAATGTCACGAGCTGCCTTGACGCCCACATGGCGAATACCTAATCCAAAGAGGAGCCGTTCCAAGGAATTTTCCCGGCTTTGGTCGATAGCTTGGAGGATGTTTTGGGCCGATTTTTCCTTAACCTTATCTAAGGTCAGCAAGGTATCTTCATCTAATTGGTAGAGATCACTAGGGTCTTTAACATAGCCCTTCTCGTACAATTGGGTAATGACCGCTGGCCCCACCCCGGTAATATCCATGGCATTACGGGAAACAAAGTGGAAAAGTTTCTCCTTGGCCTGGGCCGGACAGGCGGGATTGACGCAACGGAGGGCCACTTCATCTTCTAAGTGGACGAGGTCACTGTGACAAATTGGACAGGTCTCAGGTTCTGGATAGGGCTCACTATTAGCGTCCCGGTCTTCTGTCACCACGCTAACTACTTCAGGGATAATGTCCCCAGCCTTATGAATCATCACGGTGTCATTAAGGCGGATATCCTTGGCTTGGATCAAGTCCATATTATGGAGGGAAGCCCGTTGCACGGTCGACCCAGCCACTAGGACAGGATCCATGACGGCGGTAGGGGTCACTACCCCAGTCCGCCCCACGGTCCATTCAATATCACGGATGGTGGTATTGGCTTGTTCAGCGGGGAACTTATAGGCAATGGCCCAGCGTGGCGCCTTAACGGTATAGCCTAATTCTTCCTGTTGGTCGAAATCATTGACCTTGATCACAATCCCGTCAATATCATAGGCCAGGTCATGGCGGACCTGACTGACGTGTTCGACATAGTCCCAAATTTCTTCCTTACTGTGGGTCAACTTAAATTCTGGGTTCACTCGAAGGCCCCATTGAGGATAGCTGGTCAACAGTTCCGCTTGGCTATTGACCCCAGCCTCGGCGGGTAGGACACCGGTATAGAGAAAGACGTTCAAGTTTCTCTTGGCGGTCACTTTGGGGTCTAATTGGCGGACTGAACCCGCGGCTGAGTTACGCGGATTAGCAAAAGTCGCCAGCCCGGCAGCCTCCCGTTCTTCATTCAACTTGGCAAAGGAAGCCTTGGGCATATAAATTTCTCCCCGAACTTCCACATTTAGGGGTTCTTGTAAGCGGAGGGGAATGGAGGCGATGGTTTTAATGTTATTGGTAATATTTTCTCCTGTACTACCGTCGCCCCGGGTCGCTCCCCTGACCAAACGGCCGTCTTGGTAGAGGAGAGAAACAGACAAGCCGTCAATTTTCATCTCACAGACAAATTCAGTATCTGTTCCAAATTCCTTTTGGACCCCATCTACCCAGGCCATCAATTCTTCCTGGCTAAAGACATCGCCCAAGGACAGCATGGGATGGTCAAAGTGGACCTTGTCAAACTTTTCATTTAAGACATCCCCAACCCTTTGCGTGGGGGAGTCGCTTTGAATTAAGTCGGGATGGCTGGCTTCCAGTTCTTCGAGTTGGCGGTAGGTCTTGTCATAGAGGTCATCACTGACACTGGGTTGGTCTAAGACATAGTACTCATGGGCATAGTGGTTTAACTGGTCAACCAGTTCTGTCATTCTTTCCTGGACCGCTTGGCTATTTTCCTGAGCTTGCTCTTCTTTTGTCACAGCAAAACCTCCTAATCTTCTTTACTAATGGGTGCAAAGGCCGCTAACAAGCGCTTAATCCCCTGCCCCTTAAAGGCGATATCTAATTCTTGGTCATTGTCACTGCCGGTCACCTTGACCACAGTACCCACGCCCCAAACCTTATGGCGGGCCTTATCACCCACCTGCCATTCTACTTCTTCACTACTCTTGCCTTGAGACTGGCTGGGTCCCTTAGCAAAGATAGAACGTTTTTCTTGGGCTTTGGCAGCAGACTTGGAGACCCGACTTCTTTGATTATAGTAGGCCGGTCGGCTGGAAGAGAAGCTCCCCATTGAGAGCGGGCTATGGTCTTCCTTGGCTAAGAGATCATCGTCAATCTCCGTGATAAAACGCGATTCTGGATGGCTCTTATGTTGGCCGTAGAGCATGCGGGAGTAACTATTGGTGAGATAGAGCTCCTTTTCAGCCCGAGTAATGCCCACATAGGCTAGGCGGCGCTCTTCTTCTAATTCCTCATCGTCTTCACTAGCCCGAGAAAGAGGGAAGATGCCCTCTTCCATACCAATGATAAAGACGATGGGAAACTCCAGCCCCTTAGCGGCGTGGAGGGTCATGAGGTTAACTTGTCCCTCTTCTTCATTGGACTCACTATCATCCAAGTCAGAAACTAGGGAGAGGTCGGTAATAAAGGCCAAGAGAGCATCATCACTAGCATCCGCACCCGGATCTAAACCCAGCAAGGCTGCTTGACCAAGTCCGGCATCTAATTCTTCGGGGCTCAAGAGCGACACTTCCCCTGCTTGGTCAGCTTGGCTAGAATCCTCCATGATGTTCACCGGTTCAACAGGGTTGCCTGCTTGGTCAGTCTGGGTAATCTCCGCTAGGGCTTGGCGTTGGTCGGCTTCCTTCTCCCAGCGTTCGTCAAAGGCTCTAGTTACAGACAGGAATTCTTCAATATTTTCAATCCGGGCCGTTGCTTCCAAGGTCTTTTGGGCCTTGAGGTCGGCTAAATAACCCGACTTATCTAAGACCTCTTCAGTAAGATCGGTGATGGTGAGGAATTCTCTTTGTTTTTGCAGGTTAGTCATCATATCCGCAAATTTCTTGAGCGACTTGGCCCCTTTTCCTGAAATGGGCGCATAGTCTACCTTTTGAGCGGCCTGTAAGAGGGTTAGGCCGTGCTCACTAGCAAAGTAGCGTAACTTATCCAGGGTCCCTGGTCCTATCCCCCGTTTCGGGACATTAATAATCCGGGTGAAAGACAGATTATCTTGGGGATTAGTTAACAGACGCAAGTAAGCCAGGACGTCCTTAATTTCCTTACGGTCATAGAACTTGAGTCCGCCGACAATCCGGTAAGGGATATTAGCCTTGACCAGAGCTTCTTCCATGGTCCGTGACTGGGCATTGGTCCGGTAGAGAATGGCAATGTCCTTGTATTGGTAGTTCTTGTCAGTCGTGGCTTGACGGATCTTATCCAAGACATAGTGGCTCTCATCTTGTTCGTTTTGGGCCCGGTAATAGTTAATCTTGCCACCGTCCTGGTTATCGGTCCAGAGTTTCTTGGCTTGGCGGTGGACATTATTTTGAATCACTTCATTGGCCGCCTTGAGGATGGTCTTGGTGGACCGGTAGTTTTGTTCGAGGAGAATCACCTTGGCTTGGGGGTAGTCTTTTTCAAAGTTAAGGATGTTCTCCATATTGGCTCCCCGCCAGCCGTAGATACTTTGGTCAGCGTCCCCCACCACACAGATATTCTTGAAGTAATCCGCTAAAAGTTTGACCAAGCGGTATTGGGCTTCATTGGTATCTTGGTATTCATCCACGTGAATATAGTGGAATTTTTGTTGGTAGTAGGAAAGAATCTCTGGTTGTTCCTTAAATAAGCGGACCGTCAACATAATCAAATCATCAAAGTCCAAGGACTGGGCGGCTTGGAGGCCAGCTTGGTAGTCTTCATAGAGGTCAGCCACAATATTCTCAATAAAACCGGTATATTCTTGGCGGTATTCCTTGGGCCCTAAGAGATTATTCTTGGCGTCAGAAATTTTGCCTAGGATCATCTTGGGCTTGAATTGCGTGGTATCGAGATTATGGTCCTTCATGATCCGTTTAATTAAACTTTGTTGTTCGGCCGGATCAGCAATAGTAAAAGACCGAGAGAGACCGATAGCTTCTGCTTCCCGGCGTAAAATCCGCACACACATGGAGTGGAAGGTACTTACCCACATGGTATCTGCGGCTTCGCCGACTAGGTTTTTCACCCGTTCTTTCATTTCATTGGCAGCCTTATTGGTAAAGGTAATGGCCAGGATATTCCAAGGCCGGACCGATTTTTCTTCTAATAAGTAGGCCATGCGGTGGGTGAGGACCCGGGTTTTTCCTGATCCCGCCCCGGCCATGATTAAGAGGGGACCTTCTGTATATTGAACTGCTGCTTTTTGTTGTGGATTGAGACCGTCGATTAATTGATTAATATTGGTCATACCAAACCTCCGTTCTGATATTCTTTAATAGTCTATCACTTCTATAACCCACCATCAAACAGTTTAGATATATAGTGTGAGCTGACGACAAAAAAGTGAAACGCTGGAAGAAATATGAGGTAATCCTTGAAAAGGATTGCCAAATATTTCTGAAGCGGAGTTCACTTTTGTCAGCGAGCAGGTTTGAATAGAGTGTGACGGGTGCGCCAAAGATCGATAGAGCTACACATACTATATCTGTAACTCGCTCTTCGCTTCGAACAGCTATGGCAATTGGAGCACGTTTAAGCTAGATGCATTAAAATGGAAAAAGGCTGGATTTGAGTCCAACCTCTCTTGTATTTTGTTTAACTTGTTTACTAAATCGTCTTAGTGAGCATTAAAAGCTATGACGAGATGAACACTCTAATCAAAACGTGCTCCAGTCACAGGGCGAACGTCCGCTTCAAAAACTGGTAACGCTCAGCTTCACTGAGCTTATCCCAGTTTTCTCCAGCGATTTCGTCCTTTGGTGTGACTGTCGCACTCTGTCTTAATAATTAATTTGTTGCAGGATCAGTTTATTAATCCACATGCGGATATACTTGTTAGCCTGTGGGTAGTCGCCGTCTTTGAGGGCCTGGATGAAGGGTGGGTAGATATTCTGCATGTCTTCTAACTCCGCTAAGAAGCGTTCTTCCCGTTTCTTGGCTTCGTTAATATAGAGTTCATGCAGGTTTAAGACTGTATCCAAGGTTACCCGGCGGAAGTAAGCATTGGAATGATAAGAAACCAAGAGCTGAAAGAGCTTGGCTTCGGCATCATAATAGTCATTAATCTGGTCAATGGTCTTATCCCACTTTAAATGGTGGGCGATTTCGTCTAACTGCTTGGTATTTACCGTGATGCCCTTGTTTTCCATTTGCTTAAAGAGGGCCGTCACTAAGAGCTCAATAAATTGAAGCCGTTCCACAATCGCCTTGGAATTAAGGGTATTCTTACAAACCACGGCCCCCTTATAGGGCTCAATCCGGACATATTTTTCCTTGGCCAGTTGGTCCAAGGCCTTGCGAATGGGGGTGCGCGACATATCCAATTGTTTAGCTAAATCATTTTCTTTTAAATGAGTTCCTGCTAACAACACGTTATTATCAATTTGTTCTTTCAAATAGCGATAAGCTTTCTCCTTATAACTCATAGACTTAGCCATTCTTGCTTCCTCCCTCGCAAACGTTAAATTTCTTTTTAATGATACCAAAAATTATTAGCTAAATATATTCCTTTTTTTGCTTAGGGATCAAATTGCATGAGACCGTAACTTTCAATTAAGTGGTTCAATTTGTCCGCATAGCCTGGATCTGTCGCATAACCCGCCTCAGCCAAAGCCTTGGTCGCCTGACGATAATGACGCGCTTGTCTGACACCTAAGTAGAGGTCGGGGTTCCAATCGGTGCCATTAACCATTAAATTGCCATGGTCAATCACCGCACTCTGCCAGTCGGGATAGACCTTAAAGTGATCGGTAATGGTTACCCAGCCCCCTGGACCATATTCCTGAGTCGACAGGGCCACACTGGGTTCCCCTGCACCGGCCTTACGCCCAAAGAGATTCCCATACTGGCTGGCCAACTGGCTCTTGCCAAAATCCGATTCCAGAATGGCTTGGGCAATGACTACACTAGGTAGGACTTGGGACTGTGGGTAATTGAGGGTGGCATAATTACCGATTTGGTTGATAAAAGCCGCCTCTTGATCACTCATTTCCTTATCCTTCCATTGGTAGGCAGAAAAATTAAAATAAGGCAAGTAGTGATTGGCACAGTAGGTCAAACCAAGTAAAGAGAGGGCCACTAAGATCATCACAGCCACTCGCTGCCTTTTTTTCTTGGGCCAAAAGCGCTTTTTAAGTCTTACTTTAGGCCGTTTCTTTCTTTTACGCGCCACCGGGCCTCCCCTTTCACTTTTTAAGTCGAGTGGTTGATTTTTTTAGCCACGACTTATTGATCTATCTTTAATTGTATCATTTTCCCCAGCCTAAGCCCATTAATTTCCCAAGAAGATCAAAATCGTCAAGAAAAGGGCTTTTTATTAAATGACATTAATAAGCATTCGTTCTGCTTTTTGAAATTGGGGCGTTTAAACTTTGAGGGTCAATAACGGCTACCGCCGTTTTGTACTTTATCCGTAAGTCGCTAAAGCTCCAACGGCTAAAACAGCACCGGTTCGGGCAGCTATAGCTCTTAGAGCAAAGCGACCTAGAGATATAGTTCAAGGTTGCGCATGCAACGTTGCTCCCTTTTCCTTCCCTCGCCTAGCGAGCTTCAAACGGCTTGTATAGCTAATCGCCTACAAGCCGTAATTCACATCGAGTTGAGTTCGGTCTGGCAGCTTTCGTGTCACTTCACAAGTCCCCTCTACAGTCTTGCAGACTGCTTTGGTGACTTGCTCCAGTGAACGAAAGCTAAGCACCAGCCCTCACACCCTGATGCTTGCTTGTTCATGGCTAATGCCCCATTTCAAAGCGCCACTACTGCTCAAATCCATTTACAAAATAAGTTTTATTAAACAACTATTCTTAATAGTAAAAATCACAGAATCTAAAAAGGGCTGTGTTTGATCACAGTCCCTTTTCGTAAACTAATATGTTTTAACCTTCATTGCTCTTCCTTGAGGTATTCAATAATTTCAGCGCCACTTTCTTCAATGGACTTGTACTCAATATCAATGACATGGGCACCTAATTCCCGGTACAAGTCATTGGCGGTCACCAATTCATATTTTATCCGTTCCAACTGGCTATACTTAGCGGTTGATGTGAGTCCCAAATATTTCAAGCGGTTGGTTCGGATATTCATAATGTATTGGGGTGACGCCATGAGGCCAAAGACCTTATTAGGGTCAAGCTGGTAGAGTTCTTCTGGATAGCGGACCTCTGGAATCAAGGGATAGTTAGCCACCCGGTAACCCCGGTTAGCCAAATAGAGCGACAACGGGGTTTTTGATGACCGTGACACGCCCAGGATAACAATATCCGCTTGGGCGAAGGCCTTCTTGGGATAGTTCCCATCGTCATACTTAATGGCAAATTCCACTGCCGACATCCGGGCCAGGTAAGCGTCATCTACCTTACGTAAGCCCCCAGCCTGTTCCTTAGGGCTTAGACCAGTGGCTTGGCCAATCCCCTGGATCAGCTCCTGGAGGAAGTTAATGTAGGTGAGCTGGTGGTCCTTGGCATATTGGCGGGCAAAGCGGTCCAAGTCGTCATTGACAAAGGTCGCTGCCACAATGGCTTTTTCTGCCTGGGCATCACGAAGAATTTCGCCTAATTCCTCCTGGGTCTTCACAAAGGGATAGCGGCGCAAGTCGCTCTTCAAGTCGGGAGCGAATTGAGCTAAAGCCGCCCGAGTGACCTGCCGGGCTGTTTCTCCAACAGCGTCCGATATGATAAAAAATACTTGCTTGGCTTGTGTCATAAGTCTCCCTCACTCGCTAAGGTATTAACAAAAAATTCGACTAAATGGCTTTTGGTGATCTTACCAAGAACTTGGTATTCCTCACGGTTATTGACGACCGGTAGGGAATCCACCTTATGGTCTACTAGGAGCTTACCCGCTTCCAGGACTAGGGTCTCTTTTTCCACGACCACAATGTTGGGCATCCGGGTCATGATCAAGGCCACCGCAGGAGATTCACTTTGACCCTTAGTCGCCAAGGACCGCAATAAGTCTTTTCTAGAAACTAGGCCTTGGAGGTGTTGATCATCGTCGGTCACATACAAGGACCCATTATCATAGAGAAACATGGTGGTAATGGCCTCGTAAACCGTGGTCTTGGCTGAAATATTGACTGGACTGGCCATAAGTTCTGCCACCTTGACCTCGCTCAGTTTCTGATCTAATAAGGGATCAAAACCCAGGCCGGTATAAAAGTAGCCCACTTTAGGACGGGCATCCAAGATCCCAGTCATGGTCAGTAAGGCCAAGTCACTTCTTAGGGTCGATTTAGACAGGCCAAATTGCTTGGCAATGGCCTCCCCACTAATGGGTTCTTGGTCTTTGACAATGGCAATGATTTCTTTTTGTCGGTCAGTGAATTGCATAGCATACCTCTATTCTGCCAATGAACTTAGCCCCTGATCCTATTTTTTCTAATGACTTCTTTCCGCTTGCCTAATAGCGGATTGGGCGGCTGCTAATTGAGCCAGGGGCACCCGGTAAGGCGAACAGGAGACATAGTCCAAGCCCACTTGGTCAAAGAAGTGAATCGAAGCTGGATCGCCACCGAGTTCCCCACAGACCCCAATCTTGAGCCCGGCTTTAGCCTGGCGGGCCTTGTCGACCGCAATTTTGACTAGGGCGCCTACTCCTTCAGGATCGATGGTTTGGAAGGGATCTTGTTTTAGGGTACCGTCTTCTAGGTACTGGTTAATGAATTTCCCGGCATCATCCCGTGAAAAGCCATAGGTCATTTGGGTCAGGTCATTGGTTCCAAAACTGAAGAAATCCGCCTCTTGGGCTAATTGATCGGCAATGAAACAGGCTCTAGGAATCTCTATCATTGTACCAATTGTATAAGCGATTGTCACATTTTCCTGGGCTAGGAGCCGGTCAATGACTTGGCTGAGGCGCTTACGTAAGCGATTTAACTCGGGCTCTACACTCACCAAAGGAATCATGATCTCTACTTGAGGATCCAAACCCTCTGATCTAGCGGCAATGGCCCCGTAAATAATGGCTTCCACTTGGCGGTCGTAGAGCTCAGGATAGGTCATAGCTAAGCGGCATCCCCGGTGGCCCAACATGGGGTTGACTTCAGCCAGTTGCACCATCCGGCTGCGTAACTCCGCTTCACTGATGCCTTGGTCAGCCGCCACTTCGGCCACTTCACGGTCACTTTTGGGCATAAATTCGTGGAGCGGTGGGTCCAGTAGGCGAATTACCGCGGGAGCCTCTTGTGACAATTGGAAAATCTTAGTAAAGTCTTCCACCTGGTAGTCACGGATCTTCTCCAGGGCAGCCTGACGTTGGTCTTCATCGACTGAGAGAATAAAGCGGCGGATCTCCCGCAGGCGCTCGGTCTTAAAGAACATGTGCTCAGTCCGAACTAAACCAATCCCATCCGCTCCAAAGCTAAAGCCAGTTTGAATATCTTCAGGGGTTTCAGCATTCATCCGCACCTTGAGCCGGCTATATTTTCTCGCCCATGCCATCATTTTTTGATAGTTTTCATCAGTGTTAGAGAGAGCGGTAGGGATTTCTCCCAGGTAGAGTTTCCCTTGACTGCCGTCCACTGAGATGGTGTCACCTTCCTGCAATTGACCAGTGGGATAATGAACCACCTTAGCCGCTTCATCAATAGTCAAGTCACTACAGCCACTAACGCAGCATTTTCCCATCCCCCGAGCGACCACGGCAGCATGGGAGGTCATCCCTCCATGGGCAGTAACGATGGCTTCTGCTGCAGACATGCCTTCGATGTCTTCTGGCGAGGTTTCATTGCGCATCAGAATGACTTTTTTACCAGATGCCTGCCACTCTTTGGCCTTTTGAGCACTGAAGACAATTTGTCCTGACCCAGCGCCCGGGCTAGCCGCCAAACCTAGACTTGAGAAGGCCTCTGCCTGGGCCAGGGCTTTGGGGTCAAAGGAAGGATGGAGCAATTGGTCAATCATGGATGGTTCAATCCGCAAGAGGGCCTCTTTTTCCTCGATCAGACCTTCTTCCACCATGTCGACAGCAATCTTAACGGCAGCCTTCGCCGTCCGTTTCCCATTCCGAGTTTGTAGGAAGTAGAGTTTGCCTTTTTCAACGGTAAATTCAATGTCCTGCATATCATGGTAGTAGCCTTCCAATTGTTTGGCCAGGTCATGGATTTCTTGGTAAATTTCAGGCATATCTGCTTTCAAATCTTCAATAACCGCTGGGGTACGAATACCAGCAACCACATCTTCCCCTTGGGCATTGACCAGATATTCACCAAAGAGCTTGCTTTCCCCAGTAGCGGGATTACGGGTGAAGAGGACCCCAGTCCCACTTTCTTGACCGCTATTACCAAAGACCATTTCCTGAATATTGACGGCGGTTCCTAGGTCATGGGGAATATGGTTCATCTCCCGGTAGACCCGGGCCCGGTGGTTGTTCCAGGATTTGAAAACAGCCTTGACTGCTTCATAAATTTGTGTCTTAACCTCTTGGGGGAAGTCAAAACCTAGTTGATCTTGGTAAACCTTTTTATAGGCAGCCACTAATTCTTTCAATTGGTCTACCTTTAATTCATGGTCAAAGCGCACTTGAGCCTTGTTTTTTTCTTGGGCCAAGTGCTCTTCAAAGAGTTGACTATCTAAGCCGTAGACCACATTGCCATACATTTGCAAGAGACGGCGGTAGCAGTCATAGGCGAAGCGGTCATCTTGAGTGATTTGGGCCAGACTTTCCACATTGCGGTCGTTCAGACCCACATTGAGGATGGTATCCATCATCCCAGGCATAGATTCTCTGGCTCCGGACCGCACCGACACCAAGAGTAAGTTCTCAGGATCATTAAAGGCCTTGTCAGTAGCGGCTTCCAAGTCAGCTAGCGCTTGGTCGATGGCCTCTATGACGGGATCACTTAATTCTTCACTATCTTCCTGGGCTAAGTAATCTAAGCAAGCCTCAGTTGTCAGGGTAAACCCCTTAGGAACCGGAAAACCTAGTCGGGTCATTTCCGACAGGTTAGCGCCCTTGCCTCCCAAGAGATCACGCATCTTGGCAGACCCCTGGTTAAAAGCATAAATCACTTGTTTCATTGGACTTCCTCCTTTTATAAGACGGCTTATTAAGATATATAGTGTGTACTATTAGATTATATAGTGCATCATATATAATTAGCAAGCGCTTGCTTATTAAGGAATCCTTAATTTGGGTCTGTAAAATAAATTTTAACAAATAGCTTTATGAGCATTCGTTCTGCTTTTACATTTGGTCATTGAAAAGCCATGGCACCGGCTCGAGCACAAGGTCTCTCGCCTAGCGAGCTTCAAACGGCTAGTACGGCTAATGCCTACTATCCGGCTACGCATACTGAATCCGTAACTCGCTTCGCTTCGAACGGTTTCAGCATATTTCACATCGCTTGCTTATTCATGGCTAATGACCAATTTCAAAGCGCCACTCCTGCTCAAAGTTGCCTATTAAAATTAGTTTTGATTAATAACTAGTCATCAAGAAAAGATTATAGAAAGAATAACAAAACCCTTAGTCACTGTGAGGATTGCCACAGCGGCTAAGGGTTTTATGCTAGGTCTATATTATTTAGCTCAGGAAGGTTTTAAGCTCCCAGGTATGCTTTTTGAACCACTTCAGAAGACAGGAGTTCTTTCCCAGTTCCGGAAGCGGTAATTTTACCCACTTCGAGGACGTGGGCGTGGTCAGAGATTTCTAAGGCCGCCTTAGCGTTCTGTTCGATCAGTAAGACGGTGGTATTCAACTCACTATTAATGGTTTGAATAATTTCAAAAATTTGTTGGATGTAAATCGGCGCTAAACCCATAGAAGGTTCATCTAAGAGCAAGAGCTTAGGACGTGCCATGAGAGCCCGAGCCATAGCCAGCATCTGTTGCTCCCCACCGGATAAAGTCGCCGCGTCCTGGTTGAAACGTTCTTTCAGAATCGGGAAATAATCAAAGTAACGTTCCATATCGCTGGCTAAGTTGTCCCGGTCCTTACGGGTATAAGCTCCCATCAGTAGATTTTCCTTGACGGACATGCCACTGAAGACATGACGGCCTTCAGGAACTTGGGAGACCCCGGCTTGGACAATTTGGGCACAGGACTTGGTTTGTAAAGGTTCATGGTTGTAGAGAATTTCCCCTTGGGTCGGTTTCAAGAGTCCAGAAATCGTCTTTAGAATGGTTGACTTTCCGGCCCCATTGGCCCCAATCAGAGAAACAATTTCCCCTTCATTAACGGTAAAGGAAATGCCCTTGATGGCTTGGATCATCCCATAGGCAACCTTGATATTTTTGATTTCTAACATGGACTAGGCACCTCCTAGGTAGGCTTCGATAACTTTCGGATTGCTTTGAATTTCGCTTGGTGTCCCTTCAGCGATTACTTTTCCATATTCCAAAACATAGATCCGCTCACAAATATCCATCACCAAAGACATATCGTGTTCGATCAGAACGACAGAAATCCCAAACTCTTTTTGGATCTTACGGATGGTCTGTTTCAAGTCCGTGGTTTCATTAGGGTTCATCCCGGCAGCGGGTTCATCCAAGAAAAGGATCTTAGGTTCAGTCGCCAAGGCCCGAACGATCTCCAAGGCCCGTTGTTGGCCATAAGGCAGGTTCTTGGCTTTTTCGTTGGCGTAGCCTTCCAGACCGAAGATGGCCAATAATTCCATCCCCTTAGCATGGAGGGCGTCCCGGTTTTGGTAGTACTTGGGCGTTCTTAGGAGACTGTGCCAAACTCCTACTCCGCGTTTGTTGTGCATAGCAATAAGCACATTGTCCAAGACCGAACGGTTGGCAAAGAGGCGGATATTTTGGAAGGTCCGGGCCACCCCCATTTCATTAATCTTATCTGGACGTTGACCTGCTAGAGACTGACTGCCTTGGTCGGTTTCTAATTCAATCGAGCCAGAAGTCGGTGTATAAACCCCAGTAATCAAGTTAAATAGGGTGGTTTTCCCGGCCCCATTAGGACCAATCAAACCGATCAATTCATCCGCTTCCACATGGATACTGACATCGGAAACGGCGGTTAGGCCCCCAAAGGACTTGCTGAGATGGCTTAAGCTTAAGATACTCATACTATTGGTCCTCACTTTCTTCTTTGGCTACGGCTTGTGATTGCCCTCGTTTGCGGTTAAAGAGCTTGGAGAATTGGAATTCATATTCACCCATTAATCCCGAAGGCTTGAAGATCATAATTAAGATCAAAGCGGCGGCATAGAGGATGGGACGCACTTGACCAAAAGGCGCTAGGAAGGTATTCAATAGTCCCAATAAGATCGAAGCCACGAAACTCCCGGAAATAGATCCAATCCCTCCGAAAACCACGATCACTAAGATGTCGATCGATTTTTGGAAGGTAAACTGACTAGGGTTAATCACACCAAAGTAGCAGGCATAGAGGGTACCAGCAATACTTGCGGTTACCGCCCCGATCACAAAGGCCAAGGTCTTGTAAGTGGTGGTGTGAATCCCCACTGATTCGGCCGCAATCTCATCTTCACGTACCGCAATAGTCGCCCGACCAGGACTGGAGTAAATGTAGTTAACCACTAATAAGGTAGTAATCACCACAAAGACATACATGGTAATCCAG
This sequence comes from Aerococcus mictus, assembly GCF_003286595.3. NCBI lineage: Bacteria > Bacillati > Bacillota > Bacilli > Lactobacillales > Aerococcaceae > Aerococcus > Aerococcus mictus. The sequence continues at coordinate 95,584 of NZ_CP132985.1, read as the reverse complement.
GTCACATGACGGGGAACACCAGAAATCCCGGCAGCCCCATTGGTAATCTCTAAGTTCATAATGGTAATTCGGATAATTTCAGAAACCCCAAGGGTGGCGATAGCTAGGTAGTCCCCCCGTAAACGCAGGGTAGGAATCCCCACGATCAAGGCCACTACGGCGGTCACTACCATACCAGCTAGTAAACCGGCTAAGAAACCGGCTTGGCCAGGAATTTCTTGGGAAACGATGGCTCCCACATAAGCCCCGATCGCCATAAAACCAGCATGGCCTAGGGAGAACTGGCCGGCATAACCAACCACTAAGTTAAGCCCTACGGAAAGAATAATATTAATGGCAATATTCATAATAATGTTTTGGGTGTAGGCCGAAACTAAACCGGCAATGTAGGACGCTGCCATTAAGACAAAGCCGAGCACGATGACTCCAATCCAAGCTAAAGTGGTCTTGGTGAAAAACTGATTGAACCAAGAAGTTTTGTTTTCTTTCATCTTTGCCACCTACACTTTCTCTACTTGTGGTTTACCGAGCAAGCCGGTTGGTTTGACCAGTAAAATAATAATCAAAATAATATAAACTGCGGCGTCTTTCCAAGTGGAGAGACCAATCATGGAGACGAAGGTTTCTACAATACCGATAATTAAGCCCCCGAGAACGGCACCAGGGATCGATCCAATCCCGCCGACCACAGCTGCAACAAAGGTCTTAGTCCCAATATTGACACCCATTAATGGTGAAATGGAATTATAGTAAATCCCTACTAACACCCCTGCTGCACCTGCTAAGGCTGAACCAATTAAGAAGGTAAAGGAAATAATGGTGTTGGCATTAATCCCCATCAATTGAGCCGCATCTGGGTCAACCGAAACCGCCCGCATGGCTTGGCCTAACTTGGTCTTTTGTACGATCACTTGTAAGGCAATCATTAAAACAATAGTTACCGCTAAGATCAGAATTTGTTGGGAGTTAATGGTAAAGGCTCCCAATTGTAAGGACCAGTCAGGCAGATCTGCTGGAAAAGCTCGTACTTCAGGCCCTCTGAGGAAGATCATCACATTTTGTAGGAGCATGGATACCCCGATCGCGGTAATCAAAGCGGCAATCCGGGTCGCCCCACGCAAGGGTTTATAAGCCACCCGCTCAATAATAACCCCTAATACTGCAGTAAATAACATAGCTAAAATTAAAGCCGGGAAAACACCCATTCCGACATTAGTAATCAAGGTGAAACCGACAAAGGCCCCCACCATATAAATATCCCCATGGGCAAAGTTAATCAAACCAATAATCCCATAAACCATGGTATAACCCAAGGCCATCAAGGCATAGATGCTTCCTAGCGCCACGCCATTGATTAATTGTTGAATGACATTATTCACACTTCTCACTCCATCCTATTTCAATAATTTTTAGACCTAGATATAAACATTTTTTGCTTTAAAGCCCTTACATCCTATTAACAAACAGTAAGCAGAGTCATCCCCTGGACAACTCTGCTTGCTTTAATTTTTAAATATTAAACTTTTTCACTATTTAGCCGCTTCAATGGCTTGAGAACCAACCACTTGGCCGTCTTTTACCTCTTGGATAAAGACAGTCTTAGAAGGATTGTGTTTTTCATCCATGGAGAAGTTCCCAGTGACTCCGGTAAAGTCCTTGGTTTCAGCCAGAGCTTTTTGGACCGCTTCACCATCTGTAGTGCCTGCACGCTCGATCGCGTCAAAGGCCAGGTTAGCCGCATCATAAGCTAGAGCTGCGAACATATCTGGTTCAGATTGGTAGGTCTCCCGGTACTTGGCTAAGAAGTCTTTGACTTCTTGAGGAGAGTCTTCGTTTTCAACGAAGTGGGCAGCATAGTAAATGTTATCCCAGTTTTCTTCCCCTGCTAAGTTAATAATTTCCTTATTCCCAAAGCCGTCTGGACCAAGAATTGGCAGGTCAATGCCCATTTCGCGCGCTTGTTTAATAATTGGACCAGCTTCTTCATAATAACCAGCAACGAAGATCACTTGGGCATCTGAATTCTTAATATTGCTCAAAATACTGTTAAAGTCAGATTCCTTAGCCACATAGGATTCTTCCCGAACCACTTCACCATCAAAGTGCTTGTGGAATTCGTCAGATAGGTTTTGACCATAGTCAGAAGAATTATCCTTGATGATCGCTGCCTTAGTATAGCCTTCCTTGTTAGAGAATTCCGCTAAGGAGCCTCCTTGCAAGGAATCTTGGAAGCAGATTCTAAAGATATAATCCAAGACATTGCCCTCTTGGTCAAGGGTAATATTATCAGCAGTGGCAGTGGCTGAAATCAAAGGGGTCTTGGCCCGGGTTACCGTTGAAATCGTCGCTTCCGTATTATTGGTGGTAGAAGGCCCAATAATTACTGCCGCGTTTTCATCAACGAGTTTTTCCGCACCAGAAACCGCTTCTTCAGTCGTGGATTTATTATCATATTCTAAGTAGTTGATCTTCTTATCGAGAAGGCCGCCAGCTTGATTTTTTTCATCTACGGCGAGCTTGATCGCATTGTTCTGTACAACACCATAAGCAGAAACATTGCCCGATAACTCCCAGTTCCCCCCAATACGAATTTCATCTGCATTTTCAGCGGATTGATTAGTCGTTTCAGTCAAGGAACCCGAACCGCAGCCGGCTAAGGCCATGACACTCCCCAATGTCACAAAGGCTTTCAACCATTTCTTATTCATGCTAACTCCTCCTCATTAAAATTTGACAAAAGAATAAGTATTCAATTGCTGATACTCAATATTCTAAAATAGTCTGACAATTCTGTCAAACACTTTTTTATTTTTTTGGAATTATTTATCAAACTTTGGTGAGGGTCAATAAACTTAGTAATATAACAAAGAGTCTTTAGGTCAATTTTCAATGAACAAAGTCTAATTTAAAAATTCTTGGATTAAAAGGATTATTTAACTACTTCAGTATCGACCACTTGGCCACCTTGAAGTTCTTGGACAAAGACTTCTTTGACTGGGTTATGGTCTTTATCAAAGGAGAATTTACCAGTCACCCCTTGGAAGTCCTTGGTTTCAGCTAAGGCTTTTTGAACCGCTTCGCTATCTGTTGAACCAGCTTTTTCCATAGCTTGGGCGATGAGGTTGGTTGCATCATAAGCTAGAGCAGCAAAGTGGTCAGGTGAAGTCCCGTAAGCATCTTCATATTTCTTGATGAATTCTTTGACGTTTTCAGGTGAGTCTTCATTATGGGAGAAGTGGGTCACGAAGAAGACATCGTGGGCATTTTCTGGGCCAGCTAAATCGATGAGTTTTTGGTTACCGAAGCCGTCAGGTCCTAAGACCGCTGCGTTCACGCCCATTTCCCGTAATTGTTTGATGATTAAGCCACCTTCTTGGTAGTAACCAGCGATAAAGACAACATCCGGTGAATTTTGTTTTAAGTTGGTTAAGAGAGCCTTAAAGTCGGTATCTCCACTGGTGTAAGACTCTTCGCCAACCACTTGACCGCCATGTTCTTCAAAGGAAGCCTTGAAGTCATTGGCCACGTTTTGACCGTAGTCAGAGGAATTGTCTTTTAAGACGGCAACCTTCTTCCAACCTTTTTGAGCGGCATACTTTCCTAATTCCTTACTTTGGTAAGCATCTTCGAAACAAGTTCTAAAGACGTAGTCGTAGAGGTTACCGTTATCGTCGAGGGTCAAGCCATTCCCAGTAGCTGCAGGAGCGACCATAGGCACCTTAAATTGTTGAGCGACTGGAATTTGCGCTTCACAGTTCCCTGTGGTGTCTGAACCTACCAGAACATTAACACCTTCTTGTTCCACTAAGCGGGTGGCTTGGGAAGTCGATTCAGCGTTGTCGGATTTGTTATCGGCACTGACGTATTCCACTTTCTTGCCTAAGACCCCACCATTATCGTTGAGGTTTTGAACGGCAACTTTGACCCCGTTGTCGTGAGGAGTTCCGTAGGCAGAATATTGCCCAGACAAGGACCAGTTCCCACCAATCTTCACTACATCACTGTTAGCAGAATCATTCTTAGCGGTCTCGGTCATCGATCCACAGGCCCCTAGCATCATAGCAGTTCCAAATAAGGCGGCTAATTTCTTCATTTTTTTCTTCATTTTTAAAACCCTTTCTCAAGTATTGCTCACGGCAATTTCCTTAGAATCATCAAACGCTGATTTGTTGGCCAACAGAGAAGCGTTACATAACAATTATTTCAAGTCAGTAGCCATAGAAAAAGCCACCCATCTTAGAATGAATGGGTGGCTTTATTGTTTATCCAAGTCCCATTCATTTAACAAGCACGAATAGGACTTAGTCTGTTTTTTATTGAAACAGCGTTAAGCCCTGGTATTAATAATAATAATAATTGCTTGATGAGAGCTAAACATGGATAAACTTCCTTTCGAAATAATCTTGAACTTATTCTAGCAGGGCTTTCCATAGAAAGCAAGCCCTTTTGTGATAATTGTCTGAATTTTTAAAATGTTGGCTAATTAAAAGATATAAAGAATATTTAAAATAGACTGCGACAAGAGCGTTAAAGCCCCCTTAATCAATAGTTCTGAGCTTTCTTTTTGCGATTAAATTTAGGGATAAAAAAAGCCACGACAAAAGTCATGGCTTCAGCGTGCTAATCCTTTAAGGTTCAATTGGGGTGGTGTCAACAATTTCCCCGTGGTCCACCTTTTGCACATAGGCAGTCTTAATCGGATTATGTTGGTCGTTAATGGTAAAGTTCCCGGTAATCCCTGAGAAGTCCTTGGTATCTGCTAGGGCTTGGTTGATAGCCTTACTATCCACCGATTGGGCCCGTTCAATGGCATCAAAGGCTAGACGCGCCCCATCATAGGCCAAGGCAGCAAACATATCAGGAGCATGGCCAAATTTCTCTTGGTAGGCCTCCATAAACTTCTTGAGTTCAGGACTAGGATCATTAGTGGTGTAGTGGGCCGTGTAATAGACATTGGTCATATTGTCCTTACCAGCAAGATCAATAATCTCTTGGTTACCAAAACCATCCGGCCCCAGAATCGCTGCCTTAACCCCTTGTTCACGAGCTTGCTTAATCAGGGGACCGGCTTCCTCATAGTAACCGGCCACAAAAATCACATCGGGTTCCTTGGCCTTCAAGCGGGTAACCAGGGAGTTGAAGTCGGTATCCTTAGCATTATAAGCTAATTCATCAACAACCTCACCTTGGAAATACTTCTTAAATTCATTGGTCAAGTTTTGCCCATAGTCGGTCGAATTGTCCCGGATTAAAACGGCTTTCTTGAACTGGTTATCGTTAGAAAACTTAGCCAAAGCTTGCCCTTGGAAGGCGTCTTGGAAACAAACCCGGAAGACATTGTTTAAGACTTTGCCGGAGCTATCAGTAGTCAAGCTGTCGCCGGTTGCCATAGGCGCAATCACGGGCAGGGAGGAGGCGCTAGAGATCTGCGCTTCCATTAAGCCGGTGGTAGCTGGACCAATGATTAAGGATACTTGGTCATTAGAGATTAACCGCGAAGTATTGGCCGTGGTTTCTTCACTAGTAGACTTATTGTCCAAAGATACGTATTCCACTTGTTTGCCAAGTATTCCGCCCGCCTGGTTGACCTGGTCGACGGCTAATTCCACCCCTTCATTTCCTGGGCTACCATAGCCTGCTGTGGCACCAGAGAGTTCCCAGTTGCCGCCAATCTTAATCACATCTGCTTGGTCGTTAGACTTTTCCTGAGTTTGGGTTAAAGACCCGCAAGCAGTCATCATTAAGCAGCTGACGACGAGGGCCAACCCCTTTATATTGTGCTTGATCTTCATAGCTCATCCTCCTTTTCTCTACTAATTGATTAATAAATATCAGACAATTCTGTCTTTAATTTATTTTTTATTGTATTTTATTTATCTATCCCTGTCAATCATATTTTATGACTTAAAGAATGGAATAAAAAAGAGCCGAGACAAAAATCTCAGCTCTTAAGGTCTGACTGTCGCACTCTCTAGTTGAGCTCGAACGCCAGCCTTGAAGTCGCTTCAGAAAATTCCAACGCACAGTTTCCTGTGCTTATGGAATTTTCTTCCAGCGATTCAAGTCTCTGACGGCGTCCTCACATCCTTACTAAACCTGCTCCAAGCGCGAGGTGAGCTCCATTTCAGAAGTCCTTACAAATCCTCTATGAGGATTTACTGCGCACTTCTTCAAATTGCTATAGCTGTTCGAAGCGAAGCGAGTTACAGATATAGTATGCGTAGCTCTCTCCCCTCTTTTTGCGCTTGTCGCACTCTTTTCTTTTATTCCACACCTTTCAGGGCTTCTACCATGTCGACGTGTTTGAGTTTGACATGCATGATTCCCATGACTATCAGGGTAAAGAGATAGGTTAGGGCAATGGAATAGAGGTAGGAGGTCCAGTGGATAGTGTGTGGGAAGATTAAATTATCTACTTCCACGGTTTTTAAGATATACCCAGTCAAACCGTAGCCCATCAAGAGGCCAAAGAGAATGCCTGCTGTAGTCAGCAGTAGGGTCTCCCTAAAGATGTACATGGTCACTTCATTAGGATAGGCACCGAGGACCTTGATGGTGGATAATTCCCGTATCCGTTCAGACACATTAATATTGGTTAAACTATAGAGCACAATAAAGGCGAGTAGGGCGGCGGCAATAATAAGAATTAAAGTCACCACATTTAAACTTTCAATGGTGTCATTAAAGGCGTCACGGAGACTTTGACTAGCGTAGGCAGCCAGGACATGGTCGGTATTTTGTAAGTCTTCCAAGACCTGCCCTTCACTGGCTGACTGGTTTAATTGGATTTGCCCCATATTCGGCGCCGGCAAGTCCTTGGCAATTAGATTCTTATAGGTGTTCTCATTGATAAAGCAATCATGGAAGATATAAGATTCTACAATTCCTCCGACCGGCAAGCTAATGGTTTGCCCGGATTCATTGGCCAGTTCAATCGTATCCCCTTCAGAAAGTCCCAGTAATCGCGCCAATTTCTGGCTTATGAGGGCTTCATTATCCTTTAAATCATAAGCTTTTTCCGGGTCATCCACGGCATTGAAAGCATAAAAGTCATGGTAGGGACTGTCAGAGTTAAATACCCGGAGACGGACGGTTTGGGTATTAACATTGGGATCGGTGGTTTCCAAGTTAGTGGTATAGGAATGGAGAACCTGGTCGACGCCATCAGTAGCTTCCACCGCTTCTCGGACGGCTTGGTTATCCTCGGCATTCAAGTCATTGGCGTATTGGGCTACGACATCATAGGACTCAATCACGGTATATTGGCGGTCAGCCAGACCTGAAATCGAGTCAGAAATGCCAAAACCAGTCAATACCAAGGCGGTACTCCCAGCCACCCCAATGACGGTCATCAAGTTCCTGCCCTTATAACGGAACAGGTTACGGAGGGTAATCTTCATCGAGAAGTTGAGATGACTCCAGAACCAGCGCCATTTCTCTAAGAGGATATGTTCCCCTTGCTTAGGTGGTTTAGGCCGCATTAATTGGGCGGCGTTCTCTTGGAGCAAGTGGCTGGTGGTAAAGATGGCCGGTCCGACTGTGGTTAAGAGAGCTATGCCTAGGGCTAGGAGGATATCTTTCAGGTAGAAACCGTACTGGATATCCGGCAGGGTATACATCATCCGATAAGCATTGTAGATAATATTAGGGAAGAGGAAGTTACCAATTCCTACCCCGATCACGGTTCCTAAGAGACTGGCTAAACTGGCATAGAGGAGAAACTGCATGGCAATGTCTCCTGACCCGTAGCCAATCGCCTTCATGGTCCCCACTTGTGAGCGTTGCTCGTCCACCATTCTTGACATGGAGGTGTAGGACACCAGGGCAGCCACCAAGAAGAAGATCCACGGGAAGACTTGGGCGATGGCTGAAATCCGTTCGGCATTATCCCCGTATTCACTAATTCCTGATAAGGCGCTACGGTCATTGACCAGGTAAGTGGGGGCTTGGAGTTCTTCTAACTGCTTGGCTTGCTCGTCGAGGTCTTTAGTTTTTTGGTCGATTTCTTCCTTAGCCGATTGCATTTGCTCTTGGCCTTGGGAGAGCTGATCTTTCTCCTGGTTGAGCCGGTCTTGGTTGGCTTGGAATTGGCCAGCCACTTGGCCCAAGCCAGCTTCTTCTAGGCTCATGCCAGCGGGCAACTGACGCTTGATGCCTTGGATTTCTTGGTCCAAATGGCCTTGGGCTTGGTCTAAAGCCGACTTGGCCTGGTCAAGTTCACCCTTTTTACTGTTTAAGTCATCTTGCGCCTGGTTGAGCTGTTTGCGGCCCTCATCAACGGCTTCTTGGCCATCACTTTTTGCTTCTTGGAGTAAGTGGTTAGGCCGGTCTTCAAGAGCAGACTCGACCTCCGCTTTTTTATCGGCAACCACTTGGTCATAGTCATCACTATAGCCGTGATATTGACGGGCCTCGGGGATGCGGATAGAAACGGCTGAATCGTATTCACCTTCAAAGGCATCCGGGCTCACTACTGCAAAGGCATCCAAAGCCCCATCGCCGATACTGGTTTGTCCCCGGATTAACTTATCAATATACATGGGAGAGTCGACAAAGCCCACCACAGTGAAGCTATCCTGCTTGAGCTTGGGAGCCTTGTCATCATCCGTCTTGCCGGCTTGGTTGAAGGTGATGGTGTCCCCAATGGCAATATCTACCTGGTTTTCAGCAATTAACATATGGTCAAGAGCAATCTCTTTCTCATTTTCAGGTAGGCGGCCTTCCCTCACTTTAAAATGATTGACTTCGGCATCTAAAGCATTGAAATTAGGGAAGATCCGGTAGAGCAGTTCCGAGTCTTCCGACTGGCGGTCGACGGTCTTATAAGACAAACTATCGATCCCATCCACTGTATCTAAAGCATCCAGGTCTTCGGGGCGAATTCCCCAGGTCGATTGGAGGGAGAGATCTTCTAAGTGATAATCGTCATAATATTGGTTGGAAGTGTTCAGCATATTTGGTGCTGCGGCCCGGATTCCCACAAAGAAACCCGTTCCTAATAAGATAATTCCAAAGAGGGCCAAAAAACGCGCCCAAGAATTTCTAATTTCGCGCCAAGCATTCTTCCATAAAGCTGTTTTTTTCATGCTTACCACTCAATCTCTTCTACTTGCTTAGGGTCATCCTGAGTGATATTGGATTCTACCTGGCCGTTCTTAATCCGGATCACCCGGTCAGCCATGTGGGCAATGTTTTGGTTGTGGGTAATCACCACGACTGTTGTGCCATTGTCTACTGACTGCTTTTGCAGGAGCTTGAGCACTTGTTGGCCGGTGTCATTATCCAAGGCCCCAGTAGGTTCATCGCAGAGTAAGAGTTTAGGATTCTTGGCAATAGCCCGAGCAATCGATACCCTTTGCTGTTCCCCACCAGAAAGTTGGGCGGGGAAGTTATTTTCCCGGTCTGCCAAGTTGACTTCCTTTAAAACCTCACTAGCGGTAAAGGATTGGTCGGCAATCTGCTCTGCCATTTCCACATTTTCCTTAGCGGTAAGGTTAGGAATTAAATTATAAAACTGAAAAACAAAACCCACATTATCGCGGCGATAAGCGGTGAGCTCACGTTCATTAAAGTTGGCAATATTTTTACCGGCTACCCAGATTTCCCCACTGGTTGCCTGGTCCATGCCGCCTAAAATATTTAAAACGGTTGACTTACCGGCCCCTGAAGGTCCCAGAATCACCACGAATTCGCCTTCTTCAATGGTGAAGGAGACATGATCGTTTGCAAGCACTTGGCTATTGCCTTGGCCATAGCTCTTGCAAACATCTTTTAGTTCAATATAAGACAAGTTGACCACCCTTTTTGTACAAAATACTTCTTATTAATATAATTATACTAATTTCTCACGAAAGGAACAAAAAAGCAACTGATATCGTTCGCTGAAAATAGCCTCCCTATCGAGAATATGATAGAGTAAAACTAAATCAATCGAATAAAGAAGAGGAGATTTTTACATGCCCAACTTAGAAAATGTCCGCCTCATTGCTATCGATATGGATAAGACCCTGATTACCGATAGTGGCGAGCTTCCCGACCGCTTTACCAGCCTGGTGAAAGACCTCGCCCAAGTCGATGTCTTAGTCGCTATTGCTAGTGGGCGCCCCAATTATACCTTAAAAGCTATGTTTCCTCACTTAGAGGACCAAGTGGCCTTTATCTCTGATAACGGCGGTTATGTCAGCTACCAAGACCGCCCCCTTTACCAAGAATTAATCGACCCTAAGGACTACCAAACCATGGCCCGCTTTACCGAAGCCATCCCCAATAACATTGGAGTCTTGTGTGGTTTAGACGGGGCCTATGTGGCTAAGGAAGCCAAGCGCTATGATGACGCCTTGCGCTATTACTACTACCAACTGAATTATGTGGATGACTTGACCCAACTGGACCTTCCAGCCAATAAATTCACCATTTACCTACCTAATAATAATAGTAAGGCCCACCATGACCAAGACTATGCCCCAAAATTTGGGGATGACTTCTCAGTGGCGGTCTCAGGCTTAGACTGGATTGATATCACTGCTCCCGGTGTCGACAAGGGCCAAGGCATTAGCCATCTGGGCCAAGCCGAGGGAATCTCTCCCCATCAAATGCTAGCCATTGGTGATAATTATAACGATATCCCCATGCTAGAAGTCGCCGCATACAGCTATGCCGTTGATAACGCCCATGACGATATTAAGGCGGTTGCCAAATACCTAGCCCCCTCTAACAATGACCAGGGAGTGATCCAGGTCATGGACCAAGTCCTCCAAGCGAAACAAGCTTAAGCCATCAAAAAATGCCCAGCTCATTCTAGAAAGGTAAGCAAGATGTTGAAGAAATATCAACTAGCTTGCTTTGACCTGCTTCCACAGAATCAGCTTGGGCATTTTTTATTTTTATTCATCAGCTAATTTGGCAAAGATCATCTTCCCAGCATTGGTCTGAATGGCACTAGTCACTTCGACTTCAAGCTCTTCATCCATATGCAAGCGTCCTTCTTCCACCACAATCATGGTGCCATCATCCAAGTAACCGACCCCTTGTTGGCGTTCGGTCCCCTTTTTAATGATATGGACTTGCATGCGGTCACCAGGAATAACCACGGTCTTCATGGCATTGGCTAATTCATTTAAGTTAAGAACCTTAATTTGATGGAAATGGCTGACCTTGTTGAGATTATAGTCGTTAGTCACTACCACCCCATTGACTTCCTTAGCCAGTAGCAGCAACTTCAAATCAACTTCTTCCTCTTCTTCAAAGTCGCCCGCATAAAATTCCACCGGCAAGTCATCTAAGGCTTGGATAGCATTTAAGACATCCAAACCCCGCCGGCCCCGGACCCGCTTAGAGGCATCGGAAGAATCGGCAATGTATTGAAGTTCCTTGAGGACAAAGTTGGGCACTAAAATTGTCCCTTCGATAATCCCAGTCTTTAAGACATCCAGAATCCGACCATCAATAATGACACTGGTATCCAATATCTTATAAGGCTTGAAGTTTTCCCATGCTGCGCTCTCTTGACCCGACTCCTTATCGGACTTGGCTGGACTAGGCTCACTTTCAGCTTCCTCTTCATCACTAGCCGTCTCCTTATCTTGGACACGGTCCCGTAAATTACTGATACGAATATTACGGAAGAAGGCCAATATCTCATCACTCTTCACCCAAAGGACAAAATACCCTAAAAAAGCAAAGAGAATGGTCAGAACAACCGGCAAGACATTACTGATAAAGTAAATATCCAAGGCAATCAAAGGAATATTAATCAACCAAGCCAGAATCAGCCCCATAACAATCCCTAAGAGGGCGATGAGGATATTGCTGATCGGTAGATCGCGAATCTCCTTCTCTAAACGTCTGACCAGTTTCTTTTCAAGCGGTTCTAATAATTTAATAAGAATTAGAAAAATAAGTGCTCCAATGATGATATTAATCCACGCTTGATTAATAAAGGTGTGGGACAAATTGGTCCACCGCCATAAGATGGGGAGGAGATAGTAACCAAAGCCTGCGCCCACTAATAACCACAGAAAATCAATAATCTTGGCCCATACATCTAATCGTTTCATCTTGTCACCTCCTTTCAATAACTATTATTTTATTTTCTATTACATTATACACAATATATCTTTTAAGTGTTAGTTAATTATACTCCCTATTTTCCTTGAGGGGGAAAGACTTCTTTGAGAACTTGAGTCAGGGTCTTAGCGCCAATAATTTCAATAGCTTGACTATCGGTCGCCAGGCCTTGCAGGTTCCCATAGGGGATAAAAATTCGTTTAAAACCTAATTTTTCCGCTTCTTGGATCCGTTCATTAATCCGGGAAATCCGGCGAATTTCACCGGTTAGGCCAATCTCACCCACAAAGCAATCACTGGCCTGGGTCTCCTTCTCCCAGTAACTGGAAGCCACAGCTATAGCAATAGCTAGGTCAATGGCTGGTTCATCCAGTTTAACTCCACCGGTTGACTTGAGATAGGCATCTTGGTTCTGCAGCATGAGATGGGCTCGCTTCTCTAAGACCGCCATAATGAGAGTCACCCGGGAATAGTCCAAACCACTGGCGGTACGGCGGGCATTACCAAAGGCTGTGGCAGACAAGAGAGCTTGGATTTCGGTTAGGATCGGACGGGTTCCTTCCATGGAAGCAACCACTGCCGACCCATTGGCTCCCATGAGCCGTTCTTCTAAAAAGAGCTGGCTAGGGTTGGTGACCTCTTCCAGGCCCTGACTTTTCATGTCAAAAACTCCGATTTCATTGGTCGACCCAAAACGGTTTTTGACCGCTCTGAGGATTCGGAAGGTGTTATGTTTCTCCCCTTCCAAGTACAAGACCGTGTCCACCATGTGTTCGAGAATCCGCGGCCCGGCAATATTACCTTCCTTGGTTACATGGCCGACCACAAAGATGGCGATCCCAGAGCTCTTGGCAATATGCATAAGTTCCCCGGTCGCTTCTCTGACCTGACTGACACTGCCGGCTAAGGATTCATTATTGGGATGGACCATGGTTTGGATGGAATCAATCACCACAAAGTCGGCCTGGGTATCAGAAATCGCCGCTTCAATGGCTAAGAGGTCGGTTTCCGCATAAACAAAAAAGTCCGCATCCTGGTAGCCTAGGCGGTCAGCCCGCATCTTGATTTGATGTAAGCTTTCTTCACCGGAAACATAGAGGACCCGGCCACCATTATCACTTAATTGCTTAGCTACCTGGAGGAGCAGGGTCGACTTCCCAATGCCGGGGTCTCCACCAATCAGGACCAAAGACCCAGGGACTACCCCGCCACCGAGGACCCGGTTGAACTCGCCTAAGCCAGTCTTTACCCGTTTTTCTTCCGCCTGGCTGACTTCCTTGAGGCGTTCAGGCTTGGCTTTTTTCTGATGGACCTCTGTCCCAGCTTGGCGGATAGGCTTACCAGCAATCACTTCCTCTTCCAGGGTATTCCAAGCCCCACATTGGGGACATTTCCCATACCACTGAGGTGATTCATAGCCACAGGCCTGGCAGGTGTAGACAGTTTTTCGCTTCTTTTTAGCCATTCCTTCCCTCTACTTTCTCTTATTGTCCGGAACTTCCAAAACCACCACTCCGCTCCTTCAGACCACCACTATCTTGGTCAGTCTTCAGGTAGGGGGTAAAAATTCCCTGGGCAATCCGCTCGCCCTTCTCAATCACCACATCTTCCAAGCCAAAGTTGAGCAGTTGGACATAAATATGGCCTTCATTATTGGCATTATTATAGTAGTCACTATCAATAATCCCCACCCCATTAGGCAGGGTGAGGTTACGTTTCCAAGGGTTACTGGACCGGGAAATAATTTGCAGGTATTCATCGTGAGGCATATAGGCCTTGAGCCCGGTCGGGACCAGGCTAGGTTGGGTAATCTTCGCTAAATCGCCTTCTCCCTGACCCGCAGCCGCTTTGACTGCCGCCGACCAAAAGGACGGTAAAATCACCCGCTCAGCGGCCTCAATATCATAGCCAGCCGCAGAAGTGGTTTGCCTTTGGGGCAGGTTAATTCCTTGATCTTTGTAGGAACTGACAATTTCAAATCCTCTTTTTGCCATTACTTTCTTCACGCTCCGCTTCTTTTATCCATTATATAATGGAAGAACCACTTCCCAAAACAAAAGCCAAAGCCTTAAACAAATTTTATCCTTCTTTGCCTAGGCAAAATTTTCCCTTACAATGATTAAGAAATACATCGTCTATAAGCAATAATAAAGGAGTTTACTATGAATCGTTATACTGTTGCCTTCATTTTTGGCTTGATTGCCTTCGCCATTGCCCTCTACCGTCTCTTCAAGACCCGGGTGTCTGGTAAGGAAAAGCTCGACCATTATTTAAAAATTTCTTTCTGGGTCTTTATCGGTCTGGCCATTATTGCCGCTTCCTTCGGCCAATATCTGGGGTTGAATTAAAAAATCATATTGATGAGCATGCGTTCTGCTTTTGAAATTTGGTCGTTAGAAAGCTATGGCTAAGGCCCAATTTCAAAGCGCCACTCACCCCTGCTCATAACTAACTAATATATGAATATAATTTTATAAATAGTTATCTGCTATAAACAGTAAAAGATAAAAAGCGAGCCTAGGTATTAAATCCTAAGCTCACTGGGAGACTAGGTCCTCAGTTAATGGGGACTAATCCCTCTTTAATTCTCTTAATTGGTCAAAGAGTTCGTGGTTGGCTTGCAACTTGTCACGGTTTCCATAAACTACAATTTTAGCTTCTTCCATCACTTGACTGACGGTATCATTGAGCGCCAATAAGTCTTCTTGCTGGGTATGGATGAGGTCAGAGAATTCCTGGTCTAAGTCAGACTTGCTTTGCTTACAGAAGTAACGCTTTAATTTGAGGGCATTGACTTCTTTAGGGGTTAGCGGATACTGATAATGGGTCAGGGAACCAATAATCCGCTGCTCGACAAAGTCTGAGTTTAAGTCTAAGTCCTTAAAGGATTGGTCCATATTTTGGTAGACGGCTAGACTTTGTTTCAGATGAGGGTCGCGGTAGGAATAAGCTAAGACCCCGCCAGCAGGACTCATAGAAAGCCCCGCCCCATAGGCTCCCGCTTGGGCGCGGATTTTTTCATGGAGGATTTCATTACTCATTATATTAGTAAAGACTGGGAGTTGACCTCTTTGATTTGCCTTTAAGTCTTTTAGGGGACCACCTTGAACCACATATTGAACATTACTATTGGACATCAACCCAATATTACCCGCTTCATGTAAGGGAGCGGGATTTTTCATATGGTCTAGTTCGGCTTGGGCGCTTTGCGGCAAGTCAGCTAAAAAGTCGTGGACTTGGTCGATCAAGCGGTCTCTATCAGCTGGACTGGCTGTCACCGCGACGGTTGCCGTATTGGAAGAGAGCACTTGCTCATGGAAATGGGCTAAGTCTTCAAGGAGACCAGGGAGAGCCTGGTCAAAGTCAGCCAAGAAATCAGCTAATTGGTCATAGTAATCTAAGCCACCCAGGGCTTGACTAGTGGCTTGGGCCGGTGAATATTGGGCTTTGAGTAGTCCCATGGCTAATTGATGGCCGGCTTGGTCAAATTGTTGCTCCATTTGGTATTTGACCCGGTCAAGGATATTCTTAATCCGTTTATGGTCTTCAAAGCGGGTGCTAGTTAAGATCTCTTTGACTAAGTTCAAAGCAGCTTGGCTCTTATCTGCCATGGCCGCAAAGCTGGCTTGGACCTGCAAGTTAAAGTGGCCTGGCTCTTGGCTATCCAGATAAATTTTTGGTCGGATGGTTAGACCAGCCGTTAACTGGATTAATTGGACTTCAATTTGATCATAAGTATAGGAAGCCGTTCCCAAGGCCCCTAGGAGAATGGTCCAAGTCTTTAATAAAAAGAGCTGGTCACTGGTTAAATGGTTGGCTGAAAAACTGAAATTAAAGTAGGCAATCCCTTGGCTAGCGGCTTGGGGATGGTAGAGCACCTTACCTAAGGTCGGGTGATTGATCGCTTCTTCACTGGCATCGGTAATTCCCGCTTCAATATCAGCTAAGGTCAGTTTTGGTAGACTAGCTTGGGCTTCTGGACTATCGGGAGCTTCTTGGTAAGCCTTCAAATCAGCATTTTCTTGAATCAAAGCCTCAAGCTCACGGTCACTGGCTTGGGCCTTTTCTTGGGCCAGACTTTGGGCCAGGTCTTGGTCTTTGGCTTGGTGGTACCCCTGCTTAGGAAGGTGGACAATAACCAAGCGCGAGTTGAAATCAACGAGGCGGTCTCGGATTAAATCCTCAAGCTGAGCAGATGAGAGAACTTGGTCCAAGTGACTGAGAATTTGCTCATAGGACAAGACCTCGATAGGCCGGTCCAGATAGCGCCAAGCCGACATTAATTGGATAAAGGTCTTGACTCCCCGTGAAGAACCGCCCTTTTCCCGGAGCTGGAGCTCGGTTTGGTTGAGGCAGGCCTTGACTAAGTCACGGTCTAGACCCTGGTCGGCGATTTTCTTTAAAGTCTTTTCAATCACTTCAATAATGGTATCAACCTGGTCAGGATCAACCTTTTCTAAAACTAGGGAAAAGTCATTGTAATAAGTCCCTGAACTATAGACCGACACATCCTGGCAGTAGCCGCCCTCAACTAGGGCCTTATGGAGTGGACTGGACTCGCCGTTAGCTAGGGCGTTCATAATAATCCCATACAAAAAGCCATCTTCAACCGACTTATTTTTGGAAAAGGGAATATTATAGGATAAGTAGGCCAGCCCCTCAGCCTCCTGCTTGTCATCAGCATCAAAATAAAGGGTCATTCGCCGGTCGCCAGCAGCTAGGTCAGCTAATTCTAATTGGATCTGGTCATCACTAGGTTCGAAGTGTGAGAAGTATTCACTATCCAACTGGTCCAGGACCCGGTCGATATTGACATCGCCATAGACAACCACTAAGGCATTATCCGGCCGGTAATGTTTCTTATGGAAGGCAAGAAAATCTTGGTAGGAAAGCTTAGGGATGTCATAGGGATAACCACCCGATTCATAAGCCACGCTCGTCTTGGGATGGAAGTTGGCGTCAATTTGCTGGCAGACTTCCGCATCCGCATCGGAGTAAACGCCCCGCATTTCATTGTAGACCACCCCGGTAATGGTGATGGGATCTTCCAGATTATGGAGCTCCTTATGGTAGCCTTCTTGGCGGAAAATATTTTCTTCTTCGTACATCCGCGGGAAAAAGACCGCATCCAAATAAATCGACATTAAGTTCTCAAAGTCAATCTCATTCATGGATGAAATCGGGAAGAGGGTCATGTCCTTATAAGTCATGGCATTTAAAAAAGTATTCATGGAGCTTTTGAGCATGTACATGAAGGGGTCTTTGACGGGATACTTCCGCGAGCCAGACAAGACCGTATGCTCAACAATATGGGCCACCCCGGTAGAATCCTTGGCTGGGGTTAAAAAACCGATTCCAAAGGCCCGGTGGGGGTCATCATTTGCAATCCAAATCACTTGGCCCCCTGAAGCCGGATGGCTGAATTGGTGGATGACCGCTCCTTGCTCTTTTGAAACGATTTTTTCACTTTCAACAAAACCATGGTTTTCCTTATTCACAACAAGCACTCCTCTTAAAGAATCTTTCCCTAGTATAACAAATTTTCCCTAGAGTCACTATCCAGGAAATCTGATCAAATGTGGGGAATAAACCCTAAGGATTGCGGGCGGAAAAAAATCCCCTTATAATAAGCAAGATACTTTGGCATTATTATATAGAAGGAAGTGTTCCTGATGTCTATTCATTACTATCACAATGACCCCCACTTGCAAATGGGGATCACCCTAAGAGACCCCGACCTGCCCGAAGCAGGCAATATGGGGATCCATTCCTACCAGGACTTGGATGCCGTCCTGGCTAACCGGCGATCCTTTTTCCAAACGGCCAATATAAGTCCCGACCACTTTGTCCAAGCCCATCAGACTCACTCCAAACGGGCTGTAGAGGTTAGCTTGGCTGACGGCGGCAAGGGTGCCTTATCCAATGACACAGCTATCCCCCAAACCGACGCCCTCTACAGCTTTGACGAGGAGCTCATGTTAGGGATTTTCACTGCTGACTGCGTTCCTATTCTCTTCTACGACCAAAAGACTCCCCTGATTGGCGTCATCCATTCCGGTTGGCGGGGCACGGTCCAAAACATTACCCAAGTGACCTTTGAGCAAATCTTTGCCGATCATCCTGAGGTCAAAGCAGAAAATATCCACGTTCAAATTGGTCCAGCCTTATCCCAAAAACACTTTGAAGTCGATGAGGATGTTTATCTTCAATTCAAGAACCTGGAGGGCTCAGCAGGCAATATCTCCTACCAAGCAGACACTAGTAAGTGGCACATTGATAACCAAGCCGTTGTCAAAAACCAATGTCTCCATTTAGGTATCCGACCCGAGAACATCCAAGTGGACCCCATGGATACCTATACCAGCCCCCAAGGCTTCTCCTACCGCCAAAACCAAACCAAAGGCCGTCACATGGGCTTCATCTGGCAAAAGAACCGTGTGAATTAATAAAATTCTGATAATAAAAGAAAAAGTCTGGGACAAATGTCTCAGACTCTTTTCAAAATACGAACTATCTAATCAAAACGTGTTCCAAAAGTCAGCCCTGACGTCCACTTCACGAACTATGTGCGATAGGCTTGCACCTATCTTCCATAGTTTGTTCCAGTTGCTATAGCTGTTCGAAGCGAAGAGCGAGTTACAGATATAGTATGCGTAGCTCTTCAGGGCTCTTTTGACTTTTGTCACACTCTCTTTTCTATCTATACAAGAGGCATTTCTTACTTATTCTTAATTGGCTCTGGAGCCTTACCATAACCTTGGTAAGCTGCCCGCATCATGGCCATCATATCAGGAACTAATGGCAGACGAGGGTTTAATGGGGTACATTGGTCTTCATAAGCATCATAAGCCAGTTGTTCTAAGGCCTTTTCCCATTCTTTCTTGTCAAGACCTTGGGCTTGGTAGCTCATTGGGAGACCGACTTTTTCACCGAGTTCATAGCAGGCTTGGGCCAGGGAAGCAACGGCTTCATCGACCGTATTGGCCTTTAAGCCTAGCATACGGGCAATGTCTTGGTAACGTTCGCCAGCCTTGTAGTAGTTGTATTTTGGCCAGGTAGAAAGTTTGCCTGGTTTTTCCCCGTTGTAGCGGATCACATAAGGCAGGAGGATCGCGTTGTTTTCTCCGTGAACGGTATGGAAGACCCCTCCGATCTTATGGGACATGGAGTGAACAATTCCCAGGAAGGCGTTACCGAAGGCCATCCCCGCCATGGTTGCCGCATTATGCATCTTCTCTCTAGCTAGCGGGTCAAAGTCTTTGACTGATTTTTCCAAGTAGTCAAAGACAATCTTAATGACTTGGAGGGAGAGTCCATCGGTATAGTCTGAGGCAAAGATCGATACATAAGCTTCAATAGCGTGGGTTAAGACGTCCATCCCGGTAGCGGCAGTCACCCGACTTGGTACCTTTTCGACAAAGCTGGAATCCACGATAGCCACCTTAGGTAAGAGGGCGTAGTCAGCAAGCGGGTACTTCTTATTGTTCTTCTTATCTGAAATGACCGCAAAAGGCGTTACTTCGGAACCTGTCCCTGAGGTGGTTGGGATAGCCACTAATTGGGCTTTTTCACCGAGGGCTGGGAAACGGAAGGCCCGTTTTCTAATGTCCATGAATTTTTGAACCAGGTCACGGAAGTCAACGTCAGGACGTTCATAGAAGAGCCACATGATCTTAGCGGAGTCCATAACCGATCCCCCACCAATGGCAATAATGGTATCAGGTTGGAAGGCACGAATGGCGTCAGCACCCGCTTGAACCGTGGAAATATCTGGATCCGGTTCAATGTTATCAAAGACATCATAGACCACCTTATTTTGCCGTTGTTGGAGTTGGTCAATGACTTTTTGGACAAAGCCGAGTTTGGCGATGCCTTTATCAGAAATAATCGATACCCGTTCCACATGGTCTAATTCTTGTAAGTATTTAATGGAATTCTTTTCGAAGTAAACCCGAGGGACTTTAAACCATTGCATGTTATTTTGCCGCTCCCCTACTCGTTTAATATTAATCAAATCCAAAGGTCCCACGTTACCAGCTACAGAGTTATGTCCATAAGACCCACAGCCTAGGGTTAAGGAAGGAATAAAGTAGTTATAAACATCCCCAATTCCCCCAAAGGTTGACGGTGCATTGACAATGACCCGGGCCACTTTCACCCGTTTGGCGTATTCGATTTCTAAGTCGTGGTTATTGGTATGAATGGCGGCGGAGTGACCTAGGCCATTAAATTCCACCATAGCTTCGGCCTTAGCCATCCCATCTTCAGTCGTCTCAGCCTTTAAGATGGCTAGGACAGGGGATAATTTTTCTCGGGTAAGAGGTTGGGCAGGACCCACTTCAGGAACTTCTGCTGCTAGGATGACGGTTTCTTCAGGGACTTCAAAGCCGGCTTCTTTAGCAATCCAAACCGCTGATTTTCCGACAATATCGGCATTGAGTTTGGCTTGGTCAACCGCCTCACTATTGGCTTTAGCTCCAAAGCAGAATTCTTCTAAGAGGGCTTTTTCCTTTTGGTTGACAAAGTAAACATGGTAGGACTTCATTTCTTTAATGAAGGCGGGGTAGATTTCTTTGTCAACAATGGCAGCTTGTTCTGAAGCACAAACCATCCCATTATCGAAGGCCTTACTCATGACAATATCATTCACGGCTTGCTTGAGGTTGGCCGTTTTTTCAACATAGGCAGGCACATTCCCTGGTCCCACACCCAAAGCAGGTTTCCCACAAGAATAAGCAGCCTTAACCATAGCAGATCCCCCAGTGGCTAAAATGGTAGCGACATCAGGGTGGTTCATCAGTAAATTGGTGGCTTCCATGGACGCATGTTTTGAATCGATCCATTGGATACAGTTTTCAGGTGCCCCTGCCGCAATCGCTGCATCACGCACCACTTTGGCCGCATGGATAGAAGATTCCAGCGCTTGAGGGTGGAAGGAGAAGACAATTGGATTACGGGTCTTCAAGGAAATCAAGGACTTAAAGATTGCTGTCGATGTTGGGTTGGTAGTAGGGACAATCCCACAAATTACCCCGACCGGTTCAGCAATATAGGTCAATCCCTTGGCCTCATCACGATCAATAATACCTACTGTTTTCAAGTGGCGCATGTGGTTGGTCACATGTTCACAGGCAAATAAGTTCTTGGTTGCCTTATCTTCAAACACACCCCGTCCCGTGTCTTCAACGGCATGTTTGGCTAAGACCCCATGTTGGTCTAAGGCAGCAATCGATGCCTTGGTGACAATATGGTCGATTTGTTCTTGGTCTAAGGCCATAAAATCCTCTAAGGCCTGTTTAGCCTTAGCCACTGTCTCATCGATAAATTGTGGAATATCTACTTTTTGTTCTTTTCCTTTAGCCATTGTTCTTCCTAACCTTTCCTTTGATTTTTAATGACTTTCATCTTTATGGCTATTATGTTAAGTTATTCACAAATAAAAAGCAAGTGATTTTTTGTTTTTCTTTTTAGCTATAACCGCTTACAATTACTGAAACATTAGTAATTTAACCTTGTAATCGCTTACAACTTTTGAAATAATATTTTTATATTTTAATTAAAAAGAGAAAATATGTGTTTATTTTCACAAACTTAAAAAATATGCTCTTGACTAAAAACAGTTCCCCACTTTTCCAAAATATAGAAAAAAGGCCATGACAAGTTATCATGACCCTTATCGGTGTACAGATACTCTTCCCCTAGCAAGTCTAGCCTCGTGGAAGGGTTGAAAGACTAGAAATTATTTGCTAGGGGAAGTTAAGGCAATTAATCGTCATTGGGGTAATAAGTCAAGAGGCCAAAGCCATGGTTCAAGGGGCCACTCCCCTGACCTAGATCTAATTGATCTTTAAGGGCCAGGCTGAGATAGGTCTTAGCCCGGGCAATGGCAGTAACTAAGTCATCCCCCTTGGCTAGGTTGCTGGCAATGGCACTGGATAGGGTACAGCCAGTACCATGGGTATTGGGGTTATCAACCCGCTCGCCCTTAAACCAGTGGACCTCGCCCTCAGGGGTAACCAGGACATCATTAGCATCATTAACCCGGTGGCCACCCTTACAGAGGACAGCGACTTGGTAGGTCTGACTAATTTTCTTAGCGGCGGCTTCCATATCGGCTGCCGAATGGATGTCTTGTCCCGCTAAAACCTGGCTTTCAGGAATATTGGGAGTAATTAAGCAAGCGAGAGGAAAGACCTGGTCAGACAAGACCTGTACCGCTTGGTCTTGGATCAAGTTGGATCCGCTCGTTGCGACCATGACCGGGTCTACTACGACATGTTTAGCCTGATAGTTTTTAAGGGCTTTGGCAATTTCCTTCACTAAATCTACTTGGGAGACCATGCCAATCTTGACGCTAGCCGGAGGAATATCCTCAAAAACAGCCTGAAGTTGACTAGCCAAGGCCTCAGGACTGAGGTCATAGACCCCGGTCACACCCCTAGTATTTTGGGCGGTCACTGAAGTAATGGCACTCATGCCAAAGACTCCATTGGCCTGCATGGTCTTGAGGTCTGCTTGAATACCAGCTCCCCCACTAGAGTCTGAGCCGGCAATAGTGAGGACGGCTTGGAGTTTAAAGAGCTTTTCAGCCGCTTTACGGATTTCTTGAGTCGCTTGGTAGGGGTCTTCCGCCTTAAATAAAGCAGAAATCAGAGCCACCCCGGCCAGCCCCTGGTCCCGTAAATTGGCCATATTATCTAAGTTAATCCCACCAATGCCTACAATGGGAATATTCACCCCTTGGGCAATAGCTCTCAGGGTAGTCAGACTGGTGGCTTGGGCATTGGCCTTAGACTGGGTCGGATAGAGGGCGCCAACTCCCAAGTAGTCTGCACCAGCCGCCTGGGCATTTAGAGCGGCATTCAAACTCTTAGCCGAAGCCCCGATAATTTTTTCCGGGCCGAGTAGTTCTCTAGCCTGGTCAACTGGCAGGTCATCTTCTCCAACATGGAGGCCGTCAGCATCTACCGCCAGGGCCAGTTCATAGTCATCATCGATAATAAAGGGGACACCTGCTTCTTGGCAGAGGGCTTTGATTGTTTTAGTTAGACCCAGCTTCTCCTCTTGGTCTTTAAAGGGATGGTCCTTCAAACGTAGCTGTAAAATCGTCGCCCCTCCTGCTAAGACCTCTTTGACTTGCTGGATTAATTCGTCATGGTCAAAACGATCGGGCGTAATGGCATAGACCAATAAATCATTTTTATTGAATGTCATACTTGGCTCTCCTTTCTAATTCTTTGGCCTCTAATAAGAAAACCTGGTCAATCACCCGGTTGGAATAAGTGGCATTGCCCTCATAAGGCTGGAGGACTTGGGCAGCAATTTCTCCCGCCACCCCATAGCTAATCACGGCTGCTGTAGCTAGGTAAAAAGGATCCTCATCCGGATTACCGGCTAAAAAGCTAGCTAGGACGCCGCTTAACTGGCAACCTGACCCCGTATAGGAAGCCATCCAGGGGTGGCCATTTTCAATGACTGCCAGCCGCTTGCCGTCTGTCACTAAGTCAATCGGACCCGACATGGCTAGGATAATTCTTTTTTCTTGGGCATAAGCTTTAAAGTCCGGAGCAAAATCAGCCAGGTTGGCTAAGGTTACCTCGTCTCCAGGACCCAGGTCGACCCCAGATCCTTGGCTTTTTTCAAAAAGGAGACTTCGAATTTCCGAAGCATTCCCCTTCACCGCTGTCACTAACCCCTGGTCAATCAGATCTTGACAGAGCTTTA
Source organism: Aerococcus mictus (assembly GCF_003286595.3). Lineage (NCBI taxonomy): Bacteria > Bacillati > Bacillota > Bacilli > Lactobacillales > Aerococcaceae > Aerococcus > Aerococcus mictus. The sequence goes on along the minus strand of NZ_CP132985.1, from coordinate 71,794 downwards.
ATTTAGACGGCATCGCTGAAACCCCCACTGGGTCTAAGACCACGGGATGGTGATCATTTTTCGCTGTGGTGGCGAGGTCCAACAATTCCTGATTAGGTCTGGGACTAGCGGCATTCAATAGCAAAAGGTCAGCTGTCTTGACTACATCCTGACTATTAGGTAAGTTATCGGTCATCACGGGACGCCCGCCACTGGCCAAAATCACATTGGCCACATCATGTATGGTGACATAATTATTTAAGACTTGGATCAGCGGGGCTTTCTCCTTGACCTGCTGACTATATTTCGCAAAGGGAAGGCTTATTTTTTTAGACATTGACTCATCTCTCTTATTCTGTTTAGATTACACATTTTATCTGCAGGTCTTTTACTTCTAGACAGAAAAAAGCCCTGCAAAGTATACTCCACTCGTGTACTTTGCAGGACTTCTTATCGTAAGGCTTTAGCAAAAGCTTGATTGTACCTTATAACGATATTTGAATTCTCACATCCCTACGCAAGTCTTAACTTTCTCAGGTTCAAAGAGTCCAGGTTTCCACCTATCTCAGCAAAAGCACCTCTTGTGAGTACTTTCTAACTATAACAGAAACCGCTTACCTATTCAAGACGAAGCACTTAGAGCCCTTTTTGAAAGCTGAGATAAATAAAAAACTCCAGCCCAGTATGGTGACCCCAATAAGTTGGACTTTATATATAGTGAGTTGGCCTTTGGCCAGCTCTTTTTTGTTGCTTACAGTTCTTGCTTATTTCTTGCCGACACATTTACTCAGAAATTTAAACTTGTCAAGAGGAAGAGCGTAGCGGCTCTTGATAAGTTTAAAGTTTATGTGTAATCATTAAGCGGCGAAAGAAGCGTGATGAAGACGAAATTCTATAGGACTCCTAAAATCTAATTTTTCTTTGATTCTTTCACCATTGTAATAGATTATAAAATCTTCAATCGCTTGTGCTAATTCTTCAAAGGAATGATAAGTCCGACCATAGTAGACTTCTTGTTTTAGTAGACTAAAGAAATTCTCCATTGGCGAATTATCTAAGCAATTTCCTTTACGAGACATACTTTGAAAAATTCGGTGATCCTTCAAGAGCCGGGTGTAACTTTTCATTTGATAGGCCCAGCCCTGATCAGAATGAAAGGTTCTTCTGTATGGACATAATTTACTTGCTTCAATGGCAGCTTGTAGCCCCTCCAACATGCTTTGTCCATTAGGCTGATGTGTTATCTTAAAAGAAATAATTTCTCGATTAAATAGATCCATGTAAGGATCTAAATAGAGTTTTCCAGTTTGATAATTCCCAGAATCATCGGCATAGTAGTATTTAAATTCTGTTGTGTCTGTTGTTATTTTTTGATAAGGAATGGTCGAATCAAACCGCCGGTTGATACGATTTGGCGCTATCTCTCCAATCGTTCCTTTGTAGGAATTATATTTTCTTGTCTTTCTAGTATAGCTAGTGACCTGTATCCCCATAATTTTCATTAGGCGTTGAACTTTGTTTTTACTGACCTTATAACCACGGGAAAGCAGTTCAGCTCGCATTCTTCGATAACCATAATCCTTATGGGTTTCTCTGATGTCTTTCATTTCCTCTTTTAAATCGGCATCCTTATCAATTTCCTCATCTTTATTTTTCCAATAAAAGTAGGTCGATTTAGGAAACTTTAAAACGCTAAGAATATCTTTTAAAGCATATTTTTCATCATGGAGACGTGTGATTTCGGTCACTATTTCTTCTTTTCTCGCTTGACTCTTTGAGCCACACGTCTCCTCAATCCTTTTAAAAATTTGTTCTCAATTTCTAAATCCGTAATCCGTTGTTCAAGTTCCTTTATTTTTGCTTCACTTAACTGATTGGTTTCGCTGCTATCCTTTATTTGATTGATTTGTGATTTCTTTTTAGACACTTTAGGTGGCCTTCCTTTCCTCGCGGAAAGGCCATCAAGTCCTCTTTCATGATAAGCTCTTCGCCAATTAGCGATTAGACTTGGATTATTCATGTTTAATGAATTGGCCAATTCGCGATAACTCATTTCCGTACTTTCATACAATTCTATCGCATTTAATTTGAATTCAACAGTATAAACCTGTTGAGTCCGCCTTTTCTTTAAACCATCTACACCAAATTCATAATAGTTATTAACCCACCTTCGTAAAATAGAAGGATCTATTCCTGCTTTATTAGCTAAGGTTCGATAACTTCCTTTTTTCGCAATATAGTCTCCTACTAAATTCAGTTTAAATTCTAATGAATATTTAGACATAAAAATAACCCCCAAAAGTTGAATTCTTAGTCCAACTTTTGGGGGTCACTACACAGTGAGCCGGAGTTAATTGAGGAGTCTGAAACAAAAGTCTCAGTTTTTTGACTTTTGTCACACTCTTTTCAAACGTGTTCCAAGCGCAGAGCAAGCGTCCGCTTCAGAAAAAGGCGCTAAATTCTCTTTGAAAATTTAGACGCCTTTTTCTTCCAGCGGTCTTGCTCTTTGACGCGCTTGTCACACTCTTTTCAAACGTGTTCCAGTCACAGGACGAACGTTCACTTCAAAAACTGGGAACGCTCAGCTTCACTGAGCTTATCCCAGTTTTTTTCAGTGGTTTCGTCCTTTAATGTGACTGTCACACTCTTTTTTTATCTTAGTACCAACCGTTAGCGTTCCAGAATGCTAAAGCGTTGTCCCATGAACCGTAACGACCGGCTACGTATTGGTCAGCCACACGTTCTTGGTTAGCTGGGGAGTAGTCACCATTTAAGTAAGAAGCGCTTAATTGGTAACGTCCGATGTATTGGCCGTTAGTTGCTGAGTATGAACCACCAGATTCACGTTGAGCAATGATTTCTTTAGCGGATGAAGAAGAACCAGTGTAAGCGCTTTGTGCTGGAGCTGGAGCTGGTGCAGGTGCTGGAGCAGCAGCTGGTGCAGCTTGAACAGTTGCAGGTGCTTGGTAAGTTTGACCAGCAGTTTCATCAACGGTGTAAACTTGAGCTGCTTGACCTTGTTTTTCTACTTCAACTTCATTAACCTTACCTGATTGGTCAGATTTGAAGGTTAATTTAGTTCCTGGGAAGATTAAGTTAGCATTTTCGATGTTGTTGATTTCAGCTAATTCTTTGGTGTTCACGTCTGCTGCTTGAGCAATAGCGTTTAAGGTGTCACCAGATTTAATGACATAAACTTTTTCGTTGTCATCTAATTTTTGGAAGTCAGCTTTGATTTCTTCAACTGAACGTGCTTGCCATTCAGCTGCGTGTGCTTCAGTCGTTTCCCCAGCAGCAAAACTTACTAAGGCTGATAAAGCGATTGAGGTACCTACTAAAACTTTCTTCATATTCATGTGTAATAAAAATCCTTTCTTCTATACAAAGTTCATTCTTTTTTCTATTTAATATGATTAAGCCTGTTAATCATTCAGATTCATTTTTATCTCTCAACGAGGTCTTTCCCTCGTCGACATGAAATATACTATCATGGCTTCCAGACGAAGAAAAGGGATTTTCTGACTTGTTAAGGCCCTTTAATTACTTTGACATTTTAAAAGGATTTTCTGAAATATTTCTGTCGCCTTGTAACCTTGCTGTAACAAAAGTTAGGGCAAAACTTGAGCTATGGGTAGTAAAAATCAAGGATTTCTGCCTCAAGAGGCCAGACCTACTTCCTAACTTTCAAATGTTTGAGGGACAAATCTAAGATTCCGGCCGAATGGGTAATGGCCCCACTAGAAATATAGTCAATGGCTAGGTCCTTATAATCTGCGACATTGTCCCAGGTAAAGTTTCCTGAAGCTTCTATAATCGCTTGACCGTTAATGATCGCAATGGCTTCCTCCATGGTGTCATGGTCCATATTATCGAGCATAATAATATCGGCTCCAGCCTCCACTGCCGCTCTGACCATGTCCAGGTCCTCGACTTCAATTTCAATCTTCTTCACAAAAGGCGCATAGGCCTTAGCCGCTTGGATAGCTTCTTTGACCCCACCGGCAGCAGCAACATGGTTATCCTTGAGCATAATTTGGTCAGAGAGTGAGTAACGATGGTTATAGCCGCCCCCTACCCGGACTGCATATTTTTCCAAGGGACGGTAAACCGGGGTAGTTTTACGGGTATCCAGTAACTTTATCCCACTGCCTTCTAAGGCGTCTACAAAACGACGGGTAGCCGTAGCAATCCCACTCATTCTTTGAAGGAAGTTAAGGGCAATGCGTTCCCCACTTAAGAGGGTATTGACGGAGGCCTTGATCACCATTAGGGTCTCTTGATTAGCCACCCGGTCACCATCTCGGACCAGGCTCTCAAATTGAACCTCAGGATCTAAATGTAAGAAAACCCGCTTGAAGAGATCCAAACCACAAATCACTCCTGCTTGCTTAGCTAAGAGCTCTACCTGGGCTGCTTGCCCCTGGTAAATAGCATTGGTCGACAGGTCTTCATAGGGAATATCTTCCTTAAAAGCGAGGGTAATTAATTCATCAATAATATCTTGGTTCAGATTTATAAAATTAGACACTTGTTTTGGATTAGCCATCACTAAACCGCCTCCTCATTTTTCTATCCTGATTCTCTGACTAGCCACTTTCAGCCAACCAAAGCGGACTGACTTTCCTGATCTTAAAAAGCCCAAGAAAGCTGATACTGTTTTTACCTATCATACCATAAGCCAAGGCAGCAAAAACCCCTAGCCTTATGCGAAAAGTGATCGATTTAGACAGACTTGACAAAAATAAGGGCTAAGCTTATGATAATTTTTAAATTTTTATCATTATTTGGTTTTATACCGCTTATATTAGGACTCATTCTTCAAGGAGGATTACAATGAAAGAAAGTATTTCACTTAGCAAAAAAAATACAGGCAAAATGACTACCGTAGCCTTACTAACAGCCATCGGTATCATTATCCCTATGATTAGTCCCATTAAAATCGCTTTTGGTCCCTTTTCCTGGACCCTGGGCTCTCATATCGCCATTGATATGGCGCTCTTTATTTCACCAGCCTCAGCCGCTTTTGTGGCCCTAGCAACCTCATTTGGTTTCTTGATGGCAGGATTCCCCTTACCAGTGGTCTTCCGGGCGGTTTCCCACCTCTTATTTACCCTGGTGGGTGCCTATACTCTGCAACGGTCCAACCAATTTGTTTTGAACCCTTGGAAGAGAACCCTCTTTAACGCTGGGATTAACAGCTTACATGGTCTGGGAGAAATGATCGTTATCCATTGCTTTGTAACCGCCGGCTTAACCAGTTTGGATGGTCAATACGGTTACTGGGCTTCCCTCTTTATTCTCTTCGGTGTATCGTCACTCTTCCATGGGATGATGGACTTTGAATTGGGTTACCTCTTCCTCAAGTACCTCAACAAGCACCTCCCTTATAAATTCCCCCGCTTTCCAATTAAATAACACACAAAAAACTCCCTCAGTTCTTTCTCTATTTGGAAAGGACTAAGGGAGTTTTGTGATTTTTATCAATTAATATGCTTAGCGTGTCTTCTCTCCGTCAACTGAAAGCAAAAAAAAGACTGCACGTTCTCGTACAGTCTCAATTAACTGGGGTAGCTGGATTCGAACCAACGCATGACAGAGTCAAAGTCTGTTGCCTTACCGCTTGGCGATACCCCAATATGATTAGAAATGGAGGGAAGAGGATTCGAACCTCTGAACCCGAAGGAACGGATTTACAGTCCGCTGCGTTTGGCCGCTTCGCTATCCCTCCAAATCAGTACTCAATTAATATACCACTATTTCCCTATAAAATGCAAGGGTTATTGGCGATTTTTTTCATTTATCATAAAATTTTCGCTTTGCTGCTATTTTTTAAGCCAGCACGCCCCCGTCTATTCTCCCCACTATCCATAATTTAAGAAAGACCTAAAGCCTGGTCAGACAGTGTCTATGGTATACTTATTAATGAATTTAAAACATCACTAATAGGAGGGAAAACGATGGATTGGGAATCAATTTTCAGCTGGTCACACGCCTTTGACCTGATCGATATCTTGATTGTTTGGCTCATCATCTATCAGTTGCTCAAGTTAATCCGGGGCACGCGGGCGGTCAATATCTTTAATGGCATCATTATCTTTTTACTTTTTAAAATGGTTTCGACCGTCTTTCAATTAGAAACCATCGACTGGATTATGAATAGTATTATCCAGTGGTCAGTCATCGGGATTATCATTATTTTTCAACCGGAAATTAGAAACGGCCTCGACCATCTCGGCCAAAGTTTACGAATGAGAAATTTACGAAATACCCAAAATGACCCCATTGAGCAAATGATTGAAGAAATTATCCGGGCTTGCCAGTACATGGCTAAGCGGCGGATCGGCGCTTTAATCTCCATTGAAGATACCCAATCGCTTACCGAATATGCCAACACGGGAATCAAATTGGATGCGGATATTACTGAACAACTCCTCATTAATATCTTCATTCCCAACACCCCGCTCCATGACGGGTCGGTGGTGATCCAAGATATGAAGATTAGCTCAGCAGCCAGTTTCCTCCCCCTCTCGGAAAATCCTGAAATTCCTAAGGAACTAGGGACCCGCCACCGGGCTGCGGTTGGCCTCAGTGAAGTCACCGATGCGGTAGTGGTAGTGGTTTCTGAAGAGACTGGTGACATTTCCCTCACCTATAAAGGAAAAATTATGCGCGACCTTTCTGAAGAAGAAATCCGCGAGACCCTCCGCCAACATTTTGCTGAGAGCGAAGACGGCGATTCCATCATTGAAGGCAACCACTTCTTGAAGAATATCTTCCAAAAGAAAAATGGAGGTGACAAAGATGAATAAGCTCTATGAAAATAAAGCCGTTATGATTTTTTTCTCACTCTTATTAGCGCTTTTCCTCTTTATCTTTGTCAAAGCGGAACGTTACAATAATAATCCGGTCAGTTTCTTCACTAACATCAGTGAAACCAAGTCAGAAACCATTTCCGACGTCCCCGTTTATGTGAGTGGCGACGTGGATGACTACTATATTACTGGCCTCCCTGAAACCGTCTCTGTGGAAATTTCAGGTCCAAGTAATATCATCGACCAAACCCTTCAAGCCCGGGAATTTAAGGTCGTGACTGAAAACTTGGAAGAACTCGGCGAAGGGTCACACTATGTACAACTCACCATGACTAATATTTCTAAAGACCTCAATTATCGGATCTCACCTTCTAGTGTGGAAATCAATATTGCTCAACTGCAAAGTCAAAAATACCCGGTAGAAATCCATGTTAATCCGACCAACTTGGCCCCGGGTTATGAAATTCATGCAACCAAGGCCACTCCGGCAGAAGTCACCTTGACAGGTTCAGCTGAAAGCCTCAGCAAGATTTCCTCAGTAAGCGTCGACGTCAGCCTCCCTAACAATACTAATTCTGATTACCACGGCAGCGGCCGGGTCATTGTCAAGGATCGCGAAGGTAATATCTTAAACATTACCGCCAACCCAAGTCAAGTCGGCGTTGATATTGCCATTGGTAAGCAGGGGAGCTCAGTCCCTATCCAAATCGACCTCGATAATCCCAATGATGACTACACTTATGACTTAAGTAACTGGTCCACCCGGCAAGTAACCCTCTTTGGCGATGAGAAAGCCCTCGCCGCTATCCAAGCGGTAGTCGGTCATATTGACGTTAGCGGAATTACCCAGAGTCAACGGGTCCAAGTGGCTCTAGAACGCCCCGATAATGTTGAAGCTATGGAGCCTGAGTCCATCACTCTTACCGTTACCGCCCGACCCAAAAACAGCGGCCAAAGAAGTGAAGCCTCTAGTGATTCTTCTAGCCAGGCAAGGCAGGAGACTAGCAAGGATGAGAGCCAGCCAGCCACTAACCGGCAAAGGGAATCTAGCAGTCAAGCAGAGGCTAAATCGAGTTCACCCTAATTTGGCAAAGACTTGAAATCGTGGTAGTATATTGAATTGTTAATAAGATTGGTAAATCAAAGGAGTATATCATGTTAAAATATTTTGGAACTGACGGTGTTCGCGGAGAAGCCAATAAGGAACTTACCCCTGAACTGGCCTTTAAATTAGGTCGCTTTGGTGGCTATGTCTTGCTCCAACACGCCAAGGAAGAACAAGAACATCCCCGTGTCCTCGTTGCACGTGATACACGGATTTCTGGTCAGTTATTAGAACACGCCTTAATTTCAGGGCTTTTATCTGTCGGCATTGAAGTGTTACAACTAGGCGTCATCACCACACCAGCTGTCGCTTATCTCACCCGGACTACTGGGGTAACTGCTGGGGTAATGATCTCAGCCAGCCACAATCCTGCCAAGGATAACGGCATCAAATTCTTTGGTAGTGACGGCTTTAAATTATCGGATGACCAAGAAGCTGAAATTGAATACTACTTAGACCAAGAAGAGGACAGCTTACCTCGTCCTAGCGCCCAAGGCTTAGGGACGGTCAGTGAGTATCCAGAAGGGGTAGCCAAGTACCTCGAATTTCTCCAAACCACCATTAGTAATGATTTATCCGGCTTAAAACTCTGTATTGACGCCGCTAATGGTTCCGCTGCACCTTTAGTCAACCGTCTCTTTGCTGATTTAAATGCCGACTTCTACGCCCGAGCTACCCGTCCTGATGGCCTAAACATTAACGACGACTGCGGCTCTACCCACCCTGGTGAACTCCAAAAACTGGTCCTCGAACAAGGGGCTGACGCTGGGGTTGCCTTTGATGGGGACGCTGACCGCTGCATTGCTGTTGATGACAAGGGTCGTTTAGTAGATGGCGACCATATCATGTACATCTGTGGTAAATACCTCAAAGACCATGGCAAATTAAAAGACGACACCATTGTTGCTACCGTCATGTCCAATTTAGGTTTCCATAAGGCCGTTGAAGCTGCAGGGATGAATGATAAAGTTACCAAGGTAGGCGACCGTTATGTGGTTGAAGAAATGCGTAAGGGCGACTACACTCTAGGAGGCGAACAATCGGGTCACGTTATCTTTATGAACCATAACACGACCGGTGACGGCCTCTTAACCGCCATCCAATTACTCTTCGTCCTCAAACAATCTGGTAAGAAACTCAGCGAATTAGCTGATGAAATGCCAACCTATCCTCAAGAGCTTATCAATGTCAAAGTGACCCGCGCCGGCAAGGAAGAAGCCATGAACAACGCAGAAGTCAAAGCAGAAATTGATGCGGTTGAGAGCGAATTAGGAGAAGAAGGTCGGGTCTTAGTCCGTCCTAGCGGTACCGAAAACTTACTCCGGGTCATGGTCGAAGCCCAAAGTGATGACCTAGCCTTGACCTATGCCCAACGCATCGCTGACAAAGTCGCTGACATTTACGGAGTAGAAGAATAAAAGATTTCATAATAAAAGGAGTCCTCAATGAGGGGACTCCTTTTTTGATTGCTACTATTTGATTAAAGGATGTTTCAAGCGTCAGCTGTGACTGTCGCACTCTTCTAGTTGAGTTCGAACGCCAGTCTTGAAGTCACTTCAGAAAATTCCAACGCACAGACTTACTGTGCTTATGGTATTTTCTTCCAGTTGCTATAGCTGTTCGAAGCGTCAGCGAGTTACAGATATAGTATGCGTAGCTCTCTCCCCTCTTTTTGCGCTTGTCGCACTCTATTATTTCTTACTTAACTTGGCTAGGGCTTGGCGTTCTTTAGGGCTGACTTCTTGGTCATTGCGTTTGAGGCTGAAATGATCGGGTACTGGGTCGACGCCGCCGCGGGCATAGGGTTGGCAGCGTAGAATTCGGGCCAGTCCCATCAGCGTCCCCTTGAAAAAGCCATGCTTTTCTAGAGCTCTAAGCATATAAGTCGAGCAAGTGGGATAGTAACGGCAAGACGGCGGTAAGGCAGGCGAAATAAAACGCTGGTAAAATCTTACCAGCGCTTTTAGTAAATAAGTAAACATTAAGCCTTAACCGCTGCTTCAACATTAGGAATTAAGAGCGCCTTAGCCACTTGGTCATGGACTTCTTGGCCCTTCAATTGCCGCACAATTTCAAGAGCAAAGTAATAAGCCGTTGCGGGACCTTGTGAGGTAATCACTTGGTGGTCTTGGTCATTGACAACGATCTCATCGGCCACATATTCCTTAAAGGTCACTTGGTCACTAAGGGCTGGGAAAATAGTCCCACGAATTTCTTGGGAAATGCCCGCCTTATCTAGGACTCTTGGTGACGCACAGATGCTGGCAATATAACCAGAATCTGATTGGTATTGTTCCTTGAGGAGGTCGATGACTTTATCGTTTTCTCTAAGGGCATTGGTCCCTCCGACACCACCAGGGGTGATCACGATATCATAGTCCGATCCCTTAATATCTTCTAAGAGATAGTCCGCTCGGATAGTGATATTGTGGTCTCCCACCGTATCAAGATCACCTTCAGTAGCCACCACGTCAATGTCGATTTCAGCCCGACGTAAAATGTCAATCACTGCGACTGCTTCGGTTTCTTCATAATCCTTACTTAATAAGATCATTGCTTTCATCCGCTATACCCCTCCATTTGTTGCTTTGTCAAAGCTTACTATCTCTATTGTAGGCTCATTTTCATAAAGTGTAAAGAAAGTAGTGATTAATCCTAACTGAATTAGTCTTTATCTTGGCCTTGTTTTTGGTAGTTAATAAAGTCGTATTTTTGGGGTTGGCGTTTAAATTTTTCTACCACATAAGGGCAGCTGGCTAAGATGTATTTATCTTCCTGCTTCATGTAGTCCACCAAGTGATCGAGTAACTGACCAGCCACTCCCTTTCCTCTAAGAGAAGGATGGGTCCAAGTGTGGTCAGCAATCACAAATTTTTCTGCCGGACTCCAAGTAATTTCACCAATTCTTTGGCCATCTTCACCTTCAATAATAAAAGCATTACCGTCTTTTTTTATTTCGTAAGCCATAATTATCCCTCGTTTCCTAGTTCATTCTTTTTGCGCTTGTCACACTCTCGTTCACTAAGATCAGAATATCATGAATTCACCATATTTTCTAATAAGGTGATGTAACGCTTAGCAAAGGGGGATGTTTTCCGATAGCGGGCTTCGATGTAACCAATTTTATTGGGCTTATTATCCTGCCCTTCGATAGGAATGATGCGTTCTAAATCAGCAAAGGGGGAAGTCACTAGTCCGGACCCAATCAAATAAGCCTGAGTATTGGCTAAAACATTAATGACAGTAGCCCGGTCAGAAGCATAAACAACCTCTTGGCCTTCAAAATCAGGCTCCAAAGATTCTTCGGTAAATTGCATAGAAGAGCCCCGGCTTTGTTCAAATTTAATCACGGGGTATTGGCTCAATTCTTCTAAAGACACCTGGTCACGGTCTGCTAAAGGGTGCTTAGTCCCCACAAAGGCATGGGGGTAGAAGTTTCCCAATTGATGAAAGACCAACTCATAGCGGTTGAGGTATTGCTCGATGACCCGCTGGTTTTTATCATTCATGTATAGGAGCCCTAACTCAGAATAAGACCGTTTGACATCTTCTAAGACTTGACTGGTTGACGTTTCCAAAAAACGAAAATCCCAACCATTCCCGCTCTCTTCAGCAATTAATTGGCTAAATGCCTCACAAGCAAAGTCATAATGCTGACCTGAGACAGAAAACAAGCGCCGTTCATTATCTTCCAAATAGCGGTTCTCTAAAGTTTCAACCTGTGAGAGAATATCCTCGGCATAAGAGAGGAATTCGCTTCCCTCATTGGTAATGAATACTCCCCGCTTAGTACGCTCAAAAATTTGAATTTGGTACTCTTCCTCTAATTCTTTAATCGCGGTAGACAAACTAGATTGTGCCATATACAAGCGGCGGCTAGCTTCACGAAAGGAACCACTGTTGGCAACTACCACGGCATATTTTAATTTTTGAAAATTCATATGGATTCCTCTTTTATCAATAATTAACTAACGTATCTGATCAAATGCATTCCTTAGGTCCTTGACTAAGTCTTGGCCATTTTCAATGCCGACTGATAAGCGGACAATCCCATCATTGAGGCCATATTTAAGCCGTAATTCTTCTGGAATATCGGCATGGGTCTGGGTCTTTGGGTAAGTGACTAAACTCTCTACCCCACCCAAACTTTCTGCAAAGGTAAATATTTTAACGGCATGTAACCAATCATTGATTTTACTTTGGTCGGCCATTTCAAAGGTTACCATGCCACCTTTACCGGTATAGAAGACTTGGGAAACTAACGACTCGGTTTTTAAGTAGTCAACAATGGCTTGGGCATTAGACTGGTGTTGGTTCATCCGTAAGGCTAAAGTTTTGAGCCCACGAATGGTTAACCAACAATCAAATGGGTCTAGAGTTGCTCCTGTTGTATTTAACTGGAAGGCTAGAGCTTCACCAATGGCTTCGCCCCTACAGGCTACCAAGCCAGCTAAAACATCATTATGTCCGGCAAGATACTTGGTGGCAGAATGAACCACAATATCTGCCCCTTGGCGGAGAGGTTGCTGTAAGACGGGGGTATAGAAGGTGTTATCCACAACAACCAAGGCCCCCACGGCATGCGCCTTATCAGCGATGGCTTGGATATCGAATTCCGTCATCATTGGATTGGTTGGCGTCTCAATGAAGACTAATTGAACATCATCATTTAAGGCCTGGTCAATTTCTTCTGCGCTTAAACAGTAAGTAAAGCGATATTGGCCCCGTTCTTCTAAGACATGGAAGTAGCGGTAGGTGCCTCCATATAAGTCTTGCAAGGTAACAACATAGTCGCCCGCTTCTAAAAGTCCTTCAATGACGAGTTGGATGGCTGCCATCCCTGAACTCGTGGCAAAACCATAATCGCCCGCTTCTAAATTTTTAATCCCCTCTTGTAGGATATTTCGAGTCGGGTTGGCTGTCCGTGAATAATCGAATCCGGTTGACTCGCCCAAACCCGGGTGAGCGTAGGCGGTACTTAAATAAATTGGTGTATTAACGGCTCCAGTACGTTGATCGCTGCGGTTACCAAGCTGAGCAAGGTAGGTTTCAATATGTTCCATATATACAGACTCCTTCACATCTTTCCTATCATCATACCATGCTAGAGACGGTTTTTGCCTAAGAATAACAGAACACAGCTGTTCGCCACAAGCGATCATTTTCATTTTAATCAATTAACTCAATAAAAAAAGAGAATGTCAACGAAAACATTCTCCCTTACTAAGTCATTTAAAACGATTATATAAGCAATAAAAAAAGCTACTGACGGGATTCGAACCCGTGACCTCCGCCTTACCAAGGCGACGCTCTACCAACTGAGCTACAGCAGCAAAAATATTCCTAAAAAAATAACTCCGCAAGTAGGACTCGAACCTACGACATCTTGATTAACAGTCAAGCGCTACTACCAACTGAGCTATTGCGGAATAAAATAAGATTGCACGGCAACGTCCTAGTCTCACAGGGGGCAACCCCCAACTACATTCGGCGCTAAGAAGCTTAACTGCTGTGTTCGGGATGGATACAGGTGGGTCCTTCTTGCCATCGTCACCGTACAATTTATTTTTTGAGCTTGTTCGCTCAAAACTGAATCTATCATGCCTTCCTTAAACCTCATACAACCTTATCCTTTGGATAAGTCCTCGACCGATTAGTATTTGTCCGCTCCACTTATTGCTAAGCTTCCACTCCAAACCTATCAACCTGATCGTCTTTCAGGGGTCTTACTACTTTAAAAGTATGGGAAATCTCATCTTGAGGGGGGCTTCACGCTTAGATGCTTTCAGCGCTTATCCCGTCCACACATAGCTACCCAGCCATGCTCCTGGTGGAACAACTGGTACACCAGCGGTGTGTCCATCCCGGTCCTCTCGTACTAAGGACAGCTCCTCTCAAATTTCCAACGCCCGCGACGGATAGGGACCGAACTGTCTCACGACGTTCTGAACCCAGCTCGCGTACCGCTTTAATGGGCGAACAGCCCAACCCTTGGGACCGACTTCAGCCCCAGGATGCGATGAGCCGACATCGAGGTGCCAAACCTCCCCGTCGATGTGAACTCTTGGGGGAGATAAGCCTGTTATCCCCAGGGTAGCTTTTATCCGTTGAGCGATGGCCCTTCCATGCGGAACCACCGGATCACTAAGCCCGACTTTCGTCCCTGCTCGACTTGTAGGTCTCGCAGTCAAGCTCCCTTCTGCCTTTACACTCTGCGAATGATTTCCAACCATTCTGAGGGAACCTTTGGGCGCCTCCGTTACACTTTAGGAGGCGACCGCCCCAGTCAAACTGCCTGACTGACACTGTCTCCCGACCAGCTAATGGTCGCGGGTTAGAATGGTCATCCCACAAGGGTAGTATCCCACCAGTGCCTCCATCGAGACTAGCGTCCCGACTTCGATGGCTCCTACCTATCCTGTACATGTGGCACAAACATTCAATATCAACCTACAGTAAAGCTCCATGGGGTCTTTCCGTCCTGTCGCGGGTAACCAGCATCTTCACTGGTACTACAATTTCACCGAGCCTCTCGTTGAGACAGTGCCCAAATCGTTACGCCTTTCGTGCGGGTCAGAACTTACCTGACAAGGAATTTCGCTACCTTAGGACCGTTATAGTTACGGCCGCCGTTTACTGGGGCTTCAATTCAGAGCTTCGCTTACGCTAACCCTTCCTCTTAACCTTCCAGCACCGGGCAGGCGTCAGCCTCTATACATCATCTTTCGATTTGGCAGAGACCTATGTTTTTGATAAACAGTCGCTTGGGCCTATTCACTGCGGCTGACCTTGCGGTCAGCACCCCTTCTCCCGAAGTTACGGGGTCATTTTGCCGAGTTCCTTAACGAGAGTTCGCTCGCTCACCTTAGTGTTCTCCACTCGACTACCTGTGTCGGTTTGCGGTACGGGTTGTTTGATTCTCACTAGAAACTTTTCTTGACAGCGTGACGTCGGCGGCTTCGGTACTAAATTTCCCTCCCCGTCACAACTCATGAAGTCTGAGGCAAGCCTTTCACTCACCTTCTCACTTATTGCTTGGACGCGTTTTTCCATCTCCGCGCTCCGCTTAGCCTTCTGTGTCCTTCCATCGCTCAAACAAATCAAACAAGTACAGGAATCTCAACCTGTTGTCCATCGCCTATCCCTTTCGGTCTCGGCTTAGGTCCCGACTAACCCTGGGAGGACGAGCCTTCCCCAGGAAACCTTAGTCATTCGGTGGACGGGATTCTCACCCGTCTTTCGCTACTCATACCGGCATTCTCACTTCTATACGCTCCACATGTCCTCACGATCATGCTTCTCTGCCTATAGAACGCTCTCCTACCATCCTATGGATCCACAGCTTCGGTGTTCAGTTTAGCCCCGGTACATTTTCGGCGCAGGGTCACTCGACTAGTGAGCTATTACGCACTCTTTCAATGATGGCTGCTTCTAAGCCAACATCCTAGTTGTCTAAGCAACCCCACATCCTTTTCCACTTAACTGAAACTTTGGGACCTTAGCTGGTGGTCTGGGCTCTTTCCCTTTCGACTACGGATCTTATCACTCGCAGTCTGACTCCCGGACTAAACTATTTGGCATTCGGAGTTTATCAGATGTCGGTAATCCAGGATGGACCCCTCGATCAAACAGTGCTCTACCTCCAATAGTCATCATCCGAGGCTAGCCCTAAAGCTATTTCGGAGAGAACCAGCTATCTCCAAGTTCGATTGGAATTTCACCGCTACCCACACCTCATCCCCGCCTTTTTCAACAGACGTGGGTTCGGCCCTCCAGTGTGTTTTACCACACCTTCAGCCTGGACATGAGTAGATCACTTGGTTTCGGGTCGACGACAACAAACTCAACGCCCTCTTCAGACTCGCTTTCGCTGTGGCTCCGCTTCTTCAGCTTAACCTTGCTTGCTATCGTCACTCGCCGGTCCGTTCTACAAAAAGTACGCCATCACCCCTTAACGGGCTCTGACTGCTTGTAGGCATACGGTTTCAGGTACTCTTTCACTCCCCTTCCGGGGTGCTTTTCACCTTTCCCTCACGGTACTGGTTCACTATCGGTCACTAGGGAGTATTTAGGCTTGCCAGATGGTCCTGGCGGATTCCGACGGAATTTCACGTGTACCGCCGTACTCAGGATACTGAATGAGGTGGCTGAGCTTTCGCCTACGGGATTGTCACCCTCTCTGATCGCCCTTTCCATGGCGTTCGACTAGCTCATTCACTCCCGTCCATCAGTCCTACAACCCCAGCATGCAAGCACGCTGGTTTGGCCTCTTTCCGTTTCGCTCGCCGCTACTCGGGAAATCGATTTTTCTTTCTCTTCCTGTGGCTACTGAGATGTTTCAGTTCACCACGTCTACCTTCCACTCAGCTATGTGTTCACTGCGTGGACCATTGTCGATAAAAACAATGAGGTTCCCCCATTCGGAAATCTCCGGATCAAAGCTTACTTACAGCTCCCCGAAGCATATCGGTGTTCGTCCCGTCCTTCATCGGCTCCTAGTGCCAAGGCATTCACCGTACGCCCTTATTCACTTAACCACCGGTTAAGTTGTATGATGCGAAAAGTTTTAAAACTCTTTCTTTTTCGGTTTTTACGCTTGGTAAAATTGGTTTATTGACATTTCTATCTCGCAAAAAATAGAAATGCGGAATGTTATGATAGTATTCAGTTTTCAAAGAACAATCTGCAACGTTTCCGTTGCAATGGAGGATAGCGGGATCGAACCGCTGACCTCCTGCTTGCAAAGCAGGCGCTCTCCCAGCTGAGCTAATCCCCCGGGTATGAGTTATGGTCAGATAATAAACATGTAATGGGCCTGAATGGACTCGAACCATCGACCTCACCCTTATCAGGGGTGCGCTCTAACCAGCTGAGCTACAGGCCCGGTTAAATCCATCAACCATGTGGATATACCTCTCAAAACTAAACAAAGAAGACTCCAATATGTATTCCGAATATATCCTTAGAAAGGAGGTGATCCAGCCGCAGGTTCACCTACGGCTACCTTGTTACGACTTCACCCCAATCATCTGTCCCACCTTCGGCGGCTGGCTCCAAAGGTTACCTCACCGACTTCAGGTGTTACAAACTCTCGTGGTGTGACGGGCGGTGTGTACAAGACCCGGGAACGTATTCACCGCGGCGTGCTGATCCGCGATTACTAGCGATTCCGGCTTCATGTAGTCGAGTTGCAGACTACAATCCGAACTGAGAATGGCTTTAAGAGATTCGCTTGCTTTCACAAGGTCGCTGCTCGTTGTACCATCCATTGTAGCACGTGTGTAGCCCAAGTCATAAGGGGCATGATGATTTGACGTCATCCCCGCCTTCCTCCGGTTTGTCACCGGCAGTCTCGCTAGAGTGCCCAACTGAATGCTGGCAACTAACAATAAGGGTTGCGCTCGTTGCGGGACTTAACCCAACATCTCACGACACGAGCTGACGACAACCATGCACCACCTGTCACTTTGTCCCCGAAGGGAAAGCTCTATCTCTAGAGTGGTCAAAGGATGTCAAGACTTGGTAAGGTTCTTCGCGTTGCTTCGAATTAAACCACATGCTCCACCGCTTGTGCGGGTCCCCGTCAATTCCTTTGAGTTTCAGCCTTGCGGCCGTACTCCCCAGGCGGAGTGCTTAATGCGTTAACTCCGGCACTGAAGGGTGGAAACCCTCCAACACCTAGCACTCATCGTTTACGGCGTGGACTACCAGGGTATCTAATCCTGTTTGCTACCCACGCTTTCGGGCCTCAGCGTCAGTGACAGACCAGAAAGTCGCCTTCGCCACTGGTGTTCTTCCATATATCTACGCATTCCACCGCTACACATGGAGTTCCACTCTCCTCTTCTGTACTCAAGTTTCCCAGTTTCCAATGCACTTCCACGGTTAAGCCGTGGGCTTTCACATCAGACTTAAGAAACCGCCTGCGCCCCCTTTACGCCCAATAAATCCGGACAACGCTTGCCACCTACGTATTACCGCGGCTGCTGGCACGTAGTTAGCCGTGGCTTTCTGGTAAGATACCGTCAAGACTGGAGCAGTTACTCTCCAATTTGTTCTTCTCTTACAACAGAGCTTTACGATCCGAAAACCTTCTTCACTCACGCGGCGTTGCTCCGTCAGGCTTGCGCCCATTGCGGAAGATTCCCTACTGCTGCCTCCCGTAGGAGTTTGGGCCGTGTCTCAGTCCCAATGTGGCCGATTACCCTCTCAGGTCGGCTATGCATCATTGCCTTGGTAGGCCGTTACCCCACCAACGAGCTAATGCACCGCAAGGCCATCGATAAGTGACAGCAAAGCCGTCTTTCCAAATGTCACCATGTGGTGACATTTCCTATGCGGTATTAGCACCCGTTTCCGGATGTTGTCCCCCGCTTATCGGTAGGTTCCTTACGTGTTACTCACCCGTCCGCCGCTAACGTCAGAAGTGCAAGCACTTCGTCGGTTCGCTCGACTTGCATGTATTAGGCACGCCGCCAGCGTTCGTCCTGAGCCAGGATCAAACTCTCATGAAAGAATCATGAGCGTTGATAGCTCATTGTTTGCTGACTAGTTATAGTCTGGTCTAGACTTATTGTTTGAATTGTTGGTCCATCAACAAAAATGTTGATGCCCTACACATTTGGTTCGTCTTCTTTGTTCAGTTTTCAAAGGTCTATAATTTATAACCGCTGTCCTTTTGACAACTATTATATATTATCACATGATGATGTTGATGTCAACATGTTTTTTAAAATATTTTTTTGAAGCGCTTGGCTTACAAATAATATTCGCGTTGCTTCTTAAAAGAAACAACTCAATTAGTATATCTTGTTTCCATCGAGATGTCAACAAGTTTTTTAAATCTTTTTTGCCTTGCCCCTGGAAGTTGTTTCCCCTGGAAGAAAGGCACGAGTAAAATACTATCACAGCTTACGAGGTTTGGCAAGAGCTTTTTTAATCTTTTATATAATGATTTCGCAAGCCCTGGTATTCTCCTTGGATCCGCTGCTTTTGATTGGCTTGGTACCAGAGGCGCATCTGCTCCCCATAAAGGTGAATTTGTTGGGCAACTGGAGAACTTTTGCGGTCGCTTAGAAATTGTAAGACGACCTGCTTGCCCTTTTCTAAAGGATATGAAAAACGAGTAAAGAGGGCATTGGCGATCACATTATTGACATTATCCTGCCAATGGTCAACAGGTCTCGCTTCATCACTAATATGTAGGAAACCCAGGGCCAGGCCAGCAAGTAAATAGTAGTCTAAGTCATTAGCTAAAGTATCTGTTTGGCCCAGACAAAGATTAAAGAAAGTAACAAGTTCACCATTTAAGTGGTTGAGCTGGGCCAGTTCTTCCTGAGATAACCGATAGGACCAGCTTAGCCCCGTCTTATCTCCCTGATAGGACTGAACAAAGGAAGGAAAGTGACGTTTGAAGACCGGGTCCTCGATCGGATAATCTGCGTTAGCTGGAATAGGACGTACCCTCTCGTAGCTATCATTGTAGACAAAGTGAGGTGGGGTGGTCTTGGTAGAGAACTGCATGTCGGCTCCCAGGGGATAACGGTAAATAAAAGCAATGGCAGGCTCAAGGGCTAGGACTTGTTCATAGCTGACTAGTTTGGCCTGGGAATGTTTCAGAGAAGTGGTGGTATCTGCCTGGCTTAAAAAACGCCAGCCGCTATCATTGGTTAATGCGGGGGCTTCTCGCCAAGCCCACAACAGCGGGGCCTTTCTTTGAAAGAAATTGGTGGACACCAGCGATAGCTTTCCTTCTGGTAGCCATTCATTCATATCACATTCGCTCCTTGTACTCTTTATGCCTAAGCTCATTTCTGCATCCATTAAAAAACATTTTCCTTAGCCCGTCAATAGGCATTCCGCAACGAAGTCTCCCTCTATATAGTAAGAACCGGCCCAAAAGCCGGTTTTCCCTTCAATTCATTCGCAAGCAACTAGGACAGGTACATCGGGATCGTCGCAATAAAGTTATTGATAAAGTGAACCGTCATTGCGGCTTCAATCCGCCCGGTCCGGTAATAAGTCCAGGCCAGTGCCATCCCCATGGCATAGTAACCCAGCCAATGAATCCAAAGATTTGAGGCATGGAGGGTAGCAAAGAAAGCGGCCGCTAAAACCATCCCCAAGAAGGGGTGCTTAGGAACAAAGTAGCGCATGATTAGGCCCCGGGTCAGAATCTCTTCACTAATCGCCGGTAGGATACAGAAGCAAAGGAAGATCTTCCAATTGGTCATCTGGTTAGCCGAGTTCATCAAAATGGTCTGGTTCACTGAATCAACCTGTTCAGGATAGAGCCATTGGGTCAAGCCTCCAATCAACCATTGAAAGGCAAAAATTAAGACCACTCCAATTAAGACGTCAAAGAAAAACTTGCTAGTCACTTTCTGCCGGCTAAAGAACTTGAGCCCACAAGCACTCAATCCCCATATAAAGAGAGCAATCCAGATGATATCTAAGATAATATAGATTGTGGGATAGGAATTTAACAAGAGCAGGACATCCATAGCCGAGTCAATATTTTGCTTGGAGCCTAGAAAGAATAAGGTTAGGCCCTGGATGATGGTTTCACCAACAAAATAAGCGATAATACTAAAAATAACCAACCATTTACGGGACTTTCCTGGATAGGGGTCTTGATACCAAGTCTCATTCATCATAACCATCCTTTACTTGGGCACGGGGCCATTTTTTTTGATTGTTTTTTTACTACATGATTATTTTATCAAGGTCTAAGAGGCTTGGCTATCTGGGGCCCTTATAACCAAACTTATTTGTCTTTATTCAATAAAGCACCTATAATAAGTTTATCTTAACATAAGATAACAAATTACCAAGGAGGAAAAAATATGAGTCAATTGTTAGATACACTCTATGAAAAACTAGAGGAAAAGAATGACCGTATGATTGAAATTCGTCGTGAACTTCACGAACATGCGGAAAAATCTTTTGAAGAGGAATGGACTTCAGATTATATTGCTGACTTCTATAAAGATCTAGATTGTCAGGTTGAACGTAATGTCGGTAATGGTTATGGAATCGTGGTAACAATTGATTCAGGCAAGGAAGGCAAGACCGTGGCCCTACGCGCCGACTTCGACGCCCTACCTATTAAAGAAGACACTGGCCTTGACTTCGCTTCAAAAACCGATGCCATGCATGCCTGCGGACATGACGGTCATACGGCTTACTTATTGATCCTCGCTGAGACCTTTATCGAATTAAAAGACCTCTGGCAAGGAAAGATTGTCATCCTGCACCAAAACGCTGAAGAAGAAGGCCCTGGTGGTGCGAAATCCATGGTGGAAGCTGGCTGTTTAGACGGGGTAGATAATGTCTTCGGTATGCACGTGATGAGTAACATGCCAGTAGGTGGTATCTACTATAAAGAAGGTAATGCCCAAACTGGTCGCGATAACTTCTTCCTTACCATTAAAGGGGAAGGTGGACACGCTTCCTCACCACACACTTCTAACGATGCCATCGTTGCCGGTGCTTATTTCGTTACCCAAGTACAAAGTATCGTCTCCCGCCGCCTCAATCCTTTCGATGTAGGATCCATTACCATCGGAAACTTCGACGCTGCCGGTGCCGCTAATGCCATCAATGGCCAAGTCAAAATCTCTGGCGACGTCCGTTCCATGTCACCGGAAGTCGGCGATACCATTGAAAAAGAAATCAAGGCTAAAGTTAAAGGCTTAGAAGCCAGCTTTGGTGTCACTGTCGAACTCGAATACCTCAAAGGTTACCCAGTACTCTACAATGACCCTGAAGTGACTGAATTTGCGGTGAAAGCCCTAGAAGATAACAAGTATCCTGAATTGAAGAAAGTGGAATCTACCCAACCGCAACCACCTTCCGAAGACTTTGCCTTCTATGCGAAAGAGGTCCCAAGTGCCTTCTTATGGGTTGGCTGTGCCAGTGATGACCAAGACGCTCACCCCGCTTACCCTCACCACCATCCAAAATTCTTTATGGATGAAGGCGCGCTTATCGTTGCTGCCAAAGGGATGGCCACCATTGTTTCCAGCTATATTGAAAACGACGGCATCAAAGCCTAAGCAAAACCAATCCATAATAAAAAGGTCAGCTAAGACCCTGAAGAGGTCTCGAGCTGGCCTTTTTTTGTGTTTGAATCATTTACTTAAATTTCATCCGGCGGTTACGGCGAATAAATTTAGGCAGGTGTTGGTTGAAGATGATAGATACCAGAGTATCAGTGGTGAAAACCGCTAAAGCAATAGCTAAGGCAATAAAGAGAGTGGTCGATAATTCCGACAGCCCTCGAGACATATCCCCTTGGAAAAGGAAGAAGGCGGTCCGGTACATGCCACCCCCAGGCACCAAGGTAAAGAAGCCTGGGATAAAGAAGACCGTCACCGGTTCATGGAAGAGCCGGGCAAACCAGTGAGACATCCCAGCAATCAAAAGGCCGGCAATATAGGTAGCTAAAACCGTCCCTACATTGAAGAAGTCCAGGCACAATAAATATAAGGCCCAGCCAGCGGTATCAATAATTGAGGTTTTTAAAATCATCTTACGGGGCTCTTCGACAGAAATGGAGCAAGAAATACCGACAAAATAAGCAGCAATCAGTTGGATAAGATAATTAGACATGTGATAACCCCCCTAAAATCGCTAAACCGACCACGGAACCAATAGCAATCATCAAGGCTTCAAAAAAGGCCTCCATGGCCCGTGCCGATCCCGCAATATAGTCTTCCCGGAAAATATCCCGCAAGGAGTTAGTAATCGCCGTCCCCGGCACCATGGGCATAAGGGTAGCCACAATAACGGTGGCCACATTCATTTCTGGGAAGAGATGGAAGAGCATTAAATAAGCCGCCAAAGTGACTACCAAGGACTGGATCACATTGGAGAGGGCATGGTTGATGTAATACTTGTCAGTAAGGATGGTCATCAAGGAGAGGATCACTCCATTGATTCCGGAAGCGATAAATTCTTCCAGCCCACCTTCAAATAAAATCGAAAAACTTAAAGCTAAGCCAATAATTCCCAAGGAAGATACCCAGGTTGAATATTGATTGGAGGCTTGGCGGATGATCGTGAGCTCTTGGTAGGCTTCATCCATGCTGATCTTGCCACCAAGCAAGGCCCGGGAAACGGTATTCACCTTGGAGATTTTATTGAGGTTATTGGACCGGGAAGTAATCCGCTTGATCCCAGCAAAGCCCCCGCTGGCATAATTAGGGTCATCTAGAATGGCATAAATACTGGTAGAGAATGAGACCGCAACGGCATAAGAGGCCTTGGAATAGGTCAAAATCCGGTTCATAGTATCCTCCACCCGGTAAGACTCTGCATTACTCTCACACATGATCTGTCCGGCTAAGAGAGCAGTTTCTAGAATCTTCTTTTGCATCGTTGGTGTTTGCTTAGTGGTTCTTTCTTGCAATTGAGCACCCCTTTTCTAACTTTTCCCATCGATTGTAACATATCTAGGAAAAGATGGGAGAAATTAGCCCCCCGAAATCTCCCCCACTTAAAATCCTGGTCTCATCTACTTTATTTTAAGAACGACAAGCACTTAAAAAGAGGCCATGACCCCAGTCATAGCCTCGGCAAAAATCTAAAATATTTGAGCATTCGTTCCGCTTTTGAAATTTGGCCATTGAAGAGCCATGGCACCGGTTCGGGCTAAGATCCCTCACCTAGCGAGCCTCAAATGGTTCGTAAGGCTAGCGCCAACGATCCATAATTCGCATCGCTTGCCTGTTCATGGCTAATGGCCAATTTCAAAGCTCCACTACTGCTCAAAATATATTTTGTTCAGCCGTCTGCTAGCATTTATAAAATAAAAGAACTTTTTTATTAAGACACTTTTTCTAAGTTTAGAGAATAAATTTTTTTAACTGTAACAAGGTATGTTTGATTAATTATTTTCATAATACTATGTAACGCCTAGTAGCGAGATACGGCCTTAATTGGCATTTGGATCACCTTAACCTTTCTGTTGAGAAATGATTGGGCTTAATTCCAAATCCTTCACTCCCTTCCTAGAACAAAGAAAAAACGAGCTCATTCAGATCAAGCTCGTTAAAATCTCTTTATTCATTGGTGTTAAAAAAGGCAATAGCTCTCCTAGCAATCCTGGCGCGCATTGGAAAGTATTATGCTTAAAGACCACCATGATCGTCACCTCTTCATCGGCTTCACTTTGGAGAGTTACTGTAATTTCATTATAGCCAGACTTCCAAGATTTGTAAAAGAATAAGCTGACTAAATCAATTCATCCTCACCTGACCGCTTGCCATCAATAAGTACCTTGGCAATCCGCCAGCTATCCCGGAAAGGATGGTAGTGGGTGGTCCGGTCCTCTTCATAGACCGTTTCAATGGTCTCTTCTAAGTAGGGAAGTTCCCGCTTCGCCATCACGATCAACATATTCATTTCATACTCGAACTTAGACCCAGGTAAATCGATCAACCAAAGCAATTCTTTGGCGTTAATTCCTCGTAAACCGGTTTGGGTATCGGTAATCCAGTAACCAAAGAGCCAGTCAAAGAAGCGGGTTGTGGTTTTATTGCCTAAGCGGCTCAAAAAAGGCACCTGGTCTTGGTCAAAATCCCGCTTGCCCAAGACAAAGGACACATCCGGATGGTCTACCAAAACTTTTCCAATATTTAAGACATCTTTGACGGTATGTTGGCCATCCGCATCCGCAGTGACAAAGCCATTATAGTCTTGGCCATGTTTCAATTCAAAATCAAAGGCGGTCTTTAAGGCAGTTCCCTTCCCACGATTAATAAGATGGGTCAAAACGTCTACCCGCTCACGTTCAGCGAGTTGGTCGAAGATGGTTTGGCAGTCTTCTGGGCTCCCATCATTAACGACCACTACTTGCGGGACGCCGGCTTGGAGCAATTGGTCGACATAGGGGACCAAGTCTTGGGTGGGTTTATAGGCTGGAATGATAACCGCAAATTCTTGCATACTTTAGACTCCTTATGGCAAAATTCTTAACCTCTATTATGGCACAGTTCCCCCTAAAAGTGAATTTTCAAAGCGGATCTTAAGGAAAATTCAGCATTTATTGCATTATTTTAGTCCTAAAGCTTATAATGCTAAGTGGAAAAACAACGAAAGGATGCGATCCCATGAAAAAGACACAAAAACTCGCTGAAAAGCTGTTCTTTTCCTGTTTACTGACCATGTCCAGTGGGGGACAAACAGCCTATTCTTATCTCAACCATAAGGGGGTTTTTGCTGGTTTTCAAAGTGGGAACCTCATCCGCATGGCAGTCAACTTGGGACAGGGGCATTTTGCTGACCTACCCCCCTATTTCGTCTCGATTATTTTCTTTATGATCGGCACTGTCCTGACCCGCATCCTTCATTTTCATTATGATGATCCTTCTCACGAGATCAGGCGTAATGCCCTAGTCTTGATTATTTCCTTTTTAGCCATGGCTGTCGTGGCCTGGATTAGTCAAACTGGCCACCACCTGCTCGCTACGGCTTTCTTGACTATTTCAACTGCAGCCCAATTTGAGGAATTCCGCTCTCTGGAAGGGACTAACTACACCCCGACCATGATGTCGGGTAACTTTAAACGGCTCACTGAAAACCTCTTTGACTACTTCCTCTACCCTAACGCTACCGTCAAAGCTAGCGCCAAAAGTAATATTTTTTATTTTATCGCTATTATTCTCTCCTACTTTACCGGCGTCTTAGCCATCAGTCTGGGCCAAAATTGGCTGGGCATCTGGACCATTTTCATTCCTATGGCACTCACCGCCCTAGGGATCTGCCTTCTCTTCCTCCAGGCCTACACTAACCACAGCCAGGCCTAAACACTTTTATAGAAGGAAAGCAATTCACTTAGGGGCTTAAGTCTCCACTTGTTTGCGGTCCAGCGGGGCCTTGGCTCTCACCGGTCAGGTAATCAATAGTAATTCCGGGTTGGCGATTAGGGACAAAGATATGGAACTGGACTTGCCCCTGGTCTTCAATGGAATAACCCTCCATATAGACCCCCGAAGCTAATTGGTTAAACTGGTTAAAGACCGGCGTCACCCGGTACCTGACATGATGGTTAGTCTCTTCAAGATAGGCCGCCACATAGTTTTCAATCGGTAGCATGCCTTCAGTATTAAACCAGCGCGTTCCCGTCATCAAATTCTTGGAATTGGCATTCTCACCCGTTAACTGGTAGCCGATCAAATGGCAGCGGTTATAGAGCCAACCACCCGGGACATTGACATAGGACCTCTGCCGCCAACCGGTAGGCGTCACACTGGTCAGGGGCTCGCGAGCATCATCAGGCATGAGTTCCACCCCCAAGAGACCTTCAGCTCCAGTCACCCGCTGCAAGAAATCCAAGTCCCCGTAGTTAGCATAGGGTCTAGTCAGCTCCAACTCACTGCTGGTAAAGAGGGGGACATTATTATTGACCACCAGAAAAGTCTGTCCCTCTGGCACTTGAGGAATGCTGTGGTGGATTTCCTCGCGCAAGGCCTGAACTTCTTCATCACTATGTTGGGCGTTAGGACTAGCCTGACTTTCTTTGGGAAAGGGGTTTTCAGCTTGGCCCGACGCTCTATCCTCCTGACTTGAAGAAGTGGTCTGAGACTGGCTCCCTTCCCCGCCCGGGTCATTAGTCTGACTAGGTTCCACATACAGGGCCAGAGCCACTAAGCCCAAAACGAAAAGACTAGAAATAATTTTTTGTTGTTTTTTTGATAGCTTTTTCTTGAATAAGTTTTTAGGTAGCACAAAGGCGGACAATACTAGTAAAACGACCACCATAATGGCTAGCAACCAGGACATCTTATCACTCTCCCTTAAAAAAGCATAAGCGATGATTACTTAAAAGGCAATTATTCTTCTTTTCGGGCGGAAACTGTCCCAATCTATTACTTTCTGGTTACAAAAATGACTTGCTAGCCTCACAATACAAAGGCATGCTTTATAATAAGGAAAAACATTTGCAAAAAGTACCTTATAGGGAGGATTATAATGAAGAGAGCCTTAATTAACGTCGACTATACCAATGATTTTGTGGCGAGTGATGGTAGTCTCACTTGCGGGGAACCTGCCCAAGCCATTGAAGAGGCCATTACTCGACTCAGTGAAGAATTTATCCAAGCGGGAGACTTCCTAGTCTTTGCCATTGATGCCCACCATAAGGGTGACCCCTACCATCCAGAGACTAAACTTTTCCCACCCCATAATATTGTGGGAAGCCACGGCCAAGCCCTCTATGGGAAATTAGCTCAGGTTTATGAGGACAACAAGGACAATAGCCAGGTCTATTTCATGCCTAAGACCCGCTATTCAGCCTTTGCGGGAACCGATTTATTGATCAAATTACGGGAACGCCATATTGAAGAGTTGCATATTGTGGGAGTCTGCACCGATATTTGTGTCCTCCATACCGCCATTGATGCTTATAATTTAGGCTTCAAGATCGTTATTCATAAGGACTGTGTAGCCAGCTTCAACCCCCAAGGGCATGAGTGGGCCTTGAACCATTTTCAAAGCTGCTT
Organism: Aerococcus mictus; assembly: GCF_003286595.3. Classification (NCBI taxonomy): domain Bacteria; kingdom Bacillati; phylum Bacillota; class Bacilli; order Lactobacillales; family Aerococcaceae; genus Aerococcus; species Aerococcus mictus. The sequence goes on along the minus strand of NZ_CP132985.1, from coordinate 44,393 downwards.
GAATGCCGAAGTGATTTAAAATATTGAAATATAAAAACTGAGCATTTTCCTCAAATGAAAAGGAAAAGTGCTCAGTTTTTTGAATGAGCTTTAAAAAAAGGGATTATTTTAAATAGTCTGACAAATTAGCGCTAGGATTAAGAAAGAAAAATTATTTATAAATATATTTGACAATTATTTTAATTGTCCCTATAATAATCTCAAATTAATCATAGAATCGATGAAGCAAAGAGTACCGCTAGAGGATTTGTAAAGTGAGGAACGTTAGTGGAAAGTTCCCAAAGACCTAGTGGGAAGCGCATTGCTGAGATGACTTAGTGAATACTTAGCTAAGTCCGCCACCCAGGCGTTACCATGTCAAGCATTGCAAGTATTTTGTGATATTAGAGTGGTACCGTGGATAAGTCCGCCTCTTGTTAGAGGTGGGCTTTTTTCATTTTAGTCCCTCAATAAAGATTCGATGAGAGTTTTGGTCCTAGCCGGCTAAAGGGCACCATAACAAGAGAAATTTTAGAAATTTAAGGAGGATTTTCCATGAAAGCAAAGGTTAAAAAAGTGTTACTCGCCTATTCCGGAGGTTTAGATACCTCAGTCACCATCACTTGGTTAAAAGAAAATTATGATAACTGTGAAGTCATTGCCATGACCGCCAATGTCGGCCAAGAAGATGACTTTGATTTCATCCATGACAAGGCCCTTCAATGCGGGGCTTCCAAGATTTATATTGAAGACCTCCGCCAAGAACTCATTACCGACTACATCTACCCTGCAGTCCGTGCGGGTGGCAAGTACGAAAACAAATATCTCTTAGGAACCGCTTTAGCCCGTCCTTTGATTGCTAAACGGATGGTAGAAATTGCCCACCAAGAGGGTTGCGATGCTATCGCCCACGGTTGTACCGGTAAGGGCAATGACCAAGTCCGCTTTGAACTAGGGATCCGGGAATTCGACCCAGATATGACCATCATCGCTCCATGGCGGGAATGGGAAATTTCTTCTCGTGAAGAAGCCTTTGACTATGCCGAAGCCCACAATATTCCCCTACCTATCACCCGGGAAACCAACTATTCCAAAGATGAAAACCTCTGGCACCTCTCCCATGAAGGGCTGGACTTGGAAGACCCTGGCCAAAAACCTGACTATGAAGCCATTTTAGAGTTGGGTGTAAGTCCCAAACAAGCGCCCGACCAAGCCACTCCGATCACCATCGACTTTGAAGCGGGTAACCCAGTGGCCGTTAACGGAAAGAAATTAGACCCGATTACCTTAATCCAAACCCTCAACCAATTAGGTGGGGCTAATGGGATTGGTATCCTCGACCTGGTGGAAAACCGTTTAGTGGGTATGAAATCCAGAGGAGTCTATGAAACTCCAGGGGGAACTATCCTCTTCCATGCCCATGAGAAGCTGGAAGAACTGACCCTGGACCGGGATACCCTACACTTTAAGCAAATTCTGGCCTTGAAATACAGCGAACTCATCTATAACGGGCTCTGGTTCTCCCCACTCCGTCAAGCCATGCAAGCCTTTGTTGACCATACCCAAAGTCATGTCAACGGCCAAGTCAAACTGGAACTCTATAAGGGCAACATCATTGATGCTGGGGTAACTAGTCCTGATAGCCTTTACCGGGAAGAACTAGCCACCTTTAATGAAGATTCCATTTATAACCAAAATGATGCAGAAGGCTTTATCAAGCTCTTCGGTCTGCCCCAAAGTGCCCGGGTGAAGAAGTAAAAACTAGGCCTTTTAGGGATTACGCTTTAATTAAGCAAAAATATAATTTATAAATTTTAAAATTTTCCTTGACTCCGCTGGCTAAACTGGCTATGATATTAGCAAGATTTAACAAGGAGGTCACATCATGAAGAACGCATTCCAAAGCTGGCAAAAATGGCATAGGAAGTGAGCGAACTTTTATCGGTTTAGACTCACTTTATTTACCTTGAATGTAAAGGAGTCTATGCCGAGTGTGACCCAATCAACCACGACCGCATAGAAAGTCTATGCGGTTTTTTTGTTGTCTCCATGCGTCTTAGACTCCTAGTAAGAACAGTTTAAAAGTAAGATTTGGAGGAAATCGAGATGACAGAAATTAATAACGGTTTTTATGGTGAATTTGGTGGCTGCTATGTCCCTGAAGTGGTGAAGGAAGAGTTGGACCGGATTGCCGACTTCTATGAAGACATCAAGGACGATCCCGACTTCAAACAAGAACTCGCCCTCTACCTACGCGACTATGTCGGTCGGGAGAACCCGCTCTACTATGCTGAAAACTTCAGTAAGCATTTAGGCGGACCCAAAATTTACCTCAAACGTGAAGATCTCAACCACTTAGGCGCCCACAAGGTCAATAACACCATCGGCCAAGTCCTGATCGCTAAACGCATGGGCAAGAAACGGCTCATCGCTGAAACCGGAGCCGGCCAACACGGGGTCGCCACAGCAGCCGTAGCCGCTAAATTTGGCATGGAGTGTACGGTTTACATGGGGCAAAAGGACGTGGAACGGCAGAAATTAAATGTCTTCCGAATGGAACTGATGGGAACCAAGGTCGTTGGCGTCAAACGCGGCGCCCAATCTCTGAAAGAAGCCGTAGATGCCGCCTTTGAAGACCTAATTGACAATTACCAAGACACCTATTACTTAGTCGGATCAGCGGTGGGTCCTCATCCTTATCCCAGCATGGTCAAACACTTCCAAAGTGTTATTAGCCAGGAAAGTAAGGCCCAAATCCTGGAACGTGAGGGCCGCTTACCTGACGCGGTAGTCGCCTGCATCGGAGGCGGGTCTAACGCCATCGGGTCTTTCGCCCATTACTTAGACGAGCCTAGCGTTAAACTCTACGGAGCTGAAGGAGGCGGTAAGGGCCTAGACAGCGATCAGACGGCAGCGACCTTGAATCTCGGCTCCATCAAGATCGAACACGGGATGAATACCTACTGCCTAGTCGATGAGGAAGGCAATACCAAGCCAAGTTATTCCATCTCAGCCGGCCTCGACTATGTGGCTATAGGACCGGAACACGCCTACCTCAAAGACAGTCACCGGGCTGAATATATCGCCATCACTGACGATGAAGCCCTGGCTGCCTTCCAACTGCTTTCCCATACAGAAGGAATCATCCCAGCCCTAGAGTCTTCCCATGCCCTAGCCCTAGCCGCTAAACTCGCACCCCAATACACAGCCGATCAAATCCTCCTCGTCACCCTTTCCGGACGCGGCGATAAGGATGTCGACCAAGTTCTCAGAATACTCGAAAGCTAGGAAAGAGAGTGCGACAGTCACAAAAAAAGACGAAACAGTTTATAACTAATTTTTCTTAAATCAATAAGACATTTTCTTCCTCATTAAAAACGAAGCCAAGAAAAATACCCTCCCCCCATAGGAGAGTGGGAGCAGGGTTAGCAAGGCTTCGTTTTTTATTGTTAATAGCCTTAGTGACTTGGTCTAATTGACTATCCTCAATTTATCGCCTATCTTTGATATAAGGAGGATTTCGATGGCAAAATTAAAAAGAAAAACCTATGAAGAAAATTCAGAAGCAGAGGATATCGTGGTCAAGATCGGTCCCCTGCGTTTATATTTTCAGAATGTCTATACCATTATTTCATTAATTAATGATATTTTTACCGGGAGTCTTTATTTTATTGGCTCGATTTGTAATTTCTTTGGCGCACCCGCTATTTATGGCAATACCCTCTATTTGATTGGGGGCTTCTCTTTTGTCATGCGGCCAATCATCAAACTTATCCATAATATTCATATCTATAAGCAGGATAAGGTCAAACGCCAACGTGATGAAGCCCAAATGAATCCTGAAAAGGTCTTCCAAGTTCACCACAGCCAAGCTAGTCCCGAACAAGAAGGCGACTACCTGGGTGCTGCCTACAATCATGAATACTATGAAGCTGATGACCATCAATCCCATTAAAAAAGCCCCTGTCGCATTGTAGTGACCCCCAAAAGTTGGACTAAGAATTCAACTTTTGGGGGTTATTTTTATGTCTAAATATTCATTAGAATTTAAACTGAATTTAGTAGGAGACTATATTGCGAAAAAAGGAAGTTATCGAACCTTAGCTAATAAAGCAGGAATAGATCCTTCTATTTTACGAAGGTGGGTTAATAACTATTATGAATTTGGTGTAGATGGTTTAAAGAAAAGGCGGACTCAACAGGTTTATACTGTTGAATTCAAATTAAATGCGATAGAATTGTATGAAAGTACGGAAATGAGTTATCGCGAATTGGCCAATTCATTAAACATGAATAATCCAAGTCTAATCGCTAATTGGCGAAGAGCTTATCATGAAAGAGGACTTGATGGCCTTTCCGCGAGGAAAGGAAGGCCACCTAAAGTGTCTAAAAAGAAATCACAAATCAATCAAATAAAGGATAGCAGCGAAACCAATCAGTTAAGTGAAGCAAAAATAAAGGAACTTGAACAACGGATTACGGATTTAGAAATTGAGAACAAATTTTTAAAAGGATTGAGGAGACGTGTGGCTCAAAGAGTCAAGCGAGAAAAGAAGAAATAGTGACCGAAATCACACGTCTCCATGATGAAAAATATGCTTTAAAAGATATTCTTAGCGTTTTAAAGTTTCCTAAATCGACCTACTTTTATTGGAAAAATAAAGATGAGGAAATTGATAAGGATGCCGATTTAAAAGAGGAAATGAAAGACATCAGAGAAACCCATAAGGATTATGGTTATCGAAGAATGCGAGCTGAACTGCTTTCCCGTGGTTATAAGGTCAGTAAAAACAAAGTTCAACGCCTAATGAAAATTATGGGGATACAGGTCACTAGCTATACTAGAAAGACAAGAAAATATAATTCCTACAAAGGAACGATTGGAGAGATAGCGCCAAATCGTATCAACCGGCGGTTTGATTCGACCATTCCTTATCAAAAAATAACAACAGACACAACAGAATTTAAATACTACTATGCCGATGATTCTGGGAATTATCAAACTGGAAAACTCTATTTAGATCCTTACATGGATCTATTTAATCGAGAAATTATTTCTTTTAAGATAACACATCAGCCTAATGGACAAAGCATGTTGGAGGGGCTACAAGCTGCCATTGAAGCAAGTAAATTATGTCCATACAGAAGAACCTTTCATTCTGATCAGGGCTGGGCCTATCAAATGAAAAGTTACACCCGGCTCTTGAAGGATCACCGAATTTTTCAAAGTATGTCTCGTAAAGGAAATTGCTTAGATAATTCGCCAATGGAGAATTTCTTTAGTCTACTAAAACAAGAAGTCTACTATGGTCGGACTTATCATTCCTTTGAAGAATTAGCACAAGCGATTGAAGATTTTATAATCTATTACAATGGTGAAAGAATCAAAGAAAAATTAGATTTTAGGAGTCCTATAGAATTTCGTCTTCATCACGCTTCTTTCGCCGCTTAATGATTACACATAAACTTTAAACTTATCAAGAGCCGCTACGCTCTTCCTCTTGACAAGTTTAAATTTCTGAGTAAATGTGTCGGCAAGAAATAAGCAAGAACTGTAAGCAACAAAAAAGAGCTGGCCAAAGGCCAACTCACTATATATAAAGTCCAACTTATTGGGGTCACCATACATGGGGAGGGTTGCAACAGAAGCGGTATAAGATAACCTTTTCTCAAACATTAAATAATTTGCCAATCATTTAAAGAAGGACACTTGAGAAAATAGAGGTCGAATAATCTTACAACCTTACTTTAGCATTCGATTGTAAATTTATAGTAAATATTAGATGTTGTTTATGTAAATAAATAAACAAAAGTACATTTTTAATGTGAAAAAGCCCATTAAGCACTTAAATTTCATAGACCCGCTACAGGCAGGGTCTTTTTAAATAGAAAGAGCTAGCCAAAAAAGAGAAATAGTGGAAAATCACTTCCCAAGCCTTACTCTAATGGGCTAGCTGTATTCGAATGACCTCAATTATATAAAAGATTTAATAAAAAGTTCTACATCAGACTTTGATAGAGTTCAATGACTTCATCTAATTGGGCTGGGCGTGGGTTACCTGGCGTGCAGACATCCGCCATGGCATCCTTAGCCACTAAAGGAATGTCCTCAGCCTTGACACCCAAGTCGCTTAACTTAGCGATCATGCCAACATCTTCAGCAATGGATAAGGTGGCTTGACAAGCGGCATCACGGGCTTCTTCAATGGTCATCTTATCGGTGCCTTCTACACCCAGTGCCTTAGCGATGTCGCGGTATTTTTCTCCGGTGTAGTCTTTGTTATAGCGCATCACGACCGGCAGAAGAATCGCATTGGCTTGACCATGAGGAATGCCGTACCAAGCACTTAGTGGGTGGGACATCCCGTGAACCAGGCCTAAACCAACATTAGAGTAACCCATGGCTGCAATATATTGAGCGCTTGCCATATCTTCTTTGGCTTTCGGATCTCCTTCAACCGCCTTGCGGATGGACCGGCCGATCATTTCAATGGCTTTGATATGGACCATGTCACTCATTTCCCAGGCACCGGGGGTAATGTAGCCTTCAATAGCGTGGGTCAAGGCATCCATCCCCGTAGCGGCCGTTAACTTCTCAGGCATGGACATCATCATTTCACTATCCACAAAGGCGATATCAGGAATATCATTAGGGTCAACGCAGACGAATTTCCGTTTCTTTTCGGTGTCGGTAATCACGTAATTAATGGTGACTTCCGCCCCAGTTCCTGCTGTGGTTGGTACCGCAAAGGTCATCATAGCCTTGTTCTTAGTCGGTGCAGTTCCTTCTAATGAAACCACATCAGCAAATTCTGGGTTTTCGATAATGATTCCGACTGCCTTAGAAGTATCCATGGAGGATCCCCCACCAATAGCAATAATGCAGTCCGCCCCACTTTCTTTGACAAAGTCGACGCCAGCCTTTACCGTATTGACACTTGGGTTGGCTTCCACTTGGTCAAAAACATCATAGGGAATATCATTTTCATCTAATAAGTCAGTAACTTTTCTTACCACACCTGCATCCACCAAACCCCGGTCAGTAATGACAGCCGCCTTGGTTAAATCCTTGCCACGAAACTCTTCTGGAATATGTTGGATAGCTCCCGGCCCAAAATAAGAACGCTCATTAAGAATCATACGATAAGTCATGATAAGACTCCTTTCACATTTTCCTTTATGTATCCGTTTTCATTTATTATGTTATATCTTTCACATGAAAAAGTAAAGCAATGTTTTAAAGGACTTAAAGAGCCAAAGCATGTGAGTTAAGACCATTTCATTCGACTTAATAATTGCGCTTAATAGCTATAAATACGAAAAGAGGTAGCCTATTGAAATACCCAAGGAAAATTTTCATCAGATACCAACAAGCTACCCTTATTCGAATGACCACAATGAATATGGTATAGTGACAGCGAACTGTCACCTCTATATGTTACAACTTTCACATGAAAAAGTAAAGAGAAACTTTACTTAATATAAGAAAACTTTATTGTCCAAGGAGAGTGATTTTTGACGATTGGACACACTCGACCAGTAGCGATAGGATAAACCTGCTTTTTCTTTTTGATCATCTTGTTGCCTGCTTACTAGCGTGATATAATAAAAGTAAAAGTTGGGTGCACTAAGTGCCCGTTTTGTGGAATTACTATAGCATTGTTATAAGTTGAATCAAAACAATTGCAAGTCTAATAATTGCCGTTATTAGCCCAATGTATGCAATTGATAGTTTAATGCTTGAGCGGTCTTTAGGCCGCTTTTTTCTATGTAAATTCAGGGATATCAATGCCAAAATCCTATTATTAGTACAAATAAGCTAATGCTGGTATAACATTGGTAAATAGTTATGATAAAGGGGCTTGTCTATATGTCTAGAATTAACATAAGGATGGATGATGAATTAAAAGAAAAAGTAGGAGAGTTACCGGACAAACCGGCAACAAAGAAGAAAATTGAGAACAGGCAAGCACGGGCAGAAGCAGAAGGCAACCAACTAAAAACTTATGATAATGTTGATGACTTACTAGAGGCATTAAATGAGTAAAATTAGATTCATTAGATCTTACAGACATGATATAATAAAAACAAGGGACGGGACTAGCGTACTAGCCTCGTAAGAAAATGATTAAAGATTTTTGATTAAGTCTATTAGTGTAAGGATTAGCTCAATAACCGCAATGGTTAAGCCTATTATATCTTTACCGCTGATAGGCTTTTTCTTTTAGCCCAAAATAGAACAGAATTGCAATAAAAAAGCCCTCTTGGGGCAATTATTTAAGTAGTCTATATTTTTAAGTCAGCGATGGGTGGAAATGTCTTCCGTCTTTTCTTCCGTCCTAAACGGAAAAATTTACTTTCTAAAATTTCAAGATATCTATTATACCAGCTATACCAACGTTTCCATTACTTTACCTTACTGATCTACCCTTATAAACAAAAACAGCGCGCTAACAAGCTTTTTAAGTACTTGTTAGCGCGCTCTGTCTTATAAATGGATCCTGAGGGGCTCGAACCCTCGACCCACGGATTAAGAGTCCGTTGCTCTACCAACTGAGCTAAGGATCCGTTGACTACCTTTATAATGTTACTCCTGTTTGACCTAAAATGCAAGACTTTTTTTCATTTTAGGAGGAAAAAGTAGCCATAATTCGCAATTTCCTTATAGGATAGCGGAATTTCAATAAAATTACTTCCAATCAAAGGTCAGTGATTAGACCATTTCTTCATCCCTAAAGCTTACTGAAGAGAATTTATTGAACTCTTTGGTAAAGATCAACTTGACGGTTCCCCGAGCCCCGGCCCGGTTCTTTTCAATGATGACTTCTATGATATTATTCTCATCCTGGTCTTCACCCTCTTCTCCATCTTCGCGCTCGTAATAGTCTTCGCGGTAGAGGAAGGCCACGATATCGGCATCTTGTTCAATGGATCCCGATTCCCGGATATCACTAAGAACTGGACGTTTATCTTGTCTCTGTTCCACAGACCGAGATAATTGGGATAAGGCAACCACAGGACAAGACAGTTCTTTGGCTAATTTCTTTAATTGCCGGGAAATTTCAGAAACCTCTTGTTGGCGGTTCTCGCTCCGCCGGCTTCCTTCAATCAACTGCAAGTAGTCAATCACAATCAGGTCCAACCTGCCCTTGTCTTGGTATAGACGACGGGACTTAGCTCGGATTTCTGCCATCCGGTTTCCGGGAGTATCATCGATATAGATCTCAGAAGACCCCAAGGCCCCCATGGCCACAATTAAATCAGACCACTCTTGTTCCAGCAATTGCCCCGTCCGCAAGCGGCCCGCATCAATACTGCCCTCGGCACATAACATCCGGTTCACCAAGGATTCTGCCCCCATTTCCAAGGAGAAGAGGGCTACCACTGCGCCTTGTTTAGTGGCAACGTTTTGAGCGATATTTAAGGCGAAAGCCGTCTTCCCTACCCCAGGACGGGCGGCGATAATAATCAATTCGTCTTCATGGAGCCCCGCCGTCATGCGGTCTAAATCAGGATAACCTGTGGCTAGCCCCGTAATTGACTTCTTATTCTTGGATAATTCTTCGATAGTATCCAAGGACTGGTTCAAGACCTTACCAATATGGACAAAGCCACTGCGGTTACGGCTCTGAGAAACATCTAAAATCGAGCGTTCGGCATGGTCCAAGATATCCATGACATCCGATTGCTCTTCGTAGCTCTCTCTTGAGATTTCATTGGAGGCATGGATTAATTTCCGTAAGATCGATTTTTGTTCTACAATCTGGGCATAGTATTCCGCGTGAGCGGCAGTTGGGGTATTGGTCGCCAGTTCGAAGAGGTAGTCTGCCCCACCGACGTTGTCCAGCATGCCTTGACTTAAGAGGCTATCCTGAACCGTGATCACGTCAATCCCCTCTTGGTCTTCGTTCAGCTGCCGCATGCTTTCAAAGATGAGTTGGTGGGCCCGTTTATAGAAGTCTTGGGGTTCGATATATTCGTTGACAGCAGGAAAAACCTCAGGATCCAAGAACACCGACCCTAAGACTGCCTGTTCCGCTTCAATACTTTGAGGCGGAATGCGCTCGATTAAATTATCATCTGCCATCGCTTCAGACCATCCTTTCTCATCCGATCCCTACTATTATACATGAACTTTTGCGAATACCATATACTAATCCTTCTTAGTCAAAAAGACAAGAAAAAGAGCCAGTGAGGTAAAATCCCCCGATCCTGGCTCTCAAAGACGGCGACTAATTATTCTTCAACAATGTGGACACGGATAGTTGCTTCCACATCCGTATGCAATTTAACCGGAACATTCCGGTAACCGAAAGCCCGGATTGGTTCTGGCAGGTCAATTTTACGCTTGTCTACCTTGATATCATATTGTTTCTTCAAGGCCTGGGCGATTTGTTTAGAAGTCACCGAACCGAAGAGACGGCCATCTTCGCCACCCTTGGCTTTGACTTCCACAACAGTCTCTTCATCTTCCAATTTTTTCTTCAATTCCTTAGCTTCTGCAAGTTCTTCAGCAGCTTCCTTAGCTTGGGCTTTCTTCTTCCCTTCTAAGGCAGAAACGGCTGACTTGGTGGCTTCCTTGGCTAAACCTTTCTTGAAGAGGAAGTTTTGCGCATAGCCGGTATTAACCTCTTTGATTTCGCCTTTTTTACCTTGGCCTTTCACATCTTGTAGAAAAATGACTTTCATTGTTAAGCCTCCTTGTGTAATTTCATTGTCTCATAGCTAACAGGCTTTGTGTATCGGGCCTGTTCACGAATAAACATAATCTTATTCTAATAAAGAATTGACCAGAGCTCAAGCTTTGGCCTTGTCTTCCACTTACTTATCGGAGGAATGCCGGCGAATCAAGAGCTCGCGGTCGGTAAAGAACTTCCGATAAGTTAATAAGGAAGACACAAAAGTGGTAATTGCCGCTGTCGATAGGGTCATGAACATGACAATACTTTGATAGAGGACCGCTGTCATGGGGTCAACGCCCGCAAAGAGCAGCCCCATCATCATCCCAGGTAAAGTGACAATCCCTGTGGTCTTGGCCCCATCAATGGTCGGAATCATCCCATCAGCAATAGTTTGCCGGATTAATCCCTGGGAAGCTTGCCGGGGAGTGGCGCCCAATGCCAAACGTTCTAGAATGGCCTGTGATTGGTCACTAAAATAGGTCAACAGGTCCGAAAAGACTAAACCTACCGCATTCATGGCGTTACCAATAATCATCCCGGAAATGGGAATCACTTGGGACGGGGTCCATTGCACCGCTCCTGAGCCCACGAAGACAAAGAGCGTCACCCCTTCTGTCACCATCAGGGTCACCAGAGCAATCCAAAAGCGTCCCTTGATCTGCCCGCCTCGCTTAGAGGCATTCCAAGCTGCGATCACTAACATTACCAGTAATAAGAGGGCAGATAAATAAAAATTATCCTTAGTAAAAATAAATTGAAAAATCAATGCTGCAATCGACAATTGGATAACAATTCTAATCCCCGCCGTCAAGATCGCCTTCTCTAACTTCAATTGGTTAAAATAGGAAATCGCTAAACTAATCAATACTAAAGAAAAAGAAAAGGCTAGGGCTATTGGAGTCATGCTTACATTTTCCATACTATTCCTCCTCTTAATCGCGACTATGGGCGCTAAATTTTAAGCGTTGCCGGTCATCAAAGAAACTCTGATAAGCAAAGTGGGTGGCCACGTAAGAAGCGATGGTTGCCGTTGAGATATGGGTAAACATGATCATCATCTGGTACATAATGGCAGTCTTGGGCTCTACCCCAGCAAAGAGCAAACCATTCATAGTTCCCGGAAAGGTCACAATTCCCACTGCATAGGCCTTGTCCAAGGTTGGCCGCATCCCCTTTTGCATGGCTTGGCGGATAATTCCCATGGACGCCTGCTTGGGATTGGCTCCTAAGGCTAAGCGTTCTTGGATCTTCTGGCTGTCTTGGTCGAAAGTGGTCAGTAAATGTCCATAGGCTAGACCCAGTGCCGTCATGGAATTACCAGCAATGGTTCCGCCCAAGGCAATCACCTGAGAAGGGGTAAAAGCCAGGGCCCCAGCTAGGACCAGTAAGGACAGCGTCCCGACTACCGTAAAGCTAATGGCTAAGAGCGAGATCCAAAAAACATGGTCAATCCCCTGGCCCCGTTTGGCCGCGTGAAAGGCCGCATTAATAATAATCAGACCAATTAAAGTGGCGGTCAGGAGGGGGTGGTTGATATCAAAAATAAAGGAAAGGACCAGACCCACGAGGTAGAGTTGCAGGACCACTCGAAAAGCGGAAGTGACCAGTTCGCCCTCTAAGCCTAAACGTTGGCGGTAGGAAATGTAAAGACTAATCACCACCAGACCCGCACTGAGAACTAGGGAAAGGGGGTTAGCTTGGAGCATACTATTCACCCACTTCACCCCCTGCCTTTTCTTGGCTGGCTGATTCTTCTTCATCAGCTGGTGCTTTTTCTGTCGCTGATAAAGTCAACGTCCGGTCGGTCATCTCATGTTCGGAATCAATGTGAGAAACCATCAAGTAGGTCACCTGGTGTTTAGCGCGGTAATCTTTTAGCCAGGACCAGACCAGGTCACGGGACTTAGCATCCAGGGCACTAGTAATCTCATCTAATAAAAGCACCCGAGGTTCAAAAAAGAGGTTCCGAATTAAAGCGACCCGCTGCTTCTCCCCGCCAGATAAGGTATCAATTTCCTTATCGATAAAATGCCTATCCAGAGCCATGGCTTCTAAACCACGCTTAGCCAAGTCTTCATCAAAGTCTTCCCCACGTATTTCAAAGGGGAAGGCCAGGTTTTCCCTGACGGTATGGCCAAATAATTGTGGCGATTGGAAACAGTAGGAAACTTGTTTACGAATAGTCGTTGGTGGGTAATCCTCGATCGCTTGACCATTTAATTGGTAGCTTCCGGAAACCTGTAAAGCTGGGTCATATAATTGGGCCAAGTATTTCAATAAGGTACTCTTCCCTGACCCGGAAGGCCCTTTGACCCCGACAAATTCACCCGCTTCAATGGTAAAAGATAAGTCCTTAATAATATCCCCTTGGTCACTGGCAATAGTTAAATGGTCGACTTGGATAATATTCTCTTTCATAATTACCTACTTTCCTGATAAAGAAAATAATCAACAAGAGCCTGATTGTCCCATGTTGATTATCTTCCTTTCTATATAATAAATAATAAAAGTTAAAACCCTTCTGTTTTAACAGTCTTCTTGCTTAGTCTTCCTCACTTTGTTTCTTAATCACATCAATTAGTAACTCACGGGCTTGACTGACTGTCACATCAGAAATTTGGGTAGCGGCATTAGACAAGTGACCACCACCACCAAGTTCTTCCATAACGGTTTGCACATTGACATTCCCCATACTACGAGCAGAGATCCCTACCCGCTTGTCTTCCCTTAAGAAGACCACGAAGGAAGCCACAATGCCATTCATGGAGAGTAAGGAGTCAGCCGCCTGAGCCGCAGTCACTGTGGAATAGACCGTGTCATCGTCCCCCGCAGCGATCCCATAGTAAGGGGGCATGATGTCGACGCTTTCGATCAATTCATTCCGTTTAATGTATTCGGACAAGTCCTCCTTGAGGAACTCTTGAATCAGGATTGAATCGGCTCCACAGGATTTTAAGTAAGAAGCCGCGTCAAAGGTCCGTGATCCCGTTCTTAGGGTAAAGTTTCTGGAGTCAATAATAATCCCAGCTAACATGGTTGTTGCTTCGATCCGGTTAATGGATTTAGAGGAAGCATTTTGATATTCAAAGAATTCGGTGATCAGTTCACAGGTTGATGAGGCATAAGGTTCAATATACTCTAGAAGGACATTCTCAGGATATTCTTCCCCTTTACGATGGTGGTCGATAACCACTACCCCATTCACCATATCAATCAACTTCGGTGCGGTAGTAATGGAAGGCCGGTGAACATCAACGATAAAGAGTAAGGAATTGTGTTCGATCAGCTCTTCAGCCTCTTGGGGACTAATGATCGCTTCATTAATGACCTCGTCCTTACGTAATTCCACCAGTAACTTCTCAATATCAGAATTGATCCGCGATTCATCAATAATAATATGACACTTGCGATCATTCATCTCGGCAATACGGCGGATCCCAATGCAGGCCCCGATAGCATCCATATCCGGATAATCATGCCCCATAACAAAGATGGATTCGTTTTGTTGCATCATTTGAGCGATAGTGGTGGCGATTTGGCGAGATCGAACGTGTGTTCTCTTCACCATCGGGTTGGTTTTCCCACCATAGTAACGAGCTTTTTCGCTTTCAATCTTAATTACCACCTGGTCTCCCCCACGACTGAGAGCTAAATCCAAGTTAGATTGGGCAATTTCATTAATTTTACCAATATCGGGCGCTTCATCATCCTCTTCTTGGTAAGAAATCCCCATGGAAATGGTCAAGGGGAAGTTGCCCTTAGAGGTGGTCTCGCGAATGGTATCAATCACTGAAAAGCGATCTTCTTCCATTTCCATCAATTCCCCATAAGTAGTGACTAAGAGGAAACGGTCATCGTCCAGGCGCTTGATAAAAGAGCCAAATTTCTTAGCCCAAGCGAATAATTGCTTAGTCATAAAGTTATCCACTGTGGATTTCCGCCGGTCGGAATAGGAAGCGATGGTTTCGTCATAGTTGTCAATTAAGATGTTGGCAATGACTAGACGGTTCTTGTCAGCCACATCTGCAATACGACCGTATTCAGTGATATCTAGCATGTACATGGCATTTTGATCTTCCAAAAGTCCCACCGAGAGATAGTGGTCATCCCAGGAAATGGGGTGACCAGTGACATCATCTTCATCCGTTTCTTTTAATTGGTGGTAGATATCGGATAACACGCTATCCACGTCATCAATCTTATTGCCTAAAGTATCACTACTATTAAAGTAATTTTGCATATAGGGATTCATCCAACGTATGGTGTCATCCTCTTCAAACAAAATAATTCCTAGAGGAATCTGTAAGAGAATTTCATTTTCAATGGTTTGAATATCGTCAGTGAGGTTATAGACCTGCTTATTCAGTTCCTGTTCAATCAGCCTAAAAGCCACATAAACCAGAATAATAGCAAAAATAACCAAAAGAAATGAAATCATAGCTATTAAGGGATTGTTATGCATTAACATCCCTACCGCTAGGAAAACTAAGATGGCAGCAATAACCAAAGGCACAAAAATATTGGATTGATTTAAGATATTGGACAGACGTCCACTATGTTTATTATCTTTCATATTTTTCTCCTTTGTAGTTAACGATAAAAGTATACATACATCCTCTATTTTACCATATTTTTAATAAATTCTAAAGATTTCCTATTCTTGGGCTATAGGAGTCGGTGAGGGATCGGTACAGGAAAGCATTAGTGTCATTGAAAGAGCTGACATCGGAGTAAGGTAAGTTTTAAGAGGTCAAGCCTAGATTTCATAATCAATACAAGTTATTAAACTTGAACGGTAGAAATATCTTCTATTTTATATAAGAAGATATAAAAGAAGCCCTATCAAGGGATCCATTTTGATGTTTTCACACAAATGTTTCACGTGAAACATACTTTCTTATTTCTGAATTTGCAAATAAATTAAAAGCGATATAAATAGAACATCCAGTTCTATTTTCTATATAACCCTAGCTTAAATTTATCATCAGTTGTATAAAGCTAGAAAGACTTCAAACCTTAAGTATATAAAAGGGCCGCCTATCAATAATCTCCTTACATAGGTCTATCCATAAGAAGCAAATTAGTAGATACTATAAGTTATTTACCTTAATCAAGAAACACGAAATTAAGCATTTAGCTTTATAAAACTGCAAGCAAAGTTATAAATGCAACAAAGCTACACTCATATAATTAATTTATAAAGACTTATATACGAATACCTACTGCAAAAAGAAATTAAAATATGCAGAAATTTTCTGGCTTTCTATTCTATTGTTTAGGTTAGTTAATAGGTAGAGTAATTTATCAATTATAGCCTTTTTAGAATGAATGGATGATTAGATTAGTTATTAATATCCGCATGTAGGGAGAAAATTGCTAGCTACATAATGGAATGTTTCACGTAAAACATTCTGAAAATAGACGATTGATTACTCTCATTACTTAGCTTTAGCTAACAATAGCTCCCTCGAGAGAGCGTATATGAATATGAGTATATGAGCTGCTAACTTTATTAAAAATCTTGAAAACTTTGCTCCTATTATAATTTATTGAGAACATATTCATTGTTTCACGTGAAACAATAGCAGCAATTTGAGAGGTTTTATTTAAAATACCCATCTGTTTATACCTCTTGTTTCACACTTTTTAACTGTTCCATAGCTTATTCCCTCAACACTAAGGCGTACAAGCCTGTATTACAAGATCTATAAGACACAAAAACACCACAAATGGGTAAACTTAACACTAAAAAAGTATGCCTCTTTATTTTATAACTATTGATTCGTTTAAAATCTAGCCACTATATAGATAAACAAGTCCTCAAATAACTGATGTTTCACGTGAAACATTATTATATATGTGATTTTAAATCTGTTAAACAGAGAATTTTATGTTTCACGTGGAACAATTCTGTAAAACAAATAGATATTCAACTATATTGGTGTATTTATATAGACATATTCAGTCCTTATAGCAGTCTGATATACCTTTCTAGTTAGAGCAGAGATATTGTTGGGCATAAGGGTTCTTACAAAAGGCATCAAAATGTATTAAGTCGTAAGGTAGAAATAAGGTAAAGGCGCAAATTAACCCACCCAAGTAGAAGAGCAAATCAAATAAAACAGTTTAGTCATTTTATGAGGTAAACAAGTTTTAAAGGAACATAATGACAATGACTTAGTAGGATAAAAAGGAATTTATATAATTAAGCAAAGGCTCCGCCTC
Organism: Aerococcus mictus; assembly: GCF_003286595.3. Classification (NCBI taxonomy): domain Bacteria; kingdom Bacillati; phylum Bacillota; class Bacilli; order Lactobacillales; family Aerococcaceae; genus Aerococcus; species Aerococcus mictus. The sequence goes on along the minus strand of NZ_CP132985.1, from coordinate 27,507 downwards.
TAAAGGGTTAAAATTAAATTGTAAAAAAGAATTCAAAGTAAAGAGAAAGATGTTTCACGTGAAACATAAGTCAGTTTAGTTAGGCAGAGGACACCCGTATTAAAAAGTAAACTACGGCTTATTCTTGAAAAAATTTTCAATTAAATGCTTTCCTTATAATTACTAGCTTAATCAAAATATTAATAAAGTCATTAACTCACGAACAAAAGAAAAAGGTATTTCATAGCTAATAGCTATATCTATTTAATTTAGTAATTACAGGTTCATCTTAAATGAAAAGAGAGTAGTATATAAAGCTAATAACCATATCCCAGCTAATATTATTAATAAAGCACAGCTTGTACTCAATCAATCATCTCTTATTTACTAATTAATAAAGAAAGTACTCTACAAATAAGCAAAACAATAGCTAAAAAGAATAGTCAAGTTATAAAGAAGTCACTATGCAGAAATAACCATTACATCCATCTAGCCATAGACTAGACGATGAATATGAATAGGTTTCAACCTAGACGGGTTTCCTTTGAGTCAATCTTATAGCTTATCCACAAGCCTAATAATTAAAATACTCCTCACTCTATCCACTGTGTGTAAATGATATCCACTTGTGGATAAGACCACCGAAAAGAGTTTTATTCCTAGCAGAACACTTATAAGCCGAACACTTATCCACAATGACAAAAGGCTTAGTAGCAAGATTTCAAGCTAGAACATTCGTTTTATTAACAGATTTATCCACAAGTGAAAATCTACTGTTTTTTTGTTTCACGTGAAACACTTATCCACAAAAAAAGCCTAGCACACTCAGGCTAGGCTTCTTCTAATTCTTATTCAATTATTTATCCACAGATCCTTTTCATATTAAGAATCCTCATATTTCTTTAATAAATGCATATTCATATAATACATAAAGAGATAAAAAGTAACTGTCGCTACCAAGAGAAAAACAACTTCTCTCAGGCCAAATTGTACAGCAACTTCTCTAACCTTTTGCCCTAAGCTCTGAAATAGGAAAAGGATAATCCCATAGATAAGGGAACTTTTGGCGGTTTTCTTTCTTATCCGTTTTTTATTGGCTGAGTAATCAGAGGCATCAATTTCCTTAACCAGAATGCCTAATTTCATCGAAAAGACCAGGATATAGACCATAGTCAGAACGATGCCCAATAAAGATCCCCATAGGATGAAATTAAAGGCGATCGATGACTGGTCTGCTGGGAAGAAGAGGGCAATTAAAAATAGGATGGCTTCCCAGAACCATAGAAAAATAAAACACTTGTTTCCCATACGCTCACATTGAACAAGCCGATATTCATCCATTTCTTCAACGCCATAAAAGAATTTTAAGAAACGAATATAGAGACTATTCTTCTTTCTCATCATCATCTTCCTCCCAAAATAAAGCATTTAAATCAGTATCTAAGGCTTTGGCTAAGGCAATGCAGAGCTCTAGACTTGGATTATAACGGTCATTTTCAATCATATTCACGGTTTGACGAGCAACGCCAATCTCTTCAGCTAGAGCTTTTTGCGATAATCCCGACCGTGTGCGGTAATATTTTAAGCGATTCATCGTTCACCTCACCCATTTCACAACGATGTCAGTTATATACGACAGTATAATCGAATTTTTTTATTTTGTCAATTATAATAGACAAATTATCTTTAGATTTTCTTTTTCCACAAGTGGATAAGTTTTTCTCATTAGAATCATGCTTGGCAACTTTCGTCCGCTCAGCAGAAAAGAGCCAAATAAAAAAGACTGCGATAGTAGTTATCACAGCCTCCTTTATAATTTTATTATTCAGCAACGGTAAATGGCAATAGGGCCATAATCCGTGCACGTTTGATTGCTGAAGTTAAGGTACGTTGGTGTTTAGCACAGGTACCAGTTACGCGACGTGGTAAGATCTTACCCTTGTCAGAAACGTAACGACTTAGCAAATCGGTATCTTTATAATCAATAAAGTCCATATGGTTAGCGCAGAAGAAACATACTTTTCTACGTCTGCGTCCACCACGGCGACGATTTTGTGCCATGTTCATTATCCTCCTTTGTCCATTCCACTAGAATGGAAGATCATCATCAGCGATATTGATCGATCCGTCATTATCATTTGATGGGAAAGGATTATTGTTTCCACCAGCAAATGGGTCATTGGATCCACCAAAGCTGTTATCATTCATTGAAGGGGAATCTTGTTGATTATTATAGCCGCCAAAGCTTTGATTAGAGCCAAAAGAGTCATTAGCAAAATTATTGCCTGGGTTGGCAAAGTTATTGCCATTGTCACTGGCTTGTGGGCGTTGTTCAGTGACACTCTTAGGTTCCAGTAAGCTAAAGTTATTTGCTAAGACTTCAGTCACATAAACACGTTGGCCTTGTTGGTTTTCGTAGTTACGGGTTTGAATATTGCCTTCAATCCCTACCAAAGAACCTTTCCGTGTAAATTTAGCAAAGTTTTCAGCAGCTTTACGCCACATCACACAATTGATGAAATCTGTTTGGGTTTCACCTTGGGCATTGCGGTAGTTACGGTCACAAGCTACAGTAAAGTTGGCTACTGCAGTTCCACTTTGGGTATAACGTAGATCAACTTCCCGAGTTAATCGGCCGACTAAGACGACATTATTAATCATACAATGACCCCTCTCTTAAGACTTACTTCTTATCACTAAGCTTCAACTTTTGTAATCATATGACGTAAAATGTCGTCATTAATCTTGGCAAGACGGTTGAATTCATCAATTCCGGCTGCGTCTTCAGCTTCGCATTCGATCAAGTGGTAAACACCTTCACGGAAATCATTGATTTCATATGCGAAACGCAATTTTTGCCAATCTTCTGATTTAGTGATTGTTGTGCCGTTTGAAGTTAGGATATCGTCAAAACGTTTCACTAAAGCCTCTTTAGCTTCGCTGTCAATGTTTGGACGGATAATGTATAACACTTCATATTTTGTTACATTTTCACTCATCAGTTCGCACCTCCTTTTGGTCTATAAGGTTCTTAATTCAATTAAGAACAAGGAGAGTAATTTTCATACTCACAGTTTTTAATCATAGCAAAAAACACTAGGAATAACAAGGATAAAATCTGTAATTCAGTAAATTTTTGCCAAAGTACTTGAATGGGAGGCGAGGATAAAAGTCCTATCCTCTTTTCAAAATACCAAAATGCGTTCCAAGCGCAGAGCAAGCGTCCGCTTCAGGAAATGGCATCAATAATCTCTAGTTGAGTTCGTACGCCAGTCTTGAAGTCACTTCAGAAAAATTCCAACGCACAGTTTAGTTGAGTTCGGAAGGGGTAGGGGATGTCCTTTCAGAAAAGTTGAACGATCAAGCAAGTTGAGTTCGAACACCAGCCTTGAAGTCACTTCAGAAAATACCAACGCACAGCCTTGCTGCGCTTATGGTATTTTCCTCCAGTGATTCAAGGCTTTTATGGCGTTCTCACATCCTTATTTCTGATCTTATCATCTTTTCTTCCAAGGAATCTCCCTCCCTGATCCTTCCTCACATCCTTATAGCTGTGCTTATGGTATTTTCTTCCAGCGATTCAAGTCTTTGACGGCGTCCTCTCATCCTTTTTAAGAATTTTGCCGTTATTTCCTTCCAGCGGTCTTGCTCTTTAGCGCGCTTGTCACACTCTCTAGGTCTATTCTAGCAGTTATTTCCAAAATCTGCTGGAAGGAAGGTCAGGTTCTAAAAGCATCTGACTAGTCATAAGCTTTCTACTATTAGAGGAAATTAGTGAAGGGGCTATGCTATAATAAATGGATAAAAAAAGAAAGATGAGGGAGGAATCACTATGTCAGAAATGACATTGGCCCAAGAGCTATCGGCCATGCGCCGGTATTACCACCGTTTCCCTGAGCCGGCTTGGATGGAATACCAAACCACCATCAGTATTATCAGCCGCTTGAAGGCGCTTGGCTATGAGGTCAAGTACGGTAAGTCCATCCACAATCCAGACTGTATGATGGGGCAACCCAAAAAAGACCTGGCTCAGGCCTACGCTGCTACGATTAAGGAAGACGTTGATTTTGACATTCAAGAGATCCTAGCAGGTTATACCGGGGCCGTCTGTGAATTGGATACAGGACGTCCCGGCCCAAGTATTGCCATGCGCTTTGATATTGACGGTTTAGCCATTAAGGAGAGTAAGAGTAAGAAACACCTGCCCAACCGCTATGGTTTTGCCTCTAAACACAAGGGGTATATGCATGCTTGCGGCCATGATGGTCATATTACCGTCGGACTTTACCTGGCCCAATGGTTAAAGGACCACCAAGACCAGTTGACCGGAAAGTACTTGTTGATCTTCCAACCGGCTGAAGAAGGGGTTAAGGGCGGCAAGTCTATGGTCAATACCGGCCTGGTAGATGGTTATGATTACTTCCTTTCCGGGCATATCGGCATGGGAGCTCCTGCTGATAGCGTGACTATTGGTACGGATGGTTTTCTCGCTACTACGAAAACAGACATCCAGTTTTCTGGTTTATCTGCCCATGCGGGTGCCAGCCCAGAAAAGGGCCATAATGCCATTTTGGCTGCTGCTTCCGCCTTATTAAACCTGGAAACCCTGCCCCAATATTCTACCGGGGCCGCCAGAGTCAATGTCGGCAAGATCCAAGGTGGGGCAGGGCGAAATATTATTGCCAATTCCTGCCGCTTAGAAATGGAAACCCGAGGCTCCTCATCAGCCATCAATGACCATTTAAACAAGCGGGTAAAAGAGGTCGTTGCAGGGGCAGCCATGCAATACCAATGCAAGTACCAACTCCAACAAGTCGGAGAAGCACCTGCTTTAAACCACCGGGATGAGGCCTTCTACCAAGAACTCCATCAGCTCCTAGACCAAGCAAATATTTCTAATGCTATTGGCTTTCATTTTGGGGCCTCAGAAGATGTGGTCTTCTTTATGAACCGGGTGGCTGAACTGGGAGGCAAGGCTTGCTTTTTCCTCTTTGGTAGCGAGTTAGCCAAGGAAAACGGCCACCACAATTCTCAATTTGACTTTGAAGAATCCGTCTTAGTAACCATGGTGGAGACCTATACCCACTTATTAATGCATTTTGGACAGCAAGAGAAGGAGGAATTCCATGACTAAATCACGTTTACGCCGCTTTAAAATGCCCAATTCCCTAGTGGTCTTATTTATCTTATTAGTTGTTATTGCCGGACTGACCTATATCATTCCCGCCGGAGAGTTTGCTACCATGACCCTACCATCCGGGCAAGAAGTGGCTAATCCCGAGCAATTTAACTATGTTCCTAGCAATCCCACCAGCTTTACTGACTTTTGGAATGCCATTCCTAAGGGCTTCACCAAGAGTGCCAGCGTGATTGCCTTTACCTTAATTATTGCTGGTACCGTGGAAGTCTTAAAGAAAACCGGGCTCATTGATGGTATTGTCACTAATCTCTCAGCCCGCTTCTCCGATAACGGGGTCCTAGTGATTCCGATTTTGATGTTTTTCTTTGCCTTGATTGCGGCTTTTATAGGGACAGCGGAGTTAAGTTTAGTTTACCTACCCATTATTATGCCCCTGATTTTAAGCCTAGGCTTTGATAAATTAACGGCAGCGGGCGTAGTCCTCATTTCCACTACCTGCGTGGGCTTCTCCTCCGGTTTTACCAATCCCTTTACCGTAGGGATTTCTCATCAGATTGCCGGTCTTCCCATGTTCTCTGGGATGGGTTACCGGGTCTTGGTCTTTATTGTTTTCTATATGATTTCTAGTCTCTATCTCATGAGATATGCCAAGAAAATCCAACGCGACCCTGAAATCGTCCTCAAAGAAGCCTACCAAGAGGGCCTCTTGGAGTCTGAGGAGCAAAAGATTGGTCAAAACAGCCAAGCCGTCCGCCTCACTGGCCGACAAAAACTTATCGGTATCGTTTTGATCCTGCTCTTTGCCTATATGATTTACAATGTCCTGGTGAAGGGTTGGGGCATGATTGAGATGGCTGGACTCTTTGTCATGATTGCCGTTATCAGCGCCCTGATTGACCGGATGCCAACCAATGACTTGATCCAAGCCTTTATGGAAGGCTGTTCCAGTGTCCTATCGGGTGCTATCTTAATTGCGGTAGCCAATGGCGTCTCGGTCTTGATGAACGAGGCGAAAATCTTGGATACCGTAGTCCACCAATTTGGTAATTTACTCCAAGGTCTTCCGGTTTATCTGTCTGCCTTAGCTATTTTTCTCTTTATTACTTTATTCAATTTCTTCGTCACCTCGGGGTCGGGTAAGGCTATTGTTGCTATGCCGATCATCTCACCCTTAGCGCGGATGGTGGGACTCAACCAACAAGTGGCCGTCTTAGCCTACACCTTAGGGGATGGCTTAACCAATGTTTTCTATCCGACTTCGGGTTACTTTATGGCGACTATTGCTAATGCCAAGATTGAGTGGGGCGACTGGGCCAAGTTCTTCCTGCCGCTCTTAGGGATTCTTTTCCTTGCCAGCATGGCCTTAATTAGCATTGCCCAAATGATTGGCTACGGGCCTTTCTAGACCATTGTGACGACCAGTATCAAGTAAAAAAGGAGGCAACAGATGTCAAATAAACGTATTGTGTTAATTAATTTAGGCGGGACCATCACCAGTGTCCATACCCAAGCTGGGGGATTACAGTCAGGCTCCTTAACCGGGGCCGAACTGTTGAAGGATATGGACCTGTCAAACTTAACCGTTGACCTCAAGATTAAAGAAGTCAAAAGTATTCCTTCTAACGAAATGAGCTTAGCCGATATGGCCGATATTGCCCAAGCCATTGAAGCGGAAATCGACCAGGGTGCCCAAGGGATTGTTCTCACCCACGGGACCGATACCATGGAGGAGACCTCTTATTTTGTCGACTTGCTCCTAGATACCCCCGTTCCCGTCGTCTTTACCGGCAGCCAGTTATCCAGCCAAGACTTGGGTTATGATGGCTTTTCCAATATCCGGGATGCCGTCTTGACCGCTGCCAGTGATGATAGCGCCGGCAAGGGGACCCTCCTGGTCTTTAACCAATGTATCTTTACCGTGAATGATGTCGTGAAAAACAATAGTATCGGTCTCCATGCCTTTGAATCAGTTAATGCTGGACCTCTAGGCGTGACCTATGGGGCCCGGGTCCACTATTTCCGCGACTATCACCCGGTCAATAAATTCCCGGTTCACTTAGAGCAAAGCTTCAGCCCCAATGTCTACCTGGTCAAGGCCAGCTTGGACTTCAATCCTAAGATGGTTACTGCCTTGGTTGAAGCGGGGGCCGAGGGCTTTGTTTTAGAAGGCTTTGGGGTAGGGTCCTTGCCACCAGCCCTCCAAGATATCCTCGCCCAAGTTATCCAAGCAGGGATTCCGGTCGTCTTAGTCGCTAAAGCCAACCGCGGCGGTGTCCATAAGGTCTATGCCAGCAAAGGCGCCGCCATTCAATTAGAACAAGTCGGCGTCATCTTAGACCAAGGCTACCTCAACGGTCAACACGCCCGCCTAAAACTCATTGCCATGCTCAATAGTCCCTTAAAGGACGATATTGCCGGCAACTGGAACAAGTACTAATAGTTACTTCAAACGCTTGAGGAGGCCTTTAAAAAGATTCTCAAGCGTTTTTTTGAAGGGGACTTAAGCTTAAAAGCTGGTAAAATGTTATCTTTTATCAGTCCCCTTGATTTTTTCCTTTACATTTACCCAAGTTTAGGCATACAATAGTAACATCGCGCAGGCGTGGCGGAACGGCAGACGCGCTGTCTTCAGGCGGCAGTTTCTTTGAAGTGTGGGTTCAAATCCCATCGCCTGCATAAAACGCTTCTATGCGCTTCTATGCTCTTTCAAAAGCTTGATATAACAACGTTTTAGCTTTTACTTACTTTTAGTTATTTCTAAGAAATCACGCAAATATCACGTAAATTTCACGCAAATAAAAAATACATCTATATGCTCTCAAGCTTTGTGAAAGAAATAAGCACCTTAGTTATCCACTAGGTGCTTTTTATTTGCTCTTTATATCGTTTTAAAAAATTATCTAAGGCTTGGTTCATTAATACATTAGCTTGGGTCTTACCATAACCAACTTCATAAGCAACAACTTTCATTGGTTGCCCTTGTATGTAACGTAAATCTAACATAGTCGCATAAGGCTCCTGCAAAGAATAGATTATGTCTAATTCTCGATCAATCTCCATCACTAAGTTCATGATTTGCTTTTGCTTATGCTCAACAAGGGTGATCATATTTACTAGCTTTTGTTCGTGATGGTTATATTTACTTGTAACCACTTTAGTTGGGCTAATTTCTGAAGTGCGAACGGTCGCCTCTTGTTCTCTTAAACGCTCAATATCACGGGTAAGGCGCTTTATATTGTTTTGCTTACGTTTAATATCTTTTAAAATCTTCTTTGCTTCATGCATAGTTCTCGCTCCTTACCTGCTATCTTTTCTAAAGCGTTCAAATACATAGTTAATCCCTTTTTAGGGTGTCACTTTTGTCACTATCTCAAAGTTTAGCCTTTTTAGGGGCGCCGAAATCGACGATTACTATAAAAGCTAATCACGCTCTAAAGGCTAACAAAGGCCAAAATATAGCCATTCTTCTTTTTAGTGTGTCCGATTTGTTCTCTTTTTTAATCACTAACTAAACAAACTAAAAGCCATCACGCTATATTAAAACGTGATGGTTATTTTTAAGATAGGTTCTTTAATCGATCCACCAATAAGCCATGTATTACTTCAAGTTTATTATCTGAACCTAGTTTTAAACAATCATATTGATCTCTCATTTTTAATACTTTATTGTAAGCTTGTTTTAGCTCTTCATAGGTCTGTATTTCAAAAGGCAAGAGGTTGTTAACGGCTTGTTTTATGTTCTCTATTTCTTCGAGCGTATGAACAATAGTTTCTGTCTCTTGCTTAGATAGTTTTACCTCTTCGCTCATTTCTAATCAATTCTCTCCTTTTCTTTTTGATCGAAATCTAGTGTAAGCTGAATGTTGTGAGGCCTCCAATAGGCGTTCAACAAGTCGCTATATTCTTGTATTAGCCCTATATCTCCTTGTTTTATAGCGCTTGCGGTCTTGCTCATGCTTTTTATTTGGGCATCGATTGACCTAGCGCCTATCTCTTTTTCTTCTTCATTAGTCGCTAAGTAAAAACCACATTGATTTTGATACCTTAAGCCACCAATAGGCACGCGATATTTAATTCTCCAATCGCTAATAATTTGATTTATATGCCTCACGTCATAGCCTAAAATAGCTTGAATCTCATTACTAGTAATAGGTTTCTCCATCCCCTTGGGTAGTAACATGAAGACTTGTTTATAGGAATCGGGTAATGAAGTAATCTTCTCTTTTAATGCTTTATCCATAGCCTTAACCCTTTCTAGAAATTACTCTATTTAGCTCTCAAAAATAAACATATTCCTTACATCATGAAAAGATAGCTTGAAGTGTTTTAGGAACAGAACTAATTCCTTGCCACTCATTCACCTTTTGCTTAATGACTTTCATTAACTGTTCCCTTGATTGGCCATAGTCATTATATAACCCGTTCAAGACCTTACTATTCTCTTCATCATTGCTAAATTGAGTACCTAAGGATTGATTAATATAGTCAAGGTAATCCCTTTTTAAAGCCTTGCAAATCTCGCCATAATGAGAAGAAGAATCATTAGCCTTGTCCTCTATGTCTTGACCAACTTGGTCGCTTTGTTTCCCTTGGTTAATCTTAGTTTGGTTATGTTGGTTCTTTTCGGTTACGTTGTTCTTAGCTATGCTAGACTCTGTTAAGTTAGGCTTAGCTATGTTATGTTCTGTTATGTTATGTTGAGGATCCATCTTGGATCCAATTTGGTTCCATTGGCTATCATCATCATTACTCTTTAAAAAATAAACCTTATTTCTTTCTTCAACTTGTGCGAACTCACCTTGAAATAGTGTTTCACTATATCTATCGTTTTGAAGCGTATTATTTAATTTCCAATGCCTAATACAAATTACTCCACTAGCAAAGTTAATAATAAACGCTGAATCGATTAAGGCTTGTAAATCCTCTTTGCTAGCTCCTATCATTCGCATAGTCATTTTATAGTTATTTAAAAAACCATCGTCATCGCCTTGCATGTTTAAGTGAAAATAGAGGCTTTGGGCGCTTAATGGCAAGTCCAAGAATTGATCTGTTTGAGTAACTTGCTTTGAAAACATTCGCTTATTCGCCATCTTGGTCACCGTACTTATTTAGGGCACCTTGGTCATCATGGTAATACCCGTTAAAAAGGTCTTCAAAGTCCGATAAAACTCTAAATAATGAGTTATCTGCTAAGTAAAGTAAATCTTGATAGTGACGGGCTAAGCTAGCTAGGCTCGTTAGCATGGTTTTATCAGATTTGGCACTATTTACTTTATTTAAGTAGTCTTCTGCTTCATTTATGGCACTCCTAATAGGCGATAGGTCATTATAAACATTCTCTACTTGGTTAATAAGCTTTCTTGCTTTCATCTTCTTACCTCTTCTTTCGTTTATGCTAAAATAAGAGGGTATAGGCATAAACTACAATCAAATTGCCTTGCCATTGCTGAATTTGTCCTTAGCAATGGCTTTTTTTATACCCTCTAAAAATTTCTTCTTTCATAAAGCTTGGGAGCGTTCTATTCTTCTTTTAAGCCTGTTTAAAGACTGATTTTAGACTTAATACATACTTTTCCCTTAGTGATGCTTAACGGGCTAAATACCCTTGTAAAATGCATTTATAAGGCAAGTATATCGATTGAAGCTTATTTTTTAGCTTACATTAATAGCAATCTATCCATTTACTAAAGTTCATCTTTTTCACCTCCTAAAAAAGGTAATAAATAATTAAAATGACTATTCATGACTGTTTCTGTCTAAAAAAATATCATTTAATGTTAAATTAGGAATTTTATTCGTATAAATCTTTAAAATATCGATCATTTCTTTTTCTTTAAATTGATTTAAACCTCTTTCTTTATTTCTATATGCAACAATGCCTATATTTAATTTTTGAGCCATTTCTTGTTGAGTTATGCCTAGCATTTTTCTATACCCTAGAACTTTGTTCATCTCATCACCTCCAATTTTCGTCATGAATAGTCACAGATCTCTATAACTATAATTTAGCATTAAAAAAATCCATCGTCAATAATTAAATGACTATTTATGACGGTTTTCTATTCATATTTAAGTCAACCTAATGTATAATCAAACTACAAGGAGGAGGTTTTATGAAGATAAAGAGCGTAGATTTGGGGTTACGCATTGAGTCTATAAGAAGAAATTTAGGGCTCAATAAAACAGAATTTGGCAAATTATTTAAAGCTACAGGTAGCCTTGTTAATAAATGGGAAACTGGTCAAGTAATACCCAATGAAGAACGTATTAAAGACATTGCAGACCTAGGAAATATTTCTGTTAATGAATTACTATATGGTAATATTGATTCTTTTATTTTTGAAACCTTAACAGACGAAATTGAAAGGGATAGTCGTCTAAGAGAATTAGCTATAGACTTTATGAATCACGCTATGACACGCGTTTTTATAACAGGAGAAGAAAAAAAATATATTCCTGCAAAGTTTAATGACGTTGATAAGAAAAATTTTTTTCAAACGGATGACCTTGTTTTTATGCTAAGCGGCGAAATAGGAGATATAGTAGATTGGATAAAAGAATTTTATAAAGAAGATCCTGTTCCTTATGACGCAGAAAAAATTATTCGCTATGGGTGTATGTATTTTGAACAAAAGATTTCCCGCCGACAAACTCTTGACTTAGTAGAAAAATATGTTCATATAAAATCTTTTTTAAAACAAAATTCCTATTCCAACATTTTTGAGGACAAAAGCCTAGAAAATATCCTTAATTACTATATTGAGCAGGAAGACGGACTTGAAGATGATTATAAAACGGACTTAGAAACCATTAAAAGGGTCGCCATAGAAGAGTACTATGAATCTCAACTATCCTCACTAACCGATACCTATTTAAAGAAATCGGGAGAAATTATTTCTGAGTACATTAAACAAAAAGATGAATTATAGACACGATTTTCTTCTTTCATAAAGCTTGGGAGCATATAGTGAAAGGAGATCAACATGGCTACTTATAAGCAATATAGCAATTCCAAAGGTAAATTTTGGGAGGTTAAAGCTTATTTAGGCCTTGATGAGGAAACAGGTAAGCAAGTACAAATTTCTAAAAGAGGCTTCAAAACAAAAAAGCAAGCCGTTGATTACTACAAACAGCGACAAAACTTGTTTGATAGCGATCTGGACTTGCAAAATAATTCTTTAAATGTAGAACAATTATATCATGAATGGCTAGATCAATATAAGCTTGACGTGCAGAAGAGTACCTTAAGAGTAACAATGACTAATTTTAAATTGCATATCTTACCATCACTTGGAAAAATAAAAATTGACAAGCTTAAAACGCGAACTATTCAAAATCTCGTCAATGAATGGCACAAGAGATATAAAAAACACAAGGAGATTTTTAACTTACTCAAGCGATTAATGAAATACGCTGTAACCATGGATTATATTTTTACTAATCCTTGCGATAAAGTCATCATTCCTAAGAAAAAAATAGAGTATTATTCGCCTAGTCGTGATCGGGATTTCTACAATAAAGACGAACTAGAGGAATTCCTAAGAATCCTTGAAAAATCAAATAAGCCTATGTGGTATTGCTTTTTTAGAATATTAGCTTTTACAGGGCTAAGACGTGGTGAAGCCTTAGCGCTGACTTGGAATGATATTAACTTTAAAGAATCAACTTTATCAGTCAACAAGTCGCTAAGCCGTGGTAATGACGGTCTATACATAGGCAGACCTAAAAACGAAAGTAGTATAAGGACAATAGGCATTGATCAAAACACGCTATCCGTTATTCACCAATGGAAAAAGAAACAAGCTCAAGAGTTTTTAAAGTTAGGGCAAAATCTACTAAGTTCCGATCAGTTCCTATTCAGAAAAGCAGATATAAATTTTCCAATTAATCAATCTGCTCCTAGAAATTTTCTTTACCGCTTTTGTAAAAGTAATGAATTACCTATGATTAATATACATGGCTTTAGGCATACGCATTGTTCTTTGCTCTTTGAGTCTGGTGTTCCAATAAAAGAGGTTATGGAAAGACTAGGCCATGCCGATATCCAAACCACCATGAATATATACACGCACGTTACACCACAAAGTAGAGAAAAATCAGCTAATAAATTCGCTAAATACGTCAATTTTTAGATTTATCACGTAAATATCACGCAAATTTTAGAATACTAATCATATAATTGCTTATAAACCTTGTTATGATAGCCTTTTTAATAGATATGGGTTCAAATCCCATCGCCTGCATAAATAGAGTGCGACGGGTGCACTAAAGATCGATACCACTGGAGTTAAAGAGCAAAAATTCTTGAAAAGAATTTCTTGCTCTTTAGTGAAGTGGAGATCGATCTGCACCCGGAGCACGTTTGATAAGGATGTGAGGACGCCGTCAGAAACTTGAATCATTGGAGGAAAATACCATAAGCACAGCAAGTCTGTGCGTTGGAATTTTTTGAAATGACTTCAAGTTTGGCGTCCGAACTCAACTAAAGAGTGTGACAGTCACACCAAGACACAAAAAGGAGAGGCTTCAAAGTCTCTCCTTTTTGCATACCTTAAATATGTTTTTCCAAATAGACAGTATCTAGCCACTGGTCAAATTTATAGCCCACCTGGTGCAAGTGACCCACTAATTGGTAACCATTTTTTTGGTGGAAGTTGATACTGACCTGGTTATCCGCAGTTACTAGAGCCAAGATGGTTTTTATCCCTTGGGCCTTCAAATCCCGCTCCACCGTCTGATAGAGGGCGGTACCTAGTCCTTTCTCGCTTTTATTGACTTGGCTGTAGATGGAGATCTCAGCGCTATAGCGGTAGGCAGAACGCTCATGGAAGGGGTGGGCATAGGCGTAGGCCAAGACCTGTCCTTGGTCATTACAAGCAACATAGTAGGGAAAATCTTGGGCAATTGAATGAATCCGCTCAGCCATTTCCTCACTAGTTGGCGGCACTTCTTCAAAGGTAAAAGTAGTCTCCTCCACATAATAACGATAAATATCCGCTAAAGCCTGACTATCCTCTTTTCTCACCGGTCTGATTTGCATCATAATCCTCCCTCATTGTTTTTAATCTCCTATAGTGTAACCCTTTGCCAATAAAATTACCCGATAAAATAGAAAAACCATGTAAGTTTTTACCTACATGGTTTTTTGTTTACGTTTTGAGTGCTTGATTATTTAGTATTGACTTGGCGTTCGCTCTTCCAGAGAGAAATGGATTGCTTGAAGGTATCCCAAGGTCCCTTATCACTGTAAGCCAAGACATTGCTCTTGTAGAGGGTAGTGGCAAAGATAAAGATCAGTACCATGGTTATTAGAGAAACCACAATGGCCATAATGACTCCCGGCCATTCCACTGAATGATCCGCTAAACGGAAAGGCATCACGAAAGGCGTAAAGAAAGGAATCTGTGAGGAGATCCGGTAGAAGGCGGTATCGGTTCCAGCCTGTTGGCCAAAGATTCCAATATAGAAACCGATCAGACCTAACCAGATCACGGGTTGGGACACCTTTTGGGCATCTTCGGTCTTGGTCACCAAGGAGCCTAGGAAAGCAGCTAAGGCAATATAGGTCACAATCCCCATCAAAGCGAGGAGCCCGCTGATCAGTAACATGGTCAAGTTATTGGAGAGGAAGGCTTTGATATCAAAGGCCTGGGTAATTTCCTCCGGTAGGCTGAGAATGCCGAATTGGGTGGATAAGATCCGCCATAGGATAAAGAGGAGGACATAGATCCCAACTTGGGTCAGGATCATGAGTACCACTCCCAAGAGTTTGCCGTAGAAATGAGTCTTAGCAGGAATACTGGAGAGGATAATTTCCATAATCCGTGAGCCTTTTTCGGCTGCCACTTCTTGGATGATGATATTAATAAAGAACATCAGGAAGTAGAAGATGATAAAGGCAGCCATGGAAGCGACCCCAGTCCGTCCCATCTCATTCATGGCGTCCTTGTTTTCTTCAGCAACGCTGCCGTCCTCTTTGACATTGATGGAGACTTCTTCAATCGGTACTTGGGCAGTCATCAGACTTTGGAGTTGGTCAGGGGCAATCCCAGCAGCCTGGGCATTGACCATCATTTGGTACTGGCTCAAGGTTTGTTGCAGGTTCACCTTGGCATTTTGGCCTAGATTGCTCTTCCCGTAATAAGTCGCTTTGAGCTGACCATCTTCCTGGTTCAACTTCAGCATCCCATCGACTTCGCCGTCAGCTAGGGCTTGACGGGCTTGGTCTTGATTTTGGTCAAAGTTGAAGGCCACGTTATGATTATCCATGGTCTTGAGGACTTGGACCATCCCAGGGTCTGCATCAACAACTGCAATTTGGTCCGGCGAACTCGTTTCACTCTGGGAAACAAAGTAGGCCACCGCAGCAATAATCCCGATAAAGATAAGGGGAGAGAGGACCATAAAGATAAAGGATCCTGATTTGACATTCTTACGATAGACTTGGCGAATAACGACCCATAATTTACTCATTGTGTCCACCTGCTTTCATTTTGAAGATTTCTTCCAGTGTTGGTGGTTGTTGGCTGAAGTGGCGGATATAGTTGCCATGGGTCAGCGTTTGGAAGATAGCTGGTCCATAAGACTCATCAGTCAGGTAGAGGCGGTAGTAGTTATCTTCCTTGATCCCCACATGGTCGACCCCTTCCAGAGCTTGTAACTGGTCCTTGGTCCAATCCGGCGCTTCCACTTCAATCCGGGTCCGGCCGAAGCTTTCCCGAATTTCGCGGATCTTTCCGTAGAGGACTTGCTCGCCGTCATGGATCATCAGCATATCGTCACAAATGGCCTCGACATTATTCATATTGTGACTGGAGAAAATAATCGATGAGCCCTTATCACGCAGGTACAAGATCCCAGCCTTCAAGAGGTCCGCGTTGACTGGGTCCAAACCGGAAAAGGGTTCGTCCAAGATAATAAAGGCGGGTTCGTGGATCAAGGTCGCAATCAATTGAACCTTTTGTTGGTTCCCCTTAGACAGACTATTGATCTTATCCGTCCGCTTACCTTTAACCTCAAAACGATCCATCCACTCATCAATACGGTCAAGAACCTCCTGTTTCTCCATTCCCCGCAGCTGGGCAAAGTACAGAATTTGTTGCTCAATGGTCATCTTCTCATAGAGCCCCCGTTCTTCGGGGAGGTAACCAATAGTCTCATAAACCTGGTCACTCATAGGTTGGTCGTTCCATAAGACTTCCCCACCATTCTCTGGGGTTAAAAAGTTTAAGATCAAGCGGAAAATAGTAGTCTTTCCTGACCCGTTTCGACCGATCATGCCCAAGATTTTGCCTTGTTCAAGATCGAAAGAAACATCATCCACCGCCACTAAATCGCCAAAAGTCTTACGTAAATGACGTGCTTTTAACATGGGCAATGTTCCCTCCTTAATAATCATTCGATAAAACCGCTTACATATCCATCACTATTTTATTACGATAGAAAAGGAAAATCTATTCATAGCCTAAGCATGGATAAATAGTCAGTATTACGGAATAAATATACTTTATTAGTTAATTTTTGTCATATATATCTGACTAAGTTCAGTGTAAAGGACTTGAGAAACAAAGTCAACAAGTAATCGGTTATTATTTGTTATAAGCCACAATTTCCTTGTTAATCATTATAATTGAGCCTTTATCTCCCCAACAAGTTGCAACAAAAAAAGAGTGCTCCTAAAGTTGATAAAAATACAACTTTTAGGAACACTCCAGATTTTATCATCACTCAGTCATGTGATTTTTATTTAATTAGTCTTCATCGGATCTTTGACTATCATCTTCCTCTAAGAGTTGATTAGAGAAGTCTTGCATTTTGCTTTGGATGTGGTCTTGGCTGAGACGGGCTGTATCTTGGTCGTCACCTGAATCAATATCAGGGTCACTTAAGCCGGTTTCGGTGGCGTATTGACCTTGTTGGTCTGGATCAGCTTCCACAGTCTCTGCCTCTTCCAATGCTTCCTCATCGTCCTCTGGATCAACAACGGCCATGGTGGACACGTGAGCAGCATCATCTAAGCGCATCAGTCGAACGCCTTGGGTGGCCCGACCGGTTTGGGAGATATCAACGGAATGGAAGCGAATCACGACGCCTTCATCGGTCATCAGCATGATATCTTCATCCAAGTCAACGGTAGCTAAGCCAACTAGGGGACCGTTCTTTTCGGTAATATTGACGGTCTTAACCCCCTTACCGCCCCGGTGTTTGATGCTGTACTCATCGGCAGGCGTCCGTTTGCCGTAACCCTTTTCTGTGACGATCAAGACATCTTGATCAGGGCCTAAAATCGACGCCCCAACCACATAGTCGTCCTTATCAAGGCGGATACCACGAACACCCGTCGCCGTCCGCCCCATAGAGCGGACATCGTCTTCAGCAAAGGAGACCGCATAACCTTGGTGGGAACCGAGAATAATATTATCTTGGCCACTGGTTTGTAAAACAGCGACTAATTCATCGTCATCACGGAGGTTAATGGCAATCAGACCGTTATTTCGGATATTGAAGTATTCCTCAATCGGGGTCCGTTTGACCGTACCTTGTTTGGTGACAAAGAAGAAGTAGTCTTCTGTATTAGCGGCCTTGTTATTTGGGTTCACATTAATGACCCCGCGGACTTGTTCATCTTCTTGGAGATTGAGCAAGTTAACAATGGGGAGACCCTTGGCTGCCCGACCGTATTCAGGGATTTCATAGCCCTTAATTTGAAAGACCCGGCCGCGGTCAGTAAAGCAGAGGATGACATCGTGGGTCGAGGTCGACAGCATGGCATCAATATAGTCGCCATCCTGTAAGGCCATGCCCTTCACGCCACGTCCGCCCCGGTTTTGGGTCCGGTATTCAGAGTCTTCCACCCGCTTGATATAACCCTTACGTGAGAGGGTGATGAGGACATTGCTTTCTTCAATTAAGTCTTCATCTTCTAAATTAGTAATTTCACCCACGCGAATTTCGGTTCGACGTTCGTCACCGAAACGTTTTTCAATTTCTAAGAGTTCTTGGTAGATAATTTCATAACGTTTTTCTTCGCTGGCTAAGACTTCATTCAAGTAGGCAATTTCTTCCATCAAGTCTTGATGTTCATTATCGATCTTTTCCCGTTCCAAGCCGGTCAAGCGGACTAAACGCATGTCGAGGATGGCTTGGGCTTGCTTATCGGAGAGACCATATTGGTCCATAAAGATGGTCTTGGCCTGGTCACCGGTCTTGGATGATCGTAAGATGTTGACGATCTCATCAATGTGGTCTAAGGCGATCTGTAAGCCTTCTAAGATATGGGCTCTAGCTTCAGCCTTTTCCTTTTCAAAGATGGACCGGCGTCGGATAATTTCTTCTTGGTGGTCCAAGTAACGGTTGAGGATTTGCTTGAGACTAAGGGTCCGAGGTACGCCTTGGTCAATGGCCACCATATTAAAGTTAAAGTTGGTTTGCATTTGCGTTTGCTTGAAGAGGTTGTTCAAGATCACGCTAGCGCTGGCATCTTTACGGCATTCAATCACAATCCGCATACCTTGACGGCCGGTTTCATCACGGACCGCGGTAATCCCGTCAATCCGTTTGTCACGCGCCAAGTCGGCAATCCGTTCCACTAACTTGGCCTTGTTGACCATGTAAGGAATTTCGCTGACGATAATGCGTTCCTTACCGCTGGCCATGGTGTCAATTTCTGCCCGGGCGCGGACGATAATCCGGCCTTTCCCGGTTTCATAGGCCTTCTTAATCCCAGCCTTGCCAATCACAATCCCCGCAGTCGGAAAATCAGGACCAGGAATCGCTTCCATCAGGTCTTGGGTCGTTGCCTTGGGGTTCTTCATCAGAATATGGAGGGCCTGGATCACTTCACTTAAATTATGAGGGGGAATATTGGTGGTCATCCCCACCGCAATCCCAGTGGCTCCGTTAACTAAGAGGTTAGGGAAACGAGAGGGGAGGACTTCGGGTTCACGTTCTTCCCCGTCATAGTTAGGGATAAAGTCCACGGTTTTCTTATTGATATCGCGGACCATTTCCAAGGCGATCTTACTGAGCCGGGCCTCGGTATAACGCATGGCCGCGGCTTGGTCACCGTCGACCGAACCAAAGTTCCCGTGCCCATCAACTAACATGTAACGGTAGGAGAAGTCTTGGGCCATCCGCACCATGGATTCATAAATCGCTGAGTCCCCATGGGGGTGGTACTTACCCATAACGTCCCCGACAATCCGGGCTGACTTCTTATAGGGTTTGTCCGGGGTGACCCCGAGTTCATTCATCCCATAGAGAATCCGGCGGTGGACGGGTTTGAGACCGTCACGCACATCGGGGAGGGCCCGGGCGACGATAACACTCATGGCATAATCCAGGAAGGAGTTACGCATTTCATGTGATATTTCACGTGGCGCGGGTTGTTTATGTTCTTCAACCATTGATTATCAACCTTCCTTTCTATAAGTCGATAGTGGCATAAGTCGCATTGTTCTCGATAAAATCACGCCGTGGTGCGACTAAGTCCCCCATCAGCATGGAGATATTCCGGTCCGCTTCCTGAGCATCATCAACCGTCACTTGCAGCATTTGCCGTTGGGTTGGGTCCATGGTGGTTTCCCATAATTGTTCAGCGTCCATTTCCCCCAGCCCCTTATAGCGTTGGACGCTAGGACGAGGACGTTCCGCTAGGGTCTTCATGTAATCATTGAGTTCTTGGTCACTGTTGACATAGTGGATGTTCTTGCCTTGGCGGACTTGGTAAAGCGGTGGCACCGCAATATAGATATAGCCCGCATCGAGAAGGGGGCGCATGTAGCGATAAATCAGGGTTAATAAGAGGGTCCGGATATGGGCCCCGTCGACGTCGGCATCGGTCATAATCACTAGCTTATGATAACGGGCCTTGGTCACATCAAAATCATTGCCCCAACCGGTTCCCATAGCAGTAAAGAGGGAGCGAATTTCCTCATTGGCCAGGATCCGATCCATGGAGGCCTTCTCCACATTCAAGATCTTCCCACGAATAGGTAAGATGGCTTGGAAGTGACGGTCCCGGCCTAATTTGGCTGAGCCGCCCGCAGAATTCCCTTCGACGATGAAGAGTTCGCATTCTTCTGGCACCCGGCTAGAACAGTCAGCTAATTTACCCGGCAGGTTAGAGATCTCTAAACCTGACTTCTTCCGGGTCATTTCCCGGGCCCGTTTAGCCGCTTGCCGAGCCTTAGAAGCCAAAATTCCTTTATCAACAATTTGCCGGGCAATGTTTGGGGTCTCATATAGGAATTGTTCCAAATGTTGACCAAAGAGACGGTCAGTAATGGTCCGAACTTCCGAGTTCCCCAGTTTCATCTTGGTTTGCCCTTCAAATTGAGGATTAGGGTGGCGAATCGAGACAATCAGGGTTAAGCCTTCACGGACATCTTCCCCGGACAAGTTATCATCTTTTTCTTTGAGCAGGTTCTGACTGCGGGCATAATCGTTGATGGTCCGGGTGAGGGCGGTCTTAATCCCCGACTCATGGGTCCCGCCTTCAAAGGTATGGATATTGTTGGCAAAGGACATGAAATTGCTATGATAGCCAGCCGTATATTGGAAGGCGACTTCCACTTCAATATCATCCATTTGTCCTTCCAAGTAAACCGGTTCTTCAAAGAGGATTTCCTTATTTTCATTCAGATATTGGACGTATTCTTTAATCCCACCTTCATATTGGTAGGCGACTTCCTGGGAATCTTCCTCGCGGCGGTCTTCCAGGGTAATATGCAGGCCCTTATTCAGGAAGGCCAGCTCCCGAACCCGTTTATTGAGGGTTTGGAAATCATAGTCCGTGGTATCGGTAAAAATCTCAGGATCGGCCACAAAATTTACCACGGTACCGGTCTTATCGCTTTCACCGACGACTTTCAAGTCGGAAACGATATGTCCGCGGCTATATTCTTGCTGGTAAATCTTACCATCCCGGTAAACTTCGACCCGGAGCTTGGTTGAGAGCGCGTTAACAACGGAAGCTCCCACACCGTGTAAGCCCCCGGAGACCTTATAACCGCCACCGCCAAATTTACCCCCGGCATGGAGGACGGTAAAGACGGTTTCTACCGCGGGACGGCCGGTTTTTTCCTGGATATCGACCGGAATTCCCCGACCATTGTCGATGACGGTAATGGAACCATCACTTTCAATCTTGATATCAATCTTGTCCGCATAACCAGCCAGGGCTTCGTCAATGGAATTATCGACAATTTCCCAGACTAGGTGGTGGAGACCAGGAGCCCCGGTTGAGCCGATATACATTCCGGGCCGCTTACGCACCGCTTCTAAGCCTTCGAGGACTTGGATTTGACT
Organism: Aerococcus mictus; assembly: GCF_003286595.3. Lineage (NCBI taxonomy): Bacteria > Bacillati > Bacillota > Bacilli > Lactobacillales > Aerococcaceae > Aerococcus > Aerococcus mictus. Next base: position 6,080 of record NZ_CP132985.1, on the reverse strand, counting down.
GGCGTTATATTCTCCGGCCTGGTTGGGCTGATTCTTATCTTTGGGATTATGGTTTTGAGGTTGTTCGTGTTCGGAATTATTTGCTTGATTTTCTGCCATCTTGCTTGATTCACTCCTTCAATTCCACCCGACCCGCCTTAATGGTAAAGAGGTCAGGATCATCAATCTTATCTGCCTGAATGCCTTCCATACTGGTTGTAGTCAGGAAGGTTTGGACTTTTTTCTCAATAGTTTTCAGCAGATGGGTTTGACGCTGGTCGTCCAATTCACTTAAGACATCATCTAATAATAGTATGGGGTATTCCCCGAGGGTTTCGTGCATACATTCAATCTCTGCCAACTTCAAACTCAAAACCGTGGTCCGCTGTTGGCCTTGGGATCCGTATTGTTGAACGACTTTATCATTAATCATTAATTTTAAATCATCACGTTGGGGACCGATTTGAGTAGAGCCCACTTCAATTTCACGTTCTTGGATGGACTGAAATTTGTCCATGAGCTCGGTTTTTAGTTGGTCCACCGTGGACGTCTCATCGACAGTGAGGCTGGCTTGGTAGGCCAGGGTCAGAGTCTCCTTATCCATGGATAATTGGGCATGGATAGGCTTGGCATAAGCTTCCAATTTCTGAATGAATTGGAAACGTTGGACCATCATCCGACTGGCAAAGTCCACCAGCTGTTCGGTTAAGACATTCAAATACAACTTATCATGGGCTTCCCGCCGCTGCAGCTGCTTCAAATAAGTATTGCGCTGCTTGAGCAGGTGCTGGTAATTACTGGAGTCATAGAGGTAAGTCGGGTTCATTTGACTGAGTTCCCGATCAATAAAGGTACGGCGCAGTTGCGGAGCACCCTTGACCAGTTCCAGGTCTTCCGGGGCAAAAAGCACCACATTGAAGGCCCCAATATAGTCACTCAGCCGCTCTTGTTGCAGGCGGTTGAGCTTGGCGATCTTGCCTTTTTTAGTCATGGTCAGAGATAAAGGAATCTCCCCATTCTTCTTGGCGACCCGGCCTTCAATCCGGGCAAAATCAGCGCCAAAGCGGATCACTTCCCGCTCCTTAGCCGTCCGATGACTCCGAGCCAAAGACAGCATATAAATGGCTTCGATCAGGTTGGTCTTGCCTTGGGCGTTGTCGCCGATAAAGACATTGATTCCCGGATCAAAGTCCATGGTGACCTGGTCGTAATTACGGAAGTCCTTTAAGTAAAGTGACTTAAGGTGCATGGTGATCTGCTAGTGGATCGCTTTCGCTAGCCCCTCGAATGGCGTAAATGGCTCCTTCATGCGGAAATTCAACCACTGAGCCGGGATAAAGTTTCTTGCCCCGTCTTTGTTCCTCCTGACCGTCTAAGATCACTGGGTAACTGGCCAGGTAAATTTTCGCCTGGCCTCCGGTTTGGATATAACCCAGTGCCTTCAATAACTGCCCGAGCGTAATATACTCGGTATCGATGGCGACAATATCTACGTCTGACATCACACACCGCCTCCCTTTACTTTAAACTAAAAAAGCGTACTCCAATTCGGTCTCTTAGAGTACGATTTGTCTCCCTTATTCAAGTAATATTATACCCCAAATCCTCTATATAAGCAAAAAGAGGCCCTATTTTCCAATAGAGCCTCTTTTAGTCACTTCCTACTAATGCTTTTTAGAAGTCCATTAAAGCCTAAAAATGAAAGTTTGACATGTGAAATGGACTTTAACGACGAAGAAATAAAAAGATTTAGCAGAGAGTCTTGCGAGCATTCGTTCTGCTTTTGAAATTAGCCATAAAAAAAGCTGGGATAGTCTCCCAGCTTCATTTGCTTTCAATTATCCTTTTTACTCGTCTACTTCAATAACCCGGCCTGGGTTGAGGAGGTTATTGGGGTCAAGGGCTTTTTTAATGGCTTTCATGGTAGCTAATTCCGTTTCAGAGAAGAAGATGGGCATGAATTTCACCCGTTCGAGACCAATTCCATGTTCTCCAGAAGGGAGGCCGCCGTTTTCAGCTAAGAAGTCATAAAGGCGGAGGTCATATTGGTGGAGTCGGTCTTCCCATTCTTGGTCACTGAGTTCCTTCTTCATGAGACAGATATGGATATTACCATCGCCGGCATGACCAAAGAAAGTAGAGGCAATCCCTAGGTCATCGGCAATCTCTTTGGATTTATTGATGGCTTGGGTGATCTTATTGACCGGAACGACAGGGTCATCTAAGCGCATGGGGCCTGCCTTATAAATCCCTGAGAGGATATGGTCACGGATGTCCCAGACGCCTTTTTCCACTTCTCCGCTTAAGAGTTCAGTCGCTAAAGCACCCGCTTTTTGAGCGATTTCTTCCAAGTTTTCCAGATCTTTTTGGATGGCCGCTTCCTGGTTACCACTGAGGGTGACTAAAAGGAAGGCTTGACCAGTTTTACTTGGCATTTCCTTACCGAGCAATTCTTCAGCATAGGTGATGGCATCGTGTTCAAACATTTCCAAGGCGGTAGGTGCCACAGAGGAATGCAAGATTTCATAAATGACCGGTCCTAGTTCTTCTAAGCGTTCGAAACCGATTAAGAGGGAATTTTCATACTGGGGTTCCACCCGCAATTTCAATTGTAACTGACTGATAATGCCCAAGGTCCCTTCTGAACCGATGAAGAGGTCCTTCAAGTCGTAGCCAGAAGAATCCTTATTATTCAAGCTACCGGCATTAATCACTTCACCATTAGCCAAAACCACCCGCATGGAACGGATATTGTCCCGGGTCACTCCATATTTAATGGCCCGCATCCCACCGGCATTAGTGGCCGCATTTCCCGCTACAGTGGCCCGTTTTTCACCAGGGTCAGGGGCATAGAAGTAGCCACTACCCGCTAAGTAGTCGCGCACTTGGTTGAGGGTCACGCCCGCTTCCACGGTCAAGGTCAAGGTTTCCTTATCGAGGTCGAGGATTTGATTCATTTTTTCTAGGTTTAAGAGGATTTCACCTTGAGGATAGGTCCCACCAGCTAGGGCCGTATGCCCACCAATGGTCACGAGTTTCTTGCCCTCAGCTTGGGCTTTCTTTACGGCTTCAACGATTTCTTCTTCATTTTCAGGATAGATAATCCCTTCCGCATGGCCGGCTTCTGATTCATGGATAAAGGTAGTGAGATATTTGTCGTCAACTTGTCTTTCAATTGTCATTGTTATGCCTCCTTTTGTTAACTTTATAGTAAAGTAATCGGTTTCAGCATGCAATGAAAACGCTTGTCTAAAACTGAGCAAGATAAGCTTTTGAAAGAGAAAAAAATTCCAGTAAAAAACGCCCCAATCCTCGCTTGAGAATCAGAGCGTTCCTATTAGTAGATCACTTAGTTACCAGGTGTCCGGATTGGGGTGATGAGTTGAACCATGTTAAATTCATCTTCATCTTCACTTGGGGTCAAGATAAAGGAGTGGGTCGGGTTAACGAAACGAATGACCACATCTTGGCCGCCAAAACTCCGCAAAGCTTCCCGTAAGTAGTCAGGGTTAAAGGAAATTTCCAAGTCGTCGCCTTCAAAGCTTAAAAGACTGAGTCTTTCCTTAACATAACCAATCTCAGAAGAGTGACCGGAAAGAATGGCTTCTTCTTGGGAGAGGGAAAGTTTAACCACATTGTTCTTGCCTTGGTGGCTTAAGATTAAAGCCCGTTCTACCGCGTGAACCAGTTCTTGGGCGTCAACTTTAATTTTAGTGTTGTAGTCCAAGCTCAACAAGCGGTCGGTATCGGGATAGTTCCCTTCCAATAATCTGGAATAGAGGTAGACATTATCAATCTTAAAGAGGACTTGGTTATCGGTGACCATCATTTCAATATCTTCATTATCATCCACTAAACGGGTGAGTTCGGTCAGGGTTTGACCAGGAATATTGATCTCTAAAGCTTTACCTCGGCTTTCTTCCGGCATGGTCAAAGGCACAATCCGTTGACTGAGCCGGTGGGAGTCGGTTGATACCGCTTTCAGTTGCTCGTCGGCCAGGATAAAGTGAACCCCGGTAAAGAGTGGGCGGATTTGTTGGTTAGATACCGAAATAATGGTGTGGTTAACCACCCGCTTAAAGAGATGGCCCGGTAAGACATAGGTTGAATCGGCATCAATCTCAGGTAAGGTAGGGTATTCACTACCGGCCGTCCCATTAAGGTTAAAGACGGATTCTCCCGAGCGGATAACGGTTTGTAAGTTATCTTGGACTTCCAAGGTCAGTTGGTCTTCAGGTAATTTTTTGACAATGTCACCGAGAAAACGGGAAGGAAGAACAATAGACCCTGTCTCAGCAATCGATAACTGGTTACTTTCATCTTCTTTAGAAATATAAATTTCAATCGAAATGGTTGAATCACTACCAGTAAGGATGATTCCTGAATCCAGAACAGCGATTTTAATTCCGGTTAGTATCGGAATCGTTGTCCGTGAGGAAATCGCTCGTTGGACATTGTTTAAATGATCAACAAAGATGGAACGTTTAATTGTAAATTTCATAAAAAGCTCCTTTGCTGGATGCGTGCTTATTTATATATATATTAATAGTATAGTAATAGTAGTAGGTCATGTGGAAGCTGTTGAAAACTTCCTCAAAGAAGTGATCTTAAAACTTTTCCACTTGTGGATAAGTTGTGGGTAGGCTTGTGCCTAACATAGGTATTTATCCACAGGCCTTTTTCTCTTATTAGTTTAGCATAAAAAGCTCACTTTGCCTGCCTCGATGATAGAAGAGTCGGCTAGGTGCCTAACGTTTGAGTAAATTTTGAATACTTTCGACATTTTCCTTAATCTCAGTGGCTGATTTCATGGCTTCTGAGATTTTTTCATGGGCATGGAGGACTGTGGTATGGTCTTTGCCGCCGAATTCTTGGCCAATCTTAGGCAAAGAGGCATCAGTAATTTCCCGCGAGAGGAACATGGCAATTTGCCGGGGGACGACAATGTCCCGTTTCCGTTTCTTCCCTTTTAAATCGGCAACAGTCAGGTCAAAGTAATCGGCCACGGTTTCTTGAATTTCAGCAATACTTGGTACCTTTTTGGTATTGGCGTCGCGATAATTGGATAAGGCTCGCGCGGCGACATCCGGACTGAGTTCTTCTTGGTTCATGACCGCATAGGCTTGGACACTGGTGAGGGCTCCCTCTAGCTCGCGAATATTGGTATCAATTTGACCAGCGATATAGGAGAGGGTCTCGTCTGGGATATCAATGCCGTTCACCTTGGCTTTGTTGCGCAAAATGGCAATCCGCGTTTCCAAGTCGGGTGGGGTGATATCCGTCGATAAACCTTGTTTAAAACGGGAAACCAACCGGTCTTCTAACTCAGGAATTTGACTGGCATCGCGGTCACTGGTGAGGACGATGTGCTTATTATTATTGTAGAGAGCGTTAAAGGTATGGAAGAACTCTTCCTGGGTTGACTGCTTGTTACCGATAAATTGAATATCATCGACTAAGAGCATGTCTACATGACGGTAGGCTTGGTGGAAGTCCGGCATGGTATTGGTCCGAATCGCTTCAATAAAGTCGTTGGTAAAGGTCTCACTGGTGACGTATTTGACAATAGCATCAGGATGAGTCCGTAAGACTTCGTGGCCAATGGCTTGCATGAGATGGGTTTTCCCTAGTCCTACACCCCCATAGAAGAAGAGGGGATTGTAGTCCCGTCCCGGCCCTTCAGCTACGGCTAGGGCAGCGGCGTGGGCCATTTTATTCCCTTCACCTACCACAAAGTTTTCGAAGGTGTATTTAGGGTTTAAGTCGCTATGCCGATTAGCTGGTCGGCTATCAGCTGGGGCACTGGTCGGGCTAACGGCTTGACCGAAGTCTAAGTGATTGCTCCCCGCTTGTTGGTTGTCGAGTGTAATTTCGATCCGAATTTCTCGGCCCAGATAGTCATAAATAACCTGTTGCAGCTGCATCATATAATTGGATTCAATGTGTTTTTTGTGCAGTTGGGAAACAGCTTCGATGTATAAGACATCATGATCCATCCGGAGGGGCTTGAGGCCCAAAATCCAGGTATCGAAACTTCCCTTGGTCAAGTGTTCACGAAAATATTCGCTCACCACTTGCCAAAGTTCCTGTAAAGGATCCAT